>NZ_CAJZCE010000045.1 GCF_914768025.1 Snodgrassella gandavensis | reverse complement strand
ATCTGCCCCGGGCTGATGGTGGCATGGGTGGTGCTATGGTCGCTGCCGCTTTCGTATTGCGGCAGGGTCGGGTTATAGCTGGGGTTGCCGGGGATGGTGCTGTCTTTGCCGGAGAAGCCGCCGCTGAGGGAGGCGTTGCTGGCTTTGAAGCTGGAATGGTTTTCTATGTCTTTGAAGGTGAGGCTGTTGGTGGTGAGCTGGTTGTGCTCTTTGGCGGCGGTGGAACCGATGGCACCACCTTGCAGGTCGATGCTATCGGCACTGATGTGGTAGCCGTCTTTGCCGGCAAAGAGGCCGGATTGTTGGTTGACGGCGTTGAGGTGGCCGGAGGCCCGGCTGCTGTTAACGCTGCCGGAGACTTCCCACACGCTGCCAAAGCCGCCTTGTAGGTGGAGGTTGGCACCGCTCTGGCTGATTTTTTGGTCTATTTTGTCTTGCGGGCTGATGATGCTCAGTTTGCCGCCGATGTTGGCATCGATGCGGTTGGCACTGGCCTGAGC
>NZ_CAJZCE010000044.1 GCF_914768025.1 Snodgrassella gandavensis | reverse complement strand
ACCATCACCACCATATAAATAGTCTCCACCCACTTCCGCAGCATCATCACTTCCTCTATAAAGACCAGAAGTTATCATGTGGCCTTGCTGATTAATATATATGCCCCAGTTTGGGCCGGCATAAATCAGTTTTTTACCATCAGCCGGCATCGTCCAGCGCTCATCCGGGCGGACACGATTACCAATGGTTAAATGTTGATTAGCCCAGATAAAATCATCACCGGCACCGCCTTGGATGATGTCGGAACCGCCACCTCCGGTAAGTAAATCCGTGCCATCGCCGCCGAGAATAATATCGTTGCCGCCCATGCCGTCAATCGCATCTCCTCCGTCAAAGCCCTTAATCTCATCGGCGCCGTTTGTGCCCTTAATCACATCTTCAAAGCCTTTTTCTACCACACCACCTACAATCTCACCTTTGGCATTGCGCTTTTCCCAACCCCAGTAATATTGGCCGGCTAAACTCTTGTCCTGATCAAAGTAGCCTTCTTCATGAATAATTTTGG
>NZ_CAJZCE010000043.1 GCF_914768025.1 Snodgrassella gandavensis | reverse complement strand
AGCTACCAGATAGCAGGTCAATATTTCGGTTCATATGCCCAGATTGGAGAACAGGTAGATGCGCTTTATAATTCGGGTTTGAGCTTAAAATCAGTAATCAATGTAATTGCATTAAAACGAGGCAAGGCATTATCGATTAATGAAATAAAGGCAATTACAACCCGATACAACGATAAAGCCGGAAGTCTTGTAACTGCAAATGGACAGGTAATAAAAAATGATGGACATCTGAGTACAGCCAGCGAATCGCGTGGGGCGAAACAAAGCGGTGGAAAAGGTAAGGCGGAAGGTGCTCATAAGACTGAACAGGTAGCTGGAAAGGGAACCAGTGATGAAATCAAAAATATCTATAATTCGATTAAAGATTCACCACAGTATCCGCAAAATTTTAAAGCTGTTCAAAATGGAACAACCAGAAATATTGTTAAAAATCAATCATTATTAGAACAGTTTAGGGAAATTGAACCAGGAAAATGGACAAAAGTTTATAAAGATGGCTTTGATGCATCAGGAAAGAAGGTATCAATTCATTATTTTCAAAGTCAGAGTGGTAAAGTATTTA
>NZ_CAJZCE010000042.1 GCF_914768025.1 Snodgrassella gandavensis | reverse complement strand
CCTTTAAAGCCGATTACGGCTCCGGCCAGTGTTTTTCCTAGCTGCATTTCGGTGGCGGGCCCGGCAACGTGGCCAACATCTAACCCTAGATATACTTGTTGCCCTGCTTTGTATTGCCAGTTGAGGTTGTTGTTCCAATACCAGCCTCGTTCTCCCATCAGGCTCATTTCGCCATTAAAGCCTCGAACGGTATAACGCCCGCCTATGGAAATTTGGTCTTGGGTGATTAATGGGGTTTTGTTCCACTGGCCGTGAAAGTTGCTGTCGTAGCTCAGATGTTGTTTACCCCAGGTGAATGGCAGCATGAAGCCAACATCAGCACTGATGATTTTCATGCGTGAGGTGCCTTCTCCAAACTCTTCTTCGGGTGCACGTAAGCTGTTACCCGCACCAGTGCCGCGTTTGTACCCTATTCCTAGGTTGAGGATGGCGTTGCCGATGTACTCTTGATGGTTCAGGTTGACTGTCCAGCCAGCTGTACGTCGTTGCTGGACTTCGATTTCGGCATCGTTAATGAAGTTGTGTGATTCGCGCCGCCACAGTTTGGCAGTCATGTCGGTTTTGCGGTGGCTGTTGCGATACAACATGCGGGTAATGCCAAAATCGGTATTGTC
>NZ_CAJZCE010000041.1 GCF_914768025.1 Snodgrassella gandavensis | reverse complement strand
ACGTCCATCCAAATAATAGCCAACCAGATAGATTACATCCCCATTAACCCCATTGGTTACCTTAATGCCTTTTTCGTAAGCACTGATGGACAGATTATCCAGTGGTACATCCACAATCACTACCGACTGCCCACTGTAATCCTCAATCGTAGTAACGCCGTCACCACTATTAAACACAAAGAAATCATCACCTATACCACCATTCAGATAATCATTGCCTTTGCCGCCCAGCAGCCAGTCGCGCCCGTCGCCGCCGTAAAGCCGGTCGTTACCATTACCGCCACTGAGGTAATCATTTCCTTCATCGCCTTGTAGCAAATCATTGCCTTCGCCGCCAAGTATCGTATCATCGCCCTCCCCGCCATAAATCACATCATTACCACCGGCCGTATCTGTATCATTCATATTCATCGCATTACCGCCGCTGAGGAAATCATTGCCGTCTCCACCATAGATCACATCATTGCCGCCACCGCCAAAAACAGTGTCGTTGCCGGTACCACCATCAAGGTAATCATTGCCATAGCCACCATCTATATAATCATCACCTGCTTCACCATAGATAGTGTCATTACCATTATCCTGCGGCCGGTTTTCTTTCGGATTCTCCCAGCCCAGATCGCCGAATAATTTATCATCACC
>NZ_CAJZCE010000040.1 GCF_914768025.1 Snodgrassella gandavensis | reverse complement strand
AAGGGCGCCACTCTGGCTGATGCTCAGTTTACCCGTTCCGGTACTGATCTGGTTATTCAGGCTTATGGTACGGATGATTCTGTTACCCTGTCTAATTATTTTAACTACCAAAATTCTTATAATAGGGCATTTAACTTCGTATTTGATGATCAAACCATTAGCACAAAAGAAATCAAAAGTAACTACGCATTCACCATTACCGGGGATGATAGTGATAATGTTATCGTCGGCTGGTACGGCAAAGACATTCTGAGTGGCGGAGCTGGTAATGACACTTTATCAGGTGGCGATGGTGATGATATTCTCAATGGCGAGGACGGCGATGATATTCTTAATGGTGACAATGGGAATGATACCCTCAATGGTGGTGCCGGTAACGACACCTTAAATGGTGGTGCCGGTAACGATATTCTTATTGGCGGTACCGGGAATGATATCCTCAAAGGCGGCGACTGGTACAAAGACCGCTATGAATTCGAGGCAGGACATGGCCAAGATGTGATTTATGACCAAGGAAACACTGACTATAAGGATCAGTACAATGATGTAGTCTTCAAGGGCGCCACTCTGGCTGATGCTCAGTTTACCCGTTCCGGTACTGATCTGGTTATTCAGGCTTATGGTACGGATGATTCTGTTACCCTGTCTAATTATTTTAACTACCAAAATTCTTATAATAGGGCATTTAACTTCGTATTTGATGATCAAACCATTAGCACAAAAGAAATCAAAAGTAACTACGCATTCACCATTACCGGGGA
>NZ_CAJZCE010000039.1 GCF_914768025.1 Snodgrassella gandavensis | reverse complement strand
CTGTTTAGATGCTTGCTCATAATCAGCTAATACTTGCTTTTTACACTGTTCAGTTTTACAAGCATCATATTTTCTTTGGTAATCATCTGCATTTTGTACGCCGGCTTTTTTAGTTTTTCGTTTATTTTTCTTTCTTGGGCATTTAGTTTGCTTTCGTCTTTGCTGTTGTTGTATATTTATTTTTTATAAATAAATACATAAACCTTTTTTTTATTTTCACTCGCAGCGGAGTAATCTACTGCAATATCTTCTAAATCTGGTTTAGCTTCAAGCTCTTTAACCGCACTTGCTATATATTCAGGGCGACACTCCATCTCATGTTGTGTACTCACAGAGTCCTTTGCTATATTCTCAAGCTCTTTAACCGCACTTTCTATATATTCAAGGCCACGCTCCATTTCATGGTGTGTGATCACCGAGTCCTTGATTCGAGGTTTGCTTTGATATGTTGAGAGGTAAACACACCCTAGTGGAGTGACAATGTTTTTAGGAGAAGATTTATAACATATAACTTTATATGGTTTTCTATTATTATCCTCTGGCTTTCCACTTAGTATTAAAATACAGTTTGATCGCACCCCCATATTCATAGGTCCATTTCTAGGTATATTTAAATCTAATATACCTTTCATTGGAAAAGAGTATCGTATAGTTCTTTGATAACTCTCCATTGGAATTGAATCTATATTTAACGAATTTAACTGTTGAAAACTATTTTGTGAATGGCATCCAGTTAGAAACAGTGAAAACCAAAATATTCGTATTATATTTTTCATATTAATCTCT
>NZ_CAJZCE010000038.1 GCF_914768025.1 Snodgrassella gandavensis | reverse complement strand
AAAGTTAAAAAAGAATTAGGAAATAAATTTGAGTTAAAGGGCACTGGGAAAATGAATTTATTAGGCTACGAAATAATGGAGTTAGTACCAATTGGTAACAATACAGTAAGCAGTTTAAGTCAAGCTGAATTAGATTTTTACAACATGCTAAATAGTGTAATTAAAGATCCAACAGGTACAGCACAGATGATTTTTGTGTATGATGATGATCAAGTATCAGGAGGATCTTGGAAATACAATAAATTTGATGTGGCAGATATGGAAAAATTAGATAAAAATCATATTATACTTTCTGGAAATATGCTGATTGTCCATGAATTGAATGAACAGCTGGAAAAGGATAAATTAGGATTAAAACCTGGAGAGGGAACGAATGATAACAATTTTTCTAATTCACACAACCGAGCAACTGACCGTGATATAGAATTTCTACCACAACACATTGAAATGGTTACGGAAAATTTGATTATAAACGGTAAAAGATATACCAAAATATATAGAGATAAAAATACAGGTAATCTTATTGGAGTTAATCCAAGTACAAGATACACCGAAAATGGTAGAGAATTAGATAGGTTTGATCCCAAGCAGGATATTATTAAACCAAATAATAAAAATGGTTCATTTACAGTATATTCTCCAAATAACCCACATAAGCCCCTAACATTAGAATTTTAGAAGAAATACGAACATTTAGAGATTAATATGAAAAATATAATACGAATATTTTGGTTTTCACTGTTTCTAACTGGATGCCATTCACAAAATAGTTTTCAACAGTTAAATTCGTTAAATATAGATTCAAT
>NZ_CAJZCE010000037.1 GCF_914768025.1 Snodgrassella gandavensis | reverse complement strand
TCAGCGCAACTGTCTGATACCGAAAAATTCACCGGCTACATGAGCAGCAAAGACCAATACAACAGCAACAACGTCGAACAAATACGCAGCCAGGTAGGCAGCCTCAACGGCAACGTCAACATCATTGCCGGCGAACACTACACCCAGCAAGTAGCCGACATCATCGCTGCCAACAACCTCAACATCATCGCCAAAGACATCACCGTCCTCGATGATGCCAACCACGGCAGCGCCCACCAAAGCAGCAAAGACCTCAAAATCGGCAACTTCACCAAAGTCAGCTCCCCCCTCATCGACCTGGCCAACGCTGCCGACACCCTGCGCCAGAGCAAAGCCGACGACCGCACCAAAGCCCTGCAAACCATGGCCGCCCTTGGCCAGGGCTACATGGCCTACAGCACCGGCAAAAACATCCAAGATGCCAGCCTGATCAAAATCGAAAGCGGCATCGGCTTCAAAAGCAGCAAAAGCCAGCAGGACAGCAGCTACCGCCTGTCACAGGCAAACCAGCTTACCGCCGGTGGCAACATCAACCTCATCAGCCGCGAAGGCGACATCCGCCTGCAAAACACCCAGGCCAACGCCAAAGACAGCATCAACCTCAACTCAGCCCGCGACATCATCCTCGAAGCTGGCCACAACCAACAGAAAGCAGATGGCAAAAACAGCAGCGCTGGCCTGAGCGTAGGCGTCGGTGCCTCAATCGGCGCCCAAACCGGCATCTACGTCTATGGCGAAGCCGGCGTCAGCAGCGGCAAAAACCATCTGGATGCCAGAACCCACAGCCAGACCACCTTACAATCAGACAAACTCAGCCTAACCAGCAAAGGCAACACCACCCTGAT
>NZ_CAJZCE010000036.1 GCF_914768025.1 Snodgrassella gandavensis | reverse complement strand
GATGGCGGTGATGGCGATGATGGGATAGCTGGCGGTGGCGGCAATGATGTGATTTTTGGCGGCAATGGTGATGATAATATATATGGCGATGCTGACAGTTATGAAACAGGGCAAATGCTGGACGCTAAATATCATGGCAATGACACCATTTATGGCGGAGCCGGTAATGACCAAATCTCTGGTGGTGGCGGTGATGATTATCTTTATGGTGGTGATGGCAACGATATAATCTGGGGCGATGCTGCGAATGCCAAAGAACCCCATCCGGAGCTTAATGGTAACGACCATATATGGGGCGATGCCGGCAATGATATTCTGGATGGTGGCTATGGCGATGATGTGATTCATGGCGGTGATGATCATGACAAGGTTTATGGTGGTGCCGGCAATGATGAACTGTATGGCGATGATGGCGATGACGAAATTTATGGTGACTGGTTAAATAAAAATGTTACCGAACATGGTAATGATTTTATGGATGGCGGCACCGGCAATGATAAGCTGGCCGGTGGTGGCGGTGATGACTGGATTATCGGTGGTGAGGGCGATGATATGCTCTGGGGTGATGACTGTCGGGAAGGTCATGAGCTGAATACCACTATGGTGGGGAATGATTATCTTTCCGGCGGTGCTGGCAATGACATGATTTTTGGCGGCTATGGCGATGATACACTGGATGGCGGCATCGGCGATGACGCCCTCTTTGGTGGTGGCGGCCGCGATACCATTTATGGCGGTGATGGTGATGACCAGATATTCGGTGATTTCAATTCTGGTGTCGGTATGGATATTGTGGCTAAAGATAATAGCTACAACGATACTATTTACGCTGGTAACGGTAACGATCTGGTGGTGGGGCAACTGGGCGATGATCTGATTTATGGCGGTGCGGGTGATGATAAATTATTCGGCGATCTGGGCTGGGAGAATCCGAAAGAAAACCGGCCGCAGGATAATGGTAATGACACTATCTATGGTGAAGCAGGTGATGATTATATAGAT
>NZ_CAJZCE010000035.1 GCF_914768025.1 Snodgrassella gandavensis | reverse complement strand
AGAGATTAATATGAAAAATATAATACGAATATTTTGGTTTTCACTGTTTCTAACTGGATGCCATTCACAAAATAGTTTTCAACAGTTAAATTCGTTAAATATAGATTCAATGGAAAATGATTATAGTCTTATAAGATACTCTTTTCCAATGACGGGTTTAATAAATTTAGATATACCTAGGAATGAACCTTTAAATGTGTCGGTACGATCAAACTGTATTTTAATACTTAGTGGAAAGCCTGAGGATAATAATAGAAAACTGTATAAAGTTATATGTTATAAACCTTTTCCTAAAAACGTTTTCACTCCACTAGGATGTATATACTTTTCAAAATATCAAAGCAAACCTCTAAGCAAAGACTCTGCGATCGCACGACATGAAATGGAGTGTCGCCCTGAATATATAGAAAGTGCGGTTAAAGAGCTTGAAGCTAAACCAGATTTAGAAGATATTGCAGTAGATTATTCTACTGCGAGTGAAAATAAAAAAAAGGTTTATTTATTTATAAAAAATAAACATACAACAACAAACAACTGAGCATTAGTAGTCATATAACCGTCCCCTATGCCCTACTGGGCGCCATCAGTGCCAGCGTAAACGGCGGTAATGCCGCCGCCGGAGCAGTAGGCGCCAGTGCAGCCGAATTAGCTGCCCAATACCTGATTAAACAACTGCCTAAAGATCAGTATCCCGAAGCGATAGACCCAATAACCGGCGAGATAGACCCGAATCGCTTACCGGAGAATGTCAAAGCCAGCATCAGAGATCTATCGTCAGCAGTGGCCACCGTATCAGGCGGGCTAACGGGTGGCTCGCTGGTTAATGCGCAGATAGCCGGTGTAGTTGGGCAGAATGCAGTGGAGAATAATGTAGATTTAATCCAGCTGATATCACCAGCATCAGCTGCAATGTTGTCCAAGGATCCAAAACACCGCTGTAAATACCCCATAGTTAGTACAAAACAGACGTAGAAAATCATGCTACTTGTTTTAGTGTTTTATACTCAATCGGCGTCATATTATTTAGTGCCTCATGAGGTCTTTCGG
>NZ_CAJZCE010000034.1 GCF_914768025.1 Snodgrassella gandavensis | reverse complement strand
TGTAAATGTTACTTCCTTACATATAATAAACAATAATATTGCTAATTTAAAATTATATAAATAAAAAATACCAAAACATTGTATAAATAAACAATATATTTATATATTTCTAATAAAAACAGACATAAAAAACCACATCACCTCATAATCATTTCCCTTAATACTGTATTTTTTAATAACAATAATCTTTAAAAATGCAACAAAATTATTTTTAATAAAACCAAATAACTAGCATATATTTTGCTCAATTTAGCCTTTATCTACCCGAATTTAAGTATTAATTTGCACATTACCCAGTCATATATCACTATCCATCAGACATAACTCAAGTTGAAATCAGCACATGATGTAGCTAGAATTTACCAACATTAACATTCAATAAGCATAAAATGCACATCAAGAAACTTGCTCTGTTGGTAAATTTGTTGGGTAGTGGCTTATTACAAGTCTATGCTGCGCCCATGTCCGCAATGACAGAACAGCTTGAGCGAAAACAGCAACAGCAGATTATTCGCGAACAGCAGCGGCAGCAGCAATTCCAACAGCAAATGCAGCCGGATATTAACGTGCGTTTGCAGCCAGAAGAAGAAAACCCGCCGCAGGCAGGCAAACTAATCACAGATGAAAACCCCTGCTTTGCTATCGATAGCATCAGTTTGACTGGTGAAGAAGCGGGTCGTTTTCAGTTTGCCCTGAAAAAAGCCATCCGTCAGAGTCATTTCACCTCCGGCATGTGTCTGGGTGCAAAAGGTGTTAACCAACTCATGACACTGGCGCAGAATGCCGTGATTGAGCGTGGTTACACTACCACCCGTATTCTGGCTAACCCGCAAGACCTTAGCAGCGGAAAACTGCAGCTAAGTGTGATACCCGGGCGCATCCATAGCATTCGCTACAACCTGGATAATGCTGCAACTACTCATATTGGGCGCATCCGCCATATTCAAAATGAATTTCCAGCCAGAGCTGGCGACATCCTGAATCTGCGCAAGCTAGAGCAGGGACTGGAAAACCTGCGTCGAGTACCTACCGCTGAAGCGGATATCCAGATTGTACCGGCAGAAGAACCCAACCAAAGTGATGTCGTGATTAGCTGGACTCAGCGTACCATACCCGTGCGATTAAGCCTTAACGTAGACGATTCCGGCAGCCATTCAACCGGACGTTATCAGGGCGGTGCCACCTTATCAGTAGATAATCCATTGGGATTAAGTGATTTATTCTACATCAACTACAACCATGATCTAGGTGGTAAAGACAGCTACTTCAGCGACGAAGGAAAAACCGGCAGCGGCACCCATGGCTATGCCCTGCATTATTCCGTTCCTATTGGTAACTGGTTACTAGCATTTAACCGCAACCATTATCGCTACCATCAAGCAGTAGCCGGTTATAGCGAAAACTATGACTACAGCGGCAACAGCGACAATACCGATTTTGGCATTACCCGCATGTTGTATCGCAACAGCCACCGCAAAACCGACATGACTGCCAAACTGTGGCGGCGCGAATCACACAACTTCATTAACGATGCC
>NZ_CAJZCE010000033.1 GCF_914768025.1 Snodgrassella gandavensis | reverse complement strand
GTAAAACAGGCGAATGAACATATTGATTTAGTTTCAATCAAGCAAAATGCTCGGGCTTTGGAATTTATAAGGGCGCATTGCGGTGAAGAAGCAGTTTTGGATTATCTACAGAAAAATATTGCAGACTATATAGATTTAATCGCTGAAAGTGTTGAATTGTTTGATTATGTGGAGGCATTGAAGCTGATTACAGTACCAATTGATGATAATAGTGCAGTGAGGTTACTGGAATGTACTGATAAAGTGGTATCTGTTATTGAGCATTCTTTTTCATCAGCAGTAATCACCTATGTGCTGGAACATAATTTTGATACTGATGATTTAGCGCAGTTAATCCGCAATTATGATGAGTATGAGGCAGATATTCAAAACTTAATTCTAAGATTGGCCATTGAGCATTGTGATTTGATTGAAATAGCACGGGACACAGATATTGCCGATAATCTGCTGGATTCTTTGCTAGTTTCCGAGCAATTGGTGCAGGATAAAAAGATTGATTTGTTTATTCAGGCTTTGCCATATAAATATATGTATGTAGCAAAGCGTAGGCAGGCATTAATTAATATGCAGTTAAACGAATTTACTAAATTATGGCATAGTGGTAAGCCGAATATCAAGCGATGTAATGAGCATCAACGCTTATTAGCAGCATTGAAAGAAAATGGCTTAGTGCGGGATTTTGAGACGGATAATGAACAGAGTGATTATTATAAAATTACTAAAAAAGTGCCTGATTGATTAATAAAACCCTGGCACTAGTTTTATTAGTCAAACTACCAGCTACAGGAATTTAGTATTCTCTGCCAGAGAAACATTATTTATTAGCCTAAGTAGCAGATGCCATATACAACGACAGGGTACAAAATATATTTATAGCCTGTTGGTATTGAATCGAACTGTTTTTATCGCTACCTGAAAATTTCGGGGTTGAGGGAAATAATATTTATTATGGCTTAGCATCAGCTATCTTTATCCACAATAAAAAGCCTGCAAATATAATTTGCAGGCTTGTCTGTACTACAGTGCTTTTGGCTTAACCGCAGTTGGCCGCAAGAATATTTGGCGGAGCAAACTGCTTCACCTCATCCGCCGCCCATATCCGGCCTTCACTGCTGCCACTGGAGAAAGTAGCCATTGCTCCTACCAATTGCTGTACCTGTGCGGCTGTATAGTGCATACCATCCGCAGTATGAATCTGATACTGCCGGTATGACGCATCCGCAAACCAGTTATCCAGCCGTACCTGATCATGTGAACCAGTATGGCCGATAAGCAGGTCATCCCCATTGCGGCTTAGCCGCAATTCATCACTACGGTAGTCAACAAAATCCAGAATATCGCCCTGCGATTCATTCGCCGCCTGATCAATCACCTCATCGTGTCCATAACCAGCCCGGAATACATAACGATCCCGCTGCCCGCTACCACCAACCAGCAAATCATTACCACTGCCACCTTCCAGAATATCCTCACCGGCGCCACCAAATAACTGATCATCTCCGGCATCGCCATACAGAATATCATTACCGTCGCCATCAAGCAAATCATTGCCGCCATAGCCATGTAAAATATCATTACCGCCATAGCCATACATCAAATCCTTGCCGGCCGTACCAAAAAGCTCATTATCCTTATCATTGCCTTCAATAATGCGGTCGTACTTGGCCGCATTATGATGCTGTATATTATCAGTCAGCTGCTGTAAGGAGCGCGTTATATAAGAATTATCACCATTGGACTGGGCAAATAATAAATTATTCATATTCAGGCTGTTGGCACGTCCATCCAAATAATAGCCAACCAGATAGATTACATCCCCATTAACCCCATTGGTTACCTTAATGCCTTTTTCGTAAGCACTGATGGACAGATTATCCAGTGGTACATC
>NZ_CAJZCE010000032.1 GCF_914768025.1 Snodgrassella gandavensis | reverse complement strand
CACCCTTAGCGCCGACATGGCCAGAAAAGCCAACCAAGAACGCCAACAGGCACGAGAAAAAGCCGAGCAGGAACTACAAACCAACAACCCTGAGCTGTGGCAGGATTACAATGGAAGAAGCGAAGCAGAAAAACAAAAAATCCTGCATGACATTAGCAAAGACTACCGCGCAGCAGACGAGCAGGCACAATCATGGGGTATCGGCGGCGGCAAGAGCCGTGCCCTGAACGCCGTCACCAGTGCCGTCACCGGCATCCTTGGCGGCCAGACCAACCTGCAAGCGGCTACCAACGCCTTGGCTCCCTATGCTGCGGAACTTATCGGCAAACAATTCGGCCATGGCGACAACCAGAACCAAGCTGCCCAACTGGTAGCGCATGCCCTACTGGGCGCTATCAGTGCCAGCGTAAACGGCGGTAATGCCGCCGCCGGAGCCGTAGGTGCGAGCGCAGCCGAGCTGGCAGCGCAATACCTGATTAAACAACTGCCCAAAGATCAGTATCCCGAAGCCATAGACCCGAGAACCGGCGAGATAGACCCGAACCGCTTACCGGAGAGTGTCAAAGCCAGCATCAGAGATCTATCATCAGCAGTGGCCACCGTATCAGGCGGGCTAACGGGTGGCTCACTGGTTAATGCGCAGATTGCGGGAGTGGTTGGGCAGAATGCAGCAGAGAATAATGAACTACAACAACGTAGTGGTGTTGACCGAAATTATAACTATATAGAGGAAGATATAAAAAGAATTGATCGAATAAAATCAAGAGTATGTAATGGTGGAATGAGTTCAGAAGCCTGTACTCAGGCCGTATTGACAGATATCAAAAAAGGTAATGATCAATCTTTAAAACAGTTGATTGATGTTTTGACATTCATACCAGCAATTGGATACGTAGATTCAGGAAATATATTAATAAATGGGCAAAGTCTAAGCGGAGACGAGGTAAACCGGTTATGGGGAGCATTAGGTTTTGTATCATTTGGTTATGGCCAGAAGCTAAATATGGCGGGTAAAACATTAGGTAAAATATGGCGAGCAATAAAACCGGGAGAAGACCTAGTCACGTCCACAGGACATGTAATCAAGAACGCAGAAGCGAATGCGATAAAGAGTGAGTCTCGTGGAGTTGGTAAGGAAGCTGGGAAGGAGGCTGCTAATGCAGGAAAGGGAGCGAATGGACAAATAATAAAAAATAGTGATGGTTTGAATGAAGTAAAAATTAATCAAACACCGCTAGAAGGGCAAAATCGTCTAAATACGCCAGATTTGGGTGGTAGTGGTAAACTAAAACCGGCTGAAGCAGCATCAGCAGCGCAGCTTGAACCAGTTTTAGGTAAAATGGAACGTTATACTCCCCCACATGGAGCTACTACAGGCACATCTCCAGACTTTGTGATTACCTCTGGGCCAAATAAAGGCAAAACCGTAGACGCTATGTATACGACGGATAAATTATCTCAAAAAGAAATTGACGGATTAAATAAGTTTTATGAAAAAAATATGACATCAGGTAGCGGGAAAGATGTTATTCAAGATCATTTGATGAAAGCTGATTTTGTTCCAGTTGATTTTAGAGTGTTAACACCAGCTAACCAAAGAATCTTTATGAATTACATAAAAACATTACCTAAAGCACAACAAGATAAAATTATTATTATGAGGTAAGAATATGGGAGCAAGTTTATTTATTGGTTGGAATGATAAAGGACAAAGAGAAGCTAATTTTCAAAGAACAGGCGGGTTTCTCAATAGTAGCTATTGGGATGCATTTGGTGATTTGCTTGATGCTGTTTTCTTGCCTAATTATCCTAAATTACATGAAATCATAAAATCCGAAGAAGGTGAATATTTAAAATTTTATTCATTTGTTGAGTTGGATAAAGAAGAATTTAATCAATCGGTTAAATTAATAAGGAATTATATTGCAAAGCAGAATAATCCCACAGAGTGGCAAAAAATGGCTCAGCTTGTATGGAATGAAATAGCAGAACCGTATATTATTCAAGACGAACGCTATCAGCCAAATTGATATTTATATAAATATATATATCTATTATCATGTAACAGGTAAGA
>NZ_CAJZCE010000031.1 GCF_914768025.1 Snodgrassella gandavensis | reverse complement strand
TAGTTGCTGGGTGTAGACCCGAAACCGAGTGATCTATCCATGGCCAGGTTGAAGGTGCCGTAACAGGTACTGGAGGACCGAACCCACGCATGTTGCAAAATGCGGGGATGAGCTGTGGATAGGGGTGAAAGGCTAAACAAACTCGGAGATAGCTGGTTCTCCCCGAAAACTATTTAGGTAGTGCCTCGAGCAAGACACTGATGGGGGTAAAGCACTGTTATGGCTAGGGGGTCATTGCGACTTACCAACCCATGGCAAACTAAGAATACCATCAAGTGGTTCCTCGGGAGACAGACATCGGGTGCTAACGTCCGGTGTCAAGAGGGAAACAACCCAGACCGCCAGCTAAGGTCCCAAATGACAGATTAAGTGGTAAACGAAGTGGGAAGGCCGAGACAGCCAGGATGTTGGCTTAGAAGCAGCCATCATTTAAAGAAAGCGTAATAGCTCACTGGTCGAGTCGTCCTGCGCGGAAGATGTAACGGGGCTCAAATCTGTAACCGAAGCTGCGGATGTCAGGTAACTGACATGGTAGGGGAGCGTTCTGTAGGCCGAAGAAGGTGTGTTGAGAAGCATGCTGGAGGTATCAGAAGTGCGAATGTTGACATGAGTAGCGATAAACAGGGTGAAAAGCCCTGTCGCCGAAAACCCAAGGTTTCCTACGCAACGTTCATCGGCGTAGGGTGAGTCGGCCCCTAAGGCAAGGCAGAGATGCGTAGTCGATGGGAAACAGGTTAATATTCCTGTACTTGATTCAAATGCGATGTGGGGACGGAGAAGGTTAGGTCATCGATCTGTTGGAATAGATCGTTTAAGCCGGTAG
Source organism: Snodgrassella gandavensis (assembly GCF_914768025.1). Lineage (GTDB taxonomy): Bacteria > Pseudomonadota > Gammaproteobacteria > Burkholderiales > Neisseriaceae > Snodgrassella > Snodgrassella gandavensis. Next base: position 1,376 of record NZ_CAJZCE010000031.1, on the reverse strand, counting down.
GTGGAGCACTTAGGCAAATCCGGGTGCTTAACACCGAGAAGTGATGACGAGTGTCTACGGACACGAAGTGACTGATACCACGCTTCCAGGAAAAGCCACTAAGCTATAGTTTGAATGAAACCGTACCGCAAACCGACACAGGTGGGTAGGATGAGAATTCTAAGGCGCTTGAGAGAACTCAGGAGAAGGAACTCGGCAAATTGATACCGTAACTTCGGGAGAAGGTATGCCTCTGATGGTTAAGGATTAACTCCGTAAGCTGTTAGAGGTCGCAGAGAATAGGTGGCTGCGACTGTTTAATAAAAACACAGCACTCTGCAAACACGAAAGTGGACGTATAGGGTGTGACGCCTGCCCGGTGCTGGAAGGTTAATTGAAGATGTGCAAGCATCGGATCGAAGCCCCAGTAAACGGCGGCCGTAACTATAACGGTCCTAAGGTAGCGAAATTCCTTGTCGGGTAAGTTCCGACCCGCACGAATGGCGTAACGATGGCCACACTGTCTCCTCCTGAGACTCAGCGAAGTTGAAATGGTTGTGAAGATGCAATCTCCCCGCTGCTAGACGGAAAGACCCCGTGAACCTTTACTGTAGCTTTGCATTGGACTTTGAAGTCACTTGTGTAGGATAGGTGGGAGGCTAAGAAGCAGATACGCTAGTATCTGTGGAGCCGTCCTTGAAATACCACCCTGGTGACTTTGAGGTTCTAACCCGGATCCATCATCTGGATCGGGGACCGTGCATGGTAGGCAGTTTGACTGGGGCGGTCTCCTCCCAAAGAGTAACGGAGGAGTTCGAAGGTTACCTAGGTCCGGTCGGAAATCGGACTGATAGTACAATGGCACAAGGTAGCTTAACTGCGAGACCGACAAGTCGAGCAGGTGCGAAAGCAGGACATAGTGATCCGGTGGTTCTGAATGGAAGGGCCATCGCTCAACGGATAAAAGGTACTCCGGGGATAACAGGCTGATTCCGCCCAAGAGTTCATATCGACGGCGGAGTTTGGCACCTCGATGTCGGCTCATCACATCCTGGGGCTGTAGTCGGTCCCAAGGGTATGGCTGTTCGCCATTTAAAGTGGTACGTGAGCTGGGTTTAAAACGTCGTGAGACAGTTTGGTCCCTATCTGCAGTGGGCGTTGGAAGTTTGACGGGGGCTGCTCCTAGTACGAGAGGACCGGAGTGGACGAACCTCTGGTGTACCGGTTGTGACGCCAGTCGCATCGCCGGGTAGCTAAGTTCGGAAGAGATAAACGCTGAAAGCATCTAAGCGTGAAACTCGCCTGAAGATGAGACTTCCCTAGGGATTTAATCCCTCTAAAGAGACGTTCGAGACCAGGACGTTGATAGGTCGGGTGTGGAAGAGTGGTAACACTTG
>NZ_CAJZCE010000030.1 GCF_914768025.1 Snodgrassella gandavensis | reverse complement strand
AAAAGGACTGGCTAAAGAAAAGCAGCTAGAGAATTTATTTTACTCATCAGACAGTCATTGTGTTAGAACGAATGCCGATGAGTAGGTAGTGTCTGTCAGATTAAGTTTAAGCTAGTACAATCAACAAGGCTTTAAGTTTTATCTAGCTGATAATGGAGTTTGGTTAACCAATACTGTTCATACTAACTTTTTGATATTTGACTAAACCTAACCTAATTAAATCCTCTCGGCTTTATATCGTGCTGATTCTTCTTTGGCTTGTTTTAACCATTCATCAAAGCTATAGACACTACCCCTGTCCTCCCATCCAGGAGAAGCAAAAGTATGAACAAAGTATACTTTCGGATTGCCTGATTTATCGGAACCATCAAAACAAACGATATCATCAGTATTAGAAGCTTTGGCAAATGGTATCAGTTTTCTAGTTGGGTATTGTTTTTTTATCTCAAATAACCATTGTTTAGCAAAATTTTCAAATTCATACAAAAACCACCATGGTTCTAAATCTAGAACATCTTTCTTAGAAACAATTTCCAAAAAAGATAGCGGATATTTGAATCCTTCGGGTAATTCTTCTTTTGAATATAAGTAATGAGCCATATTATTAATCCTTAGGTTTACCACTAATGCGAGGAGGAGTACTTGAACCATATGGATTATTTTTACTAAATCCACCTGACTGTTTATTAATTCTTCCTGTTATTGCCTCTCCCCAAGTTGTAGGTACAAATCCTTTTCTAGGATCAGAAAACCTATTTACTTCAGCAGGTAAAAGCTTATCATCGAAATTTCTAACATTAGCTTTAATATCTATACCAGCTTCTCTAGCGGCTGCTATTCTAGTATTATCCATACTCGTGAATTTTCCGTCTGGCATTTTAATTACATCAACTGGATCACCTTTCCAACCATTAGTTTTCATGTTTGTAACAAGATCGTCATAAGTATATTTCATATTAGTCCCTCGTTCTACTTTATTATAAGAAACCGTATTTTGTGAGAATCTAATTTCATTAGGACTCAAAGTAGATATATTGGAAATTCCCTTTCCTACATTCGCATCCTTTCCAACTTCCTTACCAACTCCACGAGATTCACTCTTTATCGCATTCGCTTCTGCGTTCTTGATAACCTGTCCATTTGCTGTTACAAGACTTCCGGCTTTATTGTTGTATCTGGTTGTAATTGCCTTTATTTCATTAATCGATAATGCCTTGCCTCGTTTTAGTGCAATTACATTGATTACTGATTTTAAGCTCAAACCCGAATTATAAAGCGCATCTACCTGTTCTCCAATCTGGGCATATGAACCGAAATATTGACCTGCTATCTGGTAGCTTGATGCTATCGCTTCTATCTGTTCGTCTGGAACGCCTGCTTTTTTCATCTTTTGGATGGCGTTTGAGAGTCTTATCTCTTCAAATTCGGGCGTCTTTATTTTTCCTGATGGTGTCCATTTGTTAACTTCCTTATTGAATATAGGAGTATCCCATCCATGCTGGCTTTCTCCAGCACCCTGCATCATTTTGCTACCATAGCTTGTTAACAGTATCATTGATTCTTCGGTTGATAGCTGCCCACTTCTATACAGCTCTAGTATGATTTGTGATGCCTGTTTAGATGCTTGCTCATAATCAGCTAATACTTGCTTTTTACACTGTTCAGTTTTACAAGCATCATATTTTCTTTGGTAATCATCTGCATTTTGTACGCCGGCTTTTTTTAGTTTTTCGTTTATTTTTCTTTCTTGGGCATTTAGTTTGCTTTCGCCTTTGCTGTTGATGAGGGCGTTATTCTCCACTGAATTCTGCCCAACTACCCCCGCAATCTGCGCATTAACCAGTGAACCGCCCGTTAGCCCGCCTGATACGGTGGCCACCGCTGACGATAGGTCTCTGATGCTGGCTTTCACACTCTCCGGCAAGCGGTTCGGGTCTATCTCGCCGGTTCTTGGGTCTATGGCTTCGGGGTATTGATCTTTGGGTAGTTGTTTAATCAGGTATTGCGCTGCCAGTTCGGCTGCGCTTGCGCCTACTGCGCCGGCGGCGGCATTACCACCGTTAATGCTGGCACTGATGGCGCCCAGTAGAGCATGCGCTACCAGTTGGGCGGCTTGGTTCTGGTTATCCCCATGGCCGAATTGTTTGCCGATTAGTTCTGCGGCATAGGGGGCGAGGGCGTTGGTAGCCGCTTGCAGGTTGGTCTGGCAGCCAAGGATGCCGGTGACGGCACTGGTGACGGCGTTCAGGGCACGGCTCTTGCCGCCGCCGATACCCCATGATTGTGCCTGCTCGTCTGCTGCACGGTAGTCTTTGCTGGTTTCTCTGAGTACCAGTTGTTTTTTGTCTTCGCTT
>NZ_CAJZCE010000029.1 GCF_914768025.1 Snodgrassella gandavensis | reverse complement strand
TCTTACCTGTTACATGATAATAGATATATATATTTATATAAATATCAATTTGGCTGATAGCGTTCGTCTTGAATAATATACGGTTCTGCTATTTCATTCCATACAAGCTGAACCATTCTCTGTATGGGGTAATCAAAATTAATCATATTTAAAATCAACATGAATTTTATTTTTTTCTAAATCCACAATAACTTCACAACCATGCCATATTTGCTGACCGTTTGTTAAATTATTGTCTATAAAATAATGCTTTAATTTAATTAATTCATCGGTTAAATTTCCAACAGCTCTACCATCAGGATCAAACCAATCCATTTGTCCATTATTATCAATATAATCAAATTCATATTTGCAGGAGTCTTCATCTGCATGTAGCTCAGCTCTAACAATAACTTTTGTTGTATTTTTAGGACTAGCATTTACTAAAATAAGACCAATATTGTTATAAATATCGTTTTTAATTTCCATTATCATATTCCCCCAGGAGCATTTTTGAAATCTTGAATTATCGGTCGGCTTCCATCTATAGAGTAGCTAACTTTAAAACGTTCAGGCCTTACACTATTGCTATTATATACAGGTTCAATTTTCACTTTAACATTCTTACCATCTTTTAACGCTTTAGCCCAAGTATTTTCCATTTGTTTCCAAGCGCCCCTATTTAAATTACTATTCATTGGCACTAAATTCAATTTTTCTCCTGGACCATTAAATATACTAGCTAATAAGTGTCCCCCTTCATCTCCTTCAATTCCACAACGTCCTGCTTTACATTGTTGATAAATGTTTCTATCTTTAGTTAAAAGATTTAGATCTGATTCTACTGAGCTAACTCTACCTAATTCATCTGTGTGATAAACTTTATTTCCATCCACTTTATAAATAGTATTTGGTTCGGGTTTGTTTAGCAATTTATTCCACTCACCTTTACTTCCCGCATTTATGTCTACAATTTTTTTAGAGTCAACACTAGTTCCCTTTCCAGCAATACTAGCACCTTTTTCAGCAGCCTTACCAGCCTCTATTACCTCCTTCTTAGCCGCATTGGCAACCTTGGTTATCGCTTTTTCGGTTACCTTTATTCCTGCTTTCGCCGCACCTCCAGCTCCCGTTGCCAGAGCAGCCATATCCAGTAGTAATTTGCCAGTCTCTATACCCGCGTTATATGAACCACCAGCACCAGCTCTTTGGTATTCTTCTTCCAGCTTATTTAATCTGTTTATGTACGATTCTTTTACTGCATCACTTACATTTCCTAGAATGTTGCCGCTGGTGAACAGTCCTTTCAAAGCCTGATAGGTTTCTCCTGGGTTTGTTGCCATGTGAAGCAGTTCTTGGATAGGTTCAATTGCACCTGCTGGCAGGCCGATGACGATACCTGCGGTAAAGCTGGCTTGCTGTGCTGCACTAATAGCAGCCCATTGAGTCTTGACTTTGGCAGTGCACCCTATATTTGTGCACTGCTTCAACTCTTTCTGTTCCTGAGTAGCCCGTTAGCACGCCTGATACCGTGGCCACTGCTGACGATAGGTCTCTGGTGCTGCCTGCTTTAGGTAAATCTAAATATTTTTATGGCAAAACATCTATTCCATCTTCCAATATCTCAATGTTAACTTGTTCTAATTGCCTATTACTCATAGTTAAAAACCAAATATCATCGCCATCAATAGTTGCAGCGTTAGAATCAAAAAGGCTTGCATCAAATAAAATAGGCACATTCAATGCACAAGATAATTCTTTTGCAATATGGTAACCATTAACAATATTATTTAAATTAATAGGCCAATAAATAGATATTTCTGTCTTAAAACCTTGGGAAAAATCCATATGTGACACATGTAAAATACCATCTTTGTTTGGAAAGTTAATTGAATCAGCTTTTAATCCCGTTATGTGCTCTAGCTTAGAAAGAACTTCTTGTTCTGATTTTTTATCACGTAAATAAAGATTAATAAAAGGAGAATCATTCATTTTTTATCTTTCATTAAGTTTAAAAGTTTTTTAGTTCTTCCTACTTGTTCGGAAGTAAGTTGGTTATTTTTTTCTAAATGATTTAATGTATTTAATGCATTATCTTTTCCTCGTTTCTTTGCTTGGGCTAAAACGTTATATTCTAGAGATGAAATATTTACCACCCCTGGCCCAGAAACTGGGTGAACAGAATTATTATGCATACCCCATACTCTACCTGATGATGTTGTAAATAATTCACCATTTCGAACAGCTTTTCCTGATTTAATTTCAGCTAGGTCAGCTAATGCTTCAGCTCTTGTCCCTGTGAAAATAGAATTACCTGTTTTTTTCGGTATGGTTACTTTATCTAATAAATGTCGTTCTGAAAGCTCAAGATGTTCGAACTTACCCGTTGCCCCTTTCCCAGCCTTAGCAGAACCTTTACCTACCTCTTTACCTATTTGCTCAATCTCTTCCGCATACTTCCCGCCAATCTTACTTGTAGACTTTATCGCAGAGGCTGGTAAATTACTTACTGTGACTGCACCTGTTGCCAGTCCGGCAAGTACATCCGTGGATTCTACTGCTACCACTGTACATTCTGCCGGATTTACCCTACATGCTGAATATATTGCTGCTATCGCTTCTGGAGCTACGTATCCGGCTCCTACTACTGCATAACCTCCTCCTACTGTAGCTATTGTTATTGCTGAGTTCATCATCCTGATTTGATGAGCCATTTTCATGGCTTCGCGGTGTAACTACCCCCTAAAATAGAACAGCCTCGAAGTAGAAAATTCTCTTCATTAACCCACAGAGGATTTAAACATGAAAAAGATGACTGAACATCAGATCGTATCTATTTT
>NZ_CAJZCE010000028.1 GCF_914768025.1 Snodgrassella gandavensis | reverse complement strand
CAAAGACTACCGTGCAGCAGACGAGCAGGCACAATCATGGGGTATCGGCGGCGGCAAGAGCCGTGCCCTGAATGCCGTCACCAGTGCCGTCACCGGCATCCTTGGCGGCCAAACCAACCTGCAAGCAGCCACCAACGCCTTGGCTCCCTATGCCGCAGAACTAATCGGCAAACAATTCGGCCATGGTGACAACCAGAATCAGGCCGCCCAACTGGTAGCGCATGCCCTACTGGGCGCCATCAGTGCCAGCGTAAACGGCGGTAATGCCGCCGCCGGAGCAGTAGGCGCAAGCGCAGCCGAATTAGCTGCCCAATACCTGATTAAACAACTACCCAAAGATCAATACCCCGAAGCCATAGACCCAAGAACCGGCGAGATAGACCCGAACCGCTTACCGGAAAGCGTCAAAGCCAGCATCAGAGACCTATCATCAGCGGTGGCTACCGTATCAGGCGGGCTAACGGGTGGTTCATTGGTTAATGCACAAATAGCCGGAGTAGTTGGGCAGAATGCAGTGGAGAATAATTACCTTAGTGATGCACAAGCGGCTCAGGAACAGAAAGAGCTGAAGCAGTGCACAAATATAGGGTGCACTGCCAAAGTCAAGACTCAATGGGCTGCTATTAGTGCAGCACAGCAAGCCAGCTTTACCGCAGGTATCGTCATCGGCCTGCCAGCAGGTGCAATTGAACCTATCCAAGAACTGGTTCACATGGCAACAAACCCGATAGAAACCTATCAGGCTTTGAAAGGACTGTTCACCAGCGGCAACATTCTGGGAAATGTAAGTGATGCGGTAAAAGAATCGTACATAAGCAGATTAAATAAGCTGGAAGAAGAATATCAAAGAGCTGGTGCTGGTGGTTCATATAACGCGGGTATAGAAACTGGCAAATTACTACTGGATATGGCTGCTCTGGCAACGGGAGCTGGAGGTGCGGCGAAAGCAGGAATAAAGGTAACCGAAAAAGCGATAACCAAGGTTGCCAATGCGGCTAAGAAGGAGGTAATAGAGGCTAGTAAGGTTCCTGCTAAAGCCGGAAAGGTAGGGACTGGTGTAGATAACACAGCTGGAATGTCTTCTACAAAGCATCCTCTGTTAGAGGACGCAATCCCTCGTGATGGTAATAGGCTGGTTGTAGATCAGGGCGTATTACCTACATGTGGGCACAATTCTTGTGGTATGGTTATGGATACTATGGGCAAACCTGTAGATATCCTAGAACTAATATCAAAAACTCCTCCAACAGCAAAAGGTATAACTTCTCACCAAGTTTCTAATATACTAAAATCAAAAGGTGTTGACTCCACGGCGTGGACTAATCGCAATGTAAATGATTTAGCTCGTTATACGGCTAATGGCACTCCAGTGGTTGTTCGTATAGTTGATAAAATAGGAGGAAGTAATTTTTCTCACTTTGTTGTTGTTGATGGAGTAACAAAACGAAATGGTATACCAGTCGTCGCAATACGAGATCCTTGGGGTAAACAATATTTTAGTCCCATTAGTACATTTCAGAAGAACTTTTCGGGGGATGTAATTGTCCCTAAAGGATGGCAAAAATGATTTTATGTGTTGAATTTCAAGATAATATATTAATAGGCATGTTGGCAAAACAAAAAAATATACCATGTATAATTCAAATTTCTGACAAATTTGAGATCCTTTTTCCAGAGGTTGCACCAGATACAACAGGTATTGTATTGGAATGGAATAGGGAAATGTTAGAAGAACGAGCAATTGCAAGAGCGGGAGGTGACTATACACATCAAGAGCCAGGTTTAATCACCTTAAACCAAATATCTGAAAATAAATATAAAATTAATGAATTATATATATTTTATAATGATTTTGGCTGGTGCCCTATTATAGAAAATTATGAGTATGCACAGCCTCATCAATTTTGGGATAGTGATGATGAAGATCCTGATTATGTTCCAAATAATTAAAGTATCAAATTAATAAGCTTAGATTGTATTTCCCGCTCTAACTTTAATCGAGAATCATCATTTAAGCCTGCAAGGTAAGCCCAACCACCAACTTGCCTTGCACGGCTTTAACCACAATCTGCTTGCTGGCATAAAAATCGTGCTGCTTAAGCCTGAGGCCTTTAATGATTGATTATGGTCTTGGGTTTTATGTCATGTGCCGTGTAACCAATAGTATAAAATTGCTCAGTTGTATTAGGTATACTACCTTTGCAATGGATTTTTTAGCTTAAAATACGCTATAGTTGTCGTGACTAGTAGCAGTAACAGTTTTTCGCTTGTTACTGCTGCTTTAATCTATTGCCTTATCTTTCGCCGCCGACGACCGCACCAAAGCCCTGCAAACCATGGCCGCCCTTGGCCAGGGCTACATGGCCTACAGCACCGGCAAAAACATCCAAGATGCCAGCCTGATCAAAATTGAAAGCGGCATCGGCTTCAAAAGCAGCAAAAGCCAGCAGGACAGCAGCTACCGCCTGTCACAGGCAAACCAGCTTACCGCCGGTGGCAACATCAACCTCATCAGCCGCGAGGGCGACATCCGCCTGCAAAACACCCAGGCCAACGCCAAAGACAGCATCAACCTCAACTCAGCCCGCGACATCATCCTCGAAGCTGGCCAGAACCAGCAGAAAGCTGATGGCAAAAACAGCAGCGCTGGCCTGAGCGTAGGCGTCGGTGCCTCAATCGGCGCCCAAACCGGCGTCTACATCTATGGCGAAGCCGGCGTCAGCAGCGGCAAAAACCATCTGGATGCCAAAACCCACAGTCAGACCACCTTACAATCAGACAAACTCAGCCTGACCAGCAAAGGCAATACCACCCTGATGGGCGCTCAGGCCAGTGCCAACCGCATCGATGCCAACATCGGCGGCAAACTGAGCATCATCAGCCCGCAAGACAAAATAGACCAAAAAATCAGCCAGAGCGGTGCCAACCTCCAC
>NZ_CAJZCE010000027.1 GCF_914768025.1 Snodgrassella gandavensis | reverse complement strand
AAGTAGTTGACAGCGTTTTAGGTGAGGCGTATAGTTCGCCTTCTTCGCTGATGACGCGACACGAAACGAACTAAACAGTTTAAAGTAGAACGCAGTCGAAAGCAATGCTCTTTAACAGAACAGATTACCGATAAGTGTGAGTGCGAAAAGGCCTCACACTGATTCAGAGAGACGAGATATATAGACATATACTTGTCAATAACTTTGAAGCAGACCAGTGATTTTGAAGGGAACTTCGAGATTACAACAAGCTAAGATTAAACATAAGAGTTTGATCCTGGCTCAGATTGAACGCTGGCGGCATGCTTTACACATGCAAGTCGAACGGCAGCACGGAGAGCTTGCTCTCTGGTGGCGAGTGGCGAACGGGTGAGTAATGCATCGGAACGTACCGAGTAATGGGGGATAACTGTCCGAAAGGATGGCTAATACCGCATACGCCCTGAGGGGGAAAGCGGGGGATCTAAGGACCTCGCGTTATTTGAGCGGCCGATGTTGGATTAGCTAGTTGGTGGGGTAAAGGCCTACCAAGGCGACGATCCATAGCGGGTCTGAGAGGATGATCCGCCACATTGGGACTGAGACACGGCCCAAACTCCTACGGGAGGCAGCAGTGGGGAATTTTGGACAATGGGGGGAACCCTGATCCAGCCATGCCGCGTGTCTGAAGAAGGCCTTCGGGTTGTAAAGGACTTTTGTTAGGGAAGAAAAGCTGGGTGCTAATACCATCTAGTGCTGACGGTACCTAAAGAATAAGCACCGGCTAACTACGTGCCAGCAGCCGCGGTAATACGTAGGGTGCGAGCGTTAATCGGAATTACTGGGCGTAAAGCGAGCGCAGACGGTTAAATAAGTCAGATGTGAAATCCCCGAGCTCAACTTGGGACGTGCATTTGAAACTGTGTAACTAGAGTGTGTCAGAGGGAGGTAGAATTCCACGTGTAGCAGTGAAATGCGTAGAGATGTGGAGGAATACCGATGGCGAAGGCAGCCTCCTGGGATAACACTGACGTTCATGCTCGAAAGCGTGGGTAGCAAACAGGATTAGATACCCTGGTAGTCCACGCCCTAAACGATGACAATTAGCTGTTGGGGTACTAGATGCCTTAGTAGCGAAGCTAACGCGTGAAATTGTCCGCCTGGGGAGTACGGTCGCAAGATTAAAACTCAAAGGAATTGACGGGGACCCGCACAAGCGGTGGATGATGTGGATTAATTCGATGCAACGCGAAGAACCTTACCTGGTCTTGACATGTACGGAATCTCTTAGAGATAGGAGAGTGCCTTCGGGAACCGTAACACAGGTGCTGCATGGCTGTCGTCAGCTCGTGTCGTGAGATGTTGGGTTAAGTCCCGCAACGAGCGCAACCCTTGTCATTAGTTGCCATCATTAAGTTGGGCACTCTAATGAGACTGCCGGTGACAAACCGGAGGAAGGTGGGGATGACGTCAAGTCCTCATGGCCCTTATGACCAGGGCTTCACACGTCATACAATGGTCGGTACAGAGGGTAGCGAAGCCGCGAGGTGAAGCCAATCTCAGAAAGCCGATCGTAGTCCGGATTGCACTCTGCAACTCGAGTGCATGAAGTCGGAATCGCTAGTAATCGCAGGTCAGCATACTGCGGTGAATACGTTCCCGGGTCTTGTACACACCGCCCGTCACACCATGGGAGTGGGGGATACCAGAATTGGGTAGACTAACCGTAAGGAGGTCGCTTAACACGGTATGCTTCATGACTGGGGTGAAGTCGTAACAAGGTAGCCGTAGGGGAACCTGCGGCTGGATCACCTCCTTTCTAGAGAAAAGAAGGGGCTGATTCGCATTCACACTTATCGGTAAACTGAAAAGATGCGAGAAGAGACTGAATAAACTGGGTTTGTAGCTCAGCTGGTTAGAGCACACGCTTGATAAGCGTGGGGTCGGAGGTTCAAGTCCTCCCAGACCCACCACATATTTAAGGACGCGGGGGCATAGCTCAGTTGGTAGAGCACCTGCTTTGCAAGCAGGGGGTCATCGGTTCGATCCCGTTTGCCTCCACCACGACTCTGTAGGAAGAGGGAAGTTGGTTCAGGATACTTTGGAAATTAAAGGTAGTTTAGTCTGAGTACAGACGAAGTAGAAGCTGGCTTTAATTTGCGAAGTAACGCATCGATCTTTAACAAATTGGAAAGCCGAAATCAACAAACAAAGATTGAGGCACAGGAATCTGAATCTGGAGACAGATGAAGAAGAAAGTGCTGAAAGAATTGGGTGATGATTGTATCGCTGAACAACGAAGACAAAAGGCGTTGTTCAGACAACCAAAGCAGTAAGCTTTATGAGAGTAGAGGCCTTAGTCATATTCACTAGTCAACGGTGGAGATGGCGAAGTCAAGAGGTTCTTGAAATGATAGAGTCAAGTGAATAAGTGCATCAGGTGGATGCCTTGGCGATGATAGGCGAAGAAGGACGTGTAAGCCTGCGAAAAGCGTGGGGGAGCTGGCAATAGAGCTGTGATCCCGCGATATCCGAATGGGGAAACCCACCATGTATAAGCATGGTATCCTGCACTGAATCCATAGGTGCAGAGAAGCGAACCTGGAGAACTGAACCATCTAAGTACCCAGAGGAAAAGAAATCAACCGAGATTGCGCAAGTAGTGGCGAGCGAACGCGTAAGAGCCTGTATATGATAGCGACTGAGATAGAAGAACAAGCTGGGAAGCTTGGCCAAAGAGGGTGAAAGCCCCGTATTCGAAATTTCAGTAGTGGTACTAAGTATACGTAAAGTAGGGCGGGACACGCGAAATCCTGTCTGAAGATGGGGGGACCATCCTCCAAGGCTAAATACTCATCATCGACCGATAGTGAACCAGTACCGTGAGGGAAAGGCGAAAAGAACCCCGGGAGGGGAGTGAAATAGAACCTGAAACCTGATGCATACAAACAGTGGGAGCGGATAAATCCGTGACTGCGTACCTTTTGTATAATGGGTCAACGACTTACATTCAGTAGCGAGCTTAACCGATTAGGGGAGGCGTAGGGAAACCGAGTCTTAATAGGGCGA
>NZ_CAJZCE010000026.1 GCF_914768025.1 Snodgrassella gandavensis | reverse complement strand
ACAAGACAGCATCACCAACCGTGGCCTGATCAACAGCAACAGCACCACCTTGGTACAGTCTGGCAACAGCATCAACAACATCGGCAGCGGGCGCATCTATGGCAACCATGTCGCCATCGGCACCCATAACCTAATCAACCAGGAAGAAACCCTCGGCAGCGAAACCAAAGCCGCCGTTATTGCTGCGCGTGAGCGGCTGGACATCGGTGCTGCCAACATCATCAACAAAGAACATGCCCTCCTGTCGAGCGGAGGTGATATCGCCATTGGCGGTGCCTTAAACGAACAGCATCAGGCCACAGGCATGGCCGACAGCCTGATCAACGGTAGTGCGCGTATCGAAGCGCAGCGCGATGGCAATATCGCCGTCAGAGAATTACACAACCTCAATAACCACTTTGCATTAGAAGAATACTTAGCTGAACAACGTAAAATAAAACAATATAAATATCCTGGTCGCACCGAAAAATGGACTGTAGGTGTCGATGGTAATTTCAACCTTAATAATAATCGAGCCAAATTCACCTTCAACGACGGCAGCACAGCAGTTGTTTACAACCGAAAAATGAGACAGGTTAAATGGTGGGACTTTATCCGTAAAACCTACAAACAACGTGTCAAAGAAAGCGATCCCGGCCAGATCATTATCGGTGGTAACCTGAATATCGCCGGCAGCCACTGGGAAAACAACAACAGCCAGATACTGGTTGGCGGCAACCTTATCGGCACAGACAACCTGCAACTAGACAACATCGAAACCAAAGGCCAGCAGCGCGTAGAAGACAAAGGTAGAACAGGTCATATACACTATGAAAAAAAGAAGAAGCATTCAGTCAAAAACCATTGGCATGCATATGAAGGAAAAGGTGGCAAATACAGCGACACCACCACAACCACCATCGACCTGGATCAGCCCGTTAGCATTGTCCAGCAACACGTAGCCATTGGTGGCAACCAAGGTAACGCCAGCGCAGCCAATCCAACTGGCCACGAAGTTGGCAACATCAATAGCAACAACCAAACCAGTACCAGCAACACCAACATTGCCCAACAGCAGCAACAAATCAAAACCCTGACTGATATCAACAGCAGACTGCCCAACAGCAGCCTGTACCATATCAACCCCAATAACAGCGGCTACCTAGTCGAAACCGACCCCGCCTTTACCAACCTAAAAAAATGGCTGGGCAGCGACTACATGCTCAGCGCCCTCGGCCAAGACCCGAACAAAATGCAAAAACGGCTGGGTGACGGCTATTACGAACAACGCCTGATCAACGAACAAATTGCCCGCCTAACCGGCTTGCGCTATCTGGAGGGCTACCAGAACGACGAAGAACAATACAAAGCCCTGATGAACGCCGGCATCACCGCCGCGCGCGAAATGAGCTTAGTTCCCGGTATTGCCCTGAGCGCCGAACAAATCGCCCGCCTGACCAGCGACATCGTCTGGCTGATTAACCAGAGCGTCACCCTGGCCGATGGCAGCCAGCAAACCGTCCTCGTACCACAAATCTACCTTATGGTACGCGATGGCGACATCAACAGCGCCGGTGCCTTAATCAGCGCCAACAACATCAGCCTGCACACCAACCAGGACATCAACAACCAAGGTAGCATAGCCGGCCGAAAAATCGTCGACCTGGGTGCCCAGAACATCAGCAACAGCGGCCTGATCAGCGGCAACAAAGTAGCCCTGAATGCCAGCAACAACATCGACTTCAATGGTGGTGCCGCTCAGGCCCAAGACCTGCTCAGCCTCAAAGCCAACCAAATCAACCTCACCACCACCACCGCCACCCATGGTGACGAACGCAACGGCGCCACCGTCATCGACCGCGTCGCCGGCCTGTATGTCACCGGAAACAAAGACAGCATCCTGACAGTGGACGGCAAAAAAGGCATAGATATCAATGGTGCCCAGCTCGTCAACACTGCCGCCAACGGCCAAACCCAACTACGCTCCAGCGAAGGCAGCGTCAACCTAAATACCGTCCAGATAGCCGACCACGAAACCGATGGCAAACTGAGTGACCGCAACCACATGTCACTGCATCACAGCGCCGAAGTGGGTAGCCAGATTCTCACCCAGGGTGATATCAGCATCGGTGCTGGCAAACAAATCAACATCCGCCAGGGCGACATCAACAGCCTCAATGGCAGCGTCAACCTTTACGGCAAAGAAAGTGTCAACATCAGCGAAGGCCGAAAAACTGCCGATCTAGACGAATCCTTCTACCACAAATCCGGCAACATCGTATCCAGCCAAAGCAACCTAGACAAATATCAAGTACACCACAACGAAGCCGTAGGCAGCAGCATCACCGGCAAACAAATCAATATCGGCAGCGATCAGGACATCAACGTGCGCGGCAGCAACATCATCGCCCAGGATCAAACCATCCTCAGCGCCGGCCGTGACATCAACATCCAGGCTGCCCACAACAACTATCAAGACCACGAATACCACGAAGAGAAAAAATCCGGCTTCAGCGCCAGCCTGTCCAAAGGCGTGGCCAGCGTTGGCTACAGCAAATCCAAAACCCAGCTGGATCAGCAGGAGCAGAACCACACCCTTACCCTTAGCCAGATAGGCAGCCTCAAAGGCAACACCATCATCCAGGCCGATGGCGACCTCAATGCCAGCGCCGCCATCCTCGGTGCCGGCAAAGACCTCACCCTGCAAGGTAAAAACGTCAACCTGCTGGCTGACCACGTTACCAGCGACCAGCATATCGACCTCAAAACCAAACAAAGCGGCTTCAGCGTTGGCTTCACCTATTCCCCCTTCGTCGCCGCAGCCAGCACCTTCAAAGACGGCATGCGCAGTGGTGACTTCAGCAACAGCATCGTTGGCAAAAGCATGCAGGCAGGCGAAGCCGCATCCAGCGCCTATCAGGCAGCCAGCACCCCAATCGTAGCCACCCTGAACCACCAGCGTAGCCATCAAACCCAAGATACACACAACAGCCAGAGCGTTACCACCCAGGCCAGCGCCGGCGGCAACCTCAACATCATCGCCACCGATGGCAGCATCAACAGCGAAGGCGCGCGCCTCACAGCCGAAGGCAACGCCCTCCTGCATGCCAAAGACAACATCAACCTCAGCTTTGCCCGCGACAGCCATAACCAAAGCGCCACCAGCAAAAGCAGCGGCTTCAACCTCGACACACGCAAATGGAGCTCACCGATTGGCGCCGCACACCAAAAAGGCCAGGGTCAGGGCAACCTCGACAGCGCCCTCGGCACCCAGCTGTCCGTAGGTGGCCACTCCGTCATACAAACCAGCAGCGGTGACATCAACATCATTGGCAGCAGCGTCGTTGCCGGCGGCAACAACACCATCAACGCCGCACGCAACGTCAACATCCGCTCCAGCCAGAACAGCACCAGCCAGAGCGAAAGCCACAGCAGCAAAGGCTGGGGCTCAGCGCAACTGTCTGATACCGAAAAATTCACCGGCTACATGAGCAGCAAAGACCAATACAACAGCAACAACGTCGAACAAATACGCAGCCAGGTAGGCAGCCTCAACGGC
>NZ_CAJZCE010000025.1 GCF_914768025.1 Snodgrassella gandavensis | reverse complement strand
GCCGTTGAGGCTGCCTACCTGGCTGCGTATTTGTTCGACGTTGTTGCTGTTGTATTGGTCTTTGCTGCTCATGTAGCCGGTGAATTTTTCGGTATCAGACAGTTGCGCTGAACCCCAGCCTTTGCTGCTGGTCTGTTCGTTGTGGTTATGGTAAGACACCTTGGCAAACTTGGGCTGAGACAAAAGGACAGGCTAAAGAAAGGCAACTGGAGAATTTATTTTACTCATCAGACAGTCATTGTGTTAGAACGAATGCCGATGAGTAGGTAGTGTCTGTCAGATTAAGTTTAAGCTAGTACACTTAAAATAACATTATATTAATCCATAATGATATCTATTTTTTTATCAAGTAATCGGCCAACTTTCTTGCTATTTTTTAACACGGACATAGTTTTTATCATTAATTCTTTAATACTGTTATCCAGCTGTTCAGGAACCAAATCAACTATATCATCAAGCTCACAGCCAGATTCAATAATATTAATCAGCTCGTTAGATAATTGTGCCTTAGATAAAATTTGAGCAACTGAAGGCATAAATACGAATCCCTCTGCATCATCTATAGATATTAACTTATGCTCTAAAGAATATAAAACACCCAAAATTAAAAAACTAATAAATTGGTCAGACTGATTTTTATCAATTGTATAACTAACTTTCATCATTTTATATTACTCCAATTAGGCTTAACTTTCACATTAAATACTTTACCACTCTGACTTTGAAAATAATGAATTGATACCTTCTTTCCTGATGCATCAAAGCCATCTTTATAAACTTTTGTCCATTTTCCTGGTTCAATTTCCCTAAGCTGCTCTAATAATGATTGATTTTTAACAACATTTCTGGTTGTTCCATTTTGAACAGCTTTAAAATTTTGCGGATACTGTGGTGAATCTTTAATCGAATTATAGATATTTTTGATTTCATTACTGGCTCCCTTTCCAGCTACCTGTTCAGTCTTATGAGCACCTTCCACCTTACCTTTTCCACCGCTCTGTGTCGCCCCACGCGATTCGCTGGCTGTACTCAGATGCCCATCATTTTTTATTACCTGTCCATTTGCGGTTACAAGACTTCCGGCGTTATTGTTGTATCTATTTGTAATCGACTGTATTTCCTTAGCCGATAATGCCTTGCCTCGTCTTAGTGTAATTGCATTTATTACGGTATTTAAACTTACTCCAGAATTGTATAGCGCATCTACTTGCTCTGCCATAGAATACGAACCTATAGCCTGACCTGCAATCTGATACTGCAATACCCGCATTGCTATCTGCTGCTCTGATGCGCCAGATTGTTTCATCTTTTGCACTAAATTAGAGAGTGTTATTTGCTGCAAATCAGGATTAGCTATTACTCCAGATGGCGTCCATTTCTGGGCATCCATATTAAATATGGGTGTACTCCATCCATCTTGGCTTTCTCCTGCTCCCTGCATCATCTTGCTTGCATAGCTTGTTAACAATATCATTGATTCTTCAGTTGATAACTGTCCGCTTCTATACAAGTCAAGTATGATTTTAGATGCCTGTTCGGTAGCTTCTATGTAGTCCTTTTTAACTTGCTGCCTACATGCTTCAGTTTTACAAGCATCATATTTTCTTTGGTAATCATCTGCATTTTGTACGCCGGCTTTTTTTAGTTTTTCGTTTATTTTTCTTTCTTGGGCATTTAGTTTGCTTTCGCCTTTGCTGTTGATGAGGGCGTTATTCTCCACCGCATTCTGCCCAACCACCCCCGCAATCTGCGCATTAACCAGTGAACCACCCGTTAGCCCGCCTGATACGGTGGCCACCGCTGATGATAGGTCTCTGATGCTGGCTTTCACACTCTCCGGTAAGCGGTTCGGGTCTATCTCGCCGGTTCTCGGGTCTATGGCTTCGGGGTATTGATCTTTGGGTAGTTGTTTAATCAGGTATTGGGCAGCTAATTCGGCTGCGCTCGCACCTACTGCTCCGGCGGCGGCATTACCGCCGTTTACGCTGGCACTGATGGCGCCCAGTAGGGCATGTGCTACCAGTTGGGCGGCTTGGTTCTGGTTGTCGCCATGGCCGAATTGTTTGCCGATAAGTTCTGCGGCATAGGGGGCGAGGGCGTTGGTAGCCGCTTGCAGGTTGGTCTGGCCGCCAAGGATGCCGGTCACGGCACTGGTGACGGCATTCAGGGCACGGCTCTTGTTGCTGCCTATGCCCCATTATAAAATAGCTACTTTAAGCAACCTGATTTTTATGCTAGAAGCCATTGTGATTAAAGCCTAATAATGCAAGTTAATTATTGAACTTGCATTATTAGGGTTTAGTAATAGTATCGCTTGCTGATTAATAGTAGATTCTTACTCTATAGGTTCTAATGAAACGGCCATTTCTAAAGCAATTTGATTGTATTTTTGTCCAAAATTTAGCATAGCCTGAGGTTTTAGTTCATCTAATGCATATACAATACTTGCGTTATATCCAATTTTAAATAGCTTTGAATCTTCTTTTTTATTGGTATAAATACCAACAGATTGAATTGCCCCATCTTCAAGCAGTAAATCAACTGTATTATTAAAATTTGATGGATCCTGACCGGCCACATATGCCCTTTTAATTACTCCCGAAATAAAAAGTAAAGGTATTCTTCCTTGCTCAATACTATCCCACCACTCTTTTGTACCAAAGAGACCATTAGTTCCATTCAAACCAACATAAGGTTTTGTACTATCAAGTGTCAAAGCTTGAGTTAATGATGCATATTCCGGGTTTACTTTCAGTTTTTCTGAAAGAAGATAAACCATCTTCATAGGCACTTTTGAATTTTCTAACTTTAATAGCATATTTTTACCTTTTATTTTACTTTTTCAAAATGAACAATATTGTTATTAAAAATTTCCATACCCTTACCTTGTCCAAGCTGTGTAGTCATTTGCCCTTTTTCAACTTTAAAACGGGTATTCGTTTGCATCCATTTTCCTGTTTGAGTCGACATGTTCGGAAACTCTTTTACTGTTGCAGAATTTGCGGCAATACCTATTTCTTCTAGTTTAGAGAATGTACCTGGTTTAACCGCTATTTTGATGGTTACCCCGTCATATTTTGATGAGTATCCTAATACTGGTGATACAGAAGTTTCCGTTGTTGCAGGCAACTTTCCTGTATTTAAAAATTGTTCATAATGTTCTTGTGACATAGTCCGATAAACGATTTCATTACCATATGCATCATACTGTTGAACAGGATTTAATGGATTCTTAGCTTTAGTAACTGGAACACCTATCTTTCCCTTGTCTATAATACTAGCACCTTTTCCAGCCCCCTTACCAGCCTCTATTACCTCCTTCTTAGCCGCATTGGCAACCTTGGTTATCGCTTTTTCGGTTACCTTTATTCCTGCTTTCGCCGCACCTCCAACTCCCGTTGCCAGAGCAGCCATATCCAGTAGTAATTTGCCAGTCTCTATACCCGCGTTATATGAACCACCAGCACCAGCTCTTTGATATTCTTCTTCCAGCTTATTTAATCTGTTTATGTACGATTCTTTTACCGCATCACTTACATTTCCCAGAATGTTGCCGCTGGTGAACAGTCCTTTCAAAGCCTGATAGGTTTCTCCTGGGTTTGTTGTCATGTGAACCAGTTCTTTTACTACATCATATGTTTCTGCTGGCAAGCCGATGACGATACCTGCGGTAAAGCTGGCTTGCTGTGCTGCACTAATGGCTGTCCATTGAGTCTTGACTTTGGCAGTGCACCCTATATTTGTGCACTGCTTCAGCTCTTTCTGTTCCTGAGCCGCTTGTGCATCACTAAGGTAATTATTCTCCACCGCATTTTGCCCAGCCACCCCGGCTATCTGTGCATTAATCAGTGAACCACCCGTTAGCCCGCCTGATACGGTGGCCACTGCTGATGATAGGTCTCTGATGCTGGCTTTGACGCTTTCCGGTAAGCGGTTCGGGTCTATTTCGCCAGTTCTCGGGTCTATCGCTTCGGGATACTGATCTTTGGGTAGTTGTTTAATCAGATATTGGGCTGCCAGTTCGGCTGCACTCGCACCTACGGCTCCGGCGGCGACATTACCGCCGTTTACGCTGGCACTGATGGCGCCCAGTAGGGCATGTGCTACCAGTTGGGCGGCCTGATTCTGGTTGTCGCCATGGCCGAATTGTTTGCCGATAAGCTCTGCGGCATACGGAGCGAGGGCGTTGGTGGCTGCTTGCAGGTTGGTCTGGCCGCCAAGGATGCCGGTGACGGCACTGGTGACGGCATTCAGGGCACGGCTCTTGCCGCCGCCGATACCCCATGATTGTGCCTGCTCGTCTGCTGCACGGTAGTCTTTGCTGGTTTCTCTGAGTACCAGTTGTTTTTTGTCTTCGCTTAGCTGGTTGTAATCCTGCCACAGCTCAGGGTTGTTGGTTTGTAGTTCCTGCTCGGCTTTTTCTCGTGCCTGTTGGCGCTCTTGGTTGGCTTTTCTGGCCATGTCGGCGCTAAGGGTGCGCACGCTGTTGGCGATGGTGGCGGTGGCATCAGCTACGGCCTGTTGTTTGTCCATGATCTGTTGCAGATCGGGCAGTTGGCTGACTTTGCTGTGGGCGCTGTCGATGTCGCTGTGGATGCCCAGTTCTTCTACGCTGGTCTGTTTGCCGTTGATGGTGATCTGCCCCGGGCTGATGGTGGCATGGGTGGTGCTATGGTCGCTGCCGCTTTCGTATTGCGGCAGGGTCGGGTTATAGCTGGGGTTGCCGGGGATGGTGCTGTCTTTGCCG
>NZ_CAJZCE010000024.1 GCF_914768025.1 Snodgrassella gandavensis | reverse complement strand
CCTACGCTTAGTGACAATAAAATACCGGATGGTGGGAAATGTAAGACTAAAGATGTTGAAATAAGTGATGCAAATATAGGAGGGGCACCAAATTTCCCTGATGATGATGATACTAAGAGTCAGCAAGATAAAACACTTGATGATACTATTAAGGACTCGACTATGGGATCAAAAACAAAAGGTTCAAGCACACAATATATACGCAATAAACAAGGGTGGGAACAAGCACAAAAAGATTTTGAAAGTTTAAATCCTAGCAATGTTCAAAATGTGGGTAGAGACGGTAAAATTGTCATACGTGGTAATCTTAAAGATGGTAGAACAGTATCAATTCGTCCGCATAGTTCTGGTGATCGACCTACTATGGAAATAAGGCCTACTAAAGGTAAAAGAGTAAAAAAAATTAGATATTGAAAGGCTATATATGAGAATTTGTAAGCAAGATAACTATCTTTATAAAGATAAAATTGAGTTTATTCAAGGCATCTTAAATAAACATTGCGTGGTTTCAAAAGATTTTATTGATAAAAAAAATTGGATAGCAATGCCTGTACCTGAAAATCTTGAAATCATTGAGTCTGAATGGTTGTCAGATGCAATTCATAGATTTGGTTTCACTACTTATGAACAATATATTATTGGAATCGATAATAATATAGAGTTTTCAGAAATCATTAATAATCAAGAAAATATTTATAAGAGTGAGTATGGTTATTTGGATAAGTGTGTTATTTTAACCAATAAGAATATTGATTTTTTGTATTATAAAGATATAAATAACTTATATCATATATTTGCTGGTACTTTCGATTTTGTATACAGTTGTGTTCAATGTAGTAAGCTCTTATGTAAAGAAATTTATACTGAATATCGTTTTCAATATATGAAAGATTCTCCAGAGTATAAAAAGTGTGAATATATATGGAATTTATATCAATAAATTAATTTAATAGTATTTAGTTTTAAATCCTTGTCATATGGCAGGGATTTATATATATATTAAAATTGTGAATAACTAGTATGTAAATAAAAGAGGTTTTTAATGAATAAGCTATCATCTAGAGAGCTGCTGTTCGAAAATGAAAAGAATTTTTTTGAATATGTTTTAAACGCAGATAAAGGAATTTCCAAGCAATTTATTACTGATAAAGAATGGATAGCAATGCCTTGTGCAGGTTATCTTTTTTCTATCGAATCTGAGTGGCTTTCTGATGCAATTCATCGGATAGGATCTGATAAATATTATCAATATTTATTTTATGATGATAAACTTGAAAAATCATTACAACTTGTAAATAATAGCGTCAATATAAATTTGAGTGATTTAAATTATTCATATTGTTATACAATTATCACTAACGAAAATGTAGATTTTATTTATTATAGGCATGAATGGGGTTTATATCATTTATTTGCCGGTACTCCAGATTTTGTTTATAGTTGCGTACGTTGTAGTAGAAAGCTAAGTAAAAAAATATTTTTTGAATATTGTTTTAATGATGCTGACAGCGCGATGGATTATGAAAAATGTCGTCGTGCTTGGCTTTTATATCAAGGAGATGATTTAGAATGTTAAGAAAGACCTGCATATTTATCCTATTTAATAGGAGTTAGAATTGCTAAATTTTAATAAATTTGATATCGATACAAGAGATAAATTCGTTATATAGTGTTGATTATTTTTGAGTAATAGTTTTAAAATCATTTACCACGCGATAATATTATACTGGGGTGGCATACACCAATTTTATACCATAAGCCTACAAGAGAGTCTACTAGCCGAACTGGATCAGAATGGCAAAATGCGCGTAGCGTACGGTTGGCAACCAGACAGCGACTGGGGTACCAGCTCCTTATGGCAGACTAACCTGAGCGAAGGCCAGAGCCTGAAAAATGCCAGCTATCACTACCTGATAAACGACCATCTGGGCACCCCGCAACTGGCTATAAACAGCACCGGAGAACAGAGCTGGAAAATCAATAGCGATGCATTTGGCAACAGCGAACTGGCCGCAAACAACCAGATCACCATGAACCTGCGGTTTCCCGGACAATACTACGATGCAGAGACCGGACTGTCATACAACTACTTTCGTGATTACGATGCGAAGACTGGGCGGTATATCCAGAGTGATCCGATAGGGTTGGCGGGAGGAATAAACACCTATGGTTATGTAGGTGGGAATCCACTGGTATATAGTGATCCGACTGGGGAGATTGCTCCGGCGGTAGTTGCAGGAGCAGGAGTTGCAACAGCAGGGATACGACTATGTGCAGCCAATCCAGCTTGCAGATATATGGCAAAAGAAGCTATAAGATGGGGTATTAGATGGGGCGCTAAAAGTTTAATTACACCCCCAATACTCAGTGATAAGGCAGATGATGACTGTAGAGATGAAAATGTAGAAATAAATGACGCAAGTAGCCATAATATAATAGGAGGGGCATCCAATCAGCCGGATACTGATGATAAGCAAAACAATAAAAATTCTGAAAGAAAATTACCTAAAACAAAAAAATTAAGAGAAAATTTGAAAAACAATGGTTTACAAGGAGGTACTGATAGTGCGGGTGGTTATGAAAAATGGGTTAAAAATTCTGATCAATCAAAAGTTTGGATAAAACCAAGTGGAGAAGTGATTAGGCTTCAAAGAGTCTGGAGAAAAAATGGGTTGAAAAAGTATAATGAAAGACAAAATTACTGGGGTGGTAGATTAGAGGATCAATCTCATTCAACAGGACATTTTGTAAAATAAATTATGAGGGTAAAAAATGAAAAAGATAGAAGATGTAGGCTTAGGAGATATTAAAATACTAGAATATGGTAATGATATCTCATTTGAATTGACAAGTGTGTATAACAATGGTGAGATTATAGGTGAAATTATATGCAAGAATGTCAAATATATTTCAATAAAAAATGACGACTTTGATGCAGGCAATGGTTTCCAAGGTAGTTATATACCTATAATTATAGTCCAAAATTTGGATAACATTTTAACGGACGAGCAATTTATATATTTTTCAAATCACTCTACTGATAAAATTAAAGGATATATGATGACATTTGGAGAATTCTCAATTCAATGTAAAGTTATTTGTCTTGATATTATATTTAATATTTCGGAGAAATTTAAAGATATAATTATTGACGAATAAATTAATATTAAATTTTAACAAAAGATTTTAACTTAATTTAAAAGTTAAAGCTTTTTAGGCAGCTCATTGCAGTAGTAACAGAATGACTTTCTTATAGTTCCAGAGTCCAAGTTTTACGTCTCTCTTGGTAGGCACCATAGCTTTTTTATGATTTCCTCCTGAAGTTGAAATTTTAAACTCAGCTCGGCAAACATTTGCTTAAGCTTGCAGTTTTCAGCTTCCAGTTACTTTAAACGCTTAATATCAGCGGTTTCCATACCACCGTATTTATCACGCCATTTATAGAAAGTTGAATTTCCCATGCCATATTTACGGCAGAGTTCTTTGACGGGGATACTGGCTTCAGCTTCTTTTAAAATAGCTACGATCTGATGTTCAGTCATTTTTTTCATGTTTAAATCCTCTGTGGGTTAATGGAGAGAATTTTATACTTTTGCACTGTACTATTTTAAGGGGGAGTTACAGAGAGGTTATAAATAAACTGAATCGTGAAAATAATTATATAATTTACACTTTAAAAGTATTATTATAGATGCAAATAAATTTAATAGGATGATTATAATGATATCATTATTTCAGTTATGTTATGTAACCTATTCTTATCATGGTAATAAGAATATAGCATTAGAATCTCCTGATTCAGAAGATTTTGATGCTGAAATAGGCCAAGTATTAGGGGTTTATAGTACTTATGATATAGCTTTGGAAAGGAAAAAAAATTTTTCAAAAAGTTATTATCTAAGTAATTTGAAAAGACTAGAAATTTATGAAACTGTTTTAGATGAGGATTGGTGGCGTGGTGGATTTGTCACTATATAATCTGGTAATAGAAATTTTAAATGGTGTTAAATATGACTGAAAACAAAGTATATACTTTAGTTCATGCTAAGGAAACAAAACAGAATGGTTTAACAGAATTCGAAATTGGCACTTTTTCAACATTAGAAAGAGCACTTGAGGAAAAAAAGAAACGGGAAAATGTCTCAGGTTTTAAAGATTATCCAAAAGGTTTCAGAATAGAGGTGTTTATAATCGATAAAGATTTTTGTCAAGAAATCATTTATCTCTAGGCAAAAGTTGATGTTAAAAAAAGTTTAGCAGGTGGATCC
The DNA here is from genome assembly GCF_914768025.1 of Snodgrassella gandavensis. Classification (GTDB taxonomy): domain Bacteria; phylum Pseudomonadota; class Gammaproteobacteria; order Burkholderiales; family Neisseriaceae; genus Snodgrassella; species Snodgrassella gandavensis. The sequence goes on along the minus strand of NZ_CAJZCE010000024.1, from coordinate 676 downwards.
ACTGGATCGCTTAATTCTGGTAAAACCAGAACAGGAAACCTCGGAGCAGCGTGCTGAATCTTAAAGCTATGATGGCATGTCATTGGCAATCGAACTGGCAGTGCCTGACAGGCAGGAAAATGGCAATACAATCAGCAGAATCAACTGATGAAATGGGGAGGAGGAAAAGAACAGACCAGCCTGATCTATACCACCAATAGCCAGCTGGCGACAAAAGAAAACGCCAGCGGAAAAATAGCCAGCTACCAGTACGAACCATATGGCCGGCGTATCAGCAAAACCGTAAACGGCGAGGCCACCTACTACATCTATAGCAGCGAAGGCCTGATAGCCGAACTGGAATAGAATGGCAAAATACGCGTAGCGTATGGCTGGAAGCCAGACAGCGAATGGAGCACCAGCCCCCTTATGGCAGGCCAACCTAAACGAAGGCCAAACCCTGAAAAATGCCAGCTATCACTACCTGATAAGCGACCATCTGGGCACTCCGCAACTGGCTATAAACAGCGCCGGAGAACAGAGCTGAAAAATCAATTGTAACTACCCCCTAAAATAGTACAGCCTTGAAGTAGAAAATTCTCTTCATTAACCAACAGAGGATTTAAACATGAAAAAGATGACTGAACATCAGATCGTATCTATTTTAAAAGAAGCTGAAGCCGGTATTCCTGTCAAA
>NZ_CAJZCE010000023.1 GCF_914768025.1 Snodgrassella gandavensis | reverse complement strand
TTAAAGTCATCTATCACATTGAAAGTTCTAAAGCGCCGTTGATTGCGACTGCTGTCACTCATGAAATCCATTGACCAGCATTCACCTTGTTTATTCGGCACTGATAGCCTTATATATTAGCCCTGTGTTAAATGTTCTTAACAATGAAGTTAAGAAATTGAATATAGGGCTATTTCTATGTGCGAAAAAAATCTTGACAAGTCGTTAGAGGCTGTGGGTTCGGATTGTAAGGATTATGAGTATCCTTGCTTGGAATTAGAGCATTTTTATAAGCAGCCAGGTTGTGGTGTTTTCAGGCTTTATCTTTCACCTACTCGGCGGGCGTGTTTGGATGTTTTTTGTTTTTCAGCACCAGATTGCTGTCGTGAGCGCTCTAAGTTAATTGCTGAAGACTTGCGTATTCCACTTTATGAGGTGGTTAATTATGAGTGTTAATGCCGCGCGTATGGGGTATGTATCTGACGGGCAAGCTGTGGCAAAAGCTGCGGGCGCGCGTCAGCGCGGCAGCAAGCTTGACACAGCGCAGCAAACGGAAGCCCCCACTAGTAACACGGGGCGATATGAACAGTGCTCAACACTGTCAACCGTGCTGGTCATGCAAAATGGGCAGATTAAAGAAATTCCAGTCAAGAAGGGAATTGGTACTGCTGCGCATATAGATGCATTCACCGTGACTATGCCGGAATTAGTTTTTAATCCATCATTGGATGCCATTACAGATGATGAGATTGCCGGGCTAATTAGCGGGACTATCTATGAAATCATGGGTTATGGTCTATCTGCTGCTGCTCGAGGTCGTAATGGTTATAGCATGTCCTATTTGATGGGCAATGAACGCGTATCGTATGGGTATGTAGCTTTTGGTGGTTCACAGCAAAGAGAAACAGTGTGCATTCATTTTACTGGTACCGGATTGATGGCTGCGCAAGATGGCTGGGAGCATCGGTTATATCAATTCCTGCAAGACTTCGCGCCGAATGCAAGAATAACCCGATGCGATTTAGCTCACGATTTCATTGAGGGTGAGTATACGCCAGAGCAGGCATTGCAAGATTGGGAATCAGGGCTGTTTACATCACGGTATACAAAGCCAGTGGCCGAATGTGTTGGCTCAGACTGGTTGTCTGGTACAAATCGGGGCAAAACCCTGTACATTGGGTCACGCAAATCAAGCAAATATTGCCGCATATATGAAAAAGGCAAAGAACAGGGTGATGAACAATCTAAATGGGTGCGTTTTGAATTAGAACTGAAAAACAAAGACATAATTATACCGCACGACATATTAATAAATCCCGGTCAGTATCTGACTGGTGCATATCCGATATGCGAACAATTATTTATAAATCATAAAGAACAGGTGGCGAGAATAGAGCTAAAAAAAAAGCAGGAAACCGTAAGCATTGAGCATTGTCAGAAATATGCCAGTATGCAGGCGTCAGGTTTTTTAAACTACCTGCATAACGAATTAAATTTAACCAAAGAAGAAGTGTTTGATTTTGTAGTAAATCCAGTTGCAAAAGTACCAAAGAGGTTAGACACAGCTGCATATTTTTGTAACAACTTGACTGTTCCGTTTATGCATCAAAATAAGCGGTTGGCATATTCAGTGGACGAATTGCTGGACAAAATAGGAGATGAATTTGAATCTAAAACCAAACCCAAATTAATGAAACATATGACGCATGAGGAATATAGAGACGCTATGTACGAAAACATATGGAAAGAGGCTCGTTTTTATATGACTCCAAATGAGATTTTAAACCCTAAAAGAGAATGGAATTAAAAATGAAAGCATTGTTACTAAAAGTTAAATGGAATAAAGGCCAAACCGAAAACGGCACACAGTATGACTATTGCCGCGTGACGTTGCAACTTCCTGTTTTTGAGGGTGCAACTAACGAATTCGGTGTAGATTCAGCAGAGTATGAATATGGCAATGCCGAGTCACATATTAAATTATTGCATCTAAAAGGCAAATTACCTATTGAAGTAGATGTTGACTTCCAACAAGTCAAAAAAGGTAACCAGACATTAAACCAGATTATCAGTTTGAAGCCATTAAGCTCTAAACCTATTTAAAATTAACATGTTAGACGGTCATGTTAATAAATTAAGTTACCGTCATTTCTTGATTTTTAGTGGAGGTATAAATGAAGAAGTTTAAGCAAATCACCGCTTTAGGTTCAATGGCGTTATTGCCGCTTTCAGCTTTTGCAGCAGATCCGGGGCTTGATGCTATTAACGGTATTCCAGATCAGGTAAAGCCTTACGGGTATGCATTAGTCGCAGTTGGTGCTGCGCTTCTAGTGTTTAAATATATTCGTCGAATGGTGGGCTAAAAATGGGGGTTCAGGTTGGGAATATTTGCTTTAAAAATCAGCAGGAAGCTGATAATTACGTTTATTCTCAATCTGTCCCTATTTTTACTGAGCAGGGGATTTTATCCCCTGTTTATAGCAAGAGTTCCAAAAGCTGGACATATCAAGGTGAAGTAATTCACGCAAATTTGCCAGAATGTTCACAGGTTGAAAATTTTATAGATGGGCAAGTAATTGGCTGGATTTTTGTCCTTTTAATTGTGTCGGCATATAAATTTAAAGTGATTTTAAGGATGATGGCATGAGTATTGTAGATGATTTTATGGTTACTTTGAGTGATTTGGTTGATATTCCGGTTACTTGGGTATGTATATTGTTTCTCTTTTGTTTGTTTTTCGTGCTTGCTGCTTACTTTAAAATAAATGATTGATTTATATTACATTCTTGGCATAATCATGCCGGCTATTTTTGTTTGGATAATCTGCAAATGAAAAGAGTAATTTTAATAATCTGCATGTTAATGTCATTTAACGTTAAAGCAGAAAATATAATGCAGTTTACGGGAGGGAATTATATTTTTGCAGAAAATGGCAGATTAATATTTAATTTAGACCCGTCGGTTCTGGAAGCACGCGAATGGCATTATAACCAAAATACGGATTCATTCGATACAGAATTTAAGACAAATATGCAATTGCGAACCTTGTATACAGATTCATTCCATGGCTATGAGGCTAGATTGAAAAATCAATTTTTACAGGTTGCATACGGTTATAGTCCTACAGATAGGTATGCCTTTCGTCCAGTTTATTATAGAAAAGCATTTTTACCGGCTGTTGGCTGGGCTGTCCGGGTTGGTGCCGTGGTAGCCAGACAAGTATTGCCACCGTTGATACAAAGATGTCTGACAAATTCTACATGTAATATAGCTGCTGGTGTTATTGCCGCACATGTCTGTGCTATAAATTATGGGCTTAATATAATTAAATTGCCATTTGGAGTATGTTCAAGAGCCGAACAAGATGGTTATAAAAGGAATAAATCAGGCGACTTAGTCCGCAAATATAAATATAGTTATCATTGTTCTGGTGGACTTTGTTTGTCTGGTGGTAGTGGTCAAGTACGTGGTTTTGGCAGTTATGCAGCCGCAGCCAGTGCTGCTAAATCTCACTGTATCCCTACTATTGATACACCTGGCGGAAGTGCTAGTTTTTTAGGTGCTGAAGAGCCGGGTAACGGTACACTTGTCTGTATGTATGAAACAGAATCTGGTCAGAAATATTCTATGAATTATTTTATTCAGTCTTATGTTTCGTCTACTGAAGAAAAAATCACATTGGTAGATATTTCAGGTTATATAGTTGATGACATGAAAGAAAACCCAACGCCCTATATTAATTCTGACGGGTTGGGTAAGGAGATTCGCGATGCTGCACGGTTAAAAAGTGCGGATATACAGTCTGGATTGGGTAAAGGGTCATTTTCAGTAATAGGTTCAGAGCCGTATCGCGATCCAAGAACCGGTAAAACTGTGCAAGATGCTGTTTCGATTGATTCTGCTACTCCGAATAGAGCTGGGGAGAAACCCAAACTTTCGGGCAACGCTGGTTTAGGCGGTTCAGGGAGCTCCGGCGTTTCATCTACAGTTAATAACGTAAAAGTGAATCAAATTGGGCGTAATGACGTCGAAGATAGCGCAAAAGTTGGCAAGCCGAATAATCCTAATGGGATAAATAGTGGTAGTAAAGGAAACAGCAGTAATAGCGGTTCTGGCAAAGGTAATGGTAAAGGTGATGGCTCGGAAGAAGGAGATGAAAAAGGTAAATGCGAGGGCTTGGGAAATACAGTAGGTTGTATGCCTGTTGGTGATTTACCAACCGATACGGATATAGAGGTTCCGAATAAGGATGATGATAGTGTTATGGATTTAACTCCTGATAACTTTGTTCCTAGCGATGGTGCCTGTCCGTCACCGATTCGATTTACCTTTATGTCAAGGTCTTATAGCATCAGTTATGAGCCAGCCTGTGAATTTGCACGTAAAATTAGAATGTTAGTAATTCTGGTCGGGACCATAACAGCAGGAATGATAGTATTTAGAGGATTTAAATAATGCCAGCTTTTGTAACCGTATTGACATCAGTTTTAAGTTCAATTGTAGTTCGAATTTTTTTAGCGTTAGGAATAGGCTTAGTCTCATACTCAGGGATGCAGGCGATTTTGGATAAGTTAAAAAACTGGGTTTCAAGTTCGATGTCTGGTATGCCAGAGGATATGTATAATTTGGCTCTGATGTCAGGGTTAGGTGTTGCCCTCGGTTATATATTCGGTGCATATTCATTTGTTGTTACCTACCAATTAACAAGTAAATTAGTTTTCGGAATGAAAAAATGATTTATCTGATAACTGGTACGCCGGGGACTGGCAAGACCTCATACGTATTACATATGTGGTTGAATAACAAAAATAAGATATTCACATATGAAGACGGTACCCCTCGCCCCTTGTTTTTTAATCACATAGACGGATTAAATGCCAGAGAGTTAAAAGCACATGAACTATCAGATGATGAAATCCGCAGTGGCTCATTAAAAGAAATCTTGCCAGAAGGGGCGGTTTTAATAGTGGATGAGTGCGATTACATTTATCCATTGCGTGGACCCAAGGCACCGCCGCCGTATGTGCAGACACTTAAAGAACTAAGGCATTATGGATTTACACTTATCTTGATAACACAAAATGCCATGATGTTGGATTCATATGTAAGGCGACTGGTAGCAACGCATTGGCATATAGAAAGAAGAGCACTTGGCACAAAGATTTACGAATTTAATTCAGCACAGGAAAATCTATCAGAGACAGCATTAAAATTAGCGCCATCCAGTCCATATAAACCAGATAAAAGAACATTTAAATTATATAAATCAGCTTCAGTTCATATCAAACATAAGACAAAGTTGCATATAGCATTTAAAGTGTTTCCGATTATTATCATAATTGCAGGGATATTAATCTATAGAGCATTAAAACCAGCATATGATGCGGTCGATGATGCGACAAAAGAAAAACCGCAAGTAGAAGCGGTTGAAGCTGGGCAAGTAGAGAATGTGATAACGCCGAAAAATGTAACGTTTGCAAGTGCCAATTCTGCCAGTCAAACAGGTGTTCGGGATGAAGATTTTATGCCACGGTTGCCCGATCATCCAGAATCAGCACCAATTTATGATAATTTAAGAAAGCCGGTTAATTTACAGTTGGTAGTGGCATGCATAAAATCGGAAAAATCATGCAATTGTTATTCTGAGCAGGCAACCTTGATAAAAGTATCCAGAACGTATTGCGAATCATTTATAAAAAATGGTAAATTTGACAATTACAGGCAAAAGAACTTGACAAGTCAGATATCGGGAAGTGTGGATACTGGTGAGAATAAGTCAAAGATTTATAAAACTGGGGGTGAGGTGCCGTTGAATTTGATGCCTGAGCGGTACACACCTGCAAGGTGATGATTTATGAGTGATTCTTTTTTACCTTTTTTATTTGGGATGTTAGGCATTGGTCTTTTTTTTTGTGAGTTATCAAGAAGTGTTACGTCTGTAAGATTGAGGAAAATTTTTCAAGGTGTGGGTTTAGGGACATATTTTGTTATGAGTTTGTTTTATCTTTATATCTTTACTTTGTGAGTGTGTGGTATCTGAAATAAGTCAAGGGGAAGCTTTGTAAAGATTTGGCTGTATAAATCTTTATGAATACCCCTTGACTGGCTGAGTAGAAAGTACGCTTTGGGTTGGGTTTGGCGTGGTTTCTGTGCGCCAAACCCTGCCCAGCGGCGAGCGATAAGGTTTTAGGGTTTAGAATAGGATATAGCTGAAATTGTTTAATATTGAATAATTTTGGATGTAAACTAGCTACTTGCATCGGCGGCCATTGACTTAGGCTGATAGCAAAACCGAAAGAGGTTGTAGGAAAGATTCAAGCAATGGTCGTAAAGCGTATTTCAAGTCTGGAATTTGAACACTATCTTAGCTGTTGGAAGCTGAATATAAGGTTAGGTCAATGACTTATGTGGGAATAGATGTAAGCAAGAAAACGTTGGATTGTTGTGTGCTTGATGCTGATAATGAGGTTTATCTGAAAGTGCAGAATAGTCGGGCTGGTTATGATGAGTTGATGAGTTTGTTGGCTCTGTATGACGATGTGCATGTATGTCTGGAAGCTACTGGGGCATATTGGCAATCATTGGTCGAGTTTTTGGGTGCTAATGATGTGTGCGTATCTGTAGAGAATCCGGCAAAGGTTCATTATTTCGCTAAAGCCAGTATGTTGCGTATGAAGTCTGATAAGCGTGATGCGTTGTTAATAGCCGATTATTGCCAAGCGATGAAGCCAAGGTTGTATAGTCCATTAGATGAATCAGTGGCGGAATTAAGGCTGTTAGTAGGTATGTATCATCGTTTGAGGAAACAGAGGGTATCTGAGCGCGTGAAGCTGTTGGAGGTTCCGGGGCTGGTAAGGCATCTTGTTGAGTCCAATATAGCGCATTTTGATACTCAATTATTGGAAGTAGAAAAAATGCTGAGGGCATTTTTTAGGAGTAATGTAGATTTAGGTCGTAAGCATAAATTGTTACAGACAATTCCGGGTATTGGTTTTAGTTCCAGTGCAGTTTTGTTGTCGATTTTGGCTTCTATTAATACGTTTGAATCTGCGAATCAGTTTGTAGCCTATCTTGGTTTGAATCCTCGCAAGATGGAATCTGGCACATCGTTGAAAGGTAGAGAGCACATATCGAAAGTTGGCAAGCCTGAGTATAGGGCTGCATTGTATATGCCTGCAATGGTTGCTTATTCAAAGAACTTGTATCCTGATTTTGTGGCTAGGTTGCAGGATAATGGTAAGATGCCCAAGGTTATTATTGTGGCACTTATGCGTAAGCTTGCGATTTATGCGTACACGGTTTATAAGACGAATTGTGCATATAATGTAAGTTAGTGTTAATTTTGCGGTATGGTTGGCGATTTCTAGGCTGTTGTTATTTTGCAATTTTATTCGATATGTGTAAAGTTTTTGTTGACAGTTAAAACACTATCTTTCCGGGCTTCGTGGAGGAATGCGGTGTTTACGCTTTACCCTCAGATTAAGCTTTAATTCACAATATACCCGATACACCCGTTTATGATTCCATTTATAGCCGAGCTTT
>NZ_CAJZCE010000022.1 GCF_914768025.1 Snodgrassella gandavensis | reverse complement strand
CGCACTTAACAACCAGCAGGGCAGCATCGATGCCGATAGCATCGACCTAACAGCCGATAGCCTGAACAACAATGCCGGAGCCATCCGCAGCAACCAGCACCTGAATGCGCAAATCAGCCAACACATCAACAACCAGCAAGGGCAAATCAGCGCCCTTAAAGATATACACATCAGCGGCAATAGTGCAGACAACAATCTACACATTGACAACAGCGCAGATGGCAAAATCATTGCCGGACAAAACTTGGGCATAAATGCCAAACACCTCAACAACCAAAGCACTATCGTGGCCGGAAACGACCTCGACATTGCCCTGATTAATGACTTCAGCGTCGATACCGACCTTAGCGCCGGACACAAACTCAGTATCAGCAGCCAGGGCAACATCAGCAACAACCATACCCTTAGCGGAGGCGACAGCGTTATCCTTAATGCCGCCAATATCGACAACCAAGCCAGCGGCATCATCCAGAGTAACAACCATACCGAATTACAAGCACAAGACAGCATCACCAACCGTGGCCTGATCAACAGCAACGGCACCACCCTGGTACAGTCTGGCAACAGCATCAACAACATCGGCAGCGGGCGCATCTATGGCAACCATGTTGCCGTCGGTACCCATAACCTAATCAATCAGGAAGAAACCATCGGCAGCGAAACCAAAGCTGCGGTTATTGCTGCGCGTGAGCGACTGGACATCGGTGCCGCCAACATCATCAACAAAGAACACGCCCTCCTGTCGAGCGAAGGCGACATCGCCATTGGCGGTGTCTTAAACGAACAGCATCAGGCCACAGGCATGGCCGACAGCCTGATCAACGGTAGTGCGCGTATCGAAGCGCAGGGCAACGGCAACATTGCCGTCAAAGAATTACACAACCTCAATAACCACTTCAAAGTAGAAGAATATCTGGAGAGCAGCAAAGGAGTAAGACAGTATCAAGAAAAAGGTAACCCTGCTATTTGGGAACATGGCGTAGATGGTAAATTCAGAAGATACAGAAAAGAAATCAGCTTCACCTTCAATGACGGTAGCAAAAAAGTTTGGGAAAAATACTCAGCCGAAAACGTACACTGGTGGGATTTCAAGCGCAAAATCTACAAACAAAAAGTGACCGAAACCGACCCGGGTGAAATCATCATTGGCGGAGATTTAACCATCAGTGGCGATCACTGGCTCAATCACAATAGCCGCATCATCGTTGGAGGCACACTTAACGGTACAGAAAACCTGAATCTTGAAAACCGCGAAACCAAAGGACAACAGCGGATTGAAGAGCATGGTGAGCAGGGAAAATATGAATACAAAAACCCTCCCCATAAAAAAGGTAAAATAAAAACCACTGGTGAAACTTCATATGATCGCACCATCATCACCAGCCACGAATTCGATACCCCGGCCAGCACCATTCAGCAACACGCCAACAAAGAAGCCAATCAGGCGCATGTAACTCAGGCTGGCACTAGTACCGTACAACAAAACCAGAGCAGCGCCCAAAACCAGATAAACCAACACAACCAACAAATCAAAACCCTGACTGATATCAACACCAGACTGCCCAACAACAGCCTGTACCATATCAACCCCAATAATAACGGTTATCTGGTAGAAACCGACCCTGCCTTTACCAACATGAAAAAATGGCTGGGCAGCGACTATATGCTTAGCGCCCTCGGCCAAGACCCGAACAAAATGCAGAAACGGCTGGGCGACGGCTATTACGAACAACGCCTGATCAACGAACAAATCGCCAACCTGACCGGCTTCCGCCATCTGGAGGGCTATCAGAACGACGAAGAACAATACAAAGCCCTGATGAATGCCGGCATCACCTATGCGCAACAGTATAAACTGACCCCCGGCATCGCCCTGAGCGCCGAACAGATGGCGCAACTGACCAGCGACATCGTCTGGCTGGTTAACCAGACCATCACCCTGGCCGACGGCAGCCAGCAAACCGTCCTCGTGCCCAAAGTTTACCTGATTGCCCGTGCCAGCGACGTCAACAGTGCCGGCAGCCTGATTAGCGCGCGCAACATCAACCTGCAAAACAGCGGCAACATAGACAACCAAGGTACCTTGGCAGCGCAGAACATCGTCAACCTTGGCGCCCAGAACATCAACAACAGCGGCACCCTCAGCGCCAACAAAATGGCTCTTAAAGCCGATAACAGCATCAACTTCAACGGTGGCGTAGCCATCGCCCAAGACCTGCTCAGCCTCAAAGCCGACCAAATCAACCTCACCACCACCACCGCCAGCTATGGCGACAACCGTAATGGTGGCACCGTTATCGACCGCAACGCCGGCCTGTACGTAACTGGCGCCAAAGACAGCATCCTCAGCGTATCCGGCACCCATGGCATCAACACCCACGGCGCCGACATCATCAATACCGGCGCCAACGGCATCACCCAGCTTAGCGCCAGTGACGGCAGCATCAACCTCGGTACCGTCACCACCGCCACCCATATGACAGCAGGTGAGCGCAGCGACAAAAACCACTGGATAAACCACTATCAAAGCGAAGTAGGCACCAATATCACCGCAGTAGGGGACATCAACCTACTGGCCGGTGACCAACTGAACATCCGTCAGAGCGACATCGACAGCTACAACGGCAGCGTCAACCTGTATGGCAAAAACGGCGTCAACATCAGCGAAGGACGACAACAAACCGAGCTGGATCATTCCACCTATAAAAAATCCAGCGGCTTCCTGTCGAAAAAAACCACACTGGATCAGTATCAGGCCAAACATGACGAAGCCGTAGGCAGCAACATTACCGGTGCCAGAGTCAACATTAGTAGCGATAAAGACATCAACATTCGCGGCAGCAACATCATCTCCGACAACGGCACCACCCTGCATGCCGGCCATGATGTCAACATCAGCGCAGCCGAAAACCACTACACCGATCGCCAGTACCACAAAGAAACCAAATCCGGCCTTATGGGTAGCGGCGGCATCGGCTTTAGCATCGGCAGCCAGAAAGAGAGCGACGACACCACCAACACATCCCATATCCATAGTGGCAGCAGCATCGGTAGCCTCAGCGGCAACACCAACATCATCGCCGGCAACCACTACAGCCAGAGCGGCAGCAGCGTGTCCTCACCCAAAGGCGATGTTAACGTCATCGCCAAACAAATCGACATCAGCGCAGCTGAGGATCAGCACAAACGCGACAACATCCATACCTTTGAAAAGAGTGGCCTCACCGTTGCCGTTAACGTCCCCGTGATCAATGCCATCCAGACGGCCAACACCGCCATCAACCGCGTGGGCAAAAGCAAAAACGACCGCGTCAATGCCATGGCTGCCTATAATGCCGGCATGGATAGCTATAACGCCGTTCAGGCACTACAAGATGCTGGCAAAAATCCCCAATCTGCTGCTCAAAACGTTAGCGTTAGCATCACCGTTGGCCAACAAAAAAGCCGCAGCGAAAGCCACAGCGTAGACAACGTTGCCTCCGCCAGCAATATCCATGCCGGCGGACAAGTTAACCTGCTGGCCACCGGTGCCGGCCAAGATTCCAACATCAACATCATCGGTTCCGACGTTAGTGGTAACCAAGGCACCCACTTACAGGCAGATAACCAAATTAATCTGCTGGCTGCCGAACAAAGTCACAGCGAACGCAGCAAAAACAAATCCAGCGGCTGGAATGCCGGCGTAGCCATCAGCTATGGTTCCGATGGTATGGCCCTCGGCGTTACCGCCGGAGGTAATTACGGCAAAGGCCACGGCAACGGCGACGAGACCAGCTACCGCAACAGCCATATCGGCAGCCTCAGCGGCAATACTAGCCTGATTAGCGGTGGTGCCACCAACATCAAAGGCGCACAGGTAACCGGCAAAGGTGTCAGCATCGATGCCGCCGAACTAAACATCGAAAGCCTGCAAGACACCGCCAAATACGACAGCAAACAGGAAAACATCAGTGGACAAGTAACCGTAGGCTATGGAGCCTCTGGTTCAGTCAGCTACAGCAAGAGCAAAATCAAAGCCGATTATGCGGGCGTCACCGAACAGAGCGGCATCATTGCCGGCGATAATGGCTACCAGATCAAAGTCAAAGGCAATACCGACCTCAAGGGCGCCATCATCACCTCAACACAGGCAGCCGAAGCGGCGGGTAAAAACCAGCTTATTACCGGTAGTCTCACCAGCAGCGACATCAAAAACCACAGTGACTACAAAGGCAGCAGTATCGGCATTGGAGCCAGTGGCAGCGTTAGCGGATCTTCACTGGGACAAAGTCAGCCGAGCAAAAACAATAGCATTAATCTGGCCAATCAGGGCGGTACTGGAGCCAGTAATACCGTAGGTTATGGTAGCGACAGCGGTCACGACAGCAGCACCACCCATAGCGGTATCAACACCAACAACATCATCATCACCGATGAAACCGCCCAGCAGCAGAAAACTGGCAAAAGCGCCGCAGAAACCATCGCCGGTATTTATACCGACACCACTAGCGACAACTATGCCGACAAAGCCGGCTACCTGAGCAATAACTTTGATAAAGACAAAGTACAGCAAGAACTGGATTTACAGCGCGAAGTCAGTCAGGAATTCAGCAAAAACATGCAGGCTACCTCAGCCTTCATTAACAGCAAAAAAGATAAACTAAAAGAAGAACTGAAACAAGAAAATCTCAGCCCGGAGCAGCGCGCGCAGTATGAAAAAGAACTGGCGCAATGGAATACCGGCGGGCTGATACTGAATGCGATCGGAGCAGGACTGGCCGCACCCACCAATAATATAGGTGGCATCCTAGCAGCCACCGCTAGCCCGGTATTGTCGCATCAGATTGGACAGTACTTCAAAGTTCTAGCTCATAAAAACCAGATAACCGGCGGTAAAGATGAATTAACCGCCGGTCAAGAAGCAGCTCATATACTGGCACATGCCATATTAGGCGCAGCAGTAGCGGCAGCCGGAGGCAATGACGCCCTTGCCGGAGCATTGGCCGCAGGAGGAGCGGAGGCAACAGCACCAATACTATCACAATGGCTGTATGGCAAAAATCCAGCGGATTTAACTGCTGATGAAAAAGCGACAGTTTCAGCCATAGCAGGCGTTACCGGCGCAGCGACAGGAGTGGCAGTTGGTGGCAGTATGGCCGATGTAGCACAAGGCGATCAGGCTGGGCATATTGCAGTGGATAATAATACTGTATTTGGAGATAAAATACGCAGTTATATAGAGGACGCAAAACACTACTGGCATACAGAAAAAGAAGCCAAAGATAACCTAGATGTAATAAGAAATGTAGCGGTCAATTTAATAGGAGATGGTTTAGATAGTGTAGTAGGATTAAGTGATTATGGTATAGATTCACTAAATGCAGTAGTATATTGTACAGGTTTAACGCCGAATCTATGCAATCAGATGCAAGTGACGTTAGATCCGAAAAACAAAGCAGCGCTCGATAGTATCAAATCAGCATTTGATACACGCACATATATTCAGTTTTATGAGTTATTGGATAAAGCAGCACATGGGGATTTGCAGGCTAGAGAGGCTGCTGGAGAACTACTGGCAGCCGTACTGATAAGTAAAAAGCTGAAATTGAATGCAGAAGGGATATCTAAAGCAGGTAAGAATGCTGAAAAAGGTGTTGCTGGCACTGATAAAAGCTCAGCTCAAAAACGACCAACCCCAAAAGATTCAGAAAAAGATGTAGGAGCCAGTTTACCATCAGATTATAAATCTCAGATAAGTTATAAAGACGGCAAAGAAGTACCTTATGGTACAAAAGGTAGCACCAGACCAGACTGGTGTAACCGGACAACCTGTTCAATAGAAGTGAAAAATTATGATATAGGAAAATACGCTGATAATTTGATTAATAATGTCTCTAAACAAGCAATTGATAGAAGTAAACACTTACCAAAAGGTATGCAGCAACAAATTGTGATAGATGTTAGAGGGCAGCATTTAACACCAGCGTTAGAATTAAAAATTAGACAAGAAATTGTTCAAAAATCTAACGGAATCATTAAACGAGAACAAATTGAATTTTTAAAAGATAAAAGGTAATTAAATAATGTTAATAACTATTGGTATTAGAGGTGGGAGCTCTGTATTTATTCTAGGTACAGACAGTGATATGGAATTATTTTTTGATTGTATTTCGTATTATTTGCAACCCAAATATCCCGAAGAAAATTGGTCTATTTTAACAGACCGTTTCTATCGTCGATATTTGAGATTAGAAGAGCTGGATACTGCTGAATTTTTAATTAAATTGGTTGAAGAAGAGTTTAAACAGTTAGATCAAGAAGCAATTGATTGGGATCCTATTTTATCAGGTAAAGCCAAAAGTGATTTGGACAAAACAAAATCAACTTTATATGATATTTTTGATGGTTATTTTTATGCATTTCATTATTGTGTTGAATCTGCCAAGATAAATTATGAGGGCTTTAAATCAGATCCCGATTATGAGTATGAACCAGTAATGGTGGCTATAACTACATTACCTTTCTCAATAAGTTATAAACAAATACCGCTATCTGTTTTTGATAACTTAGGAGCGGATGAAAAGCCGATTTGGTGGACAGGAAAGATTCCTAAATAATCTTTTTTTACTTTCTTCCAATGCTGCAACTGGCTTCGCAGCATTGGAATTATTATTCAATGTGAAAGTTATGCCACAAGTTCAACAATTAACTTACCGTGCTCGACTTTAATCACAACTGGCCTGCCGGCAATCACAACCACCAGACTGGCAGCATTGCCACCACCACCATCGCCAACAAAGCCGAGCAGGAACTACAAAGCAACAACCCCGAGCTGTGGCAGGATTACAACCAGCTAAGCGAAGACAAAAAACAACTGGTACTAAGAGAGACCAGCAAAGACGACCGCACAGCAGACGAACAAGCCCAATCATGGGGTATCGGTGGTGGCAAGAGCCGTGCCCTGAACGCCGTCACCAGTGCCGTCACCGGCATCCTTGGCGGCCAGACCAACCTGCAAGCAGCCACCAACGCCCTCGCCCCGTATGCCGCAGAACTAATCGGCAAACAATTCGGCCATGGCGACAACCAGAATCAGGCTGCCCAACTGGTAGCACATGCCCTACTGGGCGCCATCAGCGCCAGCGTAAACGGCGGTAATGCCGCCGCCGGAGCAGTAGGCGCAAGCGCAGCCGAATTAGCTGCCCAATACCTGATTAAACAACTACCCAAAGATCAATACCCCGAAGCGATAGACCCGAGAACTGGCGAGATAGACCCGAACCGCTTACCAGAGAGTGTGAAAGCCAACATCAGAGACCTATCATCAGCGGTGGCTACCGTATCAGGCGGGCTAACCGGAGGCTCACTGGTTAATGCACAGATTGCGGGGGTGGCTGGGCAGAATGCGGTGGAGAATAATCAATTAGGTATAAATCACCAACAGAGCGATCAAAAAGCAATTAAAGCATTTAATCAAAAAGTTAAAAAAGAATTAGGAAATAAATTTGAGTTAAAGGGCACTGGGAAAATGAATTTATTAGGCTACGAAATAATGGAGTTAGTACCAATTGGTAACAATACAGTAAGC
>NZ_CAJZCE010000021.1 GCF_914768025.1 Snodgrassella gandavensis | reverse complement strand
CCAGATCATTGCCAACGGCGGCATCGACCTGACTGCTCATAACGGCCTGAGCAACCAAGGCACCCTGAATCTCAACAAACTGCAAGTAAACGGCGAACTACTCGACAACCATCAGGGCAAACTAAATACCAAACAGGCTGATATCCACACCACCCGGCTGGACAACCGCGCAGGACAGATCAGCAGCAGCGGCCAGCTACAAATCCACAGCAACCAGCTAGACAACCGCCAAGGCCGCATCCAGTCAGCCGAGCACATCGCCATCGACAGTGCCGAACTGAACAACAGCGATCATGGCCTTATTGCCGCGCAGCAACAACTGCAAATCCACAGTAGCCAGCTAGACAACCGCCAAGGCCGTATCCAGTCAGCCGAGTGGATGGCTATCGACAGTGCTCAAGTGAACAACAGCGACCAAGGCACCATTGCCGCGCAGCAACAACTGCAAATCCACAGCAGCCAGCTAGACAACCGCCAAGGCCGCATCCAGTCAGCCGAGCGCATCGCCATCGACAGCGCTCAAGTGAACAACAGCGACCAAGGCACCATTGCCGCGCAGCAACAACTGCAAATCCACAGCAACCAGCTAGACAACAGCGACAAAGGACAACTGTGGAGTGGTGGCCAGAGCGAAATACAAACCGGCAGCCTGAACAACAGCAACGGCGCCATCGACAGCGATAGCCTGCAACTAACTAGCAACGAGCTCAACAACCAACACGGCGCCATCCGCAGTGAGGGCAAACAGCAACTTAGCGTGCGCAACCAACTACAGAACCAGAACGGCCAAATCGGCAGCAACAGCGACCTCAACATAACCGCCGGAGCTATAGATAACAGCCAGGGCAAAATCAGTGCTGGCAAACAGGCCGAGCTGCACACCCGCGCACTTAACAACCAGCAGGGCAGCATCGATGCCGATAGCATCGACCTAACAGCCGATAGCCTGAACAACAATGCCGGAGCCATCCGCAGCAACCAGCACCTGAATGCGCAGATCAGCCAACACATCAACAACCAGCAAGGGCAAATCAGCAGCGCTGGCGAACTACAACTCAACAGCAACACCCTAGACAACAGCACCCAAGGCAAAATCATTGCCGGCAAACAAGCCAGCATCCACAACCACAGCCTCAACAACCAGCAAGGCAGCATCGATGCCGATAGCCTGATTCTCGAGAGCAACAGCGTAGACAACCACAGCGGTGCCATCCGCGCCAACCAACAACTGACGGCACAGATTAACCAGCAGCTAGACAACCGGCAGGGACAAATCAGCAGTGCCAAAGACGTCCAGATTCACGACCAGAACCAACAAAGCCTGAGCATCGACAACAGCGATAACGGCAAAATATTGGCAGGCAACGACCTGAGCATCCAAAGCAAACAGCTCAACAACCCCGGCAGCATCGGTGCCGGGGGTAACGCCACCATCCAACTGCATGATAACTTCAACGTCGATGCCGACATCAAAGCTGGCGGACGCCTGCACCTGAGCAGCCAGGGCAATATCAGCAACAACCATACCCTGAGCGGAGGCGACAGCGTAATCCTTAACGCTGCCAATATCGACAACCAGGCTAGTGGCATCATCCAGAGTAACAACCATACCGAATTACAGGCACAAGACAGCATCACCAACCGTGGCCTGATCAACAGCAACAGCACCACCTTGGTACAGTCTGGCAACAGCATCAACAACATCGGCAGCGGGCGCATCTATGGCAACCATGTTGCCATCGGTACCCATAACCTGATCAACCAGGAAGAAACCCTCGGCAGCGAAACCAAAGCCGCCGTTATTGCTGCGCGTGAGCGGCTGGACATCGGTGCCGCCAACATCATCAACAAAGAACATGCCCTCCTGTCGAGCGGAGGTGACATTGCCATTGGCGGTGCCTTAAACGAACAGCATCAGGCCACCGGCATGGCTGATAGCCTGATCAACGGTAGTGCACGCATCGAAGCGCAGGGTAATGGCAACATCGCCGTCAAAGAATTACACAACCTCAATAATCACTTCAAAGTAGAAGAATATCTGGAGAGCAGCAAAGGAGTAAGACAGTTCCAAGAAAAAGGTAATCCCGCTATCTGGGAACATGGCGTAGATGGCAAATATAAAAAAAGAGATAAAGAAATCAGCTTTACCTTTAACGATGGCAGCAAAAAGGTTTGGAAAAAATATTCAGTAGATAATCTGTACTGGTGGAATTTCAACCGCAAAATCTACAAACAAAAAGTCACCGAAACCGACCCGGGTGAAATCATCATCGGCAGAGATTTAACCATCAGCGGCGATCACTGGCTCAATCACAACAGCCGCATCCTCGTCGGAGGCACACTTAAAGGTGCAGAAAACCTGAATCTTGAAAACCGCGAAACCAAAGGACAGCAGCGGATTGAAGAGCATGGTGAGCAAGGTCGTTATAAATATAGAAATCCCAAACTCAGTTCAGGTTATATTGACAGTAGATATTTTAAAGTAAATCCATACCACCAGACCATCATTACCAGCCACGAATTCGATACCCCGGCCAGCACCATCCAGCAACACGTAACTACTGGTAGTAATCAGGGCGTAGCCAGCGCAGCCAATCCAACCGGCCATGAAGTTGGTAACATCAACAGCAACAACCAAACCAATACCAGCAACAACAACATTGCCCAACAGCAGCAACAAATCAAAACCCTGACTGATATCAACACCAACACCAATGCCAACGCCAGACTGCCCAACAACAGCCTGTACCATATCAACCCCGATAATAACGGCTATCTGGTAGAAACCGACCCTGCCTTTACCAACAAGCACAAATGGCTGGGCAGCGACTACATGCTCAGCGCCCTCGGCCAAGACCCGAACAAAATGCAGAAACGGCTGGGAGACGGCTATTACGAACAACGCCTGATCAACGAACAAATCGCCAACCTGACCGGCTTCCGCCATCTGGAGGGCTATCAGAACGACGAAGAACAATACAAAGCCCTGATGAATGCCGGCATCACCTATGCGCAACAGTATAAACTGACCCCCGGCATCGCCCTGAGCGCCGAACAGATGGCACAACTGACCAGCGACATCGTCTGGCTGGTTAATCAGACCGTCACCCTGGCCGACGGCAGCCAGCAAACCGTCCTCGTGCCCAAAGTTTACCTGATTGCCCGTGCCAGCGACGTCAACAGTGCCGGCAGCCTGATCAGCGCGCGCAACATCAACCTGCAAAACAGCGGCAACATAGACAACCAAGGTACCTTGGCAGCGCAGAACATCGTCAACCTTGGCGCCCAGAACATCAACAACAGCGGCACCCTCAGCGCCAACAAAATGGCTCTTAAAGCCGATAACAGCATCAACTTCAACGGTGGCGTAGCCATCGCCCAAGACCTGCTCAGCCTCAAAGCCGACCAAATCAACCTCACCACCACCACCGCCAGCTATGGCGACAACCGTAATGGTGGCATCGTTATCGACCGCAGCGCCGGCCTGTACGTAACTGGCGCCAAAGACAGCATCCTCAGCGTATCCGGCACCCATGGCATCAACACCCACGGCGCCGACATCATCAATACCGGCGCCAACGGCATCACCCAGCTTAGCGCCAGTGACGGCAGCATCAACCTCGGTACCGTCACCACCGCCACCCATATGACAGCAGGTGAGCGCAGCGACAAAAACCACTGGATCAACCACTATCAAAGCGAAGTAGGCACCAACATCACCGCAGTAGGGGACATCAACCTGCTGGCCGGTGACCAGCTGAACATCCGTCAGAGCGACATCGACAGCTACAACGGCAGCGTCAACCTGTATGGCAAAAACGGCGTCAACATCAGCGAAGGGCGGCAACAAACCGAGCTGGATCATTCCACCTACGACAAATCCAGCGGCTTCCTGTCCAAAAAAACCACACTGGATCAGTATCAGGCCAACTATGACGAAGCCGTAGGCAGCAACATTACCGGTGCCAGAGTCAACATTCGCAGCGATAAAGACATCAACGTGCGCGGCAGCAACATCATCTCCGACAACGGCACCACCCTGCTTGCCGGCCATGATGTCAACATCAGCGCAGCCGAAAACCACTACACCGACCGCCAGTACCACAAAGAAACCAAATCCGGCCTTATGGGTAGCGGCGGCATCGGCTTTAGCATCGGCAGCCAGAAAGAGAGCGACGACACCACCAACACATCCCATATCCATAGTGGCAGCAGCATCGGTAGCCTCAGCGGCAACACCAACATCATCGCCGGCAACCACTACAGCCAGAGCGGCAGCAGCGTGTCCTCACCCAAAGGCGACGTCAACGTCATCGCCAAACAAATCGACATCAGCGCCGCCGAGGATCAGCACAAACGTGACAACATCCATACCTACGAAAAGAGTGGCCTTACCGTTGCCGTTAACGTACCTATTGTTAGCGCCATTCAAGATGCCAATACTGCCATCAAACGCGTAGGCAAAAGCAAAAACGACCGCGTCAACGCCATGGCCGCCTTTAACGCCGGCATGGATAGCTACCAAGCCGGTCAGGCCATAGCCGATGCTGGTAAAAATCCCCAATCTGCTGCTCAAAACGTTAGCGTTAGCATCACCGTTGGCCAACAAAAAAGCCGCAGCGAAAGCCACAGCGTAGACAACGTTGCCTCAGCCAGCAACATCCATGCTGGCGGACAAGTTAACCTGCTGGCCACCGGCGCCGGCCAAGACTCCAACATCAACATTATCGGTTCCGACATTAGTGGTAACCAAGGCACCCACTTACAGGCAGATAACCAAATCAACCTGCTGGCTGCCGAGCAAAGCCATAGCGAGCGCAGCAAAAACAAATCCAGCGGCTGGAATGCCGGCGTAGCCATCAACTACGGCTCCGGTGGCGCCTCCTTCGGCGTTACCGCAGGAGCCAACCGCGGCAAAGGTCATGCTAACGGCGACGAAACCAGCTACCGCAATAGCCATATCGGCAGCCTCAGCGGCAACACCAGCCTGATTAGCGGTGGTGCCACCAACATCAAAGGCGCACAGGTAACCGGCAAAGGTATCAGCATCGATGCCGCCGAACTAAACATCGAAAGCCTGCAAGACACCGCCAGATACGACAGCAAACAGCAGAACATGAGCGGCCAGATAACCGTAGGCTATGGCGTATCCGGCTCAGCCAGCTACAGCAAGAGCAAAATCAAAGCCGATTATGCCGGCGTCACCGAACAGAGCGGCATCATTGCCGGCGATAATGGCTACCAGATCAAAGTCAAAGGCAATACCGACCTCAAGGGCGCCATCATCACCTCAACACAGGCAGCCGAAGCGGCGGGTAAAAACCAGCTTATTACTGGTAGTCTCACCAGCAGCGACATCAAAAACCACAGTGACTACAAAGGCAGCAGCATCGGCATCGGAGCCAGCGGAAACTATGGCGGCGGCTGGACAGGACAGAGCAAAGACGGTGTCAGCTCAAATGTTGGCTACGGCAGCGACAGTGGTCACGACAGCAGCACCACCCATAGCGGTATCAACACCAACAACATCATCATCACCGATGAAACTGCCCAGCAGCAGAAAACACGCAAAAGCGCCGCAGAAACCATCGCCGGTATTTATACCGACACCACCAGCGACAACTATGCCGACAAAGCCGGCTACCTGAGCAATAACTTTGACAAAGACAAAGTACAGCAAGAACTGGATTTACAGCGCGAAGTAACGCAAGAGTTTGACCAGAATCGGAAAGAATTGCGTGATACCCTGCATAAAATTGCAGACAGTAAACGCCAGCAGGCAGAAAGTATCCGTAAAGAAAATTATATAGACGGCAAAAATGGCTACAATACAAATGAGTCACTGGCTTTGGAGGAAATAGCCAATAAATGGGAAAAAGCTACTTTCTATACTGATCTGGTATTAGGTACACTGTATGGCTATGGTAATACAACTGCGCTGGTTTATGCAGATGGAAGTGCTGTTGTTGATCCGGCAGTCAGAGCAGCGCGAAGACCGATACAGATCTGGAAAGTTAAATGTGAAGGAGATGGATTATATTGTTCCAGTTTAGGTAAAGATAAAAATAAACGTCCGCTAGATACAGATAGTCCATATGTGGAAGCGGGTAATAAAAGGCAGATATTTGATATAAATGATATTGAACCGGGAGAGCATACTGGAGTAATCACCATATCCAATCCGGGCATACTGAATCCATTGGAGGCTGCCGAAAGTAATGCAGTTAAGCAGAATTCTTCGAGAACAACAGCAGATGGTGTGTATGTGATTAACAATCCGCCCACCACAAATAACATATCAGAAGGTTTGTATGCTTTTTATGATAAAGTAAATGACCTGAGTGGCGCTAAATTACCTTTAACCAATGCCGAAAAAGCCAATGTGATGATATTTCAATATGCCAAAGATAAAGGCTATATCTTAGATCTAAGCAATCACAGTCGCGGCGGTATGACAGCTAGCAATGCTCTGCAATATGCTAATAATCGTGGCATAACAGAAATACCGATAAGAGAAGGTAGATTCTACGGCACCGCAACAAATGTGTCGCGCTTTGCTGATCAGTTGGTTAAGAATGATTATAGATGGTGGGAAGGTAACACCAATTATGGCAGTGCAGCCTATTCAGCAGTACATTATACCGACTTTGTTGGCAGAACCCCACTGATTGGATTCCGAAGTCCATACATTATTGGTGGCAATGCCCCAACTGGTGGTGTAGAAGACAGACGGTTTCTGTATTCCCATAGTAGCTATTTTAGAGAGGTACCGACAAAATATTTGGTAGATGACAGAGGCAGAAATATAGATGCTAATGGGAATTTAACTGGAAATATAAAAAACGATAATCCATATTCCAAAGATTTCGAAAAAAAATGGAAAAATGGTAAACATCATAATCAAAATACTGTAAATCCATCTATTCCTGTTTTAGTAAGACCAACTAAACCACAAGAAGGAGTTCATTACCATGAAACACCACATTAAAATTATATTGCTGATAGTGATAAATTTAGGCTTAACAGGTTGTATGGAAGCGGCCATAGATTTTTGGAATGGGCCGGGTTTTTCATCAGCAGCAGAAGATAAAGCTTATAAAGAATGTTTTGAGGAGCTTGAATCGTTGCCAGAACCAGAAAATAAAAGCCGTGGTTCAAAAGAAATGCAAGAATGGTTAGGTACAATTTATTCAGATGCGACAGTGAAATGTATGAAAAGAAAAGGTTTTTAAATATATTAAAAGATGATGTATTGGCTTTGTTAATTACTAATTATAAGTAAATAAAACAAAGCATCGAATCCGATTTTGGTCAAACTATCGAAATCGCAAGAGAGAGTACACTATCATGAAATGCCTCATGAATTTGCTATTTTTAATAGGCATGAATTTAGGTTTAACAGGTTGTATGGAAACAGCTATAGATTTTTGGAATGGGCCTGGCAGATTTCCTCAAGCAGAACATAAAGCTTATAAAGAATGTTCTGAGGAGCTTGAATCGTTGCCAGAACCAGAAAATAAAAGCCGTGGTTCAAAAGAAATGCAAGAATGGCTAATCAAAGTTTATACTCCTGCATCGGTAGAATGTATGAAAAGAAAAGGTTTCTAAATATATTAAAAGATGATGTATTGGCTTTGTTAATTACTAATTATAAGTAAATAAAACAAAGCATTAAATCCGATTTTAGCCAAACCCTCAAGAGCAAGGCAAGGAGTGAGGTAAAATGAAGCGTAATATTAATATTTTATTAATAAGTATCTTTTGTGTTGGATTATCCGGCTGTTATGAATCTGTAGTTCGCTTTTGGAATGGACCCGGTTGGGATTTCTCGTCTAAAGCAGAAAAAAAAGCTAGAGAAGAATGCTTTGAAGAACTTGAATCCATTAAAGAACCAAAAGCATATATTGGGTCTAAAGAAATGCAGGATTGGTTAAATAAAGTATATGGTCCTGCTGAAAGAGAATGCATGAAAAGAAAAGGGTTTTAGATTCAAGCAGAGATTTTAATGCTTTGGTTTTGTAGTCGAACTTCCCGAGTGTTTTTACCCAACTACTACACCATAACATCTGGTACAAATCATAATCAAAATCGCAATAATCCGTCTTAATCGGTTTTAGTGCCGCCTACAAGACCAAGGCAAGGAGTGAAATAAAATGAGACGTAGCATTAATATTTTATTAATAAGTATTTTTTGTGTTGGACTATCCGGCTGTTATGAATCTGTAGTCCGTTTTTGGAATGGGCCCGGTTGGGATTTCTCGTCTAAAGCGGAAAAAAAAGCTAAAGAAGAATGTTTTGAAGAGCTGCGATCACTACCGCGCCCAAAAAATGAGTATGTAGGATCTAAAGAAATGCAAGATTGGTTAGGCAATGTATATATACCTGCCAGAAATGAATGTCTAAAAAGAAAAGGGTTTTAGATTCAAGCAAAGGTTTTAACCATGTATAAGGAAAGAAAATGATGGAAAACAAGATGAAATATTTAGCGATGGCAAGTTTTATCGCATTATGTGGATGCGGTACCAACATCTCTGCTTACCAGAAACAACTGGAAGCCAATGGGTATACTGGCAGCAGAGTAATAGTTTATCCCGCTAACGAGAAATACGCACAAATTCCAGCTCAATATCTTGTAGATGAACGCGGACGTTATATAGATGAAAATGGTAATCTTACTGATCACCCCGTGGAAAATCCCTACTATCGAGATTATATGAAGCATCACAGATAACGTTTTGAATATAACGGCCTCAGAACCGAAAAAAGCATCGAATTAGAAAAAGAAGGGCGCAGATAGAGCAGAATATAGCCTATCTGGATACCGCCCTCGGCATATTATGGGCAGGTGATATTGGTACCGCAGCATTAGAAACCGCAGCCCTACATGCCGACTATGCCAAAAACGCAGCCAGACACATAACAGCCGGACAAGTTTACAAAGTCACCTGCTCAGGTGCAGAGGCACAGTATTTTTGTAAAGACATCAATAACGTTAACGATGCCATAGAAGCCGGTAATGCAAGCAAACTGTCCAAAGAAGACAATAAAAATGCCCCATTTGAAGGAACCGCAATCCAGATTTATGATTACGGCGAAATCATGGATGGCAAATCAATATTGATTTCTAATCCGGGCATCTACAACAACGAAGATGCCGCATTCAGAAATGCCATCAAACAAAACCCCGAAGCAGCGGCCAAAGGCAACCTCTATGTCGTGGTCAACAACCCCACCGTAGAAGTTATTCCCGGCTTAGGCGAAGTCGGCTTTTATGCATTCTACGACAAACTCAACGAATGGCTGGGTGGCAGACTGCCATTAACCAATGCAGAAAAAACCAATGCCATACTGAAGCAGCTGGCCAAACAAACCGGCACAGAAATCATGGGAAATAACCACAGTCGTGGCTCAATGACCGATAAAGTCAGCTCCGCCTACCTACAGAATAAAGAGGGCGAAACCGGTATCCCCATCGCCAGGACCAAATATCTCGGTCCGGCAGCACACATTAGAGGCGAATATGAAATACTCCAGAAAAATGGTTATATCGATGAAGATGGCATCAACAGCACTTTATTCCTAGGCAACAACAATACCGATTTTGTTGGCAGATTAGTCGGTTTAAACCCGGTAACTGCCGGAGAGTGTGTCGGCAACCCCTTGGGCTCATGTTACAGCCATAGCAGCTACAATGGAGCCTATGAACTTGATGAAAATCTGCTTGATCCATTTGGCAATAAATATATAGATAAAAATACTCAAGAACCGATTCGAAATCCTGAATTTGGTAAAATTAAGGATACCGTAGTGGAACCTAAACCGAATGCAAATAAACGCTATAACAACCCAACCCTTGCTCAAGCAGTTGTTATCGGCGCCGATGGCAACATCAATCTGGTTGATCGGCAGGGCAATATGACCACCATAGACAGTAGAACCTTAAAACCGATTAAAACCACCCAGATACCAATACATGAAGTTAATGGGAAACGCTATTTTAATTTTGAAGGAAAGAGATACCATGCAGATCCACCGCGCTAAACCAAAATTACTAACAGTAACCAGTCTTACCCTAGCATTAAATGCCTGTAGCATATCTGACTGGTATAATGGCTATTATGCAGAGAGAGCTGCCATTATAAAGGATCAAAAAGACAGTCATGCTTATTATGAGGCTGAATCACCGCAAATGAAAGCATTGAGAAAGCAAAATGATGCCTATTGCACAGAGTTAGCATCCAAACCAGAGAATCGGGAACCAAGGGCTGGTTATCCGAATGGGGTATTTAATGAAGGAATGTATAACAGATGCATGGAAGAACGAGGCACACCACCATATGGAATTTATGCCTCAATGCAAGCCGAAAAACGGCGCGCCGAGCGCAGAGCGCGAGGAGAGATAGTACCTGAAAATCAGTAAAAATAAGCTTAGTGGCTGGTTAGAGTATTGGGTAGCATATTAAAACCACCCAGATACCGATACGTGAAATCCATGGCAAACGTTATTTTAACTTTGAAGGAAAGAGATATCATGCAGATCCACCGCGCTAAGACAAGATTACTGCTTCTGACAGGCTTCATTCTGCTATTAACCGGCTGTAGCATATCCGATTGGTATAATAACTATCAAGAAAAACAACCTTATAATTATTCTGATCCTAAAGCAGTTGTGATAGGAAAAGACGGCTACATCAGATTGGTTGATAGGCATGGAAATATGGTGACATTGGATAAAATAACAAATAAACCAATTAAAATGACGCGAATACCAATACATGAAGTTAATGGCAAACGTTATTTTAATTTTGAAGGAAAGAGATATCATGCGGATCCACCGCGCTAAGACAAGATTACTGCTTCTAACAGGCTTCATCCTGCTATTAACTGGCTGTAGCATATCCGACTGGTATAATGGCTATTATGTGGAAAGAGCCTCCATTATAAAAGAACAAAAAAAAAGTGCGGCTTACTATGATGCTGAATCCCCAGAAATGAAGGAACTGAGGAAAAAAAATGATGCATATTGTAGGGAGTTAGCCTCGAAGCCGGAAAATCGGGTTGCAAGGAAAGGTTATGAAAATGGAGTTTTTAATTCAGCAATGTATGATGGATGTATGGAAAAACGCGGAACCCCTACTTTTAATACTTATGAATCAAGGCAAGCGGAAAAACGGCGAGAAGAGAGAAGAGCGCGCGGAGAAATAGTACTCTGAATTCCAGTCAAAACCTGATTAATGTCCCCGTGATCAATGCCATCTAGACGGCCAATACCGCCATCAAACGCGTAGGCAAAAGCAAAAACGACCGCGTCAACGCCATGGCCGCCTTTAACGCCGGCATGGATAGCTACAAAGCCGGTCAGGCAGTTACCGATATTGGCAAAGATCCGAAGAATCCCGCCAATGTTAGCGTTAGCATCACCGTAGGCCAACAAAAAAGCCGCAGCGAAAGCCACAGCGTAGACAACGTTGCCTCAGCCAGCAACATCCATGCCGGCGGACAAGTTAACCTGCTGGCCACCGGCGCCGGCCAAGACTCCAACATCAACATCATCGGTTCCGACATTAGTGGTAACCAAGGCACCCACTTACAGGCGGATAACCAAATTAACCTACTGGCTGCCGAGCAAAGCCACAGCGAGCGCAGCAAAAACAAATCCAGCGGCTGGAATGCCGGCGTAGCCATCAACTACGGCTCCGGTGGCGCCTCCTTCGGCGTTACCGCCGGAGCCAACCGCGGCAAAGGTCATGCTAACGGCGACGAAACCAGCTACCGCAACAGCCATATCGGCAGCCTCAGTGGCAACACCAGCCTGATTAGCGGTGGTGCCACCAACATCAAAGGCGCACAGGTAACCGGCAAAGGTGTCAGCATCGATGCAGCCGAACTAAACATCGAAAGCCTGCAAGACACCGCCAAATACGACAGCAAACAGCAGAGCATCGGCGGCCAGATAACCGTAGGCTATGGCGTATCCGGCACAGCCAACTACAACAAAAGCAAAATCAAAGCCGATTATGCCGGCGTCACCGAACAGAGCGGTATCATTGCCGGCGATAATGGCTACCAGATCAAAGTCAAAGGCAATACCGACCTCAAAGGCGCCATCATCACCTCAACACAGGCAGCCGAAGCGGCGGGTAAAAACCAGCTTATTACTGGTAGTCTCACCAGCAGCGATATCAAAAACCACAGTGACTACAAAGGCAGCAGCATCGGCATCGGAGCCAGCGGAAACTATGGCGGCGGCTGGACAGGACAGAGCAAAGACGGCGTAAACAAATCACTGGGCTTTGGACACGACAGCGGCCATGACAGCAGCACCACCCACAGCGGCATCAACACCAACAACATTATCATCACCGATGAAACCGCCCAGCAGCAGAAAACAGGCAAAAACGCCGCCCAAACCATCGCCGGTATCCATACCGACATCACCAGCGACAACTATGCCGACAAAGCCGGCTATCTGGCCAACAACTTTGACAAAGACAAAGTACAGGAAGAGCTGGATTTACAGCGCGAAGTCAGCCAGGAATTTGACCAAAACCGGCAGGAACTGAAAAAAGAACTACTACAACAGGCGCGCAAAAAATACGAAGAAGCTGAAGAAGAGCGGAGAAAAAATGGCGGCCTCAGAACCGAAAAAAGCATCGAATTAGAAAAAGAAGGGCGCAGAATGGAACAGAATATAGCCTATCTGGATACCGCCCTCGGCATATTATGGGCAGGTGATATTGGTACCGCAGCATTAGAAACCGCAGCCCTACATGCCGACTATGCCAAAAACGCAGCCAGACACATAACCGCCGGAAAAGTTTACAAAGTCACCTGCTCAGGTGCCGCGGCTAAATACCAGTGTAAAGACATCAATAACGTTAACGATGCCATAGAAGCCGGTGATCAAAGTAAATTAACTAAAGAAGACAATAAAAATGCCCCATTTGAAGGAACCGCTATAGAAATATATGATTACAACGAAATCATGGATGGCAAATCAGTATTGATTTCTAATCCGGGCATCTACAACAACGAAGAAGCCGCATTCAGAAATGCAGTTAAACAAAACCCCGAAGCAGCGGCCAATGGCAACCTCTATGTCGTGGTCAACAACCCCACCGTAGAAGTTATCCCCGGTCTGGGCGAAGTTGGCTTTTATGCATTCTACGACAAACTCAACGAATGGCTCGGAGGCAGATTGCCATTAACCAATGCAGAAAAAACCAATGCCATACTGAAACAGCTGGCCAAACAAACCGGCACAGAAATCATAGGAAATAACCACAGCCGCGGTTCCATGACCGATAAAGTCAGCACCGCCTACCTGCAGAATAAAAAGGACGAAACCGGTACCCCCATCTCCAGAACCAAATATCTCGGTCCGGCAGCGCATATAATAGGCGAATATGAAATGCTCCAGAAAAATGGTTATATCGATGAAGATGGCATCAACAGCACCTTATTCCTAGGCAACCACAATACCGACTTTGTTGGCAGATTAGTCGGTTTAAACCCGGTAACCGCCGGAGAGTGTATCGGCAACCCCTTAGGCTCATGTTACAGCCACAGCAGCTACAATGGCGCCTATGAACTTGATGAAAATCTGCTTGATCCATTTGGCAATAAATATATAGATAAAAATACTCAAGAACCGATGCCAAATCCTGAATTTGATAAAATTAAGGATACTGTAGTGGAACCTAAACCGAATGCAAATAAACGCTATAACAACCCAACCCTTGCTCAAGCGGTTGTTATCGGCGCCGATGGCAACATCAATCTGGTTGATCGGCAGGGCAATATGACCACCATAGACAGTAGAACCTTAAAACCGATTAAAACCACCCAGATACCAATACATGAAATCCATGGCAAACACTATTTTAACTTTGAAGGAAAAAGATATCATGCAGATCCACCGCGCTAAAACAAAGTTACTAATAGTAACCAGCCTTACCCTAGCATTAAATGCCTGTAGCATATCTGACTGGTATAATGGCTATTATGCCGAGAGAGCTGCCATTATAAAAGGGCAGAAAGACAGACATGCTTATTATGAGGCTGAATCACCGCAAATGAAAGCATTGAGAAAGCAAAATGATGCCTATTGCACAGAATTAGCATCCAAACCAGAGAATCGGGAGTCAAGGGCTGGTTATCCGAATGGGGTATTTAATGAAGGAATGTATAACAGATGCATGGAAGAACGAGGCACACCACCATATGGAATTTATGCCTCAATGCAAGCCGAAAAACGGCGCGCCGAGCGCAGAGCGCGAGGAGAGATAGTACCTGAAAATCAGTAAAAATAAGTTTAGTGGCTGGTTAGAGTATTGGGTAGCATATTAAAAACACCCAGATACCGATACATGAAGTTAATGACAAACGTTATTTTAACTTTGAAGGAAAGAGATATCATGCAGATCCACCGCGCTAAGACAAGATTACTGCTTCTAACAGGCTTAAGTATACTATTAACCGGTTGCAGTATATCCGATTGGTATAATGGCTATTATGCGGAAAGAACCGCTATTATAAAAGCACATAAAGAAAGAGATGCTTACTACAATGCTGAATCCCCAGAAATGAAGGAACTAAGGAAAAAAAATGATGCATATTGTACGGAACTAGCCTCAAGGCCGGAAAATCGGGTTGCAAGGGCTGGTTATCCAAATGGGGTATCTAATACTCCTATGTATACTTTATGTATGGAAGGAAGAGGTACCCCAACATATGAAACTTATGGATCAAGGCAAGAGGCAAAACGGCGAGCTGAGCGAAGAGCGCGCGGAGAAATAATACCTGAGTATTGGTAAAGCGCGTGTGATAGTAGCATCATTTTTTATCTTATAAATAAAGAGATACCATGCAGATCCACCGCGCTAAAACAAGATTACTGCTTCTAACAGGCTTCATTCTGCTATTAACCGGCTGTAGCATATCCGATTGGTATAATGGCTATTATGTAGATAGGTCATCAATGAAAAGATACACTAAAAGAAGTGACGCTTACTACAATGCTGAATCCCCTGAAATGAAGGCACTGAGGAAAAAAAATCAAGCATATTGCTCTGATCTGGCCTCAAGGCCGGAAAATCGGATTGTGGAGATAGGGTATGAAAACCGAGTTTTTAATGAACCAATGTATTCTGTATGTATGGAAAAAGGCGGAACCCCCACTTTTGGTACTTATGAATCAAGGCAAGCGGAAAAACGGCGAGAAGAAAGAAGAGCGCGCGGAGAAATAGTACTCTAAATTCCAGTCAAAACCTGATTAAAGAAGAGACCATGACTAGCACCCGCTTATTAATCATAACCGGCCTTATGCTACTATTAAGCGGGTGCAGCATATCCGACTGGTATAACAACTATCAAGAAAAACAACCTTATAATTATTCTGATCCTAAAGCAGTTGTGATAGGAAAAGACGGCTACATCAGATTGGTCGACAGGTATGGAAATATGGTGACATTGGATAAAAGAACAAATAAGCCAATTGAAATAACGCAAATACCAATACATGAAGTTAATGGCAAACGTTATTTTAACTTTGAAGGAAAGAGATATCATGCAGATCCACCGCGCTAAACCAAAATTCCTGCTTCTAACAGGCTTAAGTGTACTATTAACCGGATGCAGTATATCCGACTGGTATAATGGCTATTATGCGGAAACAGCCGCTATTAGAAGAGTACATAAAGAAAGAAATGCTTACTACGAAGCTGAATCCCCAGAAATGAAGGAACTGAGGAAAAAAAATCAAACATACTGCTCTGATCTGGCCTCAAGGCCGGAAAATAGGGTTGCAAGAAAAGGTTATAAAAATGGTGTATCTAATACTCCTATGTATACAAGTTGTATGGAAAGAAGAGGTACCCCAACATTTGAAACTTATAAATCAATGCAAGCGGAAAAACGGCGAGCTGAGCGAAGAGCGCGCGGAAAATGTATCGGTTCATGTTACAGCCACAGCAGCTACAATGGTCACTACTATCTTGACGCGTATTTGAAGGATCTAGATGGTAACGACTGTATTGATAAAAACACCGGCAAGCCGATTTCAAATCCAGAATTTGATATAATTTTAGAGGCACTGTAATAGAACCCAAAAAAGATCCAAATGATCAATATAACAATCCAACCCTTGCTCAGGCAGTGGTGATCGATGCAGATGGGTATATCAATCTGGTTGATAGACAGGGTAATATGACTACCTTAGATAAGTGGACACGTAAACCGATTAGAACCACCCAGATACCGATATTTTATGGCACCGCGACCCATGTACCATGGTATGCGAACCAACTGGTTATAAATGGTTATGAAGGAAGCAGAGCCTATTCTGCAGTGCACTATACCGACTTTGTTGGCCGAAGCCCTGCTGCATTTTTATGGAGCCCATATACCATAGGAGGCAATGCACCGACAGGAGGAGTGGAAAATAAACCATTTATGTACTCGCATAGCAGCTATTTCAGGGAAACACCTAGAAAATACTTAGTAGATGAAAAAGGTAGAAATATAGATGCAAATGGAAATTTGACTGGTGATAGAAAAGTTGAAAATCCTTATTTAGATGATTTTAATGAAAAATGGATTGATGGACCAAACCATAATCTAAATCACGATAATCCCTC
Source organism: Snodgrassella gandavensis (assembly GCF_914768025.1). Classification (GTDB taxonomy): domain Bacteria; phylum Pseudomonadota; class Gammaproteobacteria; order Burkholderiales; family Neisseriaceae; genus Snodgrassella; species Snodgrassella gandavensis. The sequence continues at coordinate 749 of NZ_CAJZCE010000021.1, read as the reverse complement.
TTTACCCGTTTTAGTACCGCCTACAAGACCAAGGCAAGGAGTAAGGTAAAATGAAACGCAATATTAATATATTATTAGTGAGCATCTTTTGTGTTGGATTATCTGGCTGTTATGAATCTGTAGTCCGTTTTTGGAATGGACCAGGTTGGGATTTCTCATCTCAAGCAGAAAAAAAAGCCAAAAAAGAATGCTTTGAAGAACTTGAATCTATTCCTGAACCTCAAAATAAAAGTCCTGGTTCAAAAGAAATGCAAGACTGGTTAGGTAATGTATATATACCGGCCAGAAATGAATGTCTAAGAAGAAAAGGATTTTAGATTCAAGCAAAGATTTTACTGCTTTGGTTTTGTAGTCGAAATCCACTAGTGTTTTTACCCAATCACTACATCACTACATCATAACATCTGGTACAAATCATAATCTAAACAAAGATAATTCCTCTTTACCGGTTTTAGTTAAACCATCAAGAACAAGGCAAGGAGTGAGGTAAAATGAAACGTAAAATTAATATTTTATTAGTAGGTATTTTTTGTGTTGGATTATCTGGATGTTATGAATCTGTAGTACGTTTTTGGAATGGAGGATCTCATATGTCTAGGGCTGAGAGTGAGGCCTATGATGAATGCTTTGAAGAACTTGTGTAAATACCCCATAGTTAGTACAAAACAGACGTAGAAAATCATGCTACTTGTTTTAGTGTTTTATACTCAATCGGCGTCATATTATTTAGTGCCTCATGAGGTCTTTCG
>NZ_CAJZCE010000020.1 GCF_914768025.1 Snodgrassella gandavensis | reverse complement strand
GACGACGGCAAACTGCCTGACGACGACGGCAAACAACCTGACGACGACGGCAAACAACCTGACGACGACGGCAAACAACCTGACGACGACGGCAAACTGCCTGACGACGACAGCAAACAACCTGACGACGACGGCAAACTGCCTGACGACGACGGCAAACAACCTGACGACGACGGCAAACTGCCTGACGACGACGGCAAACAACCTGACGACGACGGCAAACTGCCTGACGACGACGGCAAACTGCCTGACGACGACGGCAAACAACCTGACAACTCTAAGAATTCAGCGGCTGTTGTTATTGAAAATAATTCACCAAATGGTCAAACTTATGCGACAACTGGTAAGCTTGTTGGACCTGTCGGTATTGAGGCTATCAATACTTCCGATACCGGTGCGATTAGTATAAGTGTCGCTAATGAGGTAGTAGGTGAAACAGGTGCCGGTATTCATACTTCTGGTATAGCTGGTGCAACAAACGTTATTACCTTGCAGAATGGTGCAATTGTTTCCGGTGGTTCGGGAATTGCTATTCAGGATGATGATACTAATGCTAACGTTACTCTTGATGACGGTTCAAAAGTTATCGGAGCAATCAAGCTTGGTAAAGGTAGTGACATGCTTACTATCAATCAGGGTGCCGATATTTCTCAAATGACGGCCATTGATGGTGGTGAAGGTGAGAGTGACATTGATATCCTAAATATCCATGGTACGCTCAAAGGTTCCTCTGTCAGCAGCGGTAGTGAGGGTAATACAGCTATTCTTAACTGGGACAATATCAATGTTAAGAAACAAGGCAAACTTACTTTAACTGGTGATCTGAAAACCGCTAAACTTGTGATTGAAAATGAGGGAACATTAGATCTTTCCCCATCACCTGTGTTACTGAAAGCTATAGCACCGATTCAGGAAACAACCATTAGTGGTAATGTTGAAAATGCAGGTACTATTAGTTTAAGTAGTAATCACCGTGCTGGTGACCTGTTGATAATCGACGGTGACTATACCGGCAATAACGGCACATTAGAGCTTGATACCGTATTGGGGGATAGCACAAGTACTACTGACAGATTAAGTATTACGGGTAATGCAACCGGTACAACTTCTGTTACAGTACATAATGATGGTGGCCTCGGTGCTGATACTGGTGATACTGATGGAATCAACATTATTAATGTCCAAGGTACCAGTGATGACAAAGCATTTAGTTTAGCTGGTGGCCATGTTGATGCTGGCGCTTTTGAATATCGCTTGTTAAAAGGCGATAGTGATGGCGAAGGCGATGACTGGTATCTGCGCTCTAGAGTTGTAGATGCTACTTCATCTAAGTCAAAAGCACTGTATCGTAAAGAAGTACCACTGTATGCTGCTGTGGGTGCTCAGCTACGTCAGGCTGACAGTACTATGCTGGGCAATATGCATCAACGCTTGGGCAACTCGGCACAGTCTGATTCACGCATGAGCTGGGGTAGAGTTATTGCCACACGTGCTGACATCCAGCAAAATGGTGCCGCGGATGCTCGCAGTGAAGGCGACTATACCGGTCTACAGCTAGGTAGCGATATCTGGCAACATAACGGCTGGAATGTTGGTGGTTATGTCGGTTATCTGCATGGAGATTTGGATGTTGATGGCTTTGCCAACGGTGTTAATGGCAGTGTTGGTAAAAATGCCACTAAATCCTACTTCCTCGGTGCCTATGGTAACTACACCCATAACAACGGTGCTTATGTAGATTTAGTGTTGCAGGGCGCACGGCATAATGTTGATATTAAACCTGACGGCAACGCAAACAGTAAACAGAAAGGTCACGGTGTAACTGCTTCTGTTGAAGCTGGTAAACCGTTCTCTGTTGGTAACAGTGCGTGGAAGCTGGAGCCGCAAGCTCAGATCTCACATCAGTGGTTGGATCTGGATGACAGTAATATCAGTGGTAATACTACTGTTAAACAGGGACACGATGATGCATGGCTGTTCCGTGTTGGTGCTCGTATGGAAGGCAATTATCAAACTGGTAAAGGTACAGTACGTCCACATGCTCGTGTGAACTTGTTCTATTCTCCCAATGGAACTGATCACACTACCTTTACTACTCGAAATGCCTCCACCACATTGCATAGTGGCGGTGGACATACCAGCACTGAGGTAGCTGTTGGCGGAAGCTATGATGTCAACGATAATGTCTCAGTTTATGGCGAGGTTGGCCATACCTGGTCTAATGGTGGTGATACTAAAGTAAAAGCGCCAGTAAGTGGATCTGTAGGATTGAAAGTTCTTTGGTAAATTAAACTGAAACTTTGCGTTTAGAGCGCATATCCTACGCAAACCGGTACCATGTAATTTTCATGGTACCGGTTTTATTATGTTTTCCGCGTTTATCACTTCTGCACTTATAATAAATATATAAGCCGATTTGTCATTTGTAGAACTCATAGAACAGATAAATGGTTAAGCTTGTATGTGATTTTTCTATAAAGATAGCAGTAAGAGGGGGCGATAAGCACCGCAAGTCTGCAATTAAGCTTAATACTATTTTATTACTCACAGCTTCTTTTTATTATGCAGCATAATTAATGCATTATCTTTTTTGTTACGACTATCTTTCACGCTGAATAAAACTGATTGTTGATTATTTCAAATGCAGTTATCCAGTGCCAACGGAGTGAAATCATATTCTGTTACTAATTATTCCAATAATATTATTAATATTCAGAATTTATTATTTAAAGTTATTACTGAATACATATTTTGCTCTTTTTTGTTGTGCTTGTTTATCAGGCTTCTATTACAAAGCTGTATCAATTATTAGGGGTCTGTTGAAATTGCCCTTGATACTGAAGAATATATGTATCTTAAATATGACACTGATTCATTAAACGTATAAAACAGCTTCATACTCCTTATATAAAGCTATATTTAAACATCTATTTACAAAAATGAGTTATTGCATTATGTCCGTTGCATTTTAGAAGACTGTTAGCATCAAGAGTAACAACTACAAACGGCATAAAACCATATTATCACGATGCATTACTTCTTCTTCAGCTACATAACCCAAAATATCTTCAATCATATGTGAGGGCTGGTGCAATAATCGTGATATTTCTCTGTCATTATAATTAATCAGACCACGAGCAATTTCGGTACCAGTCTGATTACATACAGAAACTAACGCACCACGATCAAAACGACCAGAAACATCAATACAACCTATTGATAATAAACTAGAATTATTCATTGTAAGTGCTTGAACTGCACCATCATCAATGATGAGTTTACCCACCAGCTGTAATTGCCCTGATAACCACTGCTGACGCGCATTCAGCCGGTTATCATCCGGTGTAAATAATGTACCGACCTCGTTACCGTCAAGCAAATGCAAAAGCACATTATCGGCATGTCCATTGGCAATACAGGTTGCCGCACCACTCAAAGCAGCCCGCCTCGCAGCCAGTACTTTGGTATACATTCCCCCCGTACCCACACTGCTACCTGCACCACCGGCCATACTTTCCAGACCCGGATGGCTGGCTGCAATTTTATGAATAAATCTGGCATTGGCATGCTGGCGCGGGTCGCGGTCATACAATCCATCCTGATCTGTCAGAATAATGAGTATATCGGCTTCAATCAGATTCGTTACCAGTGCCCCCAGAGTATCATTATCACCGAGCTTGATTTCATCAATGGTAACAGAATCATTTTCATTAATAATTGGTACCACCCCCTGCTCCAGTAGCGTACGAATCGTACTGCGGGCATTCAAATAACGGGTGCGGTGACTCAAATCATCGTGAGTGAGTAAAATCTGGGCTGTCTGGATATGCAGTGACTCAAACGCTACTTCATATGCCTGTGCCAGTCCCATTTGTCCTACAGCCGCTGCCGCCTGTAATTCGTTAATCGCTTTGGGGCGTACCTGCCAGCCCAACCGTTTCATTCCTTCTGCAATCGCACCACTGGAAACCAGTACTACCTGAATACCACGAGCCCGTAATTGTGCAATCTGCTGAGCCCAGTTATTCAGGATATTCTGGTCTACCCCATGTCCGCCATTGGTAACAAGGCTGGAACCTACTTTTACCACCACACATTCAGTTTGGCGGATATTAAATTCTGAATTATTCATGCTTACCATGCAGTTGTTATTTCAACGGTTTAATTAGCCATTTTACCTGTGGTTATGAGCTTTGATAAGTGGGTTCAACAGTTATAAAAACAGCAGCCATTAAGGCTGCTGTTGGAAAAAAAGCAAAACAGTTTAGCTGTGCAGCAATGCCTGTACACACCAAGCCATCACGCCATCCGGCAAAATACCCCATAGCAGTAACAGCAAACCGTTAACGGATAAAACCAGCTTGCCCAGAAAGGTCATGTTAAAAACAGGTTCTGCAACGGAGTCCGGTGTATCGAAATACATAGCTTTAACCACACGCAGATAATAGAAAGCACCGATTAGCGACATTACTACTGCATACACAGAAACCCACAGATAACCACTGGCGAGTAATGCCTTGATAACCGCCAGTTTGGCATAAAAGCCCATCAACGGCGGAATACCGGCCATGGAGAACATCGCCAGCAGCATTAAAAATGCATACCAGGCATTTTTCTGGTTCAGGCCAGCCAAATCACTGATATTCTGACATTCAACATCTCTGCCGGACAACAGCATCAGAATGGCAAACGCTACAGAAGCCATTAAAGTATAAGTGATGGCGTAATACATAGCTGCGGTACAACCAGTTTCTCCAGCCAGCAGCGCCAGCAGAATAAAGCCCATATGCGATACTGTTGAGAAGCCAAGCATACGCTTGATATTGGTTTGCATGATCGCAGCCAGATTACCCACCAACAGCGAAGCAATACCCAATATCAACAGCAATTCACGCCAGCTTTCCCATTGAGTGAGCAAGCCATAGACCAGAATGCGGAAAGCAAATACTGTTGCGGCAATTTTCGGTGCTGTACCCACCAACGCGGTGACAGCAGTAGGCGCCCCCTGATATACATCCGGCACCCACATATGGAAAGGTACGCCACCCAGTTTGAACACAATGCCAGCTACAATAAATACTACCCCCAGCTTTAATAGCCACGGATTGGCACTGCTTTCACTGGCAGCCAGCACCTGCTGTAACTGCAAAGACCCAGTTGCACCATAAATCAGTGAAATACCATATAGCAGCAAACCAGAAGCCAGCGCACCAAGCACAAAATACTTCAGCGCTGCTTCAGCCGCACGGCCACTGTCGCGTTGCAGGGCAATCAGGGCATACAGCGCCAGTGACAGCAATTCCAGCCCTACATACAGGGTAAGGAAATGGCAGGCTGAAACCATGATGTCCATACCCAGTAAGGCAAACAGGGTCAGTGTGTAAAATTCGCCCTGATAGATATTTTTGGCACGCAGATAAGTCTGGCTGTAAATAAACAATGCAATAACCAGAACATACATGCATAGCTTGGCTAGCTGTGCCATGCCATCCAGTACAAACATATCATGGAAAGCATATTGTGGCTGTTCCGTCCAAACCAGACACTGTACTACTGCCGTTAATATCAATCCGATAATTGACAAGGTACAGGTTATCCAGCGTTGTCTGTCATTGAGCCATAAATCCACCAGCAGCACTGTAAACAGCACTACAGTCAGCACCAGTTCCGGTACAGCGGGAAATATTGTTAAATCTGTCCAGTTCATTCACATTTCCTTACAGTTTGCTTTGTGCCGCTTGGACAATTAAATCATTTGCTGCCTGATGGACAACGGCGATAAATGGTTCGGGGTACAAACCAAAACCGAGTACCGCTATAGCCAGAATCACCAGAATAAGCAGTTCGCGTTTATTCACATCTTTTAATTGCTCAACTTCGGGGTTTTTGATAGTGCCAAAAATAACTCGTTTAAACATCCACAGAGTATAGGCTGCACCATAAATCAGGGTTAACGCTGCCAGAGCACCAATCCAGAAATTGGTTTTTACTGCACCGACAATTACCATGAATTCGCCCACAAAACCGGAAGTACCGGGCAAGCCGGCGTTGGCCATGGCAAATAGCAGCATGAAAGAAGCAAATATCGGCATACTGTTTACCACACCACCGTAAGCAGAAATATCACGGGTATGCATCCGGTCATACATTACGCCGATACTCATGAACATGGCAGCCGAAACAAAACCGTGTGATACCATCTGCATGATGGCACCTTTAAAGGCCCAGTCATTCAAATACCCGCCGGTAAATAGGAAGAAGCCTAAGGTGACAAAACCCATGTGGCTGATGGAAGAATAAGCCACCAATTTTTTCATGTCTGTCTGTACCAGTGCTACCATGCCAATATAAATCACCGCTACCAGACTCAGTACAATCATTACCGGCGCAAAATAACGTGCAGCATCTGGCAGGATAGGCAGAATAAAACGCAGGAAGCCATAACCACCGATTTTCAGGGTAATGGCAGCGAGTACCATTGAGCCGCCAGTAGGCGCTTCTACGTGAGCATCCGGCAGCCATGTGTGTACTGGCCACATCGGCACTTTCACCGCAAAAGACAGGAAAAAGCCGATAAACAGTAAAACCTGCGCAGTCATGGCAATGTGTTTGATGTTGTGCCATGCTTCAATTGAGAAACCGCCAGTCTGCATAGACAGGTACACAAAACCCACCAGCATCAGCAGCGAACCCATCAGGGTATACAGAAAAAACTTGATGGATGCGTATACGCGCCTTGGACCACCCCAGATGCCGATAATCAGATACATCGGAATCAGCATACCTTCAAAGAACACGTAGAATAGAATGGCATCCATGGCCGCAAACGCGCCATTAATCAATCCCGACATAATCAGGAAAGCAGCCATATACTGTGCCGGCCGTTTCTGAATCACCTGCCAGCCAGCCATCACCACCAGTAAGGTTGTGAAGCTGTTTAGAATCACAAACAGGACAGACAGGCCATCAACACCTAATGCATAGTTGATGTTGAGACTTTCAATCCAGAAATGAAATTCTGTGAATTGGAAGCCACCATTTAAACGGTCAAATTTGAAAAACAGCGGTAAGGTGATTAAAAAGGAAACCAGCGCACCGATTAAGGCCAGCACTCTGGCTATACCAGCATGCCTGTCTGAACCGGTCGCCAGCACTACGATGCCGGCCGCTACAGGCAGCCAAATCGCCAAACTGAGTAAGTTATCGTACATATTTATAGCCTAAAGATACCAAGTTGAATGCCTTCAATTAACCGCCGAACATCGTTTTCAGCAACGGCCAGAAAGTCCACGCTACCAACACGAATACACCAACTACCATTGCGGTTGCATAAGTATAGATATAGCCAGTCTGAATCCGCCGTACCAGTGCTGCAACAGTGGCAACCACGCGCGCGGCACCGTTAACGATTAATTTATCAATGATGAAAACGTCGCCTACTTTCCAGAACAACGTTCCCAGCAGGCGGCTGCCTTTGGCAAAAACGTTATAGTAAAGCGCATCCAGATAGTATTTATTATCCAGCAGGGTATAAACCGGACGGATAGACGCCACGATTCTGGCTGGAATATGCGGTTTTTTCATGTAGAAAAACCACGCCAGTACTACCCCGGCAATCACCAGCCATAACACGGGACTGGTCAGACTGTGTAAGGCCATGGCAAAGATGCCGTGATATTCTTCTTCTACAGTGGCCAGCGCCGGATGTGCCGCACTGTTAATGAATATCACATGCTGGTAGAAATCACTAAACAGCATCGGTTTGATGGCCCACATGCCGACAAATACTGAAGGAATGGCTAGCAGAATCAGCGGAATGGTTACCACCAGCGGGCTTTCATGCGGATTATCCTGTGGGCGCAGGCCATGGTGCTCTTCGCCATGATGATGCCCACCATGATCAGCTTTACGCCATTTTTCTTCGCCGTGAAAAACCAGAAAATACAGGCGGAATGAGTAGAACGCGGTCACAAACACACTGGCTACCAGTGCGACATAGGCAATACTGCTGAAAGGCAGGTTTGACGCTTTTACTGCATCGATAATGGAATCCTTGGAATAGAAGCCAGAGAAGAATGGTGTACCAATCAGCGACAGGGAACCAATCAGCATGCAAATCCACGTTACTGGCATATACTTGCGCAAGCCGCCCATATGACGCATATCCTGATCATGGTGCATGCCCATAATCACACTACCGGCAGCAAGGAATAACAGGGCTTTGAAGAAAGCATGGGTCATGACATGGAAGACGGCAATATTATAGGCTGAAGCACCCAGTGCCACGGTCATGTAACCAAGTTGTGACAGAGTGGAATAGGCAATCACACGCTTGATATCGTTCTGAATCATGCCCAGAAAACCCATAAACAACGCGGTAATGGTGCCAGACACCATAATCACACCCAGTGCGGTATCAGACAGTTCATATAACGGTGACATACGTGACACCATGAAAATACCGGCTGTCACCATGGTGGCGGCGTGAATCAGCGCAGAAATCGGGGTCGGACCTTCCATTGAATCCGGCAGCCACACATGCAATGGAAACTGTGCCGATTTACCCATTGCTCCTACGAACAGCAGAATACAGGTAACGGTAATCAGTGACCACGGATGACCGGGAATCAGTTCGATAGTGGCATTTTTCACCTGATCAATATGCTGGAACACATCGACATAGCGCAGGCTGCCGCCAAAATAGGCCAGTATCAAGCCAATTCCCAACACAAAGCCAAAATCCCCAACGCGGTTAACCAGAAACGCTTTCAGGTTGGCAAAAATGGCACTGTCACGTTTGAAGTAAAAACCAATCAGCAGATAAGATACCAGCCCTACTGCTTCCCAGCCAAAGAATAGCTGGATAAAGTTATTACTCATTACCAGCATCAGCATGGAAAAGGTAAATAGGGAGATATAGCTGAAAAAGCGCTGATAACCATCGTCATCACTCATGTAACCAATGGTGTAGATATGCACCATCAGTGACACACTGGTGACAATCACCAACATGGTAGCGGTTAGGGTATCAATCAGAAAGCCAACTGAAAAGTCCAGTCCACCCATGGTCAGCCAGGTATAAACGTTTTCATCAAAAGGCTGGCGGGTGCCGTTCATAAAGCCATAAAGCACCCAGCCAGACAACGCTGCAGAAATGGCCACACCGGCAATGGTAACGCTATGCGCTCCCCTACGGCCAATCAGCTTACCGCACAAACCAGCCAGCAGTGAACCGATGAGCGGAGCCAAAGCAATAAACAGATAAATAGACATAATTTTCTCTCGTTCCTCTCACCCGTTAGCCTTTGAGACTATCCAGATCCTGTACGTTAATGCTCTGACGGTTACGGAAAATCAGCACCATAATCGCCAGGCCAATAGCAGATTCAGCCGCAGCAACTGTCAGAATAAAAAAGACGAAAATCTGTCCGGCCGTGTCACCGAGATAACGGGAAAAAGCCACGAAATTAAAGTTCACCGCCAGCAGCATTAATTCGATTGACATCAGCAGCACGAGTACATTTTTGCGGTTCATAAAGATGCCCATGGCAGAAATGGCAAATAATATCGCGCTGAGAACCAGATAATGGGTTAAGGTAATCATGCTTTTTTCTCCCCTTCTGTCACTTCTTCACTGGTTTCGGTTACTGGTGTAGCCACTTCAGGCTGCATTTTCACCATACGGAAGCGGTCTTTTGCCTGCACTTTAACTTGTTCGGCCGGATTGGTACGGCGCGGATTATGCGTTTGCCGGTGTACCAGTGCAATGGCGGCTACCATCCCCAGTACCAGCAATATGGCGGCCAGTTCAAACGGTAACAGATAGGTAGTGTAAATCTGCATACCTAAGTCGCGTACATTACTGTAATCAGCCGGCAATGGCTTGTCTGTCCCCAGATGTGCCAGATCCAGTTGCGGATTCACCAGAATCACAATCAGCAGTGCGGCGGTGAGAATACCTACCAGCGCGGCAATGGGCGCATGACGCCAGAATCCGGCGCGCATCTGTTCAATATCAATATTGAGCATCATGATGACAAACAGGAACAGCACCATTACTGCCCCTACATAGACCACTACCAGCACAATACCCAGAAATTCGGCCTGCATCAGAATCCACATCATGGCACTGGCACAGAATGTCAGCACCAGAAACAAAACTGCATGTACCGGATTTTTGGCAATTACTGTATTTATTGCGCCAAGCAGAATAACCGCGGCAAATACATAAAACAGTATTAATGGTAAATTCATGACTACCCCTTAGCGATACGGTGCATCTGCGGCTTTGCATTTGGCGATATCTTCTTCATAGCGATCGCCAATTGCCAGCAACATGGGTTTAGTGAAATACAGATCTCCGCGTTTTTCACCGTGATATTCGAAAATCTGTGTTTCTACAATGGCGTCTACTGGACAGGCTTCTTCACAGAAACCGCAGAAGATACATTTAGTCAGATCGATATCATAACGGGTTGTTCGCCGTGTACCATCCTCGCGCTTTTCCGACTCGATATTAATCGCCATCGCCGGACACACGGCTTCACACAGTTTGCAGGCAATGCAGCGCTCTTCGCCATTGGGATAGCGCCGCTGCGCATGCAGACCACGAAACCGAACCGATTGTGGGGTTTTTTCTTCGGGGAAATAAATGGTTTCTTTACGTGCAAAAAAGTTCTTTAAGGTTACTTTCATGCCCGCAAGCAACTCGGTCATCAGAAAAGTTTTAATTATATTTGCCATATCAGTGCCTCTCCCTGTTTAACGCCATAAAGACAGGGGTGAAATCATCCATAAACCCAACACAATCACTGCGACGATGGTTACCGGAATCAGTACTTTCCAGCCCAGACGCATAATCTGATCGTAGCGGTAGCGCGGGAAAGTTGCCCGTATCCACAGGTAAAAGTACAACACCAGCGCCATTTTCAGGAACATCCACAGTACGCTTGGTGTACCAATGAAACCCCAGCTTTGCGGGAAAGGTGATAACCAGCCGCCAAAGAATAACAGTGCAGTCAGGGCAGCTACCAGAATCATGAATATATATTCGGCCAGAAAAAATAAGGCGAAAGCAAAACCAGAATACTCGACATGAAAACCAGCAACAATTTCCGACTCACCTTCGGCCACGTCAAACGGGGCACGATTGGTTTCGGCCACTGCGGAAATCAGATACACCACAAACAATGGGAACAATGGCAACCAGTTCCATGAAAAAACCGAACCACCGGCATAGCCTTTGGCTTGTGCCATCACGATATCGTGAAAATCCATGCTGCCGGATACCATTATCACCCCAATCAGGGCAAAACCCATCGCTATTTCATAGGAGATAGTTTGTGCCGAAGCACGCATGGCACCCAGAAAGGCATATTTGGAGTTGGAAGCCCAGCCAGCAATGATGACACCATACACAGACAGAGAGGTAATCATCAGGATATAGAGCAAACCGGCATTGATTCTGGTTAGAAACCAGCTTTCACTGAATGGAATCACTGCCCACGCAGCAAAAGCCGGCATCAGCGACATCATCGGCCCGATATAGAACAATGCCTTGTTGGCCTGCGACGGGCGGGTAACTTCTTTGAATAACAGTTTTAATACGTCCGCGAAGGGCTGGATTAAGCCATAGGGGCCGGTTACGTTCGGGCCAACGCGCAACTGCATGTAACCAATAACTTTACGTTCAAAATAAGTCAGGTAAGCCACGGTAAGAATCAGCGGCAGCATGATGATGACTATTTTGACGATGACAGACACCAGTAAGCCGAAGTCGTTACCCAGTAATTGTTGAAACCACGCTTGCATGATTATCCTTTACTCAATTCAACAGTGGTCAATAAAGCACCCAATTGCCAGTTACTCTGATGTAATGGCAACAACAGTACGTTTTCCGGCAGGGTGTCGTCAGCAGCCACAGTAACGGCCACGATACTATTTCCCTGTCTGGCTAATGCGCTATCCCCAGCAGCCAGCCCCAGCGCATTCAGCGTAGCGCTGTGAATCCGCGCTGTGGGCACTGCGGCATGTACTGTGTTTTGCAAGGGCGCAGAACGACGCACAATGCCATCAGTAGCATACAGACTGACTCCGCCAACACGTACCAGACTGATAGCTGGATCAGTGCTAGCAACCGGTTGAATATGGTTATTCAATAAGGTCGGTAACTGGTCTTTGGCAAGTGCATCAGTCAAGATTTGCTGGGTGTTTTCATATTCAAAGCCCGGCAGTTCAAGCACGTTGCCCAGTACACGCAATACTTTCCATAATGGTCTTGCTTCACCATAGGCCTGTACCACGCCATGGAAAGACTGCAAACGACCTTCCATGCTGATAAAGCTGCCGGATGTTTCGGTAAACGGAGTAATTGGCAGCATGACATCGGCCACTTCACGCAATACTTCACTGTCGTACGCGCTGAATGCCATCACTGTCTGTGCCTGTTTCAACGCGGCAATGGCCGCAGCACCATTGGCGACATCCATATCTGGCTCGACATTAAGCAACATCACTGCTTGTTTTGGCTGCGCAATCTGTGCAGCAATGGTGTGTTCTATTTTTCTGGCAGCCGCACCAAGCACTTCGGCACCAATACTATTGGCAGCCTGTGGCAATACCCCGAGAATGCTATCGGTAGCCACAGCCAAGTCCTGTGCAGCAGCATAAACAGCAGCGGCATCCGGATGGTTCAGTACATCAGCACCAAGAATAATGCTGGCTTTTTGCGCCTGTAATAATGCCTGCCCTACTTCGCTGTTAAGTGCATCACTCAGCCAGTCAATCCACTGATACGGATGCAGGCTCACTTGTGCCAGCAAAGGCATAAACAGTTCTTCAGCAGCAGCGGCCAGAATAGCTACTTTGGTACCGTTTTTGGCCACCTGACGAATACGGGCTGTGAGTAGTGGCTGTTCCTGCCGCAAACGTGCACCGACTATCAGAATCACTTCGTTTGTTGCCAGTTGTTCGATGCTCTGCCCCAGCCAGTGAGCGCCTTTAGCAGCGGCAGCCAAACGGCCATCCAGCGAACGCAGGCGGCTGTCTACAGCAGTGACACCAAGTCCATCAGCCAGTTTACGCGCCAGATGCATTTCTTCAATGGTATTGGCCGGATTAACCCACATACCAATCCCATTGGCACCGAAGTCATGGCTAACGCCATGTAAGCCCTTGGCTACATAATCCAGTGCGGTTTGCCAGTCGACAGTATGCCACTGGTTATCCTGTTTGATTTGTGGTTGAGTTAAACGCTGCTGATACAATCCTGCATAGGCAAAACGGTCACGGTCACTGAGCCAGCATTCATTGATGGCTTCATTTTCTAGTGGCAGCACACGACGCACGGTATGGTCTTTGGTCTGAACAATCAGATTGCTGCCCAAGGCATCATGAGCAGAGATGGATTTACGCCGGCTTAACTCCCATGAACGACTGTCATAGCGAAACGGTTTGCTGGTTAAGGCACCGACCGGACACAAATCAATCACATTACCAGATAGCTCGGTTTCCAGTGTTTTTCCGGCAAACGGGGTAATTTCGGAATGTTCACCACGATTTTTCATTGCCAATTCCTGTTTGCCGGCAATTTCTTCAGTAAAGCGAATACAGCGGGTACAGTGTATACAGCGGCTCATTTCCGCAGCAGACACCAGTGGCCCCATTTCCTTGCCGACTACAGCATGTTTGGCTTCGGTATAACGGCTAGCGCTTTTACCATAGCCCATTGACAAATCCTGCAACAGACATTCACCGCCCTGATCACAGATCGGGCAATCCAGCGGGTGGTTAATCAGTAAAAACTCCATTACCCCTTTCTGGGCATCTTTAGTCAGAGCGGAGCCGGTTTTAACCACCATGCCATCGGTAACCGGTGTAGCACAAGCAGGTAACGGCTTGCGTGATTTTTCTACCTCAACCAGACACATGCGACAGTTAGCGGCAATAGACAATTTTTTGTGATAGCAAAAATGCGGAATAAAGGTACCGGCCTGATGGGCGGCTTCCATCACCGTACTACCCTGCTCGACAGAGAGTTGTTTACCGTCAATTTGAATTTGTAACATAGGTTCGCAATCCTAATTAAGCAGATAGTGCCTTAGCACCAGCGATGTTCTTTCATGGGTTTGCCGTGTTCGATATAGTGCTCAAACTCGGAACGAAAATGCTTCATAAAGCCCTGTATCGGCATCACTGCAGCGTCCGCCAATGCACAGATGGTGCGTCCGGACATATTGCTGCCAACTGATTCCAGCAAATCCAGATCCTCCGGCCGTCCTTTACCAGAGGTAATACGGTGAATAATGCGATATAGCCAGCCGGTTCCTTCACGGCAGGGCGTGCATTGGCCGCATGATTCTTCAAAATAGAAATAGCTCAGCCGCTCCAGCGCTTTCACCATGCAGACATCCTCGTCCATGACGATTACGGCACCAGAACCGAGCATTGAACCGGCTTTGGCAATAGCGTCATAATCCATGGTCAGTTCCATCATAATGTCAGCCGGCAATACTGGCGCAGAAGAACCACCCGGAATCACCGCTTTGAGTTTTTTACCATTACGCATGCCACCGCACATTGCCAGCAAATCTTTGAACGGTGTACCTAGTGGAACTTCGTAGTTACCCGGACGCTCAACATGGCCGGATACGGAAAAGAGTTTGGTTCCGCCATTATTCGGAATACCCTTATCGGCAAACTGCTGGCCGCCATCACGAATAATGAATGGCACTGAGGAAAAGGTTTCAGTGTTATTGACGGTAGTAGGTTTGCCGTATAAGCCATATGAAGCTGGAAAAGGCGGTTTGAAGCGCGGCTGGCCTTTCTTGCCTTCCAGAGATTCCAGCAGCGCAGTTTCTTCGCCACAGATATAAGCACCATAGCCATGATGGGCATGCAGCTCAAAACTGAAATCGCTGCCCAGAATATTCTGTCCCAGAAAGCCAGCTAAACGCGCCTGTTGCAAGGCAGCCTCAAAACGCTGATAGCTTTCAAAGATTTCACCATGAATATAGTTATAGCCGGTGGCTGCACCCATGGCATAGCCACCGATAATCATGCCTTCAATCAGCGCATGCGGATTGTAATCAATGATATCGCGATCCTTGAATGTGCCCGGTTCGCCTTCATCAGTATTGCAGACAACATATTTGGTGCCCGGAAACGAACGCGGCATAAAGCTCCATTTCAGCCCGGTGGGAAAGCCGGCACCACCGCGACCACGCAGACCGGAAGTTTTAAGCTCAGCAATAACATCATCTGGTGACATTTTTTCATTGATGATTTTTTTCAATGCCTGATAGCCACCACGTGCTATATAGGCTTCCAGCGTCCAGCAATTGGGATCGGAAGTATCAACCTGATCGAAAATCACGCCATTCTGGTACATTGCCATCAGTTCAACTCCGCCAGTTTCGCTTCAATGGCTTCTTCGCTCATAAAGCTACACATTTTATGATTATTCACTAACATCACCGGCGCATCGCCACAGGCACCCATGCACTCGCCTTCTACCAAGGTGTATTTACCATCAGCAGTAGTTTCACCATAGCGGATACCGAGACGTTTTTGCAGATACTCACCAGCATTCACGCCACCACGCAGGGCACAGGGCAGATTAGTACATACGGTTAGTTTGTATTTACCAACTGGCTTGAGGTTGTACATATTATAAAAAGTAGCCACTTCCAACGCCTGCGCTGGTGGAATACCAATATAATCAGCCACTTCTTCAATAATTTCAGGCTCCAACCAGCCCAGCTCCGTCTGCGCAATACGCAAGGCAGACATAATGGCACTGCGGCGCTGGTCGGCCGGGTATTTTGCCAGTTCTGTATCAATCTGTTTTAAGCTATCAGCGGACAACATTATCTATCCACCTCCCCGAATACAATATCCTGTGTACCAATAATGGCAACCACATCCGCCAGCATGTGGCCGCGCGCCATTTCATCCATGCCCTGCAAATGGGCAAAACCCGGAGCACGGATTTTCATCCGGTAAGGTTTATTGGCACCATCGGAAATCAGATAGACACCAAATTCACCTTTTGGATGTTCAGTAGGCACATAGACTTCACCTTCTGGCACATGCATACCTTCAGTAAACAGTTTGAAGTGATGAATCAGTTCTTCCATCCCGTCTTTCATGGCGGTACGGGGTGGCGGTGCCACGGTATGGTCGTCAATAATCACCGGGCCTGGGTTGGCTTTCAGCCAGTCCACACACTGGCGGATAATGCGGTTGGCCTGACGCATCTCATGAATACGGCACAAATAACGGTCATAGCAATCGCCATTGATGCCCACCGGTATATCAAAATCTACATTAGCATAGGCATCGTAAGGTTGTTTTTTGCGTACATCCCATTCAATACCGGAACCGCGCAACATGACACCGGTAAAGCCTTTTTGCAGGGCGCGCTCTGGTGAAACCACGCCTATGCCGACAGTACGCTGCTTCCAGATACGGTTGTCGGTAAGCAGATTTTCATATTCATCTACACAGGCGGGAAAACGCTTGGTAAAGTCTTCAATAAAATCCAGCAGTGTGCCTTCACGGCTGGCATTAAGTTTTTGCAGTAGTTTGGCATTGCGGTATTTGCTGGATTCATATTTTGGCATGAAATCCGGCAAGTCGCGGTATACACCACCGGGACGGAAATAGGCAGCATGCATGCGTGCACCAGACACTGCCTCGTAGATATCCATCAGGTCTTCACGCTCGCGGAATGCGTAAAGAAATACCGTCATGGCACCGATATCCAGTGCATGCGAACCTATACCCATCAGATGATTGAGAATACGGGTAATCTCGGCAAACATCACACGGATATACTGGGCACGAATAGGTACTTCAATATTGAGCAGACGTTCAACCGACAGGCAGTAGGCCTGTTCATTACACATCATGGATACATAATCCAGACGGTCCATATACGGCAGTGTCTGCAAATAAGTCCGTGTTTCCGCCAATTTTTCCGTACCACGATGTAACAGGCCGATATGCGGGTCGGCACGAACGATGTTTTCACCATCCATTTCCAGAATCAGGCGTAATACGCCATGTGCAGCCGGATGCTGCGGCCCGAAATTAATGGTGTAATTGCGTAACTTAGACACCGTACTGCTCCTCTCTCACCACGCGCGGGGTAATCTCACGCGGTTCAATCGTTACCGGCTGATAAATAACGCGGCCTTCGGCCTCGTCATAGCGCATTTCAACATAGCCGGAAACAGGAAAATCTTTGCGAAACGGATGACCAACAAAGCCATAGTCGGTAAGAATACGGCGCAGGTCGGGGTGGTTGTTAAACAGGATGCCAAACATATCAAACGCTTCACGTTCGTACCAGTTGGCTCCGTTATAGATATCGACTACAGAATCGACGGTGGGAAAGTCTTCGGCTTCAGCCCAGACACGGACACGGACACGCCAGTTATTGGTTACAGATAACAGATGGCTGACAACGGCAAAGCGCTTGCCTTGCCACGGTTCATCTTTGTAGCTCTGGTAATCAACACCACATAGGTCAATCAGTGTTTCAAATTTCAGTTCATCATGGTCACGCAGGGTTTGCATAAGCTGATGATAATCTGCTGCATCACAATCCAGTGTTAGTTCACCGCGGTCAAGACAATAACGTATTTTAGCGCCGAAAGTGGCTTCACACACAGCTTTCAATGTTGCTATATCTGCCATATTTCCCTCACTTTCATACACGCGCAATCGTGGCGGTACGTTTAATTTTCAGCTGCAACTGCAACAGGCCGTAAACCAGTGCCTCTGCGGTGGGCGGACAGCCGGGTACATAGACATCAACCGGCACAATGCGGTCGCAACCACGCACCACAGAATAAGAGTAATGATAATAGCCGCCACCATTGGCACAGGAACCCATAGACAATACCCAGCGTGGCTCGGCCATCTGGTCGTAAACGCGACGCAATGCGGGAGCCATTTTGTTGCACAGGGTACCGGCCACAATCATCAGGTCAGACTGGCGCGGTGATGGGCGAAAAATAATACCAAAACGGTCAAGGTCATAACGGGCAGCACCGGCCTGCATCATCTCCACGGCACAGCAAGCCAGACCGAAAGTAGCTGGCCACAATGAACCGGTACGCACATAATTAAGTACGGTATCGGCAGTAGTTGTGACAAATCCTTTTTTTAAAACGCCTTCTATTCCCATTCCAGAGCGCCTTTTTTCCATTCATAAACAAAGCCGATAACCAGAATCAACAGAAACACCATCATTGACCAGAAACCGTATGCGCCCAGTTCTTTGAACACAACAGCCCAAGGCACCATGAAAGCTACCTCAAGGTCAAACAGGATGAATAAAATGGCTACCAGATAGTAACGCACGTCGAATTTCATGCGTGCATTTTCAAAAGCTTCGAAACCGCACTCAAACGGCTCCTGTTTCATTTTGTACGGACGATTCGGCCCGAGTAACAGACCAAGAGAAATAAACAGAACACCGGCGGCAAAGCCAACCAGTACGAATATTAAGATGGGGAAATAATTCGCCAGCATAATTGCGCCGACCTTATGCAAATATTGGTAAAATTGATGTATTGTAACTAATTTCGAACGTTATTAAAAGCGCGTATTACATTAATCAATAATAAAAAAATAATATTTTCAATAGGATATTGATAACAATTATCATTAGCATTATTTGAAATATTACTTTTGATTTCTCTTTTTTCTCCTCAGGTAAAATAATAAAAGCACGTCATAAAATTTTTCTATTAATTCCTGCCGGTTACAATCTTCAAAGCTATATATCACTTTATAAAATGCATATTAAATAAATGAAATAACAAAGCTTGCTTATCAAATTAACTTTTATAAACTCTATCAGCCATAAAATAGCGTTTGTTAATTTTACAAATTTTAACAATAAATATTTATTAACAGCACTACAATGTAACCACTTGAAAATAAAAGGTATAAAAAATGCAATACCATCCAGTTCACTCGCCTGCTGAGTGTCACGATATGAGCGACATTCGAAGAGAAATAGATCATATTGATTATACTGTGATTCAGTTACTTTCTGTCCGTTTTAACTATGTAAAGACAGCCAGTAAATTCAAAAAAAATACTACAGATGTTCAGGCCACAGAACGTTTTAACAGCATGCTGGAAAAGCGCAAACAGTGGGCTGATGAGTTGGGGTTGAATGGAGAAGTAATTAAAACATTATACGCCGATTTGGTTAAATATTTTATTGCCGAAGAATTAAAAGAGTTTGAACGCAAATAATTGAAATTATTTACTTCCACTCAGCCAATCTCTTGCACGCCTATTCTGCTTCAGCGCGCCGAAAATCACGTATACGGAATCCCAATGCAAACAAAGCACCAAAGTAAAGAACAATACCGGCAATAATCAAAGCACTTAACTGGCCAACTTTTGCCAAGCCATTACTATGCCAGTTAAACGGTAACCATTGCTGCAATACCCATAGGCCGGCACCCATGATAATCAGTGCCAGAACCAGACGCACCAGAAAACGCCCCCAGCCCGGACTGGGCGTATACAATTTATGTCGCCGTAACAGGGTAAACAGCAGTGCCGCATTAATACAGGCACCCAAACTGATGGCCAGAGCCAGACCAACATGATGCAGTTTCCAGACAAACAGCAGATTCATCAGTTGCGTCATGCATAAAGTGAAAATGGCGATTTTCACCGGTGTTTTGATGTTCTGGCGGGCATAAAACCCCGGTGCGAGCACTTTAATCAGAATCAGGCCAATCAGTCCCACAGAATAGGCCACCAGTGCACCCTGTGTCATCAATGCATCGTATTCATTGAATTGCCGGTACATAAACAGAGTGGCGACTAGTGGAAATGATAATACGGCCATGCCTACTGCTGCTGGCAAGGTAAGCAACATGCACAAACGCAAACCCCAGTCCAGCAAAGCAGAAAAACTGGCAATATCATTGGTAGCCGAGTGTTTAGACAGAGTAGGCAAAAGAATGGTACCCAGAGCCACACCGAGTACGCCTGTCGGCAATTCCATCAGCCGGTCAGCATAATACATCCACGATACCGAGCCAGATTGCAGATAAGAAGCAAAAATGGTGTTAATTACCAGAGATATCTGAGCCACTGAAACACCCAGAATGGCCGGAGCCATTTGCTTTAATACCCGATTAACGGCCTTGTCCCTAAATTTTAGCTTGGGCATGGTAAGAAAACCCAGCCGGAATAAATAAGGTAGCTGATACAGCAACTGCAATAACCCACCCACGAATACAGCCCATGCCAGAGCCAGAATAGGCGGATGAAAATAAGGCGCCAGCCATAAGGCAAACACAATAAAAGAGATATTCAGAAAGGTAGGTGTAAAAGCTGGAACAATAAACTGATGATAGGTATTGAGTACGCTACCAACCAGTGAAGACAGCGAAATCAGAAAAATATAGGGAAAAGTAATACGTAATAGCTGCACTGATAGGGCAAATTTATCAGCATCCTGCTGAAAGCCGGGTGCAGAAATATAAATCACTACCGGTGCTGCCAAAATGCCGATGGCAGTAACAATAATCAGTACAAATGAAAGCAGACCGGCCACGTGCTGCACAAACGCCCGAGTAGCTTCTGGTGAGCAAGTTTCCCGATATTCTGCCAGTATCGGCACAAAAGCCTGTGAAAACGCACCTTCGGCAAAAATACGCCGCAGCAGATTTGGCAGTTTAAATGCCACAAAAAAAGCATCCGTAGCCATACCTGCACCAAAGCTGCGGGCAATGATAGTGTCGCGGATGAAACCCAACACACGTGACAACATTGTCATGCTGCTGACTTTAGCCAAAGTACGCAGTAAATTCATCGGTAATGCCAATTGAAAATCAAAGGCGAAAGTGTACACTGGAATGTCTGCCGATTCTATACAGTGGACTAACCACGTTAAATTACACTATTAGTCCGGCAAAATATATGCTGTGTGCTCAGGAATGTATTCAGACAATAATTAACAGTTTACAAATGGTTCTGATTATGGTTAAAAGACTGGATGTATTTCTGGCAGCAGAGATTTTGATTAAATTAAAATAATTTAAGGAGCACCTTGTGAAAGTAGGTTTTGTTGGCTGGCGCGGTATGGTGGGTTCGGTATTAATGCAGCGCATGCAGGAAGAAAATGATTTTCAAGGCATTGCAGATGCGTATTTTTTCACGACATCGGCAGCCGGTGCAGCAGCACCGGATTTTGGTCAGACAGCAAAAACTCTGCTGGATGCGCATAATCTGGATGCTCTGGCACAAATGGATATTATTGTTACCTGTCAGGGCGGCGACTACACCAAAGCAGTACACCAGCCTTTACGTGAACAGGGCTGGCAAGGTTACTGGATTGACGCTGCATCCACTCTACGCATGAGCGATAAAGCAGTCATCGTTCTCGACCCGGTAAACCGTCCGGTTATTGATGCTGCACTGGCAAATGGAATCAAGGATTTTGTTGGTGGCAACTGTACTGTATCGCTGATGCTGATGGCGCTGGGTGGCCTGTTTGAGCAGGATTTGGTGGAATGGGCCACCAGCATGACCTATCAGGCAGCATCTGGTGCGGGCGCACAGAATATGCGCGAGCTGATTAGCGCCATGGGTGCGATTGAAGCACAGGTCAGCACTGAATTGGCTGATCCGGCCAGTGCCATTCTGGCTATCGACCGCAAGGTAGCCGACTTTTTGCGCAGTGATACCTATCCGCAGGCACAGTTTGGCGTTCCACTGGCTGGCAGTCTGATTCCATGGATTGATGCCGATCTGGGTAACGGCCAGTCCAAGGAAGAATGGAAAGGCGCGGTAGAGACCAACAAGATTTTAGGCCGCAATGCACACCCGATTATTATTGATGGATTGTGCGTGCGCGTGGGTGCAATGCGTTGCCACAGTCAGGCATTGACCTTGAAACTGAAACAGGATTTATCAGTCACTGAAATTGAAAAAATTCTGGCATCTGCCAATGACTGGGTAAAAGTGGTGCCCAATGAAAAAACTGCTTCCATGCACGAACTCACACCCGCGGCAGTAACAGGCACATTAACTGTACCAGTAGGCCGTATCCGCAAGATGGGCATGGGTGGCGAATACATCAGTGCCTTTACCGTAGGCGACCAGCTTTTATGGGGTGCAGCAGAACCCATCCGCCGTATGTTGCAGATTGTTTTGCAAAGCAAATAACCAGTATCTGGGCGCAGCTAATCCGGCCGAAGCGCAGCCTTAATCAGTTTTGGTTGCAACAGGACAGTTTGTATTTAACTGTCCTGTTTTACTGTCTGTGCCATAACCACAATCAGCCCAGACTATTCCGGCACTCTGTCCAGAAAAAATCAGCCAGTCTATTGTTTCAGACTGGCTGCAAACTATGGCAGTTTGTACTTTAACACAAAACGGTTACTGCACCAGCTCAACATGTTCTTTGCTATTGAGTATTGCCTTATCAGTTTGATGCAGCCACTGGCTGGTTAAAGTACCGGCAGTCATGGCACCACTGACATTCAATGCCGTACGCCCCATATCAATCAATGGTTCCACGGAAATCAGCAAAGCTACCAGCGTAATCGGCAAGCCCATTGCCGGTAGTACAATCAGCGCAGCAAAGGTAGCACCACCACCGACACCAGCCACACCCACAGAACTAATGGTTACGATCCCCACCAGTGTTACAATCCACCATGGATCCAGAGGATTAACACCGACGGTCGGCGCAATCATGGTTGCCAGCATGGCCGGATACAGACCGGCACAGCCATTCTGGCCAATGGTCGCACCAAAGGAAGCAGCAAAACCGGCAATAGATTTCGGCACACCCAAACGCTGCGTCTGCGCCTCAATATTAAGTGGGATAGAAGCTGCACTGGAACGACTGGTAAAAGCAAAAGTCAGTACCGGCCATACTTTCTGAAAATATTTACCCGGATTGATACCAAATATTCCCAGCAGCAGACCGTGCACTACAAACATCAGTGCCAGCGCCAGATACGATACCAGCACAAAGCCACCCAGCTTGACAATATCCTGCATATTGGAAGCAGCCACTACTTTGGTCATTAAAGCCAGTACACCATACGGTGTTAACAGCATCACTACCCGCACCAGCTTCATCACCCAACTTTGCAACGTATCAATGGCCAATAACACCCGTTCACCCTTAGGTGCCTCATCCTTGAACAACTTCAAAGCCGCCATGCCCAGAAAAGCAGCAAAAATCACCACACTAATAATAGAAGTTGGATTGGCTCCGGTTAAATCAGCAAAAGGATTCTTCGGGATAAATGACAGCAACAATTGTGGTACCGACAAATCGGCCACCTTGCCTACATAATTTGTCTGAATTGCATTGAAGCGTGCTGTTTCAGCCTCGCCCTGAATCAGTCCGCTGGCAGTCAGTCCAAACAGGCTGGTCAGCAGCGTACCAATCAGCGCAGCAATAGCCGTAGTAAACAGTAATACCCCTATCGTCATCAGGCTGATCTTGCCTAGCTGAGTTGCATTATGTAGCCGTGCCACAGCACTCAGAATTGACACAAACACCAGCGGCATTACTACCATCTGTAACAGCCGTACATAACCATTACCAACAACATCAAACCACTGTACAGAGGTATCGATCACCGGACTGGATGTGCCGTAAACGCATTGCAGCCCCAAACCCAATACAATACCCAGAATCATACCCAATAATACTTTTCTGGATAAACTCCACTCAGTGGCATGTGTACGGCTCAGCACCCATAACAACAACGCGAACACAACTGTGTTCGCGAGCAAAGGTAAATTCATTTTATACTCCTGCGCCGGCAATAGACCTGCCAGCATTTGATACATAGTGCCAGCCAAGGATACGCAAAAGCCGCCAGCTTGTGAAATAGCCCTTATGCATTCACTTATGCTTTTTTATTATATGCATAATAGATATTGAACAACATAATTTAGCGCATACATCTGCCTGATAACAACATTTTTTTGTTATCATGCACCTGTTCTGCTAATACAGAACAAATATTCTGTTTCAGATTTCTATACCGTATATAACTTGTTTGATTGGTCACGTCCATGTCTGTCTATACCAGCGTTAGCGATGATGAAATGCGTAGCTTCCTGCGCGATTATCACTTGGGTCGGCTTATTAGTTTGCAAGGTATCGCCCAGGGCATTACCAACAGCAATTATTTTGTTACCACTACACAAGGGCGTTATGTACTGACGGTATTTGAGGCCATGACTCAGGCTGAACTGCCCTACTTTCTGGATTTAACCCAACACCTGAGTGCCAATGGCGTGGCCTGCCCCGCCCCGATTGCACGAATCGACGGCCGTCTGGACAGTACACTAGTTGGCAAGCCTGCCTGTCTGGTGACCTGCCTGTCTGGTAGCGATACCAGTAGCCCTTCCGAACAGCAATGTTTCAATACCGGTGCCATGCTGGCCAAAATGCATCTAGCCGGAACCGACTTCCCGTTAACAATGAATAATCCGCGCTATACCACTTGGTGGCACGAAGCCAGTAGCCGATTATCATCATTTCTAGATGCGGAAGACAAACAGCTGTTACAAGCAGAAATTGCTTTTTTTGATAAAAATGAGCGTACCGATTTACCTGCCGGTATTATCCATGCCGATTTATTCCGCGATAATGTCTTACTGGATGGCGAACAGGTAGCCGGCTTTATTGATTTCTACTATGCATGTAACGGCAACTTCATGTATGACTTGGCCATTGCCGTTAACGACTGGGCACGGCGGGCAGACAACCATCTCGACCACAACCTGCAACAAGCATTTATGCGTGGTTATGAAAGCATACGACCGCTAACTGTTGCCGAACGGGATTACTTTCCGATTGCACAGCGGGCTGCATGCATCCGGTTCTGGGTTTCCCGCCTGCTTGATTACCATTTTCCACAAGTAGGGGAAATTACCTTTATTAAGGATCCAAACGTTTTCCGCGATTTATTGCTGAGTTTAAGGACTTAACAAGCGCAGTTAAGATTGTCTTTGTATTGTCTCTGCAATCAGCAAGATAAATAGAGACGGTACAAGTCGGTTTTAATTTTCATCTATATTTGCATCAATATATGCAAGTGCAAGTGAAAATTAAAAAATCATAACAACAATAGCATAAAATACATGCTTAAAATGGTGTTATGAAGCGTAGTTGAGTCATTGCCAAGCAAATAAATTTAATTATTTCATTTCTTAATATAAACCTAGCGTATCTGCCAGCAATGTTCAGTTTAGGCACTGCAAAAGTGTTTCCCATTTCTTGCAACTTAATTTACATCACTAATCACGGGCACAGCGATAAGCACCGCCACCACTTCACGCAGGTGTTTTATATTAATAACAGCTATTTATGGCTTAATTTAATAAGGCAAAATTTTTAAAGAAAGAATGAGTGATAAAATTAATTATCACTCACTACAATCATGAAACCAGAGAAAAATTTAAAAATTCAATTTCTTTCCTAATGGTTTTTGCCGAAAATCGTTCCTTTTACAACAAGTAAACAATATTTTTATTTAAAAATCAAATCGGTATCCTACATTTACTTGTTTTCGATCAAACTTATTACCCAATGAATAAACCACGTCACCATAAAAATTATGTCTTTGCTTTAACTGCATATTGATACCAATACCGTTATCCCACCAGTTACCACCAAAATCATATTTCTCTCTTGCCGCATGATTAAATGTGTAAGACGTTTCACCACCAAATTCTTTCAGGTAGCCGGTTTTAAAATAAATATCTATTGGATTTTCATTACCTTGTATTGTATAACCTAAAATAATACTCGCGCGTGCAATCAATGAATTATAACTACCTAATTTAGTTGTCAAACCATTGGTCGCAGTAATCGTTGCACCATTCTGATGAGAAAAAGTAACCTGAGCTTGAGGCTCTAAATACCATCCTTGTGCATTTTGTCGTGCTGAAGATAGCTGAACACGTTTGCCAATTTCCGTTCCGATTGAAAAGCCTTCAGTATTACCATGACCTTTAACATTATAGCCACCACCAGTTAGACTATTGAATTTATTAGACATATACATATACTTCACTAAGCCATCCACATAAAAACCGGTTTGGCTTTGCAAGGTGGCATAAAGCGCTACAGAATAACTTTTAGTATTGCCATCACCAACATTATGATCTACATCACCTTTACTCAGACCACCCATAATACCGTAATAAATATCTTGATTATTGTGCCCCAGTTTTCGATCAATGCCGAGCTGTAAACCATAGTAATTCATATCGAAATCAGATAAACGTTTGTCATTAAATGAGCTTAATTTACCAGTATAGATACGCCCCCATGCTTCACCATGAGTTATATCATTTGTGCGGATTTGTCCCATTCGTTGCAATAACGTCTGCGTTTCAACATAGCTCATCAAATAATTTGAGTTAAGAATACTGGCTGCGTTTTGCGCGGTATGCGTTAATTGTGGTTTGGGGGAAATTGGTCTGTTTTGACCGCCATTATCATTTGTGCCACCGTTATTACCATCTGTATTATTATTGTTGTCATTAGAAGCTACAGACCCTGACAATACCCAATCTTCTGTACCGGCACCACGATTATTACTAACTTTGGTTAACGTATTAAACTGATAGGCACCAATATCAAAAGATGGTGCAGACAAACCAAAATTAGCCCTACCGCCTTCTGTTTCAACCAGTGTAAATTTTTCATTACCCGTTACTGTGGCCGCACCGGTTTTATTATCAACAATGGCAATTTTATGATTACCTGCTGCTTGTTGTGATCTTGTTATTTTAAGCAAGTCATGCGCAAAAGTTTTACCAATTGCAGTTCGCATTTCAAAAATACCATTACCCGCCAAGGAAGCAACGCGCAATGTCATTGCATTTGTACCATCAAGAGAGGCAGCCAAACTTGGAACAGCATAGGCATAACCAAAACTCACTTTGGCATTATCGCCAAGTATTAATGAGTCAATACCTGAACTGTCGGTCATTTTCCACTGGCTATCATGACCAGAAATGGCCAGATTAATCTCACCTTTATCTTGTGAATTAGAGAGCGCATTATTTTCCATAGAGGTTAATAACGTTGAGCCATTAGCAAGATTAAAATTAATGACACCTTTAGTAATGACGTCGCTACCTTCAATTAACTTGCTAGCGGATGAATAAATATCACCTTTAATATTAGATTTACCAACAATATCCACCTCTCCAGCAAGTGCTTCTATTACATTATAATGCTCGTCTTCAGAAATTATCCGGTTTTCATTTAAGCCACTATCAATCTTTAATTTGCCACCTACCTGCTGCATACTAATTGACGTACCATGATCAGTGGTAAGATCAACCCCATTCTCTAAATAAATAATACTACCACCGCCAAGCACAGGATTGCCGTTTTTAAATGGGATTTGGTCAAAGACAATACCGTGAGCGTTATTACTACCAGACATCTTGATAGTAACTTTATCCCTAAAAGTTAGTTTAGAGCCCAACGCATCAGGCTTATTATTTCTTTGGGAATAAATACCATAACTATCTTGGCCTGAAGCAGTAATTTTTACTTCTTTATTAAATGTGCCTGTTGATAAGGATGCTGCCGAATTATTGTAAGTACGAATACCGATAAACTGGCCATTTTCTATACCAGTTATAGAGACCTTGTTTTGAAATAAGCCGCTTCCTTTACTGGCTATATAAATACCTGAACCATCTTTCAGACTTATGTCGAGTTCGCTATTGGTAATAACATTAGCTGATACTATATAAAGACCGTAAACAGAATTATAATTACCCGCTGCATTATTTCGAATAATAAACTTATCAGTACTACCCGTATCACCGATGGTTAACACCTTGCCATTTTTTGCACTAATCGCAGTACCGCGACTATTCATATCAATGTGTGGTGCCGTAGCAGAAGTGGTTTTTATATCGACATTGTCATTATTAGCCGTAATACCCGTGTTGGTATAATTTCCTATATTAGAATCATCGATAATTATTGTGGCATTAGCGAACAAAGGGATTATAGATAACATTCCCACTGAAATTTTAAATAATAAAATATTTAAATTTACTTTTTTCATTGAATCAATCAAAAACAAGATACCATTAAACTTCTCAAAATTTTACATTAATATTATAATTATGTAAAAATAATAATCTTAAAAGCATATAATCAAATACATGCCTATCTTTATAGTACAACTATGCAAAACATCTTCCGATTTATGCTGATATTTTGCTGCGCCATCGCCATTCTCCCTATAACTTGATTATAAGCGGCAAATTGATATTACCGCCTTTTCATTAGCTAACCGACTAATATTTATAGCAAAATATTACTCACACCACCATTTAGAAGCATTTCTGATCCCAGCATAAAAGATGATTCATCGGATGCCAGAAAAACGGCAGCTTTGGTTATCACTATCGTTTTACCCAAACGCCGTATTGGCACCAACTTCTTAATTTCCTGTAGTACATGCTTTACGGCCTCATAGTCAATTGATATGCGCTGGTGTAGCGGTTGAACCTGGTATCAGACAATTGAAACGAATATTTCTGGATATCAGTTCACCTAACAGCGTTCTGCCCAATGAACAGAGAACCGCTTTACTTGACGCATAAATACCGCTTTGTGGCAGGCCGATTTTAGTACTTACCGTACCACCCCAAATAACTGCACTGGGATTAGCCAGCATTGATATACACCGCATCTAATCTGGAGCAGATTTCAGTTAATTTTGCGTCCAGATATTTCTGTTCTTCAAAGTCAGTTATCACCTTGAAATATTCAGACATTTCCCCTAATTTTTTCAGCTTCTAATAGCCTGTTTTTATTTCTACTGGTTAGGGCTACATCAGCACCTGCGGTTATAAATTCTCTGGCCGTTACCAGCCCTCCCTCTACTTGCTCTCGTAACGAGAGCATATTTACCTTCTACCCTTTTCATATTTCCCCTTTCAAAATTAAACTCAGTATAATTTAACTAGTTTACTTATGAAAGTAGGTACCAAATAGATACTATTGGAAAATAAATATGCAAAATAAAAAAAATATAGATCAAAATTTTAACTGCCCCATGGTTAAATTCATCAATCTGATTTCAGGAAAATGGGCGATTCCTATCTTATACCGTTTAATAATCACGAATGAACCTATCCGTTTTGGTGAACTAAAACGTGCAATTTCGCCAATTACACAAAAAGAATTAACAAAACAACTAAGGCTATTTGAACAAAAGGGATTAATTAGCAGAAAACTATATCCTGAAGTACCACCAAAAGTGGAATACCAGATAACAGAACTCGGTAAAACTTTAAAACCAGCCCTCAATTCTATAGCTAACTGGATGAAACAACATGAAAAAGAGTTGCTCTAATTAACTGGCTTACATGCAAAGCATTAAATTACGTGATATCACTTTTAGATTTAATAATTATTATTTAAATTACCATTAAAACTTATCGGAAGGCATGCCTCCTAAACCATTTATGCATGCCATATTAATTTATAAGTGACACACTCATGATCCTTGTCATCATCCAGACAGGCATCTTACTTTTTGCTTTGCATAACGTTACCAGCTTTATGATCAAATCTAAGCCTGATAGACAACTATGATAGAAATCATAAAATCAGACCTATAGTCATATTTAAATAACACTTTTCAACCAGCTGACTATCATTTTGTTTAGAAACAACAACACAGGTACAACAATAAAAGAAAAATATATCTTAAAGAAATAAAGCTTCTCATTACATCCTTAATGTTCTCAGCAGCCATATTTAGCAAAAAAATCTGTTAACAGCACAATAATTCACACATGCAATAAAAAATTTAACCCATTGCTAATACCATAAAAAACCAAGCAAGCAAAAATAATTAATTTTTTAATATTTATTTAAGCCTACATTTGCATAATCATTATGGCTGACTATAATCATTTCCATACTGCAAAGAAATTTTTATTAAAATCAACTTATAGAGGCATAATGAACACACATAAATCAACTCACTCCATCGCCAGAATCATTACCCAAATAATTCTATGGCTGACTACACTCTATCTGCTCATAGGAGGAATCTGGTTAATCTGTCTGGGCGGTTCACCTTTTTACGCTATTCTCGCATTGGCACTTGGGCTGTTCACTTATCTGTATCAGCGCAATTGCAGCAATAGCCTATGGTACTTTGCCGCTATACTCATCGCCACACTGGATTGGGGCTTATGGGAATCCGGTACTGACTTCTGGGCACTGGCACCACGGTTTGATATCCTGTTTCTCTTAGGCTTGTGGCTACTATCACCTTGGTCTACACGCCAGTTAACTGCACAACACAGTAGTAAAGCAGCCATTGCCATAGTTTTAATTAGCATACTAGGCATCATGCTTTACAGCATTAATCACGACCCGCAAGAGATCAATGGCACCATTACACGTACCCAGCCGACACCAGCCGCAGATACCAATGATATTGCAGCAGAAGACTGGCCAGCTTACGGCCGCACTCAGAGCGGCAGCCGCTACTCACCATTGACCCAGATTAATACCAACAACGTAAATCAGCTCAAAGTCGCCTGGACTTATCATACCGGTGATTTCAAAACCGATAATGACTCAGCCGAAACCACCAACGAACTTACCCCAATCAAAATTGGCAACAAATTATTTATCTGTACACCACACCAGTTTCTGGACGCACTAGATGCCACTAGTGGCAAACGCTTATGGCGCTTTAATCCGAAATTGCGCAGTAACAAAACCTTTCAGCATCTCACCTGTCGAGGTGTCAGCTATTACGACGCCACAACAGCAAACAGTAGCGAAACCGTAGCATCAACCATATGCCCGCGAAAAGTACTGTTACCAGTCAATGATGGTCGTTTGATTGCCGTAAATGCAGATAATGGCCAGAAATGTAAAGACTTCGGCACTGAGGGAGAAATTAACCTGCAAGCAAAAATGCCTTACGCATTTTTGGGTGGCTACAACCCAACATCACCACCTATAGTCACACCAAGCACCATTATTATTGGCGGTTCAGTTACCGATAACCTCTCCACCAAAGAGCCATCAGGCGTGATACGCGGTTATGATGCCAATAATGGTCAATTAAAATGGGTGTTTGATACCGGTGCCGAAAATCCGAATGCCATGCCGGGCGAAAACACCACTTTCGTGCATAATTCACCCAATGCATGGGCGCCTCTGGCCTACGACCAGCAACGCAATATCGTTTATGTACCCACCGGCGTAGGGACACCCGATATCTGGGGTGGCCATCGCGACAAACTGAAAGAACGTTATGCCAACTCCATCGTGGCACTGAATGCTTCTACCGGCAAACTCCTGTGGCACTATCAGACCACCCATCATGATTTATGGGATATGGATGTACCGGCACAACCTTCATTAATGGACCTCACCCTGCCATCGGGCAAACGGGTTCCGGCCATTTACGTCCTCACCAAGACTGGTAATATTTTCGTGCTCAATCGTGAAACAGGCCAACCCATCGTACCGGTAACCGAAAAACCCGTACCACAAACCCTGAAATATGGTAAGCCAACGCAGGGCGAACATTATGCTGCCACCCAGCCATTTTCAGCGCTGAGCCTGTCACCCAAAGACAAGCTCACCGATAAAGATATGTGGGGAGCAACCATGTTTGACCAGCTCATTTGCCGCATTCAATTTAAACGTCTGAATTATAATGGCATCTATACCCCACCTTCTGAAAACGGCACACTGGTTTTCCCGGGAAATCTGGGTGTATTCGAATGGGGTGGCATATCCGTCAATCAGGATCGCCAAATTGCATTGATGAATCCGATAGGCCTGCCATTTGTTTCCCGCCTGATCCCCACCAATCCAAACAGAACGCAACAAAAACAGGGTGCCGGTACCGAAAATGGCATGCAACCAATGTATGGTGCTCCCTATGGTGTGGAAATCAACCCTTTCCTATCACCACTAGGCCTGCCCTGTAAACAGCCGTCATGGGGGTTTGTTGCCGGAGTGGATTTACAAAGTAATCAGGTAGTGTGGAAAAAACGTATCGGTACCATTCGCGACAGCCTACCAAAATTATTTGAATTACCACCATTGAAAATCGGCGTACCCGGCTTAGGTGGTGCAATATCAACGGCTGGCAATGTCATGTTTGTCAGTGCCACTCAGGACGATTACCTGCGTGCCTACGACACCAGCAATGGTAAGCTGTTATGGGAAGCACGCTTACCTGCCGGCGGACAGGCAACGCCCATGACTTACGCAGTTAATGGCAAACAATATGTAGTACAAATGGCAGGTGGCCATAGCTCATTTGGTACCAGAATGGGCGATTACCTAATTGCTTATACCCTACCTTAAGCTTTAATTAATATGGACAGCCAATAAACCGTCCGTATTCTCAATCCAGCAAAAGCTTACCCATACAAAAAAAGACATGTTGTTAACATGTCTTTTTTTCCCAGCCTCGGTAATACTCACACAACAATGTTTACCAGACGTTTGGGCACCACAATCACCTTTTTCGGAGTTTTGCCGTCCACAAATCGTTGTACAGTTGGTTCAGCCAGTGCTACAGCCTGTATTTCATTATTACTGATATCAGCCGCAACCGTAATCTGTCCGCGTAGCTTACCATTTACCTGTACCATCAAAGTAATCTCGTTCTGCACCAGTGCAGCCTCATCGACACGAGGCCATGCAGCATCCCACAAAGTTTGCTGCGCAGACAATTCATTCCATAGCGTCTCAGACACATGTGGCACAATTGGCCATAATAGACGCAATACTGATTCCAGCACTTCCTGTGCCACAGCTCGTCCCTGCTCTGAAACACAATCAGTACGATCATACTGATTCAGCAATTCCATCACCGCAGCAATGGCTGTATTGAATTGCTGGCGACGACCATAATCATCTGTTACCTTGGCAATCGTAGTGTGCAATTTCAGGCGTAACGCTTTTAGTTCAGATGACAGCCCATCCTGATTACCCGCAAACGCCGTTACACTGGCTCCCTGCTGTAAATAATCATACACCGTACGCCATAAACGACGCAGGAAACGATGAGCACCATCCACACCAGCATCTGACCACTCCAGAGATTGCTCCGGTGGCGCAGCAAACATCATAAACAGACGCGCAGTATCAGCACCATAACGGTCAATCAGCTCCTGCGGATCCACACCATTATTTTTCGATTTAGACATCTTCTCAATGCCGCCAATACAAACTGGCTTGCCGTCCGCTTTCAAAGTTGCAGCCAGTGGCCGGCCTTTATCATCTCGTTGCAAATCCACATCCTGTGGTGCAATCCACTCTTTACTGCCATTAGCCCCTTCACGGTAATACGTCTCACAGACTACCATACCCTGAGTAAGCAAACGTGCAAACGGCTCATCAACATTCAGCAGACCTTCATCCCGCATCAGCTTAGTAAAGAAGCGCGCATACAACAAATGCAAAATAGCATGCTCAATCCCGCCGATATACTGGTCGGCATTCATCCAGTAATTAGCTGCGTCCTTATTCACCATAGCCGTATCACACTGTGGCGAAGCATAGCGCACCGCATACCAGCTAGATTCAACAAATGTATCCATCGTATCCGTTTCACGACGTGCCGGTTTACCACAGCACGGGCAGCTAGTTTCATAAAATTCCGGCATTCTGCTCAGCGGAGAACCCGCGCCATCCGGCACTACATTTTCAGGCAACACAACCGGCAACTGCGTTTCCGGCACAGTAACATCACCGCAATCATCACAGTGAATAATCGGAATCGGACAACCCCAATAACGCTGGCGTGAAATACCCCAGTCACGCAGGCGATATTGCGTTTTCGGAGCACCGGCATTTTTAGCCTGCAAAATCTCCCCTACGCGCTCAAAAGCGGCATGAAAATCCAGACCATCCAGTTCACCACTGTTAACACACTGCGTCTGCTCCTTGCTGCCATACCATTCCTGCCACGCCTGCGCACTAAATTCATCAGCAGCCTGAGTAGACGCAATAACCTGCTTAATCGGTAATTGATACTTAGTAGCAAACTCAAAATCACGCTCATCATGTGCCGGCACAGCCATCACCGCACCATCACCGTAGCCCCACAGCACATAATTGGCCACCCATACCGGCAGCACATCCCCGTTCAACGGATTAATGGCAAAGCGTCCGGTAGGCATACCTTTCTTCTCCATCGTAGCCATATCCGCTTCAGCCACAGAACCTGCCTTGCATTCAGCAATAAACTGCTGTAGCTCAGCATTATCGGTAGCAGCAGCTGTAGCCAGAGGATGTTCCGCTGCCACAGCCACATAAGTCGCCCCCATCAGCGTATCTGGACGCGTAGTGTATACCTGTACAAAATCAGCGTACTCACCCGTTAAACCTGCTTTACTCTCTTCAGCCAGCGTAAAACGCACCTGCATACCACGCGACTTGCCGATCCAGTTGCGCTGCATCGTCTTAACCTGTTCCGGCCAATGCTCCAGCGTATCCAAACCATTAAGCAATTCCTCGGCGTAATCCGTAATCTTGAAGTAATACATCGGGATTTCGCGTTTTTCCACAATAGCACCAGAACGCCAGCCACGACCATCTACAACCTGCTCATTGGCCAGCACAGTCTGGTCTACCGGATCCCAGTTAACCGTACCGTTTTTCTTGTAAATAATACCTTTCTGGAACAAACGCACAAACAGCCACTGTTCCCAACGATAATATTCCGGCGTACAGGTTGCAATTTCCCGCTCCCAGTCAATAGCAAAGCCCAGACTCTGCAATTGCTTTTTCATATAAGCAATATTGTCGTAAGTCCATTGTGCCGGTGCCACCTGATGCTTCATGGCCGCATTTTCAGCGGGCAAACCAAATGCATCCCAGCCCATTGGTTGCATCACATTAAAACCATTCAGCAAACGATAGCGGCTCAGTACGTCACCAATCGTATAGTTACGTACATGCCCCATATGTAACTTGCCAGACGGATAAGGAAACATCGACAGACAATAATATTTTGGTTTGGGACTAAAATCTTCAGCGTTAAATAAACGGTATTCCTGCCAGCGTGCCTGCGCAGCCGGTTCAATCTTCTCGGGACAGTAATGTTCTTGCATCATGAATCATCAATTTATTGTATAAAAATAGACCACTATTATAACAGTTTACTCAAGACACCAGCCTGCAATTAATCATACTGGCCTCCCAGTTAACCAAACTGGTACATCAATACCGCAATAACATACTGCACATTCAGCCGGATTACAATAATTTATGCCAATAACATATAAGCAAACAAATAAAAAAACCACCGATACCAAGGGAGAGAATATCGGTGGACAATTTGCGGGAAAACACTACTTACTCAATACTGACTGTCAGGCAACAACAATACTGATGAATTCATTATAAAAATATAATCATTAAACGCAGTTAAACTGTGATAAGTCAGACAAAACTATTTATATCAATCCGCAGAATCAGCCAATTCATGTGAAGAATTAAATTTTTTCAGCAACTTTAATGCTTTATCTGGATCATCATTGCGTAATATCTTTTGCACCTCAGTTTCCAGCATCAGCAAATCACTCTGAATAATCTGATTTTTTACCGCCAGAATATTATTTGCATTCATCGAAAAACGGCGTAACCCCATCGCCATCAACAACCGCGTATACTGAGCATCACCAGCCATTTCACCGCAAATTGACACCGGTTTGTTCAAACGTGCCGCAGTACGGATAATATGCAATAGCAACTTCAATACCGCAGGATGCCCCGGCTGATATAAATAACTCACACTTTCATCATTGCGGTCAGCCGCCAGCGTATATTGAATCAAATCATTCGTACCTACCGAAACAAAATCAATCAATTTCAGAATGGAATTTATCGTTAACGCAGCCGATGGAATCTCCACCATTGCACCAACCTGAATATTCTCATCAAACTCTTCAAAACAGTCGCGTAGCTGCTGTTTAGCTGTATTTAAATGCGTTAAACACTGCTGTATTTCCGTCACCGAAGAAATCATCGGCCACATCATACGCACAGGTCCCAGAACAGCAGCCCGCATAATTGCCCGCATCTGGGTACGAAACATCACCGGCTCTGCCAAACACAAACGGATACCGGTCAAACCCAAAGCCGGATTCATAGCGTTGCTGGGGCCAAACCAGCGCGGATTTTTATCCACCCCCAAATCAATCGTACGTATGGTTAATGGCTTGCCTTTCAGCTTTTTAACCACATCCGCATACTCTGCATACAACTCATCTTCCGTAGGCAAAGCATCACGGTTGAGATAAAAAAACTCACTGCGATACAGCCCAATACCGTCAATACTTAGATTATTCAATGCTTTAATATCACCAGCACTTTCAATATTGCCCAATAACTCAATATTGATTCCATCCTGCGTAGTCGCAGCCGTATTTTTCAGTTTATTTAATTGCCGCTTCAAACTACGGAATTCACGCAAACGGCGCCGATATTCCTTTAAAATAATATTATCAGGCGCAATAATAACCACGCCCATAGTACCATCTACAATAATCAGCTCATCTTCATTAATCAATTCCCGCGCATAGCCCAGTGCAATCACAGAAGGAATATCAAGACTGCGTCCCAGAATTGCCGTGTGACTGGTTGGCCCACCAGCATCAGTCACAAAAGCCGCAATACGACTGTCTTTGAAAAAAACCGTGTCTGCCGGTGATAAATCATGAGCAACCAGAATCGTATCTTCTTCAAAATCCTCAGCTTCATTAACAACCTCAGTAGACAGGCCAATCAGATTCTTAAAAATCCGCTCCACCACCGGCAACATATCCTGCTTGCGCGCACGCAAATAATTATCTTCAATTGCATCAAACTGTTCCGCCAGCTTATCTGTTTGCAACTTTAATGCCCATTCAGCATTAACACATTTCCCCTCAATAATATCAACAGGTTCTCTCGACAGACTCACATCCCCAACCAGCATCAGATGCAGAGAAATAAACGCACCCAGTTCTGAAGGTGCATTTTGTGGAATATCTGTACGCAACTGCTCTAACTGACGGCGAGTCGTCTTAATCGCCTGCTCATAACGGGCAACTTCTGCTTGTATTTCTTCAATCGACAACTCACGATGGGGCACATCATCCATCCCCCGTACCACCAGATGGGCTCGACCAATTGCTACCCCAGCACCTACTGCCACGCCATGCAGCACAATACACATTATTCGTCTTCACCAAAATAATTGTTAATCAGCTCAACCAGTGCCTGCATTGCCTGACTTTCATCCACACCGTCAGTTTCCAGCTCAATTACACTACCCTGAGCAGCAGCCAACATCATCAGCCCCATAATACTCTTACCATTAACCCGACGATCTTTGCGTGTAACCCATACCTCACACTGAAAACGACTGGCTACCTGCGTAAACCTGTTCGAAGCCCGTGCATGCAAACCAAGCTTGTTAACAATCTCAATTTCCTTCTTTATCATGTCACAGCTCATCCTGATTAGAAATAGTCATAATGCCAGCAATAGCAGCTGCTTTAACCTCTTCAGCAAATTTATGCACATCATCCGCTTTAGCAAAATTTTGTAGTGCCTTAATCAGCATCGGAGCATTAAGTCCGGTGAGCACCATAACATTGTCACGCTTAATCAACCGGCATACCAGATTACACGGCGTAGCACCAAAAATATCCGTCAGAATCAGCACACCTTGGCCATAATCCAGAGTAGCCAGCTTTTCTACTACTTCTGTATGCATGCTCTCAAGCGAATCACTACTGCGCACCCCAATCAGAGAAACCTTATCAGGCACAGAACCAAAAATATGCTGAATCAACTGCATATTTGCCTGCCCTACGGTCTCATGGGTTACAATCATCAAACCTATCATTGTATTACCTATTACTATTACAGCATCAAGTGTACCCAATAATCCCGTCTAAAGAAAAATAATCGCACCATCACCGCTGACCAACAAACAATTGGCTAAAAACCAATCCTATATACCCCAGACAAAACTTATCATATTTGTCACACAGTAGGAAGAAAAATATCAGAGAAAATAGTACATTGGCTTTCGGTTCACCGTCTTGAGACAGTATAAAAATGCTTTCAGCCTTAAACCATACAGATTACTTACTTCACCACCAGATAACCAATCAAATTAACCGTTTCTCATAACAGCAATATCAGCAGATGTTTACTTAATAATAGAGTAAATATTGTTTGAAAATTTGTATTTCAAATTATGAGAAAATTTAATAGATATTCATGATGTAACTACCCCCCCTATAAAGTACAACCCCAAAGTAAAAATTCTCTTTATTAACCCACAGAGGAATTAATCATGAACAAGATGACTGAACATTAAATCGTAGCTATTTTAAAAGAAGCTCAAGTCTGGTATCCCCGTCAAAGAACTCTGCTGTAAATATGGCATCGGTAATTCAACTTTTTATAAATGGCGGGATAAATATGGTGGTATGGAAACCTATGATATCAAACGCTTAAAGGAACTAGGGATATTTACATTTACAATTTTAGTTGTAGGTCTCAAATACAA
>NZ_CAJZCE010000019.1 GCF_914768025.1 Snodgrassella gandavensis | reverse complement strand
TGCCGTCGTCGTCAGGCAGTTTGCCGTCGTCGTCAGGTTGTTTGCCGTCGTCGTCAGGTTGTTTGCCGTCGTCGTCAGGTTGTTTGCCGTCGTCGTCAGGCAGTTTGCCGTTGTCGTCAGGCAGTTTGCTGTCGTCATCAGGCAGTTTGCCGTCGTCGTCAGGCAGTTTGCCGTCGTCGTCAGGTTGTTTGCCGTCGTCGTCAGGCAGTTTGCCGTCGTCGTCAGGCAGTTTGCCGTCGTCGTCAGGTTGTTTGCCGTCGTCGTCAGGTTGTTTGCCGTCGTCGTCAGGCAGTTTGCCGTCGTCGTCAGGTTGTTTGCCGTCGTCGTCAGGCAGTTTGCCGTTGTCGTCAGGCAGTTTGCCGTCGTCGTCAGGTTGTTTGCCGTCGTCGTCAGGTTGTTTGCCGTCGTCGTCAGGCAGTTTGCCGTCGTCGTCAGGCAGTTTGCCGTCGTCGTCAGGTTGTTTGCTGTCGTCATCAGGCAGTTTGCCGTCATCAGGCAGTTTGCCGTCGTCACTGTCCTCAGAGCCGTTGTTGGTTTCGTTTATAATGTCATCACCTGCATCTGCAAGAGTAATTATGGCAGCAGGTATGATTTGGTTTTCAAATATTGCAGATGACTCAGTACACGACGAGCATTCAGCATATGCCATATTAGACGATAACATGGCTGCACCGATTGCCACCGCCAATTTTGTCCCAGTAACTTTACCTCGTTTCCGTACTAGTTCTGATGTGACGGTATAAGCCTGTTCTTTTCTA
This sequence comes from Snodgrassella gandavensis, assembly GCF_914768025.1. GTDB lineage: Bacteria > Pseudomonadota > Gammaproteobacteria > Burkholderiales > Neisseriaceae > Snodgrassella > Snodgrassella gandavensis. Next base: position 39,764 of record NZ_CAJZCE010000019.1, on the reverse strand, counting down.
TTCCAAATGAGCTTATATATTTTGTTCATAAGGGCGTCTTTGTGATAAATAAGTTTTAAGTAAAATTGTTAAAATAAGTTAATATTAATTTAATAAAATTAACTTAAAAACATACTATATTTTTGTATGTAATTTTGTCAATTTAGTATGTAATCATTAATCAATTCATGTATAAGCATAAAATGCTTATGACATTTTATTTTTAAAACAAATAGTTGTATTTGATTTATTGTGCGCTTTTGAGTTATTTATCTTTGAAAAACAAAATTTTATACTGAAATTTTTATTTGAATTGATTTTTATTTGATGTAAGTCAAAAAAATATCCTAATTAGGGTTGCACTTATAATACAAAATTGAATAATTATTTCAGCTTCTTGGCATAATTAAAATTGGTTATATGTTAATGTACTTGAGGGTTGATTTGTTTATGCTAAAAAATAAGTAGTAGCAGCTTATGAAACAATCAGACTAATGTGAACGTAAAGTACAGTGAGTCATACGGATTACATTTTATGATTATGCCTTTGCTAATATATGGATGATTGGTTTTACTCTTTTAAACCTTTATATTAATCTGTTACAGATTGTTGATCTGGCTTAGGGTAATGATTATGACGATGGTCAATATATTGGTGGTGGAAGATGAGGATGCAATTTCCACTCTGATTCAATTTACTTTAGAGCAAGCCGGTTTTACGGTGCAAAGTATATCCAGTGTAGAAGAGGCATTGCCGCTATTGCAGTCGCAGTTACCAGATGTGATTTTGTTAGACTGGATGTTGCCAGGAGTTTCTGGTTTACAGTTTGTAAAGTATTTGCGTGATACAGATAGGACTCGTGATTTACCGATTATTCTTCTGACGGCACGGGGTGAAGAAATGGACAAGGAACAGGGACTGAATCTAGGCGCCGACGACTATATTACCAAACCTTTTTCCCCACGAGAGTTGATTGCGCGTATTAATGCACTCCTGCGCCGGCGTGCCCCACAAAAAACCAGTACACCACTGTATATCCATGATTTGGAACTGAATCCACAGCAGCAGCGGGTTCAGGTAAACGGACAAATCATCGCTCTGGGACCAAGCGAATTCAAATTATTACATTTTTTTATGACTCATCCCGACCGGATATACACCCGTCGCCAGCTTCTGGATCTGGTGTGGGGTGATCATGTGTTTATTGAGGAACGGACGGTAGATGTTCATATCCGTCGCTTAAGACGCGGGCTTGAAACCGTTGGTTATGATTACCTGATACAGACTGTGCGTGGCAGTGGTTATCGTTTTGCGTGTAATCAGTAATAATAACTAAATTTATATCGGGCCGGAATATGCATCCTTATGTCTGAACTACGCTGTCATCTGTATTTAATACTGGCTACCCTAATAGTGGTCGTTGTGCTGTCACTGCTGATTGGTGGCGTGCAATTAATGCTGGTAGGGCTGTGTTGCCTATCTTTTATATGGCTGGTAGGTTACTGGTATCATTTAATCAAACTGGTACGTTGGCTGGAGCGGCCAAAGCTGCGCAATGTGCCATATGGAGTTGGTATCTGGAACAATATTTTCAATACGCTGATGTTACAGGCTAAAAGTCGCAAAAAGCGCAAACAGAAATTGGGCGTGGCATTACTGCGTTTTAACCGGATTGCCGAGACTATACCGGAAGGTGTACTGATTCTGGGGCTGGATGGACGCATACAGTGGCTGAACCATATGGCTGCCACGCATTTAAACCTGAATCCAGAGCGCGATAGTAATGGCATACTGGCTGAACTGATTGGAAATGCCCAATTTCAGCAATTTCTGAATGAACAGGCGCCGGAGTCAGTGGATATGAAGCTTACTCTTGATAATAGTGGTAGTGGATTACCCCGAATATTAAATATTATTCGCACGCCGTTTGACGAACAGGCAACACTGATTATTACTCAGGATATTACTGCTGCTGAACAGTTAAATGCTACCCGCACTGCCTTTGTGGCCAATGTTTCACATGAACTGAGGACACCATTGACTGTCATCAATGGTTTTCTGGAAACATTGACTGATATGCCGGAACTACCTCAGGAGCAGCGCCAGTCATTTATTGCCCTGATGAGTAAAGAAGGCGCACGTATGCGTAATCTGCTGGCCGATCTGTTGACCTTATCTCGTCTGGAAAACCAAACCGATATCTCTATGCACAGACAGCCAGTATATCTAACTGCTCTGGCAGAACAGGTGGTGCATGAAGCCAGAATTCTGTCAGCGGGTAAACATTCTTTTGTCTGTGAGCTGGCTACAGACATTTGGGTAAATGGTATTCAGCAAGATTTGTATAATGCTTTCAGCAATCTATTGTTTAATGCTGTACGCTATACGCCGCCACAGGGAACTATTGCCATCCAGTTAAGGAGTGAGCAGTGTCAGCATGATTCCTGGCAGGCAATTTTTCAGGTTAGCGATACCGGATCGGGCATTGCTGCTGAACACATTCCGCACCTGACGGAGCGTTTTTATCGGGTGGATTCCGGCCGCTCACGCCAGAGCGGTGGTACTGGGCTTGGTCTGGCGATTGTCAAACATGCACTGGCTGAACATAACGGTAAATTACAGATTGAAAGTGTGGTTGGCAGTGGCAGTACTTTTAGCGCCATATTGCCACAGATGAAAAACGACAAAGGACTTGACAGCATCGCCACTCATGTCTAAAATGCGCGCTCTCGGGTCGTTAGCTCAGTCGGTAGAGCAGCGGACTTTTAATCCGTTGGTCGAGCGTTCGAATCGCTCACGACCCACCATCTTTCTTTCGTATCTTTCAGTGTTTTACGCATCGTATCTACTGTTATTACTTCCTCCTAAGGTTTGTTTACTGTGCCTAAATTGTGACAATTATCTGTCATAATGTTAGCAACCCACATTGTGTACATTACATTAACCTAATACACAATACCCATGGAGAGTCTGTACTATTTTCGGGCATGTTGATTCAATAATCTGAATTCTGCCTAGCCGTAAGGCTATTATAAAAATAAATGGTTTTATTTAAGAATTGATACTATCTATTATACAAACATTTTTAATGCCAATTTAATATTTGTCATAAAATTATTTGATATTGATAGATGCAGTTTTTACTGCATAAAATCTTTATTATTATGACTAGTAATGGGATTGGTGAGGCCGTTGTGTCATCTTTTCGCTGATATTGAATGCCAGCTTATTTTGGTTTCTTGAACTACAGATAGATTGCAATCAATTCAGCAATCGTTATCTGCTAAAAGAGCAAAAATCAATATATAACTACCCCCTAAAATTGTACAGCCCCACTTAACCGCCAATTTCGAGAATTATGTTTTCAACCAGACAAAGATGTGGACATTTTCAGTGTGGTAATTTTTATTATCAAAGTAACCAAATACACTTATTCCAAAAATAGAAGTAATTCAACAGGGCGCATATTTTTATATTAAGCCAATAGGGTTTTTAAACATTTTTCTCAAGTTAAATAATTAAACTATCAAACTGATAAATCACTTTGATATCTGGATAGTCCACAAAAGCCTGAGGAAACAGATATTCACCTTTAAAAAACGGTACAGATATATAGTTCCATTTAGGCTTAAATGATGGATGAAATTGAGCAATTGAATCAGATAATAATGTTGTGCAATACAGGTGCGGTTCATCTTTACTATTTAAGATAAAAGGTTTTCCACGCTGATTCAAAACAAAAGCAGCAATCTGTTGCTTTTCTTGCTGATTCAGAAACATAGGTCGGATTATAGCACCTTTCTGTGCTAACTCCGGACTCAAAAAATGATCCAGCTCGGAAACAATTACCTGATTTGAGGCAGATTCGCCATCATCTGTCGTTGCATGTACAACCAAAATTTTAGGATGTAATTGGACAATCATACCTATATGTGAATACTCACTTTTACCCAGATAGCTGATCCAACGACTGTCATTGATAGTACCCAATCGCACCACCCAATCACCAATCTTCAGTGAAGGCAAATTCTGAAGCTTACCATATTGAGAAGGTCGATGCCGTTCATAAAAAAATGTAACAGCACCACCCACCAGAATGAGAATAATCAGTAAAAAGCAAATAAAATATTTATGATGTTTACACATATATTAAAAAACCTGCTTAGAGCAGGTGTTCATTATTTAAATTTTCAGTTTCCAGCCATCATCTGTTTTAATTAAACGTATATGTTCTTCTTCGGGTTTTTCTGACTTTTTGAAAGTGACAGTTACCGGAACATCAGCAAATTTTTTATCATTATCGTATTGCGGTTCTCCCACAGATATTTCTTTTACACCGCCATTCTTATTGGCAAATTCTTTTCTATGGGCAATTTCAGCTTTAATTTTACCGGATAGCATCTCCGGCAATCCAGCTTCTTTTTTATCGTTCTCACTAAGATAAATCATAGAAATAGCTGTTTCACTGTCGCCAGCATATACCGCTTCAGTATATTTTTTGGCGGCTGCTTCCGGTGTAGAAGCACCACCGCAAGCAGCAAGTGCTAGGGTAATGCATAAGCCTGTCAGTAAATTAAATATTTTTCTCATACTATGAATACCTATGTATGTTAATAAATGATAATTTAGAATAATGTTAACTCTATATTGATAATTAATCAATATAAATGTATGGGAAATACATAATAATATGAATAGTCAGATACCGTCTTCTATGTACATAGCTTATATACATTTTGTTTTAGGGTTTTATATTCAATCAGCATTATGTTATTTAGTGCTTTATGGGGTCTTTCGGTGTTATAAATTGTTAGCCATTCTTTGGTTACTTTCCTTGCTTGTTCCAGATTATAAAAAGATATAAATCCAGTACCTCCGTACGGTACTAACGGTTAAATCGTTCAATATATCCATTCTGGTATGGGTTGTCTGGTTGAATATAATCTATGGTTATGCCATTATTATTACATTGAAAATTCTAAAACGCCGTTGATTGCGGCTGCTGTCATTCATAAAGTCTATTGACCAGCATTCACCTTGTTTATTGGATACTGATAGTTTTCTGTGCTTTGTGGTGGATGTTTTTTACGCTTTATCCTGAGATTAAGCTTTAATTGACAATTCATCCGATAAACACGTTTATGATTTGATTTATAGCCGAGCTTGCTGATGTGCTTAAAACACTTGGGAAAGCCCCAGCTTAAATGCTTGTCGGTGATCGCACTTGGCACCGAAATAGCTATGGAATCATTCTGTAACTTAGGTTGATAATAGTAAGTATTTCGGCTTAAACCAGCAACAGAGCCGCTCATTACAATAGTGACAGGGTGTTTGCCTGTAGTTGCATAACCCTAGCTTTATGTGTCTTAGTGGGCACTAGCGCTTTTTGATGATTTCTTCCTGAAGCTGAGATTTTAAACTTAGCTCAGCAAATATCTGCTTAAGCTTGCGGTTTTCAGCTTCCAGTTCTTTAAAACGTTTGATATCTGATGTTTCTATATCACTGTATTTTTCCAGCTATTTATAAAAAGTTGAATTACTCATGCCATATCTATGGCAAAGTTCTTTGACAGGGCCGGCTTCAGCTTCTTTTGAATAGATACGGTTTGATGTTCGGCCATTTTTTTGATGTTTAAATCCTCTTGTGGATTTATAGAAAGAATTTTCTACTTTAGGGCTGTACTATTTTAGGGGGAGTTGCAATGAGATATTTACATTATTATTCGTAACTTAAATGACAAAAGCATATGTAATTACCAAGCTGTATAGAAATATTTTCATTAACATAAATTAACTAATTATGTTAATATGATGTAGTGTATGTATATTAAGGTTAATTAGTGATGAAATCAGTTTATCCTCCATTGAAACTTAAAGCTTTAATGCTGGTGGTGCTAGGATGTTTGTCGGCTTATAGTATGGCTGATACTATTTGCCCTGCTTTGGATTCGTGTGAAGTTAATCCAGATGTGAATAATGGTAATAAGGTCATTGTTGCATCTGGGAAATATCGAAATGGAATACCCACTGTAGAGGAATTCAAGAGTTTATTCGAGGACGACGATATCCCGGAAAATACTTATATTCGCGGTTTTACAATATTTAATATTTATGATTTGCCCGGTTCTACTGAACCGCCACGGGTGGAGTTTTCTCCGAATACTGAAATCACGGTAGATACATCGTATCTAAATAATGCTGCGTATGGGCCATTCAGGCAGGATGTAGCACATACCGGCGTGAGTTTTCACACAGAGAGAGCAGATGCACAGTTTGTGCTACCTAAAAATGTTCATTTTAGCTTGCAAGGCCAGCCGAAAGAATTTGATTGGGGTATTACCGGAGTAGAGCTTAGTGGCGGCAATCTGAATTCTCAGGCTGATTTTTCTATTACTGCACCTAATTCACTTGCATATTACATTTCACTTGGTGTGGCCGATATTCATGATTCTGTTATAAATTTAAGTAAGAATGCTGATTATTCATCTGCGATCCGCGTCGAAAGTGTGGAGGAAGATCAAGATGCTATAGTTAATATAAATAACATGAAAATACAAGGAAATGGGTATGGGAATGTTGGTATTGATGTAGCAAATCACAATCTGAAAAATCACAGTATTGCCAATGTTACCAATACGGAAATAAATTTTACCAACCCATTCAGCGCTGGTTTTTTTCTGAATAATGGGAGTGCAGTTAATATTGATGGCAGTACCATAAATTCCGGTATTGGTATCATGTTAGCTACTAATCAGGAAGTAGCTGCTCCACACGTCTTTAATATTAAAAATAGCAGTTTGATTGGGCAGGATGCTTTATTGGGTATTAATGACCATCGCACTTATATAGAAGGTGCTGAGGATGATGATGCAATAGGTGATGAAACAGTTGCGGCGCAACAACCACTTACTTTAACTGCAGATAACTCGCAATTGGCTGGGCGCATTTATATTGATCAGAATCCAAAGCTGGCACCAAAAGTAACGTTTAATCTGAAGAATGGTTCTTCCTGGCTGATTAATGGTAATAGTGAGCTGGATGAGCTGAATATTCACGATTCTAGTATTTCTTTTAGTAAAGGTGGTCAATTCAAGACGCTGACGATTCATGGTGATCTGAGCGGTAGTAATGGTTTGTTTAATCTGAATACCAGTCTGGCTGATCGGCAGGCGGATAAGATTGTGATTGAAGGTAAGGTACATGGTGAGCATAAGATCAGTGTATCTGATAGCCGTAAACGACCAAAAACACCGAATGGTCAGGTAACGCTGGTTGAGTCCAAGGGTGGTGGTGATGGTTCGTTCACTATGGTGCAGGATTATGTAGATGCGGGTAAATACCGTTATTTCTTCCATCAGGAAGATGATAATAAATGGGTTTTAAGCAATGATAAGGGCGCAGCGTCTTCTGGTGGCAGTCATCATGGTGCTGATTATGAAATCAGTGATTTTGCCAATTCGCTGATCAGTATGCGTCAGGCCGCCAATCAGTTTGTGTATCAGCTACAGGAACCGCTGAATGCGCGTCTGGCTAGTCTGAAATCGCAGTCTCGGGGTAATAATAATCTGTGGCTGGACAGTAATTATGCTCATGATCATTTTGATAGTACGGGCACCAGCGATGGTTTGGCTACGGCAGGCTTCAAGCAGAAGTCTTATAGTCTGCAATTAGGTTATGATCATGTTCTGCCATTGGGTGATGGTGAGAATAATCAGACGTATCTGGGTGCTTTTGTGGGACAAGGGCATTCAAGTGTGGACTTTAATGGCAATTATAAAGATGGTAATCTGAAGGCGATAACTACTGGTATTTATGTTGGTTGGCAAAATGCCGGTGGTTGGTTCGCAGATGCGGCTTACCGATACAGCCATCTGAAAACGTCTGCCAGTAAGATGGATAATTCTACATGGCATGCGAATAGTCTGAATGCTCAGTTGGGCAAGGATTTCAATCTGGCTGATAAGTGGGTGGTTACGCCGAAGCTCGGGATGACGGTAGGCCGGTTATCTGGTGATGAGTATACCAACAGTACTACTTTTTATCGCAGTAAGCTGGGAGCCGCAGTTAAAACTTCATTTGCTTTGAATAAGGTAAGTTTGAATCCTTATGTCGGTGCATATTGGCTGCATGATAAAAGTGGGCTGGGTCATGCTGTTGTTGATGATGAAAATCTGCGTATTGCCGGTGCTGGTAACAGTGGTTTGTATGAAGCTGGTCTGGGGGTGGATTTTGATCACAATAATCATGCTGACTTTAAGCTTAATTATGCCAATGGTCAGAAAACCGAACAGAAATTCGGGGTTAATCTGAATTACCGTTATTCGTGGTAAGAGGGGATTTGATTTTAGGTATTGCGCCAGCTTTGCTGGCGCATTTTTATTGTGCCAGATAAATCTGTATTTTTGGTTGCTGCTGTAATACAGCTCGGATGGGCATTTGGTCTGTATCGTTGCCAGCTAATGCCTGCTGAAATACCTGTTGCTGTTTTTTTCCTACTAGCTGGAGATATAGATGACGACTATTGAGAATAACCGGCAGGGTTAATGAAATACGTTTATGTGGGGCAGTGAGAGGCTGCATATCAATAACCATTCTGTTGGAATGCATATCCAGTCCTTTGCTGAGGTTTTCTGCATGGGGGAATAGTGATGCTGTGTGGCCATCTTCACCCATTCCTAATACCAGTACGTCTATTGGTAAGGGCAGGGCTTGCTGTAATCGGGTGTGGATTTCATCAATGCTGTCACCGGGAGCGTCGGCTATGGTTTTCAGGCTGATGAAATGTGCATTTTTGGCCTGATTCTGTAATAAATGGGTACGCATTAAACGCTCGTTGCTGTCTTCATGCACTTTGTCTACCCAACGCTCATCTACTAAGGTGATATGGATTTTTTCCCAAGGTAGGGGGGTGCGGCTTAGTATCTGGAGCAGCTCTATAACGGCAGGTCCGCCGGAAAGTGCCAGTGATGCTTGAGAGCGCTGGGCAACTGCTTGTTGTAGGTTATTGCTGATGGCAGTAGCAAGAGCTGTGTTCATTGCGGTGCGTGTTGGGTATTCATGGGGCTGATACATGGTTATTTCCTCTGTTTGTTTCAATGTGTTTTTACGCAGAAGATGGCAAGCTGTAATGATGGGTTGTGTTCGGTATTTTCTGTTTGTGATTTAAAATTTGTTTTGGGGTATTTAAGCTAGTTCAATTATTCTCGGATAGCGGGTTAATATGCTTTTTAACAGGGTAATTGTTGTTAAATAATTCAATATGTTTGATATTTTTGTTGTCCGGGTGAGCAGGTCAAGGTCAAATCCTTGTGAGGGATTTGACCTTGACGATGATGCATCTGGTTATTTGTTTGGTTACCAGTTAACTTTCAATCCTAGAGAACCGCTTAGCGGTGCTTTTATTCGTGCATTACCGCCGTTGGACCAGGTATGGCCGATTTCGCTGTATATTTTTATGCTCTCATTAATATCGTAGGTGGCACCTATGGCCAGTTCTGTGCTGGTATGCGCAGCACCGGAATGCAATGTCGTTGCTGCGATATTGGCGCTGTAGGTGGTTCGATCTGCTCCATCAGGTGAGTAGAATACGTTAACACGGGTATAAGGGTGCAGGGTACCTTTGCCAAGTTGATAGCTGCCTTGCATGCGTCCGCCTAATCTGAACAGCCATGCATTATTATGATTGTGGCTGACGCTGGTGCGGCCGCTGATATTAGTGTCGTTTAAATCTAGCCACTGATGCATTATTTGTACTTGTGGTTCTATTTTCCAGTTGCTGTTGCTAAGGGTAAATGGTTTACCTGTTTCGATTGATGCGGTGAAACCATGGCCTTTCTGGGTGCTATCGTTATTACCATTGGGTTTGATGTCGACATGATGGTGTGCGCCTTGCAGGACGATATCAAGATAGGCACCGTTAGCATAAACATAATTACTATAGGCTCCGAGGAAGTAGGATTTTGATGTGTTTTTGCCTACTTTGCCATATATGCCGCTGGCAAAGCCATCAACATTCATATCACTATAGATATAACCTAAATAACCACCAATCCGCCAGCCTTGATTGTGCCAGATGTCACTACCAAGTTGCACTCCGACATAGTTGCCGGTGGAGTGGACATCAGAAACACCATCTTGCCGAATATCGGTTCGACCAGAAATGATGCGTCCCCAGCTCATGCGTTCATCTGGTGTTGGTGTGGTGCCAATTCTTTGATGCATATTGCTCAGCATGATGATATCAGTTTGCCGGAGTTGGGCAGCAACAGCAGCATACAGAGGGACTTCTTTTCGGTAAGTAGGTTTTAGTTTTGATGAGCTATTACCTTTTTCTGGTTGAGTCGGGTTATTGGGGTTATTGGGGTTATTGGGGTTATTGGGGTTATTGGGGTTATTGGGGTTGTTCGGGTTGTTCGGGTTGTTTGGGTTGTTCGGGTTGTTTGGGTTGTTTGGGTTATTCGGGTTATTCGGGTTATTCGGGTTATTGGGGTTATTGGGGTTATTGGGGTTATTGGGGTTATTGGGGTTATTGGGGTTATTGGGGTTATTGGGGTTATTGGGGTTGTTCGGGTTGTTCGGGTTGTTCGGGTTATTCGGGTTGTTCGGGTTGTTCGGGTTGTTCGGGTTGTTCGGGTTGTTCGGGTTGTTCGGGTTGTTCGGGTTGTTCGGGTTGTTCGGGTTATTCGGGTTATTCGGGTTATTCGGGTTGTTCGGGTTATTCGGGTTGTTCGGGTTATTGGGGTTGTTCGGGTTGTTCGGATCGTCAGGTTTTGCTAGTTGAGAGCGTAAATACCAGTTGCTGTTCTGACCATTAATATTGCCTTTGTATAAATGATATTCGTAAGCACCGGCATCAATATGATCATTTTGCAGATTAAAGGCGTTGTTGGTGCTGTTACCTGTGATATTGATAATTTCAATACCATCGGTGGTGCCGGTATCAGCACCCAGTCCGTTTGTGTTATTCATTTGTACTATGGTTCGACCGGAGGCATTACCATTAATAAACAATTTATCGGTTGCGCTGTTATTATCCTGTGATATGGTATCTAGGGTAATTGTGCCATTGTTGCCGATATAGTTGCCATTGATGGTTAAGTGGTCACCTGCTTGATTATTACTTAAGATTAGATTACCGGAATTTGTGATATTGCCATTTATTACGGCCTGATGTAGGGATGGGATAAGATTTAATGTTGCAGCAGGGTCGATATTAAGGTTGCTGGTATTTAAGTCACCGGTCAGGGTGAGTGTACTTTGTTGTAGGAGGTTGATATTTTCCCAGTTGCGGATGCCTATATTTCCAGTTGTGCCATTGCTGCTAGATGAACCAGTCAGTGACTGGCTGATATTGAGTGTATCAATCATCCCATCACTATCGCTGGTGTCATCGCCACCATCAAGTACGCTAATAGCTGATGTATCTGCTCCGCTATTGATGTTTAAGGTATCGCTGCCATTACCCAGAATAATTGAGCCGCTTACTTTGGCTCCATTGTTGATGGTGACAATGGAGTTGTCATCAGCGTCGCGAATCGCTGTACCTGAGGTGGCATCGACATTGGCGCCGCTATTAAGGGTGATTATTGTGGTAGTTCCGGGGCTGCCGCTGGTATAAATACCTGCGCCCGTGCCGCCAGTGACTTTCCCTGTTACGGTGACGGTGTTGTTTCCATGTGGGGTGCGGTTGAGTACATCAATGCCGTCTAACGCGCCGGTAATGGAACCACTGGTCTGGTTAATGCTGATATCTGTGCCTGTTTGGTTATTTTCTGCGTGGATGCCATATTGGTGCAGGCCTTGTATGGTGCCAGCAGTGGCGATTGAGGTTGAGCCGGTTCCATTATTGATGACGTATATACCGTTTAGGTTGGCGTTGATATTCTTTGCGTTGATGTTTAGGTTGCCTGCTGTATTTAAGTTTTGTGCAAATATACCGGTGCCATTGGCGGCGATAATGTCGTTGCTGACAGTTATGGAGGTAATGCCTGTACCGTTGTTGGTGGTATATATGCCGTTCATTTTGGCGTTTACGTTATCTGTTTTGATAATTAGGTCTTTGGTATTGCTTTTATTCTCAATATGAATGGCATCGCTGTTGGTTGCGGTGATGTTGCCTTTGGCTGTTATTGAGGTGGAACCGCTACCTTCATTAGTTGCATAAATTCCGCTTTGGGAACCCTGTACATTGTGTGTGTTGATGGTTAGATGCTGGCCATGATTGAATGCGTATATGCCGTTTTGATTGGTGGCGGTGATGTTGCCTTCTGCTGTCACTGTTGTTGAACCTGTGCCGAAATTGGCGGCGTAGATACCATTATTTTTGCCGTTAATGGTTTTGGTATTGATGGTTAGATCTGTTGCGGCGGGGTCGTTTTCTGCATAGATGGCATCACTATTGGCGGAGGTGACATCTCCGTTGATGGTGATAGAGGTGACACCGGTACCACTGTTTTTGAGGTAAAGGCCATCTTGATTGGCATTGATTGTTCCGGTTGTGACGGTCAGGTCTGTGGTGTTATTGTTATTTTGTGCATAGATGCCATTGCTGCCGCTGGAGGTGATGTCTGCTGTGGTGATAGAGGTGGCACCGGTACCATAGTTTACAGCATAGATTGCGTTTGTCTGGCTGTTAATGTTTTTGGTGTTGAGGGTGAGGTTTGTGCCGGCGTTGCTCACGGAGATGCCAAAACCATTGGGTGTTGTCATGTCTGCGGTTGTGGTTATTGATATTGCTGCTTTTCCTGAGTTGTTAAGGGAATATATATTTTTTATATTTGTATTTTTTACGGTGACATTCAAATCGCTGGCGCCAGCATTGTTTATGATGGTTAGTGAATTATTTAATGGTTTGTCGCTGGTGGAGATATTGACTGGGTCTGTGTTGTCGTTTGCGATATAGCCATCAAAATTGGTGGTGTTTCCGCTGTATGTGGATGGCGATGAGTTTGTTTCTTTGGTAATACAATTTTTGTTAGATGAATCAGAGCAGTTGGCATATGCTTCGCTGGTAGTGAAAGCGATAATGCCGATAACTGCCATTAGTTGAACCAGTGTTTTTTTTCTGAAATCTGGCTTTGGTGCGGATGCACTAATATATGCTTTTGTTCTGATTCGCCATGTTGGTTGGTAAGTTTTATTCATTTGGGTTTCCTGATTCTGTATGCTGTAGTGGTGCTGCTGAGGAATACTTGCCTGATATAAATCAATGTAAATGTTTATAAAATAAATCTGCTTGTTGTATTCGACTACAAAGCTAGTTATTAGTCAAAATGTAATTTATTGAATTATTTTAAGAAAATTTTATTTTTATTAAACTGGGTTTTGGGGTGTTATTTTTGGTAGGTTTTAATTTTTATATTTGTATATGGTTTTTATTGGGTAATTGCTGGATGTGGTTAGGTTAATTATTACTGTATATAAGCTGAATTGATTTGGTGGAAATGGGGTAATTTAATTTTGATTTATTTTTTTAGTAATTTTTTACTTTCTTGGTAGTGGTATAGACGCTGCTATCTGGTTTGTTTTCTTTCGGATTTGGTAGGTAATGGTTGCTGTGATTGTGTTATTTGAAAGTGAATATATTTGCAGTGGGGTGTTGTAAGTAAGAATATATAACTGGATTTTATTATGTGTTTGTGTGAGATTTAATCGTTAAAAGATATATGGTGTGTGTCAGTTAATTGTTTATTGTGCAGTTTTTGTGGATATGGGTTGATGATGCTGTTTTTTTAACGGTACGTTGTTTGGCTATCAGATAAGAGGCTGGTGCTTTGCGTGTTAAAATGGCTATTTTGGATTAGAATAAGTAGTTATTTTCTGGTTGATTAATGCCACAGTTGGGTTGATGTTTTTGTCTGGTGGTCACAGGAAAGAACTAGATATTATGGTATGGGAATACATATGAGTGAACAGCATAATGCGTCAGTTGGTGGCGCACACGAAGAGCAACTGGATGAAAATCAGATTATGGCAAATCGTCGCGAGAAGTTGACGGCGATTCGGACGCAGGGTATTGCGTTTCCGAATGATTTTAAGCGCGATGCTTTTGCCGGTGATCTGCATGAGCAGTATGAGCAGTTTGATAAAGATGTTCTGGCGGAAAAGGCTATTCCAGTGAAGGTTGCGGGACGTATTATGCTGAAGCGTCATATGGGTAAAGCCAGCTTTGCTACAATTCAGGATATGACCGGGCGTATTCAGCTGTATATTAATAATCAGGGAGTAGGTGAGCAGTTACATGATGCGTTCAAGCACTGGGATCTGGGTGATATTGTTGGTGCTGAAGGTGAGCTGATGAGAACGAATCATGGTGAGCTGACAGTGCGGGTATCCACTCTTCGTCTGCTTACTAAATCGTTACGTCCATTACCGGATAAGTTCCATGGATTGGCTGATCAGGAGCAGAAATACCGTCAGCGTTATGTGGATTTGATTACTAATGAGCAGACGCGGGATACTTTTGTGAAACGCAGCCGGATTATTCAGGCGGTTCGTAATGTGATGGTAAGCGAGCGTTATCTGGAGGTGGAGACGCCGATGATGCACCCTATTCCGGGCGGGGCAACGGCAAAGCCGTTTGTAACGCATCATAATGCGCTGGATATGGATTTATTTTTGCGGGTGGCGCCTGAGCTTTATCTGAAACGGCTGGTTGTGGGGGGGCTGGAGCGGGTATTTGAAATTAACCGCAATTTCCGCAATGAAGGTATGAGCACGCGCCATAATCCGGAATTTACTATGATGGAATTCTATGAAGCCTATGGTGATTACCAGCGGATGATGGATATGACGGAAAAGGTGATTCGTGCGGCAGCCATTGAGGCTACAGGTAGTGCGGTTGTGAGTTATAACGGTAAGGAAGTGGATTTAAGCCAGCCGTTTGCGCGGATGACTATTGTGGAGGCAATTAAGCATTTTAATCCGCAGTATGCTGATGAACATCTGGTAGATGAGGCATGGCTGAAGTCTGAAATTAAAAAACTGGGTGGGGCTTTACCTGTGGCACAGGGACTGGGCAGTTTACAGTTGGCGCTGTTTGAGGAGTGTGCTGAAGCTCAGTTATGGCAGCCGACATTTATTGTCGACTATCCGGTAGAAGTATCGCCGCTGGCACGTGCTTCTGATACTAAACCTGGTTTAACTGAGCGTTTTGAGCTATTTGTGGTAGGGCGTGAACTGGCTAATGGTTATTCGGAGTTAAACGACTCTGAGGATCAGGCGGCACGCTTTAAGGCTCAGGTGGCACAGTTGGATGCTGGTGATGATGAGGCAATGCACTACGATGCGGATTATATTCGTGCCATGGAATATGGTTTACCGCCAACCGGTGGCTGTGGTATTGGTATGGATCGGCTGATAATGTTGTTGACAGATGCACAGACTATACGTGATGTGATTCTGTTTCCGCAGATGCGTTTAGAGTAAGAGGATTATTGAAGAAAAGCCGCCGGATATACTCCGTGCGGCTTTTGGTTTTTATTAATCTGGTTGTTTGGGTGGAAGGTGTTGTTGTCTGTTGGGATGATGGGTTTGTCCGTTGTTGTTTTCTACGGTGAATTCACCTTCGATAATATCGCTTTGGTCTGGTTGTGGTGTGTTGGAAAAAGGATTGTTGCTGGCGTTGGCTAAAGGCTTACCGCTGATAGGCAGTAGTAGCAGGGCGGCAAATATATCAGATACAAATCCGGGGCTGATAAGCATGATAGCGGCCAGTACATAACGGAGAGGCCATAATAACTGGTAGAGCGATACGTTGCTGCCGGTACGAAGGGTAGCTACGGCGAGAAATAAGCCGGATAGGCCGATATTGCGTAGCATAAACACGCCACAGGCAATAGACAATATGATGAGAAGCAGTGTCCAGCCACCGCCAATTAGGTTGCTAACCAGAATAATGGAAATCACTTCCAGTGCCGCCAGTATTATTAATGCCCAACCCATATATCGCATGTGAGTTTCCCTTTTTAGCTATAACAGTTTTTATAGATGGTTGCAGGATTGGGGAATTCAATATGTCAGGTTACAAAATGGCTATCTGTATCTGTTGGTGGATTGATCTGTTGGCTGGCGGATGTGAGGGAAAAGCTATGTTAATATTGACCATAGGGTAACTAAACCTATTGTGCTTGTACGGATTATTGTTGGGGTTGAGATAGATTAATGAGACAGGTATGGAAGCTGTACGGGATGTTGTGGCAGTTTGGTCTATGTTTAATAGCATGTATGGGATTGTTACTGGGCGGATGTCAGAGTAATACTGCAGCTAAGGCACCGGTAATGAGTGGTAGTGCCCAAAATGGTTTTTATCGTGTGCAGCGTGGGGATACTTTATATCGGATTGGTTTACGTTTTAATCAGAATGTAAATACGCTGGTGCGCTGGAATAATCTGGCTAATGCTAATGCAATTGAGGTGGGGCAGCTGATTCGTGTGCGCAAGCCGGCAGTGGTATCTGGTCGGTCTGCTGGTGTAAAACCGCCGTCTGGCCGTGTGGCAGGTCAGTCTGAAGCGGTGACTACCAGTACAGCAGCTCCTGATATCCGTTTGCAATGGCCGGTACGCGGGAAAGTGATTAGTACGTTTAATGGCCAGACGCAAAAGGGTATTGATATTGCTGGTAGCCGCGGTACACCGGTTAAGGCCGCAGCTGCGGGTACGGTGCAGTATGCTGGTGATGAGTTGCGTGGATATGGTAGGCTGGTGCTGATTAAACACAGTAATAGTACGATGACAGCTTATGCATATAATGACTCGCTTATAGTACGTAATGGGCAGAGTGTGCAGGCGGGGCAGACGATTGCGACGATGGGCGACAGTGGTACTACTGGGGTAAAACTGCATTTTGAGGTCAGGGTGAATAGTCGGGCGGTTAATCCGTTGCGTTATCTGTCTAATTAAATACTGGCTGGTATTGGTGGCTTTTGCCAATGAGCGTGTGCCGGTTAAACCGGTAAGTTGATGGTAATGGTTTTATTTTATAATAGGGCAAATTTGAAGGAAGTGATATGAAAGAACATCGTGCCCGTAAACGCTTTGGCCAGAATTTCCTGCAGGATAAAAGTATTATTCAGGATATTGTGCGTGCGGTACGTCCACAGTCTGCGGATACTGTGATTGAAATTGGTCCGGGACTGGCAGCTATTACGACTCCTCTGGTGGCGGCTGTTGATAAGTTGCATGTGATTGAAATTGATCGTGATATTGTGGCGCGTTTGCGTACTTTGCCATTTGCATCAAAGCTGGTTATTCATGAAGGTGATGTGTTGCAGTTTGATTTTGCCAGTGTGCCGGGTCGAAAAAAAATTGTGGGTAATTTACCTTATAATATTTCTACGCCGTTGTTATTTCGCTTTGGTCAGTATGCTGATGAAATTGTTGATATGCACTTTATGCTGCAAAAAGAAGTGGTTGAACGCATGGTGGCAGGTGCGGGTAGTAATGATTATGGCCGTTTGAGTGTGATGTTGCAGTATTTTTTTGAGATGGAAAATTTACTTGATGTGCCACCACAGGCATTTACTCCTGCGCCGAAGGTAGATTCAGCGGTGGTAAGGATGATTCCACAGCGGGGTCGTATTGGAATTGCGCAGGATTTTAATCATTTTGCTGCTTTGGTTAAACAGGCTTTTCAGCAGCGCCGTAAAACTATTCATAATAATCTGAAGGAATGGGTAGATGATGCAGCATTAATGGCCGTGGAGATTGATCCGGGCTGCCGGCCAGAGAGGATTACGCCAGAGCTTTATGTGGCATTAAGTAATTATTTGTTGCAAAATGGCGCGTCTGTCTGAGTGGTTGATTCAGATGGTTTCAGGATGTGGGGAATGCATGATTGAATTTAAGAATGTCCATAAGTGGTTTAAGGACTTACATGTTATTAATGGTGTGAATCTGACTGTCAGCCAGGGGGAAGTGGTGGTTGTATGCGGGCCGTCTGGCAGTGGTAAATCTACGCTGATTCGTACTGTAAATCAGCTGGAAAAAATTCAGCAGGGTGAAATTTGGGTGGATGGGATTAATGTTGCCGATCTGAAAGCAGATTTAAATCGGGTGCGCACTGAAGTTGGTTTTGTGTTCCAGCATTTCAATCTGTATCCACATCTGACGGTTCTGGAAAATATTATTCTGTCACCGATGAAGGTGAAAAAACAAAGCCGCGCAGAGGCTGAAGCCAAGGCACAGGAGCTTCTGGCTAAGGTGGGACTTGCGCATAAATGTGATGCTTTCCCACAGCAATTATCCGGTGGGCAGCAACAGCGGGTAGCGATTGCACGTGGTCTGGCTATGGAACCACGGGTGATGCTGTTTGATGAACCTACTTCTGCCTTAGACCCTGAGATGATTGGCGAAGTGCTAAAGGTAATGAAAGATTTGGCGCTCAGTGGTATGACGATGATGGTGGTAACGCATGAGATGGGGTTTGCCCGTGAAGTTGCAGATCGGGTGGTCTTTATTGATCATGGAGAAATTGTTGAAGAAGCGGCGCCAGAAGAGTTTTTCCAGCGGCCGCAGCATGAGCGTGCCCGACAGTTTTTGAATCAGTTGTTAACGCATTAGTATTATCTGTTGTGTTGTAACTGGCTGGAAACAGGTGGGTACCAGACTGAGTGTCACAGATTATCTATATAGCCCCGAGTCATTAATTTGATAGGGGGCTTTTATTTTTATGGTGTTATATAAGAAATTAATTGAGGCGAACAACCATTAAGTTGAACAGTTTTATGTGCGGTATTTTAGTATCTATCTAAATCAGTAACCTAAGCGCTGGCAGATGGTGGAGACCAATCCGGCCTGATTGAGGGTATAAAAATGTAAACTGGGTGCACCCTGTTGCAATAAGTGATCGCACATTTCGGTCACTACATCTAGCCCCAGTGCTTTAATTGATGCAGTGTCGTCAGCGTAGGACTGAAGTTTCAGACGTAACCAACGTGGAATTTCTGCACCACAAGTTTCGGAAAAGCGTGCCAGCTTGGAGAAGCTGGCAATGGGCATGATGCCGGGAATAATGGGAATATTCACTCCACGGCTCTGCACTTCATCTACAAACCAGAAATAGCTGTCTGTATTGAAAAAGTATTGGGTAATAGCAGAGTTCGCACCAGCCTGACATTTGCGCACAAAGTGATTGATATCGTCTTCGGCGCTGCGGGATTGCGGATGGAATTCGGGATAAGCAGCGACTTCTATATGAAACCAGTCACCAAATTCCTGACGGATAAGTCCAACTAGTTCATTGGCATAGCGTAAGCCCTGATGTCCGAAGCCTACGCCTGAGGGAACGTCGCCACGTAAAGCCACGATATGGTGAATACCCATGTCTTTATAGGTTTGAAGCAGGCTTGTCATTTCTGCGCGGCTGGCACCTATACAAGCCAGATGAGGTGCGGCAGCCACACCATCATTCATGATATCGGTAATGGTTTGCAGCGTACCGGCGCGGGTAGTACCGCCTGCGCCGTAAGTACATGAAAAATATTCAGGTTGATATTGACTTAGTTGCTTGCGGGTAATAGCAAGTTTACGCCGTCCTTCTTCAGTACGTGGCGGAAAAAATTCAAAGCTCAGCGGGGTGAAACTCATGATTGAACAGCCTCTCCAGTAGTTATGGTTAGATATCTAACCATAACGTTTCAGGCATGCTCAATCAATGTTTTATTGCGTATTTTCTTTGAAAAATCCGTCATTTGTTATGAATAAAATTAATAATCAGTTTTTGGCATTTTTTACTTGTACCAATCAGCAGGACTTATTTTCAGTCTGGCGGCGTGAAAATTGGATACCAAGCTGTTTTAATTTGCGATAAAGATGGGTACGCTCTAGGCCTACTTTCTGGGCTACTTTACTCATGTTATGACCTTCCTGAGCAATATGGTATTCGAAATAGCGTCTTTCCAGATCTTCACGTAATTCACGTAGTGGCAGATCAAAATTAAAACCAGTCATGCTTTCATGGGGGTGATTATATTTGAACTGATTCAGAATGGTACTGATGGCGTTAACGTCGATTTCGTTATGCTCTGCTGTTAGCATCAGGCTTTTGACAACACTGCGTAGCTGTTCCAGATTACCCGGCCAGTCATACTGGCGCAGTTCATTCAGAGCCGCTGTGGTAAATTTTACTGGCGGAATTTTCTGACTTTCTGCCAGTTCGGTCGTAATTTGTTCTACCAAAAATACCATGTCATCTAGTTGCGAGCGTAATGGTGGAATGGCAACAATTAGTGATGAAAGGGTATTAAGCAGTTTGTTATCCTGCAGGGGGTCGGTAATCATTTCCTTGATTGGCCGGCTACAAACACAGATGATTCGTACATTGTAGCGATCTGCTTTGGTCAGGATAAAGCTGATGCTTTGCTGGGTGCTTTTGCCATATTGGGCAATATCACCCAGATAGAGTATGCCGCCGGAGGCTTTCTGCAATAATTCAATGGGTGCGTCAACTATCTGTTCTACTTTTGATGGTTCTACCCAAGGGGTTGCGTTTTTATGAAATGAACGTGCAACCAGTTCAAAAGGTGAACCTAGTTCCCCAGTTAGCAGTACGGGGGTGCTGAACTTGGCTATGCGTTCCAGATGCTGATGCAGCTCTTTGATAGCAGGACTATGCCCGAGTTTGTCTAATGACAAGTTGGAAGCAGCCTGCATCTGTCCATATTTCAGGGCACGATCCACTGTGCTGAGCAATTTTTGCAGGGAAATGGGTTTTTCCAGAAAGTCCAGTGCACCGATTTTGGTTGCTTCTATCGCTGTATCAATGCTGGCGTGGCCACTCATCATCACCACTGGCATGGTTAACTGACCGGATTTTGCCCATTCCTTCAGTAAGGTAATGCCATCACAATCTGGCATCCAGATATCCAGTAATACCATGGCAGGACGGGTTTGCTGACGCAGTTGGCGGGCAGTATCGGCATTTTCGGCCGTGGTGACGGTATAACCTTCGTCTTGTAGGATCTCCGATAATAAGTCGCGGATACCTACTTCATCGTCAACAATTAAAATATCACTGCTTCGCATTTCTATTCACCTGTAAGGGTAAGGTTATTTTGACACAAGCCAGTCCGTTTTTCTGATTACTGATTTGGATCCGCCCGCCGTGTTCTTCAATGATTTTTTTGACTACTGGTAATCCCAGTCCGGTACCACCGGGTTTGTCTGTTACATAAGGGTCAAATGCATGTAATAACATCTCCTGACTGAAGGTTTTGCCATTATTGCTTACGTAGATAATGATGTGTTCGTTATTTAGCTCGGTTAGTATGCTGACTTCGGGTGAGGTATCAGCCGTAGCTGCTTCCACTGCATTTTTTAGCAGATTATGAATAACCTGACGTAATGCTCCGCTGTCGGCATTAACATTCATTGCTATCTTACTCAAATTAACCGCAAATGTACAATTACTACCTTCGTAAAGTACCAAAACCTCGCGTATTAATTCATTTAAATCAAGATTTGTGAACTTTAATGCTGGAGAGCGGGAATAATTGCGGAATGCTTCAACCATATCTTTCATCGCTGCTACCTGTCGAATAATGGTATTGGTGGCACGGTTGAGAATCTGGGCATCCGCTTCGCTGAGTTTGTCACTGAGTTTCCACGCCAGCCGTTCGGCAGATAATTGGATAGGTGTCAGTGGATTGCGGATTTCATGTGCCAGCCGTTGCGCAACCTCGCCCCAGGCCGCTTCTTTTTGTGCGCTTACCAGAGCAGTGACATCATCAAATACCAGTATAGTGCCACCGCCACTGTCTTTGGGTAGTGGTGTGGCCTTGCCAAGCAGTATTAGGGTTTCATCTTTGTGATTATAAGTGATTTGTGCTGGTTTGTTCTGGTGTTCTGTAGCCAGAATCTGCTGGAATACATCTGCCAGCATCGCTGCCCGTGGACTTTGTTCGGCCAACTGGTTTATGTTCTCCCCAAGAATTGAGTTCAGACTTTGCCCGAGAATGTTTTCTGCCATCTGGTTAAAAGTAATCAGGCAATTTTCTGGATTAAGAGTAACTACGCCGGTAGTCAGGCTGTTGAGAATATATTCCAGGTAATGTCTGGCTGCTTCCTGCTGTTCTCGTGAATGGCGCAGCTGGACTGTCATGTGATTAAACAGATCAGTCAGTTTACCCAGTTCGTCATTGCGGTGAATGGTTTGCTGGACATCCAGATCACCTTTGGCCACTGCCCGTGCGCCATCTGCCAGTGACAGAATAGGTGCAACAAACTGGCGGGCAAAATACAGGGCTACCAGTAAGGCTAAAACAATTGCCAGCAGGGTGGCCATCAACAGGGTGGCCAGAAAAAAGGTTTGTAAACTTTTTTTGGTAAAGCTCAGTTCGCCATATTTGGCGCGGGCAGCTTCAATCAGTGTGGCATCCTGTGCAACTTTGGGCGGAATGGGCTGACGGAAAAACAGGGCATTGTCATTGTTATGACCCGGTAAAATCAGCCAGCCCTGAGCATAAAGAATGTTATTGATGCTTTCAATTTCACGTACTGAACCTGTGGTGTGTAACTGGTATATCTGATTTTTATTAAGTTCAGGTGTGGAAAGATGCAGTGGATTATATTCGGCAACAAGCTGATTGCTGCGGAGATTGCGGATATTTAACTGGCTGAACTGTTTGCTTTTGCCATTACTTTCGAGAACCGGTAAGAGTGGTTCTTCCATACCACTAGCGGCAATCAGGGCGATCTGGATATTGGCTGCCCGGCGGACACTGTTGTCTAGTTCATAATCCAGCGCGGATTTACTCAGGCTGATACTGCGGTTGAGTGCTTCTTCAGTATCGTTACCAAACCATGAGTGAATACTGTGTGAAATAAACTGTGCAGATACCCCAAACAGGAACAGACCAGGTAATACGGCCACCAGTGTAAACATAGAGGCCAGACGCATGGCAATTTTGGAACCGAATTCATGCCGGTGCCGGCTCTGTAATAGTTTCCACCAGTAAGAACCGGCCATTAATGCCAGTGTAAGCACTAATAGTGAAGCAAAGCCAAACGCAAACCAGAAATATTGCGATAAAACACTGGTATTGCCAGTGGCGACGGCCAGAACATACAGGGTTACTACGCAGAGCACTGCCATGACCAGTATTAGCCGTCTCATTATGATTAATCCACGTTGATAATAAGACGATGCCAGCCAGAATCTAGCTGCCAGCTATGAGAGGTTAGTGCATTGATTTGAAATGGTTTTGGTAGCTGGCTGATGCTTAGGCTCAGGCGTACATCAGCACGGACTTCTCCTGCTGATACACCACTGAGTGTACCGCTGCTGAGTACACGCCAATTGGCAGCTGCGCCAATGGCTCTAAGTGCGGTATCAAGGCTGTTGTATTCTGTAGAAAAGGTCGACCCCATACTAACACGATAGCGATTGGTAAGTGGGTGATAGGCCAGCTTGTACTGAATAAGATTATCACCCGCAATGAGGTTGTTAATCCGGTTGCGGTAGGAAGCAAGGGTAGGGGAGGTAAGCTGATAGTTCAGGTCAAAATTTAATGGTACACCCTGTGTCAGTGCCTGTTTTAGCTGATCGGGTAGCTGGGTGTTAAAACGTGTATTGATGGAAAGCTGGCCATTGCTGGTAATGTAAGCCTGCGCACGCGTAGTGATGATGCCCTCTGCCTTTACTACAGTGGTGCTCAGGCAGAGGAGACAGGCAAAAAATAGACTAGATTTTATCGATAAGCGCGTAAAAAAAGCCATCTTGTTTGCTGTCCGGTAACAATACACGTGATTGACGCTGGCGGGCATCCGCATGTCGGGTTAAAAAATGGGTTAGCTGTTGCTGATTTTCTTCCATAAAAATCGAACAGGTGGCCAAAAGCAGACGACCGCCTGATTTTAATGTTTGCCACAGACTGTCCAGTAATGCTTCCTGCTGTAACGCAGTTTTCCGGCTATCCTGTGGCTGGCGTAGCCATTTGATGTCTGGATGACGTTTTACTACACCTGAAGCTGTGCATGGTACATCAGCCAGAATGGCATCAAAAGTGTTGTTATCATACCATGAGTGCAGCTCTTTTGCGTCAGCACAATGCAAGTGTGCCTGTTGCTGCAAGCGTTGCAGGTTGTCCTGTACACGCTTTAGACGCAACGGATCAATATCCAACGCGGTGACATCACAGTCTGCCCATTCGAGTATGTGGCCGGTTTTGCCACCGGGAGCAGCACAGGCATCAAGAATACGCTCACCATTTTGCGGATTAAGCATGGGAATAGCCTGCTGGGCACCGAAGTCTTGGACAGACACGTGGCCGGCTGCAAAGTCTGGCAGCTTCTGTACAGCTACTGCCTGCTGTAGCATGATGCTATGAGTATCCAGAATTCTGGCCGGAATGCCTGCAGCCGTTAGTTTCGCCAGATATTGTTGAGCATCCGTATGACGACGGTTGACCCGCAATGTCATGGGCGGATGTTGCGTCATGGCTGTGACCATGTTGTGCCAGTGCTGGGGATAATGCTTTTTCAGGTAATTTAACCACCATGCAGGCAGGTTGTAACGCGCTTCATCCTGTTTGAGTGCGCTGGCCAATAAGGTTTCGCGTTCACGCAAAAAGCGCCGTAACAAAGCATTAACCAGCTTCTGGTAACGGCCTCCGTGCAGCTGGCGGGCATGATTAACGGCTTCATTAACCACGGCATGGGCTGCATTGCGGGTAAAGTGCAGTTGATATAAAGCAATGACGAGAAGGTAGCCAATTTCTGCTGGCGGTAATGTTTTCGTCATTTGTTGCACAAGTTGTTGCAGCAGGCCTAAATGACGCAGGCTACCATGACTGAGATCCTGTAAGGCACCTTTATCCGCAGCCGACAGTTCTGGATGCTGCATTACCTGAACCAGAACATCGCTGAGATTATGTCCGTTTAATACTTCACCGATGGCGTGAGCCGCCAGTTGCTGGGCACGCGCCATGCTCATGTATTGGTCTCCACTGATGCCAGTACAGTACCTTGTTGTAAAGTATTACCCGCCTGAAAGGCGGCAACAGGCATGACCTTGCTGCCAGCTTTCTGGATTTCCTCAATACTGATGGCGCCACAGCCACAGGCAATAATCAGCTCGTGCTCGTTACTGTGTAATACTGTGCCTGGTGCCCCAGTATGCGAAGTGACTTGTGCCCGCCAGATTTTAAGTGGTTTGTCCTGCCAAACAGTCCATGCGCCTGGTACTGGATTAAAGGCACGAATTTTGCGGGCTATTTCCGTGGCGGGACGTGTCCAGTTGATTTGTGCTTCAGCTTTGCTTAATTTACGAGCATAGGTTATGCCAGTTTCACTTTGTGCCGTGGGTTGTAACCGAGTAATTTGTTGTAAATCTGCAACAATTGCATTCGCACCCAGATGCATCAGCGCATCGTGTACTTCAGCAGCCGTATCATCAGAATCAATGGTGTAAATATGCCGACTGATTACTGCACCAGTATCCAGACCAGCATCCATTTGCATAATACATACACCGGTTTCTTGATCACCAGCTTCAATGGCGCGCTGTATTGGTGCTGCGCCACGCCAGCGTGGCAGTAGTGACGCATGAATATTTAGACAGCCATATCTGGGAATATCCAGCACTGCTTGCGGTAATAGTAATCCATAAGCAGCCACCACCATTACATCTGCATTCTGCTCTTGTAATACTGCCTGCGCTTCAGCCGTTTTCAGTGTGCTTGGCTGAATTACGGTAAGACCATGTGCCAGTGCAGCTTTTTTGACTGCGCTAGGCTGTAACTTTAATCCACGACCGCAGGGGCGGTCTGGCTGGGTTAATACCAGCGGTACATCAAAACCGGCAGCAACAATAGCATTAAGTGCTGCCGCGGCAAAATCAGGCGTTCCAGCAAAAATAACAGAAGGCTTCATGCAATAAATCCACAAAAGACACCATCACTATCATTTGAAGATGGTGGTACAAATATCAGGGCTGACAACAGGTTATTCACATTTTTTCGCGTGCGCGTTTTTTCAGTTTGGTTCTGATGCGATTCTGTTTCAATGGGGATAAATATTCGACAAATACTTTGCCAGCGAGATGATCCAGTTCGTGCTGAATACAGATAGCCAGCAGACCATCCGCTTCTAGTGTGAATTTTTCACCATGTTCATTATATGCTTCAACAGTGATGCGTTCTGAACGGTGCACGAGCTCATAAATACCGGGTACAGAAAGGCAGCCTTCTTCGTATTCAGTATCACCTTCTCTAGCGGTAATAACCGGATTAATAAATACGCGCAGTTCGTTACGTTCCTCAGAAAGATCCATCACTACTACACGTTCATGAACATTAACCTGAGTTGCGGCTAGTCCAATACCGCGTGCTTGATACATGGTTTCAGCCATATCCTGTACCAGAGTGCGAATTCTGTCATCAAATTGAGTCACAGATTGCGCAACAGTATGTAAACGCTCATCAGGATATTGTAAAATGTTTAATAGAGCCATTGTGTGTTTAATTCCTTGTTCAATTTGACCTGATTACATGATGGCAATATGGATTTTTTAAAGATTGTTGATATGGATTCAGGTAAACTGGCACTAATATCCATACTATGTAATATAACAACCATTTAAAACAGTAATCTTTCTAGGGATACTTTACATGCATAAACATATTATAACCTTGCTGTGTACATTGGGTATGGCAATCTCTGCACCCGTAATGGCCAAACTGAAATTACGTCCGGATGCACCAACACAATATGTAGTGAAAAATGGCGATACTCTATGGAGCATATCCGGTAAGTATCTTTACAGCCCGTGGCAATGGCCGCAATTGTGGGGGGCTAATCGTGCCCAGATTCAGAATCCACAGAAAATCTATCCAGGGCAGGTTTTAAGCCTTCGTTATGTTGATGGTCAACCCCGCCTCGATTTTGACAACAGTGGTGATATTCCAACTGTTAAGCTGCAGCCACGGGTGCGTAATATTTCTTCCGGTTATGGCATTAATACTGTAGATGTCGATTTTTACCGTATATTTATGCAGCATCCGCAAGTGATTAACAAAGAGCAAACCAGAAAGGCACCACGTCTTGTCAGAGGGCCTGAAAGTCGCATTATGTTTACAACAGGTGACCGTGTGTATGCTGATCGCCCACTGGAATCAGGTCGCTATTTGGTTTACCGGATTGAAAAAAATATTACCGATCCGGATACACATAAATATCTGGGGCAACAGGTACGCTTCAGTGGTGAGGTAGCGACTCTGACAGGCAAAAACAATGCTTTGGCTGAACGCAGTCCAAGTGATGCTGCCAACTTGCCCAAAGATGAATATTATACGCGCTTGAATCCGTTGATTAAACTACCTACCCGTACTGCGCAGCCGTTGGTGGTTACCAATGTCGCATCGGAAATTAATAAAGGTGATTATCTGTTAAAAGTAACCGATGAGCAGGATTCTTTCCAGATGATGCCACACGCACCTAGTACTCAGGTTAAAGGCAAAGTCATTTCTGTTATGGACGGAACTCAGGAGGCAGGAACTTACCAGACAATTACCCTGAATTTGGGGAGCAATGATGGGGTCGATAAGGGCACAGTCGTGAGTCTGTATAAAAAGAGGCGCCAGTTTACAGCCGGTATATCTACTGATCCTAGTGCATCACGTAGTGTGCTTAAATACCTGAGTATCCCTGCAGAGGAAGTTGGGCTCGCACTGATTTATCGTGTTAGTGACAAACTGTCATCGGCTCTTATTATAAGTACATCCGATTCAGTAAAAGTGGGGGATATGGTGTTGAATCCTGGTCACGATCTGGATGATGTTACCGATGATCGGAGTCATGTATCTAATTCATCAAAAGATTTGCGCTAACAGATGTGGCAGTAGGTAAATTATGGATAATGGCAATTCAAATAATATCTGAATTACATATTGCTAATGAATTGTTTTGAATATAAAGTGCGGATTTTTCCGCACTTTTTCTTTATATGCTTTCTAGAAATACGGACAGATTGCTGTAGAAATAAATGGTCAGACAAATATGGATAGTTAAGGTAAATCAGGCTAGTGCCTACTAAACTGTTTTAATAACAGCAGTGATTTGAGCGTAGAATAATAAAACAGAATGGCAAAGTGGTTAAGCTAATTATTTTGTACAGAATGATTACTTGTGTTTAAAAGAGATTGATAAGAACTTAGCTTGATTGTTGTGTAAAATTAAGCTAAATTAATCAAATGCTTGTTTATAACCATTGTAAAAATAACAATGGTGATCATTTTATCGCTCTATCTATTTTTATTATTTTACAGATACGTCAACTACATAGGTTTAATTTCTGGCTGAAATGTTTTAGAATATACGGTTTGTTTGACTAAATTTGCCAGATATATCAGTTATCTGAATAAATGAGTATCTGATGAGGATAGGTTTGGTGCCGATAGGGGCCGGCAAGTAATTTTGAATTTCAGCCGGATACATAGGCACATTCATGCAAAGTATTCCTGTTTGTATCAATATACTGAACTGCAATTCATATTCAAAATGATCAACTGATATATTTTGATAATTCATTAACCCCAGGCTGGTAAATCACGGTTTCAGCTGATTGCAATATATAGCTGTAAGTTGTGATTGGCGGAAAACTGAGTGTGTTGGTTATATTTGTCTACACACAAATGTATTCAATCATTTTGAATAATCCACCTTTTTCATTGTTACAATGCCAGCCTGTTTTCGTTTGTAATTTTTACTCGGGATAATATGAGCTGTTTCACTCCCATTGTCGAGAACCAGACTAGCCACAAACCATTATTCTATGCCAATAGCTTAATTCAGTATACGATACTGTGTGATTTTGACGGCACCATCAGCGAACAAGATGTTACTGATACCTTACTGAACCATTTCGGCAATGAAAAATGTGCCTTATTGGAGCAGCAATGGTTGGATGGCATGATTGGTTCGCGTGAATGCATGCGTCAACAAATTGCCAATATGCAAGCTAGTCAGGCTGAATTGGACAGTGTGCTGGCACAAATCAGAATTGATCCTGCATTTAGCGCATTTATTGATCTGGTACGAAATGCAAATATAAATGTGCACATTGTCAGTGATGGGCTGGATTATGCAATCCAGTCGATTCTGAAGCGCTATGGTTTTAACTTCTTGCCTATTTTTGCCAATCGTCTATTGCATGATCAACAGCAGGGCTGGAAACTGGATTTTCCTTATGCCAATCAATACTGTCTTAAAGCCAGTGGCAATTGTAAATGTCAGCATCGCCGGCAGTTGGTTGGTTTTCAGAAGATTTTTTATGTTGGTGATGGTACTTCGGATTTTTGTGTGGCAGATAAAGTAGATCTGGTTTTTGCTAAAGATAAACTTATTGATTTTTGTCAGCAACAGGGCATTCAGTATGTGCCAATTAATGATTTTAGTGATGTTGTTGCCATTTTGCCAAACCTGATTAAAGCACCGGTTGAAAATTGCTGCCTGTTTCCGGCATAACGCTTTATAAGCTGATTTGTAATTATGATTCAAGATTCTTCCTATTTTTTACCCGGTAATCGCAATGGCGTGCTCCTGATTCACGGTTTAACCGGTACACCAAATGAAATGCGTATTCTGGCCAAAGGGTTGCATCAGGCCGGTTTTACTGTGTATGCAATGCAGCTGGCTGGTCATTGTGGTGATGAGGCTGATTTGTGTCAGACCACCTGGCATGACTGGTATGCCAGTGTGCAGGAAGCAGCGCGCTTTTTACAGCAACATGTTGATTGCCTGTTTGTGGCCGGATTATCAATGGGCGCGCTACTGGCATTGAAGCTGGCTGCTGATCAGCCAGAACTGGTAAAGGGTGTTGGTGTCTATGGGGTAACGTTTAGCTATGATGGCTGGTCTATTCCATTCTGGGCAAAACAGCTTTTTGTTTTGTTACCCTTTTTAAAGAAACTACATTTATTTCAGAAAACCTCTTTTATTGAAAAACCACCATACGGACTGAAAGATGAACGTATCCGTGCAACTGTGGCAGCCAGTATGTTCAGTGGCGATAGTGCCAGTGCCGGTCTGGCTGGCAATCCGTTTCCGGCATTGGCGGAAATGCAGACACTGGCCAAACTGATGCGGCGGCAACTGCCACAGGTAAAAGCCCCCTGTTTGATTATGCATTCCGGTCACGATGATATTGCCAATATCAATACCAATGCCCGTCTGGTCGAAAAGCATGTTAGCGGAATGACCCAGCTTGTGGTGCTGGATGACAGTTATCATCTGATTACCATTGACCGGCAGCGGCGTGAAGTCATTAATCAGTCAGTTGCCTTTTTTGAAAATATTGCTCAGTCAGCTTAAGTGAATATTCATCTTGTAGCAGAAAGAAATATTATATGAACCTGATTGTATTCATGCTATGGTTGGCCAACATCTGTTTTGATACGCTTGGCCAAACTGCATTTAAATATGCAGCCATAGCACCGGATAACCGCAATGGTTGGTATTACTGGGTCGACCTGTTCAGCAATTACTGGTTGTGGATTGGCATCGGTTCTTATGTTGCTGAGTTTTTATTGTGGTTGGCGTTTTTAAGTCAGGTGCCTTTGTCACAGGGCATATTACTGGGCTCAATTAATATTATTGTACTGATGTTGGTTGGACGGGTGCTGTTTCAGGAAAAACTTACCCGTTTCCGGCTGATAGGCATGTTCTGTATCACCATCGGGGTAGTACTGGTAGGAGCGTCATAATGCGTAAATTTTATTTAATTGGTTTTGCGCTCTTATTATTGTTCGATACGCTAGGACAAAGCAGTTTTAAACTAACTGCTATTCATGCCCAGCCCCTTGAAGCCAGTCTGGACTGGATTATCCGAGTATTCACTCAGCCATGGGTCTATATTGCCATTGCAGGCTATATTGGGGCATTTTTTACTTGGATGGTGTTACTCAAGAAAGCACCAGTAGGCCCGGCGTTTGCTGCTTCGCATCTGGAAGTGGTCACAGTAATGCTGGTTTCAGCTTTTCTGTTTCATGAACATATCACTGCTATCCGTATTATTGGTGCAGTATTTATTGTGGCTGGCATCATCTTTTTGGCTCTGGCTGAAAAAGAAATTATCCAAACTGAACACTGCAAAGATGATGAAGCGTGTTAAATTTTCTGGGTCTGAGTTTTAGTGCCATTTATGCTCAACTATTATGAAAATCCGCCTACTGCCGGTTTACCATTGAAATGGCGTGACTGGTTGCCGACACAGCAATCACTGCCAGACAGTGTCAGTACACAATTAAATTTGTCGCCATTACAGGTAACCTGTTCCGGTACGGCGGCACTGATCGTTGCCTTAACTACGCTGGCACAACAACACCCCCAGCGCAAAACCGTAATTGTCCCGGCTTATACCTGTCCACTGGTGGCTTTGGCCATTCATCATTGCGGTTTGCAGATACAACTATGTGATTTAAAGCCAGATAGTATTGATCTGGATACTGCACAACTTACTACCCTGTTAAATGAGCATGTATTGGCTGTCATACCCACCCATCTAGGTGGTCGGGTAACGGATGTAGGTACCGTTAAACAACTGGCACAGCCATACCAAATTAGTGTAATAGAAGATGCGGCGCAGGCATTGGGTGCTGAAGTAGGCAAACATGGTGATGTTATATTGTTTAGTCTGGCGGCCGGTAAAGGACTAACCATGTATGAAGGTGGTTTGCTAACCGCAGCTGATACACAGTTACGCCGCAGTTTGCAAACCACCGCTAACAGGTTATTACCATTGCAGCTTAAATGGGAAGCACTGCGCACTCTCGAACTTTTAGGGTATACAGCCTTATATAATCCTACTGGGTTGCACTTTGCCTATGGACACGGCCGGCGCAAAGCCCTGCGTCAGCAACAATGGATTGCCGCAGTAGGCGATGATTTTGATTTTGCTATCCCTTTGCATCGGGTTAGCCGCTGGCGGCAGAATGTCGCTGCGAATGCTTTACAACGCTTACCGACATTTTTATATACCTTGCAACAACAGGCGCAGCAACGTATTCAGCAGTTGCAGAGCATTACCGGCGTACAGGTAATTATTGACCAGCATGGACAGGGAGTATGGCCATTTCTGATGGTGTTATTGCCCACCGGCCAGCACCGCGATGCAGTATTAAACCAATTATGGGCTAGTCCCTTAGGCGTTACCCGTTTATTCATCCATACACTGGCACAATACGATTACCTGCGGCCACTCGTACCAGCTATGGCCATGCCCAATGCTGAAGATTTTGCTGCACGTATGTTAACCATTACCAATAGTCCATGGCTTACTGATGCACAATTTTCCCGAATAGCTGAAGTTATTCAGAATACCGTTTGTTGATGCTGAGCTAAAGCAGCAAGCAGTTGCTGGTTAACCGCATGGTGTTGTTGCTGCCATGCAGCCAGCGTGGCTGCCGGAATCGGTTCCTGCTTGTCCATGGCACTGAGCAGACGTTTGAGCAGGTTGGTGTATTGCCATTGCGATACTTCACCGGTAATGTCGCTACCAATAATGCGCTGATCCAGCGCAGCAATTACAGTCAATAAATGCACCAGCTGCATACGACCCTGATCCCAGTTGGTTTGCACCACATCCTTACCCAGCACATCCTTATCAATTGAAACATATACTGATTCACTGGTTTGTTGCTGTGCCTGAATAAATGCGCTAACCAGCTCTTCTGGCGAAGCAAAGGCACGAAAAGCCTGTTGTAGGCCGATTTTTTTTGCCCAGCCAACCTGAACATCCATACACCAGTAAGTTAATTTACCTTGAAGTAATGGTGTCAGCCGGTTTTCCCAGCAGTGGGCAAAGCCAATATCATTTGAAGTGATACCCAGTACATGCACATGGCTGACAAAAGGCAATTGCGCCACATAGCTTACCCACGAACCACAGTGAATCCCGAACAGATAGCGCATATTGTCCGGATGATTATCAAAAATAACTACCTGTATTGGATTAGTAGCATTGAAATACTGCTGTAAACGTTTAATCAGTAATAGTGAAACATGGTGGTAATCGCCGCTACCCATCAGTACCGTACCATAGCACGCTGGTAACTGTCGTGTCAGTTCTGCCTGTAACTGTTTGAATTTGGCTTGTGCACAGCCAAAACGAATAGCTTCCTGCCATTGCCCCAGTTCAATTCTGAAAGCATCTGCTATTGTGCCCATACTGTGGTCAAAATCCAGAATTACCGGTTTATTCATGTTTTTTACTATCCTGACTATGTTGCTTACTGACTTCCTGCCAAGTTTTGTCCTGCTCAAAGCGGCTACTGATCTTGGATAGTAAGGTTCTTAAAACCGGGTTGCGTACATAGACCATATGCTTGGTAAAAGTGAAATGTGCACCTAAAGATGCTTTCACTTGTGGATCAGTCCAACCGGCTACATAAAAATCCAGTCCGTGCTGTCTAGCGTAATCCAGATTATAAAACCAGCTCAGATAATACAGATTCAGCTTCCGAGCCTGTGGATAAACAAAGCCAATATATTTATCTACCAGCATATTATTGAGAACAAAACAAATATTGTATCCAATCAATTGCTGTTGATAATGATAGGTAAAAATTCGGGCTTGATTGCTGCTGTCCTGTAACAGGCGCACAAAAAATTCCCGGGTTAATAAATCAAAATGAATTTCACTTTGATTGTAAACATTCAAATATAACTGATAAAACTGCGCTAAAACGTCCTCATCCTGAAAATACGCATCACCGCTGCGTAGACAACCAGTTTCCACCAGTGACTGCGTTTTCAACTTACGTCGAAAATTTTTGCGGCGTTGATAAGATAAGCGGCTCAGATATTCGTCAATATCATTAAAATCAATAGGCACCCACGCCAAAGCCTGACCTTCCACTGCAATAAATCCCTGTTGCTGCAATGATTGAATCAGTGTGGCTGCATAATCATTTGCCTGAGTATCCAGTAATGGTGACT
The DNA here is from genome assembly GCF_914768025.1 of Snodgrassella gandavensis. Lineage (GTDB taxonomy): Bacteria > Pseudomonadota > Gammaproteobacteria > Burkholderiales > Neisseriaceae > Snodgrassella > Snodgrassella gandavensis. Next base: position 5,857 of record NZ_CAJZCE010000019.1, on the reverse strand, counting down.
GTTGCGGAATATCTTTCACAATCAGCAGCGGGTATTTTTTGCCATAATTCTGCTTTATTTCTAAAGCTAATTGCTGTGCTGATTGGTGTTGAGTGAACAAAGCATATTCAGATACCGTTGTCCCAATAAAACAGGTAAGAGGTTGCAGAAACCGTTGCCACCAACGAAATAGTGGCCAATGACGAATTTTTTGCTGAAAAGCAGAATCAGCGGTAGTGAGTAAATTAAAGCGTGCAGCAAAAGCGGGTACATCACTCGTTAGTTGCCATGCAGTAAAATCTTGTGGAGGACTGGCCAAAAAAGTTTCGACCAGTTCATCCGGTTCCAGTTGAGTCAGATAATTCATAACATCCTATACGGCAGCTGGCTTAAATACTAGCCGAGCTGCCATCTTACGTGGCTTAAGCGTTTAATTCTTTTTTAGCACGCGTAATCAATTGATCCAATAATTCAATACCTTGATCAATTTCCTGTTTCGTAATATGCAATGATGGGGCAAAAGTAATCACATTCTTGTAATAACCGCCAATATCCAATACCAGCCCCATTTTCTGGCCTTGCCATTCCAGATCGCCAGACATACCGATATCTACCATCTTATCTACCAGCACTTTATTTGGTGTAAAGCCGTCTTCAGTACAGATTTCGGCACGCAACGCCAGTCCCAGACCATCTACTTCACCGATTTCCTTATGGCGCTGTTCCAAAGTTTTCAAGCCTTCAAGGAAATAGGCACCGCTTTCCATAACCATTTTCTCATAATCGGTTTCTGCCATCATTCTGAATACTTCGAGACCCACAGCCGTACCCAGCGGATTTGAAGCAAAAGTAGAATGAGTAGAACCAGCAGGGAATACCTGCGGATTAATCAGCTCTTCCCGTGCCCACAAACCACCGAGAGGATTCAAACCATTGGTCAATGCTTTAGCGAACACCAGCATATCTGGTTGTACATCAAAGTGTTCAATCGACCATAACTTACCAGTGCGATAAAAGCCCATCTGTATTTCATCGACCACCAGCAAAATACCATACTGATCCAGAACTTTTTTCAGTCCTTTAAAATAGTTACGTGGCGGCACAATATAACCACCAGTACCTTGCAGCGGCTCTATATAGAACGCCGCATATTCGGCCTGACCTGCTTTCGGATCCCACACACCGTGGTATTCCGTTTCAAACAAACGGGCGAAATCAGCTACCAGATGTTCTCCATATTCTTCTGCTGTCATACCTTTAGGCCGACGGAACGGATAAGGAAACGGAATAAACATTGCACGGTCAGCAAAATGACCATAGCGACGGCGATAGCGGAAGCTTGAAGTAATAGAAGATGCACCCAGCGTACGACCGTGGTAGCCACCTTCAAACGCAAACATCAATGACCGGCCTTCAGACGCATTACGGATAATTTTCAGAGAATCCTCAATACACTGAGAACCGCCAACATTAAAATGAACCCGACCATCACGCCCAAATTTGCGCTTCATATCCTCAGCAATAGTTTTTGCCAGCTCAATTTTGGTTGGATGCAAATACTGGCTTGCACACTGCGGCAAAGTATCTACCTGCTGCTTTAACACCGTATTCAGGCGTTCATTAGCATAACCAAAATTACAGGCCGAATACCACATCTGCAAATCCAGATAGGGCGTGCCATTTTTATCATACATATAGCTGCCTTCGCAGCCATCAAAAATTTTCGGCGGATTAACATAATGTACCGTATCACCAAAAGAACAATACTTTGCTTCATCAGCGAGCAACTGCGTATCATCCCGACGATTTTCAATTGTTTGAGCACTAGGCTTACTCATCATTAATTCCATTCTTTCCAAATAAAAAGCTTATAAAAAGTACATAATCAATACTATTATATCCTGCTAAAGCATAACACCTGTAGAAAACAACACACTGATAGCCATATAAAACCATTACCTACTGCAGATTAAATTATCTTAGCATTCAAAGTAGAAGCATAAAATCCAAAATACAGCGTATTTAACAGCCATAACAGAATAAAATGTCTACCAATACATAGCGTCACCAAATTTCATCATCCACAAGGATTAACACAATAAAATAAAAACAGTACATCATATGCTATAGAGTAAAAAACTGTATTTTTACTAATATTTCTCAATCAGTTAGACTTAAATATTAATAAACAAGCAATTAGTCCGGCTACAATACGTCCGCATACCAACATACCTATGAACACAGAACCTAACCGTATCCCCCATCCACGCTGGCTATTACTTGCCCTTGCCGTTGGCGGTTTCGCCATCGGCATCACCGAATTTGCCACCATGAGCGTTTTACCCTATATCGCCAGCGGCTTAAATATCAGCGAACCCACAGCAGGACATCTAATCAGTATTTATGCCCTTGGTGTTGTTGTAGGTGCTCCAGTTATTGCCATATTTGGCGCGCGTTTCAGTCGGCGCAGTCTGTTGTTAGTGCTCATGGCATTTTTTGCTTCAGCACATCTAGGCACCATGCTCGCTCCGAACTACAACAGCATAATGTTATTTCGCTTCTTAAGCGGCTTACCACATGGAGCTTATTTTGGCGTTGGTGCGTTGGTTGCCGCGGCCATGGTATCACCAGAAAAAAGAACACAGGCTGTGGGGTTAATGATGATTGGCTTAACCCTTGCCACCACCATCGGCGTGCCCTTAAGCAGTTGGCTGGCACAGGCAGTAGGTTGGCGCGTCGTCTTTCTCATAGTTGCCTTACTGGCTGCTATCACCGTCATCTTAGTAGCTCTTTTTTTACCACCAAACTGCATGCAGGGTGGCGGCAGCAATGCCGTGCGCGAACTCAGTGCACTCACCAATCGTCAGATTTGGCTCACACTAGCCATAGGTGCTATCGGCTTTGGCGGCATGTTTGGCATATATGCCTACATGGCTTCAACCCTCGAAAACATTACCGGTATGTCACCCAAAAGCGTGCCACTGGTTATGTGTCTATACGGCGTAGGCATGACCCTAGGCAACATCATCATACCGCGTCTGGTTGGACGCCATGTAATGTCAGGACTAGCATGGTTACTGGCATGGTCGGCAGTCATGTTAGCCTTATACCCTTTTGCCCTACATTATCCATACTGGATATGCATACAAGTCGTTCTCATCGGCATGAGCGGTGCCGTAGGTACCTTGTTACAAATTCGTCTTATGGACGTAGCCAAAGATGCCCAAACTCTGGCCGCAGCACTGAATCATAGCGCTTTCAACGCCGCCAATGCCCTCGGGCCTTATTTGGGAGGTTTAACTATTGCCGCAGGCTGGGGCTGGAGCAGTACCGCTTGGGTTGGTGTTGTGCTAGCAATAATTGGCTTAATCGTATGGTGGTTTACCGTACGTGACGAACAGCGTACCAATGCAAAAAATCAATTGCCACAATAATTCGTTCCATATCCTCAATAAAGCAGATGGCCATTCTGCCCAAAAATATATCAGGTTACATAAACATGAATGTCTGAATAAAATTACAATGTAAAAACGCGTAACTCAAGTTGCAAATGGCTGTTATCATTAATATTCTGTTTATATAGGTAAAAGTAATTTAATTATTAACAAACCAACCGGCAAAGGGTGGTAATTATGACTGATAAACAATTGCAACCAGAGACAGAAACGCCTGATACCGAGCAAACTGAAAAACAAAGCAATATCTGTACCGACAAAAATAGCAAACACAAAAAATTAACCAAAAAGAAATACTACAAAGAGCTCGAAAAACTTCAGGGTGAAATGGTCGCCCTGCAAGAATGGGTGAAAGCTTCCGGGCAAAAAGTTTGCATCATCTTCGAAGGACGTGATGGTGCAGGCAAGGGTGGTGCAATTAAAGCAATTACCGAAAGAGTCAGCCCACGCATATTTCAGGTAGTAGCCTTACCAGCACCGAGTGAACGCCAGAAAACACAAATGTACATGCAGCGTTACATTCCCCATTTACCTGCAGCCGGCGAAGTTATCATCTTTGACCGTAGCTGGTATAACCGTGCTGGTGTAGAGCGTGTTATGGGATTTTGCACAGAACAGGAAAGCAAAGAATTTCTCGAAATCATTCCTTTTATGGAAAAGGCCATCATCAATTCAGGCATCATCCTGCTCAAATACTGGCTTGAAGTAAACATGGAAGAACAGCACCGACGCATGCTTGGTCGAATTAATGACCCGCGTAAAATCTGGAAACTCTCTCCCATGGATATCAAATCTTACAGTCGCTGGTACGACTACTCCCGTGCCCGTGACGAAATGATTATGGCTACCGATACCTCATGGGCTCCATGGTATGTCGTCGATTCCAACGACAAAAAGAAAGCGCGTTTGAACATCATCAAACACATACTCAGCGAAATTCCATACAAAAAAACACCACGGAAAAAAGTCGAACTGCCAAAGCGGCAGGATAAAGGCAATTATCAGGAGCCCAATTACCCTTATCGTTACATTCCGGAAAAATACTAAATACATCACCAGCCACACTGGCTGGTGTTCTTTCTCAAATCTTAATACCTATTCTGAACTACTTGCGAAAATCACCCCATAACACCTGCATCGCAGCAATTGCCGCCAGCGAAGCCGTTTCCGTACGCAATACCCGTGGCCCCAGACTAATAGCAGCGAAACCATGCCTGATTGCCAGCTCCTCCTCAGCATTACTTAACCCACCTTCCGGGCCAATTAACAACGTTACTGCCTGTGGCTGTGCAAACTCATTTAATGCCTGTGGTCGGCATAAACTCATCAGCAGCTTCAAATCATCAGTAGCCAAACCAGCCAATGCATTAGCCAAATCCATCACCGGCCGAATTTCTGGCACCATCGTCCGTCCGCATTGCTCACATGCACCAATCGCAATATCCTGCCAGCGTTCCAGCTTTTTCAACGCCCGGTCACCACTTAAACGCTGACTGCTACGTTCCGTCAGCACCGGCTGAATCAGCGTAACTCCCAATTCCACAGCTTTCTGGATAGTCATATCCATCCGCTCACTGCTTGAAACCGATTGTAGCAACGTAATCGCCAATGGAGACTCAAGCGTAACAATCTCACTACCACGGATCAGCACATCCACATTTTTCTTACCCATAGCTGTAATTTCAGCTTGATAAACAGTGCCAAGACCATCAAACAGCTCAATCAGCTCGCCCGGCTGGCAACGCAAAACCTGTACATGGCGCGCAGTTGCATCCGGTAAAGAAAAAGTCTCTGAATGACAAATACTAGACGGAACATAAAAACGAGGCATAATAATGAAAAAATCCAATAATAATCAAACAAGCCAAATAGCAAGATTAGAAATTAATAAAATAAGCTGTTTCCTGATTAAACCAGCCCTAACCACAATCAGCAACGTATCAGTTTTATTGATCGGCAAAAATAAAATTCTGCCATACAGTCATTTATATATTGTTTCAGAAAAAGTAAAAACAAAAGCACTAGCAAATAAGGCAACAACCATACTGAAACAGCAAAACCATAATTAATAATAGGCCTATCTATAAGTAACAGCATAAACAAGCTTAATAAGATATAGAAGTAACATATATAGAATTTCCAAAATCACAAACTATACAACGGCAACATATTAAGTCCTGACGCGACAACTAAAACAGAGATATGGCATGGATAAAAAGCAGCAGAGTAATCAGAAATACAGGAATAACAGATTAATCAGTACTAAAGCATGACTGAGTAAAGGGAAGAATTTAAATAGACAGGCGTAAATGGAGTCAAAGCGTGTCAAAAATAAAATCTTAAAAAACAGTCATATGATGAAATAAAGAAAAATAAAGGGGGAAAGTAGTTGACAGCGTTTTAGGTGAGGCGTATAGTTCGCC
>NZ_CAJZCE010000018.1 GCF_914768025.1 Snodgrassella gandavensis | reverse complement strand
CCGAAAGACCTCATGAGGCACTAAATAATATGACGCCGATTGAGTATAAAACACTAAAACAAGTAGCATGATTTTCTACGTCTGTTTTGTACTAACTATGGGGTATTTACACTTTGGCTTTGCTGCGGGAAAGTGAACAATAGCTGCCAGACAAAAGAAAAAGCTGCCTTGTCTACAAGGCAGCCTGAAAGGTTGAATACTGAAAATCAGTTTTCAGCCGGTTTGTATTCCTGTGGTGCTTTTTCCAGCAGAGCTTTGATAGATAAACGCACGCGGCCGCGATCATCGATTTCCAGTGCTTTAACTTTTACTTGCTGGCCTATTTGTAGATAATCGCTGACATTTTTTACGCGCTCGTGTGAAATCTGGCTAATGTGTACCAAGCCATCTTTACCCGGCATTACCGATACAATCGCACCAACATTGTTATCCAGAATTTTGATCACTGTACCTTCGTATACTTTGCCAACTTCTACTTCAGCAGTGATCTCTTCAATACGGCGTTTGGCAGCTTCACCTGCTTCGCTGGTGCTGGCTGCAATGGTGATGGTGCCATCTTCGGCGATATTGATTTCGGTACCGGTTTCTGCGGTTAATGCACGGATGGTTTCGCCGCCCTTACCAATGACATCGCGAATTTTGTCCTGATGAATTTTCATGCTAAATAAACGCGGTGCATGGGCGGATAATTCCTGCGGACCTTCTACGGCTTCCTGCATCTGGCTGAGGATTTTCAGGCGGGCTTCTTTGGCCTGAGCCAGAGCAATCTGCATGATCTCTTTGGTAATGCCCTGAATTTTGATGTCCATTTGCAAGGCAGTCACACCGGTAGTGGTACCGGCTACTTTGAAGTCCATATCGCCAAGGTGGTCTTCATCACCCAGAATATCGGTTAAAACGGCAAATTTATTGCCATCCAGTATCAAGCCCATGGCGATACCGGCAACATGACTTTTCAGAGGTACACCGGCATTGAGCAAACTCAGGCAGCCGGCACATACGCTGGCCATGGAAGAAGAACCGTTGGATTCGGTAATTTCTGATACTACGCGCATGGTGTAGCTGAAATCTTCCACTTCAGGCAGAACAGCCAGTAATGCACGTTTTGCCAGTCGGCCATGGCCGATCTCGCGTCGTTTAGGTGCACCCATGCGGCCTACTTCACCAGTTGAATAAGGCGGGAAGTTGTAGTGCAGCATAAAGCGATCGGTATATTCACCGCTCAGGGCATCAATAATCTGCTCGTCACGCTGGGTACCCAAGGTAGCAGTAGCCAGTGACTGGGTTTCACCGCGAGTAAATAAAGCGGAACCATGGGTACGTGGCAATACGCCAGTCTGGATATCAATCGGGCGCACGGTACGGGTATCGCGACCATCGATACGTGGCTGACCTTCAAGAATCTGGCCACGAACCACTTCTTTTTCCAAATCCTTGAAAATACCGCGAATCTGATTGGCGAGTAAGGTATCGGTTTCTTCGGTAATCAGGGCTGCTTCTACTGCTGCCCAAGCTTCATCCAGCTTGGCTGTGCGTGCCTGTTTCTGTTTGATTTTGAACGCTGCATCGATGGTTGCACCAGCCAGCTCGCGTACTTGCGCCACCAAGTTTTCATCTGTAGCCGGTGCCTGCCAGTCCCATACTTCCGGATTCACTTCGTCAGCAAATTCATTAATGGCGCGGATAGCAGCCTGCATCTGTTCATGTCCGAATACCACTGCGCCAAGCATGGTTTCTTCTGATAAAACATCCGCCTCAGATTCAACCATCAGTACTGCTTTTTCAGTACCGGCCACTACTAAATCCAGTTGTGACTGGGCTAGTTGGGCTTTAGTCGGGTTTAGTACATATTCGCCATCTACATAGCCAACGCGGGCAGCACCAATCGGGCCGGCAAAAGGTACACCTGTTAGCAATAGTGCGGCAGAGGCACCTAGCATGGCTGGAATGTCTGAATCTATTTCCGGATCCACTGATACTACCATGGCCACGATCTGGATATCGTTAAAGAAGCCTTCTGGAAATAAAGGACGAATCGGACGGTCAATCAGGCGGCTGGTAAGAATTTCTTTTTCGCTCTGTTTGCCTTCACGTTTGAAAAAGCCACCCGGGATTTTACCAGCGGCATAGGTACGTTCGAGATAGTCTACGGTAAGCGGGAAAAAATCCTGCCCGGGTTTTACTTCCTTAGCTGCGGTAACTGCCACCAGTACTACGGTGTCACCCATGGAAATTTTTACGGCACCGGCCGCCTGACGGGCAATTTCACCGGTTTCTAGGGTAACAGTCTGGTTACCGTACTGGAATGTTTTAATGTGTTTATTAAACATGCTGGACTTTCTGTTCTGTATTTCACAAAAGCCGCACCTGCTAAAAAACCTAACAATGTATACGTGAGTACACATCTACATGGGTAGGGTTTCTGGCTGGGCGAAATTTGCAAAATGATTACTAAATAAGGTTTATACGGGGCTATAACAGCCAATAAATACATTTTGTATTATGGGTAAATTCTAACATATATTTTTTACCTTATCGCAAGCGCGATGACTGTCTGCAGGGAGATGTCTATTTAATTTATATGTTTTTAGTCTTTTTATGACTGAAATGCCAATACTCATTCAAACGTTGAAGTTTTTTATATTTAGCATGTATATAATAAAACTATCTATTTGTATGTTAGAATAAATTTTATTTATGTAAATATTAATAGCTCAACCGAATCTGGCTGTACCTATATTAATATGGAACAATATATGTCTGATCTTGTATATAAAAAACCAACTGACAGTGATGTTTTGTTATCAGTGGTGATGCATCCGGAAGATACCAATGCCAATAATACCATTTTCGGCGGACGTATTCTGGCCTTGATGGATCAGGCAGCCTATGCATGTGCCAGTAAGCATGCACGTGCTGTGACCGTGACTGCGGCTATCAATACAGTTAATTTCCGCACACCGATTTATGTTGGTGATCTGGTATCCATTAAAGCGCGGGTAAATTATGTGGGTAAATCATCCATGATGATTGGTATCCGTGTGGAAGCGGAAAATCTGCTTACCGGAGAAATACGCCACAGTAATTCCAGCTATTTCACTATGGTGGCAATTGATTCTGCTACCAGCAAGCCGCAAACTGTGCCCGGCCTGATTCTGGAAACGCCTAATGAAATCCGCCGCTTTGTGCGCTCGTATACACGTAAGATGGAACAACAGGAAAGTCTGAAAGAATTTCAGGCTAAATCTTTCCATTTGAGTAAAGAACATCTGGACTGGTGTCAGACGCAGAATGCGCGGCTAAATGCTGATTTGTATAATGAAATAGAATGATACAGATTTGTTTGCATTTCTCTTCTGCCGGTGTGTAGTATTGATTTTTCAGCCTTGATTCAAGGCTATTTGCTCTACTTATCACCATCTCCCTGTCTGGCGTTATTGCACAATCGCCAGTATGGATTTGAAATTAATGACTTTAGAGAATTTTTAGCTATTGGCGATAAATACAAAGAAATTAGTAGCCTTAAAAGATTCGTAATTGCTCCAGCAGTGGAACAAATCAATACCAATACTGATTTTAATATTGATATTTCATTTAGAAAATGTAAGCGCGAAATACGCTGGATACAGCTAAGATTTAACCAAAAACAGGAAGCCAAAGCAAAGTGTAAAGCCAGAACCATACAAAACCAAGCGGCAAAACAAAATCGCTTGATTGAAGAACAGAAACAAGCTAACCAAGCCAGTGAACAACAAACAGCAATTGACTGGGAAAATGTTCCGGTTGGCACGATATATCACGACAAGACCGGCAAGCAATGGCAGAAGGAAGTCAGTGGCTTCCTACATTGTTCTGAAGGCAATGCCAGTATTCCTCCTGATCAAATCGGTAAAGCTTTAGCATCAGGGGCACTCATACGCAAAGATGTACCAACGCCACAGAATGCTAAATCCGGGCTGAGCGATGAAGCAAAAAGCCATATCAGGGCTGAAATTGCTAAAAAGATGGTTGATAATCCGGCAACATTCAGTCCAGACATGGCCGCTAGACTTTACTAGGCAATGACAGGCGAACCATTTTAATTGCGGTAGAATCTGTCATGAGTGGGCAGAGGAATCCTTTGTGATTCGCCGTCCTCCTTATGTGGCGGTTACTGCTAACCCTGCCTATTCCCAAGCGTTTAGCTACGCTAAGGGTAGTGGGACTCACTAGCATAAGGAAACATTTAATGTACTCATACACAGGTAAAATTCTGAACCTTGTCGACATTTCCATACCTGAAACAGACAGTACACAATTAAGCCATGATATTCATCAGGCGCTTTGTGAGTTGTCTTAGAGCTTGCAAGGTATGAGTTATCGTGCTTATGCCGCTGCCTGCTCATTCTGGCAGAAGATAAAACGTGGCTTGAAACAGGGACGCTAGAACAATTACAAGCTGTCTGTATCATAAGCGAGCTATTAAATTTTATGGTACATGCTGAAGCGTGATTAAGTCATAGACTGTAAGCTAAACAACAAAAAAGCCCTGCTTGGGGCTTTATTTAATTTCACAAAGATTTTGCAGCTTGTTTCTGTTCATATCGCGCTATCTCATTATCAAACTCTTGTTTTTCTTGTTTGATCCTTTCAACAACAACGGAATAATCGGTACCTTGTAAATAAGGTGGTGCTAATTCAGGACACAGATTATAGACAAGCATATTTATATTAATCATATTACCTAAAGCTGTTCCACATGCATGCACAGTTAGATCAGGGTAAAAATGATATTTATGTCGTAGATCAAGAGCAAATTGATCAAGCGCCTTACCTAATTCATTAGCTCTCTGGTTAATCTCAACTAGTTGCCCATGAGAAAATTCTGATTTGTCCATAACCATTACCAATGATGATTCGCCGCCCCGTTAGGTAATTCAAAAATACCTCCACTATCAGGGTCAAGACAATACGTATAGGCCGCATAATACTGATGAAACCCTATATTAGGAATAAGGCTTTCAGTACAGCGATTATATTGCTGGTTGCACCGGTTAAGCTGACTTACTGATAAACGCAGCAATCCTTCACTATCTTGTTTTTGATTCTGTTTCTTGCTACTCAACATACTCGCTACACTAGAATGCTTTTGGTCAGCAGCGGTAGCAGTTACTGCTGATATACTTAAGCTACCAGTATTGATAGAGAAATTAAACGCTTTAACATCAAAATTCCTCCTATTTGCTGGTAAATAAGTAAATTTATAGTAAATCGAATTAAAATATAAATCAATATGTTGAAGTTTATTTTATTTCAATTTTGTCACATACTTGGTTCATCATAATCCCTATCATTACTCGGCACAATCTCAACCCTTTTAGTTCTCTCCTGATCAGTACCCTGTCGCACGCTCAACCTGTTCTCTACCGTTGTTTTAAGCTTGTTATAGACGTCCCGAAGGCTGTCCATGCCTCGGCCAATTGCCTTTGTTGCTCGCTCAAAGTAGAAAGGTACGATAAGGTATAAAAAAAGCCGTCTTTAAAAAGACGGCTTTTGGTCACACGGGAAATGCTTATTTACGCAGACCCAGACGACCAATCAGTTCGCGATAGGTATCCGGTTTGGTGCGACGAATGTACGCCAGCAAGCGACGACGGGCACTTACCATTTTCAACAGACCACGACGGCTGTGGTGATCTTTTGGATTGGCTTTGAAGTGGCCAGTCAGGTCATTAATACGGAAAGTCAATAACGCGATTTGTACTTCAGAAGAACCAGTGTCTCCTTCGGTACGCTGATAATCTTTAACGATTTGTGCTTTTTGTTCAACAGATAACATGTAATTCACTCTTAAAAAAAGCCTTGCGGCAGACAAGTTGGCCAAGCTAACCATGATGTGATTAACAACTACCAACTCCAGATACGTATTTAACCAGCAGAAGCGGTATTCATCAGGCGCAGTACTTTCAAACGCCCGCTGGCAGTCTGATATTGCACCAGCCCGATAAAGCGCCCATTGGCAGCATAAATACGTAAGGGGCACATTGTGCCATAATTTTGCTCGGAATGCACGGCTAGGCCGTGTTGTAACTGCAAAATATCCTTATCTGTCAGGGTTACCGCCGGAAAATGTTGCACCAGTACATCACAAGGTAACAGCCAGTTATCGCGCGCTGTTTCATCCATGCTGCTGATGGCAGCCAGTGAATGTGTCTCTTCAATCGCAAAGCCGGCGGTAGCGGTACGCCGCAATGCGGTCAGATGCGCTACTGTGCCCATGTGTTTGGCCATATCTTCGGCGAGGGTACGGATATAGGTACCCTTGCTGCAACGCACACTTATTATCAATCTGGGAAAGGTAAATTCCAGAATATCTATCTGGTAAATAGTTACCTGCCGGCTTTTACGTTCGATGGTGATGCCGGCACGGGCATATTCATACAGGGGTTTACCCTGATGTTTGATGGCAGAGTACATGGGCGGGGTTTGGGTAATTTCACCGCTAAAGGCTGCGATTGCTGCCTGTACCTGCGCCAGTGTGATATCGGTATCAGCAGTGGCCACAATTTCACCCTCTGCATCGCCGGTACTGGTGGCTACTCCAAGCTGCAAAGTAGCTATATAAGCTTTGTCGGCATCCAGTAAATACTGGGCAAATTTGGTGGCTTCGCCAAAACATACGGGCAACAGGCCAGTAGCCAGCGGGTCGAGTACGCCGGTGTGGCCAGCCTTGGCAGCACCATATAAAAATCGCGCCCGCTGTAACGCGCTATTACTACTCATACCGCTGTCTTTATCCAGCAACAGCACTCCATTAAGGGCGCGTTTGCGCCGGCTAATCTGGGTATTCATGATGATTCTGATGTAATCCGATTTCAGAGTAATTAAGCGTGCGCATCATAACATGCTTTATATGGCTGTTTGTGCAGACGGGGATGGTAGATGCTTCTTATGCTTAGATTGGATTAATTTTGCATATTGCCTTATTTTCTTAATTTTGGTGTAACTCTCGTTATGCTGGTTCTGAATCATATTGGCTGATTTTTTACTTTGATGCTACTCAATTGGAAATGAATAATTGAAATTTATTATAAATTCCTGTGCAAATATTGGTTCCGGCAGTAATTAACTCTTACGTAAATGCTTTGTTAGCGTTACAATTATTTAAGTTTTACTGCTGGTATTGCACTAATACATCTGTCAGAATAACTGCCGGTGTATGACTGCATTCAATCCTGACTTAAACGACAATTAGCCTGTGTGATGGAAAGATTCACACCATTAAATAATCTATTTGTCATTTTTATTCAGGATGATGTTAACACTGGCATTGATTCTGTCCAGTGATTGATTTTTTGTTGTACCGGTCTGACAGTCTGATAACAGAAATAAACAGACCAAACACTTCTATCTTTACTGATGAAAAGGGTTCATTATGAAAGCAGCCGTAGTAACAAAAGATAAAAAAGTTGCCATTCAGGACAAAGCTGTACGTCCGCTGAAAGCCAATGAAGCGTTACTGAAAATGGAATGTTGCGGGGTTTGCCACACTGATTTGCATGTTAAAAATGCAGATTTTGGTGACGTTACCGGTGTCACTTTGGGGCATGAAGGTATCGGGGTGGTTACTGCTGTAGGTGAAGATGTTACTTCTTTAAAAGTGGGCGACCGTGCCAGTGTTGCCTGGTTCTTTGAGGGCTGCGGACATTGTGAATATTGTAATAGCGGCCGTGAAACGTTCTGCCGTGAAGTTAAAAATGCCGGTTATACGGTAGATGGTGGCATGGCAGAAGAATGTATTGTGGTTGCAGACTATGCAGTTAAAGTACCGGATGGTTTGAGTTCTGAAGCAGCCAGCAGTATTACCTGTGCTGGTGTAACTACTTACAAGGCAATTAAGGTTTCTCATATTCAGCCTGGCCAGTGGATTGCGATTTATGGTCTGGGCGGTTTGGGTAATCTGGCTTTGCAATACGCCAAGAATGTTTTCAATGCCAAAGTAATTGCCATTGATGTAAATGACAAACAACTGGAGCTGGCACGGGAAATGGGTGCAGATATGACCCTGAATCCGGCCAAAGAAAAAGTAGAAGACATCATTCAGGAAAAAGTGGGCGGTGCTTATGCAGCCGTGGTTACGGCGGTTGCCAAATCAGCTTTTAATTCTGCTGTAGCCGCTGTACGCGCAGGCGGACGTATTGTTGCGGTGGCTCTGCCGGTAGACACCATGGATCTGAATATTCCGCGTCTGGTACTGGACGGTATTGAGGTGGTAGGTTCTCTGGTAGGTACACGTGAAGATTTGCGTGAAGCCTTCCAGTTTGGTGCTGAAGGTAAAGTGGTACCGAAAGTAACCTTGCGCCCTCTGGAAGACATCAATGATATTTTTGATGAAATGACTGCCGGTAAATTCACTGGCCGTATGGTTATTGATTTCAAAAATGCCTGATTTAAGCTAATCAGCAAAAAAGCCATAGTTTTACTATGGCTTTTTTGTTAACAATAACTCGAATGAGATTAACAGGCTTCTCCTACCTGTACACCGTTGAAGGTATCCTGCGCTGAAGCGAGGCTGGCCACTAGCTGCTGTGCAGCCTGAAATTCGGGTGTTTGCATAGTGGCGCAGTATTGTGCTGCGGTACCACTGCCGGCAATCATTTGCCAACGTTGTGCCAGACGGCTGGTATCCGGCCAGACAAAACCGTCCAGCAGTTTATCCACCCAGTCAGGCTTGTTACATACCAGCGCAATGTCACAACCAGCAGCAAAAGCATGTGCTGCACGCTGTTTAATATTACCAGCGCTACTGGCACCTTCCATGGTAAGGTCATCAGAAAAAATCACGCCATCAAACTGCATTTTGTCGCGCAGAATTTCTTCTAGCCAGATAGTGGAAAATCCGGCCGGCTCGGTTGGATCTATTCTCGGATACACTACATGTGCCGGCATTAGTGCTGGCATGCCATGATGAATCAAATCTTTGAATGGCTGAATATCATCTGCCCATAATTCTTCCCAGCTACGGTTATCCACAGGCATAGTCAGATGGCTATCACCACTGGCGGCACCATGACCGGGAAAATGCTTACCACAGCAAGCCATGCCACCATATGCCAGACCACGCTGCAAGGCAATCGCCAGAGCGCTCACTACGGCAGGCTGCTGATGAAAACTGCGATTACCGATAACGGCACACTCGCCCCAGTCAAGGTCCAGCACCGGTGTAAATGACAAATCTATCCCACATGCACGTAATTCAGTAGCCAGTACCCAGCCTACTGTTTCAGCCATTTTATCGGCCATTGCTGCGCCATGCTGTTCCCAGCACTGTCCTAGAGTACGCATTGCCGGTAATCGGGTAAATTCCGGAATAAAGCGTTGTACCCGCCCGCCCTCATGATCAACAGCCACGATTAGTTCTGGGGTTCGTAAGGCCTTGATTTCTGCAACCAGTCTGGTTAGTTGTGCCTGGGACTGATAATTGCGTCGGAACAAAATTACTCCGCCGATTGCTGGGTGGGATAAACGTTCACGTTCTGCGGCACTGAGCTGAAACGCTGCTACATCAGCCATAACAGGGCCACGTGCTAATGCTTTGGGTGGTGCTGACAACATAAATTTATTCCAGAAAAATATATAAATGAATTAACTATCCAGCCAGATTAAGTGTTAATTTCTCACCATGATTGAATCAATTGAATACAGATAGAGCTGTATATTGATGTGAATTGACCGCCTGATTAAACCTGTAGTCACACAGGCAATAAGACATTGCAACCAGATATCTATTTTATGCCGCATATCAGGGTAGCATCAGGGCAACAAACAGTGTGTTACTGGCACGTCTGATTAGCAGTGGTACACTTTTACCACTGGCTGCTACCGCCTGTTCGAAATCATTTTCATCATGCACCAGTTTTTGGCCAACGGCCACAATGATATCGCCACGACGTAAATCTACCTGTGCAGCCAGTCCGCTGACTTCTTCTATTACCAGTCCTTTAGTTGTTGCCTGTAAGGTTAGGCCAAGTTTCTGCTCGGTAAAATTGGTGCCGTCGGTGGGCGTCGTAACGGCACTGGCAGCAGTGGATGGATTAGTGATGGCCGGAGACATATTATCCAGTACGACTTTGATTTCTTCTTTTTTGCCTTTACGCCAGATACCCAGAATAATCTGTTTACCCGGTTGCAATAAGCCAACTCTAACTGGTAAATCACTGGAATTATCTAGCCGTTCACCATTCACGCTTTCCACAATATCGCCTATTAACAAACCGGCTTTGGCTGCCGGTCCGCCGGCAACAACCTGAGTAATCAGTGCTCCGTTGGCTTTATCCAAACCAAAAGATTTCGCCAGATTGTAGTTAACTTCCTGAATGACTACACCCAGACGGCCGCGCTGTACTTTACCTGTTGTTTTCAACTGTTCAGCCACATTCATGGCCACATCAATCGGAATAGCAAAGGATATACCCATAAATCCGCCACTGCGACTGTATATCTGTGAATTAATCCCGACTACCTGCCCTTTCAGATTAAACAGTGGCCCACCCGAATTGCCCGGATTGATGGCCACATCAGTCTGGATAAACGGGGTGTAATTCTCGTCTGGCAGGCTGCGCCCTTTAGCAGAAACGATACCGGCAGTCACACTGTTATCAAAACCAAACGGTGCTCCGATTGCAGCCACCCACTCCCCTACTTTCAGGTCTTTGGGATTACCCGGCTGCACCACGGGTAATTCACCGGCACTGATTTTTAATAATGCAACATCAGACTGGATATCAGCGCCAATCAATCTGGCCTGAAATTCACGTTTATCATTCAGTAATACCTTGATGTTGTTCATGCCATTGACGACATGGGTATTGGTGAGAATATAGCCGTCTTTGCTGATGATGAAACCGGAACCAAAATTGAATTCATCATCATTTGCCTGCGGCGTTTGCGGTACCTTGGGTAAAAGATATTTGAAGTATTCGTAAAATGGATCGTTATCAGGTAAAGCATCTGAGCTAACTTCGCTGTCACCATCAATATTGCGATTGTCACGCGTTGCCTGAATATTCACTACCGCCGGCCCCTGCTGGTCAACTAGCTGGGTAAAATCAGGCAATAACAAGGCTACCTGATTATTGTTGCCATCAGTACCCGCAGGAATTTCCTTCACAAAACTCTGATTGGAATTTTCTTTACCCAACCAGTGTTTCAGTCTGTCACAACCAGCTACCGCCAACAACATCAACATAATTGCGGTCAACATATATTTGCGATTTATCCGCATCAACTTCCCTATCTTGTTTGTTTTCTTACATAAGCGGTTATGAATAATATTGTAACGAAAAGAGGCGTTAAATTACATAATCAGACAGTTAAAGTTGTCTTTGCCGGATATTCGCACAAATCATTAATCAAACAGTGCTCGCACATAGGTTTACGCGCTTTACATGTGTAACGTCCATGTAAAATCAGCCAGTGGTGCGCATCTACCCTGAATTGTTTGGGTACTACCTGCATTAATTTATCCTCCACTTCACGCACAGTTTTGCCCGGTGCAAGGGCTGTGCGGTTACATACGCGAAAAATATGGGTATCAACTGCAATCGTTGGCTGGCCAAATGCCGTATTCAGCACCACATTGGCAGTTTTGCGCCCTACTCCCGGTAAAGCCTCCAGTTGCTCCCGGGTTTGCGGCACTTCTCCATCATACTGCTGCACCAGAATCTGACAGGTTTCCAGCACATGTTTGGCTTTGGTTTTGTATAGACCAATGGTGCGAATGCTGGCCATGATTTTATCTATACCTAAAGCCAGCATGGCTTCTGCCGTTGGTGCTAACTGAAACAAATGCACGGTACATTTATTCACGGATACATCCGTAGCCTGAGCTGAGAGCATCACCGCAATTAATAATTCAAACGGCGAGTGAAATATCAGTTCTGTGGTCGGATGCGGACAGGCGGCCTGCAAACGGGTAAAAATTTCCTTACGTTTATGTGCATTCATGAGATTCGACTATGATCTGTTTTTTTGTTGCTGACGAAACTGCCAGGGTGCAATTGCTCGCGCATTGTGCCACAAACCAAGTCGTTTTTGGCGTGCCTGAAGCTGGGCATCCTGATAACGGCTAAAACCAAAGCGATCCTGCTGTTTTTGGGCAATTGAGGCGTAATGCCAAGCATAACCCTGCTGCACCATCCATAAATTAATATCTACATTTTTCAGCATAATCTGGCCAACCTCGCGCTGATACTGGTCGACAGCAACAACATTGACAACCACAGACTGGCCTTCAATACATGCCTTTAAGGCGTCACGACTGGCAATCCCGTAGGCCTGCTTTATTTCTGGCGCATCTATATTAGCCAGCCGCACCTTATGCATGTGTCCATCTCTATCCTTGATATGTACTGTATCTCCATCATGCACGCTATCAACGCTACCAGAATATTGCCCTTTACTGGCTACTGCCCATTTTTTAGCCCTGTTACCTGCTGGCTTACCATTGAACATGTCCTGCACAGAACGCACAATACTATCGGCTTTATGGATCCAGTCTTCTAGTGGCGCAATCATGCTGTCCGGTAACCAGACTTTGGCTACCGTCAGAATAACTGCTATCCACAGCAGAAGTTTACGCCATTTAGTCAAAATTTTTTGCCTTTTATGCATTTATCAGAAAACCATATCTTGAATATGTTTGGCCAGATTAACAGGCCGCCACCAGTTGCTGCCGGCTATGCTGACAACAGGACAGGTGCTTCAAACAACAGCAGCCAGTCACCCTTTTTAAGGCAACTGGCTGCGCAAATATTAATTCAAACAATTATTACACACTTGTGCCGCAGCAAATTCAGACTTTGGCCGTTAATACCTGAACGCCACTGCTGCAACCCAGCACCAGCAAATCAGCTGCGTGATGGGTAAACAAACCATTGTCTACCACGCCAGGTATACCGTTAATCGCATCTTCCATTTTAATCGGTTCGTTCAGGTTCAGATTGGCTACATCCAGAATCTGATTGCCGTTATCGGTGGTAAAACCCAAACGCAATTCCGGTTCGCCGCCCAGCTTCAACAGTCTGCGTGCTACCAGTGAACGGGCATTTGGCCTGACTTCCACCGGCAGCGGCACATGACCAAGGCGGCTAGTGTACTTGCTTTCATCGGCAATACAAATGAATTTTTCAGCAGCGCTGGCCACAATTTTTTCATTTAACAATGCGCCACCACCGCCTTTAATCATCTGCAATAAATGATTAATTTCATCTGCACCATCAACATACAAGGGCAAACCATTGACTTCATTCAGAGTGACTTCAGGAATACCAAAGCTTTTCAAAGCTTCACTGGTCTGGACAGAAGTGGAAACCGCACCTTTGATTCTTTTTCTGCTTTGCGCCAGCGCTTCAATAAAGAAACGTACAGTCGAACCAGTACCCACCCCCAAATATTCGTTTTCCTGTACATATTCTACTGCTTTTTCAGCGGCCTGACGCTTCAGCTCATCTTGTGCTGTCATACTTACTGCTCCTTATTTATTCCATTCAATGTTCAGACAATATTTATCTACATAAAAAAATTATAGCTCAAGCTCATATCAGATTAAACTGCTGTCAGTAAGACAATGGCTTGAGCTTCAATAGCTTCTTCCCGTCCCAGATAACCTAATTTCTCATTGGTTTTACCCTTAATATTCACCGCTTCAAGGGGCAGATTCAGGTCGGAAGCAATGTGCATTCGCATCTGATCTATATAAGGACGCAATTTTGGCCGCTGAGCAATCACCGTACTGTCGATATTGACTACCCGCCAGCCAGCAGCCTGCACAGCGGCATATGCACCACGCAACAGTACGCGGCTGTCTGCGTCTTTATTCGCTGCTGCGGTATCCGGATAAAGTTTACCGATATCACCTAAAGCCGCTGCACCCAGCAGCGCATCGGTAATGGCATGCAATAGCGCATCGGCATCAGAATGACCAAGCAAGCCTTTATCAAAGGGAATATTTACCCCGCCCAGTAACAGCGGCCTGCCAGCAACGAGCTGATGAACATCATAGCCCTGCCCGATTCTTATCGAATTCATTCAACGGTTTCCTGCTGTAAAAAATAGGTGGCTAATAAAGCATCCTGTGCACTGGTTAATTTCAGGTTACAGACATCGCCAGGTACCAGCAAAGGCGCCAAGCCGAGTGCTTCCACAGCGGAAGATTCATCTGTTATCACATCCAGATCCGCCTGTGCCAGTGCTCTGGCCAGAATACCGGCACGGAACATTTGTGGTGTTTGCGCCTGCCACAAACCTGCTCTACTCACCGTACAGCATACATGCTGCGCTGCATCAGCCTGCTTCAGGGTATCGGCCACTGGCAACGCCAGCAACCCGCCTACGGTATGATTATGTACGGCTGCAAGCAGACGCTGTACCGAATCAGCACTCACACAGCAACGGGCTGCATCATGTACCAGTAGCCAATCATCATCCTGTAAACCAAACTGCTGCTGTGCATGCGTAATACCATTGCGCACAGTCTGCGCACGCGTAGCACCGCCACAACGCAGAATATGGACATTCGGCGGTAACGCTGCTGCTGGATAGATGGCATCGATATAAGCATCCTGTTCAGAAACCACAATCAGCAGTAAATCAATTGCCCTGATTTGTGCCAGCCGCGACACGGTATGCTCCAAAACAGTTTTACCAGCCAGACTAACATATTGTTTCGGACACGCAGCACCAAAGCGTGCACCGATACCGGCGGCAGGAATCAGCACCACATGGCGAGTCATGCAGGTTTATCCTCAGTATCCTGCTGCCACTGCCGCCAGACACAGGGCGCGCCAGCAATTTTGTCCAATTCCTGCAAATAGGCTTCATGTTCAGCCAGTTCTTCGCTGCTGGGTGTGACTACCGGTAGCGCTGCATGTTTAATCTGATACTGGCTGCCGGCTGCCGGATTATTGCTGGCAGTGGTTGTAGCCATCAGTTCATCCACCAGACTGAACTGACTACGCGTCATGGCCAGATAAACTTCACCCAGTAGTTCGCAGTCAATCAGTGCGCCATGCAGTACACGCTTGCTGCGGTCAACTTCCAGACGCGTACACAATGCATCCAGCGAATTCTTCTGCCCCGGATATCTGTCCCGTGCCATTTTGAGGGTATCAGTGATATCGCTGGTAATACTTTCGACATCGGGCATGCCCAGACGGCTAAACTCCATGTTCAGAAAACCAACGTCAAACGTGGCATTATGAATAATCAACTCGGCACCACGTATATAATCGGCAATCTGCTGCGCTACTTCAGCAAATACCGGTGCATTCATTTCATTCAGCTTTTCCAGCGTAATTCCGTGCACCGCCACAGCTTCTTCAGGGATATCACGCTCAGGATTAACATACAAATGCAGGTTGTTACCAGTAAGACGCCGGTCTATCATTTCCACGCCGGCAAACTCAATCAGACGGTCGCCATTGCTTGCCGACAGGCCAGTGGTTTCAGTATCGAGAATAATTTGACGCATATTGATGCTATAAGCGGTTGAATACCGCAGACCTAAAACAACGATAATACTAAAAATCTATTACTGCGCATACCTGCCAGTAATAGCCAGCAGCAGATTTACTTTCCGACCCAGCCAGACTTACCGCAGTAACAGACTGAATAATCACGAAAGTGGAATTTTAGCAGTCTATGCAGACACAACCAGCAAATTTGCCAGATAAATGTCATATTAGCAACTAACCAACAACCACAACACCATTTTTATTGCTATTAAAATCAGTCATATAAATATAAATTGGTGTTATTTCCATAAATAATAATAACTATCATTTGCAATTAGAAACCAATTTGTTTATGATGCACTTATGTTCACGCAACAACACAAATATTGACAGATAACCTGTTGAAGCAGCTGAACATGTAAACCGATTTTAAAATAAATTGTTGCCCTCGCAACAATTTATTATGCAGTTAATTATTGGTAGTGGTTTGTGTTCCTTTTTGCGCCCCTTTTTTAGGGGCGATTTTTTTCTGACTATTTAATCAAACACCGAGCCCGATTAATCAGCATCTGCGCAGTCATAGGCCAGCTATCATAGCCAGCGCACAAACAGACAAATCAGTACCGGTATTACTGCGGCTGATAGCGCCCGGCCATGGCTTGATAAATCAGATTTTCATTCTGCAAAACATTATAACGATTATTCAATACATTCTGTGCCGAAGAATATTGTGTATTCAATGCATCCAGCCAGTCACTGAGCGGATTGGCACCATATTGATAGCGCGTATGGTAATAGCGGCTATTTTTCAAATCATACTGATATTTCTGCTCAGTATTAGCCAGAGTGGCACGGCTAAGCGTGTATTGCTGGTAATAACGCGCCACTTCATTGAGTGCCGTAGTCAACGATTGTTCGAAAGTTAATTTCGCACTCTCAAAATCAGCCTTGGCCTGTTTATTTTGCCAATACAGGGTTTGCCAGTCGAGAAACGGCAGATTCACATTAACGCCCGCTGTACCGATAGGAAAATGCAAGGCTGAAGTGGCCGTATTAGAACTCGAATTAACCACAGTACTCAGGCTGATGCCCGGATACCAGCTTCGCCGCGTAGCCTGTTGACTGGCATAGGCAGACTGTAAACGATACTCGGCCGCACGTAAATCAGGGCGGTTGGCCAGTACAGACAACGGCACATCCAGACTCACCTCACCAAAATGAATCTGATTTAATGGTGTCGGCCGGATATCTGTTGCTTCATTCGGGCGCTGATTCAGTAAATTATGCAAATTTTGCACGACTTCTACCCGGTTCTGTTGCAGTGAAGTCAGGCTGTTTTCGGCATTCAGTAACGATTGATTGGCATTGGTGGCATTAATACTGCTCACCTTGCCTACTTGATATTGTGCCTGAGCAATACGCGCAATCTGCCGGTACTGCTCAACACTGTCTTCAGTGAGGCTGATGGCACCATCAATATAAGCCAGATGAAAATAGTTATCCACCACACTGTTAATCAGCGACAGCCGGCTGGCGGCCATATCCTGCTCACTGGCGTGATACCGCCAGATGGCCGCATTGGTATTGGTTCGCATTTTCTGCCACACATCCAGTTCATAGCTTAAGCCAAGCTGTCCGCTAAAGTTACGGCTAGACGCACCGCCATGTTTGAGGTCTTTAGAGCTGCTGGCACCAAGTGAACCATTGGCTTTGGGAAATAAATCCACGCCAGTCAGCCGGGCACTGTAGCGCGCTTTTTCTGCGGTTAACGCCGCCTGACGTAAATCAGTATTATTGGCCAGTGCCGTGCTGATTAGCTGATTCAATGTGGCATCCTGATAGATTTCCCACCAGTTTGCATTAACCTGATATTGCGCAGCAATTTCTGCACTGCTTAACATTCCGGCTTTACGCAGGCTTTGCTGCGGATAGGAAGTATGCGTAGCACAGCCAGCCAACAGTACGCTTAAACTGAACACCAATACAGCGGTGCTGCTTTTCACAGAAATATTTTTCATCATGGTTACTTTAAATTCTAGTGGCAGCCGAATCAGGTTCGATAAATACAGCCACCGCAAACATCTACCTACAACTGCTATTACCGGAAAAAACAGACTCAATCACGTGACAATGCATCAATCGGATTCAGTTGCGAAGCCCGTTTTGCCGGCATAAAGCCAAACAATACCCCAATCACAGTGGAACACAGTACCGCCATGACAATAGAAAGCGTTGAAAACGACATAGCAAAATCGTTGGCCACAAGATTAAACAGCATACTGATAGCAAAAGAAAACAATACGCCTACCACCCCGCCAATCAGACAAATCAGCACCGCCTCAATCAGAAACTGCTCAAGAATATTGTGCTGACGCGCCCCGATGGCCATACGGATACCAATTTCCTTTACCCGCTCGGTTACCGACACCAGCATGATATTCATCACCCCGATACCGCCCACCACCAGTGAAATCAGGGCAATGCTGGAAATCAGCAGAGTCATGGTACCGGTGGTGCTTTCAATGGTTTGCTTGATGGTATCACTGTTACGGGTAAAAAAGTCTTCCGTGCCATGACGGGCTTTCAGCAATTCAATAATACCTTTTTCGGCCGTTTGCGAATTAACATTATCTTTTACCTTTACCGTTACCGAAGTAATGTATTTCGAACCGGAAATCCGATTCATCAGCGTAGTATAGGGGGTATAGAGTTGCAAACTGTCACTATCCATAAAGCCATTATTGTTCGGTGCCGTCACCCCTATCACCCGCAATGGCCGCTTATTAAACAAAATCACCTGCCCCAGTGGATTAGTGCCATCAGCAAACAGCTTGTTTTTGGTGTTGTTATCAATCACCACCACCTGACCATTCTGAGTAACATCATCTTCATTAAACAGACTGCCAACAGCAATTTTAATACCGCGTACATCGAAATACTGGTCACCCACCCCATATAGCTGCGCAGAAAGTGACTGATTATCATATGTTAACGTACCACTGGTACTTACTCCCGGAGTAACACTGTCAACATAATCCTGCTGTTTCAAAGTTTCCGCATCGCCCACAGTCAGGGTTTTAATCCGGGACGAACGGCGATCACCAAACCCATAGCCCGGATAAACCGTAACCGTATTTGTGCCCATAGCATTAATGTTTTCCAGAATTTTTGCCTGCGAACCACGCCCCAGCGCCACCACCGAAACCACCGAAGCAATACCGATGATAATCCCAAGCATGGTGAGAAAGGAGCGCATCTTATGTGCCATAATTGCCTGAATGGACATGCGAAACGACTCAAATAGCTGGTCGCGGTAAAAATGCCAGGAATTACGCTCTGCAATACTTTCAATGTTGCTGGGAGAGATATTTGTATTCTTGCTGTGGTCGGCGATAATGCGCCCGTCGCGTATTTCAATTACCCGATTGGCATTGGCAGCAATAGTTGGATCATGAGTTACCATTACAATGGTATGACCCGCATCATGCAGTTTGTGCAGAATTTCCATCACATTTTGCCCGCTGCCGGTATCCAGTGCACCGGTAGGTTCATCTGCAAGAATGATTTCACCACCATTCATCAGTGCCCGGGCAATACTGACCCGCTGCTGCTGGCCTCCAGAAAGTTCATTGGGGCGATTTTCTTCCTTACCGGCCAGCCCGAGCTGCGCCAGCAACTCATCTGCCCGTTTCAGCCGTTCGCCATGTTCCATACCAGCATACACAGCCGGCAGCGCCACATTTTCGCGGGCAGTTAACGAACTGAGCAAATTATAACGCTGAAAAATAAAACCAAAGCTACGACGGCGCAAAGCAGCCTGCTCGTCCGCAGTCATGGCCGCGGTTTCCACACCATCAATCCTGTATGAACCGCTGGATGGCACATCCAGACAACCAATGATATTCATCAGGGTAGATTTACCGGAGCCAGACTGGCCGATAATGGCCACAAAATCGCCTTTTTCGATACTCAGGTTGATATCCTTTAGCACCTGTACCCGGTTTTCACCATGGCCAAACCAGCGATTAATTGCCTTAATTTCCAATAAACTCATGACTTACATTCTCGAGCCGCGCATTTTCGGGTCTTTGCTGACACCATTCCTAGCTTCAGCACTGCTTAATGACGACAGCACTACCTGATCACCTGCATTCAAACCAGATTTCACTTCCGTACGCATCCCATCAGTAATACCAGTCTGAATCTGTTTTTCCTGTACCTGCTGGTCATTGCCCAATACCTGCACTACTTTTTTGCCTCGGCGATGCTTGATAGCCTGATTGGATACTGTGAGCACATTAGTGGCAGATTTCACCAGTATATTATTCTGAGTGGTCATACCAATATGCAGCGCACCGTCATCATTCGGAACCAGTGCGCGGGCATAGTAATAAATAGCCGTATCAGTGGTGTCAGTACTGGTGTTATAACCGCCTTGCGACATTTTGGTTAAACCCGGGTCTACAGCTTCCAGTGTAGCATTACGCACCTTACTGTTATCCGCCAGCGTAGTGAAAGTTAAATGCATGCCCGCTTTGACCTTGTTCATGTCTCCTTCTGCAATCTGCATTTTATTCAGCATTTTGCTCAAATCGGCCAGTTGAACAATAGTCGGTGTATTCTGGCTGGAATTTACCGTTTGCCCTTCTTCTACCGGAATAGAAACTACTGTGCCATCCATCGGAGCAGTAATACGCGTATAGCCCAAATCTGCTTCAGAGGTATTAATCGCAATCTGGGTTTGCCGAATCTGAGATTTCAGCTCAGCCACATTGGCGCGTGCCGCGGCCAGATTGTCCTGCGCATTATCAAAGTCTGCTTTAGATGTAGCATCCTGAGCCATTAGAGCCTGTTCGCGGTTAAATGCCCGCTGCTTCATTCTCAAAGTGATTTCAGCCGATACCAACTGTGCCCGATAAGTATCCAGCTTGGCTTTATTGGTGTTGAGCGTGTTTAACTGAGTGGTTGAATCGATATCCGCAATCAAATCGCCCTTTTTCACCTGCTGGCCCAATTTGACATACAATTTTTTAATCTGGCCTGAAGCCTGTGCACCCACGTCAACTAGCTGAGCTGCGGCAATTTCGCCGGTAGCATTGACTGTCTGGCTTATATCACTGCGACGCACCTCATCAGTAACAAAATTCATCTGATTTTTAGGTTTGAAAAACAAACTCCACAATACTGCGGCCAGCAGCACCAGAACCAGTAACCACACTACCCTTTTAACCCACTTTTTTTTCATCTGCTTCATTATCCGTATAACACTCAAGCATTTTTGCCCTAACCAATATATGGTGGCAAAAGATTAAAATTGTAAAGGATGCAAACCATTCTCATCAATATATCTTTCAGATATAGCCGTAAGTCTGCTATAAGACAGGTAAAATACCGCGTTTATTAACCATTATTTACCTTAGCCGAAATATTTCTCATGCTGAACAGAATTAAAACCTATGATGCTTTGACAACACCAGCACAACTGATTAAGCTGCGCAGCTTTGTGTTCACAGTATTAAAAAAAGCACTAACGGTTTACAATCAAAACAATAATGTGAGCATCAGCGTGCTGATAAATCATTCTGGCACCTACAAGAAAGCAGTTTGGAACATACCATAATGACTAATTCAACCATTCGCCGGGCAGTGTATGCTGGCAGTTTTGACCCGCCCACCAATGGCCATTTATGGATGATTCGTGAAGCCCAGCCATTGTTTGATGAACTGACTGTTGCTATCGGGGTTAATCCGGAAAAAACTACTACTTATTCAATTGAAGAACGCAAGCAAATGCTGCGGGCAATTACCGCCAATTTTCCTAATGTGAAAATCTCCTGCTTTGAGAACCAGTATCTGGTTAACTATGCGCGCAGTATAGGGGCGGATTTCATCGTACGAGGCATTCGTACCGCCTCAGACTATGAATATGAGCGCTCCATGCGCCACATCAATCATGATTTACAGCCAGATATATCTACCATTTTCCTGATGCCTCCACGCGAATACGCCGAGGTTTCCTCAACCATGGTTAAAGGCATGGTAGGCCCACAAAACTGGCAAGCAATGATACGTCGCTATGTACCTGATGCTGTTTATGAAAAAATTATGCAGGATCATATGTACCATGAACGTTGAACATTGCCCTGCCATCAAAATCCATAACCTTCAGAGCCACAAAACCATAGCACAAATGCTGGTTTAGCATTTAGGTTCTATAATATACAGAGCTTTAATAATGGCTTCTAATCCAGAGAAAAAGCCATTATTCGCAGACAGAATTTTCACAGCATTGTTTCTTGTCCATCTCTTTTTCCTGTAAGAGGGACAATCGAGCTGTACGCACTGGCTCAAAAATGCTATCGTGCCAAATCCACATTTTATTGTTACCTTTAGTGTATTAATATAGCCGTAATGCAGTGATTTAACACCAGCTATGCGGAATATCATCAGTACACGTACTATATTTTCGTTCTGTTCGGTTCATAGCCGGGTTATAAAATCAGTGCGCCACTTTACAAAATCTTTACCGCTACCGTACAATCATTTTAGTATTTGATTCTATTCCTTATTTCGTTACACTCGTATTGACCTGAACCGTATGACAAGTTTCTTCTGTCTTACGTATTAGCAGATAAATATTCTTACCATCACATCTATAAGGAGTAGCAGCACATGGCTTACCAATCTATTAATCCGTTTAATAATGAACTGATTAAAACTTTCACCAATCACACTGATGCAGAAGTAGAAAGCGCACTGACCCAGGCCTATGCCCTGTATCAGTCTGCATGGGCACAACCAGAAAACATTGGCGACAGACAGGCCTTACTGCGCCGTCTGGCTGATGTCATGACCATGCATCAGGACAAAATTGCCCGTACCATCACACTGGATATGGGTAAACGTCTGGCTGAAAGCCGCAATGAAATTGCCTGTTGCATTGACATAGTACAGTACTATGCCAAACAGGCTGCCGAACTGCTTAAACCAGTAGCCTATCCTAGCAAACTGGGTAAGGGCTGGGTAGAACACCATCCTATTGGCATTATTCTGGCTATCGAGCCGTGGAACTTTCCAATCTATCAACTGATTCGCGTGATTGCTCCGGCAATAGCAGTGGGTAATCCGGTAATGGCCAAACATGCCAGCAATGTACCGCAGTGTGCGCAACTGATAGAAGATTTACTGCATGAAGCCAATGCACCGGCTGGCGCCTATACCAATCTGTTTGTCAGCCCAGAGCAGATTGCCACCATCATCAGCGACAAACGGGTACAGGGTGTTGCTCTTACCGGTTCCGAAGGTGCCGGCAGCGTTGTGGCCGGACAGGCTGGCAGCAAGCTGAAAAAAGCCACTATGGAACTGGGCGGCAATGATGTATTCGTGGTTACAGATGATGCAGATGTGGTAGCTGCTGCACATACCGCAGTAGGTGGCCGACTGTATAACGCCGGACAGGTATGCACTGCGGCAAAACGCTATATCGTGCACGAAAAAGTGGCAGAGCAGTTTATTCAAATTGTTCAGGATGACTTTGCCAAAGTGATAATGGGTGATCCGCTGGATGAAAATACCACTCTGGCTCCACTTTCCTCACATAAAAGCAAAGAAAATTTGCAGAAACAGCTTGATGCAGCCATCGCCCATGGTGCTAAAGTATTGTGTGGTAATCAGCCAGCCGAAGGCAACTTCTTCACTCCTACCCTGATTACCGATATCAGCCGTAACAATCCGGCCTATTTTGAAGAATTTTTTGGCCCGGTAGCCCAGTTGTATGTAGTTAAAAATGACGATGAAGCCATTGCACTGGCCAACGATTCCAATTTTGGCCTAGGCGGCACCGTTTACTCAAAAGATATTGAACGGGCGAAAAAAATAGCTTCCCGAATTGAAACCGGGATGGTATTTATCAACCGCTTTGGCGATTCAGTAGCTGAATTACCCTTTGGCGGAGTAAAGCGCTCCGGTTTTGGGCGTGAGCTGAGTGATTTAGGTATAAAAGAGTTTGTTAACCACAAACTGATCGTTATTGGTCAGGAATAATTTTTCCTGTTAGCCTATTAAAAAAGCAGTCTGGAATCACAGACTGCTTTTTAGCAACTGAAGAAATAAAATTTTGCTGCTTTATCATAACCAGCAGCAACAGCCATTCCGGCTAATCACTTCTGTATATTGAATTCCACCTGATCAGGCAAACCTTTCGGCACAATCAATAATACAAACGGGCGCATCTGATAGCCCAGTGCCGTGCCAGAGCGGATACGCAGATTCAATACCAACCTGTCCTGCACACGATTTAGCGCCAATGGCGTGATATCCAGTTGCTGCTGCACTATTCCGGCATCAAATACCAGTACATCCTGAGTGGTAAAATCGATTGGAGTTGGATTTCCGGCTTTACCCATGGTTGCGGCCATAGCAAAATAACGGGCAAACTCTTCTGCCGAAGTAATATGCCGCGTTACTGACTTGGTTACCGTATTTTTAATAAAGTAATTTTTGGCCTGCTGGTAAGAAACCGGTATTACTGTTTGATTACGTACCTGAGCAGAAGTATTGGCTGCCATGGCCGTTGCATAACTACAACCACTCAGCGAACCAGCCAGCAACAGACCAAACAACACGGAGTAAACATAACAACGCATGGCATACCTCCTGTCAGGTTCAGCAAAACTACTGCTGCTTAAAAGCCAGCCATGCCAGAATCAGCCAGCCAATAATCATCAACAACCCGCCAACCGGCGTAATTGCACCTAGCCAGCGTGGCAAGCCCAAAGCCATCAGATACAGCGAGCCACAAAAAATAATCAGCCCCAACTGTAACAAGCAAAACGGTATTTTTACCGCAAAAGACGGCACAGCTTTTGCCAACACACCCAGTGCCAGTAAACCCAACGCATGCCAGAAAAAATATTGTGTAGCCGTATGCCACCATTGCAGTTGCTGCTCACTAGCCATGTGTTTTAACCCATGTGCACCAAATGCACCCAGCATTACCGCCACAGCCAGATTAAACGCCGCCGTACCTAACCACATAAATAATCCCCCATCATTAACATAACCAGTAAGTCTGTTCAGCTTAATGCTGTTCAGTTGTCCAGCCACATCATTTAACCAGACAATCACAGTATAAAGGCATCATCCTGGATAACAAACCACTTTACCGGCCAGCTCTTAAATCATTCAGTAACAGCCACTGCAAATCAGTATTTATCATAGCGACTGTCAGATTATCCTAACAACCAATAAAAAAACTGACCAATCTACCAGATTAGTCAGTTTTCAGCATTCAAACTTATATTAACTTTTTATCATATTATTTACAGCTGATACCGGCAATTTGCGGCGCTTTCGCTGTACCTACCTTAATGACACAGCTCGTACTGCTGCTGCCAGATACAGTCAGATTACCGGCAGCCAAATTCATATTCAAAGGTTCTTTCACACCCATTTTCACCGCAGTGCTGGCCAGCTTCTGCACATCTTCCGGCTCATAAGCAGTATTATTGGCCGCTATCTTGAGATCCTTGGCACCGGCACTTACCGCTACCAGCAACCCTAAAGAAAGCATCAGGCCATTACGTATCAATTTATTCATCGGACTCCTTTCCGAAGAGAAAATCTACCAAACATACTAAAACAAAAACGTAAGATTTTCTAGCAAAATTAGTGCAATTTACCTCAAACAAACAGCAATTAGCTTACGGCGACAATAATGTTCTAGTTAATACCAGTATTATAACACTGGCTACAAATAAAAAGGCTGTATACCCAATTTGCAGTATACAGCTAATTAAAGAAATTTTTAAATCAAACAACTAAATAGTATGTATCAGTACAAACTAAATCAGCATACTATTCTCGATTATTGTGACTGCTGATCTAGTGCATCCCTATCCTGCTGATATTCACCCCACAAAGCATTTACTACCCCCAACAGTATGGCAAAACCAATTCCTAAGCACCAGGCAAAATACCACATAAAATACTCCTTGATTTGTACTATTCCTGCCAACCATAGCGCCAGCAGGCAAAGCCAGTTTTAATATGCACTGTGATCGTTTTTGCGAATCAGCTCACTAGTTACCTTGCCGCGCATTACCCGATAACACCAGCTGGTATAAAACAACACAAGTGGCATAAAAATAATTACCGCCACCAGCATCACAGTTAAGGTGAATTCACTGGAACTGGCATCCCACACCGTCAGGCTGGAACGCAGGTCAGTACTGGACGGCATGATAAAGGGAAACATTGCCACACCGGCTGTACCGATTACCCCAGCCACCCCCAGCGCAGACGACCAGAAAGCTACAAAATTTTTGCCATTCTTAGCCAGTAACCATGCCAGAATAAAGCCCACATACGCCAGTACCGGAATCAGTAATAACAGCGGATATTGCTGAAAATTATGCATCCACGCACCGGCAGCAGTCACCACCTGCTTATGCAGAGGATCGGGAGAAGCAGCCGGTAAATAGCTTCCGGCCACAAGACCATAGCCATTGATGCCCAAATCAATCCAGATGCCGGCCAGCGAAAACGTTACCACCACTACAATCAATGCAATTGTACTGGCACTCAGCGCACGTTCTCTCACCACATCTTCGGTACGCAAAGCCAGATAAATTGCACCATGGAAAATAATCATTGCAACCGATACCACACCACACAACAGACTGAATGGATTGAGCAGCGCCCAGAATGTGCCAGTATAGAAAGAACGCAAATCATCATCAAAATGAAACGGCACCCCCAGCAGCAGATTACCAAACGCCACGCCAAAAATCAGCGGTGGCACAAAACTGCCAACAAACAGTAACCAATCCCAACTGGAACGCCACAGAGGATTATTGATTTTACTGCGATAATCAAAACCTACCGGACGGAAGAACAGAGCCCACAACACGGCCATCATTGCCCAGTAAAAACCGGAAAAGGCTGTTGCATAAGCATAAGGCCAGGCTGCAAAAATGGCACCACCACCGGTAATAAACCATACCTGATTTCCATCCCAGTGCGGACCTACCGTATTAATAATCACACGACGTTCATTATCGCTTCTGCCTACAAACGGAAGCAGCGCACCTACGCCCATATCCTGCCCGTCCATAATAGCAAAACCAATCAGCAAAACACCCAGCAACAGCCACCAAATGAATTTTAATACCGGATAATCTAAGAATTCCATGCTCTACTCCTAATGCTCTGCTTCATTGGCGTAACGTCCCGTGCCCAGCGAGCCCGGCCCCTGACGCGAAAACCGTACCATCAGATACACTTCCACAATCAGCAATATCGTATACAGCGTCACAAACCCGAAAATGGATCCCCAGATATTGGCTGCGGTTAACGAAGAAACAGACAGATTGGTTGGCAGTACCCCATATACCGTCCATGGCTGGCGCCCATATTCGGCTACAAACCAGCCGGCTTCACAGGCCAGCCATGGCAATGGCAAACTCCAGAAAGTCCATCTGAGCAGCCAGCGTTTTTCAGCAAAATTATTTTTAACCGACGCATAAAAGGCCACAGCCATCAGCAACAGCATCAGAAAACCACACAATACCATGATGCGGAAACTCCAGAACATCGGCGTCACACGCGGAATAGTTTCCCGCGCAGCATGCGCAATATCCGCTTCCGTAGCTTGACGTACATCCGGCACATAGGATTTCAGCAGCAGACCAAAGCCCAGATCATCGCCGTATTTCTTCAGACTTGCCTGTGCCTGCTCATCTGTACGGTTTTTCCGCAACGTTTCCAATGCAATCACCGCTTCACGCCCCTTGCGGATACGCTCAATGTTTTCGGTAATAATTTCTCTAATCCCCGGAATCTGCTTATCCAGCGACCGGGTGCCAATCAGCCCCATTGCCCACGGAATCTTTACCGCAAAATCGTTTTTCATTGCCTGTTCATTTGGTATGGCAATCAGATTAAACGAAGCCGGAGCCGGTTCTGTTTCCCACATCGCTTCCAGCGTGGCCATTTTGGTTTGCTGCGATTTACCAACCGTATAGCCAGACTCATCACCAAGCACAATTACTGACAGAATCGAAGACATCCCAAAAGCAACGGCAATTCGGAAACTCTTCTTAGCAAATTCCACATCCTGACGTTTTAACAGATACCAGGCAGAAATAGACATCACAAAAATCGCACCGGTTACATAACCTGCGGACACCGTATGCACAAACTTGTTCTGTGCCACCTCATTGAGGAAAATATCCGCAAAACTGGTCATTTCCATGCGCATGGATTCAAAGTTAAAATGTGCGCCTACAGGGTCCTGCATCCAGCCATTGGCCACCAGAATCCACAATGCAGACAAATTGGTGCCCAAAGCCATCAGCACAGTAACCATAAGATGGCCAGAGCGACTTAGCCTCTCCCAGCCAAAAAAGAACAACCCTACAAAAGTAGACTCCAGAAAAAAGGCCATCAGCCCTTCAATCGCCAGCGGCGCACCAAATATATCACCCACATAATGCGAGTAATACGACCAGTTGGTGCCAAACTGGAATTCCATCGTAATTCCAGTGGTTACCCCCAGAGCAAAATTGATACCGAATAGCTTACCCCAGAAGCGCGTCATATCCTTGTAAATCTGCTTGCCGGTTAACACATAAACTGATTCCATAATTACCAGAATCCAGGTCATTCCCAGTGTCAGCGGCACAAACAAAAAATGATAAAGCGCAACCAGTGCAAACTGTAGCCTCGACAGTTCTACCAAATCCATAGCTTTGTTCCCTGTTTTATATTAAAAATTTTTATTAAGTGATTACACTTGCAGTGGCAGTTACCAAACCATCCTAGTTTAATATAACAAAATATTCTATCTAAATCGGGAAAATTAAATTTGAAATAAAAATTTCCTGATACAAATTTATATTCAAGCTTACAGCAAAAAAGCAAAAATCAAAATAAACAAAACATCTATTACATATAGACAACTAAATTTTTACATTAACAATATAAATACTACATACATATAAGTATAAATTATAAAACAATGGGTTTCTTAATATTTATCCATACGGAATTAACTTGATTTAAATCAAACTATATTCTCTTTTCAAAAAAAAAAAGAAACAGCCACATTGTGGCTGTCAGAAAGATTAAATCAGCTAAACAGTCTGTCAGGGTTAGTTTCAACCCACATGCAGCACCTGCGCATCTGGCCATGGATTAACCTGATGGCTGGCTACAATCAGAATCCCTTGCTGCTGATGCCGCTTCAGCATCGCCGCCAGTGCCGTTTGAGATTGCTCATCAATACCGGCAAAAGGTTCATCCAGAATCATCAGCGCATAAGGTCGCAATAGCAGACGAGCCAGTGCAATTCGCCGTGCTTGCCCGCCAGACACCGCCGCACCATATTCACCCAAGGGCGTATCCAGCTTTTCAGGCTGATTTTCAGCCCATGCTGCCAGTCCAACACTGGCTAATACCGCCCATAGCTCATCATCAGTGGCCTCGGCCTTACCCAAACGCAGATTTTCAGCCAGAGTCAAATCAAATATATCAAGCTGCTGCGCCAGATAGGCTACCTGCCCCTGCCACTGCCAAGCCGCAAATGGCTGCTGATTACAGTACAGCTCACCACTTTCAGGTTGCAGCTCGTCTGCCAAAACCGCCAATAACGTTGACTTCCCCGCACCCGATGCTCCCTGTAACAGCAGAATATCGCCATTAATCACCTCGAAACTAATATTTTCAGCACCATTCAACGCACCCGGCCAGCGCGCGCATATCCCTCGCGCCTGTAAATGGAATGGTACCGGCAAGGCTGGTTTGGTGACTTCCTGTAATGTCTGAGCTGGCACAATAGCATTCAGACGCGCACAAGCTGCCCGACACAAACCATATGTCATCATATTCATACCCAATAGCAGCACCAGTTCCGCAAACCCAAACACGGCCAGCAACAAAGCCAATAACATCGCTATTGATAAGCTGCCATTACCCAATTGCACACTTCCCTGCCACAACAGAATTGCCGCCGCTATAGCCAAACATACTTGCTGTAACAGCACTACCTTACCTGCCAGCTGCTGCTGGCGTAACTGACCACTGACATAAATCCCGTCTTCAGCAAAAAAAGCTGTAGCAAAACGCGTCCATTGCTGCCACTGCAACAGTGCGGTTAACACCTCTAGTGGTTGCAGCAAAGCTGCACGTCGCTGCTCAGCCTGTGCAGCCTGCTGCCTGCCCCAGTTTTGTCCGCACCAAGCAGCCACGGCGGGAATAACGACTGTGGCCACTAATAAGGGAGCGCCCAGATACAATGCCAGCAACCCATTGGCCACAATCGCGGTCAGGCCAAGAATGCATAACAGCATGATTAGTGCCCATAGCCATGGCAGTACCACATTCAGCGGCCAGTTATTAAGAAGTTCAATATCACTGAGTAAACGATGCATCTGACGCACAGATGCCGATTGCTGCTTACCTGCTGCCAAACGGGCAAACAGGCCACTGCGCAAATCAGCCAGCAAACCCAGCACCGCATCATGCGACCCCAGACGCTCACCATAGCGGCCGGCAGTACGCACAATGGCCAGCAAACGGATAATCCCTGCCGGCGTAAAATAATTAAAGGTATAGGCTGTTGCCAGACTCAGTAGCCCGGCCAATCCGGCAGCAGTAATAAACCAGCCGGATAAAGCCAGCAAAGCAATACTGGCAATAGCCGTTGCCTGCCCCAACAGCCACGCCAGTATCCAGGCGCCCTTGCGGCTCAGTAAAAGATTCGACAATTTTAACTGCTGCCCCGCCCACAACAAATGGTAACGCTTCATCATAATTGCTCCTGCTGGCCAGACAACATAATCTCCCTATATACCCACCCCGCATAACTGACATCATGACTCACCAGCAGCACCGTTTTGCCGATACTCAAGCGCGCCAGCAACTGCATAATATCCGCCGCAGTCTGCGCATCCAGATGAGCAGTTGGTTCGTCCAGTAGCCACAATGGCGCATTGCGCAACAGCATTTGTGCCAGTGCCAACCGCTGTAATTGCCCACCAGACAAACCCCGGCCACGCTCCCCCAGTAACGTGGCCATCTGTTTAGGTAACCGCTGCACCAGCTCCCACAGCCCTACCTGCTGCAATGCCTGCTGCAACTGTTCATCAGTGGCTCCTCCACTGGCCAGACGCAGATTTTCCGCAATCGATAACGGCAGAATCGGCGGAATCTGCGCCAGATAGGCTACTGACTGCCGCAACAGCGGCAGATTCAGATCAGCATAATTATGCTGATTAATCCACAAAGTACCTGAGTAAGGCGCAAACCCAAGCAAAGCCTGCAACAGACTGGACTTACCACTGCCACTTGCTCCGCTGAGCAGAACACGTTCGCCGGCTTGTACACTGAAACTGAATTGCGGCACACGAATACGCTTATCCCGTCCGTACACCACTAGACATTCTGCCCGCAAGCACGGTGGAGCCTGTAACACGAAATCCACCCCAGCAGAAACAGCAGCCACATTATTTGCCACCTCATACAACGGAATTAATGCTTCTGCCGCCGCCTCTGCCTTGGCCTTATCATGATAATCTGCCCCAAGCTGGCGCAGCGGTGCATAAAATTCCGGTGCAAGCAATAGAATAAACAGCGCGCCCTGATAAGGTACCGGTATCTGGCCATTAGCCCATGGCAACACCCCCAGCAGCCCCAGCCCCAGATAAACCGCCACCAGCGCAATCGCCAGCGCTGCAAACAGTTCCAGCACCGCAGTAGACAGAAAAGCCAGACGTAACACTGCCATAGTGCGCACCCGATAAGACTCAGCAGCCGAATCAATGGCCTGCTGAGCCTGTCGCTGCGCCCCTAAACGGCGTAATGTCGGCAAACCGCGTAACAAATCCAGAAACCGCCCGCTTAAAACCGCCAGAGCAGACAACTGCGCCTGATTTTTACGTGCCGCAGCCTGCCCCAGCAAAATCATAAAAACCGGCACCAGTGGCGCAGTCAACAGCAACAGCGCCGCAGCAAACGGACTATAAAAACATGTTGCCGCAGCAATTAGTAACGGCATCAATGCCGCCAACTGCTGTTGCAGCACATAACGGCTGAAATAGCCATCCAGAGCATCCACCTGTTCCAGCACCAGCGTTGACAATGCACCATCACTACCATACTGGCTGCGTTCCGGCCCCAGAAAAGCCAGCGCTTTTAATAACTGGCGGCGCAACTGCAACCGTATCGATACACTGGCACGCAACAGCAGCCGCTCCCTGACATAATTCAACAACGGCCGCAGCAACCAGCAGGCAAGCAGATAGGGTAAAAACTGCCGTAATGCCACGGTCACCTGCTTACCATTGAGCCACAGAGCAAACAGATTGGCCAGAAGTGCACTTTGCACAATAATCAGTATCGCCACAGTAATCATCAGCACCCATGCCAGCCGGAACAAACGACCTTGCTGCTTTTGCCATAAACGCAGATAAAACCGTGGCGTGGATGCGTATAAATTCGGTCTAGCCAATCTGCTTCCCCTTTTGCATAAAACCATCAAAACATCTCTTGCTCAAAACTATGCAGTCACAATCGCCTGCGGCAAAACCCGCCCAAGCTGCCAGTACTGCACTGCCCAGCTGAGCAAATCAGCCAGACTATCCACTTGCGGTGCCTGCGGCAGCCCCAGATAAACCAGAACCTGCCGCAATAAAGCTTCGCGTCTGCGCAGATCCAACGCTGGTGCCTGCGTCTGTTTCGACCATTTCTGTCCCAGCGCATTGGTTAACAGCGGCAAATGGGCATAGTTAGGCTGAGGCAGACCCAGTAACTGCTGTAAATAAATCTGGCGTGGCGTAGACACCAGCAAATCCTGTCCGCGCACCACATGATTAATGCCCTGCGCAGCATCATCTACCACCACAGCCAACTGATAGGCCCAGAAACCATCAGCCCGCAACAACACAAAATCCCCCACATCACTGGCCAGACACTGCTGCTGCCAGCCCTGTACCGCGTCCTGAAAACTGATTAACTCAGCCCCAGCCCGCAAGCGCCAAGCCGGTGTCTTATTATTAATACACAAACGTGTATTTTCACCCAGTGAAGCACAACGCCCACTGTAAATAACACCATCCACACCCATCCCCTGCGCTTCGGCCTGCACTGTTTTACGGCTGCAATAACACGGATAGACCAGCTCATGTGCACGCAACTGTGCCAGAGCTGCCGCATACAAATGATGACGTTTGCTCTGATACACCACCTCACCATCCCAATGCAGCGCAAAAGCTTCCAGCGTGGCCAGAATAGCAGTAGACGCACCGGGCATTTCCCGGGGCGGATCCAAATCTTCCATACGCACCAGCCAGCGGCCATGCCGGCTGCGCGCATCCAGATACGAAGCTACCGCTGTTAATAGCGAACCAATATGCAATAAACCAGTAGGACTGGGAGCAAAGCGCCCCACATACAACTCAGCCACAGACAACATCCATCCTTAATATCACACCAATATGCTGTAGAATAAATAACTTAACACTCCCCTTGCAAAAGCACAAACCGGCACTCATCCCCAGCAACAACCTATGCAATAAAACAAACAATTATCAAAATTAACCCCCAATAGTATTTATTAGTACTACCTCGGTCATTATAGATATAACAGACTTAAATGGTGGGGTCATTTAAATAGAATAAATAATTTAACCATCTCCTCGCAAAAGCGCAAACCGGCAGTCGCCCCACCAACAAATTTCCAAGTACAAACAATTAATTATAAAATTAACCGCAAAGTAGTATTCATTAGTACTACCTCGGTCATAATAGATGTAACAAGCTTAAATGGTGGAGTCATTTAAATAGAGTCATAAAAAGGTATAATCAAACCTATCTGAACATATTGGCACACCATGATTAGCACCGAATCGCGCCTGCTTATTATCGACACAAGCACCAACTACCTGTCACTGGGAATCCATCAGAATGGGCATACCCACAGCATTTACGAAGCAGTGGGCGCAAAACAGTCCGAATTGATATTACCGCGTATCCAGCAATTACTCGATACAGCCAGCCTGACACTGGCGCAGCTAGATGCCATAGTATACGCACAAGGGCCGGGCGCCTTTACCGGATTACGTATCGGGCTGGGCGTGGCTACCGGTCTGGCACTGCCGAATAACCTGCCTCTGATTGGCATTCCCTGTCTGGACGCCGTCGCTGCGCTGGCACCCAACCAACCGTGTGTACTGGCCGCAACCGATGCACGCATGAACGAACTGTTCTTTGCCTGGTATGACACCCAGAATCACAAACGTTTGAGCGATTATCTAGTCGGTTCCGCCAACAGCATCCAATTTCCGGCCGGCCAGCATAGCGCTATCGGCGTTGGTAATGCCTATGCTCTGGATATCACCTTACCAGTATCAGGGCAGAATCTTATGCCCGGCGCACAGGAATATGCCCAACTGGCCTTATCTGGTCGCTATACCCCTACTGATGCCGCCCAGGCCAGTTTGCATTACGTACGTAACAAAATTGCGCTAACAGCTGCCGAACAGGCAGCCAGACGTGCTGCGGGTCAAACAGCATGAATATCCGTGCCGCAACCCTTGCCGACATTCCCGCTTTGCAAGCTATGGAACAACAATGCAATCCCTCGCCATGGTCAGCAGCGCAACTCACCGGCAGCATCAATGCACCGCAGCCTGTGTGGGTAATCGACTTGCCCGAACACGGAATTGTCGCCATGCTGGCCTGGCAAAAACTGCCGGATGAGGCAGAAATCCATCTGCTCAATACTCATCCGGCACACAGACGACAAGGTTATGCACAACAATTACTTCAACATTTATTTCAGTGGACACAGCAGCAACACATCAGCCGTATACTGCTCGAAGTGCGTGCCAGTAATGGTGGCGCATTACAGTTATATGAACACAATGGCTTCAAACGCTGTGGCCTGCGCAGAAACTATTATCAGAATGGCGACGATGCCGTGCTAATGGAAAAACTATGCTAGACAGCCGCTATCTCTACTTACACGAAGCAATGGGCTTGGGGCCCATGTGGTTATCACAGGCTGCACATCTAATCATTCCAGATGCAGCCGAAAAAAATACCTCAGTAGACGACAACAGCACGGCACCTACTCGCCAGCCTACCCCCTCCAGCACTGGCGAGCAACAAGCCATAGCTGCTGCCAAGACCGAGCCAGCGCACAGATCGTTCCCGCAGCCAACCAACCGTCACCGCGCTGCCTTGCAGCAAATTATCAGTCAGCGTCCTCCTACCGCCCTACCAGAGACACAAACAGCAGTAGACAGCAGCATCGACAGCAGCAGCCACCAATCCATAGCGGGCGAATTAAACATCAGCTTTGAGGCCATACCTACCGCACTGATAGCCTGCACCCGCTGCAACCTGCATCAGGAACGCTGCACCCCTCTGCCCGGCTACGGTGCAGTCAACGCACGCCTGCTGGTAGTCAGCTCCAATCCGGCACCACCAGACGACAGCAGCCAGCAGCTTTTCAGTGGTGAAGTAGGCAAACTGCTCAACAACATGCTGGCCGCCATCAATATCAGTGCCGAAGAAGTTTTTTATACCAGTCAGGTAAAGTGTGCGCCCAACATCAGCCTGCGCATCACCGCCGAACACCTGCATGCCTGTCTGCCCTACCTCAGAGCACAAATCGAGCACATCAGGCCACAGGCTGTCCTGCTACTTGGTCAAATATTTACCCAGCTCGACCAGAATACACTGGCGCAGAACCTGCACAATATCCCATATGTCATATCACCCCATCCGGCACGATTATTGCGTCAAAGCCACTTAAAGGCCACAGCATGGGCGGCACTGAAACAATTGCGTAACTATTTACATTAATCTGCCTCAAAAAAACAGTCTTAAATAAGGATAAGTCCGCACAAGCCAAAGCTTCTATGTTAAAATATGATAATAAAATTTTAAATAAATAAAATCAACATATTATGCATATCTCTCTTGGCCCTGTCGTGATGATCCTATTGGTGGCTGTTTTGGCCGCTATCATCTGTCGCCGTCTGCACATTCCCGCCATGCTAGGCTATCTTGTGGTTGGCTTTATTGCCGGCCCGGGCTGGCTGCATTTAATCAACCAGAATCATGCCACCGAATTTATCGGCGAAATCGGCATTACCTTCCTCATGTTCAGCATCGGACTGGAGTTTTCCATTGGCAAACTTAAAGCCATGCGCCGGCTGGTACTCGGGCTGGGCGGATTACAGGTGGCACTTACCCTGACTGCTCTCTTTATCATACTTGGCGTCATGGGCATCCAGCTCACATGGGCATTTACCCTTGCCGCCGCCATGACCATGTCGTCTACCGCCATCGTCAGTCGCATCATGGTAGAGAAAAACGAACTGGGACAACACTACGGCCACATGATTATGGGCGTATTGCTGATGCAGGATATTGCCGTCGTACCGCTGATGATCCTGTTTCCCGCACTGGCACACAGCAGTGACGGACTGATGCTGCAAATGGGCAAAGCCCTGCTCACCATGGCACTGGCACTTGGCCTGCTGCTGGTAGTCGGCAGCAAAATCATGCCGATATGGTTTCGCCTGATTGCACGCACCAAATCCAGCGAACTATTCATGATTAACGTATTGCTGGTTACACTGGGCGTTGCCTACCTCACCCAGCTAGCCGGCCTGTCGCTGGCACTGGGCGCATTCGTGGCTGGCATGCTGATTTCAGAAACAGAATACCGCTATCAGGTAGAAGACGACATCCGTCCTTTCCGTGACATCCTGCTCGGCTTTTTCTTCATTACCATCGGCATGAAACTCAACATACAGGTTTTGCAGTCAAGCTGGTTATTGATACTGGCGCTATGTGCATTACTTGTCATCCTCAAAGCACTGGTATTGTATGGCATTTGCCGCTACATGAAAGAAAATACCGGCGACAGCCTCAAAACTGCACTGTATCTGGCACAGGGCGGTGAATTCGGTTTCGTCATACTAGCCATTAGCGGTGCACTCAAACTTATTTCACTCGAGTTGCAGCAGGCAGCCATAGCTGCCATCCTGCTGTCCATGATACTGGCACCCTTTATCATGAAAAGTGCCGACATAATCGCCAAACTGCTGGTTAAACGCAGTTGGGACGAACAAGCAGTTGACTTGCAGAGCATACTGGTTGACACCATGAACAAATCCGACCATATCCTCATCATCGGCTTCGGTCGCTGTGGCCAGAGTATCGCCCGCGTTCTGCAACAGGAAGACACACCCTACTACGCCATCGATCTGGATGCTGAACGCGTGGCTACCGCCAAGGCAGCCGGTGAACCAGTTACCTTCGGAGACGCCAAAAGGCAGGAAGTATTACAGGCAGCCGGATTAAAACGTGCCAACACCGTACTCATCACCATTAACAACATGACCGAGGCCAAACACATCCTCAGCAACATCATGCTGATTGCCCCCACCATGCCAGTAATCGTGCGCGTCACCAGCGACGACAACATCCCCGTCCTCACCAATATAGGCGCCGACGACATCGTTTCCGATGAAAAAGAATCCAGCCTTACACTAGCCAGCCAAGCACTATTAAGCTCAGGCAAACCATTTGATGAAGTCTATCAAATCATGCAGCGTATTCGTCAAGACCGCTATCAGGCACTCGAAGGCCTGTTTGCCGGCAGTGATGACGAAATTTCCGATGAAAGCGTTCATTACTTCCGTCAGGCTTTCACCCTGCCACCGGATGCCTTTCTAGTAGGCAAAAGCATCAGCGACCTGCCACTGGACAAACTGAACATAAAACTGCTCTCCGTACGCCGCAACGCTCACCAGCTACGCGAGTTTGATCCAGATTTCCGCTTCAAAGCCTCAGACACACTGGTGGTACTCGGCCTCAGAGACAAAGTAATTCTCTTTGAAAACTGGTCACTACAGGGAACAAGCTAATTTTTTCACAATCAGCACTTGCCATCAGGCAGCATATCTGGTTTAATACCGACTTTCCCAAGCACGGGTGATTAGCTCAGTTGGTAGAGCGTCTGCCTTACAAGCAGAATGTCGGCGGTTCGACTCCGTCATCACCCACCAGTTTTCTGTTTTATGCATAGCATAAAATATGCGCGGTGGTAGCTCAGTTGGTTAGAGTACCGGCCTGTCACGCCGGGGGTCGCGGGTTCGAGCCCCGTCCGCCGCGCCAAAAAATATAAAAAAGCACAGCTTCTGCTGTGCTTTTTTATTATCAGCCCAAACCAAGCATTTCAAATCAGCTATTGCAGCTAAAGCATTCAAACCTGTCAACAGCAAAAACCCGTCTCAAATATTTATCTTCCTTGTTCAGTTACAGCACAATTACACAGACAATACAGATTACCTATCACAACAGGATTATCTATTCAGAATGCTCAACCTGAACTAACCAATACCAGCATCACCCCCGACACAAGATTATGCTGCATAAACAATTGCCCTGTATAATTGTTAAATTATGTTTAATATACTATTATTCATCGTATTATTAATAGGAAAAACATCCTTCCTTTTTTCTATTCAGAAGTAGGCATGCATTCAATCACACAACAACTGAACGATTTACATCAAACCACAAAATGAGAAAGGTTTATCGTGGGAAATACCGATTATCTGATTGAAGTAAAAAATGTTTCCAAAAAAATCAAAGGCCGGCAAATTTTGGATAACATTTCATTCAAAATTGCACCCGGCCGAATTATGGGTTTCATCGGCCCCAATGGTGCCGGCAAAACCACCATGCTGAAAATGCTCACAGGTTTAATGTTTCCCACTTCAGGAGAGA
The DNA here is from genome assembly GCF_914768025.1 of Snodgrassella gandavensis. Lineage (GTDB taxonomy): Bacteria > Pseudomonadota > Gammaproteobacteria > Burkholderiales > Neisseriaceae > Snodgrassella > Snodgrassella gandavensis. The sequence continues at coordinate 5,640 of NZ_CAJZCE010000018.1, read as the reverse complement.
TTAAAATCTGTGGCCATGATATTCAGCAAGACTACGAGCAAGCTGCATTCAATCTGGGTACCATAATTGAAAACCCTGAATTTTATAATTATATGTCTGGTTTTAATAATCTACAGGTATTTGCTGATATGAGCCGCCAGTCAATCAGCAAAAACGAAATAATACAATCCTTAGCCTCTACCGGTCTCAAAGGGGCTGAGCAGCAAAAAGTTAAAGGTTATTCCTTGGGCATGCGGCAAAGATTGGGCGTAGCAAACGCTACCATCCATCAGCCCAAAGTATTAATTCTGGATGAGCCCATGAATGGCCTCGACCCTGAGGGAATGAAAGACTTCCGCAACTTGATGAAAAATTTTGTCCGCAATGGCAACAGCATCATTATTTCCAGCCATCTTCTCGCCGAGCTACAGGAAATTGTTAACGATATCTTTATTGTTAACCGTGGCAGACAAATATACGCAGGCACAATGACTGATTTCCTCGGTAAATCCAATAATATTGTTCACGTAGAAGTGGGCGGAGATATATTAGTGGCAGAAAAAATATTACAACAAAAGGGATATCAGGTTACCAACCAGCTCAATAGCCTTGAAATCGCAATTAACCAGAATGATCACGACCCACGTGCGGAAATTGCCAAACTGCTGCTTGAAAACAATATACCCTTAATCGGCTTAAAACTAACACATTACTCTCTGGAAGACTCATTCCTTAATTCCATTAACAGCGATAATCAAAAAAAGGGTTAACCAATGAAATTACTGATTAATGAATGGCGTAAATATCTTCGCAACGTTCGCAGCGCGATTATCATACCTTTAATATTATTAATTGTATTAATCATCTATTTTAGCACAATGGGTTCTATATTTTCGAAAACAACGGACTCACTTTCAGCTTCAAATTGTAATAAGGCATTTTTTTATGGCATAACTATTTGCTACTGTTTTATCAATTTTATCGCCATTATTTATGCTTCCAATATTCTGAGTACAGAAATATCCAGAGGTACAATTAAATTTATCCTCACACGTCCTTATCAACGTTACAAGATATTACTGGCAAAAATCGGAGCATTAACAATACTAATGCCAGTGGTTTTGCTTGTATTTGTAATTATCTCCTTAATATTACATTTGATAACACTACACCAATTACCAGAATTTAGTGTAATAATAAAATATATTAATATATATACCTTATGCATATTAGCGGTTACAGTATTTTTTACTGCATTTGCACTAATGCTTTCTTCCCTGACCAGCAGCCCTGCTTTCGTTACTGGTTGCAGCATTGTGTATTATTTCTTTGCCGCTGCTCTGTGGGCGATAATCAATTTAATTTATCTTGACCTACCAACAGACGGATGGTTATATAAATTATGCCCGTTAAATGTAAATAGCTATTTAATTTATTTAATGAAAGATGCAATCGAAAACCCTATTCAGAATGAATTCTATATCGCCTTACTGGCCAATATTGTCTATGCATGCATTTTCTTCCTGATAGCTACACTGGTATTCAGACGGCGTGATATCTCACTAGCCAATTAACAGTGACTTTACTGAAGCCATATAACAGGCCAGATTCTAAAAAATTGTTTGGAAAATAATTAACACCCAAATCACCTTTTTTCAATCTGGCCTTTTATACTAATATTAATAAATTTGTTCACACAAATTTCAACTATCTTTGCTCCAGCCTAATCACAGACGCAAAGACTATTACCATTGAAAATTACTCGGGTAGCTTATAAACTGCATAATATTAATGAAAATAGCTCATAATATTTAATTTAAAGCTGCCTCTGTCTGCATAAATATAAATACTTTTGCCTTGCAAAACGGTTTATTTGGTAGCCACTAAACTGGCATAAGCTGATCAAGCAGGAGAAATATGTGTAATCACCTACCGGTTCAACCGGAACATAAGCTGGATAATTCGGCTATTTACAGCCGGCATCTGCCCACGATTAAGCAGTTGCAATATTTTCTGGCAGTGTGTGAAGAAGGCAATTTTCGCAAGGCTGCCAGCAGGCTGGGGATAAGTCAGCCACCGCTATCCATGCAAATCAAGGCACTGGAAGAGAAACTGCAAACCACACTGTTCGTGCGTAATACCCGCTATGTCGTGCTTACTGCACAGGGTAAACAGTTTCAGGATAAGGCCAGAAGCTGGCTAGAAGGTTTATCGCTGGCAATAAGCAATGTTAATCATCACTCTGCTGAACGGATAACCATTGGTATTACTAAAATTCTGGGGTTTAATTTTGTTCCGCTCTTCAATGAATTTATCAGCCGCTTCCAGCAACATATCAACCTGTGGCAGCAAAACTATTCTTCCAAAGAGCTGCTGGCTGAATTCAATAAAAGCAATATTGATTTGGTGATTATTTCTGATTATAAGCACAATAGTCATCAGGCCAATAGTTTATTGGTCTATCAGGAAACCATGCTACTGGCTTTGCCGGAGAATCATCCGGCCTGCGCACAGGAAAAAGTAGATTTGAATACAGTGGTGGATTTGCCTCTGTACTGGTGCAAACGTTATCAGAATCCGGCGTTGTATGACCGGCTGCAAAAGATAATCAGCCAATTACCAACCCCGCTGACTTTGCAGCAGAAACTACCTAACTTCTTAACTATGCTGATGGAAATAGCTATGGGCAGAGGTATGCTGTTGCTGCCAGCCTCAATGACGCAGGCACAGATGCAAGGAGTGGTGTATAAAAGGCTGACTGCAAAACATGAGCAGCAGCTATCTATGGATATGCATCTGCTCTGGCATAAGTCGGCGGCGGAAAACACCATAATCAATGAGATGATTGGGTACTTTAAGCTTCACAATACAGCTTCTGTATCCGTATAGAGACTTTGTATCCTGCCATCCTAAAAAAGATACAATAGATTGATACGTTTTTCATATCAATGATTTTGTATTTCTATTCTCAAGTTTAATTATTTACTATCAGTACCAGCAATAAAGCATTTGCCTGACTTTAAATAAATATATGCAATATTTACTAAACAATTTTGGCATAACTAATTCTGACAGGATAATAAATAATGACTCTTTCTTTACCACAACGCAAACTTGGTCAGCATCTCACTGTATCAGCCATTGGCTATGGCGCTATGGGCTTGAGTGAATTCTATGGTGAGGTAGATACAGCACATGCACGCACAATCTTACATAAAGTTATCGACAGTGGTGTTACTCTACTTGATACAGCTGATATGTATGGTCGTGGTGAAAATGAAAAGCTGATTGGTTCTGTGCTGAAAACGCTGCCTGATTCAGCTCGAGCGCAACTCACCATCGCCACCAAATGCGGTATTGATAGAAGTAATACCGCCGGCTATAACCGCAATATCAATAATCGCCCTGAATACATTAAACAGTGCTGTGATGATTCTCTGGCCAGACTGGGTATTGAGCAAATTGATTTATTTTATATTCACCGCATTGATCCGGATGCAGCAATTGAGGATACCATGCAGGCTCTGGCCGAGCTGGTAGAGGCTGGCAAGATTGCTCATATTGGTTTGTGTGAAGTGTCCGCTCCGGTTTTGCAGCGTGCCTGTGCAGTTTATCCAGTCGAAGTTGTGCAGACAGAGTATTCGCTATGGACCCGCAATATTGAAGATGAATTACTACCCCTGCTGAAAAAATTAAATATCGGCTTGGTGCCCTACTCTCCGCTGGGACGCGGTTTTCTCACCGGCCGGATTCAGGGCAAGGAAGATTTGGCTGAAAATGATTTTCGCCGTACCAATCCGCGCTTTCAGGACAGCAATCTGGAACACAATAAACGCCTGTTACAGGCATTAAAACCCATGACTGCCAAATACAACTGTACTATGGGGCAGATTGCACTGGCATGGCTGCTGGCACAATGGGCGCATATTGTACCGATTCCGGGTACCAAAAACGAAAAATATCTGCACGAAAATAATCAGGCCAGCTTTTTACAACTGGAAGCAGCCGATATGCAGACGTTGAATGATTTGAAATACCACATTGATATCCAGGGTGAACGTTATTTACCAGAGGGGATGAAAGGTATAGTCTGATTTAGTTGGATAACAGTGTTTGCAGCATTTACTGAGCAAGTACATACTCCCCGCTAAGCCATTCCCTGTGCCAGCGGGGAATATGTGTTTTTAATGGCTGATAATCAGTAAAGACTTAATGGCTTTACGCTGATCCATTGCATCATAGGCAGCCTGAATATTGGTTAAATCAAAGCGCTGAGTAAAGACTTTCCCCGGCTGAATTTCCTCATTCAAAACTGCCTGCAATAACAGGTTTTTATCATAAGTAGTCACACTGGCAATACCGCCACGCAAGCCTATATTACGCCAGAAAATATCGCCAATTTTGATTTCAGTCTGCTGTGGTACTCCTACACAACCAACAATAGCCCCCGCTCGCGCTACTGCGATGGCCGTTTGTAAAGATTGCTCGCTACCTACGCATTCCAGTATGGCATCAGCCCCAGCCTGACTGGTCAGCGACAATACTTTTTCAACTGCTTCATCACCCCGTTCCGGCACGATATCGGTGGCACCGAATTCCTGTGCCAGTTGTGCCCTGTCCGGATGCCTGCTCATGGCAATAATGCGTTCTGCACCGCGCAGTTTCGCTGCAATAACACCGCACAAGCCAACTGCACCATCGCCCATCACCACTACAGTATCACCCCGTTTAACTTCAGCACTGGCCGCTGCATGGTAGCCCGTAGCCATGACATCGGCTAATGTAAGCAATGAATTCAGAACATCATCAGAATAATCCTGTGGCTGGCCGGGAATCTTAACCAGTGCCCAGTCTGCATTGCTAAAGCGCAGATACTCACCTTGATAGCCGCCATTACCACCCTGTTCCTGATTCTGGCAATTACCATCAAAACCGGCCTCGCAGACAGCACAATGTCCACAACCATGCGTAAAGGGTACGATAACAAAATCACCGTTCTGGATGTGGGTCACTGCACTGCCTACAGCTTCGACCACCCCAATCGCTTCATGCCCGACAGTGCTTTCAGCTTCACGCTGGCTGATACCGCGAAACCACCATAAATCCGAACCACAAACACAGGCACGGACAATACGGATAATGGCATCGGTGGGTTTCTGGATAACAGGTTTGTCCATTTCCCGTATGGCTACTTTACCGGGCGCAACAAATACTGCTACTTTCATGGTTACTTATCCTTAACTGTTGAATTAAATCATCTTTACCATTAGTTTAGTGCAGTTAAATCATCATACCATGCCAGCTAATAAAGAACAGATACATTTAGATTATCATGTTCCAGACCGTGGCTTAATCGGTTTCAAAACTGAATTCTTAACTATGGCATCTGCTACTGCTTTATTTTTCAACGGTGAATAGTCTTAACGGCACGAAATTGACAAATAGGCGTATAGCGGGCACGGATAGAGCAACAACGCTATCACTGCAAATCAAAATGAGATATGTAAAAGATATTTTATTGGCGGACTAAGCTTTAACCGGGATATCAGGTGTAACTACCCCCTAAAATAGTACAGCTCCGAAGTAGAAAATTCTCTTCATTAACCAACAGAGGATTTAAACATGAAAAAGATGACTGAACATCAGATCGTATCTATTTTA
>NZ_CAJZCE010000017.1 GCF_914768025.1 Snodgrassella gandavensis | reverse complement strand
AGAGCATTGCTTTCGACTGCGTTCTACTTTAAACTGTTTAGTTCGTTTCGTGTCGCGTCATCAGCGAAGAAGGCGAACTATACGCCTCACCTAAAACGCTGTCAACTACTTCCTCCGTTTATTTTTGTATAAATTAATAATAAATTGATTTTAAAATAATTTATTTTTGACACTTGGTTTCAGATTGTTTTCGGTGTAAGCAGCTACCTTAATATATTTCTTTTACTTTAATGGCTTAGTATCTGTTGTTGAAATTATTTGCAGTATCTGTTGGTGTTTGTCGCTGCTTAATGTGGTTAAGTTTAAAGTTTGTTCTGCCAGTGCTTTATAAACTGCCTGCTCTGAAGAATTTAATGCTTGCCAATGGTGAGCGATTGTGTTGCTGTCGCCTCGTTTTATCGGGCCGGTTAATGCTTCTGTTGGTGACATTATTTGCAGCTGATTCAGATTTTGCTGCATTAGCTGGTTGACCAGTTTTTCTGCTAAATCTTGCGGTAAGGATAGGGAAGTTAATATATTGCGTGCATAAGCATTTAATGTGACTAAAAAATTAGCACTGATGGAAAGTGCTGCGTGATAGCGATTTTTTTGAGCAGAATCAATACTGAAACTGTTTAGGTTTGCCGCCTGTGCTAGCTGTTGTAATAGAGGTAATGCTGCACTATCACCTTCTATGGCGCACAGATGGCCGGCCAATGTATTCATTGCTGTTTCGATTGAGGCAAAAGCAAATACTGGATGTAATGAACCAGTTAATGCTTTCTGTTTGTTTGACATTAATACTTTGCTATTTAATGCTCCGCTAAAATGAAGTATTAATGTGCTGGCTGTTATCCAATCTGCCTGATTAATTTGTTGGCTAATTGTTTCTATGGCCTGATCACTGACACCTATGGCTATGATATCTGCGGGTGGTAAGGTATTTAGCTGTTGGTGAAGCTGAATATGCGGTATGTGGTTCTTAAGATGCTGTGCTGCTGTAAAACTGCGGTTCCAGGCTGCCTGTATATTGATTTGCCCACTTTGATGCCAGATGATGGCCAGTGTTGAAGCAACTTTACCGGTACCGATGATATTTATTCGTGGTATATATGATTTTGTTGGTTGAGTGGATTTGGTAAAGGTGTCAGTCATTATCAATTTTTCTCGGCTAAAGAGTGATTATTTTGTTTAAGGTCATGGGTTGTAATTGAAGCCGCTTAATCAAAACGGTACACTTCGGTACTTACTCTATATTCTAATCATAATTTACTTGGGCAAACACGTTAATGAAAGCTGCTTTTAATGTGAAATCCGCGCGTCTGGATGCACTATCAGTACAGTTACTGACTGATGACCTGACTTTGATTAACTATGAATTAAAGCAACGGGCAGAACGTTTTGGTAATTTACGTAATATGCCTTTTACTCTGGATCTGCAAAATCTTGCCAATCCGGCAACAGTGGATTTGGGAAAGTTGATTGCGCTGTTTGCACGATATCATTTGCGTATTATAGCTGTTCGTCATTCTGATGCAGTATGGGCCAGTTTGGCTAAACAACAAAATATAGCTTTTAGTATTTTGCCGGAAGAGCAGGCTAATACACGGGTTAAAGCTGTAGCCGAGGCACTGTCTCCACAAGCGGCAAATGTTAATAATGAAAAAATTATTTCGTCAGTTGCCACAAATGCTCTGCCAACACTGGTTATTGACCGTACGATTCGTACCGGGCAGCAGGTTTATGCGGAAAAATCTGATTTGATTGTTCTGGGGCTGGTTAGCGAAGGCGCGGAAATCATTGCTGATGGCAATATTCATATTTATGGCCCTTTACGCGGCCGGGCTTTAGCTGGCGCAGCGGGTAATAAGGATACTCGTATTTTTGCCCAGTCTATGCAGGCTGAACTTGTATCTGTGGCAGGTATTTATCGTATTTTTGATCAACAGTTACCGGCACATCTGGATCGTCACGCGGTGCAGATTTTTCTGCAAAATGACCGGCTGGTACTCAGTGCGATTCAGGCAAATTAATTTATTCAGACTCATGAACTTTATGTGTTGCTGATTTGTGAATGTATTGATTGATTCATTTATATAACAAAAGGAATTTAATTGTGGCAAAGATTATTGTGGTGACGTCAGGTAAAGGTGGGGTTGGTAAAACCACGACCAGTGCCAGCATTTCAACAGGTTTGGCTTTAGCCGGCCATAAAACTGCGGTAATTGATTTTGACGTAGGCTTGCGTAATCTGGATTTGATTATGGGTTGTGAGCGCCGTGTGGTTTATGACCTGATTAATGTTATCCAGAATGAAGCTACTCTTAATCAGGCGTTAATCAAGGATAAGCACTGCGACAATCTTTATGTTTTACCTGCCTCGCAAACTCGTGATAAGGATGCGCTTACTCGGGATGGGGTGGAAAAGGTTTTAAAAGACCTGACTGGCAAGATGGGCTTCGACTACGTGGTCTGTGATTCACCGGCGGGTATTGAGCAGGGTGCTCTGATGGCTTTGTACTTTGCAGATGAAGCTATTGTAACCACCAATCCGGAAATTTCCAGTGTACGGGATTCTGATCGTATTTTGGGGATTTTATCCAGCAAATCCCGTCGTGCTGAAACGAATAGCGCTCCGGTAAAAGAACATTTACTGATTACGCGTTACTCGCCTGAACGGGTAGAAAAAGGTGAAATGCTGTCGGTTCAGGATATTCAGGATATTTTGCGCATTCCTTTGATTGGTGTGATTCCTGAATCACAAAATGTGCTACAGGCTTCTAATTCGGGTACGCCTGTTATTTTGCAGGAGAATTCTGTGGCTGCTGACGCGTATGAAGACGTGGTGGCGCGCCTGTTGGGTGAAGACCGTCCAATCCGCTTTCTGGATGCTGAGAAAAAAGGCTTTCTCAAGCGCCTATTTGGAGGTTAAGCCATGTCTATAATGGATTTTCTTTTTGGCAAGAAGCAACAATCCGCTCAGATGGCACGCGACCGCTTGCAGATTATTATTGCGCAAGAGCGTGCTACACAAACGCCGGATTATTTGCCTACACTGCGAAAAGAGCTATTGGAAGTGTTGTCAAAATATGTTCATGTGTCTTTGAATGATATTCAGATTACTCAGGAAAAGAAAGATGGTATGGATGTATTGGCACTCAATATTACCTTACCGGAAACAGGTAAGAAAAGGCCAGTGAATGACGCTGACTGAATTGCGCTATATTGTGGCTGTAGCTCAGGAAAAACATTTTGGACGTGCGGCCCAACGATGTTTTGTGAGCCAACCTACTTTATCTATTGCAATTAAGAAGCTGGAAGAAGAGTTAGGACTGACATTATTTGACCGCAGCAGTAATGAAGTCATGACAACTGAAGCCGGCCAGCGAATTGTGCTACAGGCACGTCGGGTGCTTGAGGAAGCTGATCGTATCAAGCTAATGGCAAATCAGGAACAAAGCGAGCTGGAAGGGATATTTAAGCTTGGGCTAATTTTTACAATTGCACCTTATTTATTACCGAAACTGATTTTGTCATTGCGGCAGCTAGCACCAGAAATGCCGTTGCAACTGGATGAAAATTACACTGATGTGCTAACGGAATCACTCAAGCGTGGTGCTCTGGATGCAATTGTGGCTGCTGAACCGTTTCATGAAACGGGACTGGAAACCATCCCTCTCTATGATGAACCTTTTTTTGTTATTGTTCCAAAAGGTCATCCTTTTGAGCAGCTCGACGAAGTTACGCCAAAACAACTGAGCGAAGAACGTGTATTGTTGCTTACAGAGGGTAATTGTATGCGTGATAATGTACTGGATAGCTGTCAGGAACTGGCTTCGCGTCAGAAAATTTTGGGTTTGTCGAATAGTATTCAAGGAAGTTCTATTAATACTATTCGGCATATGGTTGCCAGTGGTTTGGGTATTAGCGTGATGCCTGCTACAGCATTAACGGAAAATGACCATCTGTTATTCAGTATTATTCCTTTTTCCAATCCGACACCAGAACGACGTGTAATATTGGCCTCGCGACGTAATTTTGTTCGCCCCAAAGCCTTACGCATGATTAAATCAGCTATTCTGTCCTCGCGGTTAACCGGAGTACAGTTTATTCATGATTTTGATTAAGCCTTATTGTCATAATAAAAAACGCCTGTACTTAAGCAGGCGTTTTTTATTGGGTTGGATTTTCTGATTGGTACCAGATGGATAGTGTTTGGTTACTTGCCTGTATGGTGTTTTTTTAATCTGTACTGATAGAATAATCGTCTAAAGGGAAAGAAATTAAAAAAATTAGATAGATTTTAAACAGGATATTCAATGATTGCATTAATACAACGTGTTAAACAAGCCAGTGTCTGTGTAAACGCTGAAATTGTCGGCCAGATAGAACATGGGCTGCTGATTCTGTTAGGTGTTGAACAGGGTGATGATCAACAAAAAGCTGAACGTCTTTGTGACAAGGTACTTGGTTACCGGGTTTTTAGTGATCAGGATGATAAAATGAATTTGAATGTTAAGCAGGTGAATGGGCAGCTATTGGTTGTATCACAATTTACTCTTGCCGCTGATACCAAAAAAGGTACGAGACCAAGTTTTACTAAAGGTGCAATGCCTGCTGAAGCTAATCGTTTGTATAATTATTTTGTTGAGTTGTGCCAAAAACAGCTTATTACTAAAACTGGAATTTTTGCAGCAAATATGCAGGTTTCTTTGGTTAATGATGGACCGGTAACGTTCTGGCTACAAGTTTGATTACTGGTTATTGCCTATACTTTGAAATATGGTTATTGGTTTATTTTTAGTATCGGCTTAACTCTTGTTTCAATACGCGGATATTGGCCTGACGGTCGGTGACATTTTGCTGCCAGCGCTGAATTTGGGCAACAATGCCTTGTTTTTGTGCTCGACGCAGTTGCTGCTGAGCTGTCGCTAGCGCACGTTGTTCACTGGTAATATCACGTTGTACTAGCTGCTTTGGGGTTAATTTGGGTACTACAATTATTTTTGCTGGTACTGTAGCCGCGTTATTTTTATTTTTAATTGCAGTGGTGGTATCTGGTTTGGGTGTTTGCTGGCGCAGCAAAATACCCATTTTAGGTGTTGGCGGTACTTTCATTAAATCGCTGTCACGACCAAATTCAGCACTATACCAGAGACGTTGTAACTGCTCTAAGCCGGGAGCATTCTGATTTTCCAGAGAATGTTTTTTTAAATCATCGCTGTCTGTGGGCGGATGTTTGGCAATCTGGCATTGAACATCTAATGGTTTAGTTGTGTAGCTGACATGATTATTTGCCAGCGGGCATGCATACCAAGTTATCGGCGCAGGTTCGCTAGCCGCAGATGCTGCTGTTTTATCTTCAGCCAAAACTGGGGTTAAATAACCTGATAACAGTACGCAGACACTAAAATAAAGACCAAGTCTGAACTTGTTTTGCATGGCAATGGCTCATTGGGTCTAAACTAAACTATTAAACAATAAAAACAAATAGATTAACTACCCTGATTAGGTTAATTAATTAATAAATCTGTATATTCCATCAAGGGATCTGATTGTACGACAAATTATTTACTGTGCTTATGCTTTTTATCGCAGCTTTTATTGTTTGCATATGATTTTTTAATTTGTGTATTTATTGCGGTTGAATGTTGAGTTTATTCTGATGATATGATGATGTGTACAAACTGGCTTTTTTAATGCTGAGCACAAAAACAGCTAGTTAAATGATCATTTACTAGTCCCATTGATTGCATGAATGCATAGCAAGTAGTAGGTCCGACAAAGCTGAAGCCGCGTTTTTTTAACGCTTTGGACATGGCAGCGCTGACTTTTGTCTGGGCTGGCACTTCAGATAAAAGTTTATAGTGATTGATAACTGGTTGATGATTGACAAACGACCAGATAAAACGGGCAAAATCCTCTCCATGCCGCTGCATGGAGAGATAGGCGTGGGCGTTATTTATAATGGCCTGCAATTTAGCCGGATGGCGAATCAATCCCGGATTTTGTAGTAATGGTTTGATATCTGTGATGGTAATAATTTTATGTGGATCAAAATTGTAAAAACAGCGCCGGTATTCATCGCGTTTTTTTAACACGGTAATCCATGATAAGCCGGCCTGCTGGCCTTCCAGACAGATTTTTTCAAACAGCTTTTGTCCGTCTTTCTGCACCTGCCCCCATTCATTATCATGATAATGCTGATAGAGAGGATCTGCTTTAACCCAGTCACAGCGTTTTAACTGTTTTTGCATGGTATTTTGATGAGTCCGGTAATATTAATCAATCTGCTCAGTCATGCCTGATATTTTAGTTTAACCATGTCTGTATCAGGGTAATGATACCTAAAAGACAAAACAAGAAACAGGCACCTATGCGGATTCGATTGAGAGGTAAGCGTTGCATCAGCCAGTTGCCAAAAAATATCACTGGAACATTAGCCAATAATAAGCCTACGGTACTGCCCAACACTACTGAGTACAAATCACGATATTGAGCGGCCAGTAATATTGTGGCGATTTGGGTTTTATCTCCTACTTCTGCCAGAAAAAACAATACTGCTGTAGCCACAAATGGACCATAGCGCATAAAACGGGTATCGACCCCATCATCTTTATCTGGTTTTAACAGCCATAAGCCAACTACCAGAAAACTGAACCCAACTACCCAGCCCATTAATTGGGGCGTAAAAAAACGCGCTACTTCAACCCCAAACCAAGCAGAAACAATATGATTAAGCAGGGTAGCACATAGCATACCGGCGATAATGGCATATTTTCGTGCAAAGCGGGTAGCAAGAAATAAAGTCAGTAATTGAGTTTTGTCACCAATTTCAGCCAAAGCGACTGGTATAACAGAAGACAGAAAAGCATGAATCATTTTTAGAATACCGTTGGCGGGCTTAAAGACAAAAGACATGATAAAACGCCCGCCATAGCGGTTTTATCCTGTCTCAAGTCTCGTTAATCCACCATTTGGTCAGACGTTACGACCATACAGCAAATGCTGCAAATATGTTGACCGTAACCACAGGTACTGGAAAAACCACCTGTGCAACTACTCCCTTAAGGCAATGCATCATAACCGATCCCAGACAGAAGCAACAAGTGAAATTCCTGTTAAAACCATTGAATTTGATTTTAAACAACAAAACAGGCTGCCATATTTTCTGGCAGCCTGTGAGGATGAACAGACCTAGATTAATAGTAACCCAGAACTTTCCACCATATACCACCGACAACAACAAATATCATCAGTTCAATTACGCTCATGATGAAACCAACTTTCCACCATTCACCCAAGGTAACATAGCCAGAACCGAATACCACTGGTGAAGTACCGGTAGCGTAATGGGTAAGCGTCATCATGATACTGGAAGCGGCAGCCATCATTAGTGCAAACAGCATTGGAGGTGCGCCCAGTGCCAGTCCAGCAGAATAGAAGGCAGCAAACATAGCTGTGATATGTGCGGTGGTACTAGCAAACATATAGTGTGCATACATATAAGCCAGTAATAACAGTGCACATGCACCCATCCAGCCCATACCCAGACTACCAATACTGCTTTCCAGTACACCGGAGAACCAAGTAATCAGCCCCAGTTTATTCAGGAAAGTCGCCATCATTACCAGTGCAGCAAACCAAGTAATGGTATCCCATGCACTTTTTTCTTTTAGGATGTCGTCCCAGCTTAATACACCGGTTAACAATAATAGTGATAAACCAATGAACGCGGTAGTGGTTGGGTCAACCATAAAGACAGGTGGGACAACCTCAAGGAATTTACCCAACAGCATGGCCGGAATACCTGCCCACAGAATCAGCAATACTGCAAAAATACCCAGCATGATTTTTTCATCACGGGTCATTGGTCCTTGTTCTTTCAGGCGTTCTTTAGCAAATGCAACCGCATTCGGAGTCTGCTTGATTTCAGGCGGATACATCCAATATATAATCAGTGGCATCAGGAACATGGCTACCAGACCGGGCAATAACATGGCCAGTGCCCATGTACCCCAGGATAGATGAATATTATTGTTTGTTGCCTTGGCTACAAGATCCACAATTAATGGATTAGGCGCAGTAGCAGTAATAAACATGATTGAGCTAATGGGATTGGCGTGGTAATTTACTAGTGCCAGAAATTTACCCATGCGCTTTTCTGTACCTTTTTCTGGGTCAGAATCATAGCTGGATGCAATGGATTTCATGATTGGATGAATAATGCCACCACCACGGGCTGTATTACTTGGTGTAACCGGAGCCAGTAACAATTCCACTACGGCCAGACTATAGGCAACACCCAAGGTGCGTTTACCCCACAAACCAATAAACAGATAGCCAACACGTGCACCCAAGCCGGTTTTTAACAAACCACGTGAAATCATGATAGCCACACCGATCAGCCAAATCAGCGAATTACCGAAGCTGCTCAGGGCATCCTTCATGGCCATGTCGGGGGTTTCTGCGGTGACACCAGTTAATGCCACCAACATAATGGCAATAATGGATAGCGCGCCAATTGGCATGGCTTTGCCAATGATGGCTGCAATCACGCCAACAAACATGGCCAATAAATGCCATGCCTGAGGTGAAACCCCTTCTGGTACCGGTATGGCAAACCAGATAATCAGGCTGATTAACAGCGCTATGGCAGCGGGAATGGGTTTAAACCCAATTTTTACAGGCATACAACATACTCCTAAATCATGAAGATATAGATACAGCCAGACAGTAATCATTAATATTAAGAGTGATTGTAAACTCTTATTGCAAAATACCGTCTGATATAGCGCAAAAAATTATCAGACGGTATTGGCAAAAATAGAACGATTTTACTGTTCAAGCCTGAATGAATATAACATATAACCATGTAAGCAAACGCTATTGATATTAAAGCAGACTTTTACCAAGCTATTATTTAGATAAAATTTGCAAAACTATGCTTGAAATCATCCCGGGCATACCCATTTACGATGCATTAGCAATAGTATAGCGGTGGTTTTGAACTACTGTATTTGCAGCCGTACGATAACGGCGCAAATTACGAAATTAAATCATTAGGAGATTTTTAAATTATGGCAAAAGTAATCGGTATTGACCTGGGTACTACCAACTCTTGTGTTGCCATTTCCGAAGGTGGCCAGACTAAGGTAATAGAAAATGCTGAAGGTGCACGTACTACACCTTCCATTGTAGCTTATCTGGACGATAACGAAATTCTGGTGGGTGCCCCAGCCAAACGTCAGGCTGTAACTAACCCGAAGAACACTGTTTACGCGGTAAAACGTCTGATTGGCCGTAAATTTGATGATGCTGAAGTACAGCGCGATATCAAATCCATGCCTTTCCAGATTGTTAAGGCCAACAACAACGACGCATGGGTAGAAGCGCATGGTGAAAAACTGTCACCTCCGCAGGTTTCTGCTGAAGTATTGCGCAAAATGAAAAAAGCAGCTGAAGATTATCTGGGTGAAACAGTAACTGAAGCTGTGATTACCGTACCGGCCTATTTTAATGATAGCCAGCGTCAGGCGACTAAAGATGCCGGCCGTATTGCTGGTCTGGACGTAAAACGTATTATTAATGAACCAACCGCTGCGGCTCTGGCTTTTGGTATGGATAAAGGTGAAAAAGGCGACCGCAAGATTGCCGTTTATGACCTTGGTGGTGGTACGTTTGATATTTCCATTATTGAAATCGCTGAAATTGATGGCGACAAACAGTTTGAAGTATTGGCCACCAATGGTGATACGTTCCTCGGTGGTGAAGATTTTGACCAGCGTCTGATTAACTACATCATTGATGAATTCAAAAAAGATCAGGGCATCGACCTGAAAAATGATGTAATGGCCTTACAGCGTCTGAAAGAAGCTGCGGAAAAAGCCAAAATCGAACTGTCCAGCGGCCAGCAGACTGAAATCAACCTGCCTTACATCACCATGGATGCTTCTGGCCCGAAACATTTGGCCATGAAAATTACCCGTGCCAAATTCGAAAGTCTGGTAGAAGACCTGATTACTCGTTCTATCGAACCATGCCGCACCGCAATTAAAGATGCCGGCCTGAGCGTAAACGAAATTAACGATGTGATTCTGGTAGGCGGTCAGAGCCGTATGCCAAAAGTACAGGAAGCGGTTAAAGACTTCTTTGGCAAGGAACCACGTCGTGACGTTAATCCGGATGAAGCCGTTGCTGTAGGTGCTGCGATTCAGGGTGCGGTACTGGCTGGTGACCGTAACGACGTATTGTTGCTGGACGTAACGCCATTGTCTCTGGGTATTGAAACCATGGGCGGTGTGATGACTAAACTCATCAATAAAAATACCACCATTCCTACCAAGGCAACGCAGACATTTTCTACCGCTGAAGACAACCAGAGTGCTGTAACTATCCATGTATTACAGGGTGAACGTGAACGTGCTTCTGCCAATAAGAGTCTGGGACAGTTTAACCTGAGTGATATTCCGCCAGCTCCGCGTGGTGTTCCACAGGTAGACGTAACTTTTGACATTGACGCCAATGGTATCCTGCATGTATCTGCTAAAGATAAAGGCACTGGCAAAGTAGCCAATATTACTATTCAGGCTTCTTCTGGCTTGAGTGAAGAAGAAATCGAACGCATGGTAAAAGATGCAGAGGCCAATGCTGAAGAAGACCGCAAGTTGGCTGAACTGGTAAGCAGCCGCAATCAGGCTGAAGCCTTGATTCACTCTGTACAGAAATCTCTAAGTGAATACGGCGACAAACTGGATGCTGCTGAGAAAGAAAAAATTGAAGCAGCCATCAAGGAAGCTGAAGAAGCTGTTAAAGGCGAAGACAAAGCTGCAATTGATGCTAAAGCTGAGGCTTTGGGTACAGCCAGCCAGAAACTGGGCGAAATGATGTATGCTCAGGCACAGGCCGAAGGTCAGCAGGCTGGCGCTCAAGCAGAACAGCCACAAAACAAAGGCAACGACGATATCGTCGATGCTGAATTTGAAGAAGTAAAAGACAAAGAGAAAAAAGACTAATTTTTTCTCCTTATATGTACAACCCCACTTACGAGTGGGGTTTTATTTTATGGATAATTTGTAACAGATAAAGCCTATTTTGTGTGACCAATTGTTCAGGCAGATAAGAACGATTACATTCACCCTGATATTTTTGGTGTTCAAACCACAGTTTTGGTATTGCTGCCTGCCAAGTATTTTACACAGATGAATACATATCATATATGGACTGATACTATATACAATAATTGTATCTGTAAAAAACTAACATGTTAGGAGGCTGACCGTTACAATAATCGTATCAATTATTTACAACAAAGTAATTCTACTGGAGCAGAAGATGGACTTTTATATTTTGCTAATCCTACTCGGCATCTGCTGTGCCATATTAACGGCTGGATTTTGTGGACGTACGCAGCGCTGGGGACCTTGGACAATGCTGATTGGCATTAGCTGCCTGCTGCTTCTGATTATGGTGATGATTTATAAACTATCTCGTGTTGTCTGATTATTGGCAGCCCTCACCAGTTTAAATGCCGACAAAAATCAATGACAGTGATTACAACCAGATAGAATTGATGTATAACTTTATCTTGTCCAGTTAAAACTATTCCCATCAAGAAAATTTGAAAATAGGTAACCACATGCAAAACAAATTAAGCAAGATGACCTGTATCGAAGATTTGCGCAAAGTTGCTAAGCGCAAAGTACCGAAAATGTTTTACGATTATGCCGATACCGGTTCGTGGACAGAATCTACCTATCATGCCAATAGTGATGATTTTCAAGGAATTAAGCTTCGTCAGCGCGTACTGACCGACATGACCGGCCGTACACTAGAAACCACGATGGTAGGGCAACAAGTAAAAATGCCTGTGGCACTGGCACCGACAGGACTAACCGGTATGCAACACGCTGATGGTGAAATTCTGGCGGCGCGGGCGGCAGAAAAATTCGGCGTACCATTCACTCTGTCTACCATGTCTGTCTGCTCCATCGAAGATGTTGCTGAAAATACCAGCGCCCCTTTCTGGTTTCAACTATATGTGATGCGTGACCGTGAATTCATGCGCGACCTGATTCGTCGTGCTCAGGCTGCTCAATGTTCAGCATTGGTGGTTACTGCCGATTTACAGGTATTGGGACAACGCCACAAAGATATCAAAAACGGCTTATCTACCCCACCAAAACCAACCCTGCGCAACTGGTTGAATCTGGCTACCAAACCAGAATGGTGTCTGGCCATGCTCAATACCCAACGCCGTACTTTCCGCAACATCGTTGGCCATACCAAAGGCGTAGCTGACATGACCTCACTGTCCTCATGGACATCCGAACAGTTTGACCCACGCCTGAGCTGGAAAGACATTGAAGAAATCAAGGATTTATGGGGTGGCAAACTGATTATCAAAGGCATTCTGGATGCCGAAGATGCCGAAATGGCGGTGAAATCCGGTGCAGATGCGATTGTGGTATCTAACCACGGCGGCCGCCAGCTTGATGGTGCGCCGTCTACTGTCCATGCTTTACCCAATATTATCTCTGCGGTAGGTAATGACATTGAAGTCTGGCTGGACAGTGGAATCCGCAGTGGACAGGACGTTCTTAAAGCCATTGCCATGGGTGCCAAAGGTACATTGATTGGCCGCGCCTTCCTGTATGGTCTGGGTGCATATGGTGAAGACGGAGTAACACGCGCACTGGAAATCATCTACGATGAGATGGATACCACCATGGCCTTTACCGGTCATACTGATATCAAAACCGTCAATACGGATATCCTGATACCCGGCACTTATCCGGTCGCCAGATAAACCCATCTAATCTAAGCAATATTCACGGCTATTTGTCTCAGACAAATAGCCTTTTTTACTGATACAGGCAACTCACTATACCTTATGGCGATATTCACGAACAGGAACAGGTGACAAAGCCACTATAGCCAGCTATGCTTGCCTTTTTTATTGCATATTAAATTGTTATGAACATCACTGAGAAAATTGCTTCAGAACTGAATGTTGCTTCTGCACGGATTCAAGCAGCGATTGACCTGCTGGATGATGGCGCCACTGTACCGTTTGTGGCACGTTACCGCAAGGAAGCCACAGGAGGCCTGGATGATACTCAACTACGTACCCTCGCCGAAAGACTACAATATCTGCGAGAATTACAGGAACGCAAACAGACAGTCTTATCCAGTATCGAAGAACAGGGCAAACTCACTGATGAATTGCGACAGACCATAGCAGCAGTTGATAACAAAACCGCACTGGAAGATATTTACCTTCCCTACAAACCCAAACGCCGTACTAAAGCCCAGATTGCCCGTGAGCATGGGCTGGCACCACTAGCAGAAGCCCTACTCACGCAGCCAGACCTGAATCCGGAAAGCGCCGCACAAAGCTATCTGAACGACAACGTAGCCGATAGCAAGGCGGCATTGGATGGCGCGCGTGCAATTCTAATGGAACAATTTGCCGAAGATGCCAATCTTATTGGGCGCTTACGTGATAAATTGTGGCGTGAAGGAGAAATCCATGCCACGATACTCGAAGGTCAGGAAAGTGCCGGCGAGAAATTCAAAGACTACTTTAATCACCGCGAACCGATTCACAGTATGCCCAGTCACCGTGCACTGGCCATATTGCGCGGCCGCAATGAAGGTATACTGGCACTCAGTCTGAAATACCAGCCAGATGACACCCCACTGAGCGAACAGAGTATTTACGAACAACTGATTGCGCAACAGTTTGGCATTGCTGATATGGGACGTGCCGCCGACCGCTGGTTACGCGACACCGTACGCTTGAGCTGGCGTGCCAAAATCTTCCTGTCACTGGAACTGGAAGCACTGAACCGACTAAAAGAAAATGCAGATCAGGCTGCCATTAGCGTTTTTGCTCAAAACCTGAAAGATTTACTGCTGGCCGCACCGGCCGGTCGCCTTACCACCATCGGGCTTGACCCCGGCATCCGTACTGGTGTGAAAGTAGCCGTGGTCGATGATACCGGCAAGCTGCTGGAAACCGCCACCATCTACCCGCATCAACCGCGTAACGACTGGAAAGGCGCACTAACTATACTGATGCATCTGGTTAAACAGCATAAAGTCCAATTGATTGCCATCGGCAACGGCACTGCCAGCCGCGAAACTGACAAACTGGCCGGCGAACTGATTCGCGCCCTACCTGATTACCAGCTACAAAAAATCGTTGTATCCGAAGCTGGTGCATCCATTTATTCTGCTTCGGCACTGGCCGCTAAAGAATTTCCCAATCTGGATGTTAGCCTGCGCGGAGCGGTTTCCATCGCCCGCCGTCTGCAAGACCCACTGGCAGAACTGGTTAAAATCGATCCCAAATCCATTGGCGTTGGCCAGTATCAGCATGATGTCAACCAGAGCCAGCTAGCCAAAAGTCTGGACGCGGTAGTCGAAGACTGCGTGAATGCAGTGGGCGTAGATGTGAACACTGCCTCAGTTGCACTGCTGGCTCGCATTTCCGGCCTAAACAACACACTGGCACAGAATATTGTCAGCTACCGCGACCAGAACGGCGCTTTCGTCAATCGTCAGAATCTGCTTAAGGTCCCGCGTCTGGGTAGCAAAACTTTTGAGCAGGCAGCCGGCTTTCTGCGCATTCAGGGTGGAGATGAGCCACTGGATGCCAGTGCCGTCCATCCCGAAAGTTATCCCATCGTTGCCAGAATGCTCCAGACAGCGCAACTGCGTGCCGACCAGCTTATTGGCAACCACAGCGTGCTCAAGGCACTGAAACCCGCCGATTACATTGATGCCAATGTGGGGCTGCCTACCATTAACGATATTCTGGCCGAACTGGAAAAACCCGGCCGCGACCCACGTGGTGAATTTCAAACCGCCACCTTTGCCGACGGTGTGGAAGACATTACCGACCTTCAGCCCGGCATGATACTTGAAGGCGTGGTCAGTAATGTGGCTGCATTTGGCGCCTTTGTTGATATTGGTGTCCATCAGGACGGACTGGTACATGTTTCCGCACTGGCCGACCGTTACATTGCCGACCCGCGCGATATTGTTAAAGCCGGTGATGTTGTTAAGGTTAAAGTAATCGAAGTTGATATACCGCGCAAACGTATTGCTCTGTCCATGCGTCTGAATGACGATGCTCAGGCAGCATCTCAACGCAACGAACGCCCGCGCAAACAGAATGGCAAAACGCCACACAAGCCCAGCAGTGCAGATAATGCCATGGCTGCGGCCTTTGCCCGTTTGAAACAGTAACTGTAAAGGCAATCACTTAATAACAGGGGGGCATTAACTGCCCCCTTGTTTATGTCAGTCAGAAAGCAATCATCAAGCCGAGCGACACCTCTAGCGACAATCTTTGCCAGACAGCGGCACACTCACCTGTGAATGATCCTGAAACGTATAAACATACACAAAATTAAATCCACCCAGCAACATACGCCGAGTCAGCGGTTGGCGGCAATTCTGCTGTAAATCTTTTTTCGCCGCGGCCACATTAAAATTATTCTGAGTACGCTTGCTATCAAGCATCGTATACGAATAATAAATTGTCTGGTTATGCCGTACTGCTGCGTTAAACATAATCTGGTTATGCTTCTGTGGCAGCTTCTTCTGTAACGCCAGCAACTGCTGATCAACAGATGTTGTCAACGCCGGGTCAATCGCCAGCGGCATATGCGCAGGCTGGCTGGCAGTTTCAGATGAAGCGGTGGCTGAATCCGCTGATTGCCGGTTACAGCCGGCCAGCAAACACAGGCAGAATAGCCCACAGATTATTTTTTTCATGGTTTACACTTTCAGCACAAATAGCAGGCAAGTTATCCAGTAGTACCTGTAAATTTTACCGTACACCCCTTAAATCTATTCCAGATAACCGGAAAATAGTGTAACACGCCTAGATTAATTTTCTACCTGTTTAATAACATTATTTAGATCATTCATTTTCAGGTTTTTGCGCAAATATTCCTCGTCCTCAGGCAGCACAATTTCTACCGCTTGCTTGCGCTCAAACGCCAGCTCAGCCTTACTGGCCATAAAATCAATTACATGCCCGCCCAATTTGCGCGTGATATCAATAAAATGCAGATGAAAACCGGCTACTGATAGCTCCTTGAAAAATTCCGGTGTCCAGAAACCAATTAATGTACCGCTTACATCCTCTACAGTATCTACTACCTGCTGTTCAAATACCTTGACTACAGACGGATAAGGTTTCTGCTGCGCAAACGGACGGCGGATTTTCAGCTTATTAAGCGGCCACTGATTTTTACGGCCACAAATACATTATCCAGTGGCAAATAGTGCGCTAGATGTGTATACAGATTATTTTTACTTACATCGATGATATCCACTACCTTATCCGGCTGAAACGTTGTTATCTGTACAAATGGCAAAAGCTCATCGTCACTCATGACCTTTACCGCTTTATCACCGTCTGCTTCCAGAAAATCCTTATCAATAATTACCTCACCGGCAAGTGCATGCGAGCAGCCCAAACCAAAATCACCATGTTTTTTTGCTTCCCTAACACCGAATACCCCATCAAACAATCCTGCCATCAAAGCATTAATTGTTGAAAACTGCACGATTATCTTCTTCATTTCTGTCTACTCCAGCAGTAAATTCTAAATTATTTACATATTAATATGTTCCATATTACACCTTAAATTAATACATTTTTAGCTGTTTCTTACCTCAGCCTGATTTAATCCCAGAAATTTTAAAGACGCCATAAACAACAAATTGCCCTGACAAATAGCTCCCATAAGTACTGCTGTATACGAAACAGCAGTGCCGATACTGTTATGATATGAGCAATTTTGATTCTGGCTATGATTCTGGCTGGCGCAATCAACCAACCCTCTCACAGGCAACCTATACAACTTTTGTTAACTATTATCTGACTGCCATTGCAGAAATCTGCACTCTGGCTGCTGCCAAGTACATTGTCTTGACTGTTATTTGCATAGCTGCTCACACTGGTGGAAAGTCAATTGACCATCGCGTGTATACAGCCTGTGGTGGCATTTATGTGCACGAAAAGTGACAAGCAGGCAAGCTGCGTCTAAACTTGCTGTTTATAGCTGAACGAACTATGGCTGTAGATTATCATGTTATTAAAAAGCTTACTTTCGTTGTCGTTAGGCACATTTGCGCTAGGCATGGCAGAATTCAGTATGATGGGTATTCTGCCAGATGTGGCCATTTCACTTGGTATCGATATTGCACAGGCCGGACATTTTATTGCTGCTTATGCGCTTGGTGTATGCTGTGGAGCATGGCTGCTGGTATTAAGTTACCGCTTACCGCCCAAAACCATTCTGCTGTCCTTGGCGGTACTGATTGCGATTGGTAATCTACTGGCGGCCATGGCACCCGGCTATATAACTTTGCTGGTGGCACGTTTTATTTCCGGCTTGCCACATGGCGCCTATTTTGGCATCGGCTCGATTGTCGCTACCAAACTGGCGCCTCCCGGACGTTCGGCGCAGGCGGTAGCCATGATGATTGCCGGCATGACAGTAGCCAATCTGCTTGGTGTTCCGGTCGGCACATGGCTGAGTCTGCATTTAAGCTGGCGGCTGGTATTTACTTTGGTCGCCGTAGTGGCAATTGTGCTAGTGTTTACTTTGCAGCGTTTTATTCCACCAATAGAACGGCTACCAGATACCGGTATTCTGGGACAATTCCATTTTCTGAAATCGGCGGCACCGTGGCTGATTCTGGCGGCCACTACTTTAGGTAATGGCGGAATCTTCTGCTGGTTCAGTTATATCAGCCCGTTATTGACGCAGATATCCGGTTTCAGTGGCAATCAGGTTAGTTTGTTAATGATACTGGCTGGTGCCGGTATGGTAGCTGGCAACTGGTGTGGTGGCCGTTTGTCAGACCGCTATACGCCGGGACAGGTAGCCGCCAGTTTGCAGGGGCTGGCGGCTGTGGCGCTGCTACTAATTTTTCTGTTTGCTTCAACTGGCTGGTTGTCGGCAACACTGATGTGTATGTGTACATTCTGCCTGTTTGCGGTATCGGCACCGCAGCAATTATTATTGCTGCGCCATTCCCCGGGCGGTGCACTGCTTGGTGCAGCCAGTGTACAGATGGCATTTAATCTGGGGAATGCCATTGGTTCATATAGCGGTGGGCTGGCCATCAGCCAGCACTGGGGCTATCAATATCCGGCATTACTGGGTGTACCACTGACATTATGCGGTTGTGCCTGTCTGATATGGTTTCACCGCCGCTATGAAAATCAGGGGCAACTTATCTGAAACTTACGGAGGTTATGATGAGTGATTCTATACCACTGAACATCAAGCAACGCATGCAAGTGGCCATTAAAAATGACAATAAAGCCGAACAGCAGCGCCTGTGGCATGAATACAGTGGCCAGCAGGGCTTTTCCAATGAATGGGTGATGGCGGCGCGACTGGGCGAACCGGGTTATACAGAAGAACAGGCACATATGGTTGCCTGCCTGTTTGGCCGCTGTTAGACAACACCATTACGCTATGGGTATTTATGGCTGAAATAATAGTTGAAACACATCCACTGGCACCGTTTCTACCAGCCAGTGCGCGGCTGCTGATGCTGGGTTCATTCCCGCCACCAACTGCACGCTGGAAAATGAACTTTTACTATCCCAATCTACAAAATGATATGTGGCGCATTTTTGGGCTGGTGTTTTTTCAGGACAAACACTATTTCTTTACCGAAAACAATAAAGCATTTAATGAGCCCTTAATCCGTGCTTTTTTGTCTGAACGCGGCATTGCTATTAATGATACTGCCTATCAGATCAGGCGCCTGCAAAACAATGCAGCAGACAAGTTTCTCGAAGTGGTTACCCCAGTAGATTTACCGGCCTTACTGGCACAGATTCCGGATTGTCAGCACATAATGACTACCGGTGACAAGGCCACCAGCACACTACTACAGCTTCTGCCAGCCGGTACAGCTGCACCAACTATCGGCCATTCCAGTGATACCACACTGGCTGGCCGACATCTAACTTTATCTAGACTGCCCTCTTCTTCGCGTGCCTATCCGCTCGCACTGGAACGTAAAGCAGCCATTTATCGGGACTATTTTTATACCATCGGTTTATTAAACTGATTCTGACTATTTAGCGGGAGAACATTGATGCATATTCTGGTTTTTGGAGCCACTGGTGGCGTTGGCAGGTCTTTAGTTGAGCAGGCACTAGCCAATGGTGATGAAATTACTGCGGCAGTGCGCACACCGGAAAAACTCAACTTACAGCATCCCAACTTGCATATTCGCCGCTGTGATGCGTTTGAGGCTACTGATGTTGTGGCACTGTTTGCCGCTAACAGCCATTACGATGCAGTGGCCTCAGCCCTGAACACCAATCAGGGGGTCAAACCGGGTAATGATTTGCAGCGCATGCTCAGCAATATTGCTCCGCAATTGCAGCAACATGGCATTAAACGCATCGTCTACTGCGCTTCCGCCGGTGTGGATAATGAGCTGGAAGGTGAACGTGGTCAGGCAGCAATGGAATTTCTACGCCATCCGCTGGCCGATCATCGTGTTGCAATTGAGCAGATTCAGGCGGCTGGTCTGGACGCAACGATTGTGCGCCCGCTTGGCTTAACTCATGATGCCCTTTCTGGTCATTATGTTGAAGCAGCACAGGGCATTCCAACGGGCAGCGGCCGCATTGCCCGTGCGGATGTGGCTCATTTTATGCTGAAAGCACTACATAACGATGCTTATATCGGCCAGTCTATAGCGTTATCAGGTGTCTGAATAAACAACTGCTGCCAGAGAATCAACTCATGGCAGCAGTATTTTTTGCCCGGCTGTTTGCTGTAGCGCGGATAGCCGGTTTTTATTTGTGAATTTTCTGATAAAACGATGCCTCGCCCTCTGGGCGAGTTTTGAAACGTTTATGTAGCCAGTAATACTGTGACGGCTGTTCGCGCACCCGTGCCTCAATAAAATCATTCATGCGCTGGGTATCGGCAACGATGTCTTTACTGGGGAAATTTTCCCACTGCGGATAAAAACGCAAGGTCACACTGCCATCCGCTTCACGGGTAGGAATTGCCGGAATAACCTTAGCTTTAGTTAAAGCTGCAATACGGCTAAGACCGGCAATCGTAGCAGTGGGAATAGCGAAAAAATTCACAAAAATCGATTCACGCCGGCCAAAATCCTGATCAGGCAGATAAAGAAACGGCGCACTGCTGGCTTTGATTTTCTTGATAATGGCACGCAGCCCTTCCGTACGTCCAATCAGAAAAGCATTGTTATAACGCTGGCGGCCTTTGAGAATTTGCTCATCCATCTGCTTGTTTTTCTGGTGTGAATAGACGCTAATCAGAGGAACATCCTGATTGAGGGCATACACCGCCGCCTCAAAAGCAGTAAAGTGCGGATAGAGTAAAATCACTTTCTCACCGGCAGCCAGTGCATCATCCAGATAATGCTTGTCCTGATAGCGCACCAGCTTTTTCAACCGTCGGGCATCGCCATACCAGTATAGGCCATATTCCAGTAACAGCATGGACATATGATAGAAATGTTCACGCAGTACCTTGCGCCGCTGCCGTTCTGTCCATTCGGGAAAACATTGGCGCAAATTAATCAGGCCAATGCGCCGCCGCAGCGCTACCGCATAATAACTTAACCAGCCCACACATCGTGCCAGTGCATGAATCATACACAACGGCAGTAATTGCAGCACATATAAAAAAGCAAACGCCAATTTCATCATCATTACTAATATTACCTAACTGCTTATCGCCAGCCATGCACTTAAACGCTATCTATTGTACACAAGCTGCCACCACTTTACATTCACAGTTGTATATAAACATTTGCCTTACAACAGATTGTAAGAGTGTTGTGTATACGGAAAGGATAAAAAATAACACGGCCTACACAGAATGCACAGGCCGCGTTAATAGATAGCAAAGGATTTCAATGTGCCCCGCCGCCACCGCCACTACCAAACGGTGGCTTGGCAAACCATACCAGCACAATCAGAATTAAGAAAGTCAAACCATACAGCCAGAATAAATCATTCGCACCCATAATATGCGCCTGCTGACCAATAGTATGCTCAATCGAACCTAACGGCTGTACACCACTTAAACCGAGCTGATTCATACCCTGAATTGACTCATTCATGGTGCTATTATAAGGATGGATGTTTTCCACCAATTGCGTATGATGCAAAGCTTCACGTTTATCCCACAATACATTTACCATTGAAGTACCAATACCACCAGCCAGAATGCGCACAAAATTGGAAATACTCGACGCACTGGCAATCTGCGAACCAGACATATTAGACAGGGTAATCTGAGTTAACGGCATAAAGAACATCGCCATGCCAATCCCCTGCACAAACTGCGGCCAGAATACATCCATAAAACCCATGCCAGCATTAAAATTGGTACGCCAGAAGAAACAGATAGCGTATACAGTAAAGCTGATGGTTACCAGCACCCGCATATCCAGCCGGTTACCAAACTTACCAATCAGCGGCGACAACAATACTGGGAAAATACCAATAGGTGCCGTTGCCAGCCCCGCCCAGGTAGCGGTATAACCAAGCTGCATCTGCAACAGCATCGGCAGCAGTACGATCGCTCCCATATAGGTCATATAGGCTGTACTGAGGGTAATTACCCCTACGGTAAAGTTACGGTCTTTAAACAGGCGCAAGTCTACAATCGGGTACTTGGCATACCATTCCCAGATAACAAAGTAGCCCAGACACACTACAGCAATAACAGCCAAAACAATAATTTCATTGGACGAGAACCAGTCCAGCTCATGGCCGCGGTCAAGCATCATTTGCAAGGCACCTACGCCTACTACCATCAGCGATAAGCCCATGCGGTCGATTGGCTCGTGTACAGTTTCGGTTTCGCGTTTTTTCATCATCTGCCATGAAATACCGGCAGCCAGCAAACCAATTGGCACATTAATAAAGAAAATCCAGCCCCAATGCCAGTTATCACTGATAATACCACCCAGAATCGGCCCGAAAATCGGCGCCACAATGATTACCATCGACCACATAGCCAGTGCCATGGGACGTTTTTCCGGCGGATAGGCAGCCATCAGCAAACTTTGCGACAGCGGAATCATCGGCCCGGCCACAGCACCCTGCAACACGCGGAAAAACACCAGCAATGCCAGACTGGGTGCAATACCACATAAAAACGAGGCCAACACAAACGACAGTGTTGCCACAACAAAAACTTTCACTTCACCAAAACGGCGCGCCAGCCAGCCAGTAAGCGGTACTGAAATCGCATTCGCTACCGCAAACGCAGTAATCACCCACGTACCCTGACTATTGGCTGCACCCAGATTACCAGTAATGGTTGGCAATGCCACATTGGCAATGGTGGAATCCAGCACCTGCATAAAAACGGCCAGTGACAGTGCCACTGTAACCAAAGCCAGTGCCGGACCTTTTAAAGGAGAATGCGTCATTCAAGCGGCCTTATTGCAGAAACATACTTCATCTTTCAGCATATCCAAATCTGTGTCCATAGACACAAAAATACAGTTCATAAAGATGATGCTTCTGGAATTACAGTAAAATCAGGCTAAATCACTACCTGAGTAAAGCCTGCTGGTGACAGAACTATTATTCCTGTACCAGCAGTATCCAGATAAGAGATTCGGCGTTAACAGAATCAGGGAGCGTACTGGGCAAAAATCTGCTCAATCATATTATTGATTGGTGTCCAGTCAATTGCAGCCATACTGCCATTGGTGGGAATCGCATGCACTGATGTTAAATCCTGCCCATTCTGGTTACGCGTATTTACCTCAACATCCATTGATAACCCTACCCGCAACGGATGCGCAGCCAGCTCTTTCGGATCCAGCGCAATACGCACCGGCACGCGCTGTACCACTTTAATCCAGTTACCGGTTGCATTCTGTGCCGGTAAAAGAGAGAACGCTGCACCCGTACCGGCAGACAAACCCGCCACCTTACCGTGATAGGTTACTTTACTGCCATACACATCTGCTCTGATTTCCACCGGCTGCCCGATACGGATTTTAGCCAGCTGGCTTTCCTTGAAGTTGGCATCTACCCAGACATTATTCAATGGTACTACCGCCATCAGTGCCGCGCCCGTAGCCACTTTCTGCCCCACCTGAACATTGCGTTTGGCAACTTGTCCATCTACTGGCGCCTTGATATGGGTACGCTGTAAATCCAGCCATGCACTTTTCAGATGGCTGACTGCTGTCATCACTGCCGGCTGCTGGCGCAGCGGAACATTATGACCCAACACCGCTTTTGCCGCACTTTCCTGCCCTTGCACAGCTTTCAGTTTTGCCTGAGCTTCCAATACCGCATCACGAGCATGGCTTAACTCTTCAGCAGAAATGGCATCCGTACCGGCCAGACTCTGGCGACGCAGCAAGTCTGCTTGCAAACGTTTTAACTGAGCCTGTTGTGCGGCCACCTGTGCACTGGCCTGACGTGACTGAGCAGTCTGCTGCTGATTCTGGCGAATCGCATTAATCAGCTCATCATGTGCCCGTTCAAACGCCAGTTGCATATCACTGTTATCCAGTTCAACCAACACCTGCCCGGCTTTAACGGTTTGCGTGTCATCCACATTCACCTTCTGCACCGTACCAGTAATCTGCGGTGTAATTTGCACCAGATGGCCATTCACATATGCATCATCAGTGGATTCTTTATGCTGCCAGACCAGCAGATACATCAGCAGAAAGCCCAGCGCAATCAGCAGAAATACGGCAGTCAGCACCACCAGCTTGCGCTTGCGGCCTGCGGGCACTCGTTCAGACTGCGGCTGAACCGCCGGTTGCGAGGTTGTTACTGCCTCGTTAGTTTGCTTTTGTTCACTCATACGTAAATAGCTCAATAAAATAGAAAAATAACAGTAAATTAACGAGTAGCCTGAGTATCTGAAAGCTGGAAACCACCACCCAGCGCAGCATGCAGACTATTCCAGCTCTGTTGCTGCCATGCAATGGTTTTAACCCAATCAGCACGTGCCCTCAAAGCAGTATCTTCGCGTTGCAGTTTGGTAATAGCATTGTCCAGCCCTGCCGCATGACGTTTGCTGCTGGATAGCGCATTCTTCTGTGCCACCTGAAAAGCCTGTTGCTGCAATGGCAACGCCACCGTACTGTGCTGATAATCACTTATAGCATCGGCTGCCTGCTGCAAGGCTGTCAATACCGTTTTGTCATATTGAGCTACCTGCTCATTATAGGCAGAACGTTTACCCGACAATGCAGCTTGCAAACTGCCCGAAGTAAAGATAGGCAACGAAATAGCTGGCACAATACCCAGCATCCGTGAAGAAGAATGTATCAGATCAAACGCGTCCACGTGCGCCAGACCGGCCAATCCCTTAATTTCAATATTAGGATAAAATGCCGCCTCTGCCGCCTTAATACCAAAATAATTCGATTGTAATAAAGCCCGTTGTGCAGCAATATCCGGCCGTTGTCCCAGAATATCCGCACGCAGACCATCAACCGCCACCTCAGGCACTTTATCCAGCGGCTGAGGTACCATTGCCGGTAGCTGGTTTGGCGACAGACCAACCAGTGCCGCCATGCTGTGACGGGTACGTTCGATATCCGCCTGCGTCTGACGCAAAGCACTTTGCAAACCCAATACTGTTTGCGTAAACGCATACTCATCACTGGCTGGTTGCAGACCAGCACGAATCCGGTTAGCAACCAGCTTCTGCAACTGCTGATTCACACCAATACGCTGTTGCAGAATATGCGCCTGTTCCTGCAACAACTGCCATTGGGTATATTGCGATACAATGCTCTGGCTTAGTACCAGCCGTGCCTGTTCCTGCTGATAGGCAGCAGCAAGACGCGTACCTAGTGCCGCCTTAATCAGATTCCGCTGCTTGCCCCAGAAATCAAAAGTATAATTAACGGCTACAGCAGCCATTTCATTACGGAAAACATGATTCGGGTCATCACCAGCCCTATTTGAGTCTGGCTTCGGATTCAAATAGGCAGCTACCCCATTTGCCTGTACTCCTACCTGTACACCAGCCTCACCTCTGGCACCACGCCATTGCGCCTCTGCTTGCGCAACACGTGCAGCAGCAATACGCAAATCCGGTGCATTAGCCAAACCAGTATCCATCAGCTTATTCAACAGCGGCTGATTCAGACCCAGCCACCAGTTCTGCCTAGCATGGGCAGACTGACCGGCAGGTAATTGCAGTTGTGTCGCCTCCTGAGGTGTTTGCAAATCTGGTTGCTGGCCAAAATTGGCACAGGCAGACAACAGCAGCAAAGCAACTGGAGTAACAAGGGATAACTGACGTAATCGGAATCGGGGCACAGACACAGTTAATTTCATGCAAATCTCAGCAAAAAAGTTAAGCAGCAGTTAATAACTTGGTTAGTAACTGCTGCAATTGTTCATATTCCGGTTCACTCAGGGCTGACCATACCCGCCGGCGCACCTCATTGGTTTCCGGACTAACCAGTTGAATCAGATTCTCACCAGCCTTGGTTAATTTCAACGTAATTTTACGCCGGTCTAAAGGATGAGTAGAACGCGTTGCCCAGCCATTAAGCACCAGATCATCAGACAGACGCGTTGCACTGGTGCGGGTTAGATTCAGAATACTACTCAGTTCTGATGGTAAAATTTCATGATTCGGCCGCGCATAAACCGCCAGCAGCGCATGCCACAGACTTTCTGACAGGTGGTGCTTGTGCAAACGCTCATTCAGCTCACTTTGAATGGTTGTGTGCACCAGACGTATTAAGCGGCTGAGCATCACCAGTTGAACATTCATGCTTGGCATTTTCACTGCCAGCACCCCTAAAGCAGCTTCCAGTTCGGTAGCAGGAAGAGAAAAACCCATATTAGAGCACCTCAAAATCCAAAAAATAAACCATTACAATAACCATACCACTTATTATAAATGAAGCTTATAGTTTGGCTGAAAATATTCCAACCCCAAAATAGTCACTACATTATCAAATTTATTGAAAATTACTCTTATATGCCCGCATACCGTCCTATCAGCAAATATCATGAACGATGTACCTTTTCCAGCTCACAGACATAATCTGCCATATGTCATACCAGAAAACAGGCGAGCCACACCATAATCATAAACTGCTTTGAGCCATCATTTAGACCAAGAAACAGCCAGAACCAATCACAGAAAAATCAACCAGCCGAATTTATTAATAACCAGCCACAAATTCCATACTGATAATTATTTTTCTATACAAACCATAAGACAAAAATCCACAACTATCCTTATGTGTTAAGGGCATAATTATATTTGATAGCAGATTAAATATTTAGTTATTTTGAAGATTTTTACGCCATATTAACCAGATAACTGTTTTATCCAGCCTGTCTCAACAACCTTTCACACCAGCCTTGAACAAAATTGCACCTTTCCCCCTATACAAAACTCCAATTTTCTTAGCAAACACACCACTAACAACGACAAAAACAGCAAGTTTAGTTTAGGCTTCAGACAAGCTTTCAGCCTACCATAAACCCAACACACACCTATTCTGACCAAATTCTGCAACTGTCAAAACCATATCAGCAGCCGACACAACAACCAGCAAAAAAGGCTGCCTCAAAAGCAGCCTTTTTTCATACAAGCTGAATCAAATACCCGCAGCCTCACGCAATAATTGCGCTTTATCTGTGCGTTCCCACGTAAATTCCGGCTCTTCACGGCCAAAGTGACCATATGCTGCCGTTTTCGCATAAATCGGCCGCTGCAAATCCAGCATTTTAATAATCCCTTTCGGACGCAAATCAAAATGCTGCTGCACAATCTCAATCAATCGATTTTCATCAACTTTACCGGTACCGAAAGTATCAATTGCAATAGAAGTAGGCTGTGCAATACCAATCGCATAGGAAATCTGAATCTGACACTGGCTGGCCAAACCGGCAGCAACAATATTCTTCGCCACATAACGGCAGGCATAAGCGGCGGAACGATCAACTTTGGTAGGGTCTTTACCAGAAAACGCGCCACCACCATGCGGCGCCGCACCGCCATAAGTATCCACAATAATCTTGCGCCCAGTCAGACCACAGTCACCCTGCGGCCCGCCAATCACAAAACGGCCGGTCGGATTAATCAGATACTGCGTTTCATCAGTTAACATATCAGCAGGCAATACTGGCTTGATGATATATTCCTTCACCGCTTCAACCAGTTCCTCACGCCCGACATCCGGTTCATGCTGCGTAGACAGCACTACCGTATCAATGCGCTTCACCTTACCAGTCTCACTGTCATACACACAGGTTAGCTGCGCTTTTGCATCCGGGCGCAACCATGGCAGTTCACCACTTTTACGCACTTCACTCTGGCGCTGCATCAGACGATGTGCATAATAAATGGCAAACGGCATCAGTGTAGGCGTTTCATCACAGGCATAACCAAACATCAGCCCCTGATCACCGGCACCCATATCCAAGTCAAGACCTTCCCCTTCATTAACACCCTGCGCAATATCAGGAGACTGCTCGTCATAACATACCATCACCGCACAGCCGCTGGCATCAAAGCCCAGCTCCGATGAGTTGTAACCGATACGCTTAATCGTATCGCGTGCAACCTGAATATAATTAATATGCGCACGCGTAGAAACCTCGCCGGCCAGCACACACAAACCGGTATTGACTAAAGTTTCAGCTGCCACGCGTGCAGCAGAGTCCTGAGCCAGGATAGCGTCTAAAATAGAATCGGAAATCTGGTCGGCAACCTTGTCTGGATGACCCTCAGATACCGATTCGGAAGTAAACAGAAATTCACTCATAATTGGCGGATACTTTCTGATGCTAATAATGCTTTATGGGCAGTTATAGATGCTTTTGTTACAATGTCGCCCAAATTTTAAGTTTGAGATACAGAACAGATGCAAAAGCTGGTTTATGTCGTATTTTCCTTGTTGGCATTAATTCCCTTGCCAATTTTACAAGGCATAGGTTCAATACTGGGGCGTTTTGGCTATTACTTTGCCACCAACGAACGTAAACGCACAACTAGAAATCTACATTTTAGCAAACTTGCTGCCAACGACCAACAAGCAGAGAAACTGGTTAAATCCGTTTTCGCCGAAACAGCTAAAAGCGGACTAGAACTATCCATTGCATGGACCCGCTCCAGCAAACACATTGTCTCCCTATTTAAAGAAGTGCACGGCTGGGAACACATTGAAGAAGCCCTCGCTCGCAACGAAGGTCTGCTGCTCATTACCCCGCATCTGGGCAATTACGACCTTGCCGGCCGTTACCTGAGCGAAAAACTGCCCTTTCCTCTCACCGCCATGTATCGCCCACCCAAAATAAGCTGGCTCGAAAGCGTAATGAATAATGGCCGCGTCCGCGATAACGGCTATACCGCACCGGCCAATATGCAGGGCGTCAAACAAATCGTACGTGCCTTAAAAAACAAAGAGGCCACCATCGTTTTACCCGATCAGGTACCTGGTGAAGGTGAAGGCGTATGGGCAACTTTTTTTGGCCAACCAGCCTACACCATGACACTGGCCTCACGTCTGGCCGTCATGCCTAAAGTAACCGCCCTGTTCTTTTGCGGCGAACGTCTGCCCCACGGCCGCGGCTTTGCCCTGCATATCGCTCCGCTGGAAGGTACACTCAATGGCAATCGTGAACTTGATGCCCAGATTATCAACAACAATGTCGAACAATGGGTAGCACGCTTTCCCAGCCAGTACCTATTTGGCTACAATCGGTATAAACACCGTAATACTAAACCACCAACTGCCCCATAACAATTGCAGTACATACTTACAATCATCACAAACAGACTGATCACTATGACATAGGCAAATTACTGAAAGCCATCCTGATAAAACAGTTATTTAAATATAAATATATTATTAGCAGAAACTGTCTATCAACATTAAAATAATTATTGATAGACACATAAATACACTTATACTTTATCAGTGAACATAAATTGCATTTTATTATAGATTACTCTATATAACTTTTACCCCAAAACAGTTTTTGGAAAAATTTATTATATATCATATATTTAAATAAAAATATTCGTTTCTACTACTTAATCACTAAAATCTAATAAATACTTTAATAACCAGCACAATCTCATTTCTTAAAAATATCAATCACTGCAAAGCAAAGCTTTTCGACCATAAATTTATTATTAATTAACATAAAAATAAATCTATTTCTTCAAATAGAAATGTATGCCGAAACTGGACAGGCTTACTGCATATAGAATACAAAATTGACTGACCAGTAGGCCATCGTTAGCGAATAGCAACGCATTTATATTACAAATCAGTTAAATTAATATCAAAATGCCTATATCTTTTAAAAATAAAAATCTTTTGAATCCTTTTACGCATTTCTATCCTCTATATAAATATAGAGTTGGTGAAAAACATAATTTAAATCTTTTCCCCAACTTCAATATTTGTTCCCAATATAGCAAAACCCAAAGATAGCGACAGACAAATTGCCATGAAACAGAATTCAGAAAAATTAATTCTAGCCGCCTGTTCCGGTAATAAACAGGCTTTAGAACAACTATTAATTGTATCCCAAAAAGATATCAGAAGATTTGCCAGAAAAACCTGTACCACATCTGAAGACATAGAAGATGTGGTACAGATAGCACTTTGGCAAATTCACAGAAAGATTGGCACATTAAAAACAATAAAAGCTTATACCAGTTGGCTCTTCCGAATTATAGAAAGAGAATGTTATCGGTTATTTAGTTCCCGACTATCAAAAAATACCGAGACAGAATTTAATCTGGAAAACATAGCAACACCTGATTCTGATTTAAATCTGCGCATTGATTTAATCAATGCAATTATGACCCTACCACCGATTTATCGCCAAATATTAATTATACGGGATATTGAAGAATATACCGCCCCCGAAGCCGCCAAAAAATTAGGTATAACTATTGAAGCTGTAAAAAGTAGACTGCACCGGGCTAGAACAATGATAAAGGAAAAACTGACTTCACAAATCTTTTTGGATGAATAGAAGACAAAAAAGAACAATTTTATCTGTTTTCACAACTCTATGAGTTGAAGTTTTAATTCAATACATGCTGCCTAAGCATAGTCATGCTGGTTTAAGTTTATTTTTCCAGTTTTCACTCTTTTAACGTAAAAAGGGACGTGATGTTTAGAAATAGTTCCATATTAAGACATTTACTCCGTAGATATACTGGATTTAGTTTGCTCGCTTTAACAATATATCTTTTTATTCAAGGCACTGGGTGGAGCATTATATTAGGACTTACATCAGCCATTTCAGGATTTATTGCATTAAAAGCATGCCCTGCCTGTTGGCTAATCAGGTTCATAATAACAATAACCAATCCAAGTAAAACATGTATTCCATGTTCAAAAAAAGATGAATCACGTTCAGCACACCTAAAGTAAAAATAGTACGACATGTTGAATTTATTTTATTGCACAAGTATATTTATTTGAATTTATTGTATTTATTTTATTATTGGCGAACTAATCCACTTACTAATTATAAATTATTTAACCTTAAGGAAAATTTAAATGAGTAATTATCAATCTCCAGATGATATCAAATATGTAGCTTCCTTATTGAATCTGGCACCGCAGGAAGCACGGGCTTTTATAGAATTCGATCACCAAACAGTCAAGCGTGAAGATGGCATTATTCCCATCAAAACCAGAGAATTTATTGCATTAGCCGTCGCCCTGACTACACAATGTGCTTACTGTATTGATATTCATACTAAAGGCGCTATGCGCGTAGGAGCAAGTAAACAGGAATTAGCTGAACTTATTTCTGTTGCTGCAGCTGTCAGAGCAGGAGCAACAATGGGGCATGGGCTACTGGCTTTACGCTTATTAGATGAATTAAAATCTTAAATTATTAATAATTCGTTTCCGTTAACTAAATACAAAACAAAAAGAGCCATAAAGGCTCTTTTTGTTGAATTCGTAAACTGCTTGAAATATAACAATACAGATTAACGTTTGGAGAACTGTTTAGCACGGCGTGCTTTGCGCAGACCGAATTTCTTACGTTCAACTTCACGTGCATCACGAGTCACCAGACCAGCAGCAGACAGAGTTGGTTTCAGAGCTGCATCGTAGTCAATCAGTGCACGGGTAATACCGTGACGAATCGCACCAGACTGGCCAGTTTCACCACCACCTACTACATTAACTTTAATGTCAAAAGCTTCCAGATTTTCGGTCAGTACCAATGGCTGACGTACAATCATACGGCCGGTTTCACGACCAAAGAATTCATCCAGCGGACGACCATTTACAATAATCTGACCGCTACCTTTTTGCAGGAAAACACGAGCCACTGAACTTTTGCGGCGACCCGTGCCGTAGTAATATTTACCGTTCATTGCGTGTCCTTAGATATCCAAAACTTTAGGTTGTTGAGCAGCATGGCCATGTTCTGCAGTAGCATATACTTTCAGTTTTTTAATCATGGCATAGCCCAACGGGCCTTTAGGTAACATACCTTTAACGGCTTTTTCCAGCGCACGACCAGGAAATTGGTTTTGCATTTCTGCAAAAGTACGCTCATAGATACCACCCGGGAAGCCTGAGTGGCGATAGTATTTTTTGTCAGTCTGTTTCTGACCAGTCACGCGCAATTTGTCAGCGTTGATTACAATGATGTAATCACCAGTATCAACATGCGGCGTGTATTCTGGCTTATGTTTGCCACGCAGACGGCGAGCGATTTCAGCAGCCAAACGACCCAGAACTTTGTCTTGAGCGTCAACTACATACCAATCACGCTTCACCTCATGCGGCTTAGCTGAAAAGGTTTTCATAGGAGCTAATCCAGATAAATATACGAAAGCTTCTAATATTAAAGATTAATCAAGTGATTGTCAATTGCCACGCTTGGTTGATATGACAAACCCCCAGTACTCAGCAAGGTAGACAGATTATGCTTTTCCCCCCAGATTTATGCCTAACCGATGCGTTTGAATGGCGGCAAACAAGCCAG
Source organism: Snodgrassella gandavensis (assembly GCF_914768025.1). Classification (GTDB taxonomy): domain Bacteria; phylum Pseudomonadota; class Gammaproteobacteria; order Burkholderiales; family Neisseriaceae; genus Snodgrassella; species Snodgrassella gandavensis. The sequence continues at coordinate 12,420 of NZ_CAJZCE010000017.1, read as the reverse complement.
TAATTGCTTGCCATAACGTGCTGTCAAAATACGATTATCCAAAATGGTTATCCGGCCGTAATCGGTTTCGGTACGAATCAGCCGTCCTACTGCCTGTATCAGCTTGATACTCGCTTCCGGCACAGTAATTTCCATGAATGGATTGCCGCCGCGTGCTTCTATCCACTGGTTACGGGTTTTTTCAATCGGGTTATCCGGCATGGCAAATGGCAGCTTGGCAATAATTACTTGCACACACATTTCACCAGGCAAATCCAGCCCTTCGGCAAAACTGTCCAGCCCAAAAATGATACTGGGCTTACCGGCAGCAATGGTTTCCTGATGGCGCTGCAATAATACCTGTTTGGATATTTCCCCCTGTACCAATAATAACGGCAAATGACTGTCTGGTAATTTCAGTGCCACTTCCTGCATTTGTCGGCGCGAAGAAAATAGCACCAGAGTACCAATGGCTTCATTTTCATTAATCAGTTTCGGCAGCCACTTGACAATTTCACTGGTATGCGCAGCAGCATCTTTCGGACTGGCGGCCAGTGCCGGTATATATAGTTCACCCTGTTCGGCAAAATGAAACGGGCTATCCAGTGCCAGCATGGTGGTATCCGGCAACCAGGTCAGGCCGGTTTGCTTCAACAGTAAATCGAATGTTCCCAGCGAGCGCAGCGTTGCTGAGGTAAGTAGGGCACCGGCTGCACGCCGCCACAAACCACTGGCTAATTTGCTGGCACTGGTAATTGGTGAGGCATTAAAACTGTAATCCACTTTATCTTTAAAAGTTCGCGTAATCCATTTAGCCAGTGGTGCTTCACCTTCTACATTCTCAGTAGAAATTAAATCCCATACATCAACTACCTGCTCTGTTCGCGCCAGCAGCATACCCAAATCACCACTTAGCCGGTCGAGCAGGCTGCTATCTTGATTTTTATCGCGCCGTGCGGCCGCTAGTGCCTCACTCATGCTGTTTATGTGCTTGAGCAGCATGCGTGCGGCTATGGCTGTATTATTTACCAGCATACTTAAGCTGGACGGAATAGTACCATCCGGCCACAACCAGCTGCTTTCTTCGATGCCCTCCTGTGTGGCCAGACTGGGTTCATCAGCCAGATGAATCAGCCACTCCTGCAAGCTTTCCTGCAAGCTGGATGCAGCCTCGGCAGCCAGTACAGCCAGCTCACTTTTATCCAGCACACCAGCCACTTTATCGACAACATTACCCATCCGGTCTAAAAACCACAATGCCTGATTCAGGCTGTGTTCAGCAGCAAACTGCTGTAAGGCCTTGTGCGATAAATGATGAGCTTCATCAATGCAATAAAAGCTGTTAGCCGGTGATGGCAGAATCACGCCCCCGCCCATGCCGATATCAGCTAACAGCAAATCATGGTTGGCCACAACCACGTTCACTGTTTCCAGCGTTTCCCGTGCCAGAAAAAACGGACATTCCGGCCGATTAGGGCAGCCGGCTTTCAGGCAGCCATGGCGGTCATTGGTTACCCTTTGCCACAGACCATCATCAATCTGTTCCGGCCAAGTATCACGATCACCATTAAAAGTACGTGCAGCAAACTGGTCCGCCATTTCGCGCAATACAGCTAATTCCTCCACCTTTGGCTTTCTGTCCCATAATTCCTGTTGTGGTTCAAACCCCTGCAAACTATCCTGCGCGTTTAATTGGGTTAATTGATACAGTTTATACGGACACAAATAACGTCCACGTCCTTTTGCCAGCGCAAAGCTCAAACTCAAGCCACTGTGCCTGACGACAAATGGTAAATCCCGCCCCACCAGCTGCTCCTGTAAGGCCACCGTGGCACTGCTAACCACCAGAATCTTGCCACGTGTCTGCGCCATAATTCCTCCGGCCAGTAAATACGCCAGACTTTTCCCGACACCCGTTGGACCCTCTACTATAACGATGGATTCACCATTGCGCTCTGGTGCATCCTCACCAGCCTGCTGTTGCTGAGTACGCGAAAATGCATTGGCAATGGCTGCAATCATTTCCCGCTGAGCCTGACGTGGCCGGAAATGAGGCAGGCTTTTAGCGATATTCTGGTAATGGTCGCGTATGGCGTTTTTTTCTAAATCAGTGAGCATAACTATTCAAGCAGAGGACAAATGGCATAAATGCTTATTCTATTTAGTAGTAAAGTTATTTAAAATCAGTATATTTGCAGACTCATTCCAATTATATACTGAAATTCCATATTAAATTTCAGCAGGTACATTATGAACAAAATTATCTATCTTGTTTTATCCTGTTTAGTGGCAACAGGCCTGATTGCCTGCTCCAAAACCCAGCAGGACACAGCACCCACTACCCCAACCACAAAAAAAGAACTGGTTTTTGGTGCTTCTGCCATGCCCTATAGCACTGTCTTTGAACAAGGTATCAAACCCATTCTGGAAAAACAGGGCTATACAATCAAAACCCTGAATTTTTCCACGCTGGAAGTGAATAATCAATCAGTTAATAATGGGCAAGTTGATTTTAACCTTGATCAGCACACCGCTTACCTTAACGTTTTTAACCATGAAAAAGCCACACACCTGTATCCGCTGGTACATATTCCTACAGTTCCAGCTGCCATTTATTCAGATAAATACACTTCCATCCAGCAAGCCCCCAATGGCGCCAGCGTGCTGATTCCGAGCGACCCGGCCAATACTTCCCGTGCGCTACACATCCTCACCGACAACCATCTAATCCAGCTAAAACCCAATACTAATCCAATACTGGCTACCACCAGAGATATTGCCAGCAATCCCAAACAGCTAAAAATCAAGGAAATTGATTCCGTAATGATTCCGCGCACACTGAATGAAGTAGATTTTGGTTTTGCCTCCGGCGGCATTGCTTATCAGTCGAAACTGGATCCGAAAAAAGCTGTATTACGCGAAAAAGTGGTTCCGGAAATGGAAATGGTGGTTACCATCAATGAAAAAAACAAAGACACGCAATGGGCAAAAGACCTGAAAGCAGCCTATCAGTCGCCAGAATTCAAACAATTTATGCAGCAATACAATCAAAACCAGATGTGGGTAATGCCACAGGGAGAATAAAGTATTTCAGCCTCCATTTACGCTGAAAACTGCCGGTAATATTATCTTGTATTACCGGCAGTTTATATATCAGTAAAAGCTTAAAGACCATATCAGCCTCACAACTACCAGCCCGATAGATACCAAAAATAAATACCCGCTACAAAATAATATAAATTTATTATCACCGATTAGCAGCATCACCAGACAAATCGTTCCAAAGCAAAATATCTTTAATAAAAATAACATAACAACAATATTAAATACATTTTATAATAGAAAAATTACACCACATACTTGCATAAGCATGACTCTCTACAAAATCAAACCGGCTTTTCAAAAACTACTACGTCCACTTATGTTCTGGCTATACAAAAGGGGCATTACCGCCAATCACGTAACCCTTGCCGCTATGGCCCTTTCAGTTATTATTGGTGTCATACTGACCATTTTCCCCCATCCCGGGCTATTCTGGCTGTTACCCATTACCCTGTTTATTCGCATGGCACTCAATGCGCTGGATGGTATGCTGGCACGCGAATGCAACCAACAAAGCCGGCTTGGTGCAGTTTTAAATGAGCTGGGCGACGTATTATCTGATGTCGCCCTGTATTTACCCTTTATCCTGTTACTGGGCAGCAATACTACAGTAGTACTGATTATGCTGTTTTGCGCTGTGCTCACCGAATTTTGCGGCATTCTCGCCCAAACAATTAACGGGATTCGCAGCTATGCCGGCCCAATGGGTAAAAGTGACCGTGCCCTGATTTTTGGCACATGGTCATTACTGCTGGCCATCTGGCCTGAATTAACCTCATGGAATAATCTGTTGTGGTGTGCGTCCATCATCTTACTGCTATGGACTTGCATTAACCGCTGCCGTAGTGCCTTAACCGGAGGCCACTAATATGCTGCTGCAAAAGTCCTTACTGGTTATCTTCAGCCTGTTATTGCTGGCAACAGTTATTAATGGATTGCTGGTGTGTCTGAAACCGAATAAAGACTGGCACGAACTAACATTACGCATTCGCACGTGGTGGATTATTATCATCCTGTTTTCTCTGGCACTGATTAGCCCACACTGGCTCGGATTAAGTTTTTTTGCGCTGGTCAGCTTCATGGCCTTAAAAGAATATTTAACACTGGTACCTGCCCGCCATGCCGACCGGATGCCCATTTTATGGATGTTTATCACCATTCCGATTAATTACTGGTTAATCGGAATCGACTGGTATGGGCTGTTTATCGTATTCATTCCCGTCTATATGTTCCTGTTCTTACCAGCACGCATGGTGATTGCCGGAGATACCAGACACTTTCTGCGCACTGTCTCCCAGCTACAATGGGGTCTGATGACCACTGTATTTACTTTTAGCCATGTTGCTTTTCTCTTAGTACTACCCAACGATAATCAACAAACTGGTGCACTGCTGGTACTTTTTCTGGTGGGTTTAACCGAATTCAACGATATTACCCAATATCTGTGGGGCAAATCTCTGGGCAGAATTAAAATCACCCCCAAAGTCAGTCCCAATAAAACACTGGCCGGCTTACTCGGTGGAATTGGCAGCACCACCATTGCTGCCATGCTATTAGGCCCGCTACTCACCTCGCTCAACTGGGGTATGGCCTTACTGGCCGGCCTGCTAATCAGCGTAAGCGGTTTCTGTGGCGATATCGTCATGTCTGCAATCAAGCGGGATATCGGGATTAAAGACAGCGGGACACTGTTACCCGGACATGGAGGCATTCTCGACCGTCTGGATTCGCTGATTTTTACCGCCCCCGTATTTTTTCACTTTATTCGTTATTTCTATTACTAAACCATGCTGAAATCATTACTCAAACCAATTTTTGCCTTATGCATAGTATGGCCGGTTATGCGTTTATGGATGGGTTTACGTATTCACCAACACCACAACTTGCCCAAACGGGGTCCTGCCATCATTGTTGCCAACCACAATAGTCATATGGACGTTTTTGCGTTGATGTCACTCTATTCACCCTTACAACAACGCCACATTCATCCTGCGGCGGCGGCTGATTACTTTCTCAGTAATAAATGGATGGCCTGGTTTGCACTCAACATCCTGAATATTATTCCAGTGACCCGGCAGAATAGTGGTCAGGGCAATCCCCTGCAAGGCTGCGAAGACGCCTTACGCAAAAATAAAATTCTTATTCTTTTTCCCGAAGGTTCACGTGGTGAGCCCGGGAAAATGCAGCCATTAAAATCAGGCTTATGGTATCTAAGTGCCGCCATGCCCAATGTACCGATTATTCCAGTGTGGCTCCAAGGCACTGAACAGATAATGGCCAAAGGCAATCGCATCCCTTTGCCCCTGTTTATCGATGTCAACATTGGCTGCCCCATGTATTACCACCCCGACAAAGAACAATTCAAGGCTAAACTATTAAACAATTTACTAGCATTGCGTCCGCAATATACAAAAAGAGACTCCAATGACTGAACAACGCCAAGCAAAAGAAAGTATTTTTCATACCAGCGATAAACAAGAATTATTTTATCGCCACTGGCCTGCCATCACCACCGGCACAATACGCAAAGTTATTGTCCTGTTTCACCGCGGGCATGAACATTCTGGCCGCTTACAACACATTGTTGATGAGCTGAACATGCCAGATACAGACTTTTATGCGTGGGATGCCCGTGGCCATGGACGCTCACCCGGCCGTCGTGGCTACAGTCCGTCACTGGCACGCTCAGTACAGGACGTAGATGATTTTGTGCAATTTGTTGCCGCTGATAGCCAGACACCTCTTGCCAATATTATCGTTATTGCTCAGAGTGTGGGTGCAGTACTGGCAGCAACTTGGGCGCACGATTACGCACCGCAAATTCGCGGGCTGGTACTGGCCTCTCCGGCTTTCAAAGTAAAATTATATGTTCCATTTGCCCGTCCCCTATTAGCAATTGGTCAACATTTCAAAGGTCTGTTTTTCGTTAATTCATACGTCAAAGGCAAGTACCTAACTCATGATACGCAACGCATTAACAGTTTTAATAGCGACCCACTGATTACCCGCGCCATTGCAGTCAATATCCTGCTGGATTTGTACCGTACAGCTGATCGCATTATTGAAGATGCCGCAGCCATTACGTTACCTACCCAATTGCTGATCTCCGGTCAGGATTACGTTGTGCATCGACAGCCACAACTGGATTTCTATCAACGTATTCGCAATCCACTGAAAGAAATGCACATTCTTCCTGGTTTTTATCACGACACATTGGGTGAACTTAACCGCGAAGAAGCATTCACAAAAATTCACAACTTTGTCGATACCCTGTACCAGCAACCGGCTCCCAACTTTAACTACCAACATGAAGATCGCTGGAGCCCAAGTGCAGATAACTGGCGCCAACTAAGCGGCGGCCCTGTGCCATTTTCACCCAGTGCCTTTGCTTATCGTGCCTTGCATAAAGGCATGAGTACTCTTGGTACACTTTCCAATGGCATTAAGCTGGGTTGTGAAACAGGCTTTGATTCTGGCAGCACATTGGATTATGTCTACCAAAACCAACCACAAGGCAAAAACTGGCTGGGAAAACAGTTTGATAAAGCCTATTTGAACAGTATTGGCTGGCGAGGTATCCGGCAGCGCAAAATCAATCTGGAATACATGATTAAGCAGGCGGTATCTAAATTACAAGCACAAAAAATGCCTGTTCGCGTAGTTGACATTGCTGCTGGCCATGGCCGATACGTGATTGAAGCATTATCCAGTATTGATACCGTTGAACAAATCCTGTTGCGCGATTACAGCGAAATCAATGTCAACAAAGGACAGCAGATGATAGCTGCCTACGGTTTAAGCGCTAAAGCACGATTTGAAATCGGCGATGCATTCAATCAGCAACAATTGGCTTCACTCTCGCCCAAACCAACACTGGGTATCGTTTCCGGCCTATACGAACTTTTTCCAGACAATAGCCTATTACGCACCTCACTGAACGGTTTAGCCGCCGCTATTCCTGTTGGCGGTATCTTGATATATACCAACCAGCCATGGCATCCACAACTGAAAACCATTGCATGGTCACTCACCAGCCATCGTGAAGGTCAACCATGGATTATGCGCAATCGCTCTCAGGGTGAAATGGATGCATTAGTAAACGCAGCCGGCTTCGATAAATGCACACAAATTATCGATGAATGGGGCATCTTTAGCGTTTCTATAGCAATACGCCGTGCATCATGAATCTACGCAGTAAAATAAATTTGCAGGCAGTAGGTTGGTTATGCCTTCTTGGCCCCTATTTCTTCCTGACCTATGGTCAAATAAACCAGTTTACTGCCACACGTATTAATATAAATAGCATCGTTTTTAACTGGGAACAATACATTCCTTTTATACCCCTAACCATTATTCCTTACTGGAGTCTAGATTTTCTCTACGGTATATCATTATTTATTTGCCGCTCCTTATCCGAACAGAAGCGTCTGGCTTGCCGGCTATTGTTAGCATCTACCTTTGCCTGCATTGGCTTTTTGCTGTTTCCACTCCGTTTTAGCTTTACCCGGCCGAAAGTAGAAGGTTTTGCCGGATGGTGGTTTAGCCAACTGGAACAATTTGACTTACCTTATAACCAATCACCATCACTACACATCATCCTGAGCTGGCTATTGTGGCAACATTTTCTGCGACATACTGCCAAACGCTATCATTGGCTGATCCATGGCTGGTTTCTGCTAATTGCCATTTCCGTACTAACTACATGGCAACACCACTTTATTGATGTTATTACCGGTATAGCTATCGGCATGTTTATCGACTGGTTGATACCACCCAATAAATTATCACATTTACATAGAAAATCTGCACAATCGATAAAGCTGGCAAGATACTATGGTTTGGCAGCTTTATTGTGTGCATGTCTTAGTCTGTGGTTAACATCTTGGTTATTATGGCTTACACTTGCTTTATTTATCGTAAGTTTTGCTTATCGTTTTGGTGTTGGTCTGGTATATAAATCACAGCAGGGTAAATATACCGCCGCAGCCTATTGCTTACTGTTACCATGGCGTTACATAATGAGCATTTCCCGCTGGTTATACACGCGTAAAATTCCTGCTGTCAGTCCAATCAGACGACATATTTTTTTGGGTAGTTACCCATGCAGCACAATATATCAACGAGCTGTGCTTGATTTAACTTTCGAATTTTCGCGCGCATATCCAACCCGCAATTGTGTCTACAGCTGTATGCCCATGCTTGATTTGGTTTGCCCCACCATGCTTCAATTACAGCAAGCAGTAATTGAGCTAGAAAAATTACGCCTACAAAACAGTAGCGTACTGGTACATTGTGCATTGGGACTATCGCGCAGTGCAGTTGTGGTTATTGCCTGGCTACTGGCTTTTGACCATTTCAAAACCGTAGAGCAGGCATATTCCTTTGTGCAGCGACAACGCCCGCAAATTGTGCTTAGCACCCAACATATGGAATTACTTCGACAATGGCAAACCAGAATAGCCCAGAACCCGCTGATCCTTACCTGAACAGACAGTTAATCAGACAAACACTAGCCAGCTGGCGCTTTTTGCTGCTGATGGCTTTAGTGCCATTATTATGGGTAATCTTCAACGCGCCTGTTGGTTTCATACATGTACTGATTACAGGAAACGCTGGCATTGTTATCTATCAGTGCTGGCGCCTGTGGCTGGACAACCATTATTTCTCTGAACTTACACCAAAAAATAATCAGCAGGCGGGTATTATTCTTGCTTTTATCTGGCAAAAAGAAAAACTGCAATACTTTTCCTTGCAGCAAAGGTATGAGGGCGCAATAAAGCAACTCAAATACGCCTTGGCTAGCTGCGCCATATTATGGTTAATCTGGGTTATTGCTTTACTTTTCAAATAAAATTACTATAAAAATAGTGGATAAAATAAAGCATTAGCTTTAACTACATGACAGTAAAGATATCTTTGCAGCTATTTCTATACAAGTTCAAAAGCCGATTCTTTACATTTTTCGCCAAACAAGCTACAAAATCAGAATATAACAAATCATGATTGATAATATAACTACTATACTCAGGGGTCAGAAAGATTTTTAATTTCAAATTAAGCAATGATTTTTTTACTACCACAAACTGCTCAAACAAACCCAATAATAAGGGCACAACTGCTCCCATCACTAAACGCAATATATAGTTACAAGCTTAAGCATCAAAGCCTGAATCAGGATATAAGTCTTAGCAGACATTACATGGTAATCATAAACACCGGTTTTCTCACTTAAACCATGTTTATGACTGTTCATAGCAAACACAGTGAAATTTCTGACTAAATGAAACAAAATGTCATGGTTTTAACTGTTTCCATATAACAAAATTAAAGGAGCATCAATACTGGATTTTTGTAGTATAGCTTTGCAAATACTCTAGACTTAGTAAACAAACCAAGTAGAAAATTATACTGCTTGTTTTAAGGTTTATATTCAATTTACATTATATTATTCAATGTTTCATGGGGTCGTTTATCGTTATAAATGGTTAGCCATTCTTCGGTTACGTTCCTTGCTTGTGCGGATTATTGAAAAGATATAAATCCAGTACCTCAGTACGATACCAACGATTAAATCGTTTAATATAGCCATTTTGATATGAGCTGCTGGGGTTGATGTACTCTTCTGTAGTTATACCATGTGATTTTGCCCAGTAAGTGAACGTATTTCCGGTAAATTCCGGTTCATTATCCACTCGTATTTTTAGTGGATAACCATGATATTTAGCCAGTTTATCCAGATAACGGGTAATCCTGCCAGCCGGCAAACTGACCGCGATATCAATGCCTAACACCTCACGATTAAAGTCATCTATCACATTAAAAGTTCTAAACCTGCGTTGATTGCGACTGCTGTCCTCCATAAAATCCATTGACCAGCATTCACCTTGTTTATTCGGTACTGATAATTTTCTGGGCTTTGTGGTGGAATGCATTTTTTACGCGTTACCCTAAGATTAAGCTTTAATTGACAATACACCCGATAAACACGTTTATGATTTCATTTATAACAGAGCATGCTGATGCGATTAAAACACTTGGGAAAGCCCCCAACGTAAATGCCTGTCAGTGATAGCACTGAGTACCGACACAATCACCGAATCATCCGGTAATTTAGATTGATAATAGTCAGCACAGCGACTTAAGCCAACAATAGCGCAGCTCATGGTAATCGTCACACAATGACTTTCTCGTAGTTGCATAGCCCAAACGTTACCTGCCTTGGTAGGCACTATAGCTTTTATATGATTTCCTTCTAAAGCTGGGATTGTAAGCTTAGCTTAGCCAACATCTGCATAAAAATATAGTCATTGCCAATAATAGTATCAGTAAGTACGTCATAGAAACCTTTAATATAAAGATTTCTATTGCGGTATGGTTGTTGATTTAAATTAAATAACAATACGTATTAATCATACTATTATGCATGTTAATTGCCTCAACGCTCTTTAAGTAATGCCCGCAATGTTTGTTTTTCATACACTTGACGAATTATTTCAATGACCGACTTAGTAAAAGTACTCTCCTGAGGATTGGAAAAACTTATCCATGTTTCGTCTTCTATGAATTTTGGCATGGCATTTTTTTCGGGTGAATCCCAAGCAGGCCACCACAATTCATTTGATTGTGGTGATGAAAGGATACCTTCCATTTGCTCTGCAATATGTTTGTATAGTTTTTTGTTAGGCTGAACAGTAGCATCTTTTCGACGAATCCCATAAATTATATCTCTTTGCATTGTACCTTGAGATTCCCAACGCAAAACAAAATAATCATTTGGATCAAACTTTATTTGAAAACCTGCATAACGTTTTTCAATTTCAGTATCTCCTTCAATTTTGATACCTACCATACCTAAATTGGCTGTTTGGTCTCGTAAGTTTTTAATAAATTTATCAAATAATTCCTTTTTTACTACTTCAATATTATTTGCAATAAGAAGTGCTGAATTAAGGTTGTTAGAATTTGAAAGAATCATTTTAACTAACTCATCTTGTTGTTTCATATTGATTTCTCCATTTACGTTTTCTTGAATATATTGAATTAAATCCTCAACAAATAATCTTACTTTAGGTGCTTGAACATATAAAGCACAATCAATTAACCAATTGCGTAATTCATAAAAAGTGATGTGTAATACATTATCGCAAATAGACTCATCGGTATCTTCAGACAAAGTATATTCGTTAATCTCTCTATTACATAAATAGATCAATAGCCAATTTTTATCATTTTTTGCTTCTCCATGTAGCCACGTGCCATAATCTTTTAATTGATCTTTTTGATCACATGCCCATGGTTTATTTTCAATTGCAATATAATTTATATGATCTGTGAGGAGAATATCAATCCGCTGTCCTGTAGGAATTTTATATTCAGTAACAACCTGATATTTTGACTCAAGCTGTATGTTTTTTTGTGAAGAAAATAACTCATAAAACTTGTTAATAAATAAGTCTTGTTGACCATGTGTTTCATTTTTATCCAATAAAAATGCTAAGCAATTGGATAATGCCATTTCATTGATACAAAATAGATTCAATAAACGAAAAGCAGGCGCAAGTTGGCGGTCAAATAATGCATTAGCCTTTTTATAACTTTCACGCCATAACGTAACATCATCTAATAATTTTTGAATGCTCAATGCTATCTCCTTTTTGATTTTTTGGTTTATAAATGCAAATATTTATTAATATTTATAGTTTATTGCCGCAATTCAAAGGATGTAATGACCTGAATTAATGTTGATTTATCTAGTGATATTATATATCACTACTCTCGAATACAAGCAAAAAACAATCTTAATAATTTCAGGCTCAATTATCTTTTCTATTTCTGTCACAATCAAAAATTGCCAACACTTAAAAAAACAACCTCTTTTAGCATCTAAAAAATTTTAATAATATTGTTAACTCCGCCTATTGATATAAAACAACATATTATTACCATCTATTAAAATTATATTTTTATTTAAAAAGGATAATTCCCGAATTTCTAATTAAAACACATGTAATACAGAGTGTTTAAATATCAACTGTGATTCTTTTCATTTAATGCAAAAATTCGGAAATTTGAGTCTATAAATAATCTTGTATAAGTGTCACATATCTGACCTAAACAGACACGCCACCCAAAGTAAAAGCTCCGATCCATAACCGTCCGGAGCTCTAAATGGTTGTTTGACGATGTCCTACTTTCACATGGGTATCCATACAAAGCAAAGAACCCAGTTGATCTCTCAACCGGGTTCTTCTCTTATGGGGCGTCTGGCGGTGTCCTACTTTCACATGGGTATCCATACTATCATCGGCGCTAGGTCGTTTCACGGTCCTGTTCGGGATG
>NZ_CAJZCE010000016.1 GCF_914768025.1 Snodgrassella gandavensis | reverse complement strand
TGATCAGGTACGGCTGGATAACTGGTTTGCGGATGCGTCATACCGGCAGTATCAGATTCATACTGCGGATGGTATGCACTATACAGCCGCACAGGTACAGCAATTGGTAGGGGCAATGGCTACTTTCTCTAGTGGCAGCAGCGAAGGCCGGATATGGGCGGCGGATGAGGTGAAGCAGTTTGCACCGCCGAATATTCTTGCGGCCAACTGTGGTTAAGCCAAAAGTACTGTAGTATAGACAAGCCTGCAAATTATATTTGCAGGCTTTTTATTGTGGATAAAGATAGCTGATGCTAATTATGCTGTATTGTCATTAAAGTACTTGGCAATTTTTTGCTTTGCCGTTTGTCTGTGAGCAGGCGGGTTGGGTGAATCTTTTATTTATCTATTATTATTAAACATTTAAATAAATTGATGTTCGGATTTCCCTTGATATTCACGGCCATTAACAGGGCAAATACTATCAATGATATAAGACACGGTGCTAATACATTGTCTATAGAAACGGCGCTGAGTCAAATTGAGATTTAGCCGGATAAATATTTGTGTCAAGTGCGGGTAAGAAGTCGTTAATTAAGACAAATAAATACTCTCTGGTCTGCTGCTTTCCATTGTCTTTAATAAGGGTAAATGCTTGGTATCGAGATGTAGTATTGTGCTTGGACAGGTTTTGTAATGGTGCCTTAGTTTATCTTCGATGGATGTTGCAATTTTAAGCAGATGTTTGAGTCTGTAGCTAGTTGTTTTATGGCGTTTATTGTTACAGGCTAAGGGGATAAGCAGCTTCAATCTGGCTTTTTTAGATGTTGTAAAAGCTCGGGCAATTAACCATAAAGTGTTTAGCCAAGTCGGTGATGTGTATTTTTTCTTTAAAACATGGTTTGAAAATTCTGGTGCTAAAATTTTATACAGCATCAATACAAGTTTAATTGCTCAGATCCGGGGGCCACATTTAACTTTACAAGATTTATGTCGTTTAAATTCTTATATTAGCCCTGAAACACATGTTGTTGTATTAATAACAGCAAAAATGATTACTAATCAGGGTATTTTAACAACTAAAAACCACTGGATAGTTTGGACAGATAAATTAAAATTACACAATGGTCTGGAAATAACAGAACAAACAGCAATAACTGAAAAGGTTCAGCTTGAACTATTTTCATGGGGCAAGGTAAAAAAATGGTGGACCTCAAAAACTTTAGGTGAAATTATGGAATACTCCTTCGCAGCTATGGTGGTAAGTAAAATTCCTTAGATAAAACATATATGGCAACAAGATAAATGGTAAAGTGTTTAAGACACACTTATTTTTAATAAAAATTCAATTAATCGCAATAAACCATATGAAAAAATCACGATATTATTTAATGTTAATCGTTAACTTATTTTTAGTTCTTTCACTTACTGGGTGTTTTTGTAGCGGAAAATTTGAAGTGCTATCTGAATCTTTACCCAATGCCGCTTTTGGTAAACCTTATTATGCTGAAATAAATATTAATGTTGGTGTAGTTCGCAGTGATTCCTATCATATTAAACCTGAAAATTCAGGGCTTGAGCTATCTCCATCCTATTTTGATTGGAATAATTCATATAATGATTTCACCATAAAAGGAACGCCTAAAGTGAACGGAACAATTAGTATAGAATTTACAGGAACTACTTATGTAACTATGCATTGTCCGGCTAGTCAGTTTAAAAAAATTTATACTATCAAGGTTGAGGAATAGCTTTTTATATCTCTATATGGTGTAATCGCGAAATTTGTTGCTGATGATAGGGTGTTTATTTGGGTTTTACTTATCTTGATTACGGTATTTTCTTCAATTGCTGTAAACAATGCGATGATTTGCTACAGGTAAATATTATGGAAAATAAGAAATAATTTTTTATATGCTTGTCAGTAAAGTTTATTTGTAATTAATCTTCCTATAGTTTATGGCACAAATCCCCATGCATAAATCCTTGCCAATTAACATCAATATCTTTGCCAAATGCGATAACTTTAAATAATTCGCCCATTTCATGCGCGTTCAGCAGGGTATGGCAGGCTGAGGCTGCCTGAATGTAGGGGGTATCTTCGGGTTTGCCGGTTTGTGCCAGTAATTCGGTTATGCCCAGATTGAGCAGGAATGTTGCCTGATTGGTGTAGCCAATCAAGTCTAGATGATTATCGATCCCTGCGTCGGCAATGCGGGTGAAGTTGATATGGGTGGTTAGGTCAGTCAGGCCGGGATAATAAAAGGGGTCATGAATGGTGTGATGGCGGTAATGCCCGATTAAAGTACCCTGCTGGCGCTGCGGATGATAATACTGTGCTGCATCAAAGCCATAATCAATCCAGATCATGGCTCCGCGTTGCAGTTTTTGCGCCAGTGTGGCGACGAAGGCATATTGTTGTGGATGCAGTTCGGATTGATAGGGGGCTGCTGTTGCTGGGAAAGTCTCTAGTACCTGCTGTTGTACAGCCGGATTACTAACGGGACGAGTTTGCCAGTTTAATCGGCCATTCATCCAACTGACGCCCATTTCGGTTATCTGATTTCCCTGACGCTGATAAACCGGTACTGGCATGGCATCCAGAACTTCGTTGCCCAGCAGTATGCCATTAAATTGTGCCGGTAACTGGGTTAAGTGGATAACTTTGTTTGCCTGAGCTGGGGCATGGGTGTGGATGTATTCGCGCTGGCGCTGTGCCAGTTCTGCTGACAGTTCGATAATGTAGTAGTGCTGAAGCTGGCTGCTGTGCAGTGCTGGCAGGATAGATGCGGCCAGTTGGCCAGTACCGGCACCAAATTCGTAAATGTTACCTGCAGTTTGCGGCAGTAGTGCATTTAACTGCTGTGCTAATGTTTGTCCGAATAGCGGCGTTAGTCCCGGTGCGGTAATAAAGTCACCATCCCTGCCAAATTTTTGTGCACCACCGGTGTAATAACCATAACCAGGGGTATAAAGTGCCATTTGCATGTAGTCGGCGAAACACAGCCAGTTATCCTGTTGCTGGATTTTCTGCTGAATGAGTGCAGTCAATATCTGTGAACTGGCTAGAGCGGCTTGTTCAGGGCGGGGTAAATTATCCATGGGATAGATGGTGAAAATTGTAAAGGAGAAGTCATTATAAACGTTGATTTTCGCTTGTGTCTGCCCGGGTAAAGTATCTCAAATGGTACAAATAAGCCGGTTTGCATGAATTGTAAATTAATGTATTGAATTAGTTATTTTTTTATGCTTTTGGCTGCTTTTCTGTGCGGGTAAAGTTTGCCTGAATTACATTGACCCTACGTGCAAATTTGCCTTATAGTGTGAATAAGTGTGTAAAGGTGTGGCAAAGTGGGGGATAATCCCGGTACAGTTAACTGGAGCTGAATCATGTTTGGCGGCGCGTACGAGTTAAGTATAGACAGTAAAGGGCGATTGGCTATTCCAGCCAAGTTTCGCGATTTGCTGGCGCGTCATTTCACTCCGGTACTGGTGGCTACACTGGAAAAGCGCACGCATTTATTGCTGTATCCTGAGTCATCATGGCGCAGTGTGGAAGCGCAGCTGTTGCAGCTGCCGGTGGCGGGTAACAGGGTATTGCAGGCGTATCAGAATTTGCTATTGCATAACGCCGATACCATGGAGCTGGATAGTGCTGGCAGGGTGTTGTTGCCGGCGCACTTGCGCCGTTTGGTGAATTTCGAACGTGAGGTTTATGTAGTGGGTCGTGCCAATCGCCTCGAGGTATGGGGTAGGGCACTGTGGGAAGAACAAAATAATGCCGCATTGGATATGGATGAAGACATGCTGGCAGCAGAATTGGGTAAGACTCAACTGCAATTATGAGTGAACAGACTAGTAATGGCGGTCATGTGACCGTTCTTTTGAATGAAGCAGTTGCCGGTTTACAGGTGCAGTCTGCTGGTGTGTATGTTGACGGAACTTTTGGTCGTGGTGGTCATTCACGTCTGATTTTGTCGCAGCTGGGGCATGATGGTCGGCTGGTTGTTTTTGACAAAGATCCGCAGGCGATAGCTGTGGCGCAGCAACTGGCACAGCAGGACAGGCGGGTGCAGGTAGTGCATGAAGGTTTTTCTGCACTGACCCGTTCACTGGAACAGTTGGGTATTAGACAAATAAATGGTGCGCTGTTTGATCTGGGTATTTCATCCCCCCAGATTGATGAAGCTG
Source organism: Snodgrassella gandavensis (assembly GCF_914768025.1). GTDB lineage: Bacteria > Pseudomonadota > Gammaproteobacteria > Burkholderiales > Neisseriaceae > Snodgrassella > Snodgrassella gandavensis. Next base: position 43,499 of record NZ_CAJZCE010000016.1, on the reverse strand, counting down.
GCCGCGGTTTCAGTTTTCGCTTTGATGCGCCACTGGATATGCGCATGGATACCACACGCGGACAGTCGGCAGCTCAATGGTTGGCGGTGGCTGAAGAGCAGGCTATACATGAGGTGATTAAAAATTATGGTGAAGAGCGGTTTAGTCGCCAGATTGCACGGGCAATTGTGGCACAGCGGGACGAAATGCCGATTACCACAACCGGCCAGTTGGCGCGCCTCGTGGCACAAGTCGTCCGTACTCGTGAGCGCGGGCAGGATCCGGCCACGCGTACCTTCCAGGCTATTCGCATCTTTATTAACCGTGAACTGGAAGAAATAACAGGGGTGCTTCCTCAGGTGATGAATTGTTTGGTTGCTGGTGGCCGGCTGGCGGTGATTTCGTTTCATTCACTTGAAGACAGGATTGTTAAACATTTTATGCAGCAGCACAGTCGTCCGGCACCTTTACCGCGCTGGGCTGTGGTTAAGGAAACTGAGCGTGAGCAGCCTCCACTGCGTCTGATAGGCAAGGCACAAAAGCCCACTTCTGCCGAAATTGAAGCCAATCCGCGAGCTCGTTCAGCGATATTGCGTGTGGCAGAGCGCAGTTGTTAGATAAAGATTTATGGTTGGTTGATTATGAATAAAATCAACATTATTTTGCTTTTGTTGGTACTGGCTTCAGCATTTGCTGTGGTAACGGTACAGGATCGTTCGCGCCAGTTTTTTATCGCACTGGATAAGGCGCAAAAAGGGGAAAGTCTTCTGAATGAAGATTTCAGTCGTTTAAAGCTGGCGCAGGCACGGCTATCGAATCATCAGTTGATTCAGGATGCTTCAGCTCGGCAGAATCTGCATTCGCCATCACTGGCCGAAACGCAGATGCTGGCCGTACCTCGACCGGTTAAATGATGATATGAATGGGCAGAGAATAATGGAATGTTGCTTTCAGGCAGCAATATCCGGCAGTGGAACAAACTACTATGTTAATTAAAAACGATTATAAGCCGCGCATGCTGCCCCGTGAGGTGAAACAGGTCAAGCCTGTAACAACCAACGGACGGATAGTGTTGGTGCTGGGTACTCTGGCTATGGCTTTTGCCATGCTAATCGGACGTGGTATTTATCTACAGACTGAAAAACATGAATTTTTGAAAGAGCAGGGTGATCAGCGCTTTGTCCGTACTCTGCCACTGGTTGCTACCCGAGGCACAATTTCTGACCGTAATGGTGCGGCACTGGCTATCAGCGCACCGGCAGATTCTTTATATGCGGTACCTTCGGCTATGGAACAGATGCCTGCTGAAGCTCAGTTGCAACAGTTGTCTGCGCTGATTGATGTACCGGTAGCAACGATTAAAAGCCGTCTCAGTCGCAATAAAGACTTTATTTATCTGAAACGTCAGTTGTCGCCAGAGATTGCAGAAAAAGTGGCCGCATTGAATATTAAAGGTCTGGCCTTTCAGCATGAAAGTAAACGCCATTACCCGATGGGACGGATTTTTTCCCATATCATTGGTTTTACCAATATTGATGGTAAAGGACAGGAGGGGCTGGAACTGTCACGCGAAAGTATTCTGCATGGGGTTGACGGAGCCAAGGTTGTGCTGCGTGACAATAAAGGTAATATTGTTGACAGTCTGGATTCGCCCCGCAATCAGCCACCGAAGAATGGTGCCAATATGGTGCTGTCTATAGATCAGCGTATTCAGTCTATTGCTTATGAGTCTTTGAATAAAGCAATGCAGTTTCATACTGCTTCGGCTGGTTCGGTGGTAGTACTGGATGGTAAAACCGGTGAAATTCTTGCGTTGGTCAATTCACCGGGTTATGACCCCAATAATCCGGCAGCTGTTGAAAGTGATGCACGCCGTAACCGAGCTGTTACCGATATGATTGAACCGGGTAGTGCGATGAAGCCGTTTACTATTGCCAAGGGACTGGATAGCGGTAAAATCCGGCCGGGCAGCGGCTTTAATACTTTGCCGTATAAAATCGGGCCGGCTACGGTGCGGGATACGCATAATTACCCTTATCTGGATGTACGTGGCATCATTCAGAAGTCGTCTAATGTTGGCACAAGTAAAATTTCTGCCATGTTTACTCCGGAAGAAATGTACAACCTGTATACTTCTATCGGTTTTGGTCACCGGATGCATTCCGGTTTTCCGGGGGAGACGCCGGGGGTGGTACGGGACTGGCATAACTGGCGTCCGATTGAGCAGGCTACTATGTCTTTCGGTTATGGTATTCAGATGAGCTTACTACAACTGGCACGGGCATATACTATTTTTACCAATGATGGAAAGTTATTGCCGGTTAGCTTCCTCAAGCTGGATAAGGCACCGCAGGGTGAACGCATTATCCAACCGAAAACGGCGCGGGAAGTACGGCATATGATGATTGCTGTTACTCAGCCTGGTGGTACTGGTTTGCAGGGGGCAATTGAGGGATATGAGGTTGCGGCCAAAACTGGTACGGCACGAATGTTGGTAGACGGGCATTATTCTGATTCCAAGCATATGGCTACATTTATTGGTTTTGCACCAGCGGATAATCCGCGTGTTATTGTGGCCGTCAATATCCAGAATCCTACTACTAATGGTTATTATGGTGGTCCGGTTTCCGGTCCGGTATTCCATGATGTCATGGCGGGTACGCTGAATGTATTGGGTGTTTCGCCTACAAGGCCGGTGAAGACTGGTTTGCATCCTGAGAGGCGTTAATCTTTAGACAATCTGTGCTTGCACAGATTGTCTGTCTGTTTGTATCTGATGAAAATGTGTGAAACGGCTGTATTATGTTTTCCCTGAAAAATCCTTTACCTGAATATCATTTAAGTGCTCAAACACGTGCACTGATTGCGGGTCGTACCTTGCGGGTCGACAGTAGACAGGTACAACCGGGCGATGTATTTGTAGCCTGTCAGGGTGAATATACTGATGGCCGGGATTTTATTCAGGCAGCTATCGATAATGGAGCAGCATTCGTATTCTGGGATGATGATGGTCAGTTCAGGTGGCAGGCAGAGTGGACGGTAGCGAATGAGGCGGTAGTGGATTTGCGTCAGCGTGCCGGTTTGGTGGCTGCTGCCTGCTATGACTATCCGGGTAGAAAGCTGCCCATCTGGGGGGTAACCGGAACCAATGGTAAAACCTCGGTTTCACAATGGCTGGCACAGGCTGCTGATATTCTGGGAAAAAAATGCGCCATTATGGGTACTGTAGGTAATGGTTACTGGCAGCAGTTGCATGAGAGCATGAATACGACCATGGATGCGGTTGCCAATCAGACATGGTTGCGCCGGTTTGTGCAAGAGAATGCGACAGCAGTGGCTATGGAGGTATCCAGCCATGGTCTGGCTCAAAGCCGTGTAGTTGGTGTGCCTTTTACCAGTGCGGTGTTTACCAATCTGACTCGTGACCACTTGGATTATCATCATAGTATGCAGCACTATGGGGCTTGTAAAGCTGCGCTGTTTTATTGGTACGGTCTGCAACATGCTATTGTCAATATTGATGATGAATTCGGCTACCAGTTGTGGCAGGATTTACGCCGTGCTCGTTCGCACTTAACTATACTGGCTTATGGCTTTCATGCACAGGCGGATATTCATATTTATCAGTTTCAGGCCTCTGCCAGCGGCATGCAGGTACATTTACGCACGCCATGGGGCGAAGGCATAGTGCATACCTATTTGCTGGGGCGTTTCAATGCCCAGAATTTGGCTGCCTGCGTTGGTGTATTGTGTGCCAATGGTTTTGCTTTTGATGATGTACTTGCTGTGTGGCCGCATATCCGTCCGGCTACTGGACGTATGGATTGTCTGATGGGGGATAAACAGCCGCTGGTGGTCGTTGATTATGCCCATACACCGGATGCGCTGGAAAAGGCATTGGCTACGTTACAGGAAATCAAACCTGCCGGCGCACATTTATGGTGTGTTTTTGGTTGTGGCGGCGATCGTGATGCGGGGAAGCGGCCATTAATGGGAGCGGCTGCGGCCGCTGGCGCAGATTATGTGGTGGTAACCAGTGATAATCCGCGTACGGAGAATCCGCAGGCAATTATTGCCGATATTTTACCGGCAATTGCTGCACCGGTACTGGTTGAGCCAGACCGCAGTAGCGCGATTAATTATGCTGTGAATCATGCAGCAATTGGCGATATTGTGCTGATTGCAGGTAAAGGCCATGAAACCTATCAGGATATTGGTGGTCACAAGCAGCATTTTTCTGATTTTGAGGTGGCACAGGCAGCTTTACGTCAACGCACCTGATGTCTATGTAACTATTGGTAGAACATGCCGAATTTAGATCTGGATTTTATTTATCAAACTTTTGGACAGGTGCTGCCTGTCAATAATCAGCCAGTAACACGGGTGGTTATTGACAGCAGTCAGGTTCAATCGGGTGATGTGTTTGTGGCCATTCAGGGCGAACGCTTTGATGGTCATGATTTTATTGATGAGGTACTGGCTCAGGGTGCTCGGTTGTGTATTGTCAGCCGGGCTGACTATCAAAATAAGGCGCATTGTCTAGTTGTGGCAGATACAAAGAAGGCATTAGGACAGTTGGCACATGCCTGGCGCATGGTGGTTAATCCGGCGTTGCAGGTTTTTGGTATTACCGGTTCAGCCGGTAAAACTACAGTGAAGGAAATGCTGGCAGCAATTTTGCGCCACCATGCCGGCAATGATGCTGTTCTGGCTACTGCTGGTAATTTTAACAATCATATTGGCTTACCATTAACGCTGTTGCAGCTACGATCTCACCATCGTTATGCGGTGATTGAAATGGGTATGAATCATGCCGGTGAGTTGAGTTATTTAACCGGATTGGCCAGCCCGGACTATGCGCTGGTTAATAATGCCCTGCGTGCCCATATTGGTTGTGGCTTTGCGGATGTGGCTGATATTGCCCGTGCCAAAAGCGAAATTTATCAGGGGTTGAATGCGGACGGAATTGGCTTTGTTCCTACTGATGATAGCCAGTTAGATATTTACATGGCAGCTTTACAAGGTAAACGTTATATCCGCTTTGGTACTGAGCAGGATGATGTGCATGCCGAAAATGTTGTATTGCAGCCTTTAGGTATCTGTTTTGATTTGCATAGCCCGCAAGGAGTAATTAATTTACAGGTGCCTGTGCCGGGATTGCATATGGTGCACAATGTTGTGGCTGCCGGTGCATTGGCGCTGGCAGCCGGTTTGCCTTTAACGGTCTTGCGTGGACTGAATGCGTTTGAAAACGCCAAAGGTCGGTTGCAACGGAAACGCAGTGTCCATGGTGCTCTTGTGATTGATGACACTTATAATGCCAATCCGGATGCATTCAAGGCTGCTATTGATGTTCTGGCAGTGTTTCCGGCACCACGAATTATGGTCATGGGTGCCATCGGTGAACTGGGTAGTAATGCTCCTGCTTTGCATGCCGAAGTCGGTGCTTATATGAGGGCACGTGGCATTGAGGCTGCATTTTTTATCGGTGACAATAGTCAGTATGCGGCAGAAGCCTATGGAACCGCGGAAGCGTTTTATCAGGACAGAAACCGGCTGATTGACGATTTACGTGCATGGGATCAGCAAACGGCTACCATTCTGGTGAAAGGCTCACGTTTCATGCATATGGAAGATGTGGTACAGGCATTAACGCAAGAATAAGCTGTAGATTACTATCTTCAAGCCGGGTTAAGCGACTTCGAATAGCCGTTTTATCCGGTTCAGGCTGCCATGAATGGTTGTTTTCATTCTGGCAGCAGTGATTATTTGATTAACCGTCATGGCTCTGGCCGTGGCAAGGGAAAACAACCATGCTGTTGTGGTTAGCGGAACTTTTTCATTACTGGATAAATGGTTTACATTTATTTCAATACACTACTTTTCGTGCGGTGATGGCGGCACTCACGTCCATGGGTCTAAGTCTGGCATTCGGGCCGTGGATGATTCGTAAATTAACTCAGCTCAAGGTGGGGCAGGCCGTACGCGATGATGGTCCTAAAACTCATCTGATAAAAACCGGTACGCCGACGATGGGCGGAACGCTGATTTTACTGGCTATTACTGTTACAACCTTATTATGGGGCAATTTGGCCAATCCTTATATCTGGGTGCTATTGCTGGTGATGCTGAGTACTGGTGCACTGGGTTTTTATGATGACTGGAAAAAAGTAGTTTATAAAGACCCACATGGGGTTTCGGCCAAATTTAAAATGGTATGGCAATCTGCTGTGGCGTTGATCGCCGGTCTGGTGCTGTTTTATGCCGCGCATTTAAGCTCAACAACTGCTTTTATTGTGCCGTTTTTCAAGGAAATTACTTATCCGCTTGGTGGTATTGGCTTTGTGGTTCTGACTTATTTTGTGATTGTCGGTACTTCTAATGCAGTCAATCTGACTGATGGTTTGGATGGGTTGGCTGCTTTTCCAATAGTATTGGTGGCAGCAGGGCTGTCAATTTTCGCCTATGTTAGTGGCCATGCTGAATTTGCCCATTATTTGCAGTTACCACATGTGCCCGGTGCCAATGAAGTGATGATTTTCTGTGCTGCAATTTGTGGTTCCTGTCTGGGATTTCTGTGGTTTAACGCCTATCCGGCGCAGGTATTCATGGGCGATGTCGGCGCGCTGGCGCTGGGCGCGGCACTGGGTACAATTGCGGTGATTGTGCGTCAGGAAATTGTATTGGTGATTATGGGCGGATTATTTGTGGTTGAAGCACTGTCTGTCATGCTACAGGTAGGGTCGTACAAATTGCGGCGCAAGCGTATTTTCCTGATGGCGCCAATTCACCATCATTTTGAACAGAAAGGCTGGAAAGAAACACAGGTTGTCGTACGTTTCTGGATTATTACTATGATTCTGGTACTGGTGGGTTTGTCTTCTCTGAAAATTCGTTAATGGTAGTAAGTTAAACAGTATCTGGCCATGATTGTGTAATTGAAAAATAAGTGTAGGACTAAGCCATGATTGATTGGCGTAATAAGAAGGTTTTGGTTGCAGGGTTGGGACGTACGGGTGTTTCAATGCTGGCATTTTTGACACAGGCGGGTGCTGATGTGGCCGCTTATGATGCACAGCCAGACGAAAAAACACGGCAGTCAGTCTCCGAGTGCTATCAGGTTGATGTACATACTGGTGAACTGGCTGCTGTGCTTGGTCAGCATCAGTTTGATATTCTGGCCTTAAGCCCCGGAATCAGTCAGCGTCATGCTGCCATCGTTGCCTTTAAACGTGCTGGTGGTGTAGTGCTAGGTGATGTGGCGATTCTGGCTGATTTGCTTTCAGAGTGCGGCAGTAAAATTATTGCTATTACTGGTTCAAATGGTAAAACTACTACTACCAGTCTGGTGGGTTTTTTATGTGCACAGTGTGGGCTGGATACGGTAGTGGCTGGCAATATTGGTACGCCGGTACTCGAAGCCTATCTGGAGCGCGCAGGTAAAGCAGCCGATGTCTGGGTGCTGGAATTGTCAAGCTTTCAGCTGGAAACCACGCCCTGTCTGAATGCGACTGCTGCCACAGTGCTGAATGTGTCAGAAGACCATCTGGATCGCTATGATGATTTGCTGGATTATGCCCATAGTAAAGACCGGATTTTTCGAGGTCAGGCGATTCAGGTATTAAATGCTGATGATGTATTCTGTCGTGCTATGCTGCGACATGGCCGTCCGGTAAAATGGTTTTCTTTACAGCAGGCTACTGATTTCTGGCTAAATAAAGATGTGCTATGTGCGGATAATGAGTCATTGCTGGCCTATGATGCACTGTCTTTGCAGGGTACGCATAATGTGGCCAATGTGCTGGCTGCATTCGCTTTATGTGAGGCTATTGGTTTGCCAAGGGCACAATTGCTCCAGCATGTACGTGCATTTAAGGGGTTGCCGCATCGGGTAGAAAAAGTAGCTGAAGTCAATGGTGTAACATTTATTGATGATTCCAAGGGAACAAATGTCGGTGCTACGTGTGCTGCATTGTACGGGCTGGATAAACAGATTGTGCTGATTGCCGGCGGGCAGGGCAAAGGACAGGATTTTACCCCTTTACGGGGAGCATTGCGTGATAAGGCTCGTGCTGTTTTGCTGATTGGAGTAGATAGCTATCAACTGGGAGCAGCTCTGGCAGAGGCTACGTATCCAGTAGAATATTGTGATGATTTGCCTCAGGCCACTCAGCGAGCCTTTACGCTGGCGCACCCGGGGGATATTGTACTGCTGAGCCCTGCCTGTGCCAGTTATGATATGTTTAAGGGCTATGCACACCGCAGTGAAGTATTTATTGCCAGTGTTCAGCAGTTGCAGGACGGCGCAGTATGATTACTGAATCACGTTTGCTGGATCGTAATTTGCTGCGGCGCGGCGATACTTTTGACCAGTCACTACTGTGGATGGTGGTATTGATGGCGAGTTTCAGCCTGATTATGGTGTACTCGGCTTCAATTGCCTATGCACAGCATGATGGTGGCAGTACCTATTATTACCTGATTCGTCAGGCTGTTTTTCTATTGAGTGGCGGTCTATTTGGTTGTGTAGCGGCTCGAATTCCTTTGCGTACCTGGAAGAAGTTGACACCACTGGTGTTGCTATTCAGTATTATGCTGCTGATTGTGGTACTGGTAATGGGGCGGGAAATTAATGGTGCCAGACGCTGGATTAACGTGGGAATGATCAATATTCAGCCTACAGAGGTTTTCAAACTGGCCATTATTTTATATTTATCGAGTTTTTTTACTCGACGTGCTGAAATACTAAAAGAATTCAAAAAGGTCTGGTTTGCCGGTATTCCGATAGGGCTTGGGCTTGGGTTGATTATGCTGGAACCGGATTTCGGTTCATTTGTGGTCGTTTCCGTTATTGCTGTTGGTCTGCTGTTTCTGGCTGGTTTGCCATTTCGCTGGTTTATGGCTGTAGTAGGATTTGGTTTGCTGGCCATGATTCTGCTGGTGTTATTCGAACCTTACCGTATGGCTCGTATTGCCGGCTTTCTTGATCCATGGGCAGATCCGCTGGGTAAAGGTTATCAGTTGACGCATTCGTTAATGGCAATCGGGCGTGGTGGCTGGTTTGGTGTAGGATTGGGCGCCAGCCTAGAAAAACGTTTTTATTTACCTGAGGCACATACGGATTTTATTCTGGCGGTTATCGGGGAAGAGTTCGGTTTTGTGGGTATTCTGATATTAATGTTCTGTTATATTTGGCTGGTGATTCGTGCCTTTTCCATTGGTAAGCAGGCGCGTGATCTGGAACTGTTTTATGGTTCTTTCGTGGCAAAAGGCATTGGTATCTGGCTGGGTATTCAAAGCTTTTTTAATATTGGTGTGAATATTGGTCTTTTGCCAACTAAAGGTTTAACTCTGCCTTTACTGTCTTATGGTGGTTCGGCTGTTATGATTATTTTAATTTGTGTGGGTTTGCTGTTACGGGTCGATTATGAGAATCGGCGGGTAATGCGTGGTTTTAAAGTTTGAATAATCACAGAACACTTTTAGCTTGACGGGAAAACGATGAGTGCAAAAACCTTTATGGTTATGGCTGGCGGAACGGGCGGACATATTTTTCCAGCGCTCGCTGTGGCTCAGGCATTGCAGGCGCAGGGACATCATATTGTCTGGCTGGGGAGTGCTGGCGCGATGGAAACACGTTTGGTTCCACAGTACAACATACCGTTGGAAACGCTGGCCATAAAAGGTATTCGTGGTAATGGGCTCAAGCGCAAGCTGTTATTACCGTTTACGTTGCTAAATACCATTGCAGCAGCACGGCAGATTATTCGCAAGCATCGTGTAGACGCAGTAATTGGTTTTGGTGGTTTTGTCACTTTCCCGGGGGGGATAGCAGCCAAATTATGTGGTTTGCCACTGCTGGTGCATGAACAGAATGCCATTGCTGGTTTATCCAATAAGGTGTTGTCGCATGTTGCCAATCAGGTGATGTATGCGTTTCCGCAGGTTTTTGCGCATAAGAACGGGCTGGTTGGTAATCCGGTGCGGGCTGATATTGCCGCTTTGCCTTCGCCACAACAACGCTTTGCCGGCAGGCAGGGAGTGCTGAATATTCTGGTGGTTGGCGGCAGTCTGGGCGCGGATATTTTAAATCAGGTTGTACCGCAGGCAGTGGCTTTATTGCCGGTATCACAGCGCCCGCGGCTGATACATCAGTCTGGACGCAATAAACTGGCACAATTGCAGCATAATTATGCTGAGTGTGGTGTAGAAGCTGAATGTGTTGAATTTATCACAGATATGGTTTCCGCCTACCGCGAGGCTGATTTGGTGATTTGTCGTGCCGGTGCCTTGACTATTGCCGAGTTAACTGCCGCCGGAGTAGGGGCAATTCTGGTGCCTTATCCGCATGCTGTAGATGATCATCAAACAGCTAATGCGCAGTTTATGGTTAAGGATGGTGCTGCTATGTTATTGCCGCAGACCAGTCTGAATGCACAGGCGTTAATGACTGTACTGATAGATTTATCGCGTGAACAATGTTTGCAGATGGCGGCTAAGGCGCGTGCATTGGCACAGCCGGATAGTGCGGCTAAAGTGGCAGCGGCAGCCGTGGCCAGTATTCATTAAATTATGATTGAATCGGCTTGAATGATGTTTGGCCGAGTATCCAGCCGGAAGTCTGGATTAGCAGGAAAAGTTATACAGTATGAAAGAAAATATGAAAGACCGTATCCGTCATATCCATTTTGTGGGTATTGGGGGTACTGGTATGTGTGGTATTGCCGAAGTTTTGCATAATGAAGGTTATCATATCAGCGGCTCTGATCTGGCTGATAATGCAGCAACTCGGCATTTACAGGCAGTCGGTGTACATATCTGCTCTGGTCACAGTGCAGAAAACATTACTGGTGCTGATGTGGTGGTCACTTCAACGGCAGTTAAAAAGGACAATCCAGAGGTTGTGGCTGCACTGGCACAGAAAATTCCAGTGATTCCGCGTGCTATGATGCTGGCAGAAGTCATGCGTTTTGGCCGTGGTATTGCGATTGCCGGTACTCATGGGAAAACCACGACCACCAGTTTGACGGCTTCAGTACTGGCTGCTGCCGGACTGGATCCGACTTTTGTAATCGGTGGCCGGTTAACGGCTGCCGGAACAAATGCCAAACTGGGTAAGGGTGAATATATTGTTGCTGAAGCGGATGAATCAGATGCGTCATTTCTCTACCTGACGCCTCTATTTACGGTAGTTACCAATATCGATACCGATCACATGGATACTTATGACCACGATGTAGAAAAACTGCATCAGGCTTTTGTGGATTTTGTACATCGGATGCCGTTTTATGGCAAGGCCTTTCTGTGCATTGACAGCGAACATGTGCGCCAGATTTTACCGCAGATTCAGAAACCTTTTGTGACCTATGGGCTTGATGACAGTGCTGATTTGTATGCTACTAATATTGTTGCCTGTGGTGCGCAGATGCACTTTGATGTGCACACCCGCAAAAAAGGCATTGAACCGTTTAGTGTAACGGTTAATATGCCGGGGCAGCATAATGTGCTGAATGCGCTGGCGGTGATTGGTGTGGCGCTGGAAGTTGGCGTATCTGTGCCGGCAATACAGCTTGGATTGGAAAATTTTGCCGGCGTCGGACGCCGCTTTCAACAATACGGTGAAATTTCATTGCCGGAAGGGGGTAAGGCATTGCTAATTGATGATTATGGTCATCATCCGGTAGAAATGTCTGCAACCATAGCAGCCGCACGGGGTGCCTATCCTGAACGTCGTCTGGTGGTTGCATTCCAGCCTCATCGCTATACACGTACGCGAGACCTTTTTGAGGATTTTGTACAGGTATTAAGTAAAGCTGATGGCGTGGTGTTAACTGAAGTGTATGCTGCAGGTGAAGATCCGATTGTGGCGGCAGACAGTAAGGCATTAATGCGTGCAATTAGAGTGTTGGGCAAAGTTGAACCGATTTATGTGGCAAACGTGGACGAAATGGCACCTACTTTATTAAATGTGTTGCAAGATGGTGATGTTTTGCTCAATATGGGTGCCGGCAGTATTAATAAAGTACCAGCCATGCTTACGGGTATGGCTGCTGCGGTATAGTGCTGACAGCCTATTTTTTTATCTAAACTGTAGTCGCAAAAAGAAAAACAGGATTAATTACGGTAATGAATGATTTTGGTAAAGTCGCCGTACTGATGGGCGGCTTCTCCAGTGAACGCGAGGTTTCACTGGCAAGTGGCGCGGCAATTCTGACGGCACTGAAAAGTCGTGGTATTGATGCACATGCTTTTGATCCATCTGAGCGGCCTTTGTCTGAGCTGGTTAGTGCCGGATTTACCCGAGCCTTTAATATTCTGCATGGTTCTTATGGTGAAGATGGGGTAGTGCAGGGTGCGCTGGAAGCTTTGGGTATTCCTTATACTGGTTGCGGAGTGGCGGCCAGTGCTCTGGGCATGGACAAGTTTCGCAGCCGTCTGGTCTGGCAGGGAGTTGGTTTGCCTTGTGTACCGTTTATCGTATTACAGGATGACAGTGATTTTGCAGCAGTAGAAGAAGAACTGGGTTTGCCACTGTTTGTCAAACCAGCGGCAGAGGGCAGTAGTGTTGGTGTGATTAAAATCAGGCAGGCTGGTGAACTGGCACAAGTTTATCAGCAGCTAAAACAGTATCACGGTGAAATTCTGGCAGAACGGGCAATTGAAGGTGGTGAGTATACCTGCGGGATTCTTGGTGAGCAGGTATTACCGAGTATACGCATTGTACCGGCAACAGAATTTTATGATTATGAAGCCAAGTATCAGCGTGATGATACCGAATATTTGTGCCCGGCAGACCTGACTTTACCAGACGAGCAGTATATGCGTGATTTAACAGCCCGTGCCTTTAAGGCACTAGGTGGACGTGGCTGGGGACGGGTAGATTTCCTGCGTGATGTTGATGGCACTATCTATATTCTGGAAGTAAATACTGTGCCTGGCATGACCGCGCACAGTCTGGTGCCCAAAGCAGCACGTGAAATTGGCTTGAGTTTTGAAGATTTGTGTGTTGAAATTTTAAGTCATGCGACTGTGGGATAATGCGCAAGCCTTAAAACGGCTCTATCGCTGGTTATATATGTGTGTGTTGTCCTGTCTGCTGGCCGCCGGCGGAACATGGCTGGTACACTCCCCCTACTTTCCAGTGCGGCAGATTCAGGTAGTACAGCCGTTGAAGTATTTGCAGTCAGCTGAAATTGAAAAAATCAGCCGTCAGTATTTGCGGGGTAATATTTTTACGGTGAATGTAAGTGCTGCGCAGGCGGAGCTGGCCAAACTACCATGGGTAGCCAAAGTTCAGGTAAAGCGGATATGGCCGGATACAGTGCAGCTGGATATTAAGGAACGTGTACCGGTAGCGCGCTGGAATACACAGCAAATGGTGGATATGGATGGGCAGATATTTAATGCCACAGCTCAGGAACAGCTACCTTTGTTGGTCGGAACCAATGGTTCTGCTCGCTACATGACTGTACATTTGTTAACATTCGAGAGTTTGTTGCAACCGACCGGTCTGCATATTCAAAAATTGCAGTTAAGTGACCGTTCTGCCTGGCAGTTGATGTTAACTAACGGTATTACCCTGCGGCTGGGACGGGAAAAAGTAGAGCAGCGTCTGACTAATTTTGTTTGGGCATGGCAACAGGTTTTGCGAAATCAGGCCAGGAATATTGACTATGTGGATTTGCGTTATCCGGATGGTTTTGCATTACGATATAAAAATAGAACTGTTTCAGCCCCTGCTGGCGTTAACGCAACAGATGCAGCCACAGCGATGGATCAGCATGAAGTACAAGTGGATTGATCCGAATCGACCGATTGATTATTTGAATTTAAAGTGATGACCATGGTTAAAGGTAAAAAATACATCAGTGCACTGGATATAGGCACGTCAAAAGTAATCGCCCTTATTGGTGAGATGCAGGAAGACAATGAAGTCCATATTGTTGGTTTGGGGCAGGCGCCATCGCGTGGCTTGAAAGCGGGTATGGTGACCAATATCGAAACCACGGCTCAGGCAATCAAACAGGCCATGGAAGAAGCGCAGATGATGGCTGATATACAGGTAGACTGTGTTACAACTGGTATTGCAGGCAATCATATTCGCAGTTTCAATTCACAGGGTGTGGTGAAAATCAAGGATGGTGAAGTCAGTCATGCTGATATTGACCGTGCAATTGAAACTGCTAAGGCTGTAAATATTCCGCCAGATCACGATATATTACATACTGTAGTGCAGGAATTTATCATTGATAATCAGCCGGGTGTGCGCGAACCAATTGGTATGAGTGGTGTGCGTCTGGATACGCGCATCCACATTATTACCGGTGCGGTAACCGCCATGCAGAATATTCAGAAATGTGTCAATCGCTGCGGTTTGCAAATCAGCAAAATGATTTTACAGCCGTTGGCCAGTGGTCAGGCGGTGTTGACAGAAGATGAAAAAGATCTTGGTGTGTGTGTGATTGACATTGGTGGTGGTACAACAGATATTGCAGTGTATACTAATGGTGCTATCAGGCATACCGCAGTCATTCCTGTAGCCGGTGATTTAATTACCAAAGATCTGGCTCAGGCGTTGCGTACCCCCCATAGTGCCGCCGAATACATTAAAATCAATCATGGTGTGGCACTGGCTACCATGGATGGTCTAGATGACATGATTGAAGTACCTAGTGTGGGTGATCGCAATCCGCGCCAGATTTCGCGTCGTACACTGGCCAGTGTGATTGGTCCACGCGTAGAGGAAATTCTGGAGCTGACACTGAATGAATTGCGTCGTTCTGGTTTCCCGGAAGACGTTCTGACTTCGGGTGTGGTTCTGACTGGGGGAGCGTCATTATTGCCCGGTATGGTGGAATTGGCGGAGGATGTATTTAATCTGCCCGCACGTATCGGTGTACCGCAGGAAATGGGCGGTGTATCGGAACGGATTCGCAATCCGCGTTATGCCACGGCAATTGGTCTGTTGCAGGCAGCCTGTGAAGATGAAAATAAAACGGATATGCCGGTAGCTGCTGCTACTGAACCAAAAGAGTCATGGCTAAGAAAATTACAGGACTGGTTTAAGAACAATTTTTAACTTAACTCAAATATTAAATGACAGAATTTTTGCGCATTGTATATAAATGTCTATATAATGATAGTTATACAAAAGTCGATGACGTTTATGCGCAGGTTTTGTCAGGAGACATGAATGCAATTGGTATATGATGTTGTGGAGACAGTGGTCGGTGCTGCAGTTATCAAGGTAATTGGTATCGGCGGTGGTGGCTGTAATGCGATTAATAATATGGTTGAAAATGCGGTTGCCGGTATTGAGTTTATTAGTGCCAATACTGACGCCCAGTCTTTACAAAACAGTAAAGCCTCAAAACGCATTCAACTGGGTAATAATCTGACCCGTGGCCTCGGGGCAGGCGCGGATCCGGAAATTGGCCGTAATGCAGCCATGGAAGACCGTGAAGCACTCTCGGATGCCATCCGTGGTGCCAATATGCTGTTTATCACCACCGGTATGGGGGGGGGTACGGGTACGGGAGCAGCGCCAGTAGTAGCTGAGCTAGCCAAAGAAATGGGCATTTTGACTGTTGCTGTGGTTACCCGTCCTTTTGAATATGAAGGTAAACGCATTCAGGTAGCCAATAACGGGATTGAAATTCTGAAAAACACCGTTGATTCCCTGATTGTGATTCCAAATGATAAGCTGATGTCAGCGCTGGGTGAAGACGTTAGTATGCGTGAAGCTTTCCGCGCGGCAGACAATGTATTGCGCAATGCTGTAGCAGGGATTGCGGAAGTCATCACCAATCCGGGTATTATCAATCTGGACTTTGCCGATGTGAAAAATGTGATGAGCATCATGGGCATGGCAATGATGGGTTCCGGCAGTGCACATGGTGTTGACCGTGCCCGTATCGCTACCGAACAGGCTATTGCCAGTCCGCTGCTGGATGACGTGACTCTGGATGGTGCACAAGGTGTTCTGGTTAATATTACTACTGCGCCGGGCTGCCTGAAAATGTCTGAATACAAGGAAATTATGTGCATGATTGATGAATATGCGCATGAGGACGCAGCCTTGAAATATGGTACATCTGAAGATGCAAGCATGGAAGAGGGTGAAATCCGAGTAACCATCATTGCTACCGGCTTGCAGGAACAGAAAGTTTTACATCATCAGCAACCAAGCAGTCTGCGTGTGTTGCAAACTGTGCAGTCTACTGGTACAGATGATGCCTATCCCGATATTGGCAGTGTGGTGCGTTCCGGTCGCAGTGCGCGAAGCATGAATCTGGCTGCTGCTGATTTTTCCAATCAGTCTGTGCTGGATGATTTTGAAATTCCGGCAGTTATCCGTCGACAGGCTGATTGATATTCCATAGGTATCGGAGCTGTCCAGAATAAATTCTGGACAGCTTTTTTTCATTGTCTGAAAATGAAAAAAATGTTTTTTTAAGCAACAAATAGTTAAAAATAAAAAATTATTCATAAAGGCTAAAAAACTGTGCCCGCTATTTAAGTGCAGAATCAGACTGTGCACAGAGTCTGTATGGCATGAAGATTATCGGTGGTTTTAACGTATTAATATTTGCTTATGTGCTGCTAATAGCCAGCCTTTACCCTGTGATCAAACCAGAATCAGGCAGTTTTGGGAATAAGACGGAAATCCCTTACAATAGATAGCTTGAATAATCTGTTTCAGATAAAAATTTAGTGAAGTCAGAATGATATGAGTGAAGTAATCCAACAATCAGACCGTGGTGACGATTATCTGTTATTGGGGCAGTATGCCGAACGTGCCTACCTTGCCTATGCCATGAGTGTGGTCAAAGGACGGGCGTTGCCTGATGTGGCTGATGGTCAGAAACCGGTGCAGCGGCGCATTCTGTATGTCATGAAAGACATGGGATTAGTACATGGGGCTAAGCCGGTAAAGTCAGCACGTGTGGTGGGTGAGATTCTGGGTAAATATCACCCGCATGGTGACGCTTCTGCTTATGATGCTATGGTACGGATGGCTCAGGATTTTACCTTGCGCTATCCCTTAATTGACGGGGTTGGTAATTTTGGTTCCCGCGATGGCGATAGTGCTGCGGCCATGCGTTATACCGAAGCACGATTAACACCGATAGCTGAATTATTGTTGTCAGAAATCGACATGGGCACAGTGGATTTTATTCCCAATTATGATGGCGCCTTTGTTGAACCCACAGTATTGCCAGCACGATTACCAATGATATTGCTCAATGGTGCTTCCGGTATTGCGGTGGGATTGGCAACTGAAATTCCTTCACATAATTTGCGAGAAGTCAGTGCTGCTGCTGTGGCATTGTTGAAACAGCCAGCTCTGGATACAGCAGCGTTAATGCAATATTTGCCTGGTCCGGACTTTGCCGGCGGTGGACAGATTATAACCGCACCGGAAGATATTCAGACAATTTATGCACAGGGTAAGGGCAGTATCCGGGTGCGTGCACGTTACGAAATTGAAAAACTGGCACGCGGACACTGGCGTGCTATAGTTACCGAACTGCCGCCAGGTACTTCTGCGCAGAAAATTCTGGCAGAGATAGAGGAACAGACTAATCCGAAGCCCAAAACCGGTAAAAAAAATCTGACGCAGGAGCAGCAAAATACGCGCACTCTGATGCTATCACTGTTGGAAAGGGTACGTGATGAGTCTGATGGGCAAGCTCCAGTGCGTTTGGTGTTTGAACCTAAATCCAGTCGTTTACAACCGGAAGAGTTTATGAATACTCTGCTGGCACAAACTAGCCTCGAAGGCAATGTGCCAGTTAATCTGGTTATGATGGGACAGAATAATAAACCGGCACAAAAAAATCTATATCAGATTCTGCGCGAATGGCTGGATTTTCGTATCCTGACCGTCACCCGACGCTTGCAATACCGATTGCAGCAGGTGGAAAAACGCATTCATATACTGCAAGGCAGGCAGACGGTTTTTCTGCACATTGATGAAGTTATTCGGGTTATCCGTGAATCAGATGAACCAAAACATGAACTAATGTCTACGTTTGGTTTAAGCGAAATACAGGCAGATGATATTCTGGAAATCCGCTTACGCCAGCTAGCCAGACTGGAATGGATTAAGCTGGAAACTGAACTGAACAAACTGCAACAGGAACGTGAACAGTTAACCACCTTATTAGGGGACGAAAAAGCCAAGAAACGTCTGGTGATCAAGGAAATAGAGGCGGATACCAAAATTTTTGGTGATGAGCGGCGCACTCTTATTCAGCCCGCTGAGCGAGCCACACTTACCCAGACTACTGCTGATGAACCGGTAACATTGGTATTGTCCCAGAAAGGTTGGTTGAAAACGCGGGTAGGGCATAATCTAGATTTAAGCCAGACCACTTTCAAGGAAGGTGATGGTCTGTTGCAGGCGGTGGAAGGGCGTACGGTATGGCCGGTTATATTACTCGACTCAAACGGGCGTGCCTACAGCGTGGATGCAGCCAGTATTCCCGGCGGACGTGGTGATGGTGTACCAGCCGGTTCGCTAGTTGAGCTGGATAAGGGAGCGAGAATAGTGGCTATGCTTAGTGCCTTACCCCAGCAACACTATGTGCTTGCCAACAGTGGCGGATATGGTTTTGTGGTTGCATTCAAGGATCTGGTTAGTCGCACTAAAAACGGCAAGGTGGTCATGACTGTCAATGACAATGAAACCTTGTTGCCACCACTGCCAGTACCGGCCGATTGTCTGGCCACTACTAGTCATACCCAGCTTATTGCTGTTTCCAGTGCCAACCGTCTGCTGGCTTTCCCGCTGCATGAACTAAAAATTATGGCCAAAGGCCGTGGTCTGCAAATCATGAGTTTACCTGCTGATGACAATCTGCATTATCTGATGCTGACGGATACAGCAGAATTTACGCTGGAAACACAGGGTAAACGCGGCGGACGTTATCAGGAAATTTTACGCGTGCAGGATATCAGCAATAAGCGTGGACATAAAGGTAAAGAATTAAGCGTTACTGGTGATATTGTTGCTGTATATGGTGATTTAAATAACGGAAATTAAGCTGGTATGAAAAACCGCATAAATGACTGGCCGCAATATCTGGACAGACTTGCTGCCCTGCTCAATATTGCCCGCATGAGCCTGCTGTTTTCTATTATGACGTTTTATGTGCTGACCCAGAACATGGATGAACTGGGTTCGGCGGTGCCGATATTCAATAAAATTGAACTTTATAGCTGGGCAATACTATACGGATCTCTGATATTGTTTTCTATGCTGGTACCGCGCTGGCAGAATCAGCCGGATACGTTACCGAATGTTAACGCTGTGGTAGACATCACCATGATTGCCTGGCTGATGAGCATGGGTGGTGGTGTGGGCAGTGGTTTTGGTATTTTGCTGTTGCCATTTGTGGGTTCGGCCTGCCTGTTCAGCCGTGGCCGTTATCCGATGATTTATGCCGGCTATGTGACTTTACTGATCATTATCATGACTTGGCTACAGATCAGTCGCGATGGTTTTGAAAATATCAGTATGCGGGTATGTACCATAGCCGTCACGCTAATTGCTGCTGTTTATTTCGTAGCCTGTCTAACTGCCTATGTTGCTACTTCACTGGCGCGTTCGCAAAATCTGCAATATCAGCAATCACAAATGCTGGATAGTTACCGCCACTTGCTTGATCGCGCATTCAATTATGTACAGGAAGGTGTGGTAGTACTGGATGAAAGTGGTCTGGTATGGTTAATTAACCGTAAAGCGCAGAATTATTTTCCGATGCTGGTGGCTGATACACGCACTGCACTATTTCGTCAGGTTATGCACTACTGGCATACGGAGCAGAAAAATATTTTTGAAATGAACTGTACGCTGAATGGCTGGCCGATGCGGGTGCATGCACGGCTGCTACAGGAGGCCAATACCCCTTTATTGATGCTGTCAATGCGTTCACGTACGGAAGTTGATCAGGAGGCTATGGCAATCAAGCTGGCTTCACTAGGACAATTAACAGCCAATCTGGCGCATGAAATCCGTAATCCGATGTCAGCGGTGCGTCAGGCCAATGAATTATTACAGGAAGAAGAGCACGACCCAGTACGGCTAAGACTATTTCATATTGTGGATAATAATATCGGCCGTATTGATAAAATGCTCGAAGACATCAGCATGCTGAATAAGCGTGATAAAAAAAATAAGCAGGCAATTGATTTACGTGTTTTCTGGTCTGCATTTGTACAGGAATTTGTGCTGATTAAGCCACAGGCTGTAAATTGTATTCAGCTGGAAATCAACAGTGCTCATTTGATTGTCTGGTGTGATTCAGTACATTTACAACAGATTATATGGAATCTGATGAATAATGCCTGGCGCCACAGTTTGCAGGATAAACAGGCTATCCGAGTTGTTATCAATAAACAGGCGCAGCAGCAAATTTCGATTACAGTAATAGATAATGGTGCTGGTGTAAGTGCAGAAAACCAATTACACCTGTTTGAACCATTTTTTACAACGGAAGCCAGCGGGACGGGACTGGGGCTGTATGTAGCGCGTGAACTTGCTCAGGCCAATCATGGCCAGTTAAATTATCGCCCCCAGTTGAATGGATTTGAACTGACATTGCCAAGGATGGTTAATGAATAGTCACATAGATTTAAAAAAGCCAGTATTAGTGATAGACGATGAAGCTGATATTCGTGATTTGATGGAATTAACCCTGATTAAAATGGGTTTATCCGTACAAACTGCTGCGGGCGTGGCTGAAGCCAAAAAAGCTTTACGTAACCATGCTTTTTCATTGGTGCTCACGGATATGCGTATGCCGGATGGTTCCGGTCTGGAAATTGTCGATTATATTACCGCCCAGAATCTGGATATTCCGATTGCAGTGATTACGGCTTACGGCAATGCCGCACAGGCTGTAGAGGCACTGAAAAATGGTGCTTTCGACTATTTGCAAAAACCAATTACGCTGGCACAACTGCGCACTCTGGTTAAGTCTGTGATTAAAATTAATAATAATGCTGCCGAAACTGAGTCAAGCAGTAAAATGGCAACAGAACCAAAACAGTCTGATAAGAAACTGAAAAATGAACCAGCTTCCGTCAAGGTCAGCGAAACACAAACATCTGCACGTGAGCGCTTACTGGGTAATTCACCGTTAATCGCAGAAGTGCGGCAACTTATCGGTAAACTGGCTAAAAGTAATGTACCAGTATACATTGCAGGAGAATCCGGCAGTGGTAAAGAACAGGCAGCACGTAGTATTCATGAGCAGTCGGCACGCAGAGATAAGGCGTTTGTTGCAGTAAACTGCGGAGCCATACCAGAAGCGCTGATGGAAAGTGAATTTTTTGGTTATAAAAAAGGCAGCTTTACCGGTGCTGATACTGATAGAGCAGGTTTTTTCCTGCATGCTGACGGCGGTACATTATTTCTGGATGAAGTGGCCGATTTGCCATTATCAATGCAGGTTAAATTGCTGCGTGCCATTCAGGAACGAGCCGTACGCCGGATTGGCGAGATGGAAGAAAAGCAGGTTGATGTGCGCATTATCTGTGCAACACATAAAGATTTGAATGCTCTGGTTGAGTCGGGACAATTTCGACAGGACTTATTTTACCGTCTGAATGTAGTATCCATTACTATGCCGCCTTTACGTGAATTACGCGATGATTTGCCGCAGTTGATTCAGGTTTTGTTGCAGCGAATTTTACACGATGAAACCATGACATTGACTGCTGCTGCTGAAAAAGCTCTGTTGCAATACAGCTATCCGGGCAATTTCCGCGAACTGGAAAATATTCTGGAACGGGCCATTGCCTTATCCAAGAATCAGGTCATAGAAGTTGACGATTTACAGATTCATAGTCATCAGCTGGATGCACAGCATATTGCATCTACCGACAGTAGCGGTAATTTATCGCCAGATAGCCATGCATTGCTTCAGGATTTTCAGTTTGGACACACCCAGATACAGGATTATCTGGACGATGTAGAACGACACATCTTGCAGCAGGCATTGGTACAAACTCGCTATAACCGCACGCAGGCAGCCAAATTGCTGGGTATCAGCTTTCGATCCATGCGTTACCGGATGGAACGGTTGGGTATTGCCTGATGATGCAACCACTGGTTTTGACTGGTCAGATAGCAAACCTAACGAATCTGCCCATCCATTTAAAGAATTTATTCGCCACAGAAAAGCTACATTATCAGCCACAGCCACCTACACAAGGATTGTATCTTTTATATGAAGACAGAGGTCTTGCTCTGGCTAAAGCGGGACATAAGGGTGTAGTGTGTGTGGATTTTGTACAGGGTACGGCACGACACCGGCGTCTGTTTGGTGGGGGGGAATTATTGGCACGCGCGGTTCAGGCTAAAAATCAGCCGCTTGTCTGGGATGCCACCGGTGGTTTAGGCCGTGATGCGTTCGTAATGGCATCATTGGGTTTAGACGTTGTGGTGTTTGAACACAACCCCTATGTTCATGCCTTACTGGCAGATGGTTTGCAGCGTGCACAGGCAGATGAGCAGACAGCACCGATAGCACAGCGGATTAATCTGTATTATGGCAGTATCGTTTTGTTGCCAACGGAGCAAACGCAGATACCATTACCCGATGTGGTGTATCTGGATCCGATGTATCCACAAAAGCAGAAATCAGCAGCAGTAAAAAAGGAAATGGCCTATTTCCATGAATTACTTGGCACTGCTGATGTGCATAATGATCAGGCTTTACTGCTGGCCGCACAAAAGTTTGCCCAAAAGCGGGTTGTGGTAAAACGGCCGGCTAATGGTGTAGTTTTGGCAGAAAAAACACCAGCGTTTCAGTATTTAGGCAAAACCACGCGATTTGACGCATATATGCCTTGATAATTTAAAAAAACACGTTTTTATTTATCAGGATTATTTAGCTAGCAATATATATATTGCACGGAGGAGAATAATAGATGGCTAGAAAAGTCTGGGCATATGCCAAGGATAAAAATCATCAGTTTATCTATGAAAAGCAAGCGGAACAGCTGAAAATTTTTTATATTTGGGATGTTCTCAGATTAAAAGCACGAAATCCAGACGAATATAAAGAACTCAAATTTTATTCTACTGAGTTTGATGAAATTAACCGCCTGGAATTAACTGCATCCGAACATGGTTTTTTTAAATACAAATCTGAGCAAATTGATGAAGAGACAAGAGAATCTATTTATCATTCTACAGCGATGCTGATATTGATGGAAATGTCTGAAATTAATTTCACCATTGATAATGATAACTATCTTTTGACCTTTTCAAAATTTTTAGTTGAGCCCTGCCTGCGTTTCAAACATTTTGACAAGGATGAAGAAAAGTACTATCCAGACCTTGTTGGTTATTTTGCTGATGATTGTGAGCTATATGATAAATGGCATGGGTGTGTAGCTATTGAAGTTGTTTTTACTAATAATTGTCACTCTAAAAAAGTAAATTCATTCGAAAAAAATCATATTCCCATTATTGAAGTAAGTATCTCTGAAAAATTAAAGCTCGGAACAGAATTTTGTGGCGAAATAAAATTTACCGTGGCAGATGTTGAAAAATATTATCACGCACTGAAAAAGATGTTTGCTAATAAAGTGTTTGGAAAAATAAGATCTGATCCGGTATCTAAAAAATTTTATCAAAATGAAATAGATAATCTGCAAAATTCACACCAGCAAAATTTAATTGCATTAGAGAATAAACAACAATTACATCATGCAGAGAAGCTAACATTAGAAAGACAGTTCAATCTGTTAAATATAGAACATGAAAAAATGAAAGCTGAAATGTCTAAATTACAAAGTTTAATGGAACAAATGCGACAAAGAGAATGGCATTTGAATAACAGATTAAATTACTATACAACAATGGGATTTTGGCAAAAACTTAAACTGTTATTTCAAAATCCTGTTGATTAGATTAAAAAAGCTGCTTATAGATAAAGCAGCTTGGATATTTTTTCAGATGTGATTGATTAGTTCAGAAAGTGTAACCTGTCTGCACTTCTTCCGCTCCTATCAGCTCAGTAATTAATTGTAGTAATGGGCGCAATTCATGATAACGGCGGCTGGTCTTACGCAAGTATTTCAGAAAACGATGAATTTCACCACGATATTTGTCTTTACCATCGCGGTAATACAAGCGGGCAAAGATACCGGCTACTTTCAGATGGCGCTGCACGCCCATCCATTCAAAATCACGATAAAATTGATCAAAATCAGTACGTACCGGCAGTCCGACAGCCCGTGCTTTTTCCCAATAACGAATGACAATATCAAGGACAAATTCTTCATCCCATTCGATAAAGGCATCACGTAATAACGACACCAAATCATAAGTAATCGGGCCATACAATGCATCCTGAAAGTCCAGAATACCGGGGCGATCATGAGTGAGCATTATATTGCGTACAATGTAATCGCGATGCACATAAACCTGTGGTTGTGCCAGAATAACAGGTAGAATGGCAGTAACGCTTTGCTGCCACAGTTGTTGCTGCTTTTCAGTTAAAGACAGACCAAGCTCTTTCTGAACATACCATTCAGGAAAGAGTTGCATTTCGCGCTTTAATACAGTTTCATCATACAGCGGAAGCTGATCAGGAAGACTGGCTGTTTGCAGTTTGATCAGTTCATCAATCGCTTCCAGCAACAATATTTTGTGTACTTCAGTACGTTTATCCTGTTCCAGTGCTGCCAGATAGGGAGTATTGCCAAAGTCTTCCAGAGCCATAAATCCCAGTTGCTCATCAGCATGATAAACTTCCGGTACGTTGATGGCCTGAAAAAGCTTCTGTACCTTAATATAAGGCTGAATACTCATTTTATCCGGAGGGGCATCCATGCAGATTATTGTGTGGCCATCATTAAAAGTAGCACGAAAATAGCGCCGGAAATCAGCATCGGCGGCAGCGAAGCTTAGAGCAAAATCCTGTTGTGGATAGCAGGTATGAAACCATTTTTTTAATGCAGATTCTCGTTGCATGGCATTTTTCAGGTTAAAATAAACGCTATTTTAACTGGCAAAGCCGTTAAGGTGATACTTTGTCCTACTTATTCTCTCCCAAACCATTGGTTCTGGCACTAACAACGGTTTTTTGTGCCTTACCCGGGCTTGCTTTTGCTGCCTCTCCCCTGTCTATGGGTGAGGGCAATGTCTGTACAGCACCACAGCGGCCGAAAAATTTTGTCAAACCAGTGCAAAACAGTGGCGAAGCCAATCCCGGTACCGATGTCACACGGGTAGTGGCTGATGATGTCAACGGGCAGTCACAGGTTCAGGTACATGCCGAAGGCAATGTCATTATAGAGCGTAATGATGTTACCCTGAATTCAGACTGGGCTGATTATGATCAGCAGACGCAGATTATTAAAGCAGGTGATCACTTCACACTGGATAATGGTCAGGGACGTGTTACCGGTGAGCATGTGACCTATGACATGGCTAAAAGTACAGGGTTGGGTGATGCCGGACGCTTTGAGATGGAAAAGGACAACCGGCGTTTACAAGGTGTTGGTGATGAAATACAGATGGGTGGCAAAAATCGCTACCGTCTGCAAAGTGCCAAATTCAATACCTGTAATCCGGGTGACGATAGCTGGTATATCCGCTCTAGCAGTATTGATCTGGATTACGACAAAAATGTTGGTGTTGCCCGTAATGCAACACTGGTGTTTGGCGGAGTACCACTGTTTTACACACCGTGGATTGATTTCCCGTTAAACGGCAGCCGTAAAAGCGGCTTTCTGGCACCTACTATCAAGGGCGGTTCTGACGGTTTTGAACTAATGACCCCTTATTACCTGAATCTGGCGCCCAACTATGATGCGACTATTCGTCCACATTTTATCAGCAGCCGTGGTATACAGTTGGGTGGTGATTTTCGCTATCTGCAACCCAAATATCAGGGGCAGCTCAGTGCTGATTGGGTACCTAGTGACCAGAAAAGCAGTCACAAAAATCGTGCAGAAATCGATTTTACTCATACCCAGCAACTGGCAAAGGGGTTAACAGGAGGCATTGATTACCATCAGGTTTCAGATGATGATTACCGCCGTGATTTTTGGAATGGTGACAGTGGCAGCGTTAATCTGAACCGGCAGGCATGGCTGAATTACCATCAGGATTTATGGGGTGGTACTTTTGATGGCAATTTAATGGTACAGAAATACCAAACTCTGGCTTCCACCAGTGGTTATAAAGATCAGCCCTATTCACGTTTGCCCCATCTGTCTGCTACCTGGAATCGTTATTTTGGCAATCACTACACGGTTAATGTGTATGCAGAGGCAACCCATTTTGAAGGTCGACAAGTTGGGCATAAAGAGTGGCTGTATAAATACCCCAACGGCACTCGTCTGGTGTTATTGCCGGCCTTTACGGCTGACTACGCCAACAGTTGGGGTTATGTGCGGCCAAAATTGAGTTTTCATGCCACTCATTATGATATGAGCAAACAGAATAATCAGGATAGCCGCAGTATGGATCGGGCTGTGCCAATACTCAGCGTAGACTCAGGTGTGACATTTGAGCGCTTGTGGAAAACCCAGCGTTTGCATAAAGGGTTTATCCAAACGCTGGAACCACGCCTGTTTTATACCTACATTCCGAAACGGAATCAGGATGATATGCCGCTGTTTGATACTGCTGAAAACAGCTTTACTTACGACCAGCTATTCCGTGAAAACCGCTATTCCGGTCAGGACAGAATCAATGCGGCCAATTTTCTGACTACAGCACTACAATCACGCGTATACGACAGCACTAGTGGTATAGAGCGTTTTGCTGCCGGTATTGGCCAGCGTTTTTATTTCAGCGATGATAATGTTAAACTGAATGACAACACCCCAAAAAATAAAGAACGCAAACGTTCAGATATAGTTGCTTTCGGCCGTGCTGCCCTGAGTAATCACATTACGGCTGAATCCAAATGGCATTACAATCAGGATTTGAAAACATCTGAAAGTTATAATTTTGGTATCCGTTATACGCCAAAACCGGGTAAAACCGTAAGCGTACGCTATAAATATGGGCGTGACGAAAATTTATATGATGATGTTTATGGCAAAATGCGGGCAATCGATGTCGGCGTACAGTGGCCATTAACCCGCAACTACTATCTGGTTGCCAGACAAAACTACGATATTACTCACAGCACTGCCCTGAATCAGACAGTAGGTTTTGAATACCAGAGTCCATGTCATTGCTGGAGTGCTGGTCTGGTAGGTACGCGTTATACAGATGACTACCAAAAACGCAAAACCGCCATATTATTTCAATTACAGCTGCGTGACCTGACTGGAGTAGGTAACGGGCCACTCAATCAGCTCAGTTCGCAAATCCCCGGTTACAGTAATACTTATGAGGTAAAACATTAATGAAACGCATACATACTTGGCTGACAGCAACCATGCTGGCCGTTGCCTTACCTTCAGCACTGGCACTGGATATCAAACCAGTTGATAACATTATCGCTATTGTCAACGATGATGTGATTACACGGCAGGAACTGGATCTGGTTGCAGCCCAGATGCGTTCACAATTGCCAAAAGATCAAAATATCAGCACTGCTGATTTGCAGCAGCAGGCACTGGCGCAGTTGATACGTAAAGATTTACTGGTGCAGGCAGCCAAACGTGCCAATATCCGTCTGAGTAATGCTGATGTGAATGAAGCAATTGAACAATTTGCAGCACAACGACACATGAGTGTTAATGAGTTGATTCAGCGCATTGCTAAAGAAGGTATTAACGAAGATCAGTTACGCCGTACCATGACTGAAAACCTGCTGGCACAGAAAATTGAACAGAGTGAAGTAATGGGTAAAAGTCAGGTAAGTGATGCGGAAATTGATGACGCCATTGCCCGGGCACAGCAGGAAGGTCGGCAATTACCGCCGCCAGTGACTGCCTATTCCTATCATGTGCAACATATTCTGCTGAAAAACGATAACGATATTACGCGTAAACTGATTGAACAGATTGCCCAGCAGACACGTTCTGGTGCTTCATTTGAGCAGCTAGCACGGCAATATTCTCAGGATGGCAGTGCGCAAAATGGTGGTGATCTGGGCTGGATTATTGATGGAGAAACTGTACCGCCATTTGAAGCAGCCGTGAAATCATTGCAGCCTGGACAGATATCCCTGCCGGTACGTACCCAGTTTGGCTGGCATGTAATTCGTCTGGTAGACGTGAGAAGTAATGACAGCCCACAGGAGCGTCAGCGTAATGGTATGCGTGCAGTACTGGTACAGGAAAAACGCGAGATTTTATTACAGAATTTCCTCAAACAGCTACATGATCAGGCCTATATCAATATCCGTCCTCTGGACTGATGAATTGGATGCAGGTTAATCCACACATTTAGCAGCCAGATTAGCAACTGTTCTTTGCATTCTGGCTGTAAACGGTGTTTTATTGACACTCCAGTAGTTACTGCAGACAGAATACTGATATGTATCACATGAATAACCAGCCAGTTATTGCTGTTACCAGTGGTGAACCAGCAGGCATCGGCCCCGACATTTGCTTGGATCTGGCTGTCTGTGCATTACCGGTACGCATAGTGGTATTGGGGGATATGCCGCTATTACAGAAGCGGGCGGCACTACTGGGTAAAAATATAACTATCCGGCTTTATCAGCCTGATGGTAAATCTGTACCCGGGACACTGGAAGTTTGTCACATTCCAATTCAGGTAGCAGCGCAAGCCGGAATATTAAATGTGCACAATGCCGCTTATGTATTGCAGTTGCTAGATAGAGCGTATATTGGTATTCAACAGGGTGAATTTGCGGCCATGGTAACTGCTCCGGTGCATAAAGGAGTTATCAACGACAGTGGTATCCATTTTAGCGGCCACACCGAATATCTGGCGGCCAAAAGTGCAACACCACAGGTAGTGATGATGCTTGCCGGCGGTGGTCTGAAAGTGGCCTTGGCTACTACCCATTTACCGCTACGAAACGTAGCAGATACCTTAACAAAAGAGCTTTTAACTGAAGTATTAATCATTCTGCATCGCGATTTACAGCAAAAATTTGGCTTGCCACAGCCACGTATTCTGGTTGCCGGACTCAATCCACATGCCGGTGAAAACGGCCATCTGGGGCATGAGGAAAATAACATTATTATGCCGGTAATCCAGCAGTTACAGCAGCAAGGCATGAAAATCACCGGACCATTCCCGGCAGATACCCTGTTTCAGTCTTTTATGCTCAAGCAGGCTGATGCCGTTTTGGCCATGTATCATGATCAGGGTTTACCAGTATTAAAGTATGCAAGTTTTGGTGAAGGGGTGAATATTACCCTGGGATTGCCTTTTATCCGGACTTCAGTGGATCATGGCACAGCACTGGATCTTGCTGCTACAGGTAAAGCCACCAGTAGCAGCCTGTTTGCGGCAATTAATACCGCACTTGGTATGAGCCAGCACTGGAAGCTTAATTAGTGTGCTCACACGTATTTGATAAATACCGGCAGACATCATAAAATCTAAATTGCTATACGGCATGGGAAATCTCAATATGGCGACGCCGTTTATTGAAATGAAAGATGTGAGCTTCGCTTATGGCGATCGCTCCATTCTGAAAAACATTAATTTTAAACTAGAACAGGGTAGCTTCACTGCTATTATGGGTAGTTCCGGTAGTGGTAAAACCACATTATTGCGCCTGATTACCGGCCAGATTACCGCACAGCAGGGGCAGGTACTGATTAATGGCCGCGATATTGCCAAATTTAGTCGTGAAGAGTTGTATCACCACCGCCGCAACATGGGTGTACTGTTTCAGTTTGGCGCCCTGTTTACGGATTTATCTGTTTTCGATAATGTGGCTTTTCCGATGCGGGAGCACACCGATTTACCAGAAAGTATGATTCATGATCTGGTAACCATGAAGCTGAATGCAGTGGGTTTACGCGGAGTAGAGAGCTTAATGCCATCCGAGCTTTCCGGCGGCATGTCACGCCGAGTGGCACTGGCACGCACCATTGCACTAGACCCAGCACTATTATTATATGATGAACCATTTACCGGACTGGATCCGATTTCACTTGGCGTGATAGCCAGCTTGGTAAGTAAAATCAACAACGCTTTGCAAACCACAAGTGTCATGGTGACACACGATATTCAGCAATCTTTGGATATTGCCAGCCATGTGGTATTTCTGGCACATGGCGAGATTATTTTTTCCGGTTCTCCACAAGAAATGCGTGAACTGGATTCACCATGGATAAATCAGTTTATTCATGGGCAGGCTGACGGGCCGGTAGCATTCCGCTATCCGGTAACCACCACCTTACAACAGGATTTAAACATCGCGTGATGAAAGCAATTGAGCAACTGGGTGCAAAAACCCTGAGTTTTGTCCAGCATCTGGGGCGTGCAACATTATTCCTGTTTGCCGCCCTGTTGCGCAGTGGCACTGTTTTACGTCGCCCGGGCCTGATGATCCGGCAAATGTACTTTTCCGGTGTTCTCTCGATCATCATTATTGCTGTATCTGGGCTGTTTGTCGGTATGGTGCTAGGCTTGCAGGCCTATACGCAGTTGGCCAAATTCAAATCGGCCGATATCCTTGGCTATATGGTGGCGGCTGCCATGCTGCGGGAACTGGGGCCTGTACTTGCGGCAATTCTGTTTGCCAGCAGTGCGGGTGGCGCAATGACCAGCGAGATTGGTTTGATGAAAACCACTGAGCAGCTGGAAGCAATGAATGTCATGGCTATTGACCCAGTGGCACGGGTGGTGGCTCCGCGCTTCTGGGCTGGTGTGTTTTCCATGCCTTTACTGGCCTCTATATTTAATGTGGCTGGCGTATATGGTGCTTATCTGATTGGCGTAAAATATTTTGGTATGGACAGCGGTGTGTTCTGGGGACAAATGCAGAATAATCTGGATTTTCATTATGATGTCGTAAACGGCCTGATTAAATCACTAGTGTTTGGCGTGGTAGTCACTCTGATTGCGGTTTATCAGGGCTTTTATGCAAAGCCTACTTCAGAAGGCATTTTGCGTGCCAATACACGTACTGTAGTATCCAGCTCTCTGACTATTCTGGCAGTGGATTTTATGCTGACAGCTCTAATGTTTACCAAATAAGATACAGATTAACAGGGTAATGATATGAAAAAAAACAGTCTGGAAATGCTGGTTGGTCTATTCGTTTTAATAGGCATAGTGGCAATCCTATTTTTATCTTTTCGCGTAGCTGGTGGTAATGGTATTGGTTCCTCCCAACCCACATATACTTTATCAGCTTCATTCAGCGATATTGGCGGGCTGAAAGCACAGGCTCCCGTCAAAGCTGCCGGAGTGGTAGTAGGGCGGGTTGACAAAATTGTCCTCGATCCCAAAACTTATTGGGCTAAAGTAACTTTAAAAATTGATAAACAGTACCAGTTTAGTAGCGATACTTCTGCGCAGATTCTGACTTCTGGTCTACTTGGCGATCAGTACATTGGGCTGGAGCAGGGCGGAGATCCGGATAGTCTGGCCGATGGTGACACCATTACCATTACCAGTTCTGCTTTGGTACTGGAACAATTGATCGGTAAATTTATGACCAGCTTTGCTGAGGGTAACGCCAAAGGCAATAACAAACAAATAGACAGTACTGCAGCTTCGGCCAGTGAGTAAAAAAATAGCAGCAGATAAACACACAATATATTTAATTGAAGGAATATACAATGAAACTGAACAAATCTACGTTACTGGGTATATTAAGCATTGGTATTATGAGCATCAGCATGGCTTTTGCTTCGCCACAGCAGGCAGTAAGCCAGCTAAAGGATAATGCCACTCAGGTATTGAATATTTTGAGCGCAGCTAATGGAAAAAATGACGATCAAGTGCGCCGTCAGGCTGAAAACTATGCCATTCCCTATTTTGACTTTGAGCGCATGACTGCACTGGCTGTAGGTGCACCATGGCGTACAGCCACCCCAGCACAGCAGCAGGCGCTGACTCAGGAATTTAAAACCCTGTTGATTCGTACTTACTCCGGTACCATGTTGAAATTCAGAAATGCCAAAGCAAACGTTTACAGTAATCCGGTAGTGAATAAAAATGGGCGTGAAATCATTGTGCGTGTAGATATCACCACACCTAACAGCAAACCAGTACGCATGGATTACACCATGTATCAGGCTGGTAGCATGTACCGCATTTACAATGTCGCCGTTGAAGGTGCCAGTCTGGTTACCGTATACCGTAACCAGTTTAATCAAACCATCAGCCAGAAAGGTATTGATGGTCTGGTAGCTGATTTACGTGCTAAAAACGATAAATAACCATGCAAACCACCGTGCAGGGTAAAACCCTGATGATTCATGATAAGGTAACCATGAGTACAGTAGGGGAAAACGATTACAAGCGATTTTGTGACTGTATCCAGAATGCCGGCATTGAAAAAGTGGATGTCAGTGGTGTCACCGAAGCCGATTCAGCATGTGTGGCCTTATTAGTGGCGGCAAAGCGATTGGCGCGTAGACAAAAATTCATGTTGCACATCGCCGGAGTACCAGCAGGGCTGATTACCCTGATGGCACTTTACGGCGTAGAGGAATCATTACAATGAGTAAAAAAAAATTGCTGGCAGCTACACTGCTATTATGCCTGAGTCAGGTAGGCTGGGCCGAAGAACAGACCTATAAAGACCCGTACGAAGGATATAACCGGGTAATGTTCAATATTAACGATCATCTGGATCGTTATATCATGACACCGGTAGCTCGTGGTTACCGTAAAGTCACACCTTCACCCGTACGCACCGGCGTAAATAACTTCTTCAATAATCTGCGTGATGTAGTTAGCTTCGGCAGTAATCTGTTGCGGCTGGATATTGAAAAGGCCAGTACAGATTTTGTACGCGTTGGTATCAATAGCACTTTTGGTTTAGGTGGTTTGCTGAATATTGCTGATGCCGGCCAGATTCCGAATAACAAAAATACACTTGGTGATACTTTTGCCTCATGGGGCTGGAAAAACAGCAATTACTTCATTTATCCGATTTTAGGCCCGTCAACTGTACGCGACAGTATTGGTAGCACCATCACTGATGCGTTTCCGATAGAAAATGCTATCTTCAAAGATAATACTGTGCGCTGGAGCACTGCCGGCTTAAATGGTATTGCTACACGTGAGGCATTGCTGGATGTAACCGACAGCCTGAATGATGCTGCGCTAGATCGCTATACCTATATGCGTGATGTGTATATGAAACTGCGTAACAGGCAGGTGGGTGGCACATTATTTCCTGCCGATGAAGATGAGGATGATGATATCGACAGCTTGGTGGCACCAAATAGTGATAACACTAGTGCACAACCAGCTTCGGCAGATAAACCTACTGATACTGGAGAAAAAAACTCAGCATCTGCCAGTGGCAGTATGCCTGTAACAACTGAACCAGTAGCAGCCAAATATACGAATACTACAACACTACCTGCTACGGCCACTTCAGCAAGCCAGCCTTACTGGAGTGTGTACTAAGCATGAGTGCAGGCATTGCTGGAGTTTAAACCAGTAACTGAAATTCAGGTCGTATTACAACAGGAATGCAATCATGTTTGAAGTTAACCGCAGTGTATTTTTGCTTGTTCCACTTGAACCATTTTGGGCATGGTTACAAAACCTGCCCGATATTGATCAGGAACAGTTATCATTAGAGAGTTTACAGCAGGATGCCAATGCCTATTTGACTTCTGCCTACGAGGATATTGATGATTTGTGGGCTGAAATTGAACAGCGCTATCAGGATATCTTTGCAGCTGAACTGGCTGACTGGTGCGAGGATGAAAGCTTATGGCCAACTTTAAGCTTAGATAATTTTAAGGACTGGTTTGGAGTACAAATTTCAACAGTGGTAACCGATCTGGCACAGGAAGAACTGGCACGTGAAGCATTCGTGCCTATTGCCCTGAATTAAACCAGTATTATTGTCTATGCAAAAAAGCCAATGTTAAACATCGGCTTTTTTGCATTAAAAGCAGTTGTCTGACATTTATTATTCTGTGCTGAAATCATTCTGTTAAACCACAAATTGATTGCATAATCTTTAATCTTGCTAACCTGATTTAAAATAATCGATTACAATTGTATACAATCAACTTTCAAACCAGTTTATATGCTGTACATAACCGGAATTAATTCATATGCAGCGCAGAAGTAAAACTGTATCGCGACGCCAGTTATTACTGACTGGCAGCGCTGCCATGCTCGGTGTAGCCATGCCACGTATGGCACTGGCAGGCGCGCAACGCGAAGAAACGCTTGCTGATGATGTAACTTCCATCATGCGCAATGCAGTCAATAATGCCAACCCACCGCGACTGATTTTTGCATCGCCGGCAGAAGCCAGCCGCTGGTTAAATGCCATGTCGACACGGCTTGCGCCATATGTTTCAGATGATTATGCACGTAAGCGTTTGCTCACCAACATCCAGTATGAAGCGATGCGTGCTGGTCTGGATACACAGGTGATACTGGGGCTGATTGAAGTAGAAAGCCGTTTTCGCCAATATGCTATTTCTGGAGTAGGGGCACGCGGACTGATGCAGGTAATGCCATTCTGGGTGAAACAGATTGGCCGGCCGGAACATAACTTATTCGATATTCGCACTAACTTACGTTATGGCTGCACCATCCTGCGTTATTATCGAAATCGAGAGAATGGTAATATGGCCAGAGCACTGGCGCGTTATAATGGCAGTTTGGGCCGTACTACTTATTCAAATGCTGTTATCAGTGCGTGGCAGCGGCACTGGCAATGGGCGTAATAACTATTCTGTAACAAAGATAATCTTTTTAACACGGGTTGTCTGGAAAGACCACCTGTATTCATTATTAGGAAACCACCATGTCTGTTAATAAAGTCATCCTGGTTGGCCGTTTGGGTCGAGACCCTGAAACGCGATATATGCCTAGCGGCGATGCAGTAACCAACTTCTCCATCGCTACTGATGAACAATGGCGTGACCGCAATGGTGAGCGCCAGACCCGTACCGAATGGCACAACATTACCCTGTTTGGCAAACTGGGTGAAATAGCCAGCCAGTATCTGCGTAAAGGTAGTCAGGTGTATATCGAAGGTCGTATTCAAAGCCGTAAATACAGCGGTAAAGATGGTATCGAACGCACTGCTTACGACATCATCGGCAATGAAATGAAAATGTTGGGAAGCCGTAATGATGGCACCAGTGCTGGTGGCGGCTATGACCAAACAGGTGGCGGTGCTGATTATGCACAGGGTGGCAACAACTATAGTCAGGGCGGTTATGATGCTGCACCTGCTGCTTCCAGCCCACCACCGGCGGCACCACGCCGTCAGGCACCACGGCCAGCACCCACACCGGCGCCAGTGGATGATATTGATGATGATATTCCATTTTAATTATCTAAAATTGATTAAGAATCAATATTGTTATACGCTATTAGAGGATAAATGCGTTAAATGTAATATATGTGAAAATATGGTTACTTGTAACTCGTTTAAAAGTATTCCGTATAATTTTGATAAAAATTGTGATGGTTGCTCAATGTGCCATGATTTATGTCCAGCAAAGGCTCTAGTATATGACATACACTAATTCCATGAACAAAAATAAGATGAATATACCAAAGCTACTATTAAATCAGGCTTGGCCTATATTTATAGGCCAATTGGCTGTTACAAGCTATTCCATTATTGACTTGATAATTGTTGGGCATTTCTCTTCTCTTGACATTGCTATTGTGGGCGTTGGGGATAATGTTTTTTTTACTATTTTTATTGGATTTTCTGCAATTTTGTTAATATTACCCCCCCTGTACGCTCAAAAATATAGTGACGGAGGGTTTGAAAATGTAAAAAATTTAACTGCGCAAGGATTCTGGTTAGCAATAATACTTTCGATTATTGTTTGTTTTATATTATTAAACGCAGAGCCACTGATTAACATTAGTCATCTAGATGAACAGTCATTTTTTAAAGTCAATGAATATTTAACAATTTTAATTATAGGTGTTCCTGCGTTATTAATTTATAAAATTATTTTTGCCTATGCCTCAGGAATTTATAAGCCTAAAATAATTATGTTTACAAATTTTATCGGACTTGCGATCAAAGGTGTACTTACTTATCTTTTTGTTTTAGGATTCTATTCCATACCAGCTATGGGAGTTAATGGATGCGCATTAGGAACCGTTTGTGCGTCGTGGTTAGTTCTTATAATAGCTATTTGTATCTTTTTTAAAAAGAAAATCCCATTGTCAATTTCGTTCAAAATTTCAACTAAGACACAACTTTTTTTATTAAAAACTGGAGGCCCAATTGGCCTCACTTTCTTAGTAGATTATAGCTCCTTTACTATTATAGGTCTATTGGTTGCTAATTTGGGATTGACTACAATGGCTAGCCATCAAATCGCTGCGAATGTGTCTTACATTTCTTATCTAATCCCTTTGTCAATAGGTAGTGCCTCTTCAGTAATTGTGGGGAGTTATTTGGTAAAAGAAAATCAATTAGCAAAAAAAGTAGGGTTTTCATGTATCAAATCAGGGGTTTTAATTGCTTTTATATATAGTTTATTGCTTTTTTTGCTAAGAAAACAGATTGCTTCATTTTATACAACTGATCAAATTGTATGTGATGTCGCATCCTTATTAATTGGCTTTGTTGCTTGTTATCATTTTTTTGATGCGATTTATACAATAGTTAGTGGCGTATTGCGAAGTTTTAATAAAACATTTATACCAACTCTTATTCTAGGTAGTTGCCTATGGGGAATAGGATTATGTGGTGGTTATTTCTTGACTTTCGATGGTGAGTTTGGGGTGAAAGGATTTTGGTTTGCGCTGATTATTGCGGCGATTATAGCATCAAAAATTACATTGTTATATTTTCATAATATAACCCTACCAAATAAGTATAAAGAAGGATAGCTTTATGAAATATTATGAAATAGACTGCAAAAATATTATTATAAAATCTAAATTACCAGACACTGATTATGTTGTAAATCCCTATATTGGTTGTAGTTTTTCCTGTTTATATTGCTATGCAAGCTTTATGGGGAGATTCATTGGCGAGCCTGTCGAAAACTGGGGGAATTATGTTTATATAAAAAAAAACTCAGTAGAGATATTTGATAAACAATTAAAAAAATTTTTAGATAAAAATTCGAGCTCAACAATATTTTTTAGCTCAGTAACAGATCCATATTTACCTCTTGAAAAAAAATATCAACTAACTAGGAATATGCTTGAAATATTAAAAAATACCAATTACCCTGGTTTGATAAGCATACTCACAAAGTCAGCTTTAGTGCTTAGGGATATAGATGTTTTGCAAGGTTTAAAAAATGTTGAAGTAGGTTTTACTATTACTTCATCTCAGGATCGTATAAGCCGAGCACTAGAGATAAAAGCGCCATCTATAACGAGCAGATTAGATGCATTACATAAACTGAATAGTCATAATATTAGAACTTATGCATTTCTTGGACCAATATTACCCCATCTTCTTCAAAATCCTTCTGAATTAGAATCTCTTATTTCACTTGTTGCACAAACAGGTACTAAATCTGTTTATGTAGAACATATAAATTTAAGCCCTTATATAAAACAAAAAATAGTTTCATATGATAAAACGTTGGCAAGCACCTATCTATCTTTGAAAAAAAACAAGATCCAAATAAATGACGATTTTATTCGAGGTTTGTTAGATAAATATGGACTTCACTTGCGATTAGGAAATGTGATTGAACATCGTAAATAAAATGAAGGTGAATAACAATGGATATTAACGAGCTATATTTACATCAATTTAAATCTTTTCTCCTTAAAGCAAAGTTGCATGGTTATGCTGGAGGGGATAGATTAAAAATTCGCTCCAGAAGGCCTACATCTTTATTAGGCTGGTTGTGCCTAATATGTAACTACTTCAATGCCTGTCAGTCTAGTACTTAGTAGCGAAATAGGCACCAAATCATCCTGTAACTTAGGCTGATAATAATTAAGCGCAGCGGCTTAGGCAGCTCATTGCAGTAGTAACAGAATGACTTTCTTGTAGTTCCAGAGTCCAAGTTTTACGAGCCTTGGTAGGCACTAGCGCTTTTTGATAATTTCCTCCTGAAGCTGAGATTTTAAACTCAGCTCGACAAACATCTGCTTAAGCTTGCGGTTTTCAGCCTCCAGTTCCTTTAAACGTTTGGTATCGGACGTTTCCATACCACCGTATTTTTCCCGCCATTTATAAAAAATTGAATTCCCTATGCCATATTTATGGCAGAGTTCTTTGACGGGGATACTGGCTCGAGCTTCTTTTAAAATAGCTACGATCTGATGTTCAGTCATTTTTTCATGTTTGAATCCTCTGTGGGTTAATAAAGAGAATTTCCTACTTCGAGGCTGTACTATTTTAGGGGCTAGTTATAAGCCTCACCGCCTATACCCATATAACGCGCTAAT
The DNA here is from genome assembly GCF_914768025.1 of Snodgrassella gandavensis. GTDB lineage: Bacteria > Pseudomonadota > Gammaproteobacteria > Burkholderiales > Neisseriaceae > Snodgrassella > Snodgrassella gandavensis. The sequence continues at coordinate 5,059 of NZ_CAJZCE010000016.1, read as the reverse complement.
ACCAAGCAGGGATAATCAAAGCCTCCTACACCTGAACCCACAGCCTCTAACGACTTGTCAAGATTTTTTTCGCACATGGAAATAGCCCTATATTTAATTCCTTAACTTCATTGTTGAGAACATTTAACATAGGGCTAATATATAAGTTACAAGTTCAATATAACGGAAAAGGATGAAAGTATAGAAAAAGATACAATATGATTTTAAACGCTTTGAGAAGTTTAATGCAGGCAGCTCAAGATCATGAATGTGATTATGATTCAGAAACGGATGAAATATGGGCAATGTCATGGAGAAAAATTGGGAGTAAGAAACCAGTCCCAGATCATTTAAAAAGTGAGTATAATTAAATTCATCTTCTTGCATTTATTTTTATAATTAAATTAATAGAGTAAAGTATGAATGATATGATAATACCAGAATGTTTGGCTAAAAATGATTACTTTACAGCTAATGTTGCATGTATGGATGATTATGGTGTATTTATCATTATTTATAGGTTGGATACATTTGAATTTTATACTTCTTTTAATGTTTTTAATACGGATAAAAAATCTTGGATATCTAAAGCACATGAGTGTATTAGTAAATTAAAAGTACCAATTGATTGGAAAAGGCCACATCGTTATTGCCTGGCTCGTTATGCTCGTCAGGTTTTGAATGATGACTCTTTTTGGGGGGAGTTATCTTGTAATATGTTAAGCAATGAAGATATAAACCGTTACATGCTTATCTCCAGATTAAAGGAAACAGTATTAGTTAAAAAGTTAAATCAATTATCAGAGGATGAAAAAATTCAATTGTTTATCCTTAAACAATGGGAAATAGATGGAGAAGTAGGAGAAGGTATTACTTATGCTATTTATGGGCGTGAATATGTATATAAAAGATTGTATGATAAAGAAAAATATGAGATTTATTATAAAAAATATTGGGAAAAAGTAGAAAGTGTCTTTGGAAAACTCGATGAAGATGAATAATTTTAATCCAGTAAATATTTTAAATTATACTAATTGAAAAAGGGACTAGGAAATATGTAATGTGGCTCGACAAAACTGAAGATTGAAGAAGATTCCGTTGCTTTCTTTTGTTTATTATACCTATCGGTATTAGCTGAAAAAATCTTTTAGTCAAAAATTAGCTTAATATGATAATAGTATATTGAATAGTGAGAAATTCAAGACTAAAGATGCTGAAATAGACAATGCAAATATAGGGGAAGTTCCCAATCTGCCAGATACTGATGATCCGGACAATGGAAAGAATAACCTTAAATATTGAAAAAATTGCCAATAAATATCTGAAGCAAAGAGGTCATTATACTCATGAAATAGAATAGATTTTTTTAGATGATAGAGTACAGATTAAGCATTATGATATATATATTGATAAAAAACTGGATAGTTGTGGATTCTTAGAAAACAAGAAAGTAAAGAAAGTGGCATCCCTACAGGTTATATTTTATAAAGGTATTTAAATATGGAAACGACATCCGTGAAAGTTGCTTTTGACATTTATGGTGAACATTTTCAACCGAGTGCTATAACAGATCTTTTAAATGTTCTTCCAAATAGTACAATAATCAAGGGGATTGTTCCTGCAGGAAAAAATTGGCCGGCAGTAGAAACAATGTGGTCTATAGACACTGGCTATGAAAAATCAGACGATATTAATATCCAATTAAAAAAAATAATTGGTTTAATACAAGATAAAGAAGATATTCTAAATCGAATAAGGTCTGAGCTAAATATAGACATGCTTTTTGATGTAGTTATTCGTTTAGAAAATGATGAATATCCTGTAATGCGGTTAAAACCCGATGTATTGAAATTCATAGCAAGTATCAGTGCTGATATAGATTTTAATATATACTGATAAAAATATGTATTTTACAAATGAATAAATTAACCCAATTTTTAAAAAAAGTGGGTTAATTGGTTGTTGCTATTAATAGTAAATATTTTTAATCAGATGACAATGATAAAAACTGTATAAGATATATTTATTCAAATAAATTAGTTGTATTCTGATTTGGTGCATACGATGCAAAGACAGGGTGGTATCTCAGAGTGATTCAATCGGGCTGATGGATGAAATAAACATTTATGATTATGCAGGTGGGAGTCTGCTAGTATATGTGGAAATTTTATTGACCCAGAACAGGAGGGGAGATTTCGCCTGTTAATACATTATTGTTAGTACAGAACAGACATAAAAAATTACGCTGTCTATTTTGGTGTTTTATATTCAATCGGTGTCATGTCATTTGATGCCTTATAAGGTCTTTTTGTGTTATAAAGCATTAGCCATTCTTCGGTTGCTTTTCTTGCTTGTGCCAGATTATTAAAAAGATATAAATCCAATACCCTCTGTACGCTAAGTACAATTAGTTGTTCATTCAATATAGCCATTTTGATATGGGTTGCCGAGGTTGATGTAATCTATAGTTATACCATGTGATTTTGCTCAGTTGATGGGCGTATTTCCGGTAACTTCTAACTCGTTATCCACCCGTATTTTTAGTGGATAACGATGATATTTGGCCAGTTTATCTAGATACCAAGAAATTCTACCAGCCGGTAAGCTGACTGCAAGATTAATGTTTAACACCTCACGATTAAAGTTATTTCTCACATTGAATCTTTTGTAATTTAGGTTGGTAAGAGTAAGTATAGTGGCTTTAACCAACATTAGAATAGCTTATTGCAATAGTAATAGGATGATTTGATTGTGGAAATAGAACACAAATGTTACGTGTCTTGGTGGGCGCTAGCGTTTTTTTATGATTTCTTCAGGATGCTAAAATTTTAAATCTCTCAACTCTGCAAATATCTGTTTGAGCTAACGCTTGTTAATTTCCAGTTTCTTTAAATGTTTGATATCCGAGGTTTGTATACCATCATATTTTTCTCGCCATTTATAAAAAGTTGAATTACCCATGCCGTATTCACGGCAAAGTTCTTTGACAGGGATGCCGGCTTAAGCTTCTTTTGAAATAGATACGATTTGATGTTCAGTCATTTTTTATGTATAAATCCTATTGTGAATTAATAAGAGAATTTTCTATTTTAAGGCTGTGCTATTTTAGGGGAGGAGTTCGTCAATTAAGACTAAAGGTGAGGGACACGCTGGAAGTTATAGGCGGTTATATAATAAAAAAGATGTTAGTATTTGTATACTTATTCCCGAAAGGAAATATTTAAGAGAATGAAAAATGCAATTGATAAATTAATAAAAATTGATTTTCAAAATTTTGATTTTTTGATAAAAGATTATTTTATTTTTAGTATTTCTATTTTTGACCACATTCTGAATGAAGAAGAATACATTAATGCATATTTAGTCTCTTATGCTGACATTAAAAATGATATAGAAAAGAAAATTTTATTTAATAAAATAAAAAGAAAATTTGTGTTTATATATAAAATGCTGTTTAAATTATCAAAAGGAACTGTAATAGCTATAATAGATGAAAAACCTAGAAAGATTGCATCATTCAACCATTATATGTACATAATAAATAATATTCTTAAAGAAAAAAAACTATGTACATTGATTTACCCCTTATTAGGTTGTATTACTACTACTGGATATGATTTAACACACCAATTTTTGATTCCAAAAAACAAAATTTTATTAAAAAGAGAAATTGAAATACTAGTAAAAAAGGTTGGGTTAAGCATAATTGGATATTAGTTCAAATATTCAATTATTAGTTTTCTGGATATTGTTAAGTGAATATAACAAGGTGCCAAATGAATTACCCAAATGATAGTGATGAAATAAAGTTAGGAGATAAACTAAATTTTGGTAGGGCGATGACAACAATTGTATTATGGTGTTTTGATTTAAAAATATCTTTTTATGATTGAATAATCAAGGAGGTTTTTATTTAAATATTTAATTTGATCAATTCATTAATTAAAAATAAGGCTAAAAATATTGAATGTTCATTTGAAAGAGTTTATTCACAAATGCATTGAGACCAAGAAATGTATATGGTAAAAAAAACGTATGGTGAAAATAGATTAGTTAGTACTAGTCTAAATTGTAAACAAACATGGCCGGAGAAAAACTTTAGATGAGTTATGAAGATTTAAATGCAAATTGGCAACCAGAATTTGGAACAATATTTAACTGGCCTGCAATGGATAAATTTGGAAAAATTGCGATAATGGTAAATAACTGCTGGGGGGATTTACCTAAGGCTCTATTATCAAATTATAGTTCAATATTATTATTAGAACCCTTTATGGAACACATTTCCGAAGGTCTAGATAAATTTAGTCAGTATTCATATAAAAAACATGGCGAAACTATATTGGATTTATATTCTGGTCTTACCTATAAGGCATATAAAAATAGAAAAGAAATTGAGAGAGAAGTATTTGAAGAGTCTAAACGTGAAAATGTCATTACTGATGAGGGTTTACCTGCCAAAAAAGGTGTGTTTGTCTATTACGCAGTTGAAGGTTGTAGGCCAGGTCATGATTTTGTAGTTGGTTATGATGGTGAAACCAAAATGGGGGATTATTTTAGATATTTAATACCTACAATTTATGCGTCTATCGAAGATTTTCCAAAAGAACTGCGGACAGCAATAGCTGTATCTGATACGGTTGATTTTACAAAAGATAGATTATTCGATAATGACAGAATCAGCGAGTATTTTCCTAGAATGTATAGTTAAACTAAAAGTCAGGTTTAATACAGGGCTTTTTTATTTTTTTGATTAATAAATAATTCTATTTTAAAAATTTGTGCCAATAAAAATTTGTAGTAAAAAAGAAATTAATACTTTAAACTAATCTTACTTATAAATATATTTGAGTTTTAAAGGGTATAGGATGAAAAAATTGAATAAACTTAAATGGCTTACTCAAGTAATAGCTTTGCCTTATGAAGTTCAGAGAAGTTTGTTTGTACTAGCTCAAATTTAATCTGACAAACACTACCTACTCATCGGCATTCGTTCTAACACAATGACTGTCTGATGAGTAAAATAAATTCTCTAGCTGCTTTTCTTTAGCCAGTCCTTTTGTCTCTACCCAAGTTTGCC
>NZ_CAJZCE010000015.1 GCF_914768025.1 Snodgrassella gandavensis | reverse complement strand
GTTTTCAGCCTCCAGCTCCTTTAAACGTTTGATATCGGAGGTTTCCATACCACCGTATTTTTCCCGCCATTTATAAAAAGTCGAATTGCCGATGCCATATTTACGGCAAAGCTCTTTGACAGGAATACCGGCTTCAGCTTCTTTTAAAATAGATACGATCTGATGTTCAGTCATCTTTTTCATGTTTAAATCCTCTGTTGGTTAATGAAGAGAATTTTCTACTTCGGAGCTGTACTATTTTAGGGGGTAGTTACAGAATGACCAGACTGTTTTAATCTATCTTAATGATAAACTAATGTTTTTAAGGGTAAATCGTCCGAATTTTCCCGATTGGTCACGCTTAAATCAGCGATAAGTAATTGGATATATTTAAACAAAAAGGCCAATACTAATCAGGTATTGGCCGGTATATGAACAAGTTTAATATCGTTCTATTCAAATCTTCACAATTTTACTCGCTGAAGATGCATTCGATGCTTAATGATATCTGCCAGTTTTTTAATTCCTTTGTTAATTTTTTCTTCCGGAACGGTAACAAAAGCCAGCCGCAAGCAATTATTTTTTTCAGTATAAGCAAAGAAAGTTTCACCAGGGACGAATACTACTTTTTGGTTGATGGCCTCGCTTAGCAATTCAGTAGCATTGATGTTTTCTGGTAATTCAACCCAGATGAACATACCGCCTTCAGGTTGATTCCAGCTAACTTCTTTAGGCATATATTGTGCTAATGACTGCAACATATACTGACAGCGTGTGCTGTAAAGTTGACGGATTCTCGGAATGTGATAGCTGAGAAAATTGTTTTTGCTCAAAATCTGATAAGCAATGTATTGTGTCAGGCTAGGTGTATGTAAATCTGAAGCCTGCTTCAATTGTACCAATTTGCCGATAAATTGTTTGTTAGCAACTACATAACCCAAACGCAAACCCGGGGTTAAAATTTTTGAGAATGAACCTAAATAGACAGTATTTTCTGGTGCCAAAGTATACAGACCGGGCAGTCGCTGGCCTTGATAATCCAGATCGCCATAAGGGTCATCTTCAATCAGTACTAAGCCGTTCTGTTTTGCTTTTGCTGCTAAAGCCTGCCGCCGCTGTACGGGCAAACGCCGTCCGGTAGGGTTCTGGAAATTGGGAATGCAGTATAGGAACTTCGCCGAGCTTGCCACTTCATCATTGATAGATTCAGGAATTAAGCCTTCATTATCACTGGCAATGGCTACATACTCTGGACCGTACTGATTAAAAGATTGTAATGAACCCAGATAAGTTGGTGTTTCGACCAGTACTTTATCGTTGACATCAATTAAAGCTTTACCGATTAGATCAAGTGCCTGCTGTGAACCAGTCACAATCAGAATCTCGTCTGCGCTGATTGAGATTTCATCACGGTTAGACAAATAATTGGCGATCCATTGACGTAGTGGGGCATAGCCTTCGGTTGGTCCATATTGCAGAGCGCCGTAGATGTCATTGCTCTCCAATACAGTATTAACGGCTGTCTGAATTTCTGCTAGTGGGAATGCATCTGGTGCCGGCAGGCCACCAGCAAATGAAATCATATCAGCTTGTTCGGTGACTTTCAGGATTTCTCGGATGGTTGAGCTTTTTGAAGTCTGCACACGACGGGAATATTTCCAGTGCATAAATTAACTTTCTTAAATGATGATATGTTTATTCTAGTGTTTAAGTTTAGCTGTTATTTATAATTATTTAAATGGTGAATATTAACAATAGTTAGGATAAGAAGGCGTCAAATGGTCTGCATTGCTGTAAGATATCCTATCAACAGCAATATTTGTAATGGGTGGGAAATTTGATTATGAAGCTAAACAGAGAAAAAGTAGCGTATCGGCAAAAATTTAGGCAAATACGCTACATATTGTTGTGCATTTGAGCTAATCAGACAAGTATTTACAGGCAGGCTGTTTCGCTAGCCAGCAGATCGGGTACAGTTTCGCGTTGGCGAATCAGGTGATGTTCTGTACCATTAACCAATACTTCGGCGGCACGGCAGCGGGTATTGTAATTGCTGGCCATACTGGAAGCATAAGCACCGGCACTTTGAATCAATAATAAATCGCCAGCTTTTGCCGCAATAGTACGGTCTTTGGCCAGAAAATCACCGGTTTCACAGATTGGCCCCACTACATCAGCAACAAATTCATCTGCTGTTGTCGGACAGGTATTAAGAATGTTGTGATAGGCCTGATACAACGAAGGACGCATCAAATCATTCATGGCTGCATCGACAATAACAAAGTTCTTTTCTTCACCGTGCTTGATGTATTCAACTGTGGTGAGCAATCCACCGGCATTACCTATCAGGCTGCGCCCGGGTTCCAGCATTAACTGCAACTTGCGTCCGGATAGTAATTGGCTGACTGCTGTTGCATAGGCAGTTAAATCCGGCACATTTTCGTTCTGATAAACAATACCTACGCCGCCACCTAAATCAATGTGTTCTAACTCAATATTTTGTTCGGCCAGTTTGTCTACCAGCAGCAACATGCGTTCCAGTGCTTCAATTAATGGGGATAAATCGGTTAGCTGTGAACCGATATGGCAGTCAATTCCAGTAATTTTTAAATGAGGCAGTGTGGAGGCCTGTTGATAGGCGGCTAAGGCATCCTGATAGGCAATGCCAAATTTATTTGCTTTTAATCCGGTAGAAATATACGGATGGGTATGAGCGTTGACGTCTGGATTAATACGTAATGATATCGGTGCAATTTTATCTAGATTGGCTGCAATAGTATTAATGCGCTCCAGTTCAGCCAGCGATTCAACGTTAAAACAGCGAATATTGTTATTCAGGGCAAATTCAATTTCAGCTTTACTTTTACCTACGCCGGAAAAGATGGTTTTGCTCGCATCACCACCTGCGCGTAACACTCGTTGCAGTTCCCCAGCGGAAACAATGTCGAAACCACACCCAAGCTGAGCGAAGTAGCGCAGAATGGATAAATTGCTGTTAGCCTTGACCGCATAACATATCAGCGGCTGTAAAGAGGCAAAAGCTTGCTGATACTGGTTGAGGGCAGCAGTCATTGCCTGCTGGCTGTAAACGTAGAGTGGCGTGCCATATTCAGCGGCTAGCGCAGAATAGGGTATTTGTTCACATTTGAGAGAATCAATCATGTTGGGGTAGATTTTTCTGGTCAATTGGGTCGATAGTCAGGCCGGTTTGTACTACGCCATATTTGGCTTTATCGCCTTCCTTGGGCAGATACAGGTCACCTTTATAACCACAGGCAGACAGGATGCTGGCTGCAAGTACACCTAAAAATAAAAAACGAAGCATTAATCTGGCTCTCTATGGTGTAAATGGCAGGTATAGTGAGACTGCCATAGCGGATAAAACTAGGATTTAGACATATTATATGGCAAGATAACAGTTTGAATGTAATAAATTGTAGAGTTACGGTAAGCAAAATGACCGAAAGTGAATTTTTACAGTATAGCGATGATCTGTTTGGCCACGTTGAAGAGCGTATCGATGCTGGTGGTTGGAATCTGGATTGTGAAGCCAGTGGTAATGTGCTCACGATAGAGGCAGATAGTGGAGAGCAGATTATTGTTAACCGTCACGCTGCCACTCAGGAATTATGGATAGCAGCGAAAAGTGGTGGCTATCATTTTGCCTGTCAGCATGGGCAATGGCTGTCAGCACGGGACGGCAGTGAGTTTTTTGCGGTATTGAGTCAGGTATTATCTGCTGCCTGTGGTGATGAGGTACAAATTCCGGTATTAAACTGATTTTTGCTAAGGGGAGATTATGTTACACACCTTGATTAAACATGATTTAAAAGCATTACAGGCTTTTGTGGCTATTGTGGAATGTCAGGGTGTGACTGCGGCACAAAAGCGGCTGAATATGTCGCAATCGGCCATCAGCACTCATCTGGCTCATCTTGAGGAAAGTCTGGGGGTGATTCTGTGCCGACGTGGTCGTTCTGGTTTTGCCTTGACTAAGGCAGGCCATCAGCTATACGAAGCCTGTACTTTATTGTTACAGGCCACTAATGAATTTCACCGTGAAGTGCAGAATATTAAATGGCATCGTTCGGTATTATCTGGTACGTTGCGCATTGGACTGGTTGAGTATCTCTCAACGGATTTTCAACGTGTTCTCAATCAGGTTATTGCCAGTGCCTATCAGCATTATCCGGAATTACGGCTGTCGATAGATATCTGTGCACCACAGGATATTGAAATTGCCATTGCCAATAATCAGATGGACTTTGGTATTGGCTATTATTACAGCTTGCTGAAAAATCTACAGTATCAGTTGGTATTTGAGGAACGTGAGTATATTTATTGTCATGCTTCACATCCGGCAGCTAAGGTTAAAGATTTAACCCTGAATTTACTGGCTGAAGACTATCAATGGGTAAAACGCACTTATGCCCGTCAACAAGAAGGAAATGCTTTGTTGAACGGTAATACAACCGCAGTGGCACATAAGCAGCAGGCGACGCTGCTGTTTATTCTGGCCGGCAGTCATCTTGGCCTGTTATCGGAAGAAGTGGCCGAGCCTTATGTGCGCAGCGGTGTACTGGTACCTTTGCTGACTCAGCAGGCAACCAACATTGTGAATTATTTTGCACTAACTCGTCCGACACCAGATCCGCGGGTGAACTGGTTTCTTGGTGAACTCAGTGGGCTATTGCCTTAATGTCAAAATAATATAGACATTGCTGTTAAGTGCTATAACTCATTTTGGGCGGTATAAGGAGTGCTCAAGATATCAATGGTTTTGGCTAGTGCTTTAAATATTGCCTGACGATAGGCCGGTAAATGTTGCATCTACAAAGCTGCATATCCCACATGCGATTGCGCCTTACGTAATGCTTTAAAATTCCCGATACTGCCACTACAGTGTACGTACCCAGATGCAATTCTGCTGCTAAAGAAATTTTTTAACGTCAGGCGACGATACAGTCTTTTTTTGAGCGGACGCTCAAGGTTATATCCAAATAGCGAAGTACCAACATTACCATGCCGGACAATGCCAACAAAGGCGCTTAACGGAGGTTTGGAGGCGAAGTGTTCTGTAGCCGGATAAGCGGCAAAATTGTTTAATTGATAATTCACGGGACGCAGACTGTAAAACTTGATAAAACCAGTGGTTACATTATGCATACCGGTTGCCGACGCTCCAGCTCGAGCTGGCTTTTCGGTAAATCGGTATCTGCCTGTATGGCTGCGTGCGCAATGGTTGTTTGTGCTGTTTGGGGTATCTGCTTTAGAAAGTGAATACTGCGGACTGGCGGGTGAATTACATGCAAGCACGTATATTCTGCCTGCTGAATCTTCGATGTAATCAAATTCTACCTGACCATGATAGTGGGTTTATGCAGCAAAATGTTAAACGAACTGGCGAATTTTTATTTTGTGTACCGAATCAAAATAAATGCCTGAGCCGACGCGGTATTTTGGGTGGTAGCAGCTATGGGCAACGAGCTGACCATGTCGGATGATGCTGTAGCTATAATATTCTTCCCCTTGTATATATTGCTGTGCCACCCAAGGTTGTTGTCGGGTTGCACGGATTTAGCTGTATTCAATAGTCAGTGGGCAGGTCAGGGTACGGGTGGCAAAGCACGAATACACCAGTTTAAACCCCAGTGCTTAGCAGTTAAAAAATGCGGCAAACTCGGTTTGATTAGTTCGCAAAAACGTTTCGGGAGCAGCAGCCGGCCTAGTTTTGCGTAAGCTGGGTAAAAAAGCCTTTGTGATGCAGTTGCGTTAATAGTGAGTAGGACTAGTAAAGAGCTGGCAGGGGTGAAGCTGGTGAATAAGCGCATTGGCAGAAGCCAGATAAAACGCTATTTCGTAATTTGGAATGACAGTATCAATTTTCTGGCGTACCAGCAATTGTATCAGTTGTTGCCGCCACTGTTTAGCCTGCTGTTTGGGTGGGGGCATGGGATAAGTGCATGTATATCTGCTAAAACGGCTTAATGCGTAGCCTCATCTTTCAGCCATATGTACCCGATGGTCTGCCTTGGCCAGCAGGTATGTACATGGCAGACTGGCAGGTAATCTGACCCCCAGAATAAGAATATTATGCATAGCTGATATAGTGCTTTAAATAGAAAATATCAGAATGGATGAGCATTGAATTATTCTGGCTTTTTAGCTCTCTTTAATGATGGTTGGTTTGGTTGTTTATTTAAACTAATACAAATTATAAAAAACTATATTTTATGCCTAAATATTATTTAGTATTAACAAGAGTTTCACATGCTGAGCACACCAACTTTATATCCTCTGCGGTAGTACGCCAGTTCACAAATGCCGCACGTATGCCTTTTTCATGATTAAAAGTGGTTGGTGTCATAAATACAAGGCCAGTTTTATTTAATTTTTGCAGAAATTCAGCGGTATCACATGCCGCGGTAACTTTGAAGCAGACAATATTTAAACGTACCTCAGCCAATAATTCAAAATAACGGCTTTCACGTATATAGTTGCCAAATGCGTGTGCCAGCTCAATAGAGTTATCCACAATATACCGATACCCTTCTCTACCATAGGCCAACAGGCTGAATAACACCGGTAACGCTTTTAGTCTTCTGGAATTTTCTGGCAAAATATTCATGAAATTAAAATTTTCCAGTTGATTTTCCAGATAAGGAACGTTGCTATTTTTAAACTGATTAAACTGTAATTTGAAATGTTCCTTTCGCGTGAAAAAGCAGGCGTTTTCGTAAGGTACGTTTAACCATTTATGACAATCTATGGCAATGCTATCGGCCATTTCCCAGCCATTGAGTAAATGCTGATATTGTGAAGAGCAGGCAGCAAATGCACCAAAGGCTGCATCAATATGAATCCAGCAATTATAGGTGTGTTTCAATTCCATAACTTCCGCAATAGTATCAAAGTCAGCGGTATTAGCTGTGCCCGCATTTAAAACCAGAATAAATGGTTGATGCTTGAAATTATCTTTAATAAATAGTTTTAATTTGGCTACATCAATGGCTTCGCGCTGATTTGAAAGAGTAGGAATGGTAATCAGCTTATTTCTGCCTAAACCGAGCATTGCCAATGATTTTAATACGGATGAATGAGGTGTAGCCGAGATAACTGGCAGGGAGAGATTTGTCAGACCATCAGCAGCAATATCCTGCTCAAGCTGCGTGCCAAACCATTGTCTGGCCACTGCCAGCGCAGAAAAATTTGCCATGGTCGTACCGGTGACAAATCCGCCGGTAAATGTTCTTGGTAGATTGAATAAATCCAGTAGTAAATCAATTGTCTGAGTTTCAATACGGGCAGATACATCACCCTCGCCATTGATAGCCTGAGTATTCTGATCGTAAATAGTGGCCAGAATATCGCCCATTATGGCCGCTGGTGTGCTGCCACCGGTAACAAAACCCCAATATCTGGGGCCGCTGGAAGCGACAATAAGCTCTTTAAACTGAGTATTAAATTGATTTAAGGCCTCTAGTCCGCCATGGCCTTGGCTGGGTAGGTCTAATTGCTGCAAACTATATTGATGTGGCTGAATTAATCGACAACATGTTGGAATACTGTCGAGGTTGTTTAGAAAATCGATAGATTGATTAAAAGTATTTTCTAACAGCTCATGGATGGTAGTTAAGTCGTTTTTTAAAATTTTATTCATATTTCTCAAATATATAAATTTGTTGTGCAGCGATTGGCTAACTTTTTAATTATTGAAGCAATTTAAAACCTAACCGATAATGTCTTTGCATAAAACCATATAAATCTGCTTGGTCATAGTAATAGACTTTTCTGGAAAGATTCAAGCAGACACCTTAAAATTAAAATCTGATTTGTATTCTAAAGCCTGTCTATCGTGAATGAATTTGATTTTATTCGTCAATACCTACATCGTCAGCAGCAGGATAAGCAACTTATTCTGGGTATTGGTGATGATGCAGCTATCATACGGCCTCGTAGTGGCTATGATTTGCATTTCAGTACTGATATGCTGATAGGCGGAACACATTTTTTCCCTGATGTTGCACCAGCAGATCTGGCGCATAAGGTACTGGCTGTCAATTTGTCGGATATGGCAGCCATGGGTGCCAGTCCACGCTGGGCTTTGCTCAGTGTGGCGTTGCCTGAACTAAATAAAGATTGGTTAGCAGCGTTTTGTGATGCTTTGTTTGCACTTGCCGCACGTTTTGGTGTAACACTGATTGGTGGCGATACCACCAAAGGCAACTGGGTATTTAATGTTAATATTATTGGCGAAACCCCATGCCAGCAGGCCTTACGGCGCGATGCAGCACAGGTGGGTGATGATATCTGGGTGTCTGGTCTGCTTGGACTGGCTGCGGCTGCTCTGGATATGCACTGGAATAAAGCTACCTTACCTGCAACGGTATTTGCCCAGTGCGAAGAGAGAAGACTGCGCCCAGAACCGCGTGTAGCTTTGGGACAGGAACTATTGTCTCTGGCACATGCAGCACAGGATATATCTGATGGTCTGGCGCAAGATATCGGCCATATTCTTAAAGCCAGTAAAGTTGGCGCAGAAATTAATGCAGATTTAATTCCTACGCTGACAGCGTTACAACAGCAACCAGCACTCACCCCGGCGCAGCTTAGATATTGGCTGTTGGCCGGTGGTGACGATTATGAGCTGGTGTTTACTGCCGCACCAGCGCAACGTGAGGCAATCATAGTCGCTGCCGAGAGAACCAGCACGCCTGTAACCCGCATCGGTGTTATTACCGCAGGCGCTCAATTGCATTTACATGATCATGCCGGTAACGTGATACAACTACAGCAACAAGGATTTGATCATTTTGGCTAATACAGAAACAACAATGACACCAGTTACGCCTACATGGCGTTGGCTATGTAAGCATCCTGTCTGCTGGCTGGGCTTTGGCTTTGGTACAGGGCTGGCACCGAAAGCACCTGGTACATTCGGCACATTGCCGGCCATTCCACTGGCGGCATGCTGGCTGCTGCTGGATTTACCTTTCTGGTACAACATTGTATTGGCAGTGCTTTTGTTTCTGGTGGGTATTTTTATTTGTGATTACACCGAAAAAGCATTACACCGGCAGGACTATGGCGGCATTGTCTGGGACGAGATTGCCGCTATGATGCTGATTTTATTCTGTATACCAACGAATTGGATGTGGTGGCTTGCTGGCTTTGCGGTTTTCCGGTTCTTTGATGCAGTGAAACCTTGGCCTATCCGCTGGTTTGATGCGCGTATCCACGGCGGTTTTGGTATTATGCTGGACGATTTGATTGCAGCTCTGTTTAGCCTGCTGGTGTTATTGCTGGCTGTATATCTGCTGGTTTAATCAGGCAGGAGTGTTGAAAACAGCTTAAACAGCTAAATCTTTAGTCAGTAAGCAGTTAGAATTAAGATATGCTATGCTTTAGCTACGGCTGTTATAGTCATAGCCGTTGATGATAATAAATGAAATATTGATTGGGAAAAGGAAAACAGCATGAATAGTCAGCTTTGGTTATATGTGTCAATTGCTGCAGTAATCGGACTGTTGCTTGGACTTGGTTTGATGTGGTTACTTTTGCGTGGCGGTAAACAGCGCCAGCAGTATCAGACAGTGAAAGCCAGTTTTGATAACTATCGCCAGCAGGTAGACAAACATTTTATTGATACTGCCGGTGCTATAGATGAATTGAATCGCAGTTACCTGAAAGTATTACAGCAACTGAACGTTGATGCACAGCAGTTAATGGACAAAACAGCCATGCAGGAGCAGTTGCAGAAACGTGGCAACAAAAGCGTTACTCTGGCATTTATGACGCAGTCTGATAACAAAAATCCACAAACCGATGATTCGTCTGTACCTTATACTGATGTCACTGAAGCCGCGGTCATACCGATTAATGGTATGCCGGATCAGGTGCCAGACCGCATTGGACCAAATGTTGGACATGCACATGAACAGCTTACTCAACCCAAGCATGTAGCACATGATAATGTAATGGCAACCAAAGGCGAGGATTTACAGCAGAGTAAATCCTGAGCACCGTTTCTTCAGGTGTTATCCCTAGCAGGCTGTGACGGTATTATTGTCACAGCCTGATATTTTTATCACCCTCAACGCACAAATACGATATTGGCCGGTTTTTTCAGCCGCTGCTTCAATAGCTTTGGTAAAAGGGGATGGAAGTACCAGTGTTGTTCATCCAGTCGTATACAGCCGGCCTGTGCTTCTAAGACTACTTCTGTTGCTGTTGCTGCTTCGATTTCAGTAAGCTGCAACTGATGCCATTTGCCCCAGTCACAAACAGGTAATAACGGCGCATATTGTAATACCAGCTCATTCTGTTTCTGCGTCGCTGCATCCAGCCGACAGTTGCCATCACATATTCCCGCTGCCTGATTCGGGCAGGGTTCATTGCGGCCAAGACTCTGGGGTGTGATATCCAGCACTGCCGGACATAAGCCATAACGGCGTGCCCAGTCGGCCAGCGCCCGCTTGGCGGCACGCGGATGCATAAATAACCCATAAGGAGGTTGTGCCAGAATACCCTTCCTGAGCGTAATAATCCGAGCCTGTAGCTGACCATGATGGTTGGCAACAAAAGAAACTGTATACCATTTGGCTGGTGTAACCGTTGCATCAGAATATGGTTGTGCTTGTTGTTGCAATTGATAATGACCTTGCAGCCATAAGGCATGCAAAATGCTGTTAGCCGGAACAAAATCAATAGCACAGATTTGTTGCCATTGTCTTTGCACATTTTTATCCTGTAATAGCGTGCAGGTATCAGTAAATGCGCGTTCCTGTACCATCATTACTGTTGCCTCATGTCGCGCTTGTTGCCACAGAATCAAACCCGGGCTGTCTGGTAAAGCATATAAATGTTGGCGTAATTCGGGTTTGAGCCATGCCGGCAAATAGCCCGGTTTAATCAGTGCATGCCATTGTGCCAGCCAAACAGGAGCAGTCTTGTCATGTAAACTGCATTGCAGAAACGCGGTCAGTGCCAGTACATCTCCCATTGCGCGATGACGTTCGATAGCGGCAATACTAATCGCAAAACGCTCAATAATGCTATCCAGATTATGTTTAAAGTATTGTGGATATAATTTGCGTGAAAAGGGTACAGTATCCAGAGTTGGTGCAGCAAAACTAATATGGCAGCGTGCAAAAGCATGGCGCAGAAAAGTATAATCAAAGCGACTATTATGAGCTACCAGCAAGTGCCCACGTAGCAATGGCAACAGTTCTCCGGCAATATCAGCAAAATTAGGTGCATTTTGCACCATTTCATTGCTGATGCCAGTTAACTGAGTAATAAAATCGCTAATGGGTTGTTGCGGATTAAGCAGCCACTGATGACGACTGATATTCCCATGGTGAAAGCGCACAATAGCAATTTCGGTAATTCGGTCGTGCTCAAAGTGGCCACCAGTAGTTTCAAGATCAACAATGGCAACAGGCAAGGGCAGCGTAAACAAAACCGCTGCCAGCTCGGCAAATGCAGCGGCGTCATTATTAGCAACAATACTCATGACGCAAACAAAAACGCAAAAGAATCGCCATTTTATACCAAAATGTCTTGCTATACAGTGAATATACCATGCAGTAATATTGGCAAAAATTTAGGTATCTGGTCAGATAGATTAATGCCAAAATTATTTATTGCTAAAACAATATATTGCTTATTATTGCCATCTTTTGGATATGACTGGTATTGACAGCGATGCCAATGTTACCTATACTGCACATCTTTCACGCACCCGTAGCTCAGTTGGATAGAGTATCTGGCTACGAACCAGAGGGTCGGGCGTTCGAATCGCTCCGGGTGCACCAGATTTCCGCGCCCATCGTCTAGCGGTTAGGACATCGCCCTTTCACGGCGGTAACCGGGGTTCGATTCCCCGTGGGCGTGCCAGTAAATAAGAAAAAGCCAGTTCAGCAGAACTGGCTTTTTCTTTTATCTCCTGATTGGTTTCAGCGCAATATCAAATTTAAGCTGATTGCAGAATCTCATCACGGTAATCCTGTTACCTGAATCTTGCCATTAATGCTTAACGTTAACTGTGTTTCACCCGCGGCAATATCCTGAACTGGAGCAGAGTCTGCTGCACGACTTAACATCACCGGCGCCGCATAAGCACCATAATTCTGCGCATCCTGACTGCTGCCTAAACTCATACTCACCACTTTGTAGTCATGTCCGCCCAGTTCGTGAGCAATTTGCACTGCACGTTGCTGAAAACGTGCAATAGCCTGCCGCGTTAGTTTGGTTTCATAGTTTTGCAGCGTAGTATCCGCAACCTGATAATTAATAGCGACAATGGCAGCCTGATTCTGTACATCAGCAGCAAACTTGTTCAGTGCAGATAAATTTGTGCTTTTAACCTGTAGCAGCGCACTGTCCTGCCAGCCATTATCCACACGTTTATCTTTCTGATAGTCAAATTTCGGTTCAACCGTGCGTGTCAATTGCGTTGTATTAAAATCATCATGCCGGCGTGCCGCAGCTAGAACCTGATTCAGGCGTGTGGTAACAGTATTGCTGATTTGCTGCCTATTGCTTCCCTGTTGCTGAATTTTTAACACCAGCACCATTTCATCACGAGCAACAGTTTGCGTAGCCTGTGCGCTTAACTCAACGATGCCATAATTCAATCCTTCTGCCAGACAACTAAAAGAACTGACAGACAGCAATATAGAAATCACATATGAGAAAAGGCGTATATTCATTGGGTAAACTCTGGTCGCAATCTGATTAAAACAGATTAGCAAAGCCTTAGTATGAATACAACAATTAATTGATAGACAAGGGAAAATATGAACAACAGAAGACAGAAAAACAAGAAAGTCTGGGATGAGGGTGGCGAGCCAAACCCCCGGCACTGGTCGCTTTAAGATGGGCTGCTTGCTTCCGCACCTGACCCGTTGTCCTAAATAACCATGCGAGGAGACCCGCCACAGCAGCGTATTATACCGATAGTTGTATTAATTCCCAAATTTTTTCGCAATTTATTGATGAATAAAAAATCTTGCTAGTAAAAATATAATTATTTCAAAGAACTATATACTATAACTAAATACGGATTTTAGTTTTACGTGCGCCATAATTTGGCTGTAGCAAGGCGCATTGCGGCTGATTGTGGCGACTAAAGCGGCGCGCACGTCCCGGAATCTGCTGGCAGGGAACCACGACTTCCTTATTGTCCTGTACTTTATTGGTGTTATTCAGATTAGGTTTGGCTACACGTTCACGTTGACGCGGTGCTTCACGCTCAACCTTAACTGATGAAGCCTGTGAGGCTTTATTTTCTGCTGGTGTCTGTTCCCACCAATGTGGTTCAAAACCCTCAATCCGCTCAATCAGCAATTCATTTCCGGTTAAATCCTTAATGGCATTAAATACTTTCTGTTCCTGCTCATCCATCAGTGAAATGGCCACACCTTCAGCACCAGCCCGGCCAGTACGACCAATACGGTGTACATAATCTTCTGCATTCAGTGGCAGTTCATAATTGATCACAAATGGAAGCTCGGCTATATCCAGACCACGTGCTGCTACATCAGTGGCAACCAGAACACGCAGACTGCCTTCCTTAAACTGTGCCAGCGTTTCCAGACGGGTTTGCTGTGATTTATCACCGTGAATTGCCTGAGCACTGATACCACGACGGTTTAATTCCCGATTAACCTGATCGACACTTTGCTTGGTATTGCAAAACACAATTACCTGATTCATGTTCAGGTCGCTAATCAGTCGCTGTAACAATGAACGCTTGCGCCCGCTATCCAGAGCAATAATATGCTGTTCCACATTGGCCGAAGTCGTATTTTGTGCTGCCACCTGAATTTTTTCCGGATTACACATAAAATCCTGAGCCAATCGCTGAATTGCCGGCGCAAAAGTTGCTGAAAACAGCAGCGTTTGACGTTGTGGTGGCAGCATTTGCATGATTTTGCGGATATCATCAATAAAGCCCATATCCAGCATACGGTCGGCTTCATCCAGAACCACAATCTCCACCTTATTTAGCTGGATATTCTTTTGTTGTACATGGTCAAGCAGACGCCCTACCGTCGCAATAACAATCTCACAGCCCTGACGCAAATCCTGCTTCTGAAGTTCCATATTCATACCGCCGAACAATACTGTCTGGCGTAAAGACAGATTTTTCAGATAACCCTGTACATTCTGGTCAATCTGGTCAGCCAGCTCACGTGTTGGCGTCAATACCAGCATACGCACCGGATGCATAGCCGGTGAAGTACTGCTGTTAGCATAACGTTTCAGCCTTTCCAGACTGGGCAACATAAAGGCAGCAGTTTTTCCTGTACCAGTTTGCGCCGCAGCAAGTAAATCCATACCCGCCAAAGCTTTCGGAATAGCTGCATGCTGAATCGGTGTCGGTTCCTGATAGCCCTGATCTGTCAGCGCAGAGACGATTTCCTGAGATAAACCCAGATTGGCAAAAGCATTCATATTAGACAACCTCCAGTTGCTGCCTACAATGACATGCAACTGTTACGAATTCGATAGAATTGATGACTGTTTAAACGTCAACATTTTTAAGAAGAACACATAACATTGGGTATCAAACCATCATGTTATGGTCATAGCAACAATATAGTCACTTATGTAAACCAATAGTGTATCATCTTTATCAACCCGTTATAAACCTGACAACTATCTACC
This sequence comes from Snodgrassella gandavensis, assembly GCF_914768025.1. Lineage (GTDB taxonomy): Bacteria > Pseudomonadota > Gammaproteobacteria > Burkholderiales > Neisseriaceae > Snodgrassella > Snodgrassella gandavensis. The sequence continues at coordinate 40,569 of NZ_CAJZCE010000015.1, read as the reverse complement.
TAAAAATAAATAAAAATTCGTAAAATAATCATCCGCAAGAAATAATTACAGTCATCCATATCCAGCCACAGACGGGCATTTACTCCCTCACTGGCAGGCAAGAAAATTGTAAAATTCAAATAGATAGCATAACTAAACTTTTGCTAAACACCTGACCATAGGCTTATGCGATAATTGATTTATTAAAGTTAATTACATAGCAAGCGAGCATAGCATCATGTCTGATGAAAAAAGTAAAGCACTGACTGCGGCACTGGCGCAGATAGAAAAAAGTTTTGGTAAAGGTTCCATCATGAAAATGGATGGTAGCCATACCGACGAAAACCTTGAAGTCATCTCTACAGGTTCACTCGGGCTGGACTTGGCTCTGGGCGTAGGTGGTTTACCCCGTGGCCGTATCGTAGAAATTTATGGCCCCGAATCTTCCGGTAAAACCACCTTATGTCTGGAAGCTATTGCCCAATGTCAAAAGGGTGGTGGCGTATGTGCCTTTATCGATGCTGAAAATGCCTTTGACCCCATCTATGCACGCAAGCTGGGTGTAAAAGTCGAGGAACTTCTGGTATCGCAGCCTGATACCGGCGAACAGGCACTGGAAATCTGCGACATGCTGGTACGCAGTGGCGGGGTAGATATGCTGGTAGTTGATTCCGTGGCAGCACTGGTACCCAAAGCTGAAATCGAAGGCGAAATGGGAGACAGCCATGTGGGTTTACAGGCACGTCTGATGAGTCAGGCGTTGCGCAAACTGACCGGCAACATCAAAAAAACCAATACACTGGTTATCTTTATTAACCAGATTCGTATGAAAATTGGTGTAATGTTTGGCAATCCCGAGACGACTACTGGTGGTAACGCCCTCAAATTCTACTCATCCGTACGTCTGGACATCCGCAAGATTGGTCAGATAAAAAAAGGAGATGATGCTCTCGGTAACGAAACCCGCGTCAAAGTTATCAAAAACAAAGTTGCCCCACCGTTCAAACAGGCCGAATTTGATATCCTGTACGGCGAGGGCATAAGCTGGGAAGGCGAACTGATTGATATCGGTGTGAAAATGGGGATTGTAGAAAAAGCCGGAGCTTGGTATAGCTACAATGGCAGCAAAATTGGTCAGGGTAAAGACAATGTGCGCCAATGGCTCAAAGATAATCCCGAAATTGCCAATGAAATTAACCTTAAAATTCGCAACAAAGTTGGCATCTCTGCCCAGAATACCGAAGGGCAACTGGATGAAACTGACGGCGAAGCGCCTGCTGAAGAGTAAATTAATAAAAAAGCTGCCTATACACAGGCAGCTTTTAATATCCAGCCAAAGCGATTTTTGTATTAACTTAGCTACAGCACATAATTAACCATATAAAAAATAAACTTGTGCATAACCTGAAATCTCACCGGCAAAACTCCTACCGTATCGGAATTCAGAATATAAATATATCCGTTACAAGCACTAAAATCTATATTGCCTAATGCCATACATTAAGATTTCCTATTCAGGCAAAAAATGCTTTTAACCCAAAATTACGCTATGATATAAATATGATATAAATCAGAAAAAACAGCAATTCAGAAATTCCATACCCAAAGCAGCATATAAATATACAGACCAAGTAAAAATCATGATTACCTTAGCTGAATACCAGCAGCAAACTGCCGCCGGCTATACCCATATCCCCTTAGTACAAGAAGTACTGGCAGACATGGATACGCCCTTATCGCTTTATCTGAAACTAGCGAATAAACCATTCAGCTACCTGCTTGAGTCTGTAGTCAACGGTGAGCGTTTTGGACGATACTCCTTTATTGGCTTGCCCTGTGATACTTATTTAAAAATATCTGGTAAAACCACCGAGGTTTATCAGCACGCGCAGCTAGTTGAAAAACACCAGGGCAGTCCGCTAGCATTTATTAACGCATTTCAGGCCAGATACAAAACTCCCGATATCCCAGACTTACCCCGGTTTACCGGTGGACTGGTAGGCTATTTCGGTTATGAAACCATCTATCATTTTGAGCAGATTGCTCACCGCCTGAAACAGGCGGACAAACCTAATCCCATCGGTGTGCCAGATATCTTTCTGCTGCTTTCATTAGAATTGGCTGTGGTCGATAATCTGTCTGGAAAAATCTATCTGATTGTTTATGCCGATACCAGTAAAAAAGACGGTTATCAGCAGGCACGCGCACGGCTGGATGAATTGCGTACCGCCCTGCGCCAGAGCGTACAACTACCGCTGTCACTTGGCAGCAAACAAACTGAGCCCATTGCTGAAACCGGCGAAGAGCAATACAAAAACTATGTTAAACGAGTACGTGAATACATCCTTAATGGCGATTGCATGCAAGTTGTACCCAGCCAGCGCCTGAGCATGCCATTTCATGATAATCCACTCAGCCTGTACCGCGCTTTGCGTACCCTGAATCCCTCTCCTTATTTATTCTATTATCACTTCGATGATTTTCATGTTGTCGGCTCTTCTCCGGAAATTCTAGTGCGGCGCGAACAAAACAGCGTAACCGTACGTCCGATAGCCGGAACCCGACCACGTGGCCAAACACCAGAACAAGATCAGGCCTTGGCACAAGAGCTGATCAACGACCCCAAAGAAGTGGCCGAGCACGTAATGTTAATCGATCTCGGCCGTAATGATGTCGGGCGCGTCAGCAAAATAGGGCAGGTAAAAGTAACCGATAAAATGATTATCGAACGCTATTCCCACGTAATGCATCTGGTGTCCAATGTAGAAGGTGAATTACAGGATGGCATGTCTAATCTGGACGTACTGGCAGCCACCTTTCCGGCGGGTACGCTTTCAGGTGCTCCAAAAGTACGGGCTTTAGAAATTATCGAAGAGCTTGAACCAAATAAGCGTGGCATCTATGGCGGAGCTGTAGGCTACCTAAGTTTTTCCGGTGATATGGATTTATGTATTGCCATTCGTACCGGCGTTATCCGAAATAACACCCTATATGTACAAAGTGGTGGTGGTATCGTGTTTGATTCCGATGAAGAACTGGAGTGGCAGGAAACCCAGAATAAAGCCAGAGCCGTTATCAGAGCAGCACATATGGTGCAACAAGGTCTGGATAAATAATATATAAATTTTTATATAGCCGCAGAACATTCCAGACTTTAATACAAATTAATAGAATCAAATCTTTTTATAATTATCACAACCATCTTTTGATCCTTTATCACATGCTTGCTTGAAATATTTTTTCGCTAATAAGTTATTTTTCTCAACACCACGACTTTCAAAATACATTTTGCCTAATTCATATTGAGCTCTTGCATCACCTTGTTCTGCTTCTTGTTTACAAAATGGGAAAGCCTTTACATAGTTTTCTTCTCTCTCTAAAAATGCACAACCATCGGCAAAAACGGATGTTGAAAGCATGATAAGTAATGTCATTAATAATATTTTTTCAGGATTATCTTTATATTTTATTCTAAAAAATTTTTTTATTAAAAACATAATAATGATGTAGTACCTGTTTATGAGCACAAAGCACTTTTTTCCGAATAAATCATATAAAAATATATTTAATATATAATTTTTTGAGTTTCTGCTACCAGTTTCTTTTTTATCAATAAAATTAAAACGCTTCAAGAACATCCTGTTCCTACACCTAAGCAGATTTAAATAGTAGTTTTTAAAATAAAAAATTCTGTATCAGGAGTAACTAGACTTATCATCTCACCAACAGGAAACGTAGTAGGATAACTCATCAATGACAAAACAAATGGAGATAAACAAGTAAATTGCTATATAACCCAGAAAATTTAAACCAGAAATCAGCGGTAAATTTAAATTGGTTCCAACCATACTTTAATATCCGTGGGCGGTGCATAGTAGGGCGCAGATGTTACCAGTAGTTCTGCGCCCGCACGAGCGTAATCTGCCACATTTAAGAGCGTAATTCCACCAGCGGCCGACAGTAAACTCTTAGGTTCCGCCATTTGGCGTTGTGCCAATACCCATGCAAATTCTTCCGGTGTAAATTTATCCAGTTGCACAATATCTGCCTGTGCCTTCAACGCCGCTAATGCTTCTTCAACATTATTCGCCTCTACAATAACTTTTTTTTCGGGCGCAGCCTGCCGTAAGCGCGCCACCATTGCTACCCAATTATCCGGTTCTGCACAAAAATGTCGGTGATTGGCAAACAGTAAAAGCGATTCAGCCGTACCGGCACGATGCAAAATCCCGCCACCATCAACCACTGCTGCAATAGCCAGCGACTTAGTGCCAGGAATACATTTACGTGTACAGGCAATCTGTACTTGTGGATTAATGGCTTGTGCAATAGCCACCATCTGTGCCATATACTGAGCTACACCACCACACCATTCCAGCACATTCTGTACCACTTTCCAGCCTTGATGCAGATTTTCCACATGGCCAATAGCCGTTAATAGTACCGTGCCTGCCGCTACATCTTCCCCATCCCTAACATGTGCCACTACTTTCAGCGCCAGCTTCCGCAATAATTTCATTGCAACCGACACGCCACTTACCCGACCAGCTTGGCGACGGTAAAACGACATCTGCCCATCTTGCTGGCCAATGCCTAAAGCGCGTGTAGTTAAATCACCATAAGCAATATCATCCAGTAAGAGCCTGTCCAGCTCAGCATCAGATAGATAAAACATGTCTTTATCTCCTATATAAAATTAATTTTATTACCAAAAAATTTTAAATTGATATAACTTTTATGTCATAAAATATCAATTCCCCTATCAATATTTACTGTTCCTAAGCTGTTGTGTTTACCATTATCAACCTGAATTATAAGATGATTTAGTGATTATTTCGGTACGGATGCTATCATCGACAGGTATTTATGCTGAGGCTTTGCTCAATACTTAATCGTATCAAAAAGCTCGAATATAAGGAGAATCATCAATGTATTTATTGAGTATATTGCGAATTACAGCTTAATTTCAGGGTATGGGATAAAAGGCATTCCACTACGAAGTCGGGATAAGTTATTAGCCTACAATAAATGGAATTAGCATATTTTTTCTTTTGCACTACTGCTTTTGTCTATACGTGCCAGTGGTTCATGGTTGTCTGGGTCTGTTTGGGTATATTCGTGCATGCCAACTATTTCTATAGCATACAGATAGGTTAGTATTCGCGCTTTTACTGCTATATGCGCAGAAGGATGTTGGCTGGATCGTTTTGTGTTGCATCTGAAAAATACTGATAGGAAATAAATCTTTACCGTAATAGTAGTCTAAGGGAACGATGCCCGATTGGTGATAGGCAGCATTTTCAGTCTATCATAAATAATGCTAATTGAATTATTATAGTTTGGGACAATGGCAGGCTGGTTGGTATGGCTCGTTGTATGACAGATTTTGTATATGTGACTTATCTGGCCGATATTGCGGTAGATGATTGTTATCAGCGGCAGGGTATTGGCAAGCAGTTGATTAGGGAAATTCAGAAAAATAGTGATTTTAATGCCAAAATAATATTAACTGCAGTGCCACAGGCAGTGGATTATTATGGTCATATTGGTTTTGCTGCTCATCCATCAGTTTGGATTTTAAATAGACCATTGTGACAGGAAGAATTTGCGATTCTTTATTTTGATATTTGGTTGTATATTTGTGACGGCTGATTATCAGATGCTTATTTGTTATCGGCTTTGGTGCAACTGGTTAGGTTGTCGTGGCGAGATGACAGGTATGAACTGGCTAAATCGGCACAGCAGCCGCAACAGGTGGCTACGCCAAGCTGCGCCTGTAGGTCGGTGAGGCTGGAAGCGCCGGCGGCTACGGTTTCTTTTATCTGGCGATCGGTGATGGCATTGCACAGACAAACGTACATGATTTTTCCTTTGTGGATGTGGTTTGTTTTTGCGAATGAAGATGATAATAGATTTCATTATTGTTATCAAGTGGTGTATGGCTAAGGTCGATAGGTTAAGCATGTATTTGCTTGGATAAGAATAAAGCCGACTGGCAAAGTCGGCTTTATTTAGTTCGCTGCTGGATTTAATCTTCTGGGGTATCCAGTACATCTACTTCGGTGTTGCTGTTTTCTTCTGGTTCGGCAATGCGTTCCAGACTAACCAGTTTTTCGCCTTCATCTAGATTGATGAGTTTTACGCCGGCAGCAGCACGGCCGGTGGCGCGTATCTGATCGACTTTGGTGCGAATCAGTACGCCACCGCTGGTAATCAGCATGAGGTCGTCGCTGTCGGCCACGAGGGTGGCGGCCACGAGGTCGCCATTGCGTTCACCGGTATCGATGGCAATGACGCCCTGAGTACCACGGCCGGAACGGCGGTAATCGTCAACGACGGTGCGTTTGCCGAAGCCGTTAGCGGTGGCGGTAAGTACCAGTTTGTTGCCGTCTTCTTCGGCATCGTATGCCAGCAGGCTGATGACCTGATTGTTTTCAGCCAGTTTCATGCCACGTACGCCACGGGCGCTGCGTCCCATTGCACGGACGTTGTCTTCGCTGAAGCGTACAGCTTTACCGCCATTGGAAAACAGCATGATGTCGTGTTTGCCGGTAGTTTTTACGGCGCCAATTAGGTGGTCGCCTTCGTCCAGTCCGAGGGCGATGATGCCGGCAATACGTGGGCGGGAGAAGTCGATCAGGGAGGTTTTTTTGACGATGCCCTGTTCGGTACACATGAAGACGTATTCGTTTTCGCTGAATTCGCGTACTGGCAGGATGGTGTTGATTTTTTCACCCTCTTCGAGCTGAATCAGGTTGTTAACCGGCCGGCCACGGCTGTTGCGGCCACCTTCGGGCAGTTTGTAGACTTTTATCCAGTGACATTTGCCCAAGCTGGTGAAGCACAGCAGGTAGTCGTGGGTGTTGGCGATAAACAGGGTTTCGATAAAGTCTTCGTCTTTGGTGGCGGTGGCCTGTTTGCCACGGCCGCCACGCCGTTGTGCCTGATAGTCGTCTACCTGCTGGGTTTTGATGTAGCCACCATGGGTGAGGGTAACAACCATGTCGCGCTGCGGGATCAGATCTTCGTCGGCAATGTCGCCACCGAAGGCATTGATTTCGCTGCGGCGTTCGTCACCAAACTGTTGCTGAATGGCAGTCAGTTCGTCATGGATAATCTGGTTGATGCGCACTGGATTGGCCAGAATGTCGAGCAGGTCGAGAATGATATCGAGGACGCTTTTGTATTCATCAACGATTTTATCCTGTTCCAAACCGGTAAGGCGTTGCAGACGCATGTCGAGGATGGCCTGTGCCTGTGCGTCGGAAAGGAAGTAGTCGTTGCCAAGCAGTCCGGTATTTTCGGGTAAATCCTGTGGCTTAACCAGTTGGGCGTCGATGTCGCTGCGGGCAAGCATCTGAGCAACCAGACCTGAGCGCCACGGACGTGAGGTTAAGGCAGCCTTGGCTTCAGGTGGGGTTGCAGAAGCTTTAATGAGGGTGATGATTTCGTCAAGGTTGGACAGGGCTACGGCCAGACCTTCAAGTACGTGGCCACGTTCGCGTGCTTTGCGCAAGGCAAACATGGTGCGCCGGGTAACGACTTCGCGGCGATGACGTAAAAATTCATTCAGTATCTGTTTCAGATTGAGCAGACGTGGCTGGCCGTCTACCAGTGCCACCATGTTGATACCGAAGCTGTCTTGCAGCTGCGTTAGTTTATAGAGTTGGTTGAGTACAACTTCAGCATTTTCGTTGCGTTTGAGTTCGATAACCACGCGCATGCCGGATTTGTCTGATTCGTCGCGCAGGTCGGAAATACCTTCGATAATTTTGCTGTGTACGAGCTCACCAATTTTTTCGACCAGTCTGGCTTTGTTTACCTGATACGGGATTTCATCAATGATGATGGCCTCGCGATCGTCGTGTTTGCCGATTGGTTCGATGTGGGTTTTGCCACGCATGACGACGCGGCCGCGGCCGGTGCGGTAGCCTTCGCGCACGCCGGAGAGGCCATAGATGATGCCGCCGGTAGGAAAATCCGGTGCTGGAATCAGGTTGATAAGTTCGTCAATGCTGAGGTTTTCGTTGGCCAGCAGGGCTTTGGCGCCGCCAAGCACTTCGTTGATGTTGTGTGGCGGTATGTTGGTAGCCATGCCGACGGCGATACCGGATGAGCCGTTAACCAGCAGTGCCGGAATCCGGGTAGGCAGTACGGCTGGTTCGCTTTCGTTGCCGTCGTAGTTGGGAATGAAGTCGACGGTTTCCTGATCGATATCGGCCAGTAATTCGTGCGCAATTTTGGCCATGCGGATTTCGGTATAACGCATGGCTGCGGCGCTGTCGCCATCAACGGAACCAAAATTACCCTGTCCGTCTACCAGCATGTAGCGCATGGAGAAGTCTTGAGCCATGCGTACGATGGTGTCGTAAACGGCGGTGTCGCCGTGCGGGTGGTATTTACCGATAACATCGCCGACAATACGTGCTGATTTTTTGTAGGCACGATTCCAGTCGTTGTTCAGCTCGTGCATGGCGTACAGTACACGGCGATGAACTGGTTTCAGGCCATCACGCACATCGGGAAGGGCGCGTCCTACGATAACGCTCATGGCGTAATCGAGGTAGGAGCGGCGCATTTCTTCTTCAAGAGATACTGTTATGGTTTCTTTGGCAAAAAGTGCATCAGACATAATGGCTTTACTACTTTGGAGAGCATTGTTTATTTTACCATAGCAGTCATTGGTTTCTGATTATTTTTCGTTGTGAAGACGATTTGGTGTAAAAAACCTTGTTGTTAAAGGGGTTAAAGATATGCCCACAATATTTGTGGATAAATCTGTGGAAAATGAAAGTTGTGCTTGGATAATTGCCTGAAAATCAAGCTTTGTATGTGCTTGCCTAAAAAATAAGCCTGAAAATTAAATCTTTTAAAAACATATATTTAAAAATATATAAGACTGGAGCAAGTCTGTTTCATCTTTTTACACGCTTTGGTGCTGTAAATTTAATTCATGTGGATAAAATCATTCTGTCAAGTCTGTTTTGCTCTTGACAGAATGACGGGTAGTGGTGGTAGTGGGTTAAGTTATGCTGCTGGTAAGGAAATTTTTATGCATTCTCTGAATCTGCCTGTGTGTGCATCGCCGGATGGTTTAGCCACTGAGGCATGGGTATTTGTACGGGTCATTGATAATTTTGGTGATGTGGGGGTGGGCTGGCGCTTAAGCTGCCTGCTGGCAGATTATTTGTGCTTGCGGGTACGCTTGTGGATTGATGATGTGGACGCGCTGGACAGGCTGGTACCGGAACGCGCCGGCTATCAGGCGCAGATTATGGTGGAAGTGTGGCAGGATGAGGCTGTGGTGCAACGGCAACTGGCTGATGCTGCCGATCCGGTGCTGGTGATTGAGACATTTGGCTGTGATTTGCCGCCAGCGGTGCTGGCACGCATGACTGAATGCCGGCCATTATGGCTGAACTGGGAATACCTGACGGCAGAAGACTGGGCGGTGGATTTACATGCTATGCCATCGTTGCAGGCCAATGGGCTGGAAAAGTATTTTTGGTTTATGGGCATTGATGCGGCCAGTGGTGGTTTGTTGCGTGAAGCTGATTATGTGGCTGAGCGGGCTGCATTCTTGCAGCAGCCGTTGCTACAGCAGGCATTCAGGCAGCAGTATGGTTTGCCGTTGCAGCATAGCGGCCAGTTGTGGCTGGTGTTTGCCTATGCTTCGGTGTGCTGGTCGCAATGGATGGCGATGTGGCAGCAGGCAGATACGCCGATAACGCTGTGGCTGGCCGGGGGGCAGGTGATAGACAGTCTGCGCGCTCAACAGGCAATCCCCCCAGATGCTCTGCAACAGGACGGTGATGTCTGGGTAGTGGGTAAGATGACGCTGGTGCGTATTCCGTTTGTGCCGCAGGTGGCCTTTGACCGCTTGCTGTGGCTGGCCGATGCGGCGATTGTGCGTGGTGAGGACAGTTTTGTGCGTGCCTTATGGGCTGGGTTGCCGTTTTTCTGGCATATTTACCGACAGGATGATGATGCTCATCTGCACAAGCTGCATGCATTCTGGAACAAGGCTACGGCAGGTTGGCCAGCAGGATTGCAGGCGGCTTTTATGCTGTTGGCGGATGATTTGAATGGGGCAGGCAGTCTGGATGGGTTAAGGCGTGTAGCGGCGTGGCAGGAATTGTGTGCGGACTGGCAAAGTTGGGTAAAAGCAGCCGCGGCGTGGTCTGAAATGCTGCATGCGCAGGATGGTGCGCTGGAAAAACTAGCCAGATTCTGCCATCTTCCGCTAAAATAATGTACTTATCTATTTGCTGAACATTTTTGGAAGTTAGATTAAAGATGAAAACCGCACAAGAATTGCGCCCGGGTAATGTGTTTATGGTGGGCAATGATCCAATGGTGGTGCAGAAGTCCGAATACAATAAATCCGGTCGTAATGCTGCCGTGGTGAAAATGAAACTGAAAAATCTGCTGACTGGTGCTGCTACGGAAACGGTATATAAAGCCGATGAGAAGTTTGATGTGGTAGTACTTGATCGCAAACAGTGTACTTACAGCTATTTTGCTGACCCGATGTATGTTTTCATGGATGATGAATTCAATCAGTATGAAGTGGAAGCTGAAAACATTGGTGATGCCATCAAGTTTATTGTGGATGGCATGGAAGAAAAATGTGAAGTGACTTTCTATGATGGTCGCGCTATTTCTGTGGAATTGCCTACCATTATCGTTCGTGAAGTGGAATACACTGAGCCGGCGGTAAAAGGTGATACCTCTGGTAAAGTGATGAAGAATGCCCGTCTGGTAGGTGGTGCCGAGATTCAGGTGGCTGCTTATGTTGAAAATGGCGATAAGGTGGAAATTGATTCACGTACTTTTGAGTTCCGCAAACGCGCTTAACTGATTTTCTTGCTGACAGGCTGTCTGAAGAATTTCAGGCAGCCTGTTTTGTTGTGATTTACGCGGCATCACGCTGCCTGATGTTTATGACGGCTTGCCGTCTTTTATTGTTTGTATTGTTTAAGTTTGTAGGTGAAACATGTTGTTTGAATTGAATCAGCATGGCCGCGGTGAGCTGCTGGCTGAATGCCGCAGGTTGTTGCGGCTGGCGTTGCCGATTCTTGTCGCACAGGCAGCGCAGGTGGGTGTAGGTGTGGTGGATACGGTGATGGCCGGTCATGCCAGTGCCAATGATCTGGCCGGGGTGGCTTTGGGCTCGAATGTATTTATTACTCTGTATATTACTTTTCTGGGGGTGATGACGGCGTTGCAGCCGATACTGGCGCAGTTGTATGGCGCCGGAAAAACCACGGAAATTGGTGAGCAGGGGCGGCAGGGGCTGTGGTTCGGGCTGTTTCTGGGGGTGCTGGGTATGCTGCTGTTGTGGGCGCTGATTGCGCCGATGCAGCGCTGGCTGAATATGGGCTCGTATGTTAATGGTGTGTTTGGCCAGTTTGTGTTCTTTATTGCGCTGGGTATGCCGGCAGCGATGATTCATCGGGCTTTTTATGCTTTTGCTTCGTCTTTAAATCGCCCGAAACCGATCATGGTGGTGAGCCTGATTGCGTTGTTGCTGAATATTCCGCTGAATTATGTTTTTGTTTATGGCAAGTATGGTATGCCGGAGCTGGGCGGGGCGGGCTGTGGTCTGGCATCGGCTATCTGTTTCTGGTTTAATGCGATTGTGTTGGGTATCTATGTGGTGCGCCAACGCTTTTTTGCACCGTTTGCGCTGTTTGCGCGCTTTGACTGGCCACACTGGCGTTTGCAGGGTTCTCTGTTGCGGCTGGGTATTCCGATTGGGATGTCGTTTTTTCTTGAGGTGAGCCTGTTTACCTTTATTAGCTTACTGATTGCGCGTTTCGGGGTAACTCAGGTAGCTGCGCAACAGGTGGTAATCAGTATTACTTCTCTGATTTATATGTTGCCGCAAAGTGTGGGTATTGCGCTGGCGGTGTGTGTCGGGCAGGCTGTCGGTGCGTGTAAATGGCAGCGTGCTCGCTTTGTTTCGGGTGTGGGGCTGAGCATGGGGCTGTTGGGCGCCTGTTTCACCGGGGTGATGTTGTTGTTGTTCCGGCATTTCTGGGTGGGTTTGTATACGGCTGATCAGGAAGTGATTCTGCTGGGTGGAACGCTGCTGATTTTTGCGGCGGTTTTCCAGCTATCGGATGCCACACAAACGATTGCTTCGTATGCTTTGCGTGGCTACAAGCTGACCAAGATCCCGATGGTGATTCACGCGTTCAGTTTCTGGGGGCTGGGGCTGGGCTTTGGCTGTTTATTTGGTTTGTATTTTGGTATGGCGCTGTATGGTTTCTGGCTGGCGCTGGTACTGGCATTAACGGGTGCGGCTGTGGCGCTGGTGTGGTATCTGCACCGGCAAAGTGAAAAAATTGCGCTGGCGCATGCGGAAAGAGAATCATGATTGATGTGGTTGAACATGCAGATTTACAGCCATTAAATACCTTTGCTCTGCCGGTGCGCGCACGCTGGCTGGTAACGCTAGAAGATAGTGCTCAGTTGCCGGACATTATGGCATTGCCACAATTTGACCGGCAAAGTGTGCTGTGGCTGGGTGGCGGGAGTAATATTCTGTTTTGTGAGGATTATCCGGCGCTGGTGGTACGCATGGCCAATCGTGGCATCCGGCTGGTGGCGGATGATGGTGAGCGGGTGGTGGTAGAAGCTGCTGCGGGTGAAAACTGGCACGAATTTGTGCAGTATACGCTGGCACAGGGCTGGTGCGGGCTGGAAAATCTCAGTCTGATTCCCGGTACGGTAGGAGCTGCGCCAGTACAGAATATTGGTGCTTATGGGGTTGAAGTACAATCCTGTATTGAGGCGGTGCAGTGTTTTGACCTTGAAGCACGGCAACTGCGCTGGCTAAGCTGCGCTGAATGTTGTTTTGCTTATCGTGACAGTATTTTCAAACACGGTGAACAGGGACGTTATGTGATTGTGGCGGTGCGGTTTGCTCTGTCGCGCAGTTTTACGCCGCAGTTGCATTATGGTGATCTGGCGCAGGTGGTGGCAGAACTGGCACAGGGACAAATGCTAACGGCCACTATGGTGGCACAGGCAGTATGCCGTATTCGTCAGCAGAAATTACCTGATCCGCGTGTGCTGGGCAGTGCCGGCAGTTTCTTTAAAAATCCTGTTGTGCCGGCTGCGCTGGCGACCTCTTTATTAGGCTGCTATCCGGATTTGCCGCATTATCCGCAGCCTGACGGACAGGTGAAGCTGGCTGCTGGCTGGCTGATTGACCGGTGTGGTCTGAAGGGGTATCAGCTTGGCGGGGCTGCGGTACATGAACGGCAGGCGCTGGTGTTGGTGAACAAAAATCAGGCCAGTGCCGCCGATGTGGTTGCGCTGGCACAATATGTTCAGGAATGTGTAGTGCAGCGTTTTCAGGTGAAGCTGGAGCCGGAACCGGTGTGGCTGCCACGAGCACAGCCGTTGGTGGCCAGTTGATGTATGGCAAATTGCTGAAAATGTTATCTGTATGATTTGCGCGGTAAGACACTGCATAATCTGAAAGAAATTAATATGGTGAAAGAATCACGCCCCAATACTTATAATCGTATTATTGATGCCAGTCTGAAGTTGTTTAATGAAGAGGGTGAGCGTAATACCAGTACCAATCATATTGCTTCTTATCTGGGTATCAGTCCAGGCAATCTGTATTATCACTTTCGTAATAAAGATGAAATTATTATGCAGTTGTTCAAGCGCTACAGTGAGGAACTGTTGTGCTATCTGCAACAGGCCAAAATGCCACAGGACACGGATGCTATTAAGTATTATATGTTTGGTGTCTATGATGTGATGTGGAAATACCGTTTTCTGTTTAGTGATTTGAATGCGATGCTGTCGCGTAGTGCTGAGCTGCTGGGTGAACACAATAATTTCACCCGGATACAGGTGTCGCCATTGCTGCAAAAGCTGTTGCAGCAGTTGACAGATATCGGATTTATTCAGACAGATGAAATTGCTCGCAAGGAGTTGGCGGTTAATATCTGGCTGATTACTAAATACTGGTGTGACTATGATAATGCTCTGTATGAACGCAAGCTGACTGAAGCCTCGAAATTTCGCGGTACATACCAAACGCTCACGTTGTTGCGCCCATATGTTGCACCTGTTTTTCGTGAAGAATTTAGTCGTATGATGGCTGATTTACGTAATCAGGTGTAAACGTTAAAACCAGTTTGATTCAGGCTGAATGGAACTGGTTTTGGCTGTTTAATTCGAGATTTTTATATCAGGGTGCAATCTGTCTGACCAGTTAGCTTTTGCTTGTCTATTCGGTCAATACGCGCTGATAACTTTTCGATTCAGCGTTTCTCTTACTGTGGTTTTATCAGTAAAATAAAATTTTTGCTTTCAGTAAGGTCTATATGCTGGGTACGAATGATTTCGCTATCCGGCCAGTTCTGTTGAAAATCATATTCCGCTGCCAAAGTTTCCTGTCAGATCAGGCAGGAATGAGGCGGCTGGCTCCCATTTTGATACTTTCAAAGCGGCAGGCAGCCAGTTGCTGCTGTACACAGGCTGCGGCCAGCAGTTGTGGTGGTTCATCCAGTGGTTCATCGGCCAGCTCAAAAGCGCCCCAGTGGATACCAACGGCCTGACGACATTGCAATATTTTAAAAATAGTTACTGCCTGTTGTGGGTCGATGTGCTGATTGTGCATAAACCAGCGCGGCGCATAGGCACCTATCTGGATGGCAGCCATGTCTATGGGGGCAAAATGTTCAGCTATCTGCCGGAACATTATTTCGCTGAAACCGGTGTCACCACTGAAATAAGTACTGCTGCCCTGAGGCGTTTGCATTATCCAGCCACACCACAGGCTACGGTTGCGGTCGAAGATGCCGCGCTGGCTCCAGTGGTGTGCCGGTACGGCATGGAACTGAATATCTTTAATGCTTACCTGCTCCCACCAGTCCAGTTCAATTACGTTGTTAACGCCCAGTTTTTGCAATGTGTTTTTCAGGCCTAACGGCACAACGGCTGTAATGGCCGGAAAACGGGCAGCCAACTGGCGGATACTGTCTTTGTCCAGATGGTCGTAATGGTTGTGAGACAAGGCAATAACGTCAATGGGCGGAAGCTGGGCAATGCTGGCTGCCGGCTGGGTGCGGCGTTTCGGGCCGGCAAATGTCACTGGTGATACCCGCTGGGAGAATACTGGGTCGGTGATAATCGTGCATTGCTGCAAACGCAGTAACAATGTGGCATGACTAATCCACCACAGGCGGTTGCCGCTGAGGGTAAAGTCTGGTGTCTGATGCCAGTGGCGAGCGAAGTGCTCATAGCCCTGTTGCGGTGGTTTGGGCAAGTGTTGAATGCATCTTTCCCAGCTCCAGCGCCAGACCTCAAGTTGTTTGATGACCGTGGGTTCCAAATTGCGGAAGCCATAGGGTGTATGGTGGGTTTTCGCCGGATTGTAGTATGGATTTTTTGTTTTAAATAGCATTATCTGTTGTCTTTAGCTGATACAGCTATAGGGGCGATGGATTGTTATCGCGGGCTGTGGATTTGAGGAGGTCTTCAGCCTGTTTGCTACACTGATATGTGTATTTTAGCTTAATTTCATCTTGCTAGAATGTGTACTGGGCTTTTGCTGCGCAGTAGCGGCGATTTGGAAATCAGGATTTTGGCTGCATCAAATGATTTGTTCCTGTGTTAGGATAGGGGAATTATATTGGTGCAAAAATGAAGTTAGGCTAATAGCTGTATTGATTGTCGGTTTTTTTAGTCAATGTTAATATGCAGTTTATTCTTTGCCAGATGCCTGTTTTTATAGCTGAGGGGATATATAAATGAGGAAACTTTTACTGGTATTTTTATGTTTGTTTTTGGCAAGCTGTGTGCTGCCGGTTAAACCGGAAGATAAGTTTAAAACCGGCGATTATATCGGCGGCGTGAAAATTCTGGCTACTAATTTTAATGCAAAAAGTCAGAAGCTGGAACAGCAGAATAAACCATGGAAGGACAAGGATATTCTGTATTTGCAGGCTACAGTCGGCAATCTTACTCAAATGGCACAGAAAAATATTCAGGAGGCTGTGGCAGCAGATTATGATACACGGATTAAGAACTATCAGTTGTTGCTGGCGCTGAAAACTGAGCTGGAAGAAAAAAGCTACAGTGCGTTTATTGAGCAATATTTAGGCCAGTATACGGTGGATGGGCTGAAGGAATCTTTGGCGATACAGTTTTACCAGCAGGCCAGTGCTATTGTGGCGACTAATAGTAGTGATTATCTGCGTAAGGCCAAGTTATATCGTCAGGGCTATGAATATTTTAATTATAAAGATATCTATAAGCGCGCTGAGGATAATCAGAAATTGTATTATAAAACCGCGGCACAGGAATTTTATGCTGAGGCGCAGGCGGATGTGAGAGAGCGTAATTATAAGCAGGCAGCAGTAAATTTCCGCAAGGCGCATGATGTTTATCTGCCTTTAGGTAATTATAAGGATAGTGCTAAACTGGCTGATATTTATGAAAAAAAATGGCGCACTATTGAGGCGGAAAGTCAGTATCAGCGGGCGCAGGCTATTGTGCGCAAAGCAAAACATTTGAGTGAATACCGTGAGGCAGCCAGTTTGTTCAGTGCAGCCAGTGAGGTATACAGTCCTTATGGTAATTCATATAAAAATGCAACTAAACTGGCTGATGTTTATGCACGTAAGGGGCAGGTACAGATATTTGTCCGCGGCAATAGCTATCTGGCTGACCATATCCGCTCTGCGCTGCAAAAAAATTATGTGAGTTTTGTAAACAGTGCCAGTGCGGCTAATCTGGTAATTGATGTGAGTATGACGCGTGGCCAATTTCAGCAGTATAAAGAAAATATTGAAACCCGTGACAAGCATGAAAATCTAAGGGTGGGCACGAAGCAGGTGGCTGATGATAATGGCAATATGGTGGATCAGGCCGTTTATGAGGATTTTTATTTTAAACAGTATAGTGTGAAGACGGTTAATGAGGCGGAAATGGTGGCGGAAGTGCATTCCAGCGGGCTATATGATTTAAATCGTCACTACAGTGCAAAAAGTACCTCATCGCAGACTTATTACTGGTTTGATGGCCATGTGCCGAGAAAGTATACGGCTTTTACTGAAGGTAAACTGCTTGGCCGTGAAGAGCAGTTTGATCAGGCGCGTGAAAATCTGTGGTCTCAAATGCGGGGCGATTTTTATGAGATGAGTAGGGTGCTGGCTAATCTGTAGCACGGAGATAACGGCCACCTTTAAATTGCCGGATGTTTGCCCACACAGCTTACAGATGATGGTGTGTATTGAGGTCTGAGGCTGACAGGGTTTTGGTTGGTGATAACTTTGATAGCGATAGCCGCTGAAAGCAGGTGTTACCGTTTTTTATACAGAATTTTTAAGTCAGTATACGCTAACTGGGTGCAAGGAATTTCTGGTGCGCTAGTTTTTCCAGCAGGTCAATTCTCATTGTGGGCGCTAACGGGGATGTTTAGCTGCGCAAGACCCAATTATTCCGTTAGGGTTTTGGAATATTTGCTTATGCAGAATTCTGATTAGAAAGCATTTGTGTATTAATTCTTAGGATGTAATTTTGAATTTAATAGTGAACTTAGATTGGCTATGTAAGCAATCTAAGTTTTTTAGGTATCAGCCAACTATGTGTGATTACTTTAGTCATTGTTAAACATGTAAACAGACCCATCCTGCCATGTGCCAATATAGTAACGATTGTTATGAAAAGCTAATGCAACTGCACCAGGTAAAGATGAAACTATTGTGCTTACTGTTTTTGTTTTCACATCAACTTTTCGTACCATATCAGCACCGTTGTCAATTACGGCCACCATATTTGGCGCAATAGTAACGATACCTACGCCGGGGCGCTTGAAGTCTGCACCTAATTCGGTCTGCTTACCATTGGGCTGGATTAAAGTCAGGCGGCCACTATACTGGGAAACAACCAGACTGTTGTCAGGTAATTGTGTTACACCAACTGGTGTGGATAATCCTTGTGCCACAATTTCTTTGCTGCCACTTTTTAAATCCAGAGCAATAATTTCCCCACTTGATCGGTTAGTAATCAGTAATTTTCCTGAGTTAGAAAAAGCAATGCCTGTTGGCGTGTGGTAGCCATCTGAAATTTTTTGAGATTTTCCGTTGGCGGCTATTTTTAAAATATAATTATCATGATATGAGGAGATGTAGATATTATCATCAGTATCAATCGCAATGCCGGCAGGAGCAGAAATATTTGTATAAATGGTTTCATGCTCACCATTGGCTTTAATTTTAATAATTGAGTGACCAGACCAATTGGTGACATACATTGTGCCTGTGCTATCAAATGCAATACCCGTGGGTGCTTTAAAAAAAGTGCCTACTGTTTTTAATTGTTTTGCAGTACTTGCGCTCGCATTCAAAGAAGTTTCCTTGGTTGTTAATCTGGTTATATCAGCTTTGCCATATAAATATAAAGTGCATAAGATGAGAAAAATAAACGCAATGGCATATAAAAAGTTTTTTTTCATTATGAGTACCTTGCTAACTGCTAAATTAATATAAGACTGATTCCATAGTATTCTGATGGGTTGAAGCGGTATTGATATAATCAGCGTAATCATTTAGGTGCTTAATGAAATGCTGTTTAATGTCAGTCGGTTGGTGTAATAAGTTGATTTGTTGTTCGATAAATACAAAATTATTATGCGGTGGAAAAATTTTTCTGCCTGATAGCAGAGTGCTAACTTACTTTTTTTCTAAATGTCATTAAAAATGATTGTTTTATTATTTGTGTCATTATTTTCTCTGTAGTTTTTTCTGGGTTCATTGGGGGGTGAAGCTGTTAAAGAGCGTACACTGAAACCGGAAAATACTGAAATACTAAATTAGTGATATTAAATAAGTATTAAAGGCCAGCAGCTAATTTGATTAATGAAAAATTGATCTGTCTATTTTTTCTGTTCACCTGTCTGTGGCTGTTGTCAGCTTGCTTGGGAAAAGTTAGATGATGGCTATTTTTTTGCTTAATTTGTTGTTTGTATTTATGGTTATATAGATAATAAAGGTAACTATTATGTTGGAGCTGGTCATCATAGGATGGTAGCAGCAATGAAAATCTATAAGATAACAGGAGATGCCTCTTATATTAAAAAATTAATAAATAATGTGAGATGGACGCCAATAGATAAACCTCCAGCAGATATGAGACCATTGCCAAAAAGGAAAAATTAATATGAATAAATGTGACATATATAAAGAAATGTTAGGATTTGCATTATCGTATATTAGAAATGTTCAGTCTCAAAATGCATTTAGAAAGGCGAAAGATATATCATGTTTTTATGAAGCTGAATTAGTTCATAATATTATGATTAGTATTTTAGAAAAAGATTTTGAAGAACATGATATATGGTTTTTAAATCATCAAGCTAAGTTTTATTATGATAATTGTAATGAAGACATATCCCCAAATTATCGAGGGCATATAGAAAGAATAAAGAAATTATTTGAATTGGTTCCTTATCAGCTAAGAAATAAATTAATATGGAGTGGACCTAAATAAGAATCTATTTCTTGCTGGTGGCAGATAATGTTTGATAAACAAAAATTGATGGATGATTATTGGTTTTTTGATGACACTTGTCCAGCAGAAGCTGTTTAGGTTAATGATGATGCTTCTTTAGAATGGACTTAACTTGTTGGCGACCCTATCCTAAATTTTGTGTATTTTCAGTTAAAGGTGACAGTTAACTCTGTCACCAAATTCTATATTTTGCCCGATCTTGAAATCTCACTTTAACCGATTCATCTTGCGTACTTTCCAGCAAAT
The DNA here is from genome assembly GCF_914768025.1 of Snodgrassella gandavensis. Taxonomy (GTDB): domain Bacteria; phylum Pseudomonadota; class Gammaproteobacteria; order Burkholderiales; family Neisseriaceae; genus Snodgrassella; species Snodgrassella gandavensis. Next base: position 20,799 of record NZ_CAJZCE010000015.1, on the reverse strand, counting down.
AATCGCAGATGACATTCAATGATTAGTTATTCAATTTAGGATCTTACAAGATTATAAAACTATACTGTACTTTATTTGTTCCATCCCCCCTGTCAAGTGATAAGCCGTTATTGAATTCTAATAAAATGAAACGGTATAGAATCCTGAATTATTTTTACAAAATAACCGCCCACAATTAACGTCGGAAGGGGCATTATTATCGGGTAAAAAGGTCACGGTGCTAGCGAAGAAGGATATAGGAAACTCCGGGACGATATTAGGTAAAAACCGAGTTGCCTTATTAGGCCATAACGTCAATAACCAAGGTCTGATTGATGCGGGTGCTATTATCATTCAAGCTAAAGATAGCATTCACAGCAGTGGCAAGTTAAAAATGGTTTGATAAATAATGGTTTGTGTTGCTATGCCTGTACTGATGCTATATTCAGACTGTGGATGGTTAGGTAAGTAATGACTTACATGATGGGAGCAGGTTGATATATCCGGCTGGTTTGTGTTTTTTCATGCAAAAGTTGATGTAGTTTGTGATGCGGTGAAACGAAGTAAATTATAATCGTTAGGGATAAAGTAAGTGCAGCAGTTGCTGCTGGTGTTATTTAAACGAAAGGGATAGTTATGTCGCAATTTTTGCTGGTACCAACTGGAAATCAGACAAGCCTGACTGCGGTAGGCTTGGGTGTGGCACAGGCTTTTGTGCAAGCCGGACATGTACCGCTGTACTTTAAACCAGTTGTTGCAGATGTGACTGCGGATAATACAGCTACGCTGGTGCAGGCTGTATTGCAGCAGAATTTGCCTGCGTCGCAGTCGCTGACTAGTCTGGATGAGCGTGTGTATCAGGGACAGGTAGATGATGTGGTAGAAGAGTTTGTTGCCACTTTCCACCAGATGGCTGAGGCCAAGCACGATGTGGTGGTAGTTGAAGGTGCTGTACCTGAAGCCGGCCGGACTTACCTGCCAGCACAAAATGTGAAGATTGCGGCAGCACTGAATGCACGGGTGATTCTGGTGGCCGCAGTAGCTGAGCAAACGCCGGCTGCGGTGGCTGCTCAGTTGCAACTGGCTTTGCATGATTATGCACATGGGCATACTGAAATCAGTGGCTTTATTTTAACTGCTGATGCCCAGACTGCACCGGCAGCCGGTTTTGTTGCTGAAGTGCAGGCTGCACTGGCGGCACACGGTAAAAAGCTTGAATGTATTGGTGTGGTTACTGCTGTAGAGGCAGGTGTAGAGGCTGCTCAGGCTCAGGACGCGGCCAAAGCTATAGCTGCCCAGTTAAATGCCGAGTTGCTTTGCGGGGAGCTGGCTAAACCGGTAGCGGAACATTTGGCACCGGCAGCATTCCGCTATCAGATGATGGCACGTGCCCGTGCTGCGAATAAACGTATTGTTCTGCCTGAAGGTAATGAGCCACGTACTATTGCTGCGGCAGCCATTTGTGAAAATAAAGGTATTGCCCGCTGTGTGCTGCTGGCAAAAAAAGCTGAAGTGGAGGAAGTGGCGCAGGCGAAAGGAATTACTTTACCGGCCTCGCTGGAAATTATTGACCCTGACAGTATCCGTGAACGCTATATTGCACCAATGGTTGAATTGAGAAAGAGCAAGGGGCTGACAGCGGAACAGGCTGCTGAACAGTTGCAGGATACGGTGGTTCTGGGCACTATGATGCTGGCCACAGGTGATGTGGATGGTCTGGTATCCGGCGCTGTACACACTACAGCCAACACCATCCGTCCGGCTTTGCAGTTGATTAAAACTGCTCCGGGTGCCAGTCTGGTTTCCAGTGTATTCTTTATGCTGATGCCGGATCAGGTGCTGGTATATGGTGACTGTGCGGTAAACCCGAATCCTACTGCTGAGCAACTGGCTGATATTGCTATTCAGTCGGCGGATTCTGCCAAAGCATTTGGTATTGAACCAAAAGTGGCGATGATTTCTTATTCTACTGGTTCATCCGGTAGTGGTGCCGATGTGGAAACGGTTACTGCTGCTACTAAACTGGCACAGCAAAAACGTCCTGATCTGCATATTGACGGACCTTTGCAGTATGATGCGGCCAGTGTGCCGAGCGTGGGCAGACAGAAAGCTCCTGACAGCAAGGTGGCCGGTCAGGCAACGGTATTTGTATTCCCTGATTTGAATACTGGTAATACAACTTATAAGGCAGTACAGCGCAGTGCGCATGTGCTGAGTGTTGGACCGATGTTGCAGGGTCTGAACAAACCGGTGAACGATTTGTCCCGTGGTGCCTTGATTGAAGATATTGTCTACACTATTGCTCTGACGGCCATTCAGGCAGTGCAGATGAGCTAACGGATTATTGCATCCGGTTTTGTAAGGTAGGGGCAGGTGATGGTTATGTCATCTGCCCGATTTTTTTGTTTATATGGCAAAAAAATTCGATAATCTGATTTTTTGTGCAATATTAATAACAATTTTTAAGAAAAATAAGATGATTATTGTCTTTTGTTGCTGTACTTTTACGGGCTATTGCCAAAACTGTGCTCATAAATTACAGTTTGTAACGCAGACATTTCGTCTGAAAAGGCCAAGAATACAGAGGCATAATCTAAAACTAGAGGATAAAGATTGTATTTAATACTCGCCTGCGGATTTTTGCAGGCGATTTATTTTTATCTGTTGTACTGTGTGGTTAAAAGTAATTTCAGTGTGTGCCGGCCGATGTTATTTATTGCCACTAATCTTGCTGTTTGTTGCGATTAATATTGTTTCGGGTATCTGTGCTGCTGAAGCGGGTCTGCTATTCTGATAAATGCATCATACGGTGAGTTTGAGCCTTGCGTTGGTTATTTTTAAACTTGCAGCACCAGTATGCTGAATTATTTTGATGGTGTGTTGTACCGGCGTTATCTGCTGCGGTGCAGTTATTGCTTATGATGTCTCTATTTGTTTGCTTTGTGCTTTTGTGGTGGTTGGTTGCTATTTATCTATTTAATTTTAATTAATACTTTGCAGGTTTATATTAAAGGCGATTAATTTTAGATCTATTCAGACTGCTGGCTGCTGTTGGCGCATAAATATTATGAGCTGGATTAAGGAATTTGTTTTTTTGCGAGATAGGTTCTGACAGTCAGATGTGCTTGCTGTTACATTAGGGCTGAGTTATTTTTTTAATGCCAGTTTGATGTGGGGTTTTTGTGCTTTGGTTTCTGGCGCAGATGGTTTACTGGCGGTGGCAATTTGTGCGAGCTGTGTGTCGGAGAGTAGACCGGACCAGTCTCCATTCAGATACCACTGTTCGCCGAAATCCTCGCAGGGATGAGGGATACGGATGCAGCCATTACCGCATTGCAGGTCATCGGCACGGCAGTATTTGTCGCAGCCCCAACAGATTCGTTCGGGATGTTTGGGATGTAACGGAAAAACCTTGGCCATGGTGGTGTATGCCTGTTATGAGTAATATGGGGGTTATACCTGCTGGGGTGGATTTGTTCAAGAAATGGATAGATGAGCGCTGTGTAATGTTTTGTGTGGATTAGTTGCTGGCGTTACAGAATGCAGGCCGATACGAACTGGATACAGATTCAGGTCAAGGAAAACAGGTGCACAATGAAACAATATGATGTTGCGGTACTGGGAGGTGGTTTATTGGGACGCCTGACTGCGTGGTTGTTGGCAGATCAGGGCTGTAAGGTGATATTGTTTAATGCTGGTAAGCGTAATGGTGAGGATGCTGCTGCTTTTGCTGCTGCCGCGATGCTGGCACCTACGGCCGAAGCGGTGGAAGCAACGCCGCTGGTGGTACAGCTAGGCTATGCCAGTCTGCCTATCTGGCGCCAGTGGGTGGATTCGTTTCCGACACCGGTATTTATGCAGCAAAATGGTTCGCTGATTGTGTGGCATCCGCAGGATCATGCTTTGGCCAAGCAGTTTTCCCAGCATTTGCAACGTGCCCATCAAGACAGCAGTGTCTGTCAGGTATGGCATAATCAGGAGATTAGTGAACACGAACCGCAGCTAGCAGGCCGTTTTCAGCAGGGGCTGTTTTTGCCGACGGAAGGACAACTGGATAACCGGCAAACTCTGCTGGCTTTGGCGGATGTGCTCGACCGGCAGCAGGTAAGCTGCCATTGGGAGCGCAGCAGTGATTTGGCGGAATGTGCTGCTCTGGCTCACTGGACGCTGGATTGTCGTGGCTATGGTGGCAAGGGTAACTGGAATAGTCACGGTCAAAGCCGTTTACGTGGGGTGCGGGGAGAGGTGTTGCGCCTGTATGCACCGGATATTGAGCTTCGCCGGCCGGTACGGGTATTGCATCCGCGCTATCCTATTTATATTGCGCCCAAGCAGAACAAGCTGTTTGTTATCGGGGCGACGCAGATTGAAAGTGAAGATGACAGTAATCTGAGTGTCCGCAGTGGTCTGGAACTGATGTCTGCTCTGTATACGGTTCATCCGGCTTTTGGGGAGGCTCGGATTCTGGAAAGTATGGCTGAGCTGCGCCCCACGCTTAATCATGAAAGCCCAGAAATTCGTTATGATATGCGGAATCGTGTTGTAGCGGTTAATGGCTTGTTTCGGCATGGTTTTATGATTTCGCCTACGGTGAGTATTGCTACGGTGCGTGTATTGCAGGCCTTAATGCAACAGCAGTCATTGCCTGATGCTCAGGCGTGCTATCACATTGGTGTTTTGCCACTAAATCAGAATAGGGAGGCAGATTGATGGATATTTGGGTTAATGATGATGTGATTGTTTTTGATGGCAGTACAGTGGCTGATCTGGTTGAGTATCTGATGCTAGAAGCGCCATTTGCTGTTGCGGTAAATACGGCTTTTGTCGCCAGAAAGCAGTATTCAAACTACTATTTGCAACCGCAGGACAAGGTAGACATTGTTAGTCCGGTAGTGGGTGGCTAGTATTTGGCTGCTGTGCTGATTTGTTTCTGAAAACCCTGTTTGAATACAGGGTTTTTTGCTGTTTAGCTAGTGGCGGTTTTTGCCTGTGTGTTTGGGTTTTGCTGATATTTTTGTTTCTGTCATTTTGATAAAACAGGTATATATTCTGTCTATAGATAAGTGGGCTATGGTTGGTCTGCTATTAAATTATTTTAATTTGTTTATTTTTAAATGAAATGATATTTTCTTCTAAAATATTTTCTAAAATAATGCTGGTTTGCTTATCAGTAAAATCAATGTTCTAATGGGTAAGGTAGCCATCCAGATTTTTGGTTAGTTTTATGTAAGCGGCTACGGAGGGATTTGAAGGGTAAATCTGTTTGAAGTTGTCTCTAATCTACATTTGTACTTGAGGTTATGTTGTTAATTAATTAATAAAGAATAATAACAATCATTATTATATGATAAGAGGAATGGAATTTATGTCTAATCTGTTTGCTCGCACGCAGCCTGCAAACCGCAATTATGTGGTGGCTTTTTTGGCCGGTATTATGGGTGGTGTGATTTCAGCTTTTGTGAAATCGGGTACGGAAGGGGTGTTGCCTCCACGTATGCCAGACCGGGTGGCTCCTACGGTTCAGATTATTCAGGATATGGGCATTGATATGCACGATATGGTTTACACCTATTCTGATCAGGTGATGAACTGGGGTGGTAGTGCGGTGCATATTTTATTTTCAGTTGTTTGGGCGGTGATTTACTGTATGGCCGCGGAGATTTTTCCTAAAGTTAAGCTGTGGCAGGGGCTGGCGTTTGGTATTGGGGTAACTATTCTGTTTCACGGCATGATGTTGCCGGTACTGAATCTGTCACCGGCATTATGGAATCTGCCGTTTGATGAGCTGTTCTCTGAGCTGATGGGTACGCTGCTGTGGATGTGGACGATTGAAGTTTTCCGCCGTGATTTGCGTAGCCGCCTGACCAGGAAACCAGACCCGGAATTTCAGTAAGCTTTGTCTGATTCTTGCCTATGCTCACGCTTTTGTATCCGCAATAAGCAGCAGTATTATGGCTGTTTCGGTATATGCCGGAGTATGGTGACAATAGCTAATGTTATTCTGTTCGGTGAAAATGGGTGCAAAGTTATTGTTCTGGTTATAAAATCTAACATTCTTTACTGCGGATGGTCTTTAATGCCGGCTATTTGGGAATATTGGTTAATGTTATGTGAAGAGGGGATGGCTTATGGCTTTGCAACTTTATGATGAGCAGTTTGATAGTCGTTTGCTGTTGGGTACCGCTGCTTATCCTACCCCGGAAGTACTGCGTGCAGCAGTAAGAAAGGCGCAACCAGCTATGATTACTGTAGCGTTGCGCCGGCAGGGCGCTACCTCGGCCAAGCATGGTCAGGGGCTATGGGGCTTGTTACAGGAGCTGGCTTTACCTATTCTTCCCAATACTGCTGGTTGTCTGAGTGAAGAAGAGGCGGTAACTACGGCTCAGATGGCGCGCGAAGTATTTGAAACTGACTGGATCAAGCTGGAATTGATTGGTGATGATGATACTTTACAGCCGGATGTATTTCAGTTGGTACGGGCGGCAGATATGCTGATTAAGGATGGTTTTAAGGTGTTGCCGTATTGTACGGAGGATTTGATTGTCTGCCGCCGTTTGCTGGATGTTGGCTGTCAGGCACTGATGCCTTGGGCTGCTCCGATTGGCACTGGTTTGGGACCAGTGCATGAATATGCGCTGCATGTGTTGCGCGAACGTTTGCCAGATACTCCGCTGCTGGTGGATGCGGGGCTGGGTTTACCTTCTCATGCAGCAAAAGTCATGGAGTGGGGTTTTGATGGTGTATTGCTTAATACGGCGGTTTCGCGCAGTGGTGATCCGGTGGTGATGGCAGAGGCATTTGCGCTGGCGGTTAATGCCGGGCGACTGGCTTATGAGGCGGAACCGGTGGTGCCACGCTATAATGCGCAGGCTTCTACGCCGCAGGTTGGGCAGCCGTTCTGGCATTATCCTGATTATGAGTAGTAAAAAATAAAGCGCGTAAGCGCTTTATTTAATGTTGGCGGTTATTTGTCCTGTTTAATTGCACCGATGGTGGTTAAACAGGACAGCCTTTTTGAATGTTACTGGTTGGTGCTGGTGGTATCTGAATAGGTGATGCGTTTTTTCAGTTGCTGGCGATACAGGGGCAGGAGCATGGTCAGAAGAATAAACCAGACTGGTGTGGCCAGCAGGCCAGTAAGGGTATCTTTATCCTGACTGAACAGATACAGTACAAATACAAAAAATATCAGGCAGACATAGCACATCGGTATGCCAAAGGGCATTTTGTAGACTGAGCGCGCGTGTGCCTCTGGATAAAGCTTGCGATAACGCAGGTAGGCAATCAGGATAACTGCCCAGACAAAGATAAAGCAGATACTGGATACGGTGGTGACGATGGTAAATACTTTCATGACATCACCCTCGGCATAGAGCAGACCCACACCAATCAGCAGCAGGGCGCAGGAATAGATCAGGCCGTTTTGTGGCACGCCTGTAGCTGATAGCCGCGCAAAGGCTTTCGGGCCAACGCCGTTTCTTGATAGGCCGTACAGCATGCGGCCGGTGGAATACATGCCGCTATTGGCAGAGGACAGGGCGGAAGTCAACACGACAAAATTAATAATGGTGGCGGCGGCGCTAATGCCAATTAGGGTGAACATGTTGACGAACGGGCTACGGTCTGGCGCAACCATGCTCCACGGGGTAACTGTCATGATGATGGTTAAGGCCAGTACATAAAAGACGATCACGCGCACTGGTATTTTGTTGATGGCGGCTGGCAGGGTGGTATTGGGGTCGTCTGTTTCGGCCGACGCTGTGCCAACCAGTTCGATGCCAACAAAAGCAAAGATGGCAATCTGAAAGGCAGCAAAAAAACCGGACCAGCCATGTGGCATCCAGCCACCATAAGACCATAAATTACTGATTCGTGCCTGAATGCCGCCGGCACTGACAAAGCCGGTGAGCAATAGATAGCCGCCACAGCCAATCAGCGCCAGAATAGCCAGAATCTTGATCAAGGCAAACCAGAATTCTAGTTCACCAAAGAGTTTGACGGATAATAGATTCAGTGCCAGCAGGACAATAATGCATATGATGCCGGGCAGCCAGAGTGGTACGTCTGGCCACCAGAACTGGGTATAACCGGTAATGGCTACGATATCGGCCATGCCAATTACTACCCAGCAAAACCAGTATGACCAGCCAACATAATAGCCGACAGTAGGATTAAGAATATCGGTGGTGAAGTCGACAAAGGATTTGTAATGCAGATTGTGCAATAGCAGTTCACCCATGGCACGCATAACAAAAAACAGGAATGCGCCGATGATGATATAGGTAAACAGTACGGATGGCCCTGCTAGGCTGATGGTGCGGCCTGAACCCATAAAAAGGCCGGTACCGATTGCACCGCCGATAGCAATTAGCTGTAAATGTCGGTTTTTTAATGTACGTTTTAACTCGGGTGGCCGGCTCATGGTATATCCTTTAGAGACTGGAAAACAGGAATCGAAAACATGGTTTTGTTTTTTGGAGATTATACGTGGGTATAAGGTTGTTTATGCTAAATGGCTTTCTGGTGCTGGCAGAACTATATTCATGTATTTAATATAGTGCATGTTATTAGCTGCATAGCCAGCTTAAAGTCATAATACTGTATCACAGTTTTTTACTGTTGCTGGCAATATCTGAATGCAGATGTTGTGAATGGTTGCTGTGTATTAAGGTGGTGATTTTTTCGGTTAACCTCTAGGCGAGGTTGGGCGGGCTGGCTAAGGAATAATAATTATAGAAGGGAGAATGTATCCATGCGCCGGACTGAAAGCAGATTAAATATGAGTAATACCGGATTGATGCAAGTGGTGCAGTTTATGTATGCCGGAGATTGAGTCTGGGTAATAATGGTTACATTTTAAGGCGGGAATGTTGTTGCTACTGTGTACGGCGGTGATGGGGTTGATTGTGTGCATGGTAGCCGTACAATAGACAGCACAGATTTGGATATTAAGAGTGTTAAATATGAGTGAAAATAAAGTCGTTCATTACTTAAAAGATTATCAGGCACCGGATTTTGCGGTAGCTGATATTAATCTGACTTTTTCTCTGGAGGATGCTTATACCACTGTCCTCAATCGCATGACTGTGGTGCCACGGCAGGCAGGCAAACCTTGTGTACTGGATGGCAGCGCGGAGTTGTTGCAGATTGTTTTAAATGGTAAGTCTTTGTGTCCGCATGAATATGCAGTTGCAGATGAAAAGCTGATTATTCATGCGGTGCCAGACAGTGAGTTTGTGCTGGAAATCACCACCAGATTGTATCCGGCGCAAAATAAAACGCTGATGGGGCTGTATGAGTCTGGTGATAATCTGTATACCCAGAATGAACCTGAAGGCTTTCGCAAGATTACCTATTATTTTGACCGGCCGGATGTGATGAGTCAGTTTACCACCACTATTATTGGTGATAAGCGGCGTTATCCGGTTATGTTGTCTAATGGTAATCTGATTGACAGTGGTGAGCTGGACAATGGTCGCCACTGGGTATGCTGGCGTGACCCGTTTGCCAAACCAAGCTATCTGTTTGCACTGGTGGCGGGGCAGTTGGCGGTGCTGGAGGGCAGTTTTATAACCCGCAGCGGTAAGGAGGTGGCGCTGAAGTTTTATACTCGTCCGGAAGACCGTGCCAAGGCAGGTTTTGCGCTGGAATCACTGAAGCATGCGATGCAGTGGGATGAAGAGCGTTTTAATCTGGAATACGATTTGAATATTTTTATGGTCGTGGCCGTGAGCGATTTCAATATGGGTGCCATGGAAAATAAAGGTCTGAATATTTTCAATACTAAATATGTACTTGCCAGCAGTGATACGGCTACTGATGCGGATTTTGAAGCAATTGAGGGTGTGATTGGTCATGAGTATTTCCATAACTGGACGGGTAACCGGGTAACCTGTCGTGACTGGTTTCAGTTGTCACTGAAAGAAGGTCTGACGGTATTCCGTGATCAGGAATTTTCAGCCGATCGTGCCAGCAGGGCAGTACGCCGTATTCATAATGTCAGGGTATTGCGCAGTATGCAGTTTGCCGAGGATGCTGGCCCGATGGCACATCCGGTACGGCCTGCTTCATATGAGGAAATGAATAATTTCTATACGTTGACTGTGTATGAGAAAGGTGCTGAGGTGGTACGCATGTACCATACACTTCTGGGCGAAGCCGGTTTTCAGAAAGGTATGCAGCTTTACTTCCAGCGCCATGATGGTCAGGCAGTGACGTGTGATGATTTCCGCGCGGCTATGGCTGATGCCAATGGTGTTAATCTGGAGCAGTTTGCTTTATGGTACAGTCAGGCTGGTACACCGCAGATTAAAGCGCATGGTGAATATGATGCAGGCAATCATACGTTTAGTCTGCATCTACAGCAGTACACTCCACCCACGCCTGATATGGCGGATAAGCAACCGATGGTGATTCCGGTTAAAGTTGGGCTGCTTGGCCGCGATGGCACACTTGTGGCATTCAGACTGGCCGATACGGATGTGTTGGTAGATGAAACAGTACTGGTATTCAATCAGGCACAACAGACATTTGTGTTTTATGATGTTGCACAGGAGGTGGTGCCATCATTGTTGCGCGGTTTCAGTGCGCCGGTAAGACTGGATTATCCGTATGGTGATGCTGATTTGATGTTGCTGCTGGCACATGACACTGATTCCTTTGCCCGCTGGGAAGCTGCACAAACTCTGTACCGGCGCGCTGTTGCGGCTAATGTGGCGGCGCTGGCTGCAAATCAGCCGGTTCCCCATCATGCTGAGCTGGCTGCGGCAATTACTGCGGCGTTGAATGCCGATATTGACCCGGCTTATAAAGCAGTATTATTACAGGTGCCAACTGAAGCGGAATTGTGGGAGGATGCGCAAAGCATTAATCCTGAGCTGTATGTACGTGCACGGCAGGCACTGTTGCAGGATTTGGCTGCCAGCATGGAAGACACGCTGACGCACTGGCGTACATGGGCTGATGCACAGGAGCAAAACAGTAAGCATGCGGCTCCACAGGAATATCACCCTGATCTGGCCGGCGTGCGCAGCTTGCGCAATATTTTATTGCAATGGGGTGTACAGGCCAGAGCGCAATTACTGCAAACTATTGCAAGTGAATATACGCAGCGTGCCACTAATATGACTCATGAATTTGGGATGCTGTCGGCCATTAATCATCTGTCCGATGACAAACGCAATGAGTTATTAAACCGGTTTGCCCTGCGTTATACGCACGATGATCTGGTGATGGACAAGTATTTTATTCTGATTGGCAGCAGCCAGCGTGCAGATACCTTGCAACAGGTACAGGCAGCCTTGCAGCACCCGGCTTTCAGTCTGGAAAATCCGAACAAGGTGCGTTCGTTACTGGGTAGCTTTAGCCGTAATATTGAGCATTTTCATGCTGCCGATGGTAGTGGCTATCGCTTTATTGCTGAGCATATATTGCGTATTGATGGATTTAATCCGCAGGTGGCATCGCGTCTGGTACAGGCATTTAATCTGTATGGCCGGCTGGAACCGCAACGCAAGGCGTTGATGGCTGAACAGTTGCAGCGGATTCAGCAGCATGAAGGTTTATCTAAAGACAGCCGTGAGATTGTGGACAAGATTTTGCGCGATTGAGATGATGGCTGGTGAGTGCTGGCTGGAATAAAATAAATCAGAGCACTACAGTTTATGCTGGCGTGCTCTTTTGATATGGATATGCTTTGGGCTATTCAGGCTTAGGTCGGAATGCGGTCTGTTTTTATTGCTTGCTGTTTATTCTTCAAGTAGCTGCTTGCCCAGATAATCGTTTTCTTTGGCCATTCCCGGCAAAACAAAGAAGAAGCCACCACCAAATGGTTTGATATAGCGTTCCAGTGGCTCGCCGTTGAGGCGGTTCTGGGTGTCGATAAAGCCTTTTTTGAGGTCATTTTGGTAGGCAACGAAAATCAGCCCCATATCAAGCTGGCCGCTGGGTAATATACCTAGTGAGTAACTGAAGCTGCGCCGGCGCAGTTTGGCTACATGCCGTTCCGGAATACGTGGCTCGGCACGGCGCATGTGGGAATCAAACAGGATGCGGTCGCCATGCGGGTCGCGATTCATCTGCGGGTCATCCATTTCGTGCTGCATGCCGATGGGTGCGCCGCTGGTTTTGTAACGGCCAAAATCGTTTTCCTGATCTTCCAGTGGCGTTCTGTCCCAGAATTCTAGATTAAAGCGAATCAGGCGGATGGCCTGATAGCTGCCACCCAGACACCATGCAGGTTCATGGTTATCGGCAGTTACCCATACCAGTTCGTCCATCAGTTTGCTATCGCTAATGGGGGCGTTGCCGGTACCATCTTTAAAGCCAAACAGGTTGATGGCGGTGCTGTGATGGTCGATATCGCGTGCCGGCAGGAATCCGTCCATTTTCCAAACGGGTACCATGAACTGGTTGCAGTGGCTAATCAGGTCGCGCAGGGCATAAATCACGCTTTCACGGCTGTTGGCACAAAACTGAATAGATAAATCTCCGCCACACCAGTCTTTTTCCAGCCGGTCGTTGGGAAAGCGCGGCATGGGTATCAGTTTTTTGGGTTTGTGTTTGGCCAGACCAAAGCGCTGGTCAAACAGGCTGGCGCCCACGGCTACGGTAATGGTAAGCGAGTCAGGTGACAGGTTGTGACCGAGTAGCCCGGATTCCACTGGCGGCAACTGGTCATTTTTTCCTGCTGCCAGTGTCTGTGGTCGGGTGAGGTAGGCGATGCGTTGGGAAATAAGCTGTAATAGCCGTTGTAGTTGGGCTTTATCACGTGTGGTCACGTTAAAGGCAACAAAAATGGCTTCTTTGGTATCAGGTGTGATCACACCTGCCTGATGACTGCCCCAGTAATCGACTGCCTGATTGTAATCGTGAGTACAGTTGCTGGTCGCACTCGCCGGTTTGCTGGCGCCGATACTGGCTATACCCAGTCCTCCGGCCAGCAGCATTTTCATGCTGTGGCGGCGGCCGGGGCTGGCAGGATTGTCTTCAGGCGTGGCCGCTGAGTCTGGCTGGTGTCTGAAGGTGTTTTTTTGCATAACTAGAACCTTAATGAGGGTACTTGTAATAAACGCGAATGCCCAGTTGTGCCCGCAGTTGCGCCAGACGATTGGTCTGAATGCTTAGCAGGGCATACAGTTGGTCATGGTCAGTCTGGCTGAGTTGGTTGAAATTCTGAAACTGGTTCTGCGGTAACTGATAGCGCCGGAGAACGGCAAAAATCTGCTGATAGCCGCTATCGAGTGCTACACGTTGCTCGGCTGGAATAAAGTCAGTAAGCTGCTGCACAGTTTGGGCTGAACCGGTGACATTAGCGTGGATATCGGCTAAATCGCTATGGCTATACTGATTTTCCTTGCCAGCAAGCTTGGTTTGCAGAATCATTTCCAGAAAATCGGATGCGGCTTGGACGACTTTGGCTATGTCCAGTTCGTCAGCGACCACCCGCTTTTGTAAATCAATGATTCCATGTTGCAGATTACTGGCTTCTGCCTGTGCCTGTTGCAAGTCTTTGCGTACGAACAGCTCATATTCCAGCCGGTGAAAACCGCTGAAACCAGGGTCATTAATGCCTTGCAGATAGTAATCAGCACGTGAGTTGATATTCTGGTCAGCATTGCCGAACAGTTTGACAATAATCCGTACCTGTTCGTAGCTTTGATGCGCGCGGATATAGTTCTGCTGTGCCGGTAATAATTGCCCGTTCCGGCCGGCGTTGATAATGGCATCAAGATATTGCTGGGTGGTTTTCAGTTGCTGGACAACCTGTTGCTGATAAGCCCGAATGGCGGAATGGTATTTTTCCGGGGTGGGAATATCGCCTTTGGCTGTTATTGCATTGGAGTCATTGATGATTGGTGCTCGTAAACCATGCGCTATTGATAGTGCCGGCAGCAGCAACGAGCACAGGAATAGGGTGTGGAACCTGTGCAGCGTCATGTGGATTTCTTTCTTAAAAACAGTATGGCCATTAACAGCCAGAATACGCCAAAGGTAATGACGCTAATCCACATTGGCTGGGAACGGTAGGCAAGCAGTGAAGAAGCGAAGCTGCCAATTAAACCGCTATCGTCAATAAATGGTGAGATATCCCATGCTGGATTAATCAGGAAATCGGGGATGGATATGTCATGTTCGAGTAGCATATTGGTGCCATCTTCAATTGCTTTCATGAGTAATGAAATGGCCAGAAATAATAGTATGATGCCGGTTATGGTAAAAAATTTCTTCCACTGAATGAATCGGCTGGTCTGAATAAAGGCATAAAAGGTCAGGGCTGATACGGCGATACCGATAAGTACGGCAATGCAGAAGTTGAAGTAATTATGGCTGTTGAGCTGCATGATTTGCCCGGACAGAAATACGACGATTTCACTGCCTTCGCGGGCAATGGCAATCGCAATAATGAATAGTGCTCCCCACCATGAGTTGTGGGCTACCTGCTGCGCTATTTCCTGTTCTAGTGAGGATTTCATGCTGCGGGCGTGTTTGTTCATCCAGTACACCATCTGCACAATCAGTACACAGGCCATTGCAGACATACCCATCATAAATATTGTTTGATGGTCATCGGTAAGTTCTTTAAATATGCCATTGATAATGAGAGCCAGTATGACTGATATCAGTACACCGAGTCCTATACCGCCAAACAGGTAACGCATACTGTTACTGCTGTCGGGGTTGCGTTTAATCCATGAATAAATAATGCCAACAACGAGCAGTGCTTCGAAGCATTCGCGCCAGACAACAAAGATGACTTGTCCCATTGGTTATCCCGTTCTTATTTTACGATTAACTGCCCTTTGGGCTTATCCAGATGGAAATCATCAAAAAAGATATAGGTGCCGGGTTTTTTCGGGGCAATCACCACCACTGATGAGGCTCCTGGTGCCAGTACTTTTTCTTTTACCAGTTGGGTACTTTCAAATTCAACGGGCCCCTTGCCAATATTGGTGACTTTGATGCGAATGATTTTGTTGGCCGGTGCGTTGAGGGTTAACGGTATCATGTCACCATCTTTCATTTTCAGCTCCAGAGTGACTTTGTCATCAGCAATCGCGGAATATGAAAGTATGAAGTTGCATAAAATCAAGACAATAAGAAAAAATTTTTTCATGATGGTTAGGCTTACAGAAAAAGGTATTGTGGCAGTAACAATGTATCAAGGGATTATTCGGCCGGTTCAAGCCAGAATAATCCCTCTGCACGCTGTTGTTAGTAGCTGCCTTTACGGCCTACACCGGTGTAATCAAAGTCCCAGCTCACTTCAAACGGTTTAAACCACGGAGCCACACCAGTTTCCTTGTCAATATGACGCGCCATTTGATTGGCGGTTGGCGGGGAAATACGGTAGGTCACCCGGTATTTGCCCAGACCATTCAGTTTGACGTTGTCGCCATAGTGAGGGCCGTCACTGGCAACCATGGACATGAATTTACCTGAGTGTTCGAATTTGTCTTTGGTCAGTTTGGTGATGGAGTATTCGATATTCAGATTGGGAATCCAGTCACCTTCGGCAAAACCGTTTGGATTACCTTCTGTAGCATGGATATCGGCTTCCATGTGTACGTCAGATTTGCTGGCTGGCAGATGCATGTTGCTGTGATCCATACCATCGGTATCCATGGTGATGGGTGGCAGATATACGCCAGAAATTTCCATTCCGTTTTTAATGATGGGTTTACCCATAGGGTATTCCTGAGCAAAGGCTGTCATAGATACAAGGGCAGCACTGGCGATGGCAATTTTTTGTAACAGCATTCTTGATTTTCCTATTTTAGTCATGTAAATCAATATGGATCAGGTTATGACGGGCTAACAATTGATAAGGATTATCAATATACCCTTTTTGTAAATGTTAGAAAACCATTAAATTATGTTTTTTATGCGTACTTAATGTTATTTATTGCTATGTAGAAAAGTTTGTTTGTTTTTTCAGGCTGTTTGGATGACTTGATTTTAAGCAAAATAGTAACTGATAAATAAATTTATTTAATATTAATTGATAACCGGATTGATGAAGCTAAAAGTCACGGCAGACAATGGTTTCAGCCATGGCTGATAGCACAATAATCGTTCTAAACTGGGGTACTGACTGAAAAATATTCAAATTATTGCTACACTGGTTAAGTCAAGCTATTGATATATAAGTTAAGTAATGTTAAATTATGGTTGCGGTTGCAATTAATACTGGTTAAGGGTGTTGCAGGCCGGAACAGACTAAGCATATTACCTGTATCTGGGTGTGTTTGGCGCAGAAAATTGTTCAGGCTGGTTTGATGGCGGCAATAAGGTTGCTGCCTATGGTGATATCACCATAGGCAGAATGTAACTAGGGATTATGTATTGCCTGCCATATTTGTTGCGCTAAGGGTTCTATGCCGTGCCACAGTAGGGGTTGCCAGTTGCGCTTTTTGCAAAATGAAAACACCAAGGTTTCGGCTCTGATAATGTTGTTGCAGGGTTTGAAAACCAGTAATCCGCTGTCCTGCCAGTCTGAGTCAACTCTAATGATATAAGGTGACAGGATATAGGCAGTATATTCGGTAGTTTCCTCTGGATCGTTTGGCCAAGAGCTGCCGATGGGGGTAGTTTGTTGTAGATAATAAAGTGCAAAGGGTTGCTGTAACTGTAAGTTGTCGTACAGTGCGCTGGACAGTGCATTCTTGTCAGGTGCAAGAAGTTTCATTGTCTGTCCCCCTGTGTACAATTCATGCTAAATACATTATTTGTATTTGTCATGTAATGTATCTGTGTGTACTGATGGCACCTGATTGTGAACACTTGTTTCGCAAACAGGCTAGATTGCAGTTGGTGATGGGGGAGGTTCGCTTTGTAGATATCCATGTTATTGCCTTTCTCTTTTGGTCATGAAGCCGCAATTGTGCTGTCAAACACAGATGGCGGCAGACAAATGGCAGGGTTGACAGACCGACAAAGAGAACCGGCAGGCGCGAAGCCTCCCTGCCACTGTCCACCATGAGTCAGGTGAGGCAATGAACATTCACAGACAAAAAAGCTACTCCATTAGTGAGTAGCAGGATGTCTGCCTCTTTAATCAGCCTGTCAAAGCTGGCTGCGCTATTGAACACAACGTCTTTATCTTGCCGTTAAAGCTTGATACTGTCAATTATTGCCTTACACCTTATGTTTCGGTTGTTTGCTGTATATTTTCATTCTAGGTAAAAGCTATCTGTCTGCTGATTTTGTTGTGCTTGTTTTATATCAGAAAAATTAATTTTGGATAAATTTTTATTTATATAGCATAATGGGTTTGTTGCCGCTCTGGTGACAGGTTGTAACGGGAAACGGCCAGTTTCCGGCCATGTGATTTTGTACTGATGACAATGTGTGCTGCAAAATATCGGTAGATTTCGCTATATAAATTTGGCTGGCTATTGATGATGATATTGCCCGGCACACTACACGCTGGATAGTTGCTGCGCTGTATGTTTGATTTAGTCAGAAATAAGTACTTTTTAATTATTTTGCATAATTTTGTGGCTAATGATACGCTATTTTACATTTATGGTGTTGTTTTATTGGCTATAAATGGCAAAACAGTTAATCATAAGGTGGAGTATCTGCTGTCGTGCTAGTTTGCATGTCACTGACTATTGACTCATTTCACGAATATCTGCATAAAATCAGGAATCAGTAATTCTGGCTGGCTATGTGGCATGGAGTTAACATGGTTCTTCAGCCTGTGGCTGGTACTGCTAACCAGAAGCCGATTCTTCCTGTGGCTGCTTCAAATATACATCCACATCAGGCTGCACTTGCTGGTGGCAGTTGCTTTTGCTATTAGCGTACAAAAAAACAATGATATTTAAATATACTAATGATTTTTTTAATCTATACTTTATTTCCTATGTTACTGATTATTCCAATATTAGTAGATTATGTGTAAATGATTAGTCAGTTGAAAATATTTAAAAAACTAGATTTTCAATTTTTCATCTCAGAATCAGCAATAGCGATAACATTAAAGAGTGCTGAGCAAAAATATTTACAAATCAGCCTGAAAATTTGTTATCTCCTGGTTACATAATATTTCTGGTTTTAATGCAATAAATTTTTAATTCCAAATAATTATAATCGGGATTGATATCAGTTAATTACCAAAATATTTTACGATTAGTTTTTTCCATTAAAAAATCGGGCATACGATTGTATGCCCGATGCTTAAACAATTTATTCAGCTATTACCATTTATAGCCAATACCTGCATTAAAGCCAGTTTCATGACCAGTGGTAGAGACACCTGCACCCCATGAGAATTTACCGCTGTTGTTTGTGGCTTTGTAGTTAATACCAACGGCGGTATAACCATGGTAGGAGCCCATACCCACGCCGACAGTCTGCTCACCGGCATTCAGCTGTGGCAGATAGGCACCTGACAGCGCCATGGCCAGTGCCGTACCGGAATAGGCACGGCGTTCTACGTGCTGTATACGGTCGTTAACGTTGTTGACGTAACGGTTGATGTTTTCTATACGGGCATTAACGCCTTTGAGCTGTGCCACGTTCACGGCATCGGTATCTTCTGTACCAGCGGCTACACCGGTAATCTGGCGATAAATACCTTTGGAAGCATCACCTACGGAAACTGCTGCTTCGGTACTGGTGGTCGCCTGAATGGCGCGAGCCTGCTGCGCTGTGGCACCTACCGGAATATAGCCCATGATACCACCTGCTGTATTGGCTACAGAGTTGGCACCCAGTGCAATACCACCACTCTGGGTAACGCTGGCATGATTACCAATAGCAACCCCATCTGCGACACTGGCTTTGGCTTCTGCGCCGATGGCCACAGCCGCATTGCCGCTGGCTGCAGCAGCTCCGCCTATAGCAATGGCATTATTGCCACTTGCCGAAGCGGCACTCAGGGTAGAGTTGACTTTGGCATATTTGCTGCCACCGTTGTACAGATTGCTTAACGCATTACCGACGTTATGGACAATAACTTCAGTGCCGTCAGCAGTAGAGCTGATGTAATTTGGTGGCGTAAAGTTACCACCTGTACCGGCGCGAGTAACTGGATCATCATAGCTGGCATTACCGCCCAGACTTTCTGCCACTTTGGACAGTGCGTTTGCTGTAGAGGTAGACAGGCTTTGCAAATCCTGTTTGAAATCATTTTTCATTTGCCACAACTGGCTGCCATTAACCGCATCTGTTGAATGTTCACCAATATCACCAATAGCAAGATTAGTAATTTTCTGCGGGCTACCAGAATGATGGCTGGCATCATAAGCATTGCCATTCCATTGCAGGGCGTCTGTCAGTAATGTGCTCAGAGAGGTTGATAACCCTGCTGGTATATTGCCAGAAGCTAGATTCAGCTGATCCTGTAAGCTGGACAGACTGGTCGAAGTAGAAGTAGACAGCGCATAGAGCTGACGACCATTCACTGCCTGATTAGAGGTGGCATCAACACGACCGTTTGCAATATTACTAATCGTTCTTTCATTGCTGGTATCACGGGTTAGCCCGAAGAAGCTGGATGAACCTGCATCATCATCGTCGAAATGCACAGCATTTTTCTGCAGTTCCTCAATCAGTTTTTTCGAGGTCTGGATATCAGTCTGAGCCGTTTGGATATCATTCTGTGCAGTCTGAAGGGCTGTTTGTGCAGTTCTGAGATCTCGGTTTACAGCTTCCATATTAATCTTGTTTTCATTAACTACATTTTCAACACTACTGGATACTGAGCTGAAGATTGAAGATGAAATGCTGTATAGCTGTCCGCCATTAATGGCATCAGTTGAATTTTCCCCGATATTACCGTTAGCAACATTAATGATTCTCTGCGCATTGGCAGTACCATGGCTGGCATCATAAGCAGTGCCATTCCACTGCAGGGCGTCTTTCTGCAGAGTGCTGATGCTGCTAATCGCAGTAGCAAGATTACCAGCCAGAGTGGTAGTAGACTGGGACACAGTATCGATACGCGAATTGGCAGTGCTCAGACCAGTAGAGAGGTTGCCACTGAAAGCAGTAGACAGATTATCTAAACCGGTCACGGTAGAGCTTGACAGAGAATATAATTGTCCGCCATTAACAGCATCGGTAGAGTTTGCGGTGACATTACCAGCGGCCACATTGGTAATTTTCTGCGCATTGGCAGTGCCGTGGCTGGCATCGTAAGCGGTGCCATTCCATTGCAGGGCGTCTTTCTGCAAGTTGGAAACAGTGTTATTCAAGGAGCTGATGCTGTTATTAACATTACTCAGGTCACCGGCATTGTGTAAAGTAGTAGACAGCGAATCCAAACTGGTTGAAGTAGAGCTGGAAAGACTGAAAAGCTGTCCGGCATTAACCGCATCGGTGGAGTTCTCGCTGACATCACCAGCGGCCACTTTAACAATTTTCTGCGCATTGGCAGTGCCGTGGCTGGCATCATAAGCAGTGCCATTCCACTGCAGGGCGTCTTTCTGCAGAGTGCTGATGCTGCTAATCGCAGTAGCAAGATTACCAGCCAGAGTGGTAGTAGACTGGGACACAGTATCGATACGCGAATTGGCAGTGCTCAGACCAGTAGAGAGGTTGCCACTGAAAGCAGTAGACAGATTATCTAAACCGGTCACGGTAGAGCTGGACAGAGAATATAATTGTCCGCCATTAACAGCATCGGTAGAGTTTGCGGTGACATTACCAGCGGCCACATTGGTAATTTTCTGCGCATTGGCAGTGCCGTGGCTGGCATCGTAAGCGGTGCCATTCCATTGCAGGGCGTCTTTCTGCAAATTAGAAACATTATTATTTAAGCTACTAATACTGCTGTTAGCAGTATTAAGGCTGCTGCTTAAAGAGTTAATG
>NZ_CAJZCE010000014.1 GCF_914768025.1 Snodgrassella gandavensis | reverse complement strand
TTTCCATACCACCGTATTTTTCCCGCCATTTATAAAAAGTCGAATTGCCGATGCCATATTTACGGCAAAGTTCTTTAACAGGAATACCGGCTTCAGCTTCTTTTAAAATAGCTACGATCTGATGTTCAGTCATTTTTTTCATGTTTAAATCCTCTGTGGGTTAATGAAGAGAATTTTCTACTTCGGAGCTGTACTATTTTAGGGGGTAGTTACAAATTTATTTTACTCATCAGACAGTCATTGTGTTAGAACGAATGCCGATGAGTAGGAAGTGTCTGTCAGATTAAGTTTAAGCTAGTACATTTTATTTTCTTAAAACAAATCAATATTGTTGTCTATTAGGTCTTTAAAGCCAGGAGCAGTATTATCTTTATCTGTTTGCTTGATTAGCATATTATCTTCGATTGGCCAATTAATGGCTATATCGGAGTCATTCCATAATAAACTGCGTTCACATTCTTTAAAATAGTAGTTTGTTGTTTTATATAGAAACTGGGTATCATCTTCCAAAGCAATGAACCCATGTGCGAATCCCGCAGGAATCCAAAACTGTCGGTGATTTTTTTCTGATAACTCGATTCCTACCCACTGACCGAATGTTGGTGAAGTTACTCGTATATCTACAGCAACATCCCACGCTTTACCGCTAACTACTCGTACCAGTTTACCTTGTGAATATGGATTGACCTGATAATGTAATCCTCGAATTACACCACGATGTGATATTGAATGATTATCTTGTACAAAATTTACAACAGGTTGATTATGTGCAGTAAGAATAGAGTTAAACGTTTTTTGGTTAAAACTTTCCATAAACCAGCCACGATTATCTGCAAAAATTTTTGGCTCTAAAATAAGTAAGTCTTTTATCTTAGTCTCAATAACATTCATATTTATGCTTTCTTTGAAAATTCGTTGTATATTTTTAATAAGTATTGTCCATAATTTGTTTTTTGAAAAAATTTGCCACGTGTAAACAACTGGTCTAAGTTTATCCAGTTATTATTAAAAGCAATTTCTTCAAGTGAAGCTATTTTTAGTCCTTGTCTTTTTTCAATTGTCTGGACAAAAGAGCTGGCCTCAAGCAGCGAGTCATGAGTACCTGTGTCCAGCCACGCAAAGCCGCGTCCAAGTACTTCAACATCTAGCAACTTTTCATTCAGGTAGGCATTATTAACATCAGTGATTTCCAGTTCCCCTCTGGCGGATGGGCGAATATTTTTTGCTATTTCAATTACATCATTATCATAAAAATAAAGCCCTGTTACGGCATAATTGGATTTTGGTTTAATAGGTTTTTCTTCTATGCATAATGCTTTTCCTGTTGTATCAAATTCAACAACACCAAAGCGTTCAGGATCATTAACATAATATCCGAATACTGTAGCACCTTTTTTCTGGTTTGCAGCATGCTGTAATTGTGCACCGAAACTTTGCCCATAAAAAATATTATCTCCCAGAATAAGCGTTACATTATCCTGACCGATAAATTCTTCCCCTAAAATAAACGCTTGTGCCAGCCCATCTGGAGATGGTTGTATTTTGTACACCAATTCAACGCCGAAATCATGACCATCACCTAATAGTTTTTTGAAATTAGGTAAATCTTCTGGGGTTGAAATAATCATGATTTCCCGTATTCCTGCTAGCATGAGCACAGAAAGAGGATAGTAAATCATTGGTTTATCATAGATAGGTAAAAGCTGTTTTGATACCCCCATGGTAATAGGATAAAGTCTGGTTCCAGAGCCTCCGGCCAGAATAATGCCTTTTCGTTTAATCATTTTATTTGTTCCTTATAATAAATATTATTCAGATTAGCTTTTAAATTGTTCTGCTGTTTGATATGACCTTTTTTAATCATGGCTGATATTGTTTTTGAATCCATTTTTGGTATTCCCCAGTCAAAATGCGATTTACCCATTCCTGGTTGTTTAGATACCATAGAACAGTTTTACGCAAACCTGACTGGAAACTTTCTTGAGGTACCCAGCCTAGATCCTGTTTAATTTTTCTGGCATCGATAGCATAACGAACATCATGTCCGGGGCGGTCTGGAACAAATGTGATTAAGTCGCTATAGGATGTTATTCCTAGTGTTTTATTAGGTACTAACTCATCTAGAAGATTACAGATATCTTTTACTACATCAATATTTTTCTGTTCATTGTGTCCGCCGATATTATAGGTTTCCCCTGCATTTGCTTTTGTCACAACTTGATATAAAGCCCGTGCATGATCTTCAACGTATAACCAGTCACGAATTTGCTCACCATTTCCATATACTGGTAATTTTTTTCCCTGCAATGCATTAAGAATGGTTAATGGAATTAATTTTTCTGGAAAATGGTAAGGTCCATAATTATTTGAACAATTAGTGATGATAATAGGGAGCCCATAAGTACGATACCAAGCTCGAACCAGATGATCAGAACTGGCTTTGCTGGCGGAGTAGGGCGAACTTGGTGCATATGATGTAATTTCAGTGAATAATTCTGTAGTTGAATCACTTAAATCACCATACACTTCATCAGTTGAAATATGATGAAAACGGAATAAATCCTGTTTTTCTTTAGATAAGCCATTCCAGTAATGACGGCTTGCTTCCAGTAGTTGAAAAGTTCCCACAATATTGGTCTGGATAAACTCGGTAGAACTGGAAATTGAACGGTCAACATGTGATTCTGCAGCCAGATGCATTACTGCATCTGGTTGGAACTTATTAAATAGTTGTATTATATGATTTTTGTCACAAATGTCAGCTTGAAAAAAGTGGTAGCGAGAATTATTTGCAACGGTTACTAATGATTCAAGATTACCAGCATAGGTTAATTTGTCAACATTGAGAATGTTATGGTCGGTTTCATTGATTAGATACCTGATAAGGGCAGAGCCAATGAATCCAGCTCCACCAGTAATAAGAATATTCATAAAATTACATTCAAAAATTAGTAAAACGTAGTATTTTATAATATAAAATTCATTTTTTTATAAAAAATTTCAAATAAAATGCACGATCGTATAGCCTATTTTTATAAGTAATATAATGTTAAATTGAATATGTTTTTTTATTTTGAGTTATATTAAAAGATAAATATTTAAATTTTTTGATTGGTTATATTTTCTTATAGATGTAATGATGATATAACGTAGATTGGGTTTAAATTTATATTATATAATCGCTTTATGAATTTATTAAGGTAAACAAGGTATATTTGATGAAAAAAACAATCATTTTGGGTATGCCTAAAAGTCGTAATATCTACCAGCAAATTAAAAAAAATCTGGAGTTTTATGACTTTGAAGTATTGTATATTGATAATTTTCCAGAATATATCAAGTATTTTAAATATCAAAGTTTGAAAGAGCGCTTGTGTAGTACGATGCAAAAGCTGTTATTCAAAAATTTTTTATATAAAGTAAAATTAAAAGAGGAATTGCTGTTATCCAATTCAAAAGCATTGCTTGCAGAAACAAAATATGATTATGCTATTGTCATTAGACCTGATCTGTATCCGGTAAAATTACTACAGCTAATGAAAGAATTTACCAGAAAAAAATTTATTGCTTATCAGTGGGATGGTTTAAGGCGTATGCCATGTAGTAAGCAGATAATAAATTTATTTGATGAATTTTATGTTTTTGATGCTCATGATTTAGTTGATAAGGACTTTCAGGATTATGAGCTGACAGGCATAACCAATTTCTATTTTGATATGTATCAACCAGAACCAGTAAGACACGCTAGTAGGATAGCTTATTTTGTTGGCACACATGTTTCTGAGCGTGTTGCTGATATTGAATATTGTATTTCTGAGTTAGTGAAAAATAATATTCAGTTAAGATTTATTATTCCAACTAGCAATCAAAACAAAATTAATCAATATCAGTATCCTCATCTTATTACTTTTGGTGAAGAAAATGCAATTGATTTTTCTGAAAATATGCAAATATTGAATGAAATAGATATTATTGTAGATTTTGTTAATCCTCTTCACCATGGTTTATCTTTCAGGGTTTTTGAGTCCTTGTATTATCAGAAAAAATTAATTACTAATAATAAAACTATTTGCAAGTATGATTTTTATCATCCTGATAATATCCTTATTTGGCATAAAGAAGATCTTTCTCAAAAAATTCAGAATTTTTTAGCTAAACCCTATAAACCAGTAGACAGTGAAATTGTAAAAAAATACGGATTTGGTAACTGGATAAAGAATATTCTAGATTTATCACCATATGAAAAGATAAATTTACCTCTTTGATTGTTACGTTTTATGCCTCCACTTTCGTATTAGCTGCCTTATACTCGCAGCAAATCTTTTTAATGGAAAGGATTTTCTTCTTAAGTAATAAACATGACCCTGAATATCGCCAATTTTATGATCTAATTGATTTATTTTATGGGATAAGAGGTCGTATTTTTCTTTACTGTCATTTAACAGAATATGTAAAATACCATAATTACCCTGATTTTCTAAAATTGATTGTCGAACTAATGAGTTTCTAAATTCAACATGATATTTTTGGTGTTTATCTATTGCCGCTATTACAGAATTACCATATGTATTATTGTTATTTGGTCTGTGGTAATAATAGGCCAAGTTCTTATTTAATGTTTTTATTTCACCAGCTCTAAAAAGACGCAAAATATAATCCCAGTCACCTAAAACAGGTAAATTTTTATTAAATTCACCCACTTGTTTAGCTACATCCATTCTAATAAGCAAACATATAGGTGGAGATACATTATTTCTAATTAGAGTTGTAATATCAATCTGATCATGCCAAATAGGCCATTGTATTGTACTGAGTTGTGTTGATTGATCTTCCTGAATTTCTTCATTAATTATGGTGCAATTAGTTAATACTGCTACAGCCTGTTGTTCTGTATTTAGAAAGGTAACAGTTTCTTTCAGAAAATCAGGATGCCATGCATCATCATCATCGTGTACAACTAAATATTCTTGATTGGCTATATTAAAGCCACAGTTTGATGCTGCTTCCATACCTAAGGAATGTGTATTATGTATAATAGTGATTTTATGATTTAAATCGATAAAATTAAGTTCGATTAGTTGATTTACAGGTTGAGCATCGCCTCCATCATTAATTAGATACAAATGCCAATTTGTATAGGTTTGCTGTATAACACTTTCTAATGCACGTGCTAGAAGTACTGGGCGGTTTTTAGTGCGCATGATAACGGCAACTGAATTATCATGTTTAATGTTATCGGATTGTATATTTGACCAGCTTTTGATGGGATAGAGATTTTCATTAATATTCATGTTAATTCGCCAGATAATTTTTAATTAGTTCGGGATATCGTTTAAAAAAATGAATTGCCATTTTGTATATGTCTGGTTTGATTTTATTTTTGTTTGCTTTCCAATGCCCTATAACTCCACAAGGCCAGCCTCCTAAAGTCAGTAATTGTATAACTTCTTTTTTCTCTACAGGTAATTTCTGTGGTATTAAATGATATGATGTTTGGTGATCATTTAACGTACAGTGGCTGATTTTTCCCAGATATTTTTGTTCGTAACGATTTGGTGTGATGCAAATTTGTAAAATAGCTGCTGTTGCAACAGAAACATTAATCCATTCAGAACCAATACCAAAAATGTGTTCGTTTCGTGCCCATTTTGTAATTGTTTGAATTGTACTTTGCTGAAACAGATTAATTGTTTGATTAAACTGATTAATATACGTATAGTCTGTATCTGGCTTTAATACTGGCAGATACAGACTTGTGTCAGAATGATTAGTAAAATTTATGGTTGTCTGATGATTGGCCGAATGGAGATTTTCTAGAATATTTATAGAATTTTCTAAAAGCAATTCTTCATTTGGTCGTTGGAACATGTTGAAAAACGCAGATTTCATTATGCCATTTTTGTATAAACGTCCGGGTGCACTGTGATTAAATAAACCATAGTAAAAACCATATATTTTGTGTTTAATACCTTTATGCTCACGGAGTTCTGTTAATGCGGTTTGTAGCGTTCCTTTCCATCCTAAATCTACAATAGCAATGCGTTTATTATGATTAAATAGACCTTCTTGTTCATAATAAGCCATAGCACTAGTATAGTAATCTTGGTAAATTGAGACTAAATAAGGTGTTAGTTCGTATTGAATGTAATTTTTAATTTCAGAAATTTTTTCGAAATCAAAATTTTGGTTTAAATTTCCAAATTTTGATTTAAATTTTGTTTTTGTTAATATGCTATTGTTAATGCCTATTCTATTGAAAAATGTTTTATAGGACTCTCCTTTTCTTACGGATTCGTTAATCATTAAATCTAATGAGAAATTTGATAATTTTCCTGTTGTGATTATGTCTATATAAAAAACTGGAAAACGTAGTACCTGACGTGATAAATAAAGATAGCTGGATGTTGTTTGGTGTTTTTTATCCATTTCAAGTAAATTCCATACTTTCTGGATAATTTGCGCATCGCGTGCACAAAAAAATATGTGTTCAATCTTATACTTCGTTATTTGTTGTTCCAGCCATAAAACAAAACTTTGGAGTATAACTGCACCAAATGTGTTACCTAAATTTGTCCAGAATTCTGATTCTTCATTATTTTCATCTGAGTTGATTTTCTGGGATAAACTACTCATTTTCTGTAGCAGTGAGAAAGGAACTAATGCTGGTGATAGTTGAGCGCCTAATCGTCTTTCTCCTAGAAAGCGCGAATAGTGATAGGTTTTAATATCATTTTGATTTGGTTTTATAACATCTGAATATAGATTGTCGCCAATATGGAAAATTTTATTATTGATATTATTTTTTTGTACTTCTTCCCAGATTCTGCCACTATGCTTGGTTTTCATTAGGTCTGAAGAAATAAATAATTTATCGTAATCTGCAAGTCCTGCATGCTGAAGTAATTCCTGAACAAATTGTTTTGAAAAGTAGGTATCAGATACAAAGTAAATCTTTTTACCCTGTTTTTTAAGTTTCTCAATCAGACAGAGGTTGTCGATAACGGCAACCATACTTGATTTTTCAGTAGCAAGTTCTATATTTTGAGCCTGATTCAATTCTTTTTCTTGTCCAGGATAAAATGATAATAATTGGGTATAGATATTCTCTAGAGTTATTTCTTCCTGAAATTCTTTCTTGGCATAATAATTTCTGCTGATTTCCTCTGCTATTAGACGTTTTTGTGCAAAATTTGGCAAAAAGATTTTCTGTTCAATTAGTATGCCTTCTACACAGGCAAATAAATCAATGGGACATTCAAACAAACGTGTTAATACGGTATCGAAAACATCAAAAGATATAATCGGATAGTTTTCCAGCTCTTTTAACATTTTATTGATGTATTTTGTATCTATTTCTGCTTTATTTTGTGAATAGTAAAGGTTTACCGAATCTAATAAAGAGTTGAGGCTTGAAGTATTCATAATAATGGCTATTCTTTATTCTTTTGTGTTAAAGAGTTAGTTTTGTACACATATGTAATTCTGCTGCAGATAAAATAAAATTATTATTATTATTCGTTAAAATGTTAATTTAAGTTTTTAATTAAAAAATTAGTTAATATTTATGGAAATAATGTAAATTAAATTCCATCCAAATAATTGATTTAAATAAAACTATTTAGAATGTTCTTTTGTATGGATTTGGTATCTGGCATTCATTTTTAGCTTATGTGTATAGTTATATTATTATATATATTTAGCTTCAGACTGTATTGCTCAAACTGTACTGACTTGAGCATTTTCAGGCTAATTTATTTCTAATTGGTGAATTTTTTAATAGAAGCTTTTATCTAAAATGTTTTTTATCCAGTTTTTGAAGCTATATTTTTCTACAATATGAGTATCTATTTGAATAAATGGTTTTGCCAGAAATTCCTGTATTTCATCTAGATTTTTTTCATCCCATATAAATATGTTATTTGGGTGATAGAAGTCATAATATTGAACATGTGTGTTAGTAGTAATCAGTTTTTTCTGATAATAGAGTGCCTCAAAATGACGAAATGACAGTCCATTGTGCCCGGCAATAACAAAATCAACCAGAATATCTGATGAATCGACATGCTTTAAATTCTCATAATAGGAGAGTCGGTTTTGTTTGCCAAAAGTAATGTGCTTTGATTTATAGCATTTAATATCTTTAGTCTTGCTCGTAGGTATAATAAATTTGATATCTACTCCATTTTTAGCTAATTTCTCGGCACAGTGTTCTATTGCTGCGACACGGCAGGCTTGGTGATCACCGATATAATAAGCCAATAGTTTGTTATTTTTGACGCGGTGTGGCTGTACCATATCAAAATAAAAATTAGTAATGTTATGAAGTTGATAGTTTTGGTAGTCTGGGTTAGTTAAATCGGTATGATCGAAAATATAAAACTGGTCAAATAGATGAATAATATTTTTTACTGGAAATCGTTTTAGTCCATCCCATTGATAGCCAATAAATTTGTTCTTGGTGTGTTGTTTTAATAAAGTTAGAACATTCTGTGGGTAAATATCCGGACGAATGACTAAGGTATAGTCATAATGATTATTTGCAAGCAGTTGTTGTGCTTTATAAAAACTTTGTTTTACTTTCAGTTTCTTTTTATATGTGTTGCTCTTGGTAATGTGTTTGTGAAAAAACTGGTATGTGCGTTCCCAAAGATTGTTGTATTTGAATTTTAAAATACTATCTATACGTAATACCTCGTATCCATGAAATTGAAGATTTTTTTCAATTAATTCTACTATACCATTGCTCGGCGGCATGGCTAATATTATGGTTTTACGGGTCATGGAATACAACAGATAAGAGATTAACAACGGATTTAGGCAACTTATTTTAAACGTTTATGCATGCTTTAATCAATATTGGATGATTATTTGATATTTTAATTTATTTTGTACATCGCTATATATTCGGCTTATTTGCATTAATTTTTCAGACTGAAATTAGTCTGTAGCACTTTTGTATTTGGAATATATGGTATGGGAACGTGTTTAATCGATATTTAACTAAATTCAAGCGACACACAAACTTGCTATCTTTATATGGGTTGTAGCTACGCGGAGTTATGATTTTATATCAATCACAGATATAATTATATGTTAAGTATTTCATGCAGGTTGTTTTTGATTTGGTAGAATACTGCTAATGTATAGTCTTGGGAGTTTTATACTCTAGATATAGTTTTAGTCTGGATATTTACTCAATGCAATAGATTTGTGCTGTGTTTATGTGTGCGAATAACCAAGTAATTTGGTGAGCACGCTCTTTTATCGTGTTTCGTATTTTAATTTATATGAAATTTTTTATGTATTTGATTGTTCTGGCTAGCGAATGAAAAAAAGTAAAGAAACCAATTCTTATTCACCACAGAATCTGTATAAAAGACTGTTCCCATATATGCGCGGATTGGTAAAGTATTTTTTTATTTCCGTGTTAGCAATGGTTGTTGTAGGCGTAACTGGGCCTCTTTTTGCTTATTTACTGAAACCGATTATTGATAATGGTTTCGTTGAAAAAAATATTGAAGCCATGAAATGGGTACCATTTGAAATTGTAGGCTTGTTTATTTTCCGTGGCATCGCCAATTATATTAATGAATATACCAGTGCTTATATTTCTAACCAGATGGTTCAAGTAATTCAGCGTGATTTGTTTGCAAAGATGATGATGCTACCCATTGGTTATTATCAGGACAATAGCCGTGGCCGCATGATGTCGCGCATTACCAATGATGCTAAAGGGATAACGGCCGCTGGCTTTGATGTGATTACCGTGTTTGCTAAAGATGGTGTTACTGTTCTGGGTCTTCTCATTTGGTTGTTTTATCTTGACTGGCAATTGACATTGATTACTTTCGTTACGATTCCGTTGATTGCTTGGTGTGTACGAATCATTAATAAGCGTATCCGACAGTTGGTAACGAGAAGCCAGAATGATCTTGGTCAGGTCATGCAGATTTTGTCTGAGTCTATTGATGGTACGCGGGTTGTACGTATTTATGGTGGGCAACACTATGAACAGAGTCGTTTGGAAAAGACTAATCGGGCATTACGTAGTTTGGCTGTACGACGTCAATCCTATACTTCAATCGGCAGCGCGGTAACCCAGTTGTTAATTGCCACGTCGTTATCGATTATTTTGTATGTCGCCGCTAAAAGAGCCAGTCATGCAGGTTTTACTGCTGGTGATTTTATGTCTTTTCTATCGGCCATGTTGATGATGTTTGATCCGTTAAAACGGATTACCAATATGTCTAGTGTGTTACAGACCGGATTGATGGCTGCTGACAGTGTATTCCGTTTTCTGGATGTACCTGAAGAAAAAAACCAAGGTGTAAAACAGCTGGCTTCTCCTATAGGTGACATTGTTTTTCAGGATGTGACTTTGCGTTATCAGCATGCAGATAAAAATGCAGTTGATCTTTTGAATCTGACGATTAAACAAGGTAGTGTCGTTGCGTTGGTAGGGGAGTCGGGTTGTGGCAAAACTTCTACGGTAAATCTGATTCCACGGTTTTATGATGTTACTAGTGGACGGTTGAGTATTGGCGGAATTGATGTAGAGGATTTTGAGTTGAGAAATCTTCGTTCCCAGATGGCGCTGGTTAGTCAGGATGTTGTTTTGTTTAATGATACGATCGCCAATAATATTGCTTATGGTTCCCCGCATGCAACAGAAGCAGATATTATTCAGGCAGCCAAAGCCGCTAATGCGTGGGCGTTTATTAGTAATATGCCAGAAGGTTTGCAGACTGAAGTAGGTGATCAGGGAATGAAGCTTTCTGGTGGACAACGACAGCGTTTGGCTATTGCACGGGCATTGTTAAAAGATGCACCAATTTTGATTTTGGATGAGGCCACTAGTGCGCTGGATACTGAATCTGAGCGATTAGTACAATCGGCATTGGAAACTTTAATGAAAAACCGGACAACAATTGTCATTGCTCATCGGCTTTCGACTATTGAAAATGCTGATAATATTGTGGTGATGCATCAGGGCAAAATTGTGGAGCAGGGTAAACACGAGGCTTTGCTGGCGAAAAATGGTCGTTATGCGTTTTTACACCGTATGCAGTTTGGCGAAAACCGTAATCCAGCTGAACGCACTTTATTAAAGTAATTGATAAAAGAAAGTTTTTCTATATGAATTATTCGGTTTTGCATAGTAAATTTTGATTTATGCATGCTGTACATTTTAATGTAAGTTGGAAGTGCTAATTTGCTTTTTTTCATACATAGAATATTGGTAAGTATTTATATCCAGATGCTGTGATTTTGGAAAATTATAGTATCTGGCTAGTTTTGATATGTGTAGTTATGAAGAATACATTGAAGCTGGTGTTTCTGTTGAGTTATAGACACAGGTTTGTTCGACTGACATTGATATCCAGGTAGAAAAGAGCTTTAGGTTTGTCAATATGGTGTGAAATTGTTGTTGAGTAATTTGGGATATACGTTTTTGAAGAATAGCTTTTAGCTGATTCTTTTTAGCTGATGATGCAATTGAACGTACTTAGCTGGATTTGGTACCAGTAAAGCTTCGGCTATAGTTTCTTTAGCAATTATTTTCGACTATATAACTGATATGGGCTGAAAGGGCGGTTTATTCAGAATATTTTTGATCCAGTTTGCAAAACTATATTTTTGTACAATATCTGGATTGATGCTAATCAGTGGTTTTGCCAGAAAGTCTGCAATTTGCTGTAAGTCTTCTGCTCTCCTCCAGATAAAGATGTTATCTGGATGGTAGAAATCATAACTTTTTATTTGTGGGTTATTAGTGATTAATTTTTTTTGATAATATAGGGATTCAAATACACGGAACGATAAACCGTTATGCACGGGATTGACGATATCGATGAGTATATCTGCCATGTTAACATGCTGTAAGTTATCTTCAAAAGTAATATTTTCTGGAATAACATGAATCTGTCTGCATGAATACTGGGCAGCTTTGTAGGCTTCGGATGGGCGAAATTTGATATTGAAATTTAAGCTCACGCCATTTTGCATTAGGGCATTAGCGCAGGCCTCTATGGCTGCAATGCGGGTGTCTACATGTAATCCAACGAAATAGGCAGTGGAACCGCTATGAGGGACTGGTTGTGGCTGGTACATGTCAAAATAAAAATTACTGATTCCATTGAGGTGGTACTGGTTGTATTCTGGATTATTCAAATCCGCAGAGTCGAATACGAAAAAACGGTCAAATAAAGCTATTGTGGGAATGGTTTTGGGAAATCGTTTGATTCCATTCCATTGATAACCCACAAAATTTGTTTTTGTATGTTTTTTCAGTAACTGTAAAGCTGGTAGGGAAAATAGATCAGGGCGAATAACCAGAGTATAGTCATAAAGATTATTACCCAGAATACTATGTATATTTTCCTGTAATTTTTGGTTGTATATCTGTTTTTTTAGATGGGTTTTATAGGAACAGTCTGACAGAAAAATTTTTCGAGCTGTGTGAATTAGGTGTGCTTTCAGGCTGGGGTAGCGAAAATTGGTATCTATCTGCTTTTTCAGTTTTTCTGAAGTGCTGTCAATAAAGGTCACTTGGAAATTATGATATTCTAAATGGGTTTTAATAGCACAGGCAAAGTCGCTGTAGCTAGACATGGCCAGAATAATAGTATGTTGCGACATTGTTAAATTAACTTAGTAAGGTTCGGTGTTTTTGATAATTGTGAAGTTGCAATAGAATAGGGAGTGTAGTGTCAGACTGGTATTTTAGCAGTTTATGTTACTGATTGTGTCTGAATGCAGGATTTATCAGTTAATGGTGGAGCTGTTTTTGGTTATAATTTATGAATAATATGCGATTGAAGTGTGTATGGTGTTGGATAAATGCTCAAAACTTTTTTAATTAATCTGGATCGTCGTCCAGATAGATTAATGTTTGTTAAACAACAATTGGAAAATCTGGGTATTGCTTTTGAAAGAGTAAGTGCTGTTGATGGTAATTGTTTAACTGATGAGCAGAAAGTTTTTTTTAATCAGCAAAGATTTGCACTGGAATGTAAGCGTAAGGCTGTAAATGGGGAGATTGGCTGTGCTTTGTCTCATCAGGCCGTATGGCAGCGAATAGTGGCTGAAAATATACCTTATGCTTTGATTCTGGAAGATGATGTCCAGCTTAAACCTGAGCTGGTTTCTTTGTTAGCTGATAAGAGAAATTATGAGTCATTTGATTTTTTGAACCTGACTTTAAAAAGACCTTTTTATGATATTGATGTTACAGCTGTTAATTTTTGCATTACTCAACAGCAGTTTATTCGTCCACGATTCTGGCAATTTTTTAAACGCAGGTCATGGCACTCAATGGAAAGTAAGGCGATTGTCAGGTGGAAGATTTTTCGTT
Organism: Snodgrassella gandavensis; assembly: GCF_914768025.1. Lineage (GTDB taxonomy): Bacteria > Pseudomonadota > Gammaproteobacteria > Burkholderiales > Neisseriaceae > Snodgrassella > Snodgrassella gandavensis. Next base: position 41,895 of record NZ_CAJZCE010000014.1, on the reverse strand, counting down.
TGCATGCTTTGAGTAATGGTATGACTGCTTGTGAATGTGATATTGCTCCATCATTGGCCTGTTGTTATATTGTATCTTTACAGGGGGCTAAAAACATGCTTTTAGCAAGTAAAACCCTTTTTTATCCTATTGATAAGGTTTGGCATTATAGTGGTGGCCAGTTAAAAGAAGCATTTCTGGTTGAACCGCTGGCCTTCCAGTCTCTGGACTCGGATATTCCTCACCGTGTGCGCTTTAAACTGACTTTAGTACAAAGAGTTAAAAGATTTTTTGTTAAGGGGCGACATTGGCAGCGCTTGCTTGATGTTGTGCGTATGTATGGCTGGACACGGTTATAATGAATATTTGTAATGTTAGAGAATAGTAATAATGGTTAAACTGGGTAGGGAATATGCATGGCGTGCCAAGAATCGTCGGGTTGTGGTTCCACTGGCTGAGGTGGTTACTGAGGACATGAAAGCGTCAGCAGGTGATGGTGTAACGGTTGTGGCCTATCATACTGACGATGAGTTTTACACTCATGAAGCTAAACGTATGTGTACTTCAGCTGAGCGTTTGGGGATTGGCGTTAAAACAACAACGATTCCAAGTCAGGGTGGCTGGGAGGCCAATACATCTTTTAAATCGGCTTATTTGCTGCGTGAACGTGATTTGGTCAGTGGTCCTATGCTTTATGTGGATGTTGATGCGGTTTTCCATGTTTCTCCACTGAAATATCTGGCTGGCTTAGATTGTGATATAGCAGTTTATTATGATCTGGGCGATGGACATTTAGTATCTGCAACTCTGTTTTTACAGGATACGGAGGCTGTAAGACATTTACTGGCAGAATGGAATCGGCAGTGTATAGCCCATCCAGAAATATGGGATCAGGAAGTATTGCAGTCTGTTATTGCTGCTGATCAGGCTTCAGCCCAGCCTCGTTATAAGGTTTTTCACTTGCCAGTTGGCTTTTGCTGGATATTTGATCGTGAAGATAATTTACGTGCGCCGAAGCAGCAGGTTTATATTGAGCAATTGCAGGCAGCACGAGTGGTTCATGAAAATCTGAGAACCAGTGGGAAATTATTTTCAATTCGTAAAAGCAAAGTACAGCGCCGTATGGATCGGATACGTGAGATTGAGGATATTCTGTTCCGGCACAGTTCTGGTGGTTCACTGTAATATCTGTAGTGAAGGAAACAGATGATTTCTGCTTTGGTAATTAATCTGAACCATTCATCTGAGCGGTTGGAATTTCAGCGCAAGCAGCTGGCTCATTTACAGATACCGATGCAGCGTCTGGCTGCTGTTAACAGTTCTGATATTCTGATTGAGAGATATGAACAACTGGCAAATGGTTGGGAACGTAAAATGCGCCCAGCTGAGGTGGCCTGTTTTTTGAGTCACAAGACTGCATGGCAGTATGTGCTAGACACTGGTAAGCCGTGGTTGATTCTTGAAGATGATGCTTTGCTTTCGCATAAAACTGCTGATGTTTTGGCAGCGTTATTTTCCCGAATTGGTGAAGTGGATTATGTGAATCTGGAAACACGCCATCGTCGTAAGTGGTTGGGTAAAAAAGCCGATGTGTTTGTTGCTGGCTATGAATTACGTCAGTTATATCAGGATCGAACTGGTGCGGCTGCATATATTCTATTTCCCTCAGGTGCACAGAAATTGTTAAATAGAGCAAAACATTCGGCACCAGCATTGGCAGATGCATTTTTATGTCGTTCATATGAGTTAAATGCTTGGCAGGTCTATCCGGCCGCTGCGATTCAGCTGGATCAGTGTATTAATTATGGCTTGGAATCACCGGTTTCTTTTGTTTCGACGATAACACCACAGAATAATCTGAAACCACAGGCAAACAATTTTTATAGTAGAGTTTGCTTTAGATATCGCCGTTTAGCTGCACAAATTCGTATGGGATGGCGACAGCTGTCGGTATTCGGCTGTGCGCAACGTATGATGGTGCCTATAATAAAAAGTGACTTTGAGGAATAGGTTTATGGAGGGGATAAAGGATAGTTACGCGGGTGCAGGCAGGGTGGATTTAAGTATTCTGATTCCTGTATTTAATGTGGAATCCTATCTTTCCGGATTGCTGGATACTTTGCTGCCAGATTTACCTGCACTGACTGAAGTTATATTTTATGATGATTATTCGCCGGATAATTCACTTGCTGTTATCCGTCAATATCAGCAAAGTTATCCAAATGTGAATATTCGTGTGCTGTGTGGGCAGAAAAATCTGGGCATTACTCAGGTTCGCAAGTGTTTGTTGCAGGCCAGCCATGCTGAATATGTCTGGTTTATTGATTCGGATGACTGGGTTGAACGGCAGGCTGTTAAGCAGATACAGGCTATTCTGAATCAGTATCATCCTGACGTTGTGCTATTTGATTATGATGTGTTTTTTGATGGCAGTGGAAAAGTTAAATATCATGAGCATTTGTCTATTGCTCCTGCCAATACTTTGTTGCATCAGAAAAGTGGGGAGTTGTACCGCTTTGCTATTATGGATGGTAAGCATTATTTCTGGAATAAGGTTTTTCGGCGAATGTTGGTGGCAGATGTGTGTGATTTTACCATTCCTGCCTATGAGGATATTGCGAATACGCCGACTGTGCTGAATCAGTGTCAAACATATTTTTATTATCCGCAAACTTTGGTGCATTATCGTATCTGGCCGGATTCTATTGTGCAGAAAATGAATCTGAAACAGGCTTATGGTATTAAGGCATATTTAACACAGGCAGACTATGCCGATGCTGTGGTAGGCGATAAAAAATGCTGTGCCTATTTATTATATAAGGCTCATCTGTATTATTTTCGGCTGTGTCGTAAACTGGCAAAAATTAACTTGCCTGAGAAGGAAAAAGTAGCTATTTTGCTTTTGGCTAAACAGCAGTATGCGGAAAAACCTTTGTCAACTTGTGCTACGATTTTGCTATTGATGCGCACGGGTATGTGGGGGAAAGCGGCTAAACTGATGTTGAAGTCAGGTTTAGCCAGACTTTCTGGTAAATAAAACAATTTCTGTTCAGATTCTGTTCAGACCGCAGTTATGTTACCTGCGATAATCCATTTATGTATTAATTGCTTTTCGTCATCCCAGTTATGTCCTGTCCAGCCTTCACTGGTAAAGTTATGAATATAGATTTTATTTCTGGGGTAATACTGGCAAATATAATCAATGGCTAACAGACCTGTGCTAGGCTGGCGACAGCCTAGCGCATCGGCACAGTGCCGATAGATGTCTGTGGGGATGGTGTTGATTTGATATTGATCCAGATGAGAATGTTTTATCCATTTAGGAAACCGCCAGAGGTATTTTATCCGTTTGTGTAAGGGAATATTCTGATACCGGCTGGAACAGATATCTTCTTTGGAATAGCGGAAAAATATTTGTGTATCTGGCTTGAAGAACTGATGGTCGATAGTTAAATGCCGGATTTGAGTATAGCCATTGGCTATAAACACCCATTCTGCCATGAGTGTGCAAGTTGGATTGGGATTATTAAAGCGGACTACGATATCGTCTTCTGTAATCAGGTGTGCAATAGAGTTCTGTTCGTTAGCATTGCCGATGATGAAGAATCTGCTGTGTGGTTGTACTGTTTTCATGGTAGTGGTGTTTTTATTGCCAATAATTTTTTAGCCATGGAGCTGGTAAGACTTTACGGTACCATTTTCCGCCACCGCCTCTGATAGCATCTGGCGGGTTAACTTCGCCATGAAAAACGATGATTTTGCCGTAATTCGGTTTTTCTGGAGGCTTCCATAAAGCATAAGGCATTTTCTTTAATACATTATATTTATAGCTCAGACACCAATTATCTGGCCAGTAGCTGAGTTGGTGGTTTTCACGCACATACCAGGATAAAAATGCCTGCTCATGGCGAAATTGTTGCTGGATGTGTTGAAAATGCTTACGGAAATAATCCATTAAATCTGGTAATGCACCAATTTGGAATCGATATACCGAGCTGTTGCCGACTTTTCGCCATGGTTTTTTCCAATCACGGATAATCCATACTTCGTCGTCTTGACTGGACGGATGGGTGAAGAAGCAGTCGATGTTATCGATGATAACAATGTCAATGTCAAGAAATAGTGCTGTGCCCTGTAATCCGTAAAGGTTGGCACTGAAGGTAGTGAGTTTATTCCAGCCACGTTCGGGTAGGCCGTTGGGCAAGTCTAAAGATATCAGTGGATAACACTGAACGGCTGGATCAATGCCTTTGGTGTCATCGGTCAGGCAGATCATGGTAAATGGGAGCGTGAGGTGGCGTTTTACCATGTTATAGAGGCGATTGACGTATTCGGCACCATATTTTTGCCCCCATTTCATACATAAAATGTAGTTTTGTGAAGGTGTGTCCATTGTTTGTTTTGTCTGGGTGATTTGGGGTGGTGCAGTATAACATTTTAGAATTATGTGCTGTTTAATCTGTATGATGCATGTTAATAAATAGCTGATACTTTTTAACTGTTTCTAGTTGTTTTGTTGATTATTCGTTGTTTTAGACTAGTTTAATGCTAAACTTATTATTCTGCCGGTAAGCTGAAATGGTTTTCTGTTAAGGTTTAATGGCGCTGTGAAGGTGAGTTGAAACGGGTTTTATGGGCATGATTTGTTACTGGTGAGTTTGTGTGTTTGGCCGAGTGATTTTTAAAATCTGTTTTTAAATCTGTTTGTTTCCGGCTATAACCAAGGATTGTGAATGAAGAAACTTTTATGGGTATTGTTTAAGAGTAATCTGATTGTACGCATGCTGGTATGTATGATTATTGGCGCGTTTATTGCGGCCTTTTTGCCGCAATATGGGGTTAAATTGGAGTTTTTGGGTAGGGTATTTATTCAGGCTTTGCGTGCAGCTGCACCTATGCTGGTTTTTGTGTTGGTGATATCTTCTATTGTTAATAATAAGTTTGATAATGTTTCCAGTATTAAATCGGTGGCCTGGTTATATGCAGTAACTGTTCTGATTTCCGCAATATTGGCTTCAACTGTAAGTTATTTATATCCGCTGCATCTGGTGATGGATGTTCCGCCGATATCAGAGAAACCGCCAGAAGGTGTGGCAGAAATTCTCATGAATATTATCCTCAAGTTTGTGGATAATCCGGTTGATGCTTTGGCAAATGGTAATTTCCTGAGTATTCTGGCCTGGTCAACAGCACTGGGTATTGCTTTACGCCAGAGCAGTGAAGCAACGAAATCGGTTATTAAAAACTGGTCAGATGCGACTATTTGGGTGGTTCGTCTGGTGGTGGCTATTGCGCCTTACGGGGTGTTGGGTCTGGTTGCTTCGCACTTTACCAGTGATGGTCTGGCCAAGTTAAAAAATTATTTGGAGCTGATCGGGGTATTATTGGGGTTAATGGTGTTTGTGGCACTGGTGATTAATCCGCTGATTGTATTCCTGAATTTTCGTAAAAATCCTTATCCGCTGGTATTTACCTGCTTACGTTATAGCGGGATTACGGCGTTCTTTACCCGTAGTTCGGCTGCGAATATTCCGGTAAATATCCGTTTGGCTCAGCGTATGCAGTTGCCGGAAGAAATTTATTCTCTGTCTATCCCGCTTGGGGTAACGATGAGTATGAATGGTGCGGCGATTACTATTACCACGATGACGATGGCCACTGTGCATACTTTGGGTATGGATGTTAGTTTTATTCAGACTTTATTGCTGAGTATTCTGGCTACGGTATGTGCTCTTGGTGCTTCTGGTGTACCGGGCGGTTCGTTGCTGCTGATTCCGGTTGCGTGCAGTATGTTTGGTGTTGATCCGACTATAGCTGCACAGGTGGTGGCAATCGGGTTTGTAATCAGTGAAATTCAGGATTCTGCCGAGACGGTTTTGAATTCTTCCAGTGATATGCTGTTTACTTCGGTGGTGTCGCTGAAGCAGCAGGGCAGGGATCCGAGTAAAATTGAGTTGTTGCCAGAATAAGCCTGTATTAGGACTATTTTTGAAACCGCTGTGTACTCTGACAGCGGTTTTTGTATTTGAACCGAATATATTTGCTCTTGGGTGTAGCATGGATTAATTTAATTCTGTTGGGCATTTGAATATGAGATTTTTTATGGCTATACAGGATATGCTGTGTTTGATATAGGTAGTTGAGCCTTGTACGTTACTGAGCATCATCTGACGATATGGGAAAGCTGTGCTTTTGAGTGTTATCATATTCTTAAGGATGTGACAGATATGGCTGGCTAAGAGACTAAGCAGCAAAATTATATGGACTAATCGCTCAATCTGGTTTGGCTGATTTTGGTAAGGTTAGATGCCGTTGCTTGTTTTATATCAGGAGGTATTTGATTAATGTTATCATTTGTCTTGGTATTTTTTGCGTTAATATTACAATGATATTTATTTTGTAAGCAAAATTGGGAGTTTATGCATGAGCAACGATGTTATTAAGGTTTTTGTGGGTTGTGACCCCAATAACTGTGATCTGGAGCAGATGATGGTGGTGGATTACAGTATCCATAAACATACATCGCGGCCGGTAGAAATCGTCTGGATGCAGTTAAGTCATGATCCGGACAGTCCTTGGTATTCTGACCCGCAATCTGGCGCTGGCTGGCATACTGAGAAATGGGCAACGCCGTTTTCCGGTTTCCGCTGGGGTATTCCTGCTGCCTGTAATTACCAGGGACGTGCCATTTATATGGATGCGGACATGATTGTTCTGGCTGATTTAGCTGAGTTGTGGGAACATCCTATTGAAGGTGAAGCGATTGTTGCTGCCAAGGAAGTGCATGATCATGCCAAGGGCAAACGTTTTACCCGTTTATGTACCTGTGTCTGGGATTGTGCCAAAGCAAAAGCCAAACTGCCTGAACAGGCTACTTTGCGTGCTGATCCTGATTCACACAAAAAAATGATGGCCAAATTTAAGCAACATCCAGAATGGGTGCAGGCTTATACTGCAGCCTGGAATTGTGTTGATGGTGAAGGTCTGCCGATTGAGCAGATGAAAATTTTGCACTATTCGGATATGGGTACGCAGTTCAGTCATAAATACTCAATTCCACGTTTAACTGCTGCTGGGCAGAAACACTGGTTTGACAGTGATATTCTGCCACATCCGCGCAAGGATTTGATTGAGCTATTTGACCGGTATTATCAGGAAGCCTTGGATGCTGGCTATAAGCTGGAAAATTATGCTGTTAAACCTTTCGGTACTTTCCCTAAGGAGTCACAGGTTGGCTATGAGGGTAATGAGGTTACGCGCCAAAAAAAACCAAAATCTTTGCTTTCGCGTGTCTGGCATAGCCTGAGTGGTCGCAAGTAAATTTTGAATTAAATCTGACTGGTCGTCTGCTGATATGGCTGACGACCAGATTTTTTATTTTTGAAATGACAATATGACTAAATAGAGTGGCTGAGTTCTGTTCTATCTGAAATGAAATAATTGTTGCTCAAATGACATTGGCTTGGTAGACCGATGTTGCAATGGGATAGATGTATAAGTCATGCATCGAAGATGCTTATTATGTAGAAAGGAATAAGATTACATTTCCAGTGGATCAACATCAATCAGCCAGCGTGTATGTGGATAGATTTTTTCCAGATGTTGTAGCCAGCTTTGCCATATGGAGATGCTGTGGTGCAGATCACGCCGGTTTTTACTTTCCAGAAATACTTGTGCCCGTTCGTAACCGGCCAGTCGTGCCATGAGCATCGGTACTGGCCCGAAAGTACTAACATTGGCCGGTAATGACTGTTGCTGCTCAATGCCCTGTAATGCCTGACGCAGTAGTTCCTGTGCTGCGCGCATGGTTTTTGCATCGGCGCGGATGGCTGCCATATGGCTGAATGGTGGCATGCCCAACTCCTGTCTTTCCGTCAGTTCGGTTGTGGCAAAGGAGGCATAATTTTGTGCGGCCAGAGCCTGATAAACTTTGTGTTCAGGTTGTCGTGTTTGTACCCATACATCACCCCTACAATCCGCACGGCCGGCACGGCCACTCACCTGCATTAGTTCGGCAAATAAACGTTCTGGGGCTCGGAAATCGGCACTGTAGAGGCTGTTATCAGCATTTAAAACTACTACTAGATTCAGATGGGGAAAATCATGACCTTTGGCCAGCATCTGGGTGCCCACCAGTACATCAACCTGCCGTTGCATGATTCTGCTATAGATTTCTGCCCAATCCTGCCGGTGTGCGGTGCTATCGCGATCTACGCGCAAAATGCGCGCATTGGGCAGTAAATGTTGCAGGTTTTCTTCAATCCGTTGTGTTCCTTGACCAACGGCAGTCAAATCCTGATTACCGCATTCTGGACAACAATGCGGGATACGCTGATGATAATCACAATGATGACAGCGTAATTGTCCGGCATGCTGATGTAAAACCATTTTGGCCGAGCAGTTTGGACAACCGAATGTATGTCCGCAGGCTGCACAAAATAGGGCTGGAGCAAAGCCGCGCCGATTCAGGTATACCATGCTTAGGCCACCGTTAGCAAAATTGGCTTGTAATTTTTGCTTGATGATGTCGCTAAGGCCGTTATCCAATGCCAGCCGGCGAATATCCAGTAAATGAATCTGTGGCAACTGGGCACTGGCATGGGCGCGTTCACTCAGTTGGAGTAATTGGTAGTCTCCTTGCTGGGTTTTGTACCAGCTTTCTAATGATGGGGTGGCACTGCCCAGTACAATCGGACAATTTGTCTGCCGGGCACGCCATACAGCCAGATCACGTGCCTGATAGCGCAGCTCACTTTCCTGTTTGAATGAGTAATCATGCTCTTCGTCGACGACAATTAATCCTAGATTGTGCATGGGTGTAAACACGGCCAGTCGTGTGCCAATTACCAGCGCAGCCTGCCCCAGTGCGGCCTGAAGATAATTGCTGGTACGCTGGCCGGCAGCAGTCTGGCTGTGTAATACGGCGGTGACGGTATGCGGAAAGCGTTGGCGCACGCGTTGCATTAATTGCGGTGTGAGGTTAATTTCCGGTAGTAGAAACAGAACCTGTTTGCCCTGCTGTAATACTTTGGCCATGATGTCAAAATAGACTTCGGTTTTGCCACTGCCGGTAATGCCATATAGCAAAAATGGGGCAAACTGGCCGACTTTGGTCTGTATTGATGTGCTGGCGTACTGTTGTTGCTGATTAAGCTGATGCTGACTGGCCGGAATGCTAGCGCAGGCTGGAACAGGCTTGGTCTGTATCCAGCCCTGTTGTTGCCACTGGTTGAGGTAATGCGTGGCCTGAGTGTGCTTGGCTTTGAGCTGTTGCAGTGTGGCTGGTGCTGATTGCAGACATTGCCATAAAGCATGCTGTTTGTGAAAACGTGCTGGTGGCGGAGGCCTGAGGTGGCCACTGGCGCTGAGTGTATACATCATCTCCTGACGCGGTAATGATACCGCTTCCGGCTGGCGCAGGCCTTTGGGCAGGGCTGCCATGACTGCCTGTCCAAGCGGATAGTGATAATAGCGGGCAGTAAAACTGAGTAAGGCACGCCAGTCTGCAGGTAATTGCCAGCCGTCGGGGAATATGGTTTCAATTGGCAGTATTTTACTGATATCAATTTCTGGCTGCACATTGCTTTCCCACACAATTGCTGCCAGCAGACGTTTGCGAAAACGCACGGCCACACGTGTACCTGCCGGCAGGGCTGTGGGGTGCGCGTAGGTAAGCAAGGGATACAGGGGCACGTTTAGTGCCAGTTGATGATAAATCAATGTAAACAGAAATAAAAATACAATGAACTGTTTATTGTAACTCAAAGTGGCTAGCTTTTATCATTGCGCTGTTTATGCGATAATTTGCACCAGTTTATTACGGGATTACTGTGTGATGTGGATGCTTGCAGCAGGCTTTACAATTTGTCTGGAGCAGATATTACATGCAAGTAGTTAATTACTGTATGCTTACCCGTTTGTGAACGGGTTTTTTTGTGCCTATTGAAAATGCTGAAGGTTAAATTATGGCTAATCCGCTGTATCGCCAACATTTCATTTCTATTAATGATTTATCTACTGCGCAGCTGGAATTTTTGCTGGCACTTGCTTTACAGTTAAAGCAGCAGCCACAGGCTGATTTATTGAATGGGCGTTTGGTTGGTTCGTGTTTTTTTGAGCCATCTACCCGTACCCGCTTATCATTTGAAACGGCTATTCAACGGTTGGGCGGTAAGGTAATCGGTTTTGCCGATGGTGCCAATACCAGCGCTAAAAAAGGGGAAACGCTGGCTGATACGGCACGGATTATCAGTAATTATGCTGATGCAATTGTGATGCGTCATCCGAAAGATGGCGCGGCGCGAGTGGTGAGTGAGTTTGCTCATGTACCGGTGATTAATGCTGGTGATGGGACTAATCAGCATCCGTCGCAAACGCTACTTGATTTGGTGACGATATATGAAACACAGGGATGTTTGCAGAATTTAAAAATTGCGTTGGTGGGTGACTTGAAATATGGTCGCACGGTACATTCACTGGCGCAGGCGCTCAGCCGCTGGGGCTGTGAGTTTATTTTTGTTTCTCCGCCAACGCTGGCGATGCCCGTCTATATCTGTGAACAGCTAGATGAAAATGGTATATCCTATCGAACCTCTGACAGTTTGGAAGAGGCCCTGGCATGGGCAGATATTCTGTATATGACGCGTATTCAGCGTGAACGTTTTGATGAGCAGGAATTTGCCAGAATCAATGGCCACTTTAGTCTGTGTGCCGCCATGCTGAAACAGGCTAAGCCGAATATGCGTATTCTGCATCCTTTACCGCGTGTGGATGAGATTCACGCGGATGTCGATAATAGTATTCATGCCTATTACTTTCAGCAGGCCAATAATGGTATGTTTGCGCGTCAGGCTATTCTGGCAGCGATTCTGAATCAACATATTGATGCAGTCAGTGCAAAAGGATAAACAAATGATGAATCAGACCAAGCTGAGTATTGAGGCAATAAAAGACGGCACAGTGATTGATCACATTCCGGTAGGGCAGGGGCTGACCATTTTGCGCCAGTTCAGGCTACTGCATTCTGGTAATGCGGTTACTATGGGTTTCAATCTGAGCAGCCAGTCCAGTGGCAGCAAGGATATTATTAAAATATCCGGCCAGTTTCTGGATGATGCGGCTGCCAATCGCTTAGCCCTGTTTGCACCACAGGCTACGGTTAATGATATTGAGAATTTTCGCGTGGTACGCAAACGCACACTCACTTTGCCGGAAAACATCACTGAAGTGTTTCGTTGTCCGAACAGCAATTGTGCCAGCCATGGTGAACCGGTACAAAGCCGTTTTTCGGTGCGGGTTAGCCATGGCGAAACACGTTTGCGCTGTCATTATTGCGAAAAAACGTTTGCGCGCGAATCGGTGATTGAGGCCTAATTGTTAATCTTCTCGATGGTTTATTTATAAGCCGAATGCTTCGGCATGAAAGCTGATATGGCTTTCGATAAAGGTGCTAACGAAATAGTAACTGTGATCGTAGTTTTCGCGCAGGTGATAACGGATATTGACTCCTTTGCTTCTGGCAACCTGTACGAAATCCTGTGGATGTAATTGTGCCGGATAGTATTCATCCACACTGCCCTGATCGATAAGAATGGGTAATGAGGGCAGATTTTGGGTAAGCAGCTCCGTACTATCGTATGCAGCCCAGTCTGCCTGATTGTTTCCCAGATAGGTGGTGAATGCCTCTTGCCCCCATGCTCCGGCACTCGGATGGGCAATGGGGGCAAATGCTGATACCGCGAGATAACGCTGCGGGTTTTTCAGGGCAATCATCAACGCACCATGGCCACCCATGCTGTGTCCGCACAGACTGCGCTGTTCATTGACTGGAAAATGTTTTTCGATGAGTTTGGGTAATTCTGTTACCACATAATCGTACATCTGATAATGCTGTGCCCATGGCTGCTGAGTGGCATTAACATAAAATCCGGCACCTTGCCCCAAACTGTAGATATCTACATTGGCTACATCAGTGCCACGTGGGCTGGTATCTGGCATAACCAGTACTATGCCCCATTCAGCTGCAAAACGTTGTGCGCCACTTTTAACGGCAAAATTTTCATCGGTACAGGTAAGCCCGCCCAGACAGTAGACTACGGGTAGCTGATAACCCTGTAAGGCACGTGATGGCAGGTACACGGAAAAAGTCATGTCACACTGGTTGAAGTGACTGTAATGCCGATAACGTCGTTGTTCGCCGTTAAACAGTTTGTGGGTAGCCAGTAGAGTGATTTCAGCCATATCAGTTTATCCGTGTTGCTTTAATGTAAATAGATTATGTGCACACTTGTGTGTTAGTAGTAAATAACGGTGCGAATGGATTCACCAGTATGCATCAGCTCAAATGCCTGATTGATATCCGATAGTGGTAAGGTATGGGTGATAAATGGTGATAGCTCAATTTTGCCTTGCATAGCCTCTTCTACCATGCCCGGCAATTGTGAACGGCCTTTAACCCCACCAAACGCCGACCCTTTCCATACTCGTCCGGTAACCAGTTGAAAAGGCCGTGTGGCTATTTCCTGACCGACACCAGCTACGCCGATAATAATGCTTTGCCCCCAGCCACGGTGTGCACATTCCAGTGCCGCGCGCATAATGTCCACATTGCCGATACATTCAAAGCTGTGGTCTACGCCCCATTCAGTCAGGCGGATAATGACCTGCTGTATCGGTTCCTGATAATCATGCGGGTTGATGCATTCGGTAGCACCAAAATGTTTGGCCAGCGCAAATTTGGCTGGATTGGTATCAATCGCAATAATCCGTCCGGCACCGGCCTGTCGTGCACCTTGTACTACGGCCAGCCCGATACCGCCCAGCCCGAATACGGCAACCGTATCGCCGGCCTGTACCTTCGCTGTATTGTGTACTGCACCGATGCCAGTAGTTACCCCGCAGCCGAGCAGACACACCTGCTCATGCCTGGCTTCGGGATTAATTTTGGCCAGTGATACTTCTGCCACTACAGTATATTCGCTGAAAGTAGAACAGCCCATGTAGTGATAAATCGGCAGTCCCTGATAAGAAAAGCGCGTAGTACCGTCCGGCATCAGCCCTTTACCCTGTGTGGCTCGCACTGCGGTACACAGATTGGTTTTGCCTGAACGACAGAACAGGCATTCGCCACACTCGGCAGTGTACAGGGGAATAACATGATCACCCGGTTTGACCGAAGTTACGCCCTCACCAACTTCCACGACAATACCAGCGCCTTCATGGCCAAGGATGGCAGGAAATACACCTTCTGGGTCAGCACCCGATAGAGTGAATGCATCAGTATGGCATACACCGGTGTGGGTGATTTTCACCAGTACTTCACCTGACTTGGGCGGAGCGACATCTACTTCGACAATTTTTAATGCTTCACCCGGAGCGAAAGCAACTGCGGCACGAGATTTCATGGTTTATCCTGTTGGCAAATAATTGGCTTGAGTGAAATGATAGCAGGTAGACAGTTATCATACATCCTGTAACAGTCTCACAGATATAATTTATCTTCGGCTATAGATTTTAATCAGATAGTGTTCTGAAACGAGGCTGATATGCTTTTTTTGACAAGGTTGTTAGGCGCTTTCAGATTCTATTCAGCAATCCGCTGATTATTCTGTATTGCAGTAAGATGTTGTCGTTGGCACCTATGGTCAGGCTGCTCATGTTGGCTACTTGTGTGCAAGTGTTGCAGGTTTAAGTTACCGGAATGGTTATTTTATCAATATAGCTATTATTGATATCAATAACAGCTATTCATTTTAGTGGTTGTGTAAAAGGATGGCTTAAATTAGGAATCAGGCAGTTTTTGTTATTTTGAACGAATGTCCAGATTGAGAAAGCGCATAACGTCAATTGGAAGATTCAAAAAAAGGTTGATTATTGGCTGGAGAAAATTCGTTGTGATTGTAATCTGGTAACAGTTAATCAGAATCGAATAACTGTAATTTTTATTTTAAATCATGAAGATGCTTGAATGTGGCAATAAGCGGCGTTAAAGCAATATCTAGACTTGTATAGCTTGTATTGTTATCAAGAGTGTAATAAATATGCTCATATTTTTGCTTAAAATAAAGCAAAATCAATGATTATGTCTTCATTGTTAGTCTGGTTGTTCAGATTCACGGTGATGATTAAGTAAAATGAGACCACACTGGCTGGCATATTGGTGGCAATAGTGGGCAGGAGCCAATCAGACCACCGCCAAAATCACCATCGCGGTGAAAATCACTGCCGCAACTGGCTAAAAATCCGAATTGTTGTGCCAGCAAGGCATAGTTCAGACGGTCGTTCAGACTGGAACGGCCGCTGTGTACTTCTATAGCCGCACCACCACAGGCCTTAAAATCACTAAACAGATTGCGGCGGGCCGTGGCAGAGAGTTCATAGCGCATTGGGTGGGCGATAACGGCAATACCGCCAGCGTGCCGGATAGCAGCAACAACTTCAGTCAGTTCAGCCCACTGGTGTTTGATGCTACAGGATTTACCATCGCCCAGATATTTGCGAAAAGCATCCGCTTTTTTGCTCACATGGCCGGTGTTGACTAGAAAATCAGCAATATGCGTCCGGGTTACCATATCTATATTGGTAGCTAGTGCCAGTGTACCTTCATAGGCACCGCTTATGCCTTTCTTGGCCAGCTTGTCGGCAATGGCCTGTAAGCGCAGCAGACGGCCACTGCGCAGGCGCTGGAGCAGGGTTTGTAATACCTCGTCTTCCAGAGCGATATTCAGGCCGACTATATGGATGGTGCGGCCGCGCCAGCTTACTGAGATTTCCACACCATTAATTAAAGTTATTCCTGATTGCGCAGCCTGCAAGCGTGCCGCAGCCATGCCACCGGTGTGATCGTGGTCTGTCAGCGCCAGCAGGGTACAGCCATTGGCATGTGCCCGTAGTACAACTTCTGCTGGTGTCAAGGCACCATCAGAAACAGTAGAATGGCAATGTAAGTCAATACTCATGGGTTATTTCCATCTGTATGAGATGATGTGGCCAGTTGCGCCTGTTGTGCTTTATAGGCAGCTTTTTCGCGGTAATAAATCTGCCAGACGCAGGCTTCGCCACAATCGCTGTTACAGCACTCCCAGTCTTCTGGTGGTACTGGTGCAGTTAATAATTCTGGTGTGTTCATGCCTGACTATTAATGACGCAGATTTCATTGTCTGCCAGTTGGATACAGTCACCAGCAATAATTTTTGCTGTTTTGCGGGTTTCCGGCTGGTGATTGCGCAGTACCCTGCCTTCGGCAATCAGTTGTTTGGCACGCCCTCCGCTCTCTGCCAGTCCGGCTAGTTTAAGTAAATCACATAACGCAATATGAGGATGTCCGGCTAAATCGAATTGCTGTTTCATTTGTTGTGCCTTTAAATAAATAGCTATTGTAGCGATTATCTGCGTGCAACAGGTTATTGTATGCTGCTGTAACTACGCTAGGCGCATAAAATATGTTATGGTTAAAGCAGAATTTACTGGAGAATTGTTGTGGATACCCTTAACTGGTTACGTCAGCTCATTGCTTTTGATACCACCAGCCGCCAGAGTAATCTGGCTCTGATTAACCATGTGGCCGGTTATCTGGAAAGCCGAAAACTGTCGCCATGGCTGGCACATAATGTAAGCGGTGACAAAGCTAACCTGTTTGTAACCATTGCTGCGGCTGATGGCAGTACTTCTGGCGGGCTGGTGTTTTCCGGTCATACCGATGTGGTGCCGGTGGATGGACAAAACTGGCTGTCTGACCCCTTTGTGGTCGATGTGCGCGATGGTTGTGTATATGGTCGCGGCAGTAGTGACATGAAAGGTTTTATTGCCAGTGTGCTGGCTGCGGTTCCGGCCATGCAGGCGGCCAAGCTGAAAATGCCGTTACATATCGCCTTGTCTTTTGATGAAGAAATCGGCTGTCTGGGTGCACCAGTTATGCTGGCAGAGCTGGAAAAACGAGGTTTGCAGCCACAATCCTGCATAGTGGGGGAACCTACATCCATGCAGATGGTGGTGGCTCACAAAGGTATCCATACGTTCTGTTGTGAAGTACACGGTAAGAATGCCCATTCTTCGCTTACACCCAATGGCGTGAATGCGATTGAGTATGCTGCCCGCCTGATTGTATTTATCAACCAGTTGGCGCACCAGTTACAGCACCGTGCTGATTTGGATCATGCGTTTGATGTACCGTTTGCTACGGTATCTACCGGCCTGATTCGTGGTGGTACGGCCATCAATATTGTGCCTGATTACTGTGCTTTTGAGTTTGATTACCGTAATCTGCCGCATATGACAGTGGAAGAGCTGATTGAACCTGTTCAGCACTATATTACCACCCAACTCTTACCTGCCATGCAGGCAGTTGCACCAGAAGCAGCAATTAAATTAACGCATAATGTGCAGGTACCGGCCTTAAATGATGCGAATAATCAGCAGTTGCATGCATTGATTGCCCAATTGGTGGATACTGACCAGCGTGCTAAAGTAGCATATGCTACTGAAGGTGGCCAGTTTCAGCATAGCGGTATCAGCACGGTAGTGTGTGGTCCCGGCAGCATTACGGTGGCACATAAGGCTAATGAGTATATTGAGCTGGAACAGTTGAGTCGTTGTGATCATTTTTTGCACAGGCTGATTCAGGCACAAAGTCTGTAATATTGCTAACAAGGCGAAATTCTTAGTTTTTGCTACATAACGGCATACTGCTGTTAAAATATTTTTATCAGAGTATGCTGGCTGTAAACATGATTGAAAAGAGTTAACTACGCACGATTAAATATGCTTGGTGGTTTGATTATTGGCTGGTAAGGTTAACTGAATAACAGGAAAATTAGATGAAAATGAAACGCTTTCTGTCTACCGGGATATTGTTATTATCTCTGGTGCTATCTGCTGTGACGGTACAGGCTAATGAAGTAAATATGTATATGAGTGCGATTACGATGAGCTATGCGCGCTTTAATGCGGCGCAAACGGTGGCTGATGCCAGCAAGGCTTTAGCCAGTATGCGTACTGCTGCTGTGGCAGCTCGTGCACAAAAACCATACGGGCTGACAAACGCTGCGGCAAATAACCCTAAACTGCGGGTATATCAGTCAGAAATGGATAAATTAATTGCTGAAATCGATAAAACCAGCAAGCTAGTTAAAGCTGGGAAAATGGCACAAGCCAAAACTGAGGGTAAGAAAATACTGCAATTGCGTGATGAGGGTCATGCCGCGATGAAACACTGAAATGACTATAAACTAAGCTGTTGATAGATTTTATGAAAATAATGCTGCTACAGAATGTAAAAAGCCTGGTTCCGCCCCTTAAAAGCTAAAGAACCAGGAAACATAGACAAACAATGCGGTAGTGGATAATGACTAGAACTTGTGATTCTGTACTGACATCATCCGAAATTCTTTAGACAATTCCTTTTTTGAAACATTTCTTCAACCCTTTGCTACACTCTGAAAATTGTAGCGATTAATACAAAATAATATACTAAATGCAATAAATATAATAAGTTATAAAAACTGATTATCCCGTTGCTGATTATAATACCTAATTAGTCACGCTGTTAAGCTTCACTGGGTAAATAATCAGTTTTTTAGGTATTTCAGTTTATATCTGATAAATGGGTATCTATCAGGTTTAAAAGTGTTGTTTTCACGCAAATTAATATGACAAAACTTCGTTGACACCTGCGTGCTGTTGATTAAAACCATCGCTGGAGGAAACAGGCGTAACATGTACGCTTCCAAATGGCGGTTTCTCGCCACAAAAGTAGTCATAAACACTGCCTTTCCTGATTATCCTAATCAAACCGCTATGCGCTTCCAGACGCATGGGGCGGCAGAAGAATGGCAAGGCTGGAAGACCGTTAATCAGAACCGGCAGGCATAAAGCCTCCCTGCCATTGTCTACCATGGGAGAGGTATGCCAATGACTTGGTAAACAGAATATAAGACACCATCATGTGAAAATATCAATGGCTTATCTGCCTGATGAAACAGCCTTCCAGAGCTGGCCGTACTATTTAATACGGCTTGGTTATCATACTGGTGAATAATTATGTTTGTCAATAATTCGTTAAATTAATATTGTAATCAATAATAAATGTAATATTAAAGACATATATTGAATTTATTGTAAGCTATGCATAGGTCTGAGGTAAAAAGTTGTTTTATCTGCGGATTAACTGATAGTTGTATAGAAATTGTACCATATTATGATATTAATGCAATTGAAATATGCTATATGTTTAAAATTCAAATTTGTCTTTGAATTAGTAGACTAGGTTATTTATTAGTTTTTTAAGCAAATAGGATAAAAATATTCTGTCAGCCATTCATCTCCTCATCGGTGGTTTGAATTAGTGGAATGGCTACACTAAGTCATACAACTTTTAGGGGCAAGACAAACTTAACTCTAAAACTAAAAAGGAAAAAATGATATATCAATAAAAACTTGCACAACGCACTATTAGTGCTGGTTTCAAAGGGCAAATAGTTAAACTATATCAATAGGGAAAATCCCGCAGTGAAGTGCTCAAGGAATATGAATTGACGCCATCCGCTTTAGACAGCTGGATAAACCAATCAAGCAAGAGTGGTTCATTTAAGACTAAAGATAACCGCTCCAGAACAAAATGAACTAATTGCGTTACGAAAAGAGCTTAAACAGCTACGGATGGAAAACGTTATTCCAAAGTAGGCTATACTGATCATGGGATGAAAATTAAAACTCTGAAAGTAAACCAACATTGTTATGCTGTAGCGGTACTATGTCGCTGCTTAGGGATATCCAGACATTATGTCTATAATCAGTGCAAAGCAACCAAATAGAAATCGATGGCCAATTACGCCGACAAAATATTAGCTATTTTTGATCGCAGTTATCAATCATATCAAACCAGACGCACTCGTTTTGCCTTATAACAAGTGGGCATCAGTGTTTTCCTTTGTTACATTGCCTAGGTAATGAGGTCGCTAACATTAATATCAATGTACACGTTATTGAGGATATCAAACAGCAAGCAATGACGCAGCAACGGCTAATCATTTACAGCGTCAGTTGGATGCAGGTGCCTAACTATAGATTATAGTGGCAGACTTAACCTATAAGCGTGTTCACCATCACGGGATTTATTTATGTGTGTTACTGAATTTATCTAATCGACAGATTGCCGGCTATGGTGTTGGTTAATATAAAACAGCAGTTGTAGTGATGTGTGTATTAAGTCAGTTTAAGCTACCGCAATCATTATTAAATCTATTTCATTCAGATAGAGAAAAAGTTTAACAATCAGTTGCTAGATGAGTGTTTTAATATATTTAATATTCAACGATCGCTAATTACAAGCTGATTAAAAAAAGGGTTTCCGTATAACAATACAGTAGCGAAAGCAACATTGAAAAGTATTAAAACTTAGTTTGTTAAAGGAGTAAAATTCATGACAACCCAAGAATTACAACAAGGCTTTGTGGCTGATGCTTATTGATACAATCCCAAACGGTTACATTCCTCGTTAAGCTATTTGCTTCCGATGGAATTTTACAAATGGCCACTCCTTAGCTTTGTTTCTTGAATATGTGTTGCCATTCCAATCATCATATGAATAATAATAAATTAATATATGAAATTGATAGTCACTTTCATATATTTCAAGCAATAAACAGCTTTTATCTGATTTTTTAATTAATCAGTTTAAGTGAATAGGTATTAGAAAAATTAACAAAGCCGCATATTGCGCCATCCCATATTGCTTTGGGTTAACAGTATATATAAGCTGATTAAAGCAGCCACGGCATTACTACATTACCGTGGCGCAGTAATTATTATTCAGCCAGCGCGTAAATTTCATCCAGATTGCGCCATTTGCCTTCGGCATCCATGCCATAGCCAAATACATAGCGGTTAGGGACATCCAGTCCGACAAAGTCGGCCATAATCGGTTTGTCTTTGCCAATCAGCTTGTTGGCAAAAACAGCAGTGGAGCAACTGGCTGCGCCCATTTCCAGTATCTGTTTTTTTACTGCGGCCAGCGTATGGCCTTCATCGAGAATATCATCCAGTACCAGAATATGGCGTCCTGCTACGGCGTTTTGCGGGGCACGCAGCCACTGATAGCTACCCCCCTGAAGTTTGTCACCATAGCGTGAAATATGGATGTAATCGAAATCCAGCGGAAAACGCAGCAATGGCAATAATTTGCCGGTAAAGACCACCGCACCACCCATTACCGGTAATACCAGCGGATATTTGTCACTCAGTGCTGCGGTGATGTCCGCAGCCATCTGTTCCAGTCTGGCTTCGCAGGTGCTACGGTCAAACAGCAAGTCTGCTTTATCCAGCATTGCCTGAGTTTCGGCGCGTTTGGCGGTTAAATCAATTGTGCTCATTGGCGTTTTCCATGTCTGTCTGGGTAAGGTAAAACCATTTTTGCCACTTTCGGCTGGCCAGCAATATGCACAGGATAGGAGCAGGTGGCGTTGGCTACTGTTTAATTGGGTAAATTTGTGCTGTTGAGGTGATGTTGCTGCACTAGGGTTGATGTGATTTATTGGTTTTATGCAGATAAAAGATAAATTATTCCCAAATTTTACTTGCAAGACGCGTATTTTATGCGATTTCTGGCGGTTGCGGGCAATCTGCGGATGAAGCATGTTGATAACTGGCTGGTTTGTTAATGTAATTTTTCTGGCCTAAATAAGAAAATGCACCGTTGTGATTAGACGGGAGTAATCGGTCAATCGCAATGGTGCAGAACGCTTTGGGTTATGCGGGGCGCAGGTAATGAATTTCCTGATTGCAGCTGCCGCGCCAGAGTAGTGACGGGTCTTTCAGTTCCTGTATAAATTTGCCGTCAATCAGGGTGTTAATTTCATCAATGACCCGTCTTTGGGCTGCGGATAGTTCTGATAGGGTGTAGCCGGTCCACAACCAGATATCTTTATGCTCGGTTTCATGCCGTACTCGTTTAACCAGATGCAGGATGGTACTCAGATTGTGTGGATGTAACGGATCCCCGCCGGTTAGTGACAAACCCTGACGCATAATACGGCTGTCGTTGAGGTCGCTGATGATGCGGTCTTCCAGTTGCTGGTCGAACGGCTTGCCGGAATCTACCCGCCATGTGGTAGCGTTATAACAGCCGCGGCATTTGTGTTCGCAGCCAGCTACAAACAGGGTGCAACGGGTACCGGGGCCGTTGACTACGTCAACCGGATAATACTGATGGTAGTTCATGCTTACAGTGCACCACACTGTTGGCTAAGGTGTTTGACCCGCCGTTTGACTTCTTCCTGTTTGCCTGTGTTAAATGGTCTGGCATCCGGACTGCCCAGATAGCCGCAGACACGACGGGTAACAGATACGCGTGCCGGGTCGTGGTTGCCACATTTAGGGCAGACAAAGCCTTTGCTGGTACAGGAAAACTCACCACTGAAGCCGCAATCGTAGCATTCATCGATGGGGGTATTGGTGCCGTAATAAGGTACATGGCGATAGCTGTAGTCCCATACGTCTTCCAGCGCCTTGAGATTATGTTGCAGGTTGGGATATTCACCGTAGCAGATGAAGCCGCCACTGGCCATTTTCGGATAGGGAGTCTCGAAGTCGATTTTGTCGTACGGGTTCACTTTTTTCTCTACGTCCAGATGGAAGCTGTTGGTGTAGTAGCCTTTGTCGGTTACGCCGCTAATCACACCGAATTTAGCGGTGTCAAGACGGCAGAAGCGGTTGCACAGATTTTCACTCGGGGTGCTGTAGAGGCTGAAACCATAGCCGGTTTCAGCTTTCCACTGGTCGGCAGTGGTGCGCAGTTTCTGCACGATGGCGATGGCTTTCTGGCGTAAGGTTTCGCTGTCAAAGACATGGGTGTCGCTACCATATAGGGCGTTGATGGTTTCATGCAGGCCAATATAGCCCAGAGAAATAGAGGCGCGGCCATTTTTAAATATCTGCGCTACTGAGTCATCGGCATTCAGGCGTACGCCACAGGCACCTTCCATATACAGAATCGGTGCAACTCGTGCTTTGACGTTTTCAAAACGGGCAATACGCGTCATCAGTGCGGTGCGACACAGTTGCAGGCGCTCATCCAGTAGTTGCCAGAAACGTGCTTCATCATGTTTGGCTTCGATGGCAATGCGCGGCAGGTTGAGGCTGATAACGCCCAGATTGTTACGCCCTTCATGAATTTGTTCGCCATTTTCTTCGTAGACGCCCAAAAAGCTGCGGCAGCCCATTGGGGTTTTGAAGGAACCGGTAACCGCCACTACCTGATCATAGTTGAGAATATCGGGATACATGCGTTTGGAAGCACATTCCAAAGCTAGCTGTTTGATATCGTAGTTAATGTCTTCGGCCTTGTGGTTAATGCCGTCTTTGATGCTAAATACCAGCTTCGGAAAAACTGCTGTTTTGCCGTTTTTACCCAAGCCGGCCAGACGATTGCGCAGAATAGCGGTTTGTATCAGCCGGCTTTCCCAGCTAGTGCCCAGACCAAAGCCGAAGGTCACAAAGGGGGTCTGACCATTAGCGGTATGCAAAGTATTAACTTCATATTCCAGTGACTGGAATGCGTCGTAGCATTCTTTTTCGGTACGGTTGCGGGCATAAGCCTCAATATCGGCAATCTGCCATTCTGCTGCGACGGCAAGGTGTTTGTTGTAGCTGGCACGGACAAAGGGTGCTAGTACTTCATCGATACGGTTGATGGTGCTGCCACCGTAAATATGGCTGGCTACCTGAGCAATAATCTGTGCGGTAACGGCGGTGGCGGTGGCAATCGATTTCGGGGGTTCGATTTCGGCATTGCCCATTTTGAAACCGTGAGTAAGCATGCCATTCAGGTCAATCAGCATGCAGTTGAACATCGGGAAAAAGGGTGCGTAGTCCAAATCGTGGTAATGGATTTCGCCACGTTCATGTGCCAGTACCACATCGCGCGGTAACAGATGCTGCTGCGCATAGTGTTTGGCTACGATACCGGCAAGTAAATCACGCTGAGTGGGAATAACCTTGCTGTCTTTATTGGCATTTTCATTGAGCAGGTTGAAATTAGTTTGTTCTACTAGTCCCTGAATTTCACGGTTAAGACGGCCGCGCGATTCGCGCGCTACATCGCGGGAGTGGCGGTACTCAATGTAGGCACGTGCCAGTTCTTTATACTGGCCAGCCATTAACTGGTCTTCCACAGCCTGCTGAATATCATGAATATCAACATACTCTCGGCTGGCAATGATGCTGGTGACGCGAGCAGCAACCTGTGTACAGTAGGCACTGTCATCAATGTGTACGGCGCTGGCGGCTCGCTGTATGGCATCCTGAATTCGGGCTGCATCAAAGGGGACGTGACAGCCGTCTCTTTTAATTACAATGGGTTTCATGCTGATTATCCTTCTGCTACTGCCTGCCATAACAGGCAGCAGTTACTGCTTTGCTATTAACTAATAACAATTTGCCTGATCCGGGTATTTATGTGTCGTAGATACTATATTTAGTATCAAAGTGCCGTTGCGGTCTTTTTTTTTACTATATATGGGATTGGTGTGGTGAATAAAGCGGCATTTTTCGCTTTTATTTGACATAGCGCATCAAGTAGGGTTGACATGGTTATTTTATTTATAAAAATCATATATTTATATAAATGAAATGGAAGTGTAAAAAATAGTCATTTCTTGCTGGCTGGCGTAGATGCCGGTTTCCGTAGCAAAGGTTGCCTGATGCCTCAATTTAAATAGAACGTGTACGGTTAACTATGAATATGCTTTAAATATGGCGCTTAGCGTACTGTGTGTAGAGCGAAGTGATGGTCGTGCTAATAAACAACGACATAATAATCGTCACGATTAGATGTCCACTGCGTAGGCAATCTGGGTTGAAGCTGATGCGAATACTTGCAATCAGCAAAGCATTCACAGCAATCAGCAGCCAGTAACGATAGTTAATCTGCACAACAGGCAGGTTCGATTGGGGCATGTACAAAATAAAAGCAGCAATGCACAGCAGACCACCGATTGAGCTGCCATGCTGTAATAGTTTGTAGACAGGCAGTGGTTGCAAAAATGGCAGTGTTATTTCCTGCTGTAGCCACAGGCTGTGGCTGACAAACCAGCCAGACGGATGAGTGAAAGCATCCCAGAATACATGCGACAGACTACCGAGAAACAGTGAAAAGATAACAATCAGGTAGTGCCGGCAGAAATATTGCGTCCAGTTGAATGTCAGATAAACATTAAAGCGCCGCTGTAAACTGGACGGCAGGTGTCGAATTAATGGATTGCGGATGATGAGGTGAAAAATAAAAGCCACAGTCAGGCCGGTAAGGATATTGAGTAGGCAGATACCGGTACAGGCATGTCCATATACGCCAAACATTCTCATGCGGATATAATATTCAAAATCTGGTGACATGCTGCCAATAATCAGCCCAGTCATGGAAAACCATTTGCTGTAACGATACAAAGGCAGAATGATGGCCGGATGAGAAAGGGTAAAAGGCATGAGGAAAGCACTCTGAGAAAATAAGTTAATCTGTTAGCGGTATGAATGGCGTGGGCTGGTTGCTATTGCGCCCATTCGCGGCACAGAGCCAGAATATCTGCACCAAAATTTCTGATTTTACTTTCGCCCAGTCCATAAATATGATTTAAATCAGCCAGTGTGGCAGGTGGATGCTGTACCAAATCCTGCAAGGTGCGGTCGGCAAAAATGGTATAGGCGGGTACATTATTCTCGCTGGCGCGCTCTTTACGCCAGCGGCGCAAGGTTTGCCACAGGCGTTCTTCGCGTTCGGTGCGCAGCCAGATATCATTACTGCGGCTACTGCGGGTTTTGTCATGTTTCAGTGGGCGCAACCAAACCTGCTGCTGGTTTTTTAATACTGCGCGCGCCTGTTCAGTCAGTTGTAAAGCCTGATTGGCCATATCAACATTCAGGTAGCCAGCAGCAACACATTGTCGTACCACTGTGCGCCATTCCTTGACACTCAATTCACGGCCGATGCCAAAGGTGGATAATTGCTGATGACCATAACGTAGTACCCACTCCGATTCACGGCCACGTAAAACATCAATCACATGGCCAGTAGCAAAACGCTGCCCCACCCGATACACGCAGGAAAGTAGTTTTTGCGCCAGTACAGTACCGTCAAACCGGCTGGGTGGGTCAATGCAGTTATCACAATGCCCGCAGGGCTGGCTGTCCTCTCCAAAATAGCGCAGCAGCAGTTGGCGGCGGCAATCGGCAGTTTCGCAAAATGCCAGCATGGCATCTAATTTTTGCAAATCTATGCGTTTTTGTGTTTCATCCCGCTCGGCTAGCTGAATCCGTTCGCGCAGCAATACCCAGTCATTCAGGCCATAACATAGCCAGCTGGTGGCCGGTAGGCCATCACGGCCGGCACGTCCCGACTCCTGATAAAAATGTTCAATACTGGCCGGCATGTCCAGATGGGCTACAAAACGCACATCCGGCTTATCTATACCCATGCCAAACGCCACCGTGGCCACTACGATAATACCGTCTTCCTGTGTAAAACGGCGTTGGTTCTGGCTGCGGGTGTCCCAGTCTAGTCCGGCATGGTAGGGCAGGGCAGTCAGCCCGTTTTCCCCCAGAAAAGCAGCAATATCTTCCACACGTTTGCGCGACAGGCAGTAGACAATACCGTTCTCACCATGCATCTGGCTGCGGATAAATTGCAGCAGCTGTTTTTTACCGTTATTTTTTTCAACAACCTGATAATCAATATTCGGGCGGTTAAAGCTGGAAATAAATACCGGTGCATCTGTTAAATCCAGATAGTGTTGAATATCGGCACGAGTGGCATTATCGGCTGTAGCAGTTAGTGCAATTCGCGGTATGCTAGGAAACTCATCCGCCAGTACAGATAACTGTTGATACTCGGGACGAAAGTCATGTCCCCATTGACTAACGCAATGAGCCTCATCAATCGCAAACAGACTGATGCGGGTATTATGTAAAAACTGTAAAAAACGCGGCATCACCAGCCGTTCCGGAGCCACGTACAATAGCTGCAAATGTTCGGCAGCGATTTCATCGCCGATGCGCTGTACTTCCTCGCTACTGGTACCACCATGTACACAAGCTGCGGCAATACCATTGATATTTAAAGCCGTAACCTGATCCTGCATCAGTGCAATCAGCGGGGATACAACGATGGCGACACCATCGCGCATTAACGCCGGAATTTGATAACATAACGACTTACCCGCGCCGGTGGGCATCAGTACCAATGCATTATTGCCCTTTGCCACGGTGTTAATAATTTCGGATTGTTGGCCGCGAAATTCCGGATAGCCGAAAACATCGTGTAAAATTTGCTCAGCATGGGTCACATAACACCTGTTACACTTAATCTGAAACGGGCATTGTACTGCAACTTACCTTTATTTCCGACAGCCACTCACCGGTTGTTGCAAGGAATTAGCATGAAAATCATTTATCTCCGTCACCTGATGACCAGTCTGACTGTTTGTACCATACTGGCTGCATGTACAACAACCAGTGTGCCCAAAAAAGCAGATGGAAGCTGGATTGAGCTGGGCGTATCTGCCAGCGGTAATGTTCAACATGCACTGGATAGCGACAGCATCAGACGTCAGGGTAATCTGGTTACTTTCCGTGATCGTAAAACCGTTATCGACTCGAAACAGCAGCATTACAGCAATACCCCGGCCTATAAAACAGCACTGAGCACCATCCAGATTGACTGTGGCCGGAAACTGTTCCGAGTACTGGATGTAGAGCTGCTAGATGCGCATGGTGAACTGATTCGTCAGGATCATTTTGGCGAAACTGATTTGCGCCCGATGAGTATTACCAGTGGTTCAGCCTCCGAGCAGCAATATCAGCAAGTGTGTAGTCATTAAATCTGATAGAGAAAGTGATCAGGCATGAAAGTAAAATATAGCTTGTGGTTATTTTGGGGTTTGGCTGTTACGGCATGGGCTGAGTCTCCTGCCGATGTAGAGCTGCTTAGTGCACAGAAAGCCTATCAGGCAGCATTGTCAGGGCAAAGTGCCAGCCAGAGCAGAGCCTTGCAACTGCAAACTCAGTTACAATCGGCACAGTTGCAGCTAAAAAATGCACAGGATAATGTTACTCGTCTGCAAAGTGATTTCAATCAGGCTGATGTCCAGCGTCAGCAGGCAGAAGCTGCATTGCAGGCTGCTGGAGCCAGACTGGATGCCGCATGGCAGGCCGTACACAGCCATTAAAACAGCATATGACAACAGCAACTATCTGTACTAAAAATCTCTTTGTATTTTTACCGGCCTGACAAACAGCAGCAGCTCGCGTAAAATAGCTACCTTTTGCTTAAACGTTGTTTCGTGAAAAAACAACGTTATGGAATCAACTGTTGTCAAAATGAATTATCCGATTGAATACGATGTAATTGTGGTAGGTGGTGGCCATGCCGGTACAGAGGCAGCTCTGGCCGCTGCACGCATGGGCGCAAATACATTATTGCTTACCCACAATATCGAAACGCTGGGACAAATGTCATGCAATCCGTCTATTGGCGGCATCGGCAAAGGCCATCTAGTGCGCGAACTGGATGCGCTGGGTGGCGCAATGGCATTGGCAGCCGATCACAGTGGTATTCAATTTCGGCGTCTGAATGCCTCAAAAGGGCCAGCAGTACGCGCCACGCGCGCGCAGGCTGACCGTATTTTATATAAAGCGGCTATCCGCTCCGTGTTGGAAAATCAGCCGAATCTGCAATTATTCCAGCAACAGGTCGAAGATATTATTGTAGAACATGGCCGTGCCGTTGGCGTGATGACATCAATGGGTGTTTCATTCCGAGGCCGAGCAGTGGTGCTGACCGCTGGTACTTTTCTGGCCGGTAAAATTCATATTGGTCTAGAAAACTATGCCGGTGGCCGTGCCGGTGACCCGGCCGCCCAGCGTCTGTCTGGTTGCCTGAAAGAGCTGAATTTACCGCAGGGGCGCCTGAAAACCGGCACCCCGCCACGGATTGATGGCCGCAGCATTGATTTTAGTCAGCTCAAAGAGCAGCCGGGTGATAATCCGGCGCCGGTATTTTCCGTGCGTGGCAGCCGTGCCATGCACCCGCAGCAGATTTCCTGCTGGATTACCCATACCAATAGTCATACCCACGACATTATTCGCAGTGGCTTCGACCGCAGCCCGATGTTTACCGGCAAGATTGAAGGGGTTGGGCCACGCTACTGTCCTTCTATCGAAGACAAAATCAACCGTTTTGCCGATAAAGACAGTCATCAGATTTTTCTGGAACCGGAAGGACTAACCACTCACGAGTATTACCCTAACGGTATTTCCACCAGCCTGCCGTTTGATATCCAGCTGCAGCTGGTACATTCCATGCCCGGATTACAAAATGCACATATCCTGCGCCCCGGATATGCCATCGAATATGATTACTTCGACCCGCGCAACCTCAAGGCCAGTCTGGAAACCAAAAGTGTAGCCGGCCTGTTTTTTGCCGGACAAATTAATGGTACCACCGGTTATGAAGAGGCTGCCGCACAAGGATTACTGGCTGGAGCCAATGCAGTGCTTTATACCCGTGAAGCCGAAGCACTGGTGTTGCAGCGTGATCAGGCTTATTTAGGCGTACTAGTTGACGATTTGATTACCAAGGGTGTAACCGAACCCTATCGCATGTTTACCAGCCGTGCCGAATACCGCCTGCAACTGCGCGAAGATAATGCCGATATGCGGCTAACCGAGCTGGGGCGGGCAGTAGGGCTGGTGAGTGATGAACAGTGGCAAATGTTCCAGCAGAAACAGGAAGCGGTAGAGCGTGAACTGCAACGCCTAAGCCATACCTGGTATACCCCACTGAATCTGCCCATGAGTGAACAGCAGCGCGTACTGGGGCAGCCATTAAGTAAGGAATCAAGCCTGCTGGACATGTTACGCCGGCCAAATGTCAGCTACGCCGCCTTAATGACTTTGCCAAATGCGCAGCAGGAAATACTCAGTACAGATGCCGCAGAACAGGTAGAAATTCAGGCAAAATATCAGGGCTATATCGAACGGCAAAACGATGAAATCAGTCACCGCCAGAATCTGGAAAAACTAAAATTGCCAGTCAGTATCGATTACACACTGGTGAAAGGCCTTTCCGCTGAAGTACAACAAAAACTGAATCAGTTCCGCCCCGAAACTGTAGGGCAGGCATCACGTATATCCGGCATCACGCCAGCAGCGGTAGCATTATTGATGGTCCATCTGAGACGGGGTTTTGAAGGAGCAAAAACAGCATGAGTGACATGAAAGCCATGCTGCAACAAGGTTTGCAGCAGATGAATATCAACCTGACAGTACCACAGCAATTACAGTTGCTGGCATTTGTAGAACTGTTAAAAAAATGGAACAGCACCTACAACCTGACTGCACTGCGTAACGATCAGGATGTTATCAGCCATCATATTCTCGATAGCCTAACCTTGTTACCCTATGTAGAGCACGCCCGTGGTCTGATTGACGTCGGTAGTGGTGGCGGCATGCCCGGAATCCCCGTGGCCATTGCCCGTGCGGATTTACCCGTAGCCCTCCTAGACGCCAACAGCAAAAAAACCTCATTTCTGCAACAGGCAGTTATCGAGCTGGGCTTAAGCAACGTACAGGTGATTACCGCACGGGTAGAAGCTATGGTGGGTGAACAGTTTGATGTCATTACCAGCCGAGCTTTTGCCGAATTAAGCGACTTTGTCACCATCACCAAGCAGCTAATGGCAAAAGGTGGTTACTGGGCGGCCATGAAAGGCGTGTATCCGTATGAAGAAATTGAGCGCCTGCCAGAAAATGTAGAATTGGTTCGGGTAGACAAACTCAGCGTTCCCCATCTGGATGCAGAACGCCATATGGTGTTGGTACGCAAGAAAGATCATCCATGAGCGCACATATTATTGCCGTAGCCAATCAGAAGGGTGGTGTGGGTAAAACCACCACCGTCGTTAATCTGGCTGCTTCACTGGTAGAAAAAAAATCCAAAGTTCTGATTGTTGACCTCGACCCTCAGGGCAATGCCACTACCGGCAGCGGTATTAACAAAGGCAACGTAACCAGCGGAGTTTATGCCGTATTGCTGGGCAATGAAGAAATTCACACCGCCATTATCCCTGCCCAAAATGGTGGCTTTGATGTCCTGCCGGCCAATCGGGCTCTGGCAGGTGCCGAAGTCGAGTTGGTGCAGGAACTGGCTCGCGAAATGCGCCTAAAAAATGCCCTAGCACAGGTAGTCAGCCAGTACGACTATATTATTATCGACTGCCCGCCAACATTAACCTTACTAACCATCAATGGCTTAGTAGCGGCACGACACATCATTGTACCCATGTTGTGTGAATATTATGCTCTGGAAGGTATTTCCGACCTGATTGCCACTGTGCGTAAAATCCGTCAGGCAATCAATCCGCAACTGGACATTCTGGGCATTGTCCGCACAATGTATGACCCGCGCAGCCTGCTGGCCAAACAGGTAGATGAACAGCTAAGTGCCCATTTCCCGGATAAACTGTTCAGCACGCCTATTCCGCGTAATGTCCGTTTGGCCGAAGCACCTAGTCATGGCATGCCGGCACTGCAATATGACCCACGAGCTACCGGCACCAAAGCCTATCTGGCACTTGCCGATGAGATTTTGGTGCGTACAGCAGTGAAACAGGCATAAAATCACTTATCAACCTAACAACAGCATCGACGTAGCAGATAATAGAGTCAACCAACAAATTTAAAGAGTGATACATGGTAAAAGCAAAAGGTTTGGGCGCAGGTTTGGATGCCTTACTCGGTTCCGGCAGTGACATCACCGGTGGAGATCGTTTAACCAGAGTAGCGATTACCGATATTATTCCCGGGCGTTACCAGCCGCGCACTCAGATTGATGATGAATCCTTACAGGAATTGGCCGAGTCAATACGTGCTCAGGGCATTATTCAACCGGTAATCGTGCGCGAAATGGGTTTGCAGCAATACGAGCTGATTGCCGGTGAGCGCCGTTGGCGTGCTGCACAATTGGCACAGTTGCAGGAAATTCCCGTAGTCGTTAAAAGCATTTCCGATGAAGCTGCCCTAGCCATGGGGCTGATTGAAAATATCCAGCGCCAGAACCTCAATCCCATTGAAGAGGCGCAAGGTTTAAAACGTCTGGTAGATGAATTCGGCCTCACTCATGATACAGTTGCCAAAGCAGTTGGACGCAGCCGCAGCAGCATTTCCAACAGCCTGCGCTTACTTAATCTGCCCCAGCCAGTTCAGGATCTGATGTACAGTCGACAACTGGAAATGGGGCATGCACGTGCTTTATTAACCCTGTCGGTTATCCAACAAATTGATCTGGCACAAAAAGCAGCACAAAATGGCTGGTCAGTACGGGAAGTAGAACGCCGTTGCCAACAGGCACAGGCCAAACCAGAGGCTGACACACGTCATCCGGCGGAAAAAAGCAGCGAAATACAACAAATTGAAGCCGCACTAGAGCAGCGTTTTTCCGTACCTGTGCAGGTACAAAGCCGGAATCAGCGCAGTGGCCGGATTATTTTGCAGTTTGATAATCCTGAAACATTAAGCCATATATTACAAAGGTTGGGGCTGGAATAAGCCTGTGAAACAGAGATTAACTGCGCAAATACTTTTCAGTTTAGTTAATAATTCTGACAATGTTAATGTTATAGAAATATATAGAAAAATTAATCAATTAGCGAAAGATTGGTTAACGAAATTTCACAAAATCACTTGACGATATTGTATTAGTTGATTATATTAGCGCAGCTTACCGTAGTGTTTTCCAGAGTAACAGAATGAAGTCAATCATGTTTTGGCAAACAGTCATGTTGTTTGCCGCAATTTGCGTGTCTGCATGGTTGTGGAATTATTCTGCTATCTGGTCAGCAGTATTGGGTGGCCTGAGTTACCTGATACCAACATTACTGGCGATATTAACCATTATCGCTGCAAAAAAATTACCGGCGCTATTACCTGCAACACTGTTAATGGCAGAAATCAGCAAAATCCTCATGATATGCCTGATGATGTTGCTGGTGTATGTATGCTATTCTGCTGTTAACTGGTTTGCTTACCTGACAGGACTGATACTAGTCAGTCAGGCTGGATTGTTCACATTTAGAAAAAGATTGTTACTATGAGCGGCACAGAGATGACTCCGGGCGAATATATTAGCCATCACTTAATCAATTACACCCAGAAATCACCAGATTATCAGACAAATATGGTTGATTTCTCGTTTCTCAATTTGGATACCCTGTTTTTTTCCATCCTAACTGGTGTTATCGCTTCTGCCATCATGTTTGTGGCAGCGCGACGCATGAAAGTAGGTGTACCCACTCGTTTTCAGGCGGCCATAGAATTGCTGATTGAATTTGTAGGCGGTATCTGCAAGGATATGGTTCACAATGAGAAATCCCGTAAGACCATTGCTCCGCTGGGGTTGACCGTATTTATGTGGATTCTGTTCATGAATATCATGGATCTGTTGCCAGTTGATCTATTGCCATGGGCTTGGCAGCATAGCACAGGTGATCATCATGCTTATCTGCGCGTTGTGCCTACTGCAGACCTGAATACCACCATGGCCATGGCCATTTCCGTTTTATTTTTGTGTATTGTTTACAATATCAAAATCAAAGGTTTGGGTGGTTGGATTCACGAATTGTTCAGTGCGCCATTTGGTAACAAGGTTTGGCTGTTTATTCCCAATTTTTTGATGAATATCATTGAATTCTTTTCCAAAACCCTATCGCATGGTATGCGACTGTTCGGTAACATGTATGCGGGTGAAATTCTGTTTATGGTTATTGCCTTGATGGGCGGTGCCTGGGGTATGTCTGGTGCTGCTGGTGTTAGCGATGTGGTTCTCTTCGTCCTGCAAATCATTGCTGGTCTGGCTTGGGCTATATTCCATATCTTGGTGATTGCTTTGCAGGCGTATCTCTTTATGGTACTGACCTTTGTTTATCTGGGTCAGGCTCACGATTCCCATTAAGGGTAATTTATTTGTTGTAGTATTCTTTTCTTTTATTTAAGGAGTGAAGTAAATGGGTGGTTTAATCGCTATCGCTTGTGGTTTGATGATCGGTATTTCTGCCATGGGTGCCTCTATCGGTATTGGTATGCTGGGTGCAAAATACATGGAATCTTCTGCCCGTCAGCCTGAATTAATGAACTCATTGCTGGGTAAATTCTTCATTATCATGGGTATGATTGATGCTGCGTTCATTATCTCCCTGGGCGTATCATTCTTGTACTTCGCCAAAATCGGCGGCTGATAAACTTGGATTTGCTGGTTGTTAACTGTTTTAATTAATAAACACAAATTCTAAAGGTTTAATCGTGAATATCAACGCAACCCTAATTGCACAAGTACTCGTTTTTGTTATGTTTGTGCTATTTACGATGAAATTCGTATGGCCACCCATCGTCAAAGTACTTGATGCCCGTGCCGACAAAATTGCCGAAGGTTTAGCTGCTGCTGAACGTGGAAAAAACGATTTTGCTCAGGCGGAAAAACGTGTTGCTGATATCTTGGCCGAGGGTCGCAGTCAGGTCTCCGAAATGGTGGCCAATGCGGAAAAGCGTGCCGCGCAGATTGTTGAAGATGCCAAAACACAGGCATCGGAAGAAGCTGCCCGTATCATGGCTCAGGCAAAAGCTGATGTTGAGCAAGAAGCCAATCGGGCCCGTGAAGCACTGCGTCAGCAGGTAGCAGATTTGGTTGTTAAAGGTGCCGAATCCATCCTGCGCAGCGAAGTTAACCCTTCACATCACGCTGATTTACTGGCGAACCTGAAACAGGAGCTGTAATCCCATGGCTGAGTTCGCAACCATAGCCAGACCATATGCCAAGGCATTGTTCAGTTTGGCACAAGAACAGAATCAGATTGAGTCTTGGTTGGACGAACTGAAAACACTGGCTGAAGTTATCCTGCAACCAAAAGTGCAGTTACTGATTGACGAGCCGGAATGCGAATATGCACAGAAGGCAAAAGAAATCCTGTCATTAGTCGATTTTACGCCTGCTGATGAACTGAAAAATTTCATCTTCGTGTTGGCGCAGAACAAACGCTTAACAGTTTTGCCAGAAATTTATACGTTATTCCAAGACTATGCTTTGTCCCTTAACGATATAAAAGAAGCCACCGTATATACGGCCTATCCCATTGATAAAGTGCAGTTTGCACAAGTCGTTGTGGATCTGGAAGCCCATTTCAACAGCCGGTTGAAAGCGCATCAGGTGGTTGCCCCGGAATTAATTGGTGGCGTAAAAGTAGAAGTTGGTGACCGAGTATTGGATTTGTCGGTGCAAGGCAGATTAAACAGCCTGCATGCGGCATTGATGAATTAGGAGAGTTTTCATGCAGCTTAATCCTGCTGAAATTAGCGATTTGATTAAAGCTAAAATCGCAAACCTGAACGTAGATACAGAATTACGTACCCGTGGTACCGTAATGTCTGTAACTGACGGGATTGTGCGCGTTCACGGCTTGTCAGACGTGATGCAAGGTGAAATGCTCGAGTTTCCCGGTAATACATTTGGTCTCGCCATGAACCTAGAGCGCGATTCTGTAGGTGCCGTGATTCTGGGTGAATCAGAACATATTAAAGAAGGTGACGAAGTTACCTGTACCGGTCGTATTCTGGAAGTACCGGTAGGCCGTGAGCTGGTAGGCCGTGTAGTTGATGCACTGGGTCGTCCGATTGATGGCAAGGGTCCAATTAACGCCACGCACACTGCTCCAGTAGAAAAAATTGCCCCGGGTGTGATTGCACGTCAGTCTGTGGATCAGCCCATGCAAACTGGTCTGAAAGCCATTGACTCAATGGTTCCTATTGGTCGTGGCCAGCGCGAATTGATTATTGGTGACCGTCAGACCGGTAAAACCGCCGTGGCTCTGGATGCCATTGTTAACCAGAAAGACACCGGCGTAATCTGTATTTATGTAGCTATCGGCCAGAAAGCTTCTTCCATTGCCAGCGTAGTGCGCAAATTGGAAGAGCATGGTGCGATGGATCACACCATTATTGTTGCTGCTACTGCTTCTGAAGCAGCTGCTCTACAATATATTGCCCCATATGCTGGTTGCAGCATGGGTGAATTTTTCCGAGATAACGGTGAAGATGCGCTGATTGTTTATGATGATCTGTCTAAACAGGCAGTAGCATACCGTCAGATTTCCCTGTTGTTGCGCCGTCCACCTGGCCGAGAAGCTTATCCGGGCGACGTATTTTATTTGCATTCACGTCTGCTGGAACGCGCTTCCCGCATCAATGCACATGAAGTAGAAGAGCTGACCAAGGGTGCAGTAAAAGGCAAAACCGGTTCATTAACTGCCCTGCCGATTATTGAAACTCAGGCTGGTGACGTATCTGCATTCGTACCAACCAACGTTATTTCCATTACAGACGGCCAGATATTTTTGGAAACGGACCTGTTCAACTCTGGTATCCGTCCTGCCATCAATGCCGGTATCTCTGTATCCCGTGTAGGTGGTGCAGCCCAGACCAAAGTCATCAAAAAACTGGGTGGTGGTATTCGTCTGGCTCTGGCACAGTACCGCGAACTGGCTGCATTCTCACAGTTTGCTTCTGATTTGGATGAAGCAACCCGCAAACAGCTACGTCATGGTGAAGTTGTGACAGAACTGATGAAACAGAAACAGTTCAGCACTCTGAGTACCGGAGAAATGGCGCTGACCTTGTGGGCGATAAACAACGGTTCTTATGATGATGTACCAGTGTCAAAAGCATTGGGCTTTGAAGCAGAGTTTTTAGGCTATGTGCGTACCCAGTGTCCGAACGTATTGCAGGACATTGATGCAACCGGTGCCTTGAGCGATGATAATGCCAAAGCATTGGACAACGCCATGAAGACCTTCAAATCGTCTTACAGCTTTCAGGCGTAAGCGTGTCATTGAAAGGAGTCTGAAATGGCAGTAGGAAAAGAGATTCTCACCAGAATTCGCAGTGTTCAGAATACCCAAAAGATCACTAAAGCGATGCAAATGGTGTCAACCTCTAAAATGCGGAAGACTCAGGAACGGATGCGTCAGGCGCGTCCGTATGCCGATAAAATTCGTCTGGTAATGAGCCATCTGGCACAAACCCATTCCAGTCATAACATACCTTTATTGCGTAGTACTAATGATAGCAAGCGTGTTGGCTTCATCGTTATTACTACCGACAAGGGCTTGTGTGGCGGTTTAAATGCCAATATTTTGAAAGCATTCTTCAGTAAAGTGCAAGAATGCAATCATCAGGGGCTGGATGCCGAAGTTGTGTGTCTGGGCAGCAAAGGGCTGGCGGCATGCAACCGCGTGGGTTTGAATGTCATTGCCAGTGCTGTGGGCTTGGGTGATACACCCAGAGTAGCTACATTATTAGGTCCGTTAACGGAAATTTTTCAGCGTTATGCCGAAGGTAAACTGGATGCAATTTATCTGGTTTATGCCGGCTTTATCAATACCATGCGTCAGGAAGCACGTCTGGAAACACTGCTGCCAATCGGGCAGAATGTTCTGGATCAGGTACCTGAAAGCAAGGAATACGGCTGGGAATACGTATACGAACCTTCACCACAGCAGGTGCTGGAATTTTTAGTCCGCCGTTATTTAGAGTCTGTGGTTTATCAGGCCTTATCTGAAAACATGGCTGCCGAACAGGCTGCGCGTATGGTAGCAATGAAAGCCGCTACCGATAATGCGAGCAACGCCATTAAAGAATTGCGTCTGGTGTATAACAAATCGCGTCAGGCAGCGATTACCACAGAGTTGTCAGAAATTGTGGCCGGTGCTGCTGCTGTTTAAGCAGTGCAGGTCAAATAAACTTAGGATGCGATAATGAGCCAAGGCAAAATCGTACAAATCATTGGTGCGGTAGTGGACGTTGAATTCCCACATGATTCCATTCCCAATGTGTATGACGCTCTTAAACTGGTTGATACTGATTTAACTCTCGAAGTTGAACAGTTACTGGGTGATGGTATCGTGCGTACCATTCCCATGGGTACTTCCGATGGTCTGAAACGCGGTATGGCCGTAGTCAATACTGGCGCCCCGATTACTGTACCAGTAGGTACGGCTACTCTGGGTCGGATTATGGACGTTTTGGGTCATCCAGTTGATGAAGCTGGTGAAATCAAAACCAGCACCACCCGTTCCATTCACCAGCAGGCACCAAAATTTGATGAGCTTTCCAGCTCTACCGAATTGCTGGAAACCGGTATCAAGGTAATTGACCTGCTGTGCCCGTTTGCCAAAGGTGGTAAAGTCGGTCTGTTTGGCGGTGCCGGTGTAGGTAAAACCGTGAACATGATGGAACTGATTAACAACATTGCCAAAGCGCACAGCGGTTTGTCTGTGTTTGCCGGTGTAGGTGAGCGTACTCGTGAAGGTAACGACTTCTATCACGAGATGAAAGACTCCAACGTACTGGACAAAGTGGCAATGGTGTATGGTCAGATGAACGAACCACCGGGTAACCGTTTACGCGTGGCATTGACTGGTCTGACCATGGCGGAATACTTCCGTGATGAAAAAGACGAAAATGGTAGAGGCCGCGATGTATTGTTGTTCATCGACAATATTTACCGTTATACACTGGCCGGTACCGAAGTATCAGCACTG
Source organism: Snodgrassella gandavensis (assembly GCF_914768025.1). Classification (GTDB taxonomy): domain Bacteria; phylum Pseudomonadota; class Gammaproteobacteria; order Burkholderiales; family Neisseriaceae; genus Snodgrassella; species Snodgrassella gandavensis. Next base: position 4,291 of record NZ_CAJZCE010000014.1, on the reverse strand, counting down.
TTAGGCCGCATGCCGTCTGCTGTGGGTTATCAGCCAACATTGGCCGAAGAAATGGGTCGTTTACAGGAGCGTATTGCTTCTACCAAAACAGGTTCCATTACTTCTATTCAGGCCGTGTACGTACCTGCGGATGACTTGACTGACCCGTCTCCAGCAACAACGTTTGCTCACTTGGATGCGACCGTGGTATTGAGCCGTGATATTGCTTCTTTAGGTATTTATCCGGCGGTAGACCCATTGGATTCCACTTCACGTCAGCTTGACCCAGCAGTAATTGGTCAGGAACACTACGACGTTGCACGCGGAGTGCAGACTACCCTGCAAAAATACAAAGAGCTGAACGATATTATTGCAATTCTGGGTATGGACGAATTGTCTGATGAAGACAAGCTAACCGTAAACCGCGCACGTAAAATTCAGCGCTTTTTATCACAGCCTTTCCACGTGGCCGAAGTGTTTACCGGTGCCCCGGGTAAATACGTATCCCTGCGTGATACCATTGCTGGCTTTAAAGCAATTCTGAATGGTGAATACGACCACCTGCCGGAACAGGCTTTCTACATGGTAGGCAATATTGAAGAAGCTGCTGAAAAAGCGAAAACCCTAAACTAAGGAGCGCTTGATGAGTACCATGCAAGTGGAAGTGGTGAGTAATGAAGAGAACATCTATTCTGGAGAGGCCTGCTTTATAGTTGTGCCAACTCTGGAAGGTGAGCTGGGTATTTATCCTCGCCATGAACCCATTATGAGCTTGGTGCGTCCCGGTGCCCTGCGTTTGACAGTTCCTGGCCAGAAAGAAGAAATTCTGGTGGCAGTATCAGGCGGTGTTCTGGAAGTGCAACCGAATAAGCTAACACTTTTGGCAGATGTGGCCGTTCGCAGTGAAGAAATGGATCAGCAACGTGCCGAAGAAGCTAAAAAAGCAGCCGAATCCGGTATCCATGAGGCCAAAGATGATGTTTCTCTGGCCAAAGCACATGTGGCTTTAGCTGCGGCAATTGCCCAACTGAAAACGCTGGATTACCTGCGCACACATCGAAAATAAACAGCCATAATAGTAGCCACCAAACTGGCTTGGTTACTATAAGGAAATGTTTAAAAGCCCGGCAGATTGTCCGGGCTTTTCTACTTGTAGAAAAATATATGGCACAGCACAAATGAATGTTTGATATCAACGATGACCAATCCAAGAATCAAGCTTCAATTTCCGTGAGTGATGTTGCACTACAGCGATTAAAACCAAAATTCAGTGCTGACCAATCTATCAGAAATTTCAGCTGATATGAGATTAAATATATTGCAGAATTCAATCATCTGAATATATTTCAATATACGGGTTAATTAAAATTTAATGGACTATTAAGTACATTTCTGGAATTAATAGCCCAACAGACTTTTAAATTTCACATTTTCACAAAGCAAGAACTATATCCGTTCATCCAGGTTGGATATGCGACTACCATTTACTTATCCCTTGCCTGCTTACGCCTGTTTGGTTGGGTAGATAGTCAGCTCAGAGATATTGGTATCTTCTGGCTGTTCTATCGCAAAGTTTACAACACGAGCAATAGCATCAGGGCTAATACCTACCTGTTTATAGAGTTCGGTCATACTTTGTAAGACTGTAGTATCAGTGATGCTCTGCAACAGTTCAGTATTAATCGCTGCCGGATACAAAGTGGTGGTGCGGATGTTAGTTTGTTCGGTAGCGCTTTCCTGCCGAATAACCTCCATCAGATTGCGTACCGCAAATTTAGTGGCACCATAAACCCCACAGCCCATAAAGCTTTTGATACCGGCAATAGAGGATGTAGTAATGATATGACCAGCTTTCTGCTTGATAAAAATCGGCATTACCGCCGCTATACCATTAAGTACCCCTTTCAGATTAATATCAATCATATCATTCCACTGTTGTGTATGCAGCGCACTAATGTAGGAGTTAGGCATGATTCCGGCATTGTTGAATATCACATCAACACCCTGAAAATGTTGTTGTGCCAGTTCAACCAGCATTTGTAGTTGTTCAGGCTGGCGTACATCAGTAACCTGATATATGGCCTGCCCGCCAGACTGGGTAATTTCCTGTTGCAGTTGTTGTAATTGCTGTTCACGGCGTGCTGCCAGAACGACCTTGGCCCCATTTTTAGTCAGCAAACGGGCTGTTGCTGCACCAATACCAGACGACGCACCCGTAATAATGACTACTTTATTCTGAACGCCCATAATTTACTCCTTTGGTTGAATTCTGATTGTTTGAGCAAGGATTCGTTTGCTTTCTTGCCAGATATGCCTACACTGATTTACTGAAATGTTGGCTGAAGAAATTTAGACATCACTGTCAAGATGGATTTCTACCTATGAATAAAATGCACACAGATAAATTTTTCTGAATACCATCCGTAGTCTAGCGCAAATTATTTTTCGTTGCTGCAATAAATTTCTTTCGCCAGATTAAATGCAGACCAAGCTTTTGGCCAGCCGACATAAAAAGGTAAATGGGTAATAATTTCAACGATTTCAGCTTTGCTAATACCGTTTTGTTTACCAAGATTTAAATGCGCACTTAGCTGCTCGAAATTATCAGCACTGATTAAAGCCGCAATGGTAATCATGCTGCGCTGATGTGCCGGTAATTGTTGTTCGCGTGACCATACTTCACCAAACAATATCTCATCATTCAAATGAGCAAACTGAGGCGCAAATTCACCTAATAGATCATGACCTGCTGTCTGCTTTTTCATTGTTTTTCTCCTGTCCTGTAAATAGAGTGATTACAGCATGCTGTAATCACTGCTGGCTACAGGTTCGAGCCATTCACTTTGTCCTTTTGTAATGGCTACATGACTAAACCAGCTCTCTTTGGTAGCACCGTGCCAATGTTTTACACCAGCATGGATGACCACTACATCACCCGGGTTAAGCAAACGTGCTGGCTTACCAGCTTCCTGATACCAGCCTTGTCCGGCAGTGGCCAGCAGAATCTGATATCCATGCAAGTGTTTGTGCCAGTGGTTATAGCAGCCGGGCTCAAACGTAACATTACTAACGTCAACATCGACATTGTCATCTATAGCGGCCAGATTGCATAAATAGCTCTGGCCAATAAAATATTGTGCATAATTACTGTTAACCATACCTTGCGGAAAAATCTGTTTGAATACTGATGACATGTGCTTGCTCCTGTTGTAATCTGAATTTGATTATAAAACCTAAAGTTAACTTTAACTCAAGCATTATCTTGGGCAGTTTTGCTGACCGTTACATTATTTATTGCATTCTCTTTAAAATATTGATTTTTGCTATTGAAGCTTTGTTTTAAACATGAATACGGCTACTAACAATTTCAAACAAAACAGTATTTGTGCGTTTACCAATATATTTGGGTTAACACCAGCTATAGTGCGCTATTGTGAAATTCTGAGGCTAATTGCGCTGCAACAAACATCTAGCTAGAGCCACCATTTGACACAAAGGATGTGACTGAATGCGTTTTGTGTTGTATCTGAAAAATACTGGTATGCGTATGGTGCAGCATCAGCAGGAAATGCAGTTTAAGCACTGATAAACTTTGCTTGATATCTGAACAGTATTGGCCATCTTATGCTGAAAGGCTGATAAATATAATTGTGCTCTACTAATAAATATCCGGCTGATACTGAATTGTTATCAATAGAGATTAATAATATCAATTGATTGTATCTATAGATGATATTTTTTACTGTAGTGATATCTAGGCAATATGTAAAAACCTTTGCAGCAAATATAACTTTTGGGTAACTCAATTTTTTATAAATGCCAAGATGAAGAAAGTAGTATGGAAATGTCTAATATCAAACGAAGAAAGCTGAAACTAATAAAATAAACCCGATGCTTGCCGAGTTAAGTTTAAAATCACAGTTTCAGAAAGAGAACATAAAAAATTCTAGTGCCAACTAAAACAATCAAGGGAAATAACTGAGAAATGGCTAAAATTTATAACACAGAGAAACCCTATAAGACACTAAGAATATAGCATCGCTAAAATATAAACACCTAATATCAACTGAAATAGCTTTGGATAAATCATAACTATACTAAAGTGACAACTAAACAGATTACAGAAACAACAATACCAAGTACAAGGCATTGTTTAGAGAATAGCCGATACAAAAAAGCCCAAAACCAATACAGAATAGAACCAAAAGCAGGCGAAGAGAGAGTAGTCAAAAGAAAAAGCGCGAGGGGGTAAAGCAAAGCGAGTCAAAGCGTGTCAAAAATAAAATCTTAAAAAACAGTCATATGATGAAAT
>NZ_CAJZCE010000013.1 GCF_914768025.1 Snodgrassella gandavensis | reverse complement strand
GACGATTTTACCGGCATACATGCCACCCAGTTTGCCGGTATCAATGGCGATGCTGGGCTTGGTGTCGCTGTTGCTTTGGGTGGGGGTGATGTGCTGAGTTTCGGCATCAATATGGTTGCTGCCGCTGATGATGTTGAGGTTATTAGCCCAGATGCCGGCGTTGATTTGCGCGGCTTTGCTCAGAATGTGGGTGTAGTCGCTGTCTCTGCTGTCAAAGCCTTGGCCGTTGATGCTGATGTTGCCTTGGTTGATTTGGATGCCGTTGATTTGGCCGTCGCTAATCTGGGGTTTGCCGGTAGTTAAGGTGACGCCGGCAGCATTGATAAAGCCGCCACCGTTGATGTTGATGCCGGCCGGATTGGCCATGATGACTTCGGCACGCCGTCCGGCTACTTCGATGTAGCCGTTAAGTTGGCTTGGGTTGCTGCTGTTAATCTGGTTGACGATGATGCGGGCTTCGCCAGACGCTAACCACGGGTTGCCCTGTATCCAGCCTGCCTGACGGGTTTGGGTGCTTTTGCGGCTGTTGTTGAGGATGGCGCCTTTTTGGTCGATGTCCATCTGCCGGTATTGGTTGATGGAGACGCCGCGTTTGCTCGGGGTGCGGATGTTGATCTGTGGGGTGCCGTTGGCGCTTGGCAGGATGGTTGGCTGCTGGTTTTTGGGGGCGGATGGGTCGGCATGAATTTCGGCCGCTATGACATTGTTATTTACCAATACGCATAAGCCCAGTCCGAGCAGAATGGAACCGGTTAAAATGGGTAATCTGGCCAACAGGCTGATGATGATGTTGCTGCCACTGCTGGTGCGGTCGGCACTGGTTTTGCCGGCGCTGGTGGTGTTTTCGGCAACGGCTACCATTTGTCCGCGGTGTTTGTTGTAGATGACTTTGTAGCGGTTTTTGTTCATTTTTATACCTATTTTGATAATTTAAATGTTGACTGATGAGTGTGGTTTTTTGTTAACACTGCCTGTAATACAGTGATTAATCTTTAATTAAACCGGCAAAATTCAGTGCCGACAGTGCTGCAAGCTGTTGAGATACTGTTAATCTGGCGTCACTGAAATGATGGTAAAGCCGATTTTTGAATATTTTTAAAACACAACGAGTAAATGGCATAAATAACTAATTAGCCATATACTCTTAGCCCAGAGACTACTCAGCTAATAAATTCTTTGTAGCTGTTGTCATTAAGTAATATTTATAGCAAATTAAACACATTCATAAGCAGGTGGTTTCACCTAAATCAACGCTCATTAATATCTCCTCTTGAAATACTAAACAACTGAATTGATTCATTTTTGCAAGCTATGACTGTAAATTTTTTATAATTATAATTATTAATCTAGTTCTTTGCCATTATTATTTATTAACAGTTTTCTGTTTTAAATAAATAAAATATATCGGGTATGATTCAAACATCAGGAAATTATAAATAGGGTGCTGTTGAAAGATAGCAGGTAAACAGGCTCGAAACTTTAAGCAGCAGTCTATGCTGTGCCCAGTAATTTAGGTACAGGTATTAATATCATTGCGTGCTCAATAAAAGCTGTTTAGTAAATATAAAAACATCTATATTTTGGTAAGCGTATCTCACTACAAAACTATTTATAGTTAATCATTATTTAAGTATTGATACTAGATTTAATTATCAATGTATTCATATATTTACCCTTGTACAAAATATTGATTGCTGTAAGCCAGAATGCTAGACATTTCTGTTTAGGTCAGCTACAACTGAAGGTATCTGTTTAATTGTACTGTTGATATTAATATGCCCTACTTGATCGTTATCGGTTTGCTCACTGCTTCCAATCTGGTGATGACTATTGCGTGGTACTGGCACATTAAACCCAGTAACTACAGTTTTCCGCTCTGGCAGATTATTCTGATTAGCTGGGGAATTGCTCTGTTTGAATATTGTCTGGCTGTGCCGGCCAATCATCTGGGCGCGCATTGGGGTATTAAGCCGTTTCAACTGAAAATTATTCAGGAAGTAGTCACGCTGGTGGTGTTTACTCTGTTTGCTATTCTTTATCTGAAAGATGAATTTCGTTTTAATTATCTTATCAGCTTTGGCTTTATACTTGGTGCGGTGTATTTTGCTTTTAAACGTTAGTTGGACAAAGAAAAAGGACGCTGCTGCGTCCTTTTTTGATGATAGTTATCAGGCTTTCGGTAAAGTAACGCCGGTTTGTCCCATATATTTGCCAGCACGGTCTTTATAGGAAGTGGCGCATTCTTCGTCACTTTCAAAAAACAGTACTTGTGCTACACCTTCGTTGGCATAGATTTTTGCTGGCAGCGGTGTGGTGTTGGAAAATTCCAGTGTCACATAACCCTCCCATTCGGGTTCAAACGGGGTAACATTGACAATAATACCGCAACGTGCATAGGTAGATTTACCCAAGCATACCGTTAGAACATTACGCGGAATACGGAAGTATTCTACGGTACGTGCCAGAGCAAAAGAGTTTGGTGGAATAATGCAATAATCGTCTTCAACGGTGACAAAATTGCGTGTATCAAAATTTTTTGGGTCAACAATGGTGCTGTTGATGTTGGTAAAAATTTTAAATTCGCGTGCGCAGCGGATATCATAGCCGTAGCTGGAAGTGCCATAGGAAATGATTTTTTCACCGTTTACCTGTTTAATCTGATTCGGCTCAAACGGTTCAATCATGCCGTGCTCTTCGCTCATGCGGCGTATCCATTTGTCTGATTTAATACTCATGACAATACCCTTGATAAATTTAGCGCATTATACCGAAGCCTATGTCGCCGTTGCAGGCAAATTGCGGCAATTTACGCCAGCTTCTGCCATTATTCGGGTAACCAGCCACCCAGATGATGAACTAGCTCAGCCAGCAGATCACCTAATGCTTCAGCCATCAGAATCTGCGAGGCAAAGGTGATGCTTTGCATATCATCGCCCTGTCCGGCTGCTTCTTCCTGAATTACATCCAGAAACTGAATACGCTTCAGGGTAAAATCCTGCGTCAGCACGAAGCGCACTCTATCCTGCCAGCACAGTCCCAACTGGGTCACAACTTTGCCGTTTTTGACTAGATTTACTACTTCCTCAGCAGTTAAATCCTGATGGCTAATACGCACTACTGGTGCTGCATCGCCAAGGCCTTTGAGTTCACAATCACTATCCAGCTCAAAATGGCCGGCAGCCGCACCATTTAACAGCCATTCGGTCATCATGCTTCCCGGCGACTGCTGGGTGCGCGGTAATTTTGCTTCCAGCCCGCCAAGTGCATCACGCAATTTGGTAAGCAGCATTTCTGCCCGATTGGCATTGGCCTGATTAATCAATAATAATCCACGCTGGGTATCAATGATTGCTTCTGTTTTGCCGCTTTTGGTAAATGCACGTGGCAGCAAGTCATCGGTGATGGTTTCTTTCAGCTCCATCTTTTCTTTGCGACCAACATTGCGGCCTTCGGCTTCACGGATTTCATTGATTTTTTCTTCCAGAATATCGCGCACTACCGCTGCCGGTAATACTTTTTCTTCTTTTTTCAGCGCAATGCGCCAGGTATTTTGCGCCGGAAATACCATTTCCGGACTAAACGATACCGGGCTGGCAAAGCCAATACTGTCCCAGTCCAATCCCATACAGGGTTTGAATTCAGCTTCGGCCAGCTTGTCTACCAGTGTTTCCAGCTCTGGCAAATTTTCTTTATTTAGCGGATAAATACTTAATTGCTTAAACCACATGCGTTTATTCTTTCACATCCAACAGGGAAAGAAGAGATTATACGGCAGCCTGAGGATAAGTGTACTACCTATGCAGTTTGCAAAATCAATAATCATTCATCGGTATGATTTGATCACCGGTATTAAGTGTATTTGATACTTTTCAATGGTTATTGCTGTTAATACTATTTATTAGTTAATGCTTCTGGTCATGTAAATGGTTTGTACAGAAAACAACACCAGTTTTGCAAATATCCGGTTTTCAGCTTTGAAATCGACAATATATTTGGCTTAGGCATAAATACTGTCGTACTATTTGAGAATATGTTTGCAATCATTTTGTATTTTTTGGTTAATTTTTTTACTAAGCTGTTATGTTCAATTGAGATAGTTTTTTAACTTTTGGATTAAAGTGAAATGGCGTTTTTTACTTGTATTGTGATTGTTATTATTTTAATGGTGATATTCTCCAGTAAAAAAAATCATACGCAGCCAGCACCAAAATCTCGCAATCGTACGAGTAAAAACAAAGCGACAGCCACACTCCACAACGCTGGCAATAAACCAGAAAATCCAGCAAATAATATTCTGCCGCAACAATCTTCTGCCCAAGCTAATGTTAGTACGGTCATTGCTGAATTAATGGCACAGGATAATGAAAATAAACAGTCTGCTGACACAACAGTAGATGATGAACTGGCAACTTTTACGATTACCTCTGGCAGCCGCACCAAAATTTCTGGTTCTGAGAATACTGAGGAAGGCCGATGGCTGGCACCAGATACGTCAATTACTATCCACAACCGAAATTTAACCAGAGGATTTATTTTCTATGGTAACAGGCTGAAAGGATTAAATGGTTACAGTTTAGAAGATTGCCTGATTGCCCCTGATCTGCCTGCATTCAGGCCAATGGGTATTGAAAACTATACTGAATTTTATACCGATGCCTCATTGTGCTACTGGCCAAGTTATACTGGACTGTCACAACAATGTCGTGGGGTATACCTTGACTGGCTGGCATCTGACCGCTCTCACCCTAACATGCCAATAGGCTATGTATTCCTGTATTTTTATGGGCTGGAGCGGCGCATTATTGCCAATAAAGATGCCATTCATTTGATAGATGTAAGGGAATATCTTGAAATTTTTCATGAAATAGTACGTTTGCGGCAGATTTATGGCAGTAATAATTCTTTCAATAATTATTCAGGTAATTTACTGGCCTTGATGATTTATTTACGCCCAAGTGTCACTAAACATCTGAAAAATGAATTGTTTCAATTTTCCAATGAATTGTTTTTTAAATTGATACTGGCGGTAACGGTAAAAAATGAAAAGCCGATAAAGGCGAGTCTGGCACTGGACTGGTTGCGCTACTCACCTGAATATTATTTCAGATCAGCCGCGCGGCGCTGTAAAGAGGAATTTCAACAGCTTTTCTTTCTTAAGTTTAAAGAATATTTTGCTGACGGAATGTTGATTAAGCCGAATAAAACCAGATTAAAAATAGATTATCAGGCTGCCAATCGTTCCGCTGGCCGTTATCAATGGGATAATACCAATTTACCAGACCCAAGCATATTAAAAACACCCTTAAAAAATTTAATTGCTATTGCTGAACAATGCACGGATCAACTGGGCGACTATAGTCGATATTTAGCCAGAGAAGATTCTTCCCGCGACGATTTTGACGCTTTGATGCTGTTACCGGTTGAGTTGCTCAATGTAAACAATTCACCTGTTATTAGCCAGTTCAGGCAATGGGTTAACCATGTTTTGCTGGAGCAGAATGGATTGGCTTCGGTACGAGATTTCTGGAAAAATATCCGCACTGATTTACCCAAAGCAATCAATAAAAAAGAAAATGCGCTGATGCAGCGGGTAGTAAGCAGATTCGGACTGGTTATGGTTCCTGATAGTCGCATTCAGCAGATTAAAATCAATCCCGATGGTTTTGTTGTATTGTATCAGTCGCAGAATATAGCAAATTTTCTGCCGGATCAGGAGTTTCGCTCTATCGAGTTGTTGTTAAGACTGGGCGTACTTGTAGCCAATATTGATGGCTTTATTCATGATAAAGAAAAAGAGCTGCTAAGATATTTTATTGATTCTAATAAATACTTGCAGGACGCAGAAAAACAGTACTTGCATGCTTTCCTTATCTGGTGCCTTAATAACGCTTATGGCATGCAAGGTATGAAAGACAAAATAGAAAAACTGGATTCCGGCCAGAAAAAAATCATCAGTAATCTGCTTATTTATATTGCGCTGGCAGATGGTGTTGTTGAAACCAGAGAAATCAAACAGATTGAGAAATTATATACAGCTTTAGGATTGGATAAATCCACAGTTGCCAGTGATATTCATGCATTGTCTGTTTCTACTGCCGAATCTGTGCAAACGCAGCCGGTAACAATATCTGAACATACCCAAACGGCCGCAAACAAACCAGAAAACTCTATTCTTGATGCGGCTGTTCTCAAATTACATGAAAGTCAAACCAGTGATGTGCAGTCGCTATTAAGTACAATTTTTGCTGATAATGAAGAAGAGGAACAGCAACCGCCACAGCCCGAAGTACACGACAGCCAAAAGCTCGACAACACGCATCAACAGCTCTTTGATATTTTAATTACTCAGGAGCACTGGACGCGCAACGAATATCTAGAGCAATGCAAACAGCTTAATTTATTGCCAGACGGTGCCATTGAAACCATCAATGAATGGGCTTATGCATGCGTAGATGCACCACTGATAGAAGAAGATGATGATATTTATATAGATTTTGAAATACTGGCTGAGCTGCAAGGATAAGATGATGACAGAAAAAAGAATCAGAGCAAAAGAAAGAGACGCGATTATTCAATCCCTGAAATCAGGCGTTACCCCGAAAATTGGTATACAGCATATTCAGGTAGGCCGCGTTAATGAACTGAAAGCCATGATACAGGATATCAAACGCATTGAAGACGGTGGCGCCGCTTTCAGGCTGATTATTGGAGATTATGGTTCTGGTAAAACGTTTTTTATGAGCGTGGTACGGGCAATTGCTCTGGAACACAAATTTGTAACTCTGCATGCAGATTTATCCCCAGACAGGCGTGTGCATGCTACCAGTGGACAAGCTAAAAATCTCTATTCTGAATTAATGAAAAACATGTCTACGCGCAACAAACCGGATGGTAATGCTCTGACCAGCGTTGTAGAAAAATTCGTTACTCAGGTTCAAAAAGAAGCTGATAGCAGCGGCAGCAGTGTGGAGCGAATCATTCATCAGAGACTTGCCGCTATTTCGGAAATGGTTGGCGGTTATGATTTTGCCAAAGTCATTGAAGCCTACTGGCAAGCCAGTGAACAGGATGATGAGCAACTAAAAGCCTGTGCGATTAAATGGCTGAGAGCTGAATACAGTACCAAAACCGAGGCACGTAATGACTTGGGTGTCAGAACCATTATTGCTGATGCTTCTTTTTATGATGCTTTAAAAATCATGAGCCTGTTTGTGCGGCAGGCTGGTTATAGCGGATTATTGGTTAATCTGGACGAAATGGTCAACTTGTATAAACTTACCAATACACAGGCCAGAAAATCCAACTATGAGCAAATACTGCGCATATTAAATGACTGCTTGCAGGGAAATGCTGAATACATTGGCTTTTTATTGGGCGGAACGCCAGAATTTCTGCTTGATCCCCGCAAGGGTTTGTACAGTTATGAAGCGTTGCAAACACGGCTGGCAGATAATAATTTTGCTAAACAGGCCGGGGTAATCGACTACTCATCCCCTGCCTTGCATCTGGCTAATCTGACACCAGAAGAATTGTATATTTTACTCAAGAATCTGCGCCATGTTTATGCTTCCGGAGACAGCAGTAAGTATCTTGTACCGGATGATTCTTTAACTGCATTTCTGGTTCATTGCAGCCAGACAATCGGCGATGCCTATTTCAGAACCCCACGCAATACTATCAAGGCTTTTCTGGATATGCTTGCTGTGATTGAACAGAATCCGGAGATTTCATGGCAGCAACTGCTTGAATCTGTGGAGGTGGAAGAAGAAAAAGCTTCTGATATTGAAATTGAATGCGAAGATGATGATGACCTGACAGGTTTCAGACTGTAATGGAAGGCTATCATTTACTTAACCAGCAGGTAAAAAAATGGATTTACCAGCAAGGCTGGAGCAGCCTGCGCGAAATTCAGCAACTAGCCATTGCCCCCATACTGGCAGGAAAAACCGATGTTTTAATCAGCGCTTCAACAGCAGCAGGTAAAACAGAAGCGGCGTTTTTGCCTGCCTGTAGCCGGTGCATGGATATTCAGGATGGTGTAAGTATTTTATGCATCAGCCCTTTAAAAGCATTGATTAATGACCAGTACCGCCGTCTGCACAGTTTAGCAGAAATCGTATCCATGCAGCTTACCCCATGGCATGGTGATATTGCTGCAAGTCAGAAAAACACACTGAAAAAATCCCCTGCGGGCATTATCCTGATTACGCCAGAATCGCTAGAGGCGATGCTTATTAATGATGCAGGCTGGTTTCGAACTGCTTTTCAGTCATTACAATATATCATCATTGATGAATTTCATGCTTTTGTTGGCCGGGAAAGAGGCCAGCAATTATTATCACTGTTAACCCGTGTTGAACATCTTCTGGGGAGACTAAAAGACCCCATTCCCCGTATTGCTTTAAGTGCCACGCTAGGCAATTTAAACAGTGTTCCATTATCGCTACGCCCAAACCAGCGACTCAAATGCCAGATTATCCGCGAAACACATGCCCGTTCGCAAATCAATTTGCAGGTACGCGGCTATTTGGAACCCAAACGGCAGGTTCGGGCAAAGGATGATCTGGCCAAAATCATCAAAACCGCCGCCTTTAACCAGATTTGTCTGGATATATTTCGTTTTTGCCGTGGCAGTAATCATCTTGTATTTGCCAATAGCCGCGCAAAAAGCGAAGCAATCTCGGTATGTCTGAGTGATATGTGTGAACAGAAAAATCTGCCTAATGAATTTTTTCCACATCACGGCTCTCTAGACAAATCACTGCGGGAATCATTAGAAAAACGCTTACAGAAAGACACGCTCCCTACTACAGCAGTCTGTACCATGACACTGGAGCTGGGTATTGATATCGGTAAAGTTAATTCAATTTTACAGGTAGGTTGTCCACATTCGGTATCCAGCTTACGACAGCGGGTTGGGCGCAGCGGCCGGCGTGGTAATGCCGCTGTTTTACGCATGTTGATAGCCGAACGGGAAATAACAGAAAAATCCGATTTAATTGATTTGTTACATCTGGAGCTGATTCAGTCTCTGGCTATGGTGCGCCTGTTAATCGGCAGTAAATGGTTTGAGCCAGCCGATCCCGGTTTGCTGCATTTCTCTACCCTCTTGCATCAGATTCTGGCCATACTTGCCCAATGGGGCGGCATCAGAATAGAACAACTTTATCAATTGTTATGCAAAGAAGGCCCTTTCCAGAACATCACTACCAACCAGTTTAAAGCTCTGCTCAGCCATATGGGTTTACAACAATTAATTACCCAAACACACAATAATATTCTGGTTTTAGGTGAACATGGCGAAGCACTCGTTAATCATTATACTTTTTATAGTGTTTTTTATACGCCAGAAGAATACCGGGTAATATCAGAAAATAAAACACTGGGATCAATACCGATAACGGGATTGCTTACCATCGGGCAAAATATTATTTTGGCCGGACAACGCTGGCAAATAATTGATATCAATACCGAAGAGAAAATCATTCTGGTTCGGCATGCCAGAGGCGGAACACCACCTATATTTGAAAGTAATAGTCTAAATATTCATGATGTTATTCGTGAAGAAATGTATCGAATATTATGTGATGAAGATTTCAGAATACCAGTTGCCCATGAAAAAGCAGACTTTACTAATAACAACGCTAAAAAGCTGTTTAAAGAAAGCTGCCATGTGTTCAAGGCTCTTAAACTGGCAACAGAGAGATTAATCCAGTTTGGTAATACAGTTTATTTATTGCCATGGAAAGGCGATAAAATTGTTAATACCCTTTCTGTCTTGCTGTTACGGGAAAAATTATTGGTAAATGTCAATGCGGGAATTATTACCATAGCTGATACTTCCATTGAACAGGTGAAAGCAATATTGCAGCAACTGGCTCAAGCCCAATTGGCTGAAGCATGGATACTTGCCGAAATTGTGCCAGAAAGAAAACTGGAAAAATATGATTCTTATCTGCCTGAAAATCTGCAATTGATGAGTTATGCAAGTCAGGCTTTTGATATACCGGCAACCCAAGAATGGTTACAGCAATTTGCAGACACTAAGCCTGAACTCAGCCAAACATGAATATTAACAATCAAAATCACAGCTAAAATGGCCATCTAGCAGCTTATATTACAATCAAATCCTGAAATTATTTCTGCCGGCACGGTGCAAACAAATCCAGTTGTGTCTGATATTCACTGGTTTTCACATCCATTAATCCCAATACTGAATGAAAAATATTATCGTGTGAAAACGCCTGCTGCCGCGCATACTGGCGCAGACAATTCATATCCAGATTGCTTGTACGGGCAAAATCATGATTGACCCATAACAGCATAGGTATATGGGTTTGTTCCGCTGGCGCAATAGCATAGGGTGTAGCGTGCAGATACATACCATTTTCTCCCAGTGATTCACCGTGGTCAGAAAAATACCACATCGCACTGGCCAAACCAGTTTGGCTTTGCAATAGTCTAATAATTTCTGCCAGTATATGGTCAGTGTACAGCACTGTATTATCGTAGGTATTGCGTAACTGTTCAGTCGTACACTGCTGAATCTGGTTGGTATCACAGGTAGGCATAAAATGCCGGAATGCATCTGGATAACGCTGATAATAAGCCGGACCATGGCTGCCCATCGTATGCAACACCAGCACTGCATCATCAGGTAATCTGGCCATTACGGTACGCAAATTAATCAATAGGCTTTCATCCAGACAGCCATCGCCAGTGCATTTTAAATCAGGTGCCCAATCCCCTACATCCACATGACGGATACGCTCGCATACTCCCTTACAGCCACCATCATTATCACGCCAGAGCACACCTACACCTGCGCGTTGCAAAATATCCAGTAAACCTTCCTGATGTTTGGCCAGATTGGCTTTATAGTGCTGGCGTGGCATATTGGAAAACAGACACGGTAAAGAAACTGCTGTGGCAGTACCGCAGGAAGTTACCTGCGGGAAATTAATTATATTTTCTCCCATTGCCGCCAGTTCTGGCGTGGTCTGACGCTGATAGCCATTCAGCCCCCAGCTCTGCGCCCGCGTGGTTTCACCCACCACCAGCACCAGCAAACGCTTTTGCCCACGGCGCTGATGGCTGGCATCCAGCCCTATACGCTGTAAAGGCCGATGCGCATCATATGCGTTATAAGCAGTTTTCAGTGCAGCACCAATTATATTTGTTGGCACAATTAAATGATTAACAGCTTTATTATTACGGAAAAAAGAAATATAGCTGCCATAGGCCAGCAGAATAATAGTAACCACTATAGCCAGAGAAGCAGCTATAGCAACCACCCGACAGCCCAGCTCACGGTACCATGGGCGTGCATAGCAGATGCTCGCTCCCCAGCAATACCACTGTGCCGGTAACAACCCTGTTATGCCCAACCACATCCAGAATTGCGGTGTTAACCAAGCACCCGCCTCACCAAGATTAGTCTGAAGAATATTTTGCAGCATATTGGCATCAAAATAAACATTTTGCATCATCACTGCATAGCTCACCGCGGAACTCAGTAATAGCAGCAGTGGCACCATCAGCCGATGCAGATATGGCCAGAACAGCAGTTGCATACAGAAATTCATTGCTGCCAACATCAATATGGGCACAGTTAACCAAAAAATGACATTATTATTATTTAAACTCACATGCTGGAACAGATAATGCCAGAAACCCATATTCAGTATCACTAAAATATAAGCGCTCAGCAATAACACTACCCGATTACTGCTTATTACCCACTTAGACTGCATCACCAGCCCCTGTTAACTAAACAGAAACAAGTGTAAAAAAACAGCCTTAAGTGAAGCTTAAGGTAAAACGCGCCAACAGCCAGTGACGTTGTGATACGGTAGCATTATATTTCTGCAAAGTACCATTTTGTACTTATCAGGAGTCTGAAATGAGTCAATCATGGCATCATGAACAGCATTTTTCCAATCGTAATAACTGGTTACGTGCCTGCGTTCTGGGCGCAAACGATGGCCTGATTTCTACCGCCAGCCTGCTCATGGGGCTGGCTGCTGCCGAACCAAATCAGCATACACTACTTATATCTGGCATAGCCGCACTCGTTTCCGGCGCAGCCTCGATGGCGGCCGGGGAATATGTTTCTGTTTCCAGCCAGCGCGATACTGAAGCAGCGGATTTACGTAAAGAGCAGGATTCTCTTATCCGCTATCCGGAAATAGAACTGGAAGAACTCACCGATATTTATCGTCAGCGCGGATTAAACGAAACTCTGGCGCAACAGGTTGCAGAAGCCTTAACCAAGCACAATGCCCTCGAAGCCCATGCCCGTGAAGAAATCGGTATCACCGAAGTAAGTAAAGCCAATCCCCTACAGGCCGCACTGGCCTCTGCACTATCCTTTGCTTGCGGTGCTTTACTGCCAGTATTACTATCCCTATTAAGCTCAACTGTATGGCTGATGAGTACACTGGCCATCACTACCATCATTGGCCTTGGTATTCTTGGCTGCATCTCAGCCTATCTGGGTGGCGCGCCCAAACGCCCGGCAGTGACCCGGATAGTTATACTGGGTGCTCTTGCTCTGGCATTAACCAGTATGATAGGACGAATTATCGGTATTATTATCTGAAAAAAACATGCGCATACTGATTCTTGAAGACGACAGCGATATCGCAGATGGCCTTAATGCCGGCCTGAGCCAGCATGGCATGGCCTGTGATGTCTTTGCCTCTGGCCGTTTGGGAGAGCAGGCCTTAAGTGCTGCGCCATACGATGCTGTAATACTTGATTTAAGTCTGGCAGAAACAGATGGTATGGAGGTACTCAGTCATTGGCGTAATCAAGGTATTAGCACCCCCGTACTGATCCTCACTGCACGTGATGCCCTGCCCGACAGACTGGCCGGCCTTAATGCCGGCGCTGACGACTATCTGGGCAAACCCTTTGCCCTCGACGAAGTAATTGCCCGCTTGCACGCCCTTATGCGTCGCAGCCAGGGCATCAGTCGTGCCGAAATCAGTTTTGGCCAGCTTAGCATTAATCTGAATAGCTGTAGTGCCAGCCTGTACGGCCAGCCTCTGAATCTTACCCAGCGCGAATGGTTACTTTTACAACTACTTGTAACCCATCCACACCGCGTATTCAGCCGCGCCCAGATTGAAGACAAACTGTATAACTGGGAGCAGGAAGTCGAAAGCAATGCCGTAGAAGTCCACGTACACCATTTACGTAAAAAAATCGGTGCCACTATCATCCGTACCCGCCGCGGGCTTGGCTACCAGCTCGGAGAGGCGCCATGAAAGCAACCACAGCCATTAGTCGGCGTTTACTTATCTATCTTGGCCTCACCTTACCTATCCTGTGGATAGTCACCGCCTTTATCAGCGCGGCAGCCGTTATGCATGAAATAAACGAAGCCGGCGATACCCAGATGAGCCAGCTGGCACAGCGGCTGATGCATACCCCGATTAATCTTGACAGCAACTACAACCCAAATTTACCACCTATACCCAAATCACAGCGTGGACTTATCGACAGTAAAGAATCTGGTTATGCCATCTGGTATAAAGGGCAGCTGATTAATGCCGATAAAACCGGCCTGACCATTGCTTATAAAAGTAATTATCAGGGCTTTATCAATCAGGGATACTGGTGGCAAAGCCATGCATGGCGTATTTTTTACCTGCGTGATCCCCAGTTGCAATTGGAAGTTGCCGTAGCATTCAGCATGCATGAACGCCTGCAAACCGTCTTACGCGCCGTGTGGTCACAACTGGCCGTATCCATCCTTGCCCTGCCCTTACTGCTCTGGCTAATCGCATGGGGTGTACGCCGTGGTACCAAACCACTCCAGACTTTAGCGCAAACCTTATACCAGCGCGACCCGCATAGCGTTAGCCCGATATCCGGCACCGTACCAACCGAAATCCAGCCCATAATTACTGCACTGAACGACTTACTTCAGCGCATCGAACAAACTCGCGCACGCGAATTACGCTTCACCGCCGATGCCGCCCATGAACTACGCAGCCCGCTGGCTGCACTCAAAGTACAAACCGAAGTCCTTGCCCTAACCAATCTGGATGACGCTCAGCAACAACGCGTACGCAATATTGAGCACAGCATAAACCGCACCACTCATCTGGTCGACCAGCTCCTTACCCTCTCCCGTCTTGACCCCCTTACTGCACCGCCCTACACCGCCGCAGTAAACTGGACAGACATCACCAGCGAGGCCATAGAAAGCGTCAACCTGTATGCACGCGAACGCCAGTGCCGCGTCCAGCGTCAGTTTCAGACTGAACCAGCAGCCGTACTACCACTATCCGGTGACCCTACCCTGCTTACCATCCTTATCCGCAATCTGCTTGATAACGCCATCCGCTACAGTCCTGAACACAGCACCATCAACATAACACTGGCTGCCGACACTATCACCATCACCAACCCCGGCAACGGCGTTACTCCCGAAAACCTGCAACGCCTGCGTGAACGCTTTTTCCGCCCGGCCGGACAGGAAAGTAGCGGCAGCGGATTGGGATTGTCTATTGTTGATAGTGTTGCGCAGTTGCATGGATTAGAGGTGGTGCTGAGCAATATAGAAAATGAGCGCGAAGAGCGGATTGGGTTTAAGGTAATATTAAAAATTCAATAAAGTGAAATATAGCAGCCATATTCTGTACTCTATAACTTTGCCTGTTATTGGAAATTTGATTTCATCAATGAATATTTGATTTTTTGATTTACTATATTTCAAAGTAATTTGTTCTATCTCATGGACTGAATACTTGACCATATTTTCATTCAATACTGTTTTGATGATTAATTTATTTACAAATTTAGTTAATTCACCTAAATCTTTAAAACACTCGCAGTCATTTTGCAATATTTCTTCATTTTCTTATCCATCCCGTATCTATAATTTAATTTAGGTTTAATTATAGTTGCTATATAAGATAAATAAACTTAACTATTCACAAATTTCCCTTATTGAATAATCAATTATACTCTTATTGATTTAAATATTTTCAGCCAAACATAAAGTTACTCTTACCACTTTAATCTTCAATTATTGATTTACTTTCAAAGACATTTACGTCTACACCAATAATTAATGCTTTTATCATGGTAAAATTATTTAACTGTAGACATACTAAAATATTTACCAAAAATAATTTTCAAATACAAATTTTGAAAAATTTTATTAAATCAAAAAAATTAGCCAATTGAATTTACTCAGTAGACCATAATTTTGTACAGCTCTATTTTATGAGCCTTTAAAGCCTCTTCATAAGTCATATTAACCCTCTGGCTACACTTAAATTTAGCTCTTTCAAAATCAAGTCTTTCTTCTTCAATCATTTCCTTCGTTATCCAGTCATTAGAATTACTAAGTTGTATGCCTAGACTTCCTGCATATTTTGCTAATTTAATTAATGCCGTATCACAATACAAATATGGAAACATCACTTCTGAAAAGGGGAAATATTTTTTTATAAGAAAAAAATTTTCTTCAACTTTACTATACGGTTTTGTTATAAAATCATTTATGTCATAAAGCGTATATTTATTAATAGTATTATAGTCATCATGTTTATAAGCATTTAAAATTAATTTCTCATCGTAATTGATTTTTTCTAACAATTTGGTTGCGAACTGTTTTGCCTCTTGAGGTGTAATATTTGACGTAAACACCGTATCCAGTTGATGGCTAGGTATATTACTCTCTAGAAATGAGACTTTATCAAAATCTGATATATTTCTTTGATTTGTTTTACTTTTTGACCAAGTGAACGAGTTTAGTCCCAAAGACAATAATGTTAATAGTAATATCTCTTTAAACATAAATTTACCTAGGCGATTTAAAAAACATTAGAATATTGTTTGCTTGTATATTAACAATATATAAAAAAATATGTAACTGTCCCCTAAAATAATACAACCCTAAAATAGAAAATTCTCGCTATTAACCTACAGAGAATTGAAATATAAAATAGATCACACTATATTAATTCGTATCCATTTTAAAAGAAGCTGAAGCTGGTATTCTCATAAAAAATTTGCAGTAAATACGGCATGGAAAATTCCACTTTTTATAAATGGCGAGATAAATACGGTGTATAGAAATCTCGGATATCAAAAGCTTAAAGGAACTGGAGGCTGAAAATCGTAAGCTTAAGCAGATGTTTGCCGAGCTGAGTTTAAAATCTCAGCTTCAGGAGAAAATCATAAAAAAGCTCTAGTGCCTACCAAGGCACGTAAAGCTTGAGCTCTGAAATTACAAGAAAGTCATCCTGTCACTATTACAATGAGTTGCTCTATTGTTGGCCTAAGCCGCTATGCTTAGGATGATTGGGTGATTATTTCTCTACTAAGTGCTATCGCATTCCACCACGAAGACTAGAGAAGTTATTGGCACGCCTACAGGGATTCGAACCCCGGTTGCCGCCGTGAAAGGGCAGTGTCCTTGGCCACTAGACGATAGGCGCGTAAGTGTACAAAACGTGTGGATTATCGCTAATGGTGTTAGGGGTGTCAATTATTCTGAATTTCTGAAAGGAAACTTACAATTAGTGATACTTTATATTAAAGGTAAATCATTCAAAAATCGCTTTGATATTACAGTTATTATTGATTTATCGGTAATTAATTGATTAAATTTTCTGGTGTATTCAGGCATGCCCTTATAGAGTAAAGTTAATAGTGAAATAATTGATTGCTGTTCAACTAAGGAATTAAATAATAATATAGCTTATTTATTTCAATCACTAATGTAACTTTTTCTTGATACAATGCGTATGCCTATAAGCTTTCTTAGTTTGATTAGATACATTTAAAGCAGAATTGCCAGAATAAACCGAAGTTGCTGTGCAATTACGACAAACCAAGACATATAGCTGTAAGAGAATCAGCCAACTATTGGGATAAAAAACAAGTAGCCGCGTAATTAAGCCAATAGCATTTTAAAGTTCACCTTAATTCAAAAAGAAAAAAACAGCACAAAATATGCTGTTTTTTCTTACAAAATTGTTAAAATTATTTCCTAATGATCCGATCTATCAGGAATATTATGGCTGAAACAAAGAAAGCCAGTCCTAATACCTGAACCATTGCATCCCAATTGTGCAGACTCAGTACCAGAGGCGCTTCACCCTCTCCCAGGGCAATGAAAGCAACAATTATCATCGCCAGTAGTATAGAAACCTCGGACATCGAACGCTTAAAGGAACTGGAAGTGAAAACCGCAAGCTTAAGCAGATGTTTGCTGAGCTGAGTTTAAAATCTCAGCTTCAGGAGAAAATCATAAAAAAATTATAGTGCCGACAAAGGCACGTAAAGCCTGGACTCTGAAGTTACAAGAAAGTCATCCTGTTACTATTGCAATGAGTGGCTCTATTGTTGGCCTAAGCCGCTGTGCTTACTATTATCAACCAAAGTTACAGGATGATTCAGTGATTATGTCGGTACTAAGTGCTATTTATTTAGTGCTTCTTGGAGTTTTTAGTTATTATAAATGGTTAGCCATTCCAGTATAACTATTCCGGTATATAAATTTTGGAGCATTTACAATACGTTCGTTAAGTGCTATACAGTTAACAGCGCAGGATATATAGATATATTTAGTAATAAAAAGGATTTTCTATATGGACTATTACGTTAAGTCATTCTCAGAATTATCGACTAAAGAATTTTATGAAATTGCCAAATTACGTATTGCAGTATTTGTAGTAGAACAAACTTGCCCCTATCAAGAAATTGATGCTTATGACGAGCAGGCTGTGCATATATGGATGCAAGAAAGGCAAACAATCATTGGGTATACTCGGATAATTGATCAAGATACAACAGTCACATTTGGCCGGGTAATTATTCACCCAGACCATCGTGGTAAGCAATTAGGCAACCAATTACTCGAAAAAACGTTGGCTGTGATCAAGACACAAATGCCAGACAAACCGATCGTGATCAGTGCACAAGCTCACTTGGTAGATTTTTATGGTACCTATGGATTTGTCCCAGTTTCTGATGTTTACTTAGAAGATGATATTCCACACATTAGAATGCGAAAAGAAAGACAGTAACATTCTAAAAACTAAGACATATAGCTGTAAGAGAATCAGCCAACTATTGGGATAAAAAAACAAGTAGCCACGTAATTAAGCCAATATCATTTTAAAGTTAATTTTAATTCAAAAAGAAAAAACAGCACAAAATGTGCTGTTTTTTCTTACAAAAATTGTTAAAGTTATTTCCTAATAATCCGATCTATCAGGAATATTATGGCTGAAACAAAGAAAGCCAGTCCTAATACCTGACCCACTGCATCCCAATTGTGCAGACTCAGTGCCAGAGGCGCTTCACCCTCTCCCAGGGCAATGGAAGCAACAATTATCATCGCCATTACTACGCCAACGATACTTTCACCAACGATCAGGCCGGCTGCTAATAAAGTACCGCGACGGTCTGTGGCTTTTAGTTCACGCGCCTGAATTTTTGGATCTGTATGACGTTTTCTGATATGGCGCATACAAAAGTATGAAAGTACGGTGCCGATAAAGATAGGCATATTTACGGAAGCAGGCAGATAAATACCCATACCTACTGCCAGTGGCGGTATGCTCCAGCCCGGACGAAGACGTTTTACTACTATATCCAGAACAATCAGGAATATACCTAAATATACACCAGCCTTGATGTAGACCCATTCCAGATTATGCGAAAAAATGCCTTTGGCGATTGTGGTCATCAGGGTTGCCTGCGGGGCAGAGAGTGCCTGAGTGACATCCATGCCAGAGCGTGGCAAGGCTCCGGTAAAACCGTAAGCGTTGTAAAGTAATTCTAATACTGGTGAAATAACAATAGCACCAACAATACTGCCAATAATCAGTGCTACCTGCTGCCGCCACGGTGTGGCTTGTATCAGATGGCCAGTTTTTAAATCCTGTAGATTATCATTGGAAATGGTGGAAATAGCCATGACTACTGAAGCGGTAAACAGCGCCAGTGCGGTCATAAACTGATTGCCACCAGCCATGGAAAAAATACCACTGGATTGGCCGATTACCATAAATACCAGAGATATGATAACGATGGAGACAATACCGATACTGGATATCGGGCTGGAAGACGAACCAATCAGGCCGGCCATATAGCCACTGGCTGCGGCCACGAGAAAACCAATGATAAAGGCCATAATAGTGGCACATGCGACCAAAGCACAGGCCATACCGAAAGAAATCGGTGCGCTGGCAATAAAACTGTAGAAAGTAGCAATCAGAATAATCAGGGTTATCAGAATTATCAGCAACATGGTTTTGGGCGATAAATCCTGATTTACCCGTTGTTGTGACTGGGTAGTATCTGAACCGGAGCTAAAGGCCTGAAAAGATAATTTCATGCCTTCAAGCATGGGTTTGAACAGGGTTATTAATGTCCATATTGCGGCCACAGCGATGGCACCGGCACCAATATAGCGGACTTTGTTAACCCATAGATTAATGGCGAAATCTACCATCGTAGCATTTTCTGGCATAGGGGTGGTACTGGTGAAATACGGTACCGCTATTCCCCATGAGAAAAACATACCCAGCAATACGGCAATACCGCCGGTAATGCCAACCAGCCAGCCGGCACCCAATAAGGCCAGAGAGAATCCCATTGGTACCTGAAACACTGCACCGCCTACTTTAAACCAGGCACTGGCACTTTCGCTGACTACACGCAAACCACTAACCAGAAAACTGAAAATACCTGACAATATGCCGCCGGTAACAATCTGTTTAACCCCGCTTTGCGGTGTGTCGTCTTCGCTTTCCTGTGGTTGATTGTGGTCACCAGCCTTGAGAATTTCGGCTGCCGCCAGACCTTCCGGATAGGGCAAATCACTGTTGACTACGAGCACATGGCGTAATGGAACAGTGAAGATAACACCAAGAATACCACCGGCAATACAAATAAGGGTTGTCTGCCAGAATGGAAATCCCTGCCAGTAGCCAATCATTAACAGGCCGGGTAAAACAAAGATTATTGACGACAGGGTGCCGGCAGCGGATGCCTGTGTTTGCACCATGTTATTTTCAAGAATATTTGAACCCTGAAAACATTTCAGTACAGCCATGGATATCACGGCAGCAGGTATGGATGATGCGAATGTCAGGCCAACTTTCAGCCCCAGATACACGTTAGATGCAGTAAATATTACTGTGATTAACGCACCTAAGATCATGCCGCGAATGGTAAGTTCCCGGTATTGATCGACCGCCGATGAGGTGGTTGAGGGGTGTTGCATGTAATAACTCCATAAAGATGCGACCCAGAATAATAGCAATAATATTAAATTTTCTGGATATTAATTTATCCTTGCACGACCGCCATTTTGGACAAAAAGCTGCATTGTACAAACTGGTTTGTGTTTTTTCTTTAGACTTTAAGAATATAGTGTAAATAATAGTTTTTTATTTTTTTATTATGTTAATTGAATTTAAATTTATCTGTACTATTTTCTTCTTTTTCGATGGTAGTTTCTTTTCTGGCTGTTTATTGTCAACTATGATGCTGGTGTCTATACTAACTATTTTTGTCAAGCTGTGTATTTGCCATGTCTTTAGTTCTGGTTTTACAAAATACTGCTTTGCGCCAGTGTAATTTATCTGTTCTAGATGCGATTATTCCGCCAACACCAAAGTATACATTTAATGATTCTGTACTGCGGTTGCCGGTTAGTACAGATTTTCAGTTAGCTGAATCAGTGCAGGCTCAATTACTTGAGCAGCAAATTGATTTTGCCATTGTGCCAGACCAGAGTTTTGCTGATTTGGGCTTGATTATCAGCGATATGGATTCCACGCTGATTACGATTGAATGTGTGGATGAAATTGCTGCCGGTGTGGGCTTGCAATCACAGGTTGCGGCTATAACCGAACGTTCCATGCGTGGTGAAATTGATTTTGAGCAGTCATTACGTGCGCGCGTAGCGCTGTTAAAAGGTTTACCGGTTACTGAACTACAGCGTGTATATGAAAATGTGCTGAAATTGTCACCGGGTGCTCAATGGTTGTTACGGCAGTGTCATGAATATGGCGTGAAGTTTATGCTGGTTTCCGGTGGTTTCACCTATTTTACTGAACGACTACAGCAGCAATATGGACTCGACTATACTTTTGCCAATCAGTTAGTGGTAAAAAATGATGCGTTAACCGGTGAACTGGCCGGCAAGATTATCGATGCACAGGCTAAAGCTGATTTACTGGCTGAATATAGGGATAAACTTGGACTGGGCAAATTGCAGGTCGTGGCCATGGGTGATGGAGCTAATGATATTCCGATGCTACAGGCAGCCGGCTTTGGTGTGGCTTATCATGCAAAACCAAAAACACAGGCCGCTACTTCAATCAGCGTGCGCTTTGGTGGCCTTGATACTGTGCGCAAGTGGTTCCGCTGATTACAGCTGATCTTCAGCACATTCACTATTAGAAATATCTTTACATCTTTAGCGATATTGCTGAATAAGATTAAATAACTTCAGGCTATGCTGTTTTGTTTTTGCTACCCTTTCTTCTTTGGCTATCCCTGCTACAGGAGAAACACCATACAAAGCAATATAGCCTAAATAATCCATTTGCGCATATTCTGCTGATTTTTTCACAGCTTGCAGAAAATCATTGATAAGAAAATGATTTTCTAATTTAAAATTCTCTTCTGGCTGCCCAACAGTCATACTTACTAATATTTTTTTATTTTTCAGTTTATCCCCTTTGAAACCATAAGCAAATTGATAACTGAATACCTGATCAAACCAGATTTTTAAAATGGCTGGCATATTAAACCAATACATCGGGTACTGGAGAATAATAAGTTTGTGCCTGAGTAAAGCCGTCTGTTCGGTGCCGATATCAATCTGATAGTCAGGGTATAAATGATGAATATTCCTGATTTCAAGGCCAGACATTTTTAACACTAACTTTGCACTGATTGCCTTATTCGCTACTGAATGATCAAAATCCCTATCTCTTATCTGGGTAAAAACTATCATTGCAGCGTTAGTCTGGCCATGAATTTGATTGGCGGTAAGTGGAAAGGCATGATTCTTTATTATTTGCGTGACCAGTCACAAAGATTTGGTGAGCTCAGAAAAAACATACCCGATATTACGGAGATGACGTTAAGCTTACAGCTCAAACAACTAGAAAGAGATGGTTTGATTTCTCGAACAGTAAAAGGGGATAAACCGCCGATTCAGGTCAACTATGCGCTTACCGATAAAGGCCTGTCGCTTAGCCCGATTTTGATGGCTTTATCAGAATGGGCAAAAAAGATTAACCACTCCGCCTGAAGGGCTCTATCAGGCTATAACAGCTAAACCATCAGGCCAGTGTTATCGCCTGAAGCATTTTGGCCAGCAAAAATTGTCTGGTATCCTGTATATTTTATTCATTTTGTATAATGTTAATTCTAGCATAATTCCTTGATTTAACCATGAATAAAGTTGACTAAAATTGTCGGGTATTAGATAATTCACCTATTGTCATCTATTTCAGGTTTTGTCATGCGTTTAACCACCAAGGGGCGCTTTGCTGTCATTGCCATGCTGGATTTAGCCATGCATGCGCAATCTGGTGCGGTAAACCTGACTGCGATTAGCGAACGCCAGCGCATTTCCCTGTCTTATCTTGAGCAGCTATTTGGCAAATTGCGCCGTGCCGGGCTGGTAGAAAGTATCCGTGGTCCGGGTGGTGGCTATGTTTTAAGTCATGATGCTGCTCAAATTAATATTGCCGATATTATTGCTGCGGCAGAAGACACTCTGGATGCGACATTATGTGGCGGCAGCGCTGATTGTCAGGATGGCACGCCTTGTCTAACGCATGATTTATGGGCTAACTTGAACAAAACCATAGACAGCTATCTGCGTGGGATTACTTTGCAATGTATTTTGAACCAAGAAACCTACCGTAAGAATAGTAACGAACAAAAAAGCAGCCTTGAGCAGCCGATTACTCTGATAAATCTGCATTAACTCCTGCGCTGCCATGAATATTAAATTAAAGAGAACACGACAATGACCGTAAAACTTCCTATTTATCTGGATTATTCAGCCACTACACCGGTTGACCCGCGCGTGGCAGAAAAAATGATTCCGTACCTGACTGAGTTATTTGGCAATCCAGCTTCTAACAGCCACAGTTTTGGCTGGCAGGCAGAAGAAGCAGTAGAAAATGCACGTAATGAAATTGCAGCCTTAATTGGTGCTGATTCAAAAGAAATCATTTTCACTTCCGGTGCAACCGAATCCGATAATCTGGCCATAAAAGGTGCGGCACAATTTTATGCTAGTAAAGGTAAACATCTGATTACGGTCAAAACCGAACATAAGGCCGTGCTGGACACCATGCGCGAGCTTGAGCGCGAAGGCTTTGAAGTTACCTATCTGGGTGTACAGGAAAATGGCCTGATTAATCTGGCTGAACTAGAGGCAGCTATTCGCCCGGATACAACTCTGGTTAGCGTAATGTGGGTGAATAATGAAATCGGTGTAATTCAGGATATTGCGACTATTGGTGCTATCTGCGCCGAAAAAGGCATTATTTTTCATGTTGACGCAGCACAGGCTACAGGCAAGGTGCATATTGACGTAAAAGCCAATCAGATTGGTTTATTGAGCATGTCAGCACACAAAACTTACGGGCCTAAAGGTATCGGTGCTTTATATGTACGGCGCAAGCCACGTGTGCGCCTGAATGCGCAGATGCATGGTGGCGGGCATGAGCGCGGTTTCCGCTCCGGTACGCTGGCCACACATCAGATTGTCGGTATGGGCGAAGCATTCCGTTTGGCACGGCTAGAAATGGATAAGGACAATGCTCATGCCAAAGCACTGCACGAGCGCTTTCTAAATGCCATTAAAGATGTGGAAGAAGTGTATATCAATGGCGACCTGCAACATCGTGTTTATCAGAATCTGAATATCAGCTTCAACTTTGTTGAAGGTGAAAGCCTGATTATGGCGGTTAAGGATATTGCTGTTTCCAGTGGCTCTGCCTGTACATCGGCCAGTCTGGAACCGAGCTATGTGCTGCGTGCACTGGGGCGCAATGATGAACTGGCTCACAGTTCACTGCGAATTACCTTCGGGCGCTTTACCACTGAGGCCGAAGTGGATTACGCCGCGGAACTGATTAAATCCAAAATCGGTAAATTACGTGAGCTGTCACCGCTATGGGAAATGCATCAGGAAGGCATTGACCTGAGCAGTGTAGAATGGGCAGCCCATTAACCTGTCTCTATACGGAAACAATATTTTTGCCCTGCTGATAAAGCTGGGCGTTACACTACAATATAGATTATTTGCTGCGAAGACAGAATAGATTTTATTTTCTCGTGCATCAAAATAATTGTAAAAGGAACATATCATGGCCTACAGCGATAAAGTCATTGATCATTATGAAAATCCACGCAACGTTGGTTCTTTTGAAAAAGGTGACCAGAATGTGGGCACAGGAATGGTAGGCGCACCAGCCTGTGGAGACGTTATGAAATTGCAAATCAAGGTAAGTGATAACGGTATCATTGAAGATGCTAAATTCAAAACCTATGGCTGTGGTTCAGCCATCGCCTCCTCTAGCCTGATTACTGAATGGGTAAAGGGTAAAAGTCTGGATGAAGCACTGGCCATTAAAAACAGTGCCATTGCTGAAGAACTGGCCTTGCCTCCTGTAAAAATTCATTGCTCCATTCTAGCCGAAGATGCTATCAAGGCTGCTGTAGCTGATTATCGGAAAAAACATAACGAGTAGCATGATGATTTTTGGCAGTACCGTAAATGATAATGAATCCTCTACTGAAAAAAATGATGATCAGCAGGTCAATACAGTAAACCCAGACAATGCCAAAATGCGTACCAGACAATTTTGTCTGGAATGTAGTGAGCCAATATCACCCGAGCACCAGCTTCAGTATTTTGGCACACATTTTTGCGTTAATTGTGAAGAGAAAATAGAAATCAAACGCTTTTTTCTGTCTTCATATAAACGTCGTTTTAATCGTAACCGTGACAATTCCTGAATATGCTTTACGCTACATTCAGGAGAAGTTTCAACAGGAGAGAACATGATTTCTCTGACTGAAAAAGCTGCCCAGCACATCAGTAACTATCTGACCAAACGTGGTAAAGGCGAAGGTATTCGTCTTGGTGTCAAAAACAGTGGCTGTTCGGGCATGGCTTATACGCTGGAGTTTGTTGACCATATCCAGCCAGAAGATTTACTTTTTGAGCAATATGGTGTCAAAGTGTTTGTTGATCCCAAAAGCCATGTCTATCTGGATGGCACCGAACTTGATTTTGTCAAAGAAGGTTTGCAGGAAGGTTTTAAATTTGCCAATCCCAATGCCAAAGACGAATGTGGCTGTGGTGAAAGCTTTCATGTTTAAGCAATAACTGTTTTTGCCCAAAGGCAATAAATCTATTGGCAAATACCGCAGCCAAGGTTAAAACAGCCAAATTTTATTTTTCAGCAAAAGCACAATACCGGTAAAACTAGGTTTACACCGTGTAGTTATTTCTGTTTCCACCCTGTTGTCAGCCTAAGGTGAGCTGCATGAACCAATACTTTGCACTTTTTCAATTACCCGAACAGTTTAATATTGACGACAAACAGCTTGAGCAGAATTATCGTCTGCTGGCCGCACAGTGCCACCCGGATAAATTCGCGGCCAGAAGTGCTTTCGAACAAAAACAGGCAATGATGTTGGCAACCACGGTAAACGAAGCTTATCGTATCCTGAGCAATCCATTAGATCGTGCTGCATATTTGTTACAACAACAGAATATTGATGCAGATGCACCGGAACACACCCATTTTCCAGCCGATTTTTTGATGCAACAAATGCAATGGCGTGAAACACTGGAAGATGCCCGTGCCGAAGCTGATGCAGCAACCCTACAGGAACTGGCCGCAACCATTCAGCTGGAACAAGACAGATTGTATCGGGAGCTGAATACTGCTTTCACGCAGAATCAACCGGAAAAAGCGGCCGAGCTGGTACGTCAGGGGCGTTTTTTACAGAAATTACAGACAGAAATTCAGGCAGCACTGCCCTGATACCATCAACGTTATAGCAGCAAACATGGTTTGAGAAAAAATCAAATCGTTAAGTCATTTTTAAAATCAGGACAAAATTCAGATTATGGCCTTATTGCAAATTGCCGAACCCGGCCTATCCGCCGCCCCGCATGAACACCGCCGTGCCGTTGGTATTGATCTGGGTACAACCAATAGTCTGGTAGCCACCGTACGCAGTGGTCATGCAGAATGTCTGGCAGATGAACAAGGGCAGATTGCACTGCCCTCAGTTGTACGTTATCAACAGGATTGTCCCCCGGAAGTAGGCACAGATGCATTAAAAGCCCAGCGTATTGATCCAACCAACACCATCAGTTCCGCTAAACGTCTGATTGGCCGTACCCTTGACGATATCAAAAATCAATCTGAAACCCGCTATTTACCTTATCATTTTACTAATGATGAGCGCATCATCAGTATTCACACCCGTGCCGGTAATAAAACCCCGATTGAAGTTTCTGCTGACATCCTGCGTGTACTGAAAGCGCGAGCAGAAAACAGCTTAGGCGGTGAACTTGCCGGCGTTGTTATTACCGTACCAGCCTATTTTGACGATGCACAGCGTCAGGCAACTAAAGATGCTGCCCGGCTGGCCGGTTTGCATGTTCTGCGATTGCTTAATGAGCCCACCGCTGCCGCCATTGCCTATGGTCTGGATAATGCCGCAGAAGGTACATTTATCGTTTACGACCTCGGTGGCGGAACATTTGATGTATCGGTTTTAACCTTAAGCCGTGGCCTATTTGAAGTTAAGGCAACTAACGGCAATAGCGCCTTGGGTGGTGACGATTTCGATCAACGCCTGTTCTGCTGGTTACTGGAACAGAATAAACTATCACAGTTAAACGCACAGGATAGCGCACTATTACAATCACTCTCGCGTGCAGCCAAAGAAACCCTGACCAATGAAGCTTCAACCACCATTGCAGCTACCCTTTCCAACGGCCAGCAGATTCTCACTGATATCAGTCGCGATACTTTCCACCAACTAACCCAGCCGCTGGTGGCCAAAACACTGGAACCAGTTAAACAGGCCATGCGTGATGCCAATATCAGCAAAACTGATATCAAAGGAGTAATCATGGTGGGTGGTGCTACCCGCATGCTGCATGTGCAGCAGGCAGTAGCCACCTTCTT
This sequence comes from Snodgrassella gandavensis, assembly GCF_914768025.1. Classification (GTDB taxonomy): domain Bacteria; phylum Pseudomonadota; class Gammaproteobacteria; order Burkholderiales; family Neisseriaceae; genus Snodgrassella; species Snodgrassella gandavensis. Next base: position 32,926 of record NZ_CAJZCE010000013.1, on the reverse strand, counting down.
TGGCCAAACGCCACTGAATAACCTCAATCCCGATGAAGTAGTGGCACTAGGAGCTGCCATGCAGGCTAATGTACTGGCAGGCAACAAAAATGATGATGAATGGTTGCTGCTGGACGTCACCCCATTGTCACTGGGTCTGGAAACTTATGGTGGACTGGTAGAAAAAGTGATTCCGCGTAACAGCACCCTGCCAACCGCACGCGCGCAGGATTTCACTACATTCAAAGACGGGCAAACAGCCATGATGATTCATGTGCTACAGGGAGAACGTGAGCTGGTCGCCGATTGTCGCAGTTTGGCACAATTTACCCTGCGCGGTATTCCGCCGATGGCGGCTGGCGCAGCTCGCATACGGGTTACATTTCAGGTAGATGCTGATGGTTTACTGTCGGTATCTGCCCGCGAACAAACCACAGGTGTACAAGCTCATATTGAAGTGAAACCTTCCTATGGGCTGGACGATACCGTTATTACCCAAATGCTGAAAGACAGTTTTACCCATGCACAGATAGATGCCCTGCAGCGCGCCCGTGCCGAAGCCACAGTAGAAGCAGAAAGCATTATTGCAGCGGTTAACGGTGCCCTGACACTGGATGCTGATTTACTCAGTACCGATGAACAGCAAGCCATTCAGACAGCACTAGAACAAACCCAACACCAGATTGAGCATGGCAATGCACAGGATATCCGCGATGCCATACATAGCCTGAATCACGCAACTGATGAATTTGCTGCCAGACGTATGAACCGCAATATCCAGCGTGCCTTACAGGGTAAAAACGTCAGTGAAATCTAAAATTTTAACCGCAGACACATTAAAATGTTTGCCTATACACAGGAGATAACAAAATGTTAAAACTATATTACATAGCCGGTACCTGTTCATTCGTACCACATGTAGCCCTGCAATGGAGCGGGCTGCAATACACTGCGGAAGAAGTAGGTCGCGACAAAGTTAAATCCGCCGAATATCTGGCCTTGAATCCACAAGGGCAAGTACCTTTACTCACAGATGGTAACTGGGCACTTAGCCAGAACATTGCCATTATCGATTACATTAACGACCTTGCACCCAACAGAGGCATTTATGGTGCCACGGCTGACAATGATCCTAAAGCCCGTGCCAAAGCACGCCAGTGGTTAGCTTTTGCCAATAGTGACTTGCATTCAGGGTTTAAGCCTATTTTTGGCGCAGCCAGAATGATTGAAGGCGAAGAAGCACAAAACAAGCTTAAAACCAATGCCTGTGCTGCAGTAGCCAAAATGTTTGCCTCAGTCGATACAGTTCTGGCACAACAGGATTACTTAACCGGTAACAGCATCAGTATTGCCGACGTTTACGTTTATATAGAAATGCGCTGGGCACAAGGATGTAAAATTGACCTGAGCCAATACCATAACCTGAATGCATTTTATCAGCGCGTAGAAGCAGATGCCGGCGTCACTGCGGTACTGAAAGCTCAAAGATTGATTTAATACCAACTTCGGCGTGGCTGATTTCACTTCTTAAAACCAGCCACGCCTGCATTATTTAGAAATACGGAACCACCATGCCCACAATTACTGTACTGCCTCATCCTCAACTATGTCCTGAAGGAAAAGTATTAGACAATATTCCCTCAGGCACCAGCATTTGTGATGCATTACTTGAGCATGATATTGAAATTGAACACGCCTGCGAACAATCCTGTGCCTGTACAACCTGTCATGTTCTTATTCGAGAAGGATACGACAGCCTGCCTGAACCAACCGAGCAGGAAGAAGACTTACTGGATCAGGCTTGGGGGCTAGAAGCAGATTCACGCCTGAGCTGCCAAGCACGACTGGCTGACAGTGATGTTACTATCGAAATTCCCAAATACACCATTAACCACGCGCGTGAAGAGCACTAATATCAGACTGTACTGATCAACCATACTGAAACTCTTTTATATTCTTTTGCCACTCACCCGCATTAAATACAGATTTACACCATGAAATGGACTGATATACACCGCATTGCCGAAGAACTGGCAGACCGCCACGAAGACATTGACCCTGTCAACATTCGCTTTACCCAACTGCGCGAACTGATACTGGCCTTACCAGAATTTGATGACAAACCTGAACACTGTGGCGAACGCATACTCGAAGCAGTTCAGCAGGCATGGATTGACGAAACTGTCTGAACCTATATACATCAAATCACCAAAATGCCAGAAACAATTTAAACTCGGCAACAGTACTCAACTATTTGCTGCCAAACCGGTTGGCCATTCTACGGAGTAAACATCAGCTTTAGTGAATCGAAAAAAGGAAATAATCATGAGCCTTAAAAACAGATTAATTGAACACACTCATAGTTTGAATGATGTGCAAACTGATCATCCGTTTAAGAAATTTCCTGATTATAAAGTACTTCGACATAAAAGTAATGGCAAATGGTTTGGTTTAATTATGGTAGTTGAGAAAAATAAATTGGGCATCAACTCTAATAAAATGGTGGAAATAATTAATGTAAAATCCGATCCAGAATTGATTTCTACTATAAAAAATAGTTCTGGATTATTTCCAGCTTATCATATGAATAAAAAAAACTGGCTTACAATAATGTTGGACGGTTCGGTACCATTCGAACAAATAACAAGTCTATTAGACTATAGCTATAATTTAACGATTTAAACTTTACGAATAATACACCGCACCAATTAATCAATTTTAGTTTAAATTAAAAATAAAAAAACATTGCTCCATTTCTTATGATCAATCAGCTTATCTAACTGAAAAATCTAAACTTTTTCCGTTTTGCAGCGTTGCAGACGCCAGCTACAAAACTGCCAGCAACGGTTAAATACATGGCGATAGACCAAAACCGCACATAACAAACAGCCGCCAGCCGAACCAGCACAAATCAGAAACATAGTTAGCAACTGAAAACGAATCGCCTGATCTGGCGAAGCACCAGCCAGAATCTGGCCGGTAATCATACCCGGCAGACTCACCAGCCCTACCACACTTAACTGATTAATCGTTGGCAGCATACCGGCTACCACGGCTGCACGTGCAGTATCTCTATAGGCTTCCCAGCCTGTGGCACCCATAGATAACATCACCTCCACCCGCGCCTGTTGCTGACGTAAATCCTGCGTTAACCGATCCAGACACAATGCCACAGCCGTCAAACAATTACCCAGCACCATGCCTAAAATAGGAATTACATACTGCGGTGAAAACCACGGCCGGATATGCAGCACCGCATACAGCCCTACTGCCGCGCTCAGCCATGAAGCCAGCCAAACCGAAGATAAAGCATCCCGAGTCAGACCACGATAAACATAGCTCCCACGCGAACGTGCCGAAAAACCAGCTATCACAGTCATTACAACAATAATCAGCAATACCCAATACCATTGATTGGCCGCAAATATCCATTTCAGTAGCAAACCAACAATAGATAATTGCACCACAGCCCGTACTGCCGACACCAGAATCCGTTTAGTCAGCCCCAGCTTCAGCCACAACGAAACACCGGCACTCACCAGAATCAGCAGCGAAGCCAGAGCCAATTCTGCAATACTAATATAATTAGTCCCTTGCATCATTGTCTCCCAGCTTGCGATGATTTTCTGGTATGGGTGATCCTACCAGCATCCAGATACCAAATTTCATCACCCACTTCCATCACCTGCTGCTCACTATGCGAAATCCACATATAAGCAGCCTCAGGATTAGCCTGTTGCCACTGATTGACCAGCTTCTGTACCGCACGGGCAGAATCTTCATCCAGCGAAGCAGTTGGTTCATCCAGCAACAAAACCGGTGGCTTTAATTGCAATATACGCAACAAACACACCAGTTGTGCTTCCCCACCAGACAAATCCGTTGCATCACGTTCCAGAAAATTCTCATCCTTGCCCAAGTCCTGCAATATCTGTTGCACATAATCTGGTTGGAACGTTTTATGCTGATAATGATGCAAACTAAAAGGCAACAGCAGATTATCACGCACCGTGCCCGATATCAGCACAGCCTGCTGCCGCACATAGGCAATCTGGCTGCGATGGCGCGCAATACACTGTGCATTCAAGCGCACAGGCTGATCATGACAGAACAACGTACCCGCAGCAGGTAAATCCAGCAAAGAAATTGTACGTAAAAAAACCGATTTTCCTGCCCCTGAAGCACCACTGATAGCCACACGCGCGCCAGCCATAAGCTGAAAATCAATATCCTGCAATAACATCCTGCCATCATCATGAGCACGCTGACACACACCCTTACCGGATAAAACAGGCGTATTCATGATGCACTACGCAATTCTTTCGGCAGAACAAACATAATATTTTCCTCCACACCAGCACCTTCGGTAACTGTTGGATATCCCCAGGAAACAATAGTCTGAACAACATCATTCACCAGCACCTCCGGTGCTGAAGCACCGGCAGTAATGCCTACCCGTTGCTTCCCGCTGAACCACTGCGTTTGCAGACAACCAGCATTGTCAACCATATAAGCATCAACACCAAGTAAAGCTGCAACTTCACGCAAACGGTTACTGTTCGAACTATTGGGAGACCCCACCACAATCACCACATCACAGGTAGCAGCAAGCTTCTTCACCGCCTCCTGACGATTAGTAGTTGCATAACAAATATCCTCTTTGTGCGGACTTTTAATATTAGGAAAACGCTGTTTCAGCGCAGCAATAATCCCACTGGTTTCATCAACCGAAAGCGTTGTCTGGCTCACATGCGCCAGCTTGTCTTCATTGCGAACCTGTAAACCGGCCACATCAGCAACTGTTTCCACCAGCAACATCGCACCCGGCGGCAATTGCCCCATCGTACCTTCAACCTCAGGATGGCCTTTATGGCCAATCATCACAATCTGATAGCCCTGCTCATCAAGCCGTGATACCTGCTTGTGTACCTTGGTCACCAAAGGACAGGTAGCATCAAAAATGCGGAAACCACGTGCCACCGCCTCTTGCTGTACAGCCTGCGATACCCCATGAGCCGAATAAATCAGCGTAGCATCCGGTGGCACATCATCCAGATTTTCAATAAATACCGCACCCTTATTGCGCAGATTATCAACCACAAACTTATTATGTACCACTTCATGCCGTACATAAATTGGTGCACCATATTCTTCCAGTGCCCGTTCCACAATACTGATAGCACGGTCAACACCAGCACAAAATCCACGCGGATTGGCCAGCAAAATCTTTTTGTTACTCATTAAATTTCCCGTTACTTGGCTGATTTCACCAGAGGACGAATCAATCAGACTGCCTTTTTCTTTTGATGAAAAATACTTTCCAGCACCAGCAACACTGCCCCGACAGAAATCAGGCTATCAGCAACATTAAATGCCGGATAAAACCAATTATGGTAGTAAAGCAACAGAAAATCAACCACATGCCCATGAACTATCCGATCAACCACATTACCAGTAGCACCACCGATAACCAGCGCAGCAGCAATCTTACCCATCGTCCCGAATTCATCCCGGATGATGGCACGCAACAAGTAAATACAGATTACCAGCGCCAGCCCCATAAAAAAGAACTTTTGCCAGCCACCCGCATCAGCAAGAAAACTGAACGCTGCGCCCGGGTTGTAAGCCAGAGTCAAATCAAAAAAGCCCGGTATTACCGCAATTCTTTCCAGATATTGCACATGGCGCAAAACCACGTACTTCGACAACTGATCAGCTATCAAGCCCAGAACAATAATTGCACCATACAAAAACATTTTTTTACGTTGCATAACTTTCCCTAAAACCACAACAGGCGTGGCCGACCAAATCTGCCACGCCTGAGTCTTTCAAATCATGCCAGCATAACCGGCAACAAAAGAATCATCATCCTGCGTCAAGCATACAGCCGTTGTTCACCAGCACCATCAATATTAAGCGCACAACGGCCACAGATAGTCGGGTGCTGCGGGTCTGTACCGACATCATCCGTATAATGCCAGCAACGCTCACATTTAGTGCCCTGATCCACAGTCACAGTAGCGGATAGCTCAGCGCCCTCCTCCACCGTTACCTTAGCTACCATCAGCACAAAACGTAACTCATCACCCAAAGCACTAATAAAAGGCAGAATTTCCGCCGGCACCCGGATGGCTACATCTGCCTGCAATGAAGACCCGACACTCTTGTCAGCACGCAACGACTCAATTGCCGCATTCACCGTATCCCGTACCGCACGAACTGCCTGCCATTTCTGCGTCAGATCGGCTACCTCAGTTTCAGCCATAGACGGGAACACATGCGTAGTATGGTACAGCACACTATCCTCATCATTACCCGTCAATACCGCCCAAGCTTCCTCAGCAGTAAAGCAAAGAATCGGGCTTAATAACAGCACCAGATTACGCGTAATATGATACAGCGCAGTCTGCGCACTACGACGGCCATGACTATCAGCCTGCATCGTGTACAAACGGTCTTTCAGAATATCCAGATAGAAAGCACCCATGTCCTCGGAGCAGAAATGCACAATATCTTGTACCGCAAAATGGAAGGCATAGCGAGCAAAATAATCACCAGCCACACGTTCCTGTAGCTGCTGTGCCAGTACCAGAGCATAACGATCCAGTTCCAGCATATCCGCAACAGCCACAGCATCCGTATCCGGATTAAAATCACTCAGATTAGCCAGCAAAAAGCGCAACGTATTACGCAAACGACGGTAGCTTTCAGAAACCCGTTTCAGAATTTCATCAGAAATCGCCAGCTCGCCAGAATAATCCGTAGAAGCCACCCACAAACGCAGAATATCTGCGCCCAGACTGTCATTCACTTTTTGCGGTGCGACTACATTACCCACAGATTTAGACATTTTCTGCCCATTACCGTCCACCACAAAACCATGGGTCAACAACTGTTTATACGGAGCACTACCAACCGTAGCACAGGCAGTCAGCAACGAAGACTGGAACCAGCCACGATGCTGATCCGAGCCCTCCAGATACAAATCAGCCGGCCAAGCCAATTCTGGACGTTGGCGCAATACCGCATAATGTGTACTGCCAGAATCAAACCATACATCCAGCGTATCCGGCAACTTGTCATACTCATCCGCATCTGCGCCCAACAATTCATGCTTGTCCAGCGCAAACCATGCCTCAATCCCGTGCTGCTCAATCCGTTTAGCTACCTCTTCCAGCAACTCAGCCGAACGCGGATGTAGCTGGCCAGTTTCCTTATGCGCAAAAAACGCCATCGGTGTGCCCCAGTAACGCTGGCGAGATACCACCCAGTCCGGACGTCCTTCAATCATCGCTTCCAGACGCGCACGCCCCCAAGCCGGAAAAAACTCAGTTGCTTCAACCGCATCCATGGCCTTATTACGCAGCGTTTTACCATCTGCGCCATCCTTATCCATACCGATAAACCACTGACCGGTTGCCCGATAAATCAAAGGCGTTTTATGGCGCCAGCAATGCGCATAGCTATGCGTAATTTTACCGTTAGAGAGCAACTTACCCTCTTCGGCCACCCAGTCAATCACCACCGGATTACCTTCCCAGACCGTCATACCAGCCACGCGTGGCATATCACTGATATAGCGTCCTTCAGCATTCACCGGGTTATACAACTGAATTCCATAACGCAGACAGGCAAAATAGTCATCCAGACCATGCGCCGGTGCCGTGTGTACCATGCCGGTACCAGCTTCAGTAGTCACATGCTCACCCAGCAACACCGGAATATCCCGATCCAGAAATGGGTGATTCAAATGCAGATTTTCCAGTTGCTGCCCAGCCACCTCAGCCAGTACCGCCGTATCATCAGCACCAAAGCCATAGCGCCCCAAAGCAGCTTCTGCCAGCTCTTTAGCCAGTACCAGCTTACCTTTAGGCGTATCAATCAACTGATAAACCACCTCCGGCCCAACACAAATCGCCTGACTGGCAGGCAAAGTCCACGGCGTTGTCGTCCAGATAACACCATAAGCCTCACCCAATACCTCATTTAATCCAAAAGCCTGCGCCAAAGCAGCGTTATCCTTAAACTGATACGCCACATCAATCGCAAAAGACACCTTATCCTTATACTCTACTTCAGCCTCCGCCAGAGAAGAACCACAATCCAGACAGAACTGCACCGGCTTTTCACCACGGTACAAATAGCCACCCTGCTGAATCCGCCCCAGAGTACGCACAATATCTGCCTCAGTTTGATAGTCCATAGTCAGATAAGGATGTTCCCAGTCCCCCAGCACTCCCAGACGCATAAAATCCTGTTTCTGCCGGGTAATCTGTTCGTGCGCATATTCACGGCATAACTCACGGAACTTTGCCGCCGGAATATTCTTGCCATGCTTCTTCTCAACCATCAGCTCAATCGGCAAACCATGACAATCCCAGCCCGGCACATATGGTGCATCAAATCCGGCCAGCGTCTTACTGCGAATAATAATATCCTTTAACACCTTATTCACAGCATGGCCAATATGAATATCACCATTAGCATATGGAGGGCCATCATGCAGAATAAACTTCGGCCGTCCGGCAGCCAGCTTGCGCAGCTTCTCATAACGCTTCTGCTCATACCATGATTTCAACCAGCCACCTTCACGCTTGGCCAGATTACCGCGCATCGGAAACGTCGTATCCAACAAATTTACAGTTTTACTATAGTCAGTCATGACCTTCTCTTCAAAATATATCTAATTACCTAATAATATAATAACAATTCAATTCAACAATTTTTTACGGCCACCCGAACACCTCCCGGCAATTCAGGTAGCCTGCCATATTCGTGCCGCATCCATATCAGCAAAAATCTGAGTCTGCAACGCCGTCAGCGAATCAAACTTCAACTCATCACGCAACTTGTGCAAAAAATGCACCTGCAAACGTTGCCCGTATAAATCATCAGCACAATCAAAAATATGTACCTCAAGCTTCTGCTGACTACCCGCACATACCGTCGGGTTTTTACCAAAACTGGCCACACCCCGCTTACGTCCGAAAGCACCAACCACATCCACCACAAATACCCCGTTCAGAGCATAATGCAAAGCAGGCAGATGTATATTGGCTGTCGGACAGCCCAGCTCACGCCCCAGCTTGGCACCGTGTTTCACCCGGCCGCTGAGCGTATACTCATGTCCCAGCAACAACTGCGCATAAGCCAGATTACCAGCCGCCAGCGCCATCCGCACCGCCGTACTGGATGCGCGCACATCCTCAACCAGCACAGACGGCGTATGCTCCGTCACAAAACTGGTCTGAGCCTGCAACAAAGCAAAATCGCCACTGCGGTGTGCGCCAAAGCGAAAATCATCACCTACCAGCAAATAGCGCGCAGATAACTGTTCCACCAGCATCTGCCTGATAAAATCCATCGGCTGCATGGATGCAAATTGCTGATTAAAACGCAAAACATACACCGCATCCACACAGCCACTTTCAGCAAGCAAATTCAGCTTGTCACGCAGAGGCGTCACCCGGAAAGGCAAAGCCTTTCCTGCCTGCTGCGCAAAAAATTCCTGAGGCTGCGGCTCAAATATCATCACCACCGAACCAAGCCCGCGCTGACGGGCTTCCTGACGTAAACGCAGTAAAATATGCCGGTGCCCACAGTGCACCCCATCAAAATTACCGATTGTTACCGCCGTACCGCCAGACCAATCCGGCTGCTGCCCGCTCCCCAACCAAACTTGCATACAATTCTTGAATAAATCAAATAATAAAACACATCATTGTAAACATTTCAGCCCACCTTAGCCAGCGCAATTAATCAGCATTTTCCCGCCCCATCAACCAGCAAATCCGCTTTATTCTCAACAGCAAACAAAATTTAATACAGTAACAACAGCATTTCTTGCTAAAATAGCGCCCACTTAACGCTAAGGCTTACCATAGCCAGCTGCAACACCTCAAAAACCACATTAGGTAACACAATGGCCTTTCGTTTCGACATCATCTACGAATATCGCGAAATGTTTTATTACGGTGCGCTCACCACCCTTGGCGTCACCCTAATCTCCACAATCATGGGCACCTTGCTCGGCCTGATATTCGCCCTCGCCCGCGTCATCCGCATCGAAAAAGGCGGCTTACCCATGCGTGCACTGGTATGGGCATTTCGCCAGATTTCACTACTGTATGTCACCATCTTTCGCGGCACCCCCTTATTTGTACAGATTTTCATCTGGTACTTCGTCTGGTTTCCGCTCCTCATCAACCCCACAGATGGCCTCATTATCAGCGGCGATCTAGCCATCGAACTGCGCCGCAGTTACGGCGCACTCATTGCCGGCATACTGGCACTTTCCGTTAACTCTGGTGCCTACATCACCGAAATCTTCCGTGCAGGTATCCAATCAATAGATCGCGGTCAGTTTGAAGCGTCCCGCTCCCTTGGCCTCAGCTACACACAAGCCATGCGCTACGTTATCCTGCCTCAAGCGATTCGCCGCATGTTGCCACCGATTGGTAACGAATTCATCACCCTCCTTAAAGACAGCTCCCTGCTTTCCGCCATCGCCGTAGCCGAACTGGCCTTTGCAGCCCGTGCCGCTGCCGGACGTTACCTTAACTACGATACCCCACTCTATACCATCGCCATCATTTATCTGATTATGACCATAGCCCTAAGCTGGTTCTTCTCATGGCTGGAGAAAAAATACAATAAAGGCTATCAGCATTAACGCATAGCAGTTGCAACAAACAGATAAAACCAATCAGACAGGGCTGCCGGATAGTTCCGGCAGCCCTGTTTTTATTCAACGCCCACCCAAACATTCACCAGACAAAATCAAAAGCATCACACTTACAAGCACAAACTCAACAAAATTCAATCAGAATAAAACCAAAGTAAAATCCTTCACTTAAACACCAAAACACAACCAAAAACCCACTTATCAGCAATAAAAATAATTATCCGCCCTCTGTCAATAGTAAACACATCAAATATAACCAGTAAAATTATTCAATACTTGACTTTAATTAAAGAAATTGCTTAACTAATTGCCTACATACTTATCTCAATAAGATGAAAGAGAGAAACCATGAAAGCCGTCAGATTACACGCCAAAAATGATATACGTATAGACGAAATCGAAAAACCAAAACCCAAAGCTGGTGAAATACTAATCAAAATCGGCGCAGCAGGTGTTTGTCATTCCGATTTACACCTGATTCATATGGGCATACCTGACGGAGCACCACCATTTACCCTCGGGCACGAAAACGCCGGCTGGATTGCAGAGCTGGGCGAAGGAGTTACAGACTTTCAAATAGGTGAAGCCGTCATGGTCTATGGACCGTGGGGCTGCGGCCACTGCGCACCCTGTCAGCAATCCATGGAAAACTACTGTGAACACCAGTCCGAATCTCCCATTCTCGGCGGTGGTCTGGGTACCAATGGCGGCATGGCCGAATACATGATTGTACCGTCCAGTCGTTTACTGATTCCCCTGCATGAATTGCAACCAGAACAAGTTGCCCCCCTTTCCGATGCAGCATTAACCCCATACCATGCAATCAAACGTTCCGGCAGCAAAATAACACCCTCATCCTTCGTCTTTGTCATTGGCATTGGCGGTTTAGGACATATGGCCGTACAAATCCTGAAGAAAGTATATTCTGCCACCATTATTGCTGGTGATATTGCCGACGACAAACTGGAATTAGCCAAAAAATACGGTGCAGATTACGTAGTCCGTACCGATAGAGACACCAATAGCGTTGTCGAAGAAATTACCCAGATTACCGGCGTCAAAAAATGTGCCGTTGTCCTCGACTTTGTGGGTAATAATCCAACTCTGGCCTTAGGTGCACAAACAGTCGGCTTAAACGGAGACTGGACAGTAGTCGGACTGGGAGGCGGCAAACTCGATTGGCACTGCATGAACCAGCCATGGGGCGCATCACTCTGTACACCTTACTGGGGTTCACGCGTCGAACTGATGGAAGTACTGGATTTGAAAAGAAAAGGCCTTATCGACATCGAATACACCACCTATCCCCTGTCTCAAGCCTTGGAAATATACGACAAACTCTCTAAAGGGCAAATCAAAGGCAGAGCAGTACTAATTCCTTAACCTCCTTAACAACAAAACGGGCTGAGAGATTTTATCAACCTCAGCCCGTTTTACATACAAAACATCCACCCGCTTATAACCATTTAAACTGAATCATTTACCATTCACCATCCAAAAAATCATCCAGTGCATCTTGTATAGAAAGAAGCCATGGCAGAAAAGGCGAGTCTATTTCCGCAATAACCTGTTCAGAATAATATTTTTTTCTGATCTAATACATTTTTAATCACATTATCTTCACAAATATAATCCATCGTCACCACAGCAAACTAGTGATCACCTAATCGTTCAATAATATTTGCTCAACATAAACAATCATTATATTTCAACAAAACCTTATGTTCTATAAACATAGCTTACCTGCATATGGCTGCCACTTGTCAAAGCATGTACTATATCCGCAATAAAATGCATCAATTCCAGCCCACAAAGTAGCCAGATAAACTAGTAATTCTTCCGGAGCAAAAACCATATTGAGTAAATCATTTACAGATTTTCAATCACCACATTTCACAATCTAATTCTTTAAGTATTACCAAGCTCTACCGAATTAACATCAAATATAAACTATGCAAAATTAACCTGCCTGATTATTTTTTCAGCAGAAAACATATAACAAAGAAATATCAGCTCATCCCAAAAAAATAACATTCGGGTAATAATGAAAAGATAAAAATATGTATGCCCTCCACAAATCCCTTTCCGGCAAATATCAAAATACAGTTTCATCACACTCAAATATCGCCTTAAAAGCCGCATCAAATACTTTATCTTTTTTTACTTATCCCATACGCCCCTTAGTATAGAAAAAATCATTAGTTTAATAATATGCAGCAAATACAGAATTCTCACCCTACACAAAATCATGCTTCACCAACTAGAACTAGCCATAATTAAGCATATTTTTTCATATCAATTACCAGCTCAAAAACATAGCAAAAAAAAACACAACTTGAATACAGATACTTGCAATATACAAACAACAAACCATATCATACTATTGTATTATTTAATCAAGCTTTATAAATGCAGCACAAATTATCAACATTCACAACAAACAGATAACTTACCTCTTATCAACAAAATTAAAACTAGCAACTAACACCGCCAACTATCCAAATTAAAATAAATCAACAAATAGAAAACCAAAATGACGAACAAAACCAGCCAGACCAGCAAATTTCTAAGCTACATACTAAGACACCAGCCCGAAGCCATAGGTCTTACCCTAAATCCAGATGGGTGGGTAAACATCGATACCTTAATCAAACAGGCAAATCTACACGGAGAAACATTAAACAGAGAAATAATTGATCAAATAGTACAGACCAGCGATAAAAAACGTTTTACCATTTCCGAAAATGGCCAGAACATCCGCGCAGCGCAAGGACACTCCACCAAACAAGTTGATATAGCATATAGCGAGCAGAAACCCCCTGAATTTCTATATCACGGTACAGCTACAAGATTCTTAAACTCAATAAACCAGCAAGGGCTGCTACCGGGAAGCCGTCACTATGTGCATCTGTCTACCGACGCCGAAACCGCAACCACAGTCGGCGCGCGTCATGGAAAACCCGTTATTTTGCAAATAAACGCTTTAACCATGTTTCAAGCAGGCTATAAATTCTATCTGGCCGATAATGGCGTATGGCTAACCCAAACCATACCGGCAAAATATTTCCATTTATATCAGCACAGAAATCAGCCTGATGCAACAGTATCAGACTTATAAATAGCCCTAAGAGTACAACCACAGAATAAGAGCAGAAAATATTAACCTATTCAATATCAAAATTTTTAAAACAAAGCGACTCAAATACTATCCCTTTATCGCCCCAATAAACATAAATCTCAGAATTCATGCCAAATAAAATACTCATATCAAACATATTTCAAAAACTTATCATTTTGATTTTAAATTTTCCAAAATTTCAATCGAAGTATTCAACTCATCGAAAGGTTCAAACTGATCCCTTATTTTATAAAGCACAGGCAATAAAGCAATATCACCCAAATCCCCTGCCGCCTCAACCAAGTCATCATATACCGGTTCCTTACCTAATTCATTCATCAATACCTGAGTTACCCGTTTATCACGCAACTTAGCCAAACCAACCATTGCCTCAAAGCGAACATCGAAATCACCATCCCGCAACAATAAAACCAAGCATTTTCTAACCTCAGGAGAATCATATCCGTTCATATGAACAGCAAATGCAGCCCAATCTCTTACTGAGCCATGACTATCGTTCAATAGCTTGATTAACAACGGTATTGATGCCTCATTATTAAAACATGATAAAGCAAAAGCCGTACTTTCTCTCACATTTACAGATTTATCCAATACCGTGTTTTTAGCCAATTCCAAAAACAAACCGGCATTTTTATTATTCCGGCGACAACGATGCCCGAAAGACGACACCGCATAAGAGCGGACTAAAGCAGATTTATCAGTTAAAGCTAAATGACCAAGTATTTCAAGAGATACTTTTTCCTCAAGCATAGATAACTTGATTTGGCCTAAAATAAAAGCAGCTAATGCTCTGCGCTTATAATTACCATCTGAACAATCCATCTGAGCCAGTTTAATAACCCTGCGCCCACCCTCTAGCTGTAACATTTTTGCAGCTTCCATCGCCAGCATAAAATCATTATGACCCAGCAAAGCAATCAACTTATCTTCCGGCAGATTTCGACATCGCTCCCAATACTGAAACTCAATATCCTCTTTCTTCTTACTATAAGCAGATCTTGCCATTAAAATACTCCAAAACTTTTACAACATATTCTCATCCCATATTTCATCATAAGCACAAAATTTAATTTCTAACTTTGCCCAATCTTCACCAATAAGCACAACATATCAAATTCAATTTTTATCTAACAACATAAACTTCAAAAAGCATATCCATCACAACCCAAAACATAACTACAACTTAAAAACTCATAACTAAAAAATTGAAAAATCATTGCCAGCAAATCTTAAAAATAACCATTCATTCATAACTCATCCTTATTTTCATTATTAAATAAATACAAATATTTCAATTTCTTATTTCTGGCTAAATTGATATTTTCATCATTTAAATAAATAAACTTAACAACCTCCCCGCTCATCAATCTCTTCACCTCATCAAAGGACTTCACCTTATACCGAGAACTTATAATCAAATCTCCGTCCTCAAAAGGTACCTTCTCCTTATCGTTCCTTTGCGATGATTGCCATGATAAAGGCAATATTTTTCTTATTCCCAATACCTTGCAGACCCCGGGACCATCACCATACCAACATCTTTCATATGCACCCGGAGAATCATTACCAATTTCTCTTCGAGTTTCCGAATTAAAAAATGCACATCCAGCTCCGTTAGCCAAGCTCACATTCTTTTTTATCTGTCGATAAAGCTGTCTTCTGCTATTTGCATAAATTAAACAGAATTCCTCATCAATAGAAAAATCCTTCTGCTGTTTATTATCTTCCGCAGCTAACATAGTACTAACCATATCAATCACAAACCACCCCATTACATCATCTCCATTGCTTTGGCCAGATAATCATTACCATAATCATAATAATCCAACTCTACCTCATCGCCCTGCGCAAATCTTGCCGCATTTTTCAGACTATCTGTATAAAATAATGAATAAGCCAGTTCACAACCACTATCTGAAACACCATCTACTTTAGTTGTTATCGAACAAAATTTTCTAGTACCAAGTAATACTTTCCTGACTTTCTTATGCAGCCGAATAATAATTTGTTGATTTTGCTGCTTAAGAAAATCTATTTTTGCCATTACCTTTTCCCTGAGTTCATCATTATCCCTAAATTTAAAATAGTAGTATTCCTCTTCCAGAATAAATTCACCTTGTTCTTCCAATCTTGTTCCATCTTCTACAATCAAATAAATAAAACTTACTGAGCCAGCTTCCATTAATACCTCTCAACACCATAGTAAACAAAACATGTTTAACTTAAAAATCATGCCAATCAATTTACCAATCACGCCATCCATTTACACCTGAGCATCTTATTATTACAACATCAGCAACTACCATAGCCTATTTTCTTAACTGGCACATACTTTCACAAACAGCACATACAAACAGATACCAGAACAGCATCTTCTTAATAATTTCAGATATATACCAAATATATCCATTGCCACTCTAAATAGCTATCTCAATAAAACTAATCAATATCACTTAGTTCCGGATATTGCTCATATATCAGGTCTAAAATATTTATCTGAAGTTCCCCGATTGTCATCCCCAAAGCTCTTTTCAGCATTTTATATTCAGCTTCAGATAATTGCCCCTCAGTTTCCAGAAGCAATTTAGACAATAACCTGACTATCTCCATTGATACATCATTTATCCTAATCGCCGTAGCCTTTTGTATAATAGATGCCCCACTATTCAAACCACGATACTAACCAGAAAAATCAATTAAAATATAACTGCCCACCAGAAAATCGTAAGACCCAACATAGCCATTCACTTGGCAAAATCAACTACGTATTTAACCTTTACCATAAAGCTCATCAATCAACTGATTGTATTCTAAATAATAATCTCTAAACCTTTCCTTATCATACAAACGTTTATATAGATATGTTCTTCTGTAAATTGCATATAAAGTATCTTTTCCACTATAGTTATCCATTTCCCAATCTTTAATGTCTATTTCCCATTGTTTGAGTGTAAATAATTGAATTTTTTCATAGTCAGACAAAAAATTTAATTTTTTTATTAATACAGTTTCTCTCAACCGTGCAATTGTCATATAACGATAAATATATTCATTACTCAGTTTATTCTTATCCAGATCAGTCTTAAATTTTTCATTTCTTAAAATCCTAAATCCATGCCGAGCCAGACAATAACGATGAGGACTTTTCCAGTCAACAGGTCTACCTAACTGCTTCAAATGTTTATCAGCTCTAATAACACATTCCTTCTTATCCGGTTTTTCAATATAAAAGTCAAAAAAAGAATAAGTCTCAAGAGTATCTAATCTATAAACAACAATAGTGACCTTAATGCCATTATCAACATCGTCTACATCCATAGTATATGCTTCAAAATATTCATTTATTCCTACACGAATGAGTACTAAGTCAAAATATTTGTGATTTAAATATCTATTACACATGCATCACTCCATTTATTTACAAAGAAAATCAATTAAAAATAACACAACCCATTACAATAAATAGTTATATAAGTAATTCTACCCTATAACATAAAACCATCCTGCTTAACTGGATTAATATCTGTTGCATATAAACTTAGCTTAAAATCCACCATTTAATAAACCAACTATCAAATCTATAAATAATTATTAAACATAGCTAATATAGAACAATATCATAAAAATTATTTAATAGCAGATTATTGACTAGCCTTTGAATCTAAACTACATAAAAATCTTAATTAATCTAGTTCTTTTGGTTTAAGATGTGGGTGTCTGATATATATATTTTAAAACATCCCAATATATAATACTCATCAATTCAGCAACAACCTTACGATAAGCAATAAATTCGTTTTCAGAACAACACCCTTGTACCTGCAATAATGACTCATCTAACTCACGTGTTGTCTTTAAGAGCAAATCACTAATATTTTGAGCAACTACTTGATTTTCTATCATATAAGTACCCCTTAGCAGTCATTGTCTTTTCAATGCTTTTTCAATGCTTTCTTCCACAAATCCAAAACTTAAATCCATTATTTCCACTGAGTAAAGCTTCTTCCAAACACCTTTCTCAGCCCATCTCCCTAACTATACAGCCTCATTGCTCTTCAAACTCTTCGCAATTCTCCTCGTCCCCATCAATAAAACCATAATATAAAACAAGCTCCCTCCCAGTCCAACGGCAATACCCTTTATCCCCCAATCACTATCGGTTTTATAGCACTGCCTACAGCCTCTCCTATTACCGCGTCTGTTACGCCACAGCTAACTGTTCCCACACCAGACAATACCAAGGTATATCCAGCTTTGTTTAATCTTTCTCCCACAGCGATACCTAACAGCACTACTAGTCGCAGCATCCATTACAGATATCACTTTAGCACCTCATTCAGCTCCCTGTGTATAACCTCTTTTAGATTTATTTAGTACACAACCCCCAATACGATAAACCATATAGCCCGTACAACAGCAAACTCCCATCTGCATAACCATAAGTACTTATTCTATCTGCCAACCCTATCGTATCACTCTGGCTTTATCGCCCAGTCAGCACATCCTAATCACGAAATGAATCGTATGCCCTCCGGTCGCTGCATCAGCGTAGAGTCCCAACAACTATCAGCTCATCATTATCAGATTATTTGCATCGCTATTGATTTTTCAGCTCCGTTCTCCATTACCGTTTATCGCCAGTTACAGCGTGCCCAGCAGGCCAGTTATCAGGTAATGAAGCTGGTTTCAGTGTCTTACTTTCGCCCAGATTAGCCTGCCACAAGAGGCAGGCGACCCAGCCACTGTCTGGCTTCCAATCAAACATTACCCACATTTTGCCATTCTGATCCAGTCCAGCTATTAGGTCATCGCTGTCATAGATATAGTAGATGCTCTCGCCGTTTACGGTTATACTGATTCTCCGGCCATACGAGTCGCACCGGTAGCTGGCTATTTCTCCGCTGGTATTGCTGACTTTACTCAGTCGCTCTGCGGCGTTATAGCTAAAGTTTCAACTTTAAATTAAACATTTAAAAATATCTCGCAATATAATAAATAGCGGGATAATTATATTTAATTTTTAACTAAAAAATACATCCCTTTAATCTATTAAAACCTTTTTCTTTCTAATAATTTAAACTCAGGGTTTGGTTCAGAATAATGAATTAAACCGGCAACATCAGTATCTACCATTATTCCAGTTTTACATATATCTATCCATGATTCATAATTAAATTCAGGAAGATAATCTTTTGAATCAAAAGAACATAATACTATACCATTCATCCCTCCTTCTAAACTAAGTTTATCTCCCGCCTTTATTTCATCACCATTTGGATAATTCACTTTAACTCCTTACTTAAATAAATTTCAATTAATAGTAAGCACCTAGCAATCCAGCCAATAATAAAACCAAGCCATATATCACTTTTATTCTATCATTCTTATCCAATCCTATGGCTTAGAATCAGCTCTGCTTAATAAAATCAAGTCGTAATCAGGATATGAATAATGGACTAACCCACCACCATATGTTTTAATCATAACCCCCGATTTACATACATCAGTAAATGATTCGTACTCAAAATCAGGAAAATATTCTTTTGTGTCAAAACAACATATAATAATTCCTTCAAGTCCTCCAGCAAAAGTGACTACATCACCTAATTCAACTTTTTCACCAGCAGCATAATCCATATATTTTCCTTAATTAGCCCATATTTTCATCAGATATTGACCTAAATGATGAGAGTAGGTAACCACCTCGTCATTCAACCCTATCCAAAACCTTGGATATATCATCCTTTCTACACATCATAATCACAGAAGCAGTTGTATAACAGTCCCGCATCTGCATCTTTGAAAAGTACAATCTCCGAAAATAACGACACTACCAAGTTCTGCTGTTTATAATTAGAAAAGATTAATTAAATCACACCACTAACCAAATTAAGCCCATATAACTAAATTTCATAAATAAAATCTTAATTAACTCTTAATTCAATCTTAAAACACTTCCAGATGTAATTTAATCCATAGGTTGTCAGAAAAGCCAGTAGCATCGCCAGCAGTATATAATCAAAAGCATATAATCTGGACTTTATAGGTATTATGTGATTATTCACAACTTGATAAGTAGACCAGACAGTTCTCTCAGGATCTTTAAATTCAGTTTCAATTTGATGACCATTTTCGATTTTCTTTATACTATATGAAAAACTTGACGGCGTATCATCACCAGCATCCCATTCCTTACGATCAACTTTCTTTTCAGAAATAAAAGAATAATCTTCTTTTTGAAAATCCTTAAGCTTACTTAACTTTAATGGATAAAAAGTCTCTTCATCAAACACAACTATAGTAAAATCATCATGTAGAGTTTCCTTATCAGCATATCCCATATCGTAATATGAAATTAAACATAAAAAAATCTTTATCAGTAAAAAAAATATTACAAAATTTATTGTATAAATTTTTAGTTTCTCAAAAAAAATATACATTATCTTCTTCATATTTCATCTCCAAAAAAACATAGATTGCAAAAACAACCTAAATTTAAAAATTAATGATAGCTTTATATTAAAATTCCACTGACAAACTTCGATTACCAATTCAAATAATCCACGCAAACCAAACCTTGAACTAATTAGAAATAAACGGCTTTTAATACATTTTGCCGTCTTCCTGAATACTAATTTTGCTTTGGCTTTAAACCATTACAAATAGCCCAGCCTCTTTTACCAACCCCGTATATAAAAATAAACATTCCTGAAAAACTATCATAACCATAGAAAGATAATCTCAACATCCAATCGCTATCCACATCCCCTCCTACACATGGAACCAACGTATTTAGTACCAACATTTCCACCTCATACTAAATACCTGATACTTCCTCGTAAAAATCACACAACGTGGACTAAAGCACTGATCAGCACGTTCTATTAATAATTTAAATTTTCCCCCTCTCTGTCTCAAATACCCTTCGCCTTATCATTTTTTTAACCCAAATAAATTGGTAAATTCTATGGGATTCGCAACCACACAGTTATCTGCCATTTAACCCTATCGCATCACACTGGCTATATCACCCAGCCCACATCATAATCACGAAAGTAATTGTATGCCCGTCCGGTCTCTGCATCCTAGCAGAACCCCAATTCCTACCAGTTCATGATTATCAGGCTATATGCATCACTATTAATTGTCCAGCTTGATTTTCCCTCACAGTTTAGTCCCAGTTGCAGCATACCCAGATTGGCCAGTTATCAGGTCTTAATAGCTGGCCTTTTTCAGATTCAGGTTTTCGCCCAGATTAGCCTGCCACAAAAAGCTGATACTTGCCCAGTTGCCGTCTGGCTTCCCACCATACGTTACATGCATTTTGCCGTTCTGCCCTAGTCCGTCTGGCAGGTCTTCGTTGCCATAAAGATAGTAAGTAGTCTCGCCATTTACAGTTTTGCTCATACACCGGTATTGGTAGCTATCCAGTTTACTGGTGTCGTTGCTGCCTTTACTCAGGCGTTCGGCTGCGTTGTAGTTGTAGCTGAGTTTTTTATTGACACTTTCTTCTGTAGACAGTTGGCCGTTAGCGGTATGGTTCAGGCTGATTTGCTGTTTGCCTTCTGCCCATTTGATTAGCTGATTGAGGTTGTTGTACTGGCACTCGCCTACCTGCTGGACACTGCCGATATCGTTATCGATAGCATCATTGCTGTAATTCTGTATGGCGTGCAGATAAATAAGCTAACCAGTCAGTTCCACTATTAGTCCCGCAAATTGATTTTTCTCCATTCAGCAATGTCACTTGCTGCTACTCATTATCAACATAACCTTAACTATTTTTTTGTAATTGCTTCAATAAGCTTTTTGCCTCATAAATAAGATCGACAGTTGATGTTTTACTTTTAAGAACTTGCTTAAGCAATTTTTTTACCCGCCGATTTTCTTTAGCAGAAATATTATATAATTTTGCCAATAACAAAGTAGCCCTATCACTACCATGCTTTTTTGCTTGCTTTAAATAAGCACAATATAAATCTATTTTTTGAGTATCCCTATATAAAAAAGCCAAATTTATTAAGCTATCCACACCACCTGCACGAATTGCTTTTTTGTACCAAAAAATACTAATTTTATAACTAGCCTCAACACCTAAGCCATATTGGTATATTTTTCCTAAATAATCCATCGCTGTATAACTTTTATTTTCATTAGCTAATTTTCTAAATTGCTTACAGGCTTTTTTATAATTTTCTAAATTAAAATTTATTTCTGCACCAATCAGTTTCTCAAAAATTTTATTATTTAATTTTATAGGCTTGCCTAATCGTACATAAGTTTTAGCAATATTACCCTTTAGATCAATATTTTTTAAAATATAGCGCGACTCTTCCAAAGCATACTCAGAAACATTCTCACTATTTAAAACCAGATTAAGTAATTCTCTTACCCTTTTATGTTCCTTTTTACTTATATTATACAATTTGGCCAAATCCAATGCGGCCTCATCATCTCCCTCTTTTAAGGCTTGGGATAAAATATATTTCGAGGCTTGTAAATCTCCCATCTGCCGATAAGTTACTGCAATATTTGACAAAAGTATATTATCTTTTAAATTTGCATTTACTTCCCAGATTAATGTTTTATTCAAATCCTGACGCAGAAACTCAGAATTACCACACATACGACCTATTTCCCACATACCAGAAGCCACCTTATTTCTGGCTAGCATATAGTTGATAGAAAATGATTTTTTATAATTTTTTTCAGTCTCAGCCTTAGAGGCAATACTTTCAAGCTTACTTAATTTTTTATCACCATAAATTTTCACAATAAACTCCTTTTATCTATTAAGCTGCCATACGCTGATTATAGCCTGACATTCCTGACGTAAATATTTACTCAATATACCAACAGACACTCCAGTTGTGACAATACCTCCGGCTACACACCATATGGTTCTATTATCATTTATATCACCCACCTGCAGCTGCGACAATCCACAATATAATTACTGTTTAAAAAAAGATGGCGACAGTTTTCCATTACCGATGTCCAACTTGTAATATCCTTAATCAAACAGAATCCAAATTATCATCTCACTACCCATTAAAAAAGCCTATGAGCTTATATAACCATCCCCCCTGACAAAATCATTGCCATATTTAATTTTCACCATAAAGCTGATCTATTCCTTTATTGTATTCTATATAGTATTGTTTAAATTTTTCTTTATCCAATAATCTTTTATACAAATACGTGCGCCTATGAATATTAAATAAAATATCTTTTCTACTGTAATTACTTAATTCCTTATCTTTTAGTTTTATTTCCCAATCTTTCAAAGTAAATAATTGGATTTTTTCTTCATCAGACAACCTATTTAATTTCTTTATTAATGCAGCCTCTTTAAATTGGGAGATTAGCGTATAACGATAAATATCATTGCTATTTAGCTTATTTTTCTCTAAATCTATTTTAAATTTTTCATTTCTTAAAATTATAAATGCATGTCGAGCAATGCAGTAGCGATGCGGCTTTTGCCAGTCAACTGGTCTACCTAACTGTTTAAGATATTCTTGTGTTTTAATATACCATTCTTCTTTGTCCTTTTTATTCTTATTAACAGCTTCAATATAAAAATATGAATAAGCCTCAAAAGTATCCAACCTAAAAACTACAATAGTGATATACAGATTGTTTTTTTGATTGCCATCCTCTACATCAATAATAAAAGATTTAAAGAATTCATTCTCTCCTGGGCACAATCCTAATATGTCCCAGTGACGATGACCTATTAAATTTTCACGCATCAATTATTCCTATCTATAAAAAACCAATTATTAAACTTGATAAGTGCCAATATATTAGAATTTTTATTCGCCTATTACCTATATAATACTATTACTATCTTAAGTTTCTCTGGCCTTATTTCGATACAAGTATATTAACCGTAAATTCTTTATTACTAGCACAGAACTGACATAAAGAATTATGTTGCTTGTTTTATCTTCAATCAGCATCATCGTATTCAATACCGCATAGAGAGTCTTGCAATATTATAAATTATCAGCCAATCCTCGGTTACCTTCCCTGCTTGTACCAGATTATTAAGAAGATGCTGCTAAAAACATCCATTGCTATATAATAAAAAACCATCACTAAAAGATGATAGAAATCTTTCTGACTAAATTGTAATATTTCTCTTATTTATAATTGACTTACACAAAAGGTTTATCACAAACGAATGTCATTATAGATAGACTATCAATGCTGTATATAGATAAATAGCAGTTATATGGCATCTTAGATTATATCTATTCTTACATGCTGTAAAGTGAATTTCTTCTACTCTGTATAAATTTATTATTTAATTTTTTATCTGTGCTTTAACTGCAAAGGCTTTAATATAATCATCAAGCGTTGAAATGCTCTCCAAATCGATTGATTTGTTTAATGCCTTTTCTCGTTCTCTAGCAATATCAGTTAAATTTTCCAGTTTGGGATGATCTACAATAATTTGTAATATCCCCATCTCAGCCAAACAATCTTCTGGCCTCAGATAGCCGGGAGGGATATCAAAATTGGTTGCAACTTCATTCCATAACTCTAAGACACTTATTTCAGATAGCTTATAATCTATATAAAAGGCCAGAATCTCCTGATCACTTAAATATTCTCTTGTATCCTGTAATCCTTTTAAATATCTTTTTAGATAAATTGAATCTATAAATTTAAACACTATTAGACCAAAAATCAGAAATATAATTGAAAAAATTATCATCATGTGAGTACTATTTTGTATATAAACATTTATCCAAGCTACAAGAGGTACTACAACCTATTTCCACACCAAATAAATACCAACCTATGCCAACTAAAGGCCTGATAAAATCTACTAGTGTCCCACAAATTACTTCCTATTCATGTTTTACATCATCCCGAATTATAAACAAAAATATTTGGCAAAAGTGATGACACATTTTGATATCATTGTTTATTCAAAAATACATCTAAAATACCCTTTCAATATTTTCCATTTAATTTTTTGCTATTTATATATAAAACTCAATTTTCAAGGCTTTTAGG
The DNA here is from genome assembly GCF_914768025.1 of Snodgrassella gandavensis. Taxonomy (GTDB): domain Bacteria; phylum Pseudomonadota; class Gammaproteobacteria; order Burkholderiales; family Neisseriaceae; genus Snodgrassella; species Snodgrassella gandavensis. Next base: position 8,093 of record NZ_CAJZCE010000013.1, on the reverse strand, counting down.
TTAACTCACTATATTTTGGTCAATATCTCCTGTCAGATAAAACTCATTAAAAGCTTTTCTGACTAGACTAAAATTTTCGCTTATAGTTCTATTATCCCATAAATCACCTTGTAAACTTATCAATCCCGAGGCGCGTGTACCGTCCCAAAAAGTTCTTACTTCTACGCCATCATCAACTTCCGGATTTGATTTTCCAAACATAACCAGATATTTCTGATTTTCAGCATAAAGCGTTAACCTAAAAGGAATATTACCCTCCTCTTCATTTTGTTCTAAATAAAGAACACCACTATTTAATACAAATAAATCCAGAGAATTATTTATATCTTCTATTGTAGGGCTACGATTAACTATACTTTTATCATAATCATATATCCTACCATAAAACGTTCCATTGAATTTAAATCTATTTATCATTTTGCAGTCTCCGTTATCTTAAATCTTGCCATAGCAGCTTGCCATTCATATACTATTTTATAGGCGATTTTAGACTTTGCATATTTCGTCAATAAGTTAAGCTTTGGTGTTTGAGCCATTGCAGGCATATCCTTTTGATAATAAGCACAAAGATCCTTTCCTTTTACTTTCATAGTTATGGAATAGCAACACATATTCAAACAACAAAATTAAGGGGGAGCTGTTTGCTAAATTCCACGGGAGGTAAATAGTCTAACGATGAATGCTACCATTGGTTGTACTAATAAGCATCAGCCACAAAGGCTTGTTGTGATTATTAGATTGTCAAAAATTTTCCCCTTTAACAAACCCTGTATTATACTTTTAAAGGTAGCTTCCGCCACCGTCTTGTCATACAGGCATCCTTTTTACTCAGCAAGCGTTGAATATCAAATATATTGAAACATTATCTGGTAACTAATTATCAACCTCTTCAAAGCTTTATCATTCTAAGGGATAGTTACAAATTAAATCCGTTAGATAAGTTTTCTATGGAAAAATAAACCCAGCTTTAAGCTGGGATTAACATCTCAAAAAGTTTATGAAAACTCATCTTTTAAACTTTTTAATTTATTATTTATAGATAAACGATATGATTACTTATAGCATAATCAAAGTGTTTCTATTGACATTCCTTTATTCTCTTATACAAAAACTCTAAGAAATTCTGTGCATAAAATAAAGACTCATCGTTTGACCAATAAATATATATCGGACATTCATTGTTTTCATATTTTGTATAATCAAAGAAAAATACACCATCAATATCCGAATGGCATATTATCAATTGTTTATCTGTTGTAAGTTTATTTCTTAAATTTATAATATGATTACAAACTATATCTTCACCATATAATATATCGGTATTAAAATTATAGGAGTTATAGTAATCAAAATTTTCATTAAGGCTAAATATTTCTTCTCCACAGATTTCTCCGCCCACATAGTTATTTAAAAACCATTTGTATGAATCAGTGAAAGGTAGACCAAGAAAATCTTCTGCTTTTTTTATGTGCAGTGCACTAACTGCATCTTCGGCTGTTCCAAAGTCAACTAAATTCTGATTTTGTTCAATTAAACTTATTACATCATTTTTTGATATATGCTTCATCATTTTACCTTTGATAATTTTCTACTCTTCTTTCCAATAACTTTTTCTCCAGTTGTCAAATTTACTTCAATCAATTGGAGTTGGCGATTAAGTATTGTAATTCATATGCAAGGCCTTGTGATTGTTTTGATGACTTTAATTCACAATACACACGTTTATGATTCCATTTATAGCCGAGCTTTCTGATGCGATTAAAACACTTTGGAAAGCCCCAGCGTAAATGCCTGTCAGTGATAGCACTGAGTACTGACACAATCACCGAGTCATCCGGTAATTTAGGTTGATAATAGTAAGCACAGCGGCTTAAGCCAACAATTGCGCAGCTCATAGCAATAGTCACAGAATGACTTTCTTGTAATTGCACAGCCCAAGCTTTATGTGCCTTGGTAGGCACTAGAGCTTTTTTATGATTTCCTCCTGAAGCTGAGATTTTAAACTGAGCTCGGCAAACATTTGCTTAAGCTTGCGGTTTTCAGCCTCTAGCTCCTTTAAATGTTCGATATCGGAGGTTTCCATACCACCATATTTTCTCGCCATTTATAAAAATTCTAATTGCCGATGCCATATTTACGGCAAAATTCTTTGACAGGAATACCGGCTTGAGCTTCTTTTAAAATAGATACGATTTGATGTTCAGCCATCTTTTTCATGTTTAAATCCTCTGTGGGTTAATGAAGAGAATTTTCTACTTCAGAGCTGTACTATTTTAGGGGATAGTTACAATTACTAAATAATTGATGAAATCTGTCTAATGAGTTTTTGTGTAAAAAATAATCCCGACTTTAAACCGGGATTAACATCTTAGAAAATTTATGAAAGTTTATCTTTTAAATTTTTTAATTTACTATTTATAGATAAATGATGTGCTTATTTTAAAGCATAATCAAAGTACATCTATTGACATTCCTTTATCCTCTTATACAAAAATTCTAAGAAATTCTGTGCATAAAATAAAGACTCATCCTTTGACCAATAAATATATATTGGACATTCATTGTTTTCATATTTTGTATAATCAAAGAAAAATTCACCATCAATATCCGAATGACATACTGCTAATTGTTTATCTGTTGTCAGTTTATTTTTTAAATCTATAATATGATTGTAAACTATATCTTCACCATATAATATATCGGTATTAGAATCATAGGAATCATAGTAATCAAAACTATCATTAAGACTAAATATTTCATCTCCACAAATTGATCCGCGAGCATAATGATTTAAAAACCATTTGTATGAATCAGTAAAAGGTAGCCCAATAAAATCTTCTGCTTTTTTTATATGCAGTGCACTAACTGCGTCTTTGGCTGTTCCAAAGTCAACTAAATTCTGATTTTGTTCAATTAAACTTATTACATCATTTTTTGATATATGCTTCATCATTTTACCTTTGATAATTTTTTACTCTTCTTTCCAATAACTTTTTCTCCAGTTGTCAAATTTACCTCTATCAATTGGAGTTGGTGATTAACTATTGTAATTCATATGCAAGGCCTTGTGATTGTTTTAATGCATGGTGCCAGATACTATACCATTCAGGCTTTAAGACAACAGACATACGTTCACGGATTGGCCATCTTTACCTTTAGGAACTCTTCCATAAGCCATTCTGTTCAGATTAAAACCAATATCAATTCTTCCTTTATCAAGCCAACTTGATTGAAAATCACGGTTTAATAAGTCATTACGGAGATAAACCTTATTTCCTTTAAAATCTATCGGGTCTTGTATCCAGTATTTTCTTTGTTGTTAAGTAGGTGCTATTTCTCCTCAACACACAAATCAATGATTCCTTTTTTTCTTGCCAAACCTTGCCTACTGTCTAAATAACTACCAATCCAATCCCCAAGTTACTATCCAATTCAGTAAGTTATATAACACTCATCAATCTGGTCTATATCATATTTATCTTTTATCGAGTTAGTAAGCAAAACTGATATTATCTTCGGTTAATAGTGCATCGCCCATTCCTCCCAGAAAATCACTAGCGACTTAATAGTCCCCCTATAAAAAAATCCCAGCTTTTAAACTGAGACTTGATATTAGTTCTATTGATCACTTAAAACCTTAATAATTATGGACCATTCCATTTGAGCTCTTTTCTCAACTCAGGTGGTACTAAGGCGAATAATTTCTTAATTCTTTCAATTTATTCCACGTAACTATATGATAAATCATAATTATAATTATCATAATAATACTTAGCGTTATAATTTAAAAAAATAAATCTTTCGAATCTATACAAGAGTTTGCTCCTACAATATTCCACGGTAAAGTATGTGCTAGCTCGGCTTCAAAGTAACTTGATTTATCCCTAGCTTTTACAAATGGATTACGGGATTGAACATTTCTGATAGTATATAGTGCTATATTTAGCATCTTAGCATAAATCATAACTTTATCTGTCATCTTTTTTTCCATTCGGAGAATAGTTAAACATTACTTAGTGAGTTATTATATTTTCCTATTACCTATTTTCAAATATCTTTATCTATATATTTATTTTAATAAATTACCAATAATATTAATATATTGAATAACACTTATTAAAGGAGTAAACTTTATTTTTTTAGATATTTAATAATCTTAAATCCCAATCCAACTAATAACCACGGAATACAACCAAAATCAATTAAAAATCCTGAATAAGCGTATTGGTTATATGGATCAGGCAATTTTGATATGCCTACATATAATAATATTCCTCCAATAAACAGCCCATATGATGAACTTTTATTTTTTAAAATATCATTATTAATAAATATCAACCAATTCATACATGAAATATACAGTCCAATTACAATGATAAAAGTATTTATCAAAACCATAATATTAACACCCACGATTATCTAACTTAGATCTGATTTTCTGGTAAGCAGCTCCAGCGGAAGCACTCTTGCCTGCATCTAAAATCTACCTGAAACACTTGGATTATAAATTTTTGATTAAAGACGAATCCTTTCCAAAACCCATTAAAAAACTAGATTTTGGAGGATATCTTAATGCATTAGATGGCACAATAAAAGATTATAATAATTTTGCTATTTTATTAGTTGGTGAAATTAAATCCCATTTAAAAGATAAAATATAGTTTTTCAATGTAGCATTTCCCTTCATTACCCAATTGCTTACCCTCAGAAAATCAATTATTTTCTCCATTGAAATATAGCAGGATAAATATGGTGGTATGGAAACATTAGATATCAAACGCTTAAAGGAGCTGGAATCTGAAAACTGTAAGTTTAAGCAGATGTTGCTGAGCTGAGTTTAAAATCCCAGCTTCAGGAGGAAATCTTAAAAAAGCTATAGTGCCAACCAAGGAACGCAAAGTCTGAGCTCTGGAGTTACAAGAAAGCCATCTTGCTACTATTACAATGAGTTGCTCTATTGTAGGCCTAAGCCGCTATGCTTACTATTATCAACCCAAGTTACCGGATGATTCAGTGATTATGTCTGTACTAAGTGCTATTACCGATAAGCATTTACGCTGGGGCTTTCCCAAATGTTTTAATCGCATCAGAAAGCTTGGCAGTCATCAGTGAAATCATGTACGGGTGTATCGGGTGTATTGTGAATTAAAGCTTAATCTTAGGGTAAAGCGTAAACAACGCATTCCTCCACGAAGCCCAGAAAAGCTATCAATACCGAGTAATTCAGGTGAATGCTGGTCAATGGATTTTATAAGTGACAGCAGTCGCAATCAACGCAGGTTTAGAACCTTCAATGTGATAGATGACTTTAATCGTGAGGCGCTAGGCATTGATATTGCAGTCAGTTTGCTTGCTGGCAGGATTACCCGTTATCTGGCTAAACTGGCCGAATATCATGGTTATCCACTAAAAATACGAGTAGATAATGAACTGGAATTCACCGGAAACACCTTTACTAACTGGGCAAAATCACATGGTATAACTATAGATTACATCAAACCCGGCAGCCCATATCAAAATGGTTTTATTGAACGATTTAACCGTACCTATCGTACAGAGGTACTGGATTTATATCTTTTTAATAATCTGCAACAGGCAAGGAAGGTAACCGAAGAATGGCTAACCATTTATAACACTGAAAGACCTCATGAGGCACTAAATAATATGATGCCGATTGAGTATAAAACACTAAAACAAGCAGCATGATTTTCTATGTCTGTTTTGTACTAACTATGGGATATTTACACCACCTACATAACCATAGGTATATATTTCTCCAGCCAATCCTATGGGATCACTCTGAATATACCGTCCAGTCTTGACATTGTAACACGTAAAGAGTTATATGACAGTCCAGTCTCTGTATCATAGTATTGTTGTGAAAACCACAGATTCATGGTTATCTGGTTGTTTGCATCTAGTTCACTGTTGCCAGAGGTATCGCTATGGAATGCTGTCAATTGTTGCAACTGTATTCAATATCGCTGCCCAGTATCCTAATTTTTTTAATCAGGTTATTGTTCTAAGCGTAGAAGAAGGAAATAAATCAAAAATATTTATAAAAATTTAATGACTATTATATGTTTACTAAAATTTCTATCATATGTGAATATTAATTTATTATTTATACTTTAATTTTATCGATTAGTTTTTATACTATTCTATTTTTTGCATAAATTAGGAGCTATAGTATGCGCAAACACAAGTATATATCTGTTTTTTGCAGATAATTCACCTATAACATACCAATTCTGGCGTGGCTCTTTCCAAATATTATATTCTGAATACATACACCACCCTCTATCTATTGTTTTATCGATTTTCTTTAATTGTTCCATTTGAATACCATTTAAATATAATTGTTCTTTGTTTTCTATTTTATTATTCAAGGTAAAATAAACTTCAAGTACATTTGTTTCAACATCAGTTTTAACATAAATATTTCTAGATTCTTTTGGAAAGTTTTCTGGTAACCAGCTATTCAAGCCATCATCAGGTAAAATATCTGTATATTTTTCATAATATGAAACTTTTGTTGAATCCAAAAGATTACATCCATAAAGAAAAATCCATATAAACATAATAATTGTATATAAAATTTTATCATTATAAATATCCCTCATTTTCTAATACTACAATTATTTTCTGAAGATTAGGATTAATAAATTTCTCATACCTATCTAGACAATTGATGTTAACAGGACAATTTAATCCATAATCGTTTACTTTTAGATACCCATTTTAATCTTTAACCATTTGCTTGTGAGAAAACCTTTTATCCAACCCATAAATTCCAACACGTCCTTTTAATATAATCAAAATTTTCTTTTATTCTAGCATACCATTTACTCAATTTATTACTTGCATCCTTATCCTTTGAGATTCAATAGAATGCCATGCAATGAAAAAATAGATCTAATGAATCTAATTAAAGTCTTTTCATACCATTCAAAATAAGACGACGTACCTTGAAATATCCCTTCCAGTTCCTAAGTTAGTTAATACATCATTTTCATCTACTATATAATAATTTCTTTATCCCAGTGAATCAATAATTTTTAATGTATCACTATTTACATCACCACAAATATTTATTCCACCCGTCAACCTATCGGATCACTCTGCATATACCCCCCCCAGTCTTCGCATTGTAATCACGGGAATAGTTATATGACAGTCAGGTCTCTGTATCATAGTATTGTTGTGAAAACCACAGATTCATGGTTATCTGGTTGTTTGTATCCAGTTCGTTGTTGCCAAACGCATCGCTATTGATTTTCCATCTCTGTTTTCCATGGCTTTTTAGTGCCAGTTATGAAGTGCACAGATGGTCGGTTATCAGATAGTGATAGCTGACATTTTTCAGGCTCTGGCCTTCGCTCAGGTTAGCCTGCCATAAGAGGCTGGTGCCCAAGTCGCTGTCTGGCTTCCAACCATACGTTACACGCATTTTTTCATAAATCAAAAAGCATAATGATTTATGAAAAAAAGCTTTAACAATAAAATCATTGTTAAAGCTTCTAATTGAATTTTGATGGATATATTTGCAAGCAAAGTCAAGTTTTATTCCTCAATAAGTATATTTTTATATTTATCTACAATATCTATAACGGCTTCTAAACAAATAATTTTACCATTAATTGAACCACTTTCTAGACTAATTTCATAACCACTTACTTTCTCTGGATTATAATATATATTATTTTTAAAAGGCCCTTCCATTAAAATGTTATCTAGATTTTTAATTAGTATAAATGAATGTAGCAACCCTCAAATCCTTCACCGTTCTCAATATCACCACTGTAGATGGAAAAAATCTTAACATCTTTACATATTATTTTTCCCATAAATTCGCCTTAATTATATACCCTGAATAATTCTAAAGAAAAATCACAACCATATTCTATAAACTCAGCCGCACCTAGACCAGTATTGTAAATACCCCATAGTTAATACAAAACAGACGTAGAAAATCATGCTGTCTGTTTTAGTGTTTTATACTCAATCGGCGTCATATTATTTAGTGCCTCATGAGGTCTTTCGGTGTTATAAACTGTTAGCCATTCTTCGGTTACCTTTCTTGCCTGTTGCAG
>NZ_CAJZCE010000012.1 GCF_914768025.1 Snodgrassella gandavensis | reverse complement strand
TGTGTATCGGGTGTATTGCCAATTAAAGCGTAACCTCAGGGTACAGCGTAAACAACGCATTCCTCCACGAAACCCAGAAATGCTATCAGTACCGAATAAACAAGGTGAATGCTGGTCAATGGATTTTATGAGTGACAGCAGCCGCAATCAACGGCGCTTTAAAACTTTCAATGTGATAGATGACTTTAATCGTGAGGTGCTAGGCATTGATATTGCGGTCAGTTTACCGGCTGGTAGGATTATCCGTTATCTGGATAAACTGGCCGAATATCATGGTTATCCATTAAAAATACGGGTGGATAATGAATCGGAATTCACCGGAAACACGTTTACTAACTGGGCAAAATCACGTGGTATAACTATAGAGTACATCAACCCCGGCAGCCCATATCAAAATGGGTATATTGAACGATTGAATCATTGGTGTTGTACAGAGGTACTGGATTTATATCTTTTTAATAATCTGCAACAGGTAAGTAAGGTAACTGAAGAATGGCTAACAATTTATAATACCGAAAGACCTCATAAAGCATTAAATAATATGACGCCGATTGAGTATAAAACCCTAAAACAAGCAGCGTAATTTTCTACGTCAGTTTTGTACTAACATGGGGTATCTACACTTCGTTATCGTAAATTTTAAAAATAAGGAGATTTTACAATGAAAACACTAATAATTTATTCTCATCCATATGAGCAGAGCTATAATCATGCCATTTTAAATAAAACTATATCACTTTTGAAAGAAAGTGGAAAAGATTTTGACATTATTGATTTATATAAAGACGGTTTTAGTCCCGTATACACTAGTGAAGAATTAAAATTATTTAGTACGGGACAAACAACAGATCCTTTGGTAGAAAAATATCAAAAGATGATAATGGATGCATCCGATATTGTATTTATCTTTCCTATCTGGTGGAATGATTTGCCAGGAATCTTAAAAGGTTTTATTGATAAAGTCTTTAAGAAAAACTTTTCTTACGTTGATACGCCAACAGGCGTAAAAGGAAAGATTCACAATATTCATTCAACTACAGTTTTGACTACTTCATCATCTCCCACATGGTTTATTCGTTTCTTTGCTGGGAATGCCATTAAATCTGTTTTTATTAAATCAACTTTGAAACAATTGGGAATTAAGAATGTGACTTGGAAAAATATGGGACAAATTAGGACAGCTTCTCAAGAGAAAAGACAACTATTTTTGAAAAATATTAAATTGTAATTTAGCTTCTTAATTACTTTAGTTTATTCAGAATATTTTTAAGTGTAACTATCCCCTAAAATAGCACAGCTCCGAAGTAGAAAATTCTCTTCATTAACCCACAGAGGATTCAAACATGAAAAAATGACTGAACATCAAATCGTAGCTATTTTAAAAGAAGCTGAAGCCGGTATCTCGGTCAAAGAACTTCGCCGTAAATATGGCATCGGTAATTCAACTTTTTATAAATGGCGGGAAAAATACGGTGGCATGGAAACGTCCAATATCAAACGTTTAAAGGAGCTGGAAGCTGAAAACCGCAAGCTTAAGCAGATGTTTGCCGAGCTGAGTTTAAAATCCCAGCTTCAGGAAGAAATCATAAAAAGCTATAGTGCCTATCAAGGCACGTAAAGCTTGGGCTATGCAATTGCAAGAACGTCATTCTTGTCACTATTGCCATGAGCTGCGCAATTGTTGGCTTAAGCCGCTGCGCTTACTATTATCAATCCAAGTTACCGGATGATTTAGTGATTGCGTCGGTACTCAGTGCTACCACTGACAGGCATTTACGCTGGTGCTTTCCCAAATGTTTTAATTACATCAGCAAGCTCGGCTAAAAATGGAATCATAAAACGTGTGTATCGGGTGTATTGTGAATAAGGTTTAATTGTCATTCACCAATGGAACGAATAAAGTCTGCTGAACACAGGTTTCCTGAAAACCTTCAGCAGTTTTATCGATTACCCACAAAAACTGTACTCCGCCCTCATCCAGTGGCAGTACCATGCGGCCACCTATTGACAGTTGTTGCAATAAAGGCAGTGGTATTTCTTTCGGGGCAGCAGTGAGAATAATACCATCAAAAGGTGCTTCCTGCGGCAAACCCAGATAGCCATCACCACACACCAGCCGGGCATGAGCCAGTAAGCGCACTGCGCGCAGATTTTGTTTGGCTCGTTCATGCAGCGGACGCAGGCGCTCGATTGAATAGATTTCACGTAAACCGAGCGCTTGCAGAATCGCAGTCTGATAACCACAACCAGTACCGATCTCCAGAATACGCAGCTTATTACTTATTGGTCGTTTGTCGAACAGTAACTGTGTCATCACTGCTACGGTATAGGGCTGGGAAATGGTCTGTCCCAGCCCTAGCGGCAGGGACATATCATCATAAGCATGAGAGCGCAGCGCCTCTTCAACAAAAACATGTCGTGGCACAGCCGACATGGCAGACAGTACTTCAGCACGGGTAATACCCATCTGCCGCAACCTTTCCACCATCCGTGCACGCCTAAATTCATACCCTGTCCAGCCTACGCCCTGTCCCACTGCTGTCACCACTGTATATCTTGCAAAAATGTGTTCACTGCACCCATTTGCTGATAGTTGGTTAAATCAAGTGTCAAAGGGGTAATGGTGACAAAACCGGCTTCATTGGCGCTAAAATCGGTATCCTGCCAACTGGTATCAGCAGCGCCCACACCCCCGATCCAGTACATGGTTTCACCACGCGGGCTATCAAACGGCACAATACACTGCTCATGATGCCGCCGTCCCAGTTTGGTCACCTGATAGCCCTGCACTGCCTGTGCATTAACTGCCGGAATATTGATATTCCATAAAACCGGTTCTACTGCTGGCTGTGCGCATACTTTGGCTAAAACAGTATGCACTGCTTTTTCGGCCGTATCCCAGTACTGGCCACTGCGGTCGTTAATTGAAAATGCCAGAGCAGGAATTCCCATTAAAAAAGCTTCGGTAGCAGCGGCTACAGTACCGGAATACAAAACATCATCGCCCATATTGGCACCATGATTGATACCAGACAGGACTAAATCAGGTTTGAAATCGGCCATAGTATGTAAGGCTACATGGATACAGTCGGTTGGTGTGCCATTAACATAATAAAAGCCATTCGAGGCTTTTTTAATAGACAGGGGACGATTCAGAGTAAAAGAATTACTTACACCACTCTGATCGCTTTCCGGTGCCACTACTCTTACCTCTGCAAACTGTGCAGCAACCTTAGCCAATAAGGCAATCCCTGCTGACAAATAGCCATCATCATTGCAAATTAAAATTTTCATAACCACCCAATTCAAAATTTCTGTCCTGCTGCCTCTATATTTTCAGGCCTGCTTACTCCGTCGCAACCAGCCAAGCTCTCTTATTAGCCAGAAAATATATGCATACTGGTTCGTACACAAATCAACCTGCGCAATGCAATGTTTATTTCTGTTACCTGCCAGTATGCTTACTTCTTTACCGGCTACTATCCGAAAATATTTTCTGTCTGGCCACAATTATGGCATTCGATATACTGCCCGTATTCTGCTCAACCACTGATTATAAGGGTTTACACTGATTCTGGCAGCCATATCTATTAATTTTCCGTGCCACGCCAGCATAGCGTGCACACATTCAAAGGCATAGGAAACTTTCGTGAGCAATGCTAGCAAGCAAACCATACGAATAATGCAGTAAGCCCGTCGTATCAATAACAAGCAGAAAAAACGAACCTGAGCGGTTCGTTTTACATACGATTAAAATCAGTGTAGTAGCCAGATTCATTCAGACATAGTCTGAATCAGTATATTACAACACTACTGTCCTGCCTTTACCTGTTGAAACAAGCGCACAGCCAAACGGACAGCATCCTGCGATTTAGGTGAGACCACGAAACTTTTATCCAGCACTTCCTGTGTGGGGAAGATACTCGGATCGTTACTGATTTCACTGCTCATCAACGCCCGTGCTGGTTTGCTGGCCGGTGCAAAAGTAACATAGTTACCATTTTTCGCCGCCACCTTCGGGTCGAGCGTGTAATTAATGTATTTCAGAGCATTGGCTACATTCTGGGCATCTTTGGGAATCATAAAGGAATCAATCCATATCCCAACACCCTCTTTCGGAGCCAATACCTGTAAATGCACGCCGCTTTGAGCATCTTCAGCACGTTTTTTGGCAATATTCAGATCACCACCATAACCAGTGGCCACGCACAGATCACCGCGAGCCATATCATCAATATAGCCGGATGAACTGAAGCGCTTCACATCATTGCGCACGGATTTAATCAGATTGGTAGCGGCACGAATATCCTCCGGCTCACTGCTATTGGGGTCTTTACCCAGATAATGTAAAGCCAGCGGATAAAGTTCGGTAGGGCTGTCAAACAGGGAAATACCGCAGCTTTTCAGCTTATGCGTGTATTCAGGATTAAATACCAGATCCCACAGATTATCCGGCAGTTTGCCATCCAGTGCTTTTTCTACCAGTACCGTATTAATCCCGATGGTATTCATACCCCAGAAATACGGTACTGCGTATTTATTACCCGGGTCTACCTTATCCATCATCTTCAGTAGATTCGGATCAATATTGTTGTAATAGGACAATTGGCTTTTATTTATCGGCTGGTAAGCACCTGCCTTGATTTCGCGGCCTACATTGGCAATAGACGGTACCACCAGATCATAGCCGGAACGACCAATCAGAATTTTAGCCTCAAGAGTTTCGTTACTATCATAATAATCGTAACGAACCTTGATTTTATTTTCTTTTTCAAAGGCTTTTACTGTATCCGGGTCAACATAATCCGACCAGTTATAGATATTAAGCTGGTCAGTTGAATTCATGACTGCGTTATTGGAGGCAGCATTTTTATTTGCTGTACCGGCATCCGAGCAGGCAGCCATCAGCACACTTACGATGGCTGACAATACCAGTGATTTTTTCATACACGATTTCCATTTTGTATGCCCGTTGTAACGGGGAGGCAAGTATCTATGACGTGCACCAGCACAGCCACCACTAAACCGACATTAAACTGTGAAATACCGCGCCTTGCAAGAGCATTTGGCAAATAATTACAGAGTAGCGGCCGGTAAGGATACAAAACAGCAATTTGCACTCAGAAAATCAGACGGAAAAACCAGAATAATCCGCCGGCCAGCACAATGGATACCGGCAAGGTAAGTATCCAAGCTATAACCAGATTACGGACAGTGGATTTCTGCAAACCACTCTTATTCGCAGCCATGGTACCGGCAATCCCTGAGGTCAGTACATGAGTGGTGCTCACAGGCAGACCAAAACGGTCAGCAGCAAAAATCAGTGAAGCAGTTACCAGCTCAGCAGAAGCACCCTGAGCATAAGACAGATGGGTTTTACCGATTTTTTCGCCCACGGTAACCACAATACGTTTCCAGCCAACCAGTGTGCCCATTCCCAATGCCAACGCCACCAGTACCTTTACCCATATCGGAATATATTTGGTGGCATGGTCAATCGATGTGTGATACGCATTTAAACTATCCATCTGTACTGCGTTCAGATTATATTGGCGATGCAGGGCATTTTTTTGCAATAACGTTAAAGATTCGGAAATCAGATACATATCATTACGGATATTGCCTACCTCTCTAGGCGGCAAATTACGCAGACTGTCGCTTTTACTCACATCATGTTCAACGATTTGTACCAGTTGTGCCAGTGCTGCTAGCTGCTCCGGCGTACCCTGCTTGTCTTCTACTAAAGCCGTTACCTCTGCACGCGCATCAGTACCTGTATGCAACACAAGTCCCGGTGGCAACAAATCTTCAATGGTTTTCTGCACTGCCTGTGAATTGGCAGAAAATTTCGCCCACTCCTCTTTGGGTACGGCATGATTGAGTGCATATGCCATCGGCACTGTACCAATCAGTATCAGCATGATCAGTCCCATGCCTTTTTGTCCGTCATTCGAACCATGAGCAAAGCTCACTGTAGTACAGGTAAAAATCAGCAACAGACGAATCGGCCACGGTGGTGGTGCATTGTTTTCCGGTGCCGTGTAAAACGCTGGGATACGCAGCAGCTTTTTCGACAAAATTAACAGCAATGCCGCCAGAATAAAGCCTAATAATGGCGAAAACAACAATGATTCGCCCACATTAATTATCTGACGCCAGCTCACACCACTGGTACTACGATCTACCGACATCAACTGATTGGCCACACCCACGCCGATAATTGAACCAATCAGCGTGTGCGAACTGGAAGCCGGCAGCCCTAACCACCAAGTACTCAGATTCCAGATAATGGCAGCACAAAGCAAAGCAAAAATCATTGCATAGCCAACATCACTGCCCATGTGCAGAATTAATTCCACCGGCAGCAAAGAAATCACGCCATAAGCCACTGCACCAGTGGACAGCAGCACACCAAGAAAATTAAAAACCCCAGACCAGATTACTGCTGTATTCGGTTTGAGTGAATGCGTATAAATAACACTGGCTACCGCATTGGCTGTGTCATGAAAGCCATTCACAAACTCGAATGCCAGCGCAATCAGCAGGGCTACCGTTAATAACGCATATACCAGTAGTGAAGAACTGGGCACACCCTGCAAATCATGGCAAATACAAACACCCGCATAAGCCAGACCGCCCAGCAGTATCAGCAGAAACAGAATTTTACTTACTTTACCAGTTTTCCCAGATACAGACATAATTGCCCCAGACGACGAAGTCGCAGAAGACGTAGACACAGTTTTCTCCTTATTACCAGATACAAGCCTGACTTATTGTAAAAGACCAACATGACAATTTTGTGACAGTGACAAATTTACTGCCAACTACGGGAGATTCATCTTGTTAGTCCACACTTAATCACTGGTAATCTGGTGACAAACCGCTACACATCTGTGCCAGCATAACACTCAGTTTTTATTAACACTGAGGTACTGAATTTGCGCATACACATTATCCCGTCACATCAGTATACAGACAGAGGCTAAACTCTGCTATTACTGGCTTACAACAACTGAACAAATAAGTTGCAGGTGTGCCACCAAATCAGGGCTGAAATAAAAATATTTACCTTTTCCCGATACTCCGGCAAAGAACTATAAAATATTACACATTTACATCATGCATTTAACTCAACAATCAGCAAAAACCGCTTCAGTCAGCCTGCTTGACAACAATTACAAATATTAAAATAAAAAACACAAACATTGACGTTAACATTTTTATTTTTTAAAGTAACAGCTACCATAGCAAGTTGTATTGTTCAGTATTAAAAATTAATAACATTCACCCTTTATCACAAAACAACCGTATATATCTCATCAAATTTATTGTAAACAGACTGATACATCGAGGAGAAATTACATGCACACATGGGTACAAAGTTACTCTGCATTAGGCAACAGCATTTATCTCACCCTGCTGGCTGCCCTGTTACCTATCATCTTTTTCTTTGTGGCGCTTACAGTGCTGCGCATGAAAGGCCATATTGCCGGTGCCATCACGCTGATTCTCGCCATCATTGTGGCCGTGACTGCTTACAAAATGCCACTTACTCTGGCTTTATCCTCCGCCCTGTATGGGTTTTTCTATGGCTTGTGGCCAATTGCGTGGATTATTATCACCGCCGTTTTTCTCTACAACCTCACTGTCAAAAGCGGCCAGTTTGACATTATCCGCGCTTCCATTCTTTCCATTACCGAAGACCAACGTCTGCAACTGTTGCTTATTGGCTTTTGCTTTGGTTCCTTTCTGGAAGGCGCGGCCGGATTTGGTGCACCTGTTGCCATTAGTGCAGCACTGCTGGTAGGGCTGGGTTTCAAGCCCTTATATGCAGCAGGCTTGTGCCTGATTGCCGATACCGCACCGGTAGCCTTTGGTGCACTGGGTATTCCGATTCTGGTGGGCGGACAGGTATCCGGCCTTGATCCGTTTCATATCGGCCAGCTTGCCGGCCGGCAATTACCCATGATGTCTATTGTGATTCCGTTCTACCTGATATTTATCATGGACGGCATGCGCGGTATCCGCCAAACCTGGCCAGCGCTGCTGGTTTCCGGCGTTTCTTTCGCCACCACTCAATTTATCACCGCTAACTTTATCGGTCCGGAATTGCCGGATGTTACCTCAGCATTGGTAAGTCTGGTGTGTTTGGCACTCTTTCTGCAAAAATGGCAGCCAAAACAAATATTCACCTTTGGTGGCATGCAGCAGCCGAGCAAACAGTGCAAACCAAGAGAATACAGCATCCGGCAGATTGCCCAAGCCTGGTCACCTTTTGTCATCCTGACTATCTGTGTTGCCGTGTGGACCATCAAACCCCTGCAAGCTTGGTTTAATTCATTTAGCCTAATCAAAATTCACTGGCCAATGCTGGATAATCTGGTGATTAAAACCACACCTATCGTCGCGGAAAATACCCCTATCGCCGCTGAATTCAAGCTAAATCTGATAGGCGCAGTAGGCACATCCATTCTGTTGGCAGCCATCATTTCCATATTGATACTGAAAATAAAACCACGTCTGGCTGTCGATACCTTCAAACACACATTATACGATTTGCGCTACCCGATACTGTCGATTGGGCTGGTACTGGCGTTTGCCTATGTGGTTAATTATTCTGGCCTGTCGTCAACCCTCGCACTGGCTCTGGCCGATACCGGTAAAGCTTTCCCGTTTTTCTCACCATTTCTTGGCTGGGTAGGCGTTTTCCTCACTGGTTCGGACACCTCTGCCAATGCCCTGTTTGGCGCTTTGCAGGCCAATACCGCCATGCAGGTAGGCATGGATCCAGTACTCGCCGTTGCCGCTAATTCAGTTGGCGGGGTAACTGGTAAAATGATTTCCCCACAATCCATTGCCATTGCCTGTGCTGCAGTGGGAATGGCTGGCAAAGAATCCGACCTGTTTCGCTTCACGGTACGCCACAGCCTGCTCTTCTGTGTGATTGCCGGCCTGTTTACCGTTGTACAAACTTATCTGTTTCCATGGACGCTAACCCTGTTTTAATTGTCTATCGCACAAAAGCCCGCTCAACAAAGCGGGCTTTTATTTGGCAGCGGCAACATCTATTCTAGCCACCGGTTTTCGCCATTATGCGCACAATTTTGTCCGGTTGCTCATTAAACTCATGTTTTTCCGGTTTTAAATCCACCGCCTGCTGAATTGCTGCCTCCAACTGTGTATCCGAACAATCTGCCGCCAGTAATGGCTTTAACGCCATACTCTGCTCCTGTCCCAGACACAGATACAAAGTGCCATCAACCGACATGCGTACCCGATTACAGGTAGCGCAGAAATGCTGCGAACGTGGTGTAATCAGCCCCAGTGTAAAACGGCCATCAACACTTTCCCAATATTTGGCTGGCCCTCCTCCATATACTCGTCTGCTTTCATGCAACTGATACTTCGGACGCAGATTTTCAATCAGCTCCAGCAGATTAAAATATTCCAGTTTCCGACCGCTTACCCCCATCGGCATGACCTCAATCAGGCGCAGGATAAAACCATTGGCAATACAGAATGCCACCATATCCTCAATATCACCAGTATTCACCCCCGGCAGCGGCACCATATTAATTTTAATCTGTTCAAAGCCTGCATCCCGTGCAGCCTGCAAACTGTCAATGACTTTATCAAAGCTATCCTTACCGGAAATCTCCTGCACACATTCACGTCGCAATGAATCCAGACTCACATTCAGCCGGTTCAGCCCTGCTTTACGTAAATCTTGGGCAAAACGTTTAAGCTGCGTGCCATTGGTGGTTAACGACAAATCCTCTACCCCCGGCAAAGCAGCCAGCCGTGCTACCAGCTCCGGTAAATTCTTGCGTAACAACGGCTCACCGCCGGTTAAACGAAATCGAGACACACCCATGCGTGCAAATGCCCCGGCAACACGTTCAATGTCCGCAAACGACAGCCAGTTAGCCGGCTTTTCAAATTCGGTAAACCCTTGCGGAATACAATAAGTACAGCGTAAATCGCATTTATCCGTTACCGAAATGCGTAAATAATCAATACGTCTGTTGAAGCGGTCAATCAGCATGAGAAAAGTAAGCGCCTGTAAGTAGGAAAATCATTTCAGAAATAAAAAATTAAGACAAATAATTGGAATAATTAAAAAAAAGGCTGCATTCTATCCCATTTTACTCCTTAAATCCAATTGCATCTGCAATAGTCATCTGCCACAAAAAGAAAAAACACGGCATAATAAACGATTATTGATTGATTTGTATTTTTATCATGATTACCGTGATTTATCTGGCACGCTTTGCCGAAGAGCTTGGCCTGACACAGGAACAGCTATCTCCCAACTTTACCGACAGCGATGCCCTTTTGGCCTACCTGCGCCAGCGTGGTGCCCCATTCAGTGAGGTACTGGCGGCTGGCAAAGTATACAAAATTGCCGTCAATAATATTATTCAGCATGGCTGCGCTGCCCTTAAAGACGGTGACAGCATAGCCCTGTTGCCACCGGTAACCGGAGGCTAAAATGCACACTCGGATACAAGTACAAAGCGAAGATTTCGACCTCAATCATGAACTGGCGCTGGCTGAAGCCAGCGCACCAGATTGTGGTGCCGTAGTCAGCTTTATTGGCAAAGTGCGTGGCAACGATAATCCGCAGCAGCCACTCAGCCACCTCTACCTTACCCATATGCCCGAAGTTACTGAGCACGAAATCCGCAAAATCATCGCTCAGGCCGCAGAGCGCTGGTCACTACCCTATACCTGCGTGATTCACCGCGTAGGTAAACTGCCGGTAGGCGCACAAATTGTACTGGTGCTCACCGCCAGCGGTCACCGCGAACATGCCTATCAGGCCAATCATTTCATCATGGACTACCTGAAAACCGAAGCGCCATTCTGGAAAAAAGAATGTTTTGCCAACGGCCAGCAGCACTGGGTAGAAATGAAACACAGCGACCAACAGCGCACCCAGTCATGGCAATAGATGCACAGCTAGGCCTGATTGTCCTTGCCGGAGGCCTCGGCACCCGCGTTGGCGGTGCCAACAAAGCCTTGCTGTCACTTAACGGCCAGCCGCTGCTGGCACATATCCTGCGCCAGCTTGGCCGTTGCAGCGAGCACATTATTATCAGTGCCAATCGCGATATCGCGCAGATACAGGATTATGGCTATCCGGTTTACCCTGATCTGCCTGCGTATACGCAGATGGGGCCTTTGGCCGGCATTATCAGCGCAGCGCAGGCCTTACCGGAACACATCGAATATCTGCAAATCGTACCGTGCGACCTGCCACTATTAAATGCAGACATCATCACCCGCCTGTATCAGGAGCTGCATAAGCAGCCCGAGCTAGATATCGTTTGCGCCGCCGATGCCGGCAATCTGCACCCCATCGTCTGTCAGATGCGCCGGCGCCACTTGCAGCATATCCAGCAACAACTTAACAGCAGCGGCAAACACAGCGTACGCTCAATTATTCAGCCTTATCGCCACGCCATTGTTACTTTTGCCGACAGCACCCCGTTTACTAACTATAACAGCAGCGCAATGTTTACCAGCACGCGCAGCGGAGCCACAACATCATGATGGATTTTTATCAGGGACAGGAAACCCTACTACAACAGGCCAGCCGTATAGTCGACAGCGAAATCGTACCCCTTAATCAGGCTGCCGGCCGCATTCTTACCCAGCCGCTTATCGCCACTGCCGATGCTCCTGCATTCGACAACAGCGCTATGGACGGCTATGCCATCTGCGGACTGGACTGCACCGCATGGCAGCTTACTGGTACCGCGGCTGCCGGTGACACCCAGCAACTGACCCTGCAACACGGACAGGCTGTGCGCATCTATACCGGCGCCGGCATTCCAGAAAATACCGATGCCGTAATTATGCAGGAAAACACCAGCGTGAACGGCGATACCCTTTGCAGCACCCGTGCACCCGCTGCCGGTGACAATATCCGCCGCCGAGGTGAAGAGCTGAAACAGGGTGCTACCCTACTGGAAAAAGGTGCCCTGCTAAACGCACAGGCAATCGGGCTGGCTGCCTCACAAGGCGCAAGCGAATTGCAGGTGTATCAGAAACTGCGCGTAAGCGTATTTACCACTGGCGATGAACTGGTAAGCGGCAATAACCAGCTACAGCAGCACCAGATATACGACAGCAACCGCCCTATGCTGCTGGCTAGTCTGAGCGAATATGCGTTTATTGAAATTATTGATGGCGGCATCCTGCCGGATAAGCTCGACATCATCACCGATACCCTCGCTAAAGCCGCGGACAGTAGTCACAGCATTATTATTTCCGGCGGTGCCTCAGTGGGCGACCGCGATTTGGTTAAGCCGGCACTGCAACAGCTAGGCAATATCGAACACTGGAAACTGGCGATAAAACCTGGCAAACCTTTTGGCTGGGGCAATATTAAACAATGCCGTGTTATGCTGCTGCCCGGCAACCCCGTTGCCAGCTTTGTTACCTTCAAACTGCTGGGATTACCGGCACTGCAAACCGCAGCCGGCCGCCATATCCTGCAAGCACTACCCGAATGCTATCAGGCCAAAGCTGCCTTTAGCATTATGCCCAATCAGCAAAAACGGCGCGAATTTCTGCGTGGTACCATCCGCTTTACCAATAACGGCCCCGAAGTACAACCATTGGCCAAGCAGGGATCACATATGCTGTCTGGTTGCGTCGATGCACAGGTATTAATCGATATTCCCGCACAAACCGATATTCAGCAGGGGCAATGGTTAACTGTTTATCCCATATAAACAGTTGGTTTATCCAGTAAAGCAAATAAAAAAGCCTATGTTAAACATAGGCTTTTTTGCGGCATAAGGCAGATGGTGTCAAATCATATTCCCACACCAATTCACTGCGCCATTTCCCTTGTCGATATAGCCTAACCATTTGCCATTTATAAGCCACACCAAAAATCCGTCTTGTCCGTTTTTCAATTTATCTTCTTTCCCTTTTAGTGTTAAGTTTACCTTACCCTCTAAAAATTATATGAATAGTTATAGTCTGCCCATAAGCTTACCATATAGATAACGATAGCCTTGCTCACTGCTGAGTGCATTACGAAAATGTGTTGCTATGCATACTTTGCGCTTGAATCGACAATACGTTTTATCTTGAAACGCACCCATTATCTGAAATTTTTTTACAAAAAATCAGCTTCTTTTGAATAGCTGATAAAAAAAATGTTTATTATTTCTTTATCAATACCTTGCAACCAAATAACCTTTGTATAGAATCAAGCCGCTTTCCTGAATCGTGCTGCTGCAGGAAAACAGTAATTATCCTCTCAAGAAGAGGAGGCCGTTTTTTATTGTTTTCTAGGTGGCAATGATGTCTACATTTACTCGTTTACAAAAACGATTATCCCGACTTGGGATTGAGAGTCATTTTTCTAATAAGATGAGGGAATTGTTTTGAGACGCCCTAACACATTTTCATGTTGTTTTATCCTGTTAGCTATAGAATTTAGGGCTGGTTTTAAAGTTTTACCGAGTTCCGTTATCTGGTATTCCACTTTTGGTGGTACTTCAGGATATAGTTTTCTGCTAATTAATCCCTTTTGTTCAAATAGCCTTAGTTGTTTTGTTCATTCTTTTTGTGTAATTGGCGAAATTGCACGTTTTAGTTCACCAAAACGGATAGGTTCATTCTTGATTATTAAACGGTATAGGATAAAAATCGCCCATTTTCCTGAAATCAGATTGATGAATTTAACCATGGGACAGTTAAAATTTTGATCTATATTTTTTTCATTTTGCATACTTATTTTCCAATAGTATCTATTTGGTACCTACTTTCATAAGTAAACTAGTTAAATTACACTGAGTTTAATTTTAAAAGGGGAAATATGAAAAGGGTAGAAGGTAAATATGCTCTCGTTACGAGTGCAAGTAGTGGGAGGGCTGGTAACGGCCAGAGAATTTATAACCGCAGGTGCTGATGTAGCCCTAACCAGTAGAAATAAAAACAGGCTATTAGAAGCTGAAAAAATTAGGGGAAATCTCTGAACCTGTCCTGATTTAATTATTTTAAACAAATTGTAAAATAATTTAACTATAGAACTTACAAATGAACAAAAAAATTGACCATCCCAAAACAGCCATTGTATTAATATCCATATTGCTTGCTGTATTTGTAGTACCAACATCTATCTCAGGAACCGCGATTGCACTACCATTTATAGGTGCTGATCTCTCTGCTAATTTAACTTCACTACAATGGGTTGTTAATAGTTTTAATTTGACCTTTGCTTGTTTTACTTTGTTATGGGGATCATTCGCAGATAATTTTGGTCATAAAAAATCATTTATAGTAGGTGCAACTATCTATACGGTTGCTTCCTTATTATCCGCTATGTCCATTAGTCCTTTAATGCTTGATATAGCTCGAGGTTTGGCCGGTGTGGGTGGTGCTGCTATATTCTCATGTGGAAGTGCCATACTAATCAAAACTTTTGATGGAGAGAAGAGAACTAAAGCATTCGCATTTTTTGGAACAACAGCGGGCATAGGTATTACATTTGGCCCAACAATATCAGGTTTTTTGTTAGACTTATTCAACTGGCGAGCTATTTTTATATTACATACCGCTGTCTTGGCTGTAGTAATACTAATGACACCAACTATAACAAAAGATAATCTCACTAGACATCAACATCCATTTGATAAAATTGGGTCAATAATTTTTACCATAGCTTTGTTTCTATTAATGTTTTCAATTAGCAAAAGTGCCCAATGGGGATGGTTAAATATGAAAACATTAATATTGTTGGGTGTTAGCTTTCTTTCGGGTGTTATATTTGTAATGTATGAAAAATCGATCACTAATCCAGTGTTAAATCTAACGCTATTAAAAAATAAAAAATATGTAGGTTTGATTCTCGTTCCTGTTGTTGCTAGTTTCAGCTTTGTTACTTTACTTACCTATTATCCAAGTTATTTAATTGGCGTTATGCAGTTCAGCCCTTCTTATGCTGGCATTATCATGATCACATTAACTGTTCCCGTATTATTCTGCCCTTTACTAGCAGGAAAAATTGTTTCATCCGGAGTCTCCGCAATATCTATTATATTTATTAGCCTTATTTTAATGATTTTTGGCGGAATTTTATTGTTTTTAGTTGGTGGTGTTGATGGGCAGCTATACCTAATCGGTTTTGCATTATTTATGATCGGTGCTGGAATGGGACTAACAGCAGGACTTGTTGATGGGCTAGCGTTAAGCTGTGTTGAACCTCATCATACAGGTATGGCAGCTGGCTTATTGAATACATTACGTTTAGGTAGTGAAGCCATAGCAGTTGTATTATATGGTTCATTATTAACAGCTAATCTTAATAGTATTTTACCAGATTTATTAATAAAATATAATTCATCAATCGATGTAATAGCAGACTGGATAAATTCAGTAGCTAGTGGAAATCTCACCGCGCCACTATCTGATGTTGCTACAAATATTCAGCCAATTATGCTTAATGATATCATTACGAGTTATCATAGTGCCTTCAATTTTACATTAGCTATATTAACTATTATTAGTACAATAATCTGCTTGTTTAGCATATTCTTGTTGAAGAGGAAGAATGTTCCCATTAATTAAGGAATCTTCTTTAGAATTAGTATCAATGATGACAACAACAGTTTTCTGTCATTGTCTAATACTAAATAATACTCTCTATAAATTATCGTATGTCACCAGTTGATGTATTGGTTGATAATCTTGCAAAATCTAATAAAGGACGGTTCTAAAATTTTTTTCATGAAAGAATTATTTATGTTTAATTTACTAGTAACCTATTGATATCATTTTTTATTTCATGCTTCATAATCATATCTCATTGTTTGTAAGAAAATCATTAATCAAAATCATATTCCGCGTTTTTTATCCATCATTTCAGCCACTAAAATAGCAGCATCTAATTCACTGATGCCGTGTTGTTGCATTAGCTGATAACGCTCCTTCTTTTCCTCTGGCTCGGTCATGGCGAGGGCTAAATAGAGACTCGGTGGCACCGCTCGAAAGAGCACTTCCATTGATTTTGATAAAATCACACCTTCCGTGTATTTACCTGATTCTTTACGGGCGGATAACATCAATGCCTTTTGTGCGTCATTCAGCTTACGAAAACGGGCAATTTTCACCACTTCATCCGGTGGCATGTTGAGACAAATCCACCATTCGATCATATTGAGCATTAGCTCAGCGGCTTTAGGTAAATCATCGACATTTTGGGTCGCTAGCCAATACCAAGCCCCGAGTTTTCGCCACATTTTGGTAATTTTTACCACGTGAGGTGAAAGCAGCGGATTTTTGGTAATGATATGCCCTTCGTCGGTGACAAAGATAATCGGTTGTCCTAAAAATTGGTCTCGTTCAGCGATGTTGTTGACGGTATTAATCAATGAGATATAAGCAATTGAAAGCTGTGCGTTATGGCCTTCTCTAGCAAAGGTGGCGAGATCCACAATGGTAATATCGGTTACAGGCCAAGGCGTTCCGGGTTTATTAAACATGTCGCCGTCCATTCTCTGACAGAACATATCCATTGCATCCGCCATTTCTAATAGTCGGTTGGCTCTGGCTTCGGGTAATTGTCCAATTTGTGCACGCCTTCTTAACGCATCACGAATATCTTGCGTGAGTACCATGCGATTATTTTGCTCACATTCTTCAGCGGCATCGACAATACATTGCCGTATCATGCTACGGTCAGCTCTCGTCATGCGTGCTTCTTCTTTTTCTTCACCGCCGGTAATCATCATTCGAGTGGTGATTTCAAGTTCACCGTGTACGTCCCGTTGCTCATCTTCCGTGGTGTTTTCAGTAGGCGTATTTTGTGGCAAATCCTCATCCAGTTTATCGACATCGAGTATTTCAACCTCATACGGGGTTTGTACTAACCTCTTAGCATCCACAAAGGGGGCAAGGCTCACACCAGAACCCGGTGCGAGTCGTACTTTGTTGACTGTTAATCCTTGGCGTCCCGCTAAATCACCAAATAAACCAAACGAATTACCCGCTTCGACAATAAATAGCCGTGGTGTATAAATCGCCGTGATTTGACTGAGGATATTATTGAGCGTTGCTGATTTTCCTGATCCCGTAGGCTCGAATAAGAATAAATGAGCATTCATTTGTCGGTCGAGTTTATTGAGAAGATCAAAGGTGACGGTGACACCCCCACAATTAAAAAAGGTAATGCCAGGATGTCCCGTACCTTGGCTTCTTCCCCACACGGGCGTAAGGTTAGCCACATGCTGCGCAAACATCAGTTGGGTATACCACTGTTTTTTATCTTTCACAGGGTTATAGACACAAGGCAACCAACGTAAATAGCTATTGAGTGGAGCGATTTCATCTTTTTCTCGAATGGGTTGCAGTCCAGCCCCTAGCATCACATTACAGAGTGCCAGTTCTCGTTCTGGTAATAATTGCTCGGTTTGACCTCGTAAATAGAATGCAACCGAAGCACGATAGAGTTTGTGGGAACTCCCAATCAGTTTACGCGCATCATCCACATCATCACGGGTTTGTTCTGAGGCTAGGGTTTCTCCCACCAATTTTTTAGCTAAGTAGTTAAGATGGGATTCTAAAATATCCTGTGGTGTGACGACCATTGTGATACAAAGCAACGTATCTTCGGGCATCTGGTCAAACAGCGCATTAATGGCATCACCGCCTTTTTTAGCTTCTCCGGTGATATGCCCAACACTTGGCAGTGAACGTAGTTTATCTAACACCAGCACCCGATGCGGGCAGTTATCAAAATACCATAAGCCTTTATCTACATCTGAGCGCAGCTTGTTGAAAAACAAGCGCTCACTAAAACCGACACCACTGACAAGATCTAATTCGCCTTCTTCCACTTCAGGGGGATAGCCCACCAGTTTATAAAAGTAATCGCGGTTAATCGCCTCATTACCAAGCATGTTCGGATAAGGATTGAACCAACGCAATAACCAATCGTGAACCTCATGAGCACCGAGACGTTTTACTTTAATCCCTGCATTACTGAGCCTACCCACTAATATCTATACTTTTAATCAACAAAACACCACTGCTCAAGTATTATTACTGCAAGCTTTACCTTTAGAAGAAAAAGCAGTAAAGCAGTTACTGGATTTTGCATCGGTCAACGTACCTAACAGCTTAGGACACGTGTGCGCAGCGCGAGCAACGCCCGATGTTCATCCGGGAGCGATTGCACCGGTGGGCAGTATCGTGGCAACAACAGAAGATTTAGTCATTCCGGCAGCCATTGGCACTGATATCAACTGCGGTATGCGCCTTTTGACCACTGGTTTAAGCCATGATGAAGTGAATGAACAAAAATCATCCATTATCGCGCAACTCAAACGCGTATTATTGCAAGACGAGCGTAATATTCCTGTTACACCGCAATCCTTTCAAACATTGTTTGATGAAGGCATAGCGGCATGGATAGCAGCATTACCACAACAAGGTTTGTGGCAACACGTCAATTTTAAGCGGCTACTTGCGAAAATTAATCAAATATCAGAGCAGTCATTAATCACAACAGATAGCAAATACGCGCCAGAGGCCTTTTTTGAGTCACGAAATATTATCCGCCCTGCAAGCTTGGGTACAGTTGGCTCAGGTAACCATTTTGTTGAGTTACAAATTGTTGATAAAATCCTTGATCGACATTTAGCTTATCAAATGGGGTTAAAGAAAAATGCTATTGTAATAATGATTCATACCGGTTCACGCGATGTGGGATTTTATATTGGCAACCGCTGGCAAGATAAAGCCAAAGCCTTATGGCCAGTAAATGAAAAATATCCAACATCAGGATTATTTGGTTTAGCAGATGAAAATGCACAAAATTACTTGCAGGCAATGGGCGTTGCAGCACGTTATGCATGGATTAACCGAATCGTCATCACCGAATTGATACGTAAAGAATTAATGGCGATTTTTAAACACGATAATAGTCAGTTAATCGTGGATATTTCGCATAACATTATTTTACCTGAGCATGGAATGAACATTCACCGCAAAGGAGCCACACCAGCCAATAATGGCGAAATTGTATTAATCCCCGGCTCAATGGGAGACTACTCTTATGTAGCGCTTGGCAAAGGAAATCCAGACTGGTTATGGTCTTGCTCACACGGTGCAGGCAGAGCAGAAAGGCGGCAATCAATGCGTAGCAAAAAAGTGGCATCTGATAAGGTTGATTTGCCATGGCAATGTATTACCTTAAAAGAGGAACGTTTACGTGAAGAAGCACCTGCCGCCTATAAACCGATTACACCAGTAATCGAAGCCCAAGAAAATGCCGGTTTAATTCAGCCAGTAGTAAAACTTAAACCCTGGATTACTTTTAAAGCATAATCATACAAACAGCCCAAGCTTTATAGGCTTGGGCTGTTTGTAGGATTAACTGATAAAGCTCACAAACTATCAAAATTGATATTAATGAATCTCAGCATAAATAAAATACATCATTAAAAAATCTGATTGAAATTATTAAATAATTTCTCTCGTATCGTCTTACTATCCTAATGTTTTAGCCTGTATCAATATAAAAAAATTAACTTATTTTCTAACTAAAATTCTGGATAAATGCGGTTAAAAATTTAGTTTGAGTGAAGCTTTACCGTACAAAGGTCTCAATAAAAATCAAAGTGGTTTATACATATGGTAATTTATCAGTACCTGATTTTCTCTGGATATTTTGTTAGCCCGCTTTATTTTAAAACCCCATTTTTTGAAAATTGGCATAGCCACTTTTGAAGCATCTACACTTAATTGTGAAAGCTTTTTCTGGTGGGCCAAGTCAAGCACATGGTCATAGAGTTTTCTAGCTATGCCACGCTTTTGAAAGTCAGGATGCACGTACAGACAGTCTATGTAACCATCATCTCCAAGTTCAACAAACCCCGCAAGGCTTGAACCAAAGATAGCCATCCAAGGCTGAGTGTTATCTAAACGTTCTAACCACTTCTGATAATCTGGTGGTGTTGAGCACCATGCTTCTTGCTGTGCTTTGCTATAAATATCGGTATCAATAGCATGAATAGACGAATGAAACAAATCGCATATTTCAGAGGCATAGCGTGAAGAGTATGGTTTTACTTCGATTTTAGATGCAGCATTACCCAACTTGTTTCCTATTTTCATTATGATTTGCTCTAGCAAGACTTTGCACTTCAATATCGCCAACATTGACAAGGCTGGCTTCCGTACTAATAACTTCGTGAGTATCCACATCAAATGTGACCAATATTAGTGCAGATTAATCTATGATGGTTGACATGAAAAATATCGAAAATTCCTCTATCTTGTTTGCCAATAAAAAATCCAAGCTTTTAGGATTTGTGCTGTATTTTAGCGGCAATTAGTTTTAAATCCTAGCTAAATAAACCGAGGACTGTAGGCTTAAACAGATGTTTGAAAATGCATGGTCAGTGCAAACAGATCAGTCTGGAAATATTATCATTGGCTAATAATATTGAACTTTGTTTTAAAGCTTCAGGCTCATTTATTTTTTCTAAATAAATTTTTACCCCTGTACAAATTTATCGTAAACATAATCCCACCTGCCAGAATAAATAAACCTTGAAAAATATCATAAGGATTAGGTATCTCTGGCAGAACTTTAGCATACGCCAATGGTAAATTTATACTTGGGTTATGAGGGTCATAGATTATTTTTTCTGGTGTAAACCCATTGGAATTCCAACGCCCAGCAGGGATATAGCGCATTCCGCCTTTATTGAAACCCAATCCTTCGCTAAAAACCGGTAGATCATTATTGTCATAGGTTTGATCCCCCGCCTGAAAATAATAGCGAAAATGATAAATGGGGGTATTTATGGATTTACTGGATATATTTTCCGGATGATCATATATCATTTGTCCATCGGTAACGCATTCCTGATGGGTACAATCCAGAGATAACAGATATTTGGCTTTATTTTGCAAGGGAATATAATGCTTCTGCTTATTATGAATACTGTCAACAATACTTGTTACCCCAAGCACAATAAGTAAAAGGCCTATTGCCATGCAAAAAAAATTCTCCTGTTTTGCCATTGTAGTTACTCACTTGTTGCAAAAAAAATCTAATTATGGCCAGATTATTCAGACCATTTATCAATAAATAATCAACCGTTTTTGTTAAAGCTGTTTAGCTCCTGATTTTTGATTTGAGCTAAACAGCTTGCGGCTGGTTTTAGTGTTTCGGTGTTTTACCCATTAGTAAAAACGGATTGGCACCACCACGTTGCCAGTCTTCTTGATTTAGCAATATGTCCAGTGCTAAAGAGGCCAAATCATCGGCGATCGGATCGGCATACTGCTGTTTGGCCAGACGATAGCGCTTGCGATAGGCATGGCAGCTCGGACAGCACTCAGCTTCCGCACCAGACAATACCCCCTCATTTGCCTGTTCGATGCGGTGTACACCTAAATCGCGGCTGTTATCACAGAAACTGCACCGCGCACGCACGCTGTGCCAGCGGCTGTTGCATACACCACAGCACAGATAGCGCAGACCCTCAAGTTCACCATGTCCGATTATCACCGCACCTACGGCATCAGTACCGCAACATGGACAAAATCCCGGTTCAGGTAATGGTTTAACTGCTGTAGACGCTAAATTCAGCGCAGCATGGGTATAGATAATCTGCACCACGGCGTTTACCCAAATTTGATAATCCTGCTGCGCCACGCCGAGCTGCTGGTTTAATGCTTGCTGGCACAACTGGCTGCGTTCTTCGCTATCAAGCTGCAATAATTCTTTCCATACCTGTGCAGCTGTTGGTGTCAATTGCTGTTGCAGTAAAGCATGTAAATCCGTAAACAGACGGTCTGTTAAATCGTGATTGGCACTTAGTAATGCTGGAGTAAGCGGAAATTCATCCGTATCTGCTGACGGCTGCACCCATACGGTTTCTGCATAGCGTTCCAGCAAGGTTTGCTGGGCATTGCAGATGGCAGCAAGAAGCTGTAAATATGGCTGCCAGTCGCTGCTGTCTTCTGCTGCCAGTTCATTCAGGCGCAATGCACGCTGGCTGAAAATATCAGCCTGAGGCTGCTGCCAGAACGGGATATGAAAAAATTCCTGTGACTGTATGGCTTCCGGTGTTGCTTGTGTTTTCATGTATCTACGCTACCTGATAATGGTTGCTCATCATGATGCGATGGTGCTAATACCATTATCAATGACTAAAATAACCAAGTTTAACTAAAATCATGCATTCTGTCTGGATTTGCTACTGACTATTTTGCCTGTGCTGCTAAAAGCAGATGGCAGTAATGTCTGCTGTACCGCGCTTTATACACACGGATAAGTTATCAGCAGACAATAAAAAAGGTTCAGATATCTCTGAACCTTTTGATTGCATAAACTAAATTATTTAATACCAAGTGATTTTTCGTATTCTCGCGCTTTTTCATCATCAAAATCATGTTCCCAGCGCGAGATAACCAGTGAAGCCAATGCATTACCGATTACATTTACTACAGTGCGCCCCATATCCAGAATACGGTCGATACCCAGAATAAAGCCCAGACCTTCTAGCGGGATGGATGTGGTGGCCAATGTAGCTGATAATACCAGAAATGATACCCCGGGCACACCGGCAATCCCTTTGGAAGCCACCATCAGGGTAATCACGATCATTACCTGATCTGTTACAGACAGGGAAATACCATATAGCTGTGCCAGAAAGATAACGGCAATACTCTGATACAGGGTAGAACCATCCAGATTAAATGAGTAGCCAGTAGGAATCACAAAGCTGGTAATGGATTTCGGCGCGCCATATGCTTCCATTTTCTCAATCATTTTTGGCAGCGCGGTTTCAGAACTGGAGGTTGAGAAAGCAACAATCAGCTCGTCTTTGAGAATTTTGATAATGGTGAAAATGTTAAAGCGGCAGAAATAGGCCACGCCCCCCAGAATCACCAGTGTAAACACAATCATCGCCAGATAAACAATGAGGATCAGTTTCATCAGTGGAATCAGTGAACCAAAACCGAATTTGCTGATGGTAACTGTCATCAGGCCAAACACACCAATCGGCGCATAGCGCATAATCATGTTGGTGATTTTAAACATTACATCGGAGATGACTTTCAGAAAATCCGAGAAGAACAGGCGCTGATTGTCGGGCAGTTTGGTTAAACCCAAACCAAAGAATACGCAGAAAAAGATTACTGGCAGGATTTCACCTGAGCTGAGGGAATCAAAGATGTTATGCGGAATCATGTCCAGAATCATCACAACCAGACCATGCGGTTTCTCAGCCAATGTCTCACTTTTCTGTACGTACTGGGTAACACTGGTGTGTTGCAGATTGGAAATATCAATACCGCTACCGGGGTGAAACAGGTTACCAAAGAGTATGCCTACACCGATGGCAACGGTGGTGATGATTTCAAAGTACAAAATGGTTTTACCACCCAGTCTGCCCAGGCTTTTGGAATTACCCAGCCCAGCAATTCCCAGAGTCAGGGTACTGAGGATAATCGGCAGCACAATCATTTTAATCAGGCGGATAAAGATATCGCCCATTGGCTGTAATACGTTGACTACCCAGGATTGATAGGTTTTGTAGTACGGGTGTGACGGATCTGCAAAAGTATGCAGATACAATCCTACCGCTACCCCCATGATCAGGGCAAAGAGAATTTGCCAGGCCAAATTACGGCTATATCGTTTGATAATCGATAACATAGTCGTCCTTACTGTAATTGGTAATATAGTTCTTATTCAAGCTAACAAGCAAAACAATAACAATAGAGTATACCCTATTATTTTTTGTTTTAAATATGCGTTAAGGATGAAAAAAATTGAGGATGGGTATAAATTACTTGGCGGTTATGGCGCGCAAAACCCACCAGCGTGATATTAGCCTTGTGAGCTAAATCAATGGCATAGGTTGTAGGCGCAGATACGGCCACGATACACCCAATACCGGTTATTGCTGATTTCATTACCATTTCAAAACTAGCGCGACTGGACAATACCACAAAACCCTGCTTCCAATCTACTTTTGCATGCATTCCCCAGCCAATAAGCTTGTCTAAAGCATTGTGCCGGCCTATGTCTTCACGCACGGTTACAATCCTGCCAGACATATCCACCCACACCACACCGTGAACCGAACCAGTTTGCGCACGCAACTGCTGGTGTTGGTTAAAATCGGTCAAAGCTCGCCCAATTACGCTAAAGTCGATATCCGTTGTGCGTAATACCGGTTTTAACTCTGGTTGTACTGCTGCCAGACTGTCAATACCACATAGACCACAGCCGGTGCGCCCGCTCATCTGGCGACGACGGCTTTTAAGGCGGCTAAAAGCAGCACTGGCCAGTTCAATTTCGGCAACGATGCCATGCTGATATTCACTGATTTCTATGGCGTAAATCTGCTCAGCATTCTCAATAATACCTTCACTCAGGCTAAAACCCAGTGCCAGTTCGGTAATATTTGCAGGCGTGGCCATGAGTACAACATGGGATATACCATTATAGACGAGTGCCACCGGGATTTCGGCACTGACATTGTCGCTGGTACTGCTGCACTGTCCGGCCTGTGCCACCCAGACTGTACGGCTTTGTGCGGATGTATGATTCATGAGGTTTCTCTATCTGCACGCAGGCAGCAACAGGAAAAGGCTATCCTGAGTAAAAATCAGGACAGAAAAGAAGATAAAAGTTTGACTGTCTGTATGGCGATGGCCATACAGACAGGACTACCAGAAACTACTGGCCTGACTAATCGCTGGTCTGTGAACCAGACTTCTGCTGTGCTCTGGCTTCTTTTTTGGCCATCATCTCCCGATACCAGCGCGGATGATGTTTTTTCGCCCATTCCTGAGTAACTACTCCTTCTACCATAGCAGGAATAGTGCCTTTAATCCACAATGCAGCATAGACATGAATGATGATACCTACAATCAGCAGGATAGCTGAAGCAGAATGCATCAATAAGGCGATTCGTACCACCCAGATGGGGAAATAATCGGAGAAAAACTGCCGCCAGGCAATTAATCCGCTGAGAAATAACAGCGCCATGCTGATGGTCATCAGCCAGAACATACACTTCTGTCCTGCATTGTATTTGCCGGTATCACCA
Organism: Snodgrassella gandavensis; assembly: GCF_914768025.1. Lineage (GTDB taxonomy): Bacteria > Pseudomonadota > Gammaproteobacteria > Burkholderiales > Neisseriaceae > Snodgrassella > Snodgrassella gandavensis. Next base: position 53,386 of record NZ_CAJZCE010000012.1, on the reverse strand, counting down.
ATTTCCTTACCCAGCAGTATGTGCTTGATACCTAGTAACCATGTAAGATCGTCACGCTCAAAAAAGTTATGCTTAAAGTAACGAAAAAACTGGATAAAAAAGCCCAGAAACATCACTACTCCGATAAACGGATGCAGTATGCGCGCCAGTTGCGGGGAACCGAACACTTCTGTCAGCCAGAAAAAAGACGGATAGAAGAAGCCCAGCCCAGAAACTGCCAGCAAGACAAAACAGCCAGCCACGACCCAATGGTTAAAGCGTTCAGATTTTTTATAGCGTTGAATTAATAATTTTTTCATTATGCGTCCCCCTTGTCTTTGAGGATTTCGCCGTCACGATTAAGAACCTGTTCTTCGTGATCATCCGGGCGATTCGGGCCAATGGTGATGTAGTGCAGCCAACCTGCAAAAGCGGCAGCGGCAATACCAAAGGCAGCTATTGGTTTGAGCATACTTTTCCACAGTTTGACGGTGGTACTGATATGCGGATTATCAGGCAGACCGTGGTAAAGGCTGGGTTTGTCGGCATGATGCAATACATACATGACGTGGGTTCCCCCTACCCCTTGCGGGTCGTAAAGCCCAGCATGTTCAAATCCACGCTGTTTTAAATCTTTGATGCGCTCACCAGCCAAAGATTTCATGTCTTCCTTGCTGCCAAAATGAATGGCGCCAGTAGGACAGGTTTTCACACAGGCCGGTTCCTGACCAACAGCCACACGGTCGGAACACAGGGTACATTTATAAGCGCGGTTGTCTTTTTTCGAGATGCGCGGGATATTGAACGGGCAACCGGAAATACAGTAGCCACAGCCAATGCAGTTTTCCTGATGAAAGTCGACAATACCGTTTTCATACTGCACGATTGCCCCAGGAGACGGGCAGGCTTTTAAACAGCCTGGGTCAGCACAGTGCATGCAGCCATCCTTGCGAATCAGCCACTCCAGTTTGCCGTTTTGTTCGGTTTCGGAAAAGCGCATGACCGTCCAGCTATCGGCACTCAGGTCGATTGGGTTGTCGTATACGCCATGATTGGTACCGATTTCGTCACGAATATCGTTCCATTCAGAACAAGCTGCCTGACAGGCCTTGCAGCCTATACAGGTAGACACGTCAATCAGTTTGGCAATTTCAATCGGCTTGCGTGCCTGTGGCAGCGGCGTGAGCTGATTGGTGGCAGAACGACGTTTGATATCTAAAGATTGTAAAGCCATAAATTATTCCCCTCACGCTTTTTCGATATTGCACAAAAAGGTTTTGTATTCTGGTGTCTGCGTGTTGCAGTCACCAACAAATGGTGTGAGTGTATTGATAAGAAACTGTTTTTTCTCACCAACATTCACCCAGCCACCATGCAGGGGAATACCAATCTGATGTACCGTCTGACCATTAATATCCAGAGGACGCAGACGTTTGGTTACCACGGCTTTGGCTTCTACCCAGCCGCGCTTGGTGCTGATTTTAACGGTATCGCCTTTGGCAATGTTTTTTTGTGCCGCCAGCTCTTCGCTGATTTCGACAAACTGTTCCGGCTGAGCAATCATCAGTAACTTCACTGATTTAGTCCAGAACTGGAAATGCTCGGTCAGGCGATAGGTTGTACCAACACAGGGAAACTCATCCTTATGTCCAATGCGTTCTTTAACACTGTCAAACAGGCGTACTGCGGGTGTATTTAACACTTTCGGGTAGAGCAGATTCTTACCAACCGGCGATTCAGTCGGTTCGTAGAATGTCGGGAATGGACCGTCCACCAGTTTTTTGGTACAGAACAGGCGGCCAACACCCTCCTCGTTCATGATAAACGGATTCATATTGGTGTCTGGTGCCTGATCGGCCTTATAGTCAGCTACATCGGCTCCAATCCATTTACGGCCATCCCAGTGAATCAGTATCCGTTCTGGGTCCCAGGCTTTACCAGATGGGTCACAGGAAGCTCGGTTATACAGGATGCGGCGATTGGCTGGCCATGCCCATGCCCAACCCGGGGTGTTGCCCAGCCCGGCATTGCTGTTATCGCGCCGTGCCATCTGATTGCCGTTTTTAGTCCAAGAACCGGCAAAAATCCAGCAGGCACAGGCAGTAGTACCATCATCGCGTAACTGGGCAAAGCCATCCAGTTGTCCGCCTTTGGGCACAATAATATTGCCCTGTTCGTCTTTGATATCTGCTAGAGCCCAGCCATTGGACTCCTGCGCCATCTCTTCAGGTGTAGGCGAATGTGCTACTTGATACGGCCAGCTCAGATTAAGAATTGGTTCTGGTACTTTACCGCCCTCTTTTGCATACAGAGCCTTGATGCGCAAATGCAGCTCAGCCAGAATTTCAAGGTCGGCTTTGGCTTCTTCTGGCGCTTCGGCTCCGGCATAGTGCCATTGCAACCAGCGTGAAGAATTAACAATAGAACCATTTTCTTCAGCAAAACAGGGCACTGGCAGGCGAAATACGGTGGTTTGGATAGTAGATGGGTCTACATCATGCGCATCGCCATGATTTTCCCAGAAAGTAGCAGTTTCAGTATTCAGCGGATCCATGACTACCATCCACTTGAGGCGCGAAAATGCTTCAACGATACGATTGGAATCCGGGAAAGAACCCATGGCATTAAAGCCCTGTACCAGCAGGCCATGCATTTGCCCCTGATACATCATTTCGGTCATTTGCAAGACATCGTACATTTTGTCCCACTTTGGCAGCCAATCGTAGCCCCAGTCATTTTCTTTGGTGGCATTCTCACCAAAGAACCATTTGAGCAGGCTAACCATAAATTTGGGCGTATTGCTCCAGTAATTAAGCTGCCCCGGACGCATGGCTGCTGGTGTCTGTGCACTCAAATAATCGGCAAAAGTAGGGTTTTTCTTTTCATTGGGCAGGCTCAGATAGCCCGGCAAGTTGGTGGAAAGCAGCCCCAGATCAGACAACCCCTGAATATTGGAATGGCCGCGCAGTGCATTGACACCCCCACCGGGCATACCGATATTGCCAAGAATTAGCTGAATCATCGCCATGGTACGGATATTCTGCGAACCATAGGTATGCTGGGTCCAGCCTAATGCATACAGAATCGTTCCAGCCTTGTTTTTCGCCGAAGTGGCGCCCAGAGCCTCACATACCAGCAGAAAATCCTCAATCGAGGTGCCGGTAATTTTATGCATCATTTCCGGTGTGTACTGTGCATAATGTCGTTTCATCACCTGCCAGACACAGCGCGGATTTTCTAAAGTTGGGTCAACTTTGGCATAGCCGTTTTCATCCAGCTCATATGTCCAACTGGCATTATTGTAGACAGCACTACCTTTGGCGCCTTTCGGAGCTGCTTCAGGTGCATGGCTGCCGTCCTCAGTGGTGTAATCAGCATGTCCGGAAAACAGGCCTTCATGAAACCCGTAGCCATCGGCCACAATAAAAGAAGCGTTGGTATAATTTTTAACATAATCCCATTGCACTTTATTGTTTTCAATCAGCCAGTTAATTACCGCACCAAGAAAAGCAATATCCGTACCGGAACGAATAGGCAGATAATGGTCAGCCACGGACGCAGTACGGTTAAAACGCGGGTCGCACACAATCAGTTTGGTGCCCTTGCGTTTTTTGGCTTCAATGACCCATTTAAAACCAACCGGATGCGCTTCCGCTGCATTGCCACCCATTACCAGAATAAAATCGGCATTCTGGATATCAGTCCAGGTATTGGTCATGGCACCACGGCCGAATGTAGCAGCCAGCGCCGATACAGTTGGACCATGGCAAACTCGTGCTTGCGAATCGGTTCCAACCAGTCCGAGCGAACGCATGAATTTTTGCGTCAGGATACCGGTTTCATTAGAGCTGGCAGAGGCACACAGCATGCCCAGACTTTCCAGCCGGTTTACGGTCACACCATCAGCATTTTTTTCAATCAGATTGGCATCCCGTTCGTCTTTAATCAGACGCGCAATGCGGTCCAGCGCTTCATCCCAGCTAATGTCTTTCCATTCACTGCTGCCCGCTTCGCGCACCTGCGGATGCAGCACGCGGTTTGGACTGTTCACGAAGTCAATCAGTGAAGCGCCTTTTGGACACAAACTACCACGACTAACCGGATGATCTGGGTCTCCTTCAATATGAAAGATTTTCTTTTTGGCGTTTTTTGCTCCGTCACCTAGGCTATACAACAACGTACCACAACCAACTGAACAATACGTGCAATTATTGCGTGTTTCTGTTGCCCGTAATAATTTGTACTGGCGGACTTCAGCAAAGGCAGTGGCTGGTGCCATGCCCATGACTGCCAATCCTGTAGCGCCGGCACCTGCTGCGGTAACCTTGAAAAACTGGCGTCTTGTCAGGTTCATGTTTGATGGTTCCTAATTTGATGGTTCCTAATGAAATTATTTTTATTTATTGTAGAGAATCTAATCTCGTACAGCTTACCAAATATGCTAGTAACTTTATTAATACTAACATTTAACTCCATTATAATACTTTATTTAAGTTCTTATATAATTTTATATGTATTTTTTAATATTAATAAATAAATATAATTTTCATTAAAAGCCTTTATTTACCTGATACAGAGATTATTTTTAATTAAATAATGCTATTAACAGGCTGGCAAAAAAATTAAATTGATTACTCAGTAAATTATTTCATCTGCAAATTAATATTTGCATACATTTTGATTTATAAATATTTTTTACCCACGATCGCATACAAGTCTTAGATAGCAGCATGACTGCTTTTCGTTATATAGTAAGGTATATTTCGCAGCTATTTTCCCTTATAATCAACTCAATTTAACCCTGCCGAAAATAACAATGCATTCTAACCGAGGATAAAACATGTGTCATAAATATACCCGCCTGAGTGCCCTCATCACCACAATCAGCCTATGCATAGTAAGCAATTCTTCTTTTGCTGCCAGCATCACTGTTTCTGCCGCTGCCAGCCTTACCAATGCATTCAATGACATTGCCAGGGCATACCAGCAGCAATATCCGCAGGATAAAGTTCTGCTCAATTTTGGTGCATCCGGTTCTCTGCTACAGCAGATGCAAAATGGTGCTCCGGTAGATGTATTTGCTTCGGCAGACCAACAGACCATGGATCAGGCACAGGCCAAAAATCTGGTGCAGGCACAAGACAGAGTTAATTTTGCAAATAATACTCTGGTATTGATTACGCCGAAAAAAGGCGATGTAACCGTACGTAGTCTCAAAGATTTGCAACACAGTGGTATTAAGCATATTGCACTGGGCAATCCGGCTTACACACCAGCAGGCCGCTATGCACAGGCAGCAATGGAACAGGCGCAGGTATGGAGTCAGATTCAGCCTAAAATTGTTAATGTAAACAACGTGCGTCAGGCATTGGATTATGTAGCCAACCAGTCTGCCGAAGCCGGTTTTGTCTTTGGTACGGATGCGGCCATTATGCCGGATAAGGTTAGTGTAGCCGCTACCATCCCCACCAGCAAACCAATCAGCTATCCTATTGCCAAAACCGTGGCCAGTAAGGAGCCGGCTGCGGCCAACCGTTTCGTGCACTTTATCCGCTCAGCCAAAGGTCAGCAGATTCTTAAACATTACGGTTTCCAGAGCGCGCGCTGAGCATAATTTCTGCGGCAGTTAGCGCCCTTAACTGCCTGAATTTTCATTTCAAGGAGAGGATAATGGCTGCGGCCTGGATTGCCCTTGCCCTGTCACTTAAAATTGCCCTGTGGGCAACAGTCATCAATCTGGTTCTTGGTGTAAGCACTGGCTATATTCTTGCTCGCAAGACTGTGTGGGGACGGGAACTGATTGATACCATCCTTACTCTGCCAATGGTGATGCCGCCAACAGTACTGGGCTATTATCTGCTGGTACTGATTGGTAAAAATGGTTTTATCGGCCAATGGTTACAGCATTATCTGGGTATTAATCTGATTTTTACCTGGCAAGGTGCTGTAATAGCAGCCACAGTAGTATCGTTTCCGCTGGTATTTAAACCTGCACGCGCTGCATTTGAAAGTCTGGATCCACAACTGGAACAAGCAGCCCGTGTTTTGGGTATCAGTAATACCGGTGTTTTCCTGCGCATCACCTTGCCGCTGGCATGGCGCGGTATTCTGGCCGGTGTATTACTGGCATTCGCCCGCAGTATGGGCGAATTCGGTGCTACGCTGATGGTGGCTGGCAGCATCCCCGGGCAAACGCAAACACTTTCGATTGCTGTATATGAAGCAGTACAGGCCGGTGATGACTATCTGGCCAACACACTGGTACTGATAATATCTGTGGTATGTATTCTGATATTACTGCTTACCAGCAAACTTTTATCCGGCAAAGTACCCATGCATAATCTTAAATAATCCAATGTCAGAACCGCAGAATTATGCCCTTGCTTATGCATTGCTTTATTTGTGCTTATTTTCAATTCAGCCAGTGGTTTTATGTTAGATTTCAATTTCCAGAAAACCCTCCAGCGTACTGATGGCAGCCAATTTACTCTGGATATCCGCCTGTCCAGTCAGGCGCCACGTACGGTAATTATGGGTGCCTCCGGTAGTGGAAAAAGCTTGATGCTAAAAGCTGTTGCCGGCTTGCTGACTCCGACACAAGGCCATATTATTGTTAACGGGGTAACCCTGTTTCAGGCGCCACATCTCAATCTCAGCCCGCAGCAACGCAAACTGGCCTATGTTTTTCAGGATTATGCCCTTTTCCCGCATTTAAATGTGCGCCAGAACATCGCCTGCGGTATTCAACATGGTTTATTCAATCCGCACAAACGCAGCCGGTATACAGAAGTCGAACATTGGCTGGCAGCCATGCAGCTCAATGCCGTGGCCGAACAGTATCCGGCACACCTGTCTGGCGGCCAGCGCCAGCGTGTGGCACTGGCGCGGGCACTGATTGCAAAACCAAGTGCTATTCTGCTGGATGAACCATTTTCTGCACTGGATACCCAGCTACGCGCACAAATGCGTACAGAACTGGCTAATTGGCAACAACAGCTAAATTTACCGATGCTACTGATTACCCACGACCCCGCAGATGCTGCTGCTTTTGACGCTCAAATCTGGCACATGGATAATGGGCATTTATATTCCAGCTCCCCGTCGCAGCAGCCATCATGAATGAATTCAATCTTGATACTGAACTGATTCCTACCATTAACGGCCAGCGGATTGGTAACAGCAAACGAATTGCCCTACTCGAAAATATTCAGCGTTTCGGTTCGATTACTCAGGCAGCCAAGGCTGTCCCTATGAGTTATAAAGCAGCCTGGGATGCCATAGATGCATTAAATAATCTGGCACCGCAACCTTTAGTATTGCGCCAGACTGGCGGTCAGGGTGGCGGCAACAGCGTCTTAACCGCCTTTGGTGAAGCCTTTTTAGATTATTACCATACCATGCAGCAACGCCACCAGCAGTTACTCCGGCAATTGCACAGTAATGCCGACCCGAGCCATTATGGCTTATGGCAAAAAATGAATCTGGATTTAAGTGCCGATAATCAGCTTGCCGGCATAGTGAGTCAAATTATTGATGGAACAGTAAATAATGAAGTTCACCTGCGTTTAAACAGCGGGCAGGAACTGGTGGCGATGCTTACTCGGCACAGTTGTGAGCAGATGGAGCTGGCTGTTGGTGTTGAAGCACTGGCACTGATTCAGGCTTCTGCCATTATACTTGCCCGCCCAGACCCCAATTTACTTATATCTGCACGCAATCAGCTAAGCGGAATCATACGCCATATCGATACCGGCACAGTCAATAGTGTTATTACAGTAGATTTAGGTGCAGCACTTAGCCTGACTGCTAGCATGACCCGCCACAGCGCCGAAAATATGCAGTTGGATATCGGCGATGAAATCATTCTGTTAATCAAAGCACCAGGCATTATTCTCGCACGCCTGCGCTAAACCGGCACTAATTGCCGTGTTTATCTAATTCACTACAGGCAAACCACAGCACACTTTGCCTCATCCACAGCCTGAGAATACTGAAGCCAGAATAACCATACTATTCAGTATCAAATTATTCTGGCTTATACTAATGCACGATAGCCAAGCTATTTGCGGCCTGTGCATATTATCCCTTTGCTTTAATCTGTCTTTTAAGCCGCAAATACATTGTAAACCCTATATATATGTATTTTAATAATATTAAAAAAATTTAATTCAAAAAAACTGTTTATATCATTTCATCACAATACATTGTTAATTAATATCAATCATTACATTAATAATGTTTGATATGTTGTTTAAGCAGAAAGGCGCAAATATTATTTTTAATTTTTCATCTTATCCAGACCAGCGGTTCCCCCTCTGTATAGTCATACACATGACAAGGATTGCCATTTCAGCTCAAACCTGAATCAGATAATACCAAACATACAGCAGATTTAGCCCTAGCGCAGGATCACCTCATCTGCCAATTCATTCACACCCGCATGCGTACGCGGAAAATGCTGCACCAGTAATTCAGTCAGCTCATCCAGCCCGGCGCTCAAACCGGCCATATAATTCTGCTGCTGAAATGCCTGCGTTATGTGATTGCATATCTGTTGCCACAGCGCCATGTCAACGCAGCCATTAATACCCCGGTCTGCAATGATTTCCACCGCGCGATCTGCAAATAGCACATAAACCAGAATGCCACTTTTTTGCGCAGTATCCCAGATGCCCAGATGTCCGAACCAGTACTGTGCCCGCTGGCGTGCCGTTACGTGGTGGCACAGACTGGCAGTATTAAGACTGGACTCGATCACAAACCGCAGTTGTCCGGTATGGCGCTGTTCCGAACGCGTAATCTGTTCAGTAAGCTGTTGCAGTACCAGTGTCGGAAAATAAATACTTACCCGCTGGCGTGGATGTGTCCAGTGACGCCAGAGCCGTGGCCACAACCCCATACTCAGTTTATTTGTACTCATACAGCCCATTCTTTCCTGTATATTTGATTCAATATGGTAGCACTACAAGTTAATTTTAGAGTTTATGTAGTTTGGATTTCTAAATCAATACCATAATAATTATACAAATATTTATACAGACATAGGCTTCCCCAATCAAAAATACTGACTCCACTGTTTTGCCTGTTACTGCTTTGTACATTTCCAGTTCTTGCCACACTGATGAAAAAAAGAATGTATTTTATTCAAAAGATATAGACGCAGATATTAGCTTTAATGGCACAAGATTACACATATTTTTTGATTGCATTGAACAAAAAAATTTATAATTCAAATATTTAAAATCAAAACAGAGATATATGCAGTGAAATAATTCATTATATCCGGGATAAAAAACTGCATATAATCAGAAACGCATTTGCCAGATTTATCTGTCTGAAACAGAACAGCCCTTTAAAAAATCCTTAGAAACTGTGTGGCATATCAAACTTAGCACCAAGTAAGTACCCGCAAGTGGCTAAACAAATCCGCGCAACTGTTTTACATAGGCATATGCAGCCTGTATACGCTGAGTATGCTCGGTTGCTCGCTGCATCTCAGCAGCCGATAACTTCTGTTTGATCAGCTTATCCGGATGATATTTATTCATCAGACGGCGGTATGCTTGTTTGATTTCATGCGCACTGGCATTTGCCGAGATTCCCAGTACCTGATAAGCATCATCATACAGCTCCTCAACCGGCGGTGGCTGTCTGTTACTCTGCTGCTGTTGACGATATTGCTGCTGTTGTTGTCGTGACTGTTGCTGGTGCTGGTGCTGCTCATATCGTTCATGCTGTCGCTGCTGTTTCCATTGCTCATTTGTCTGCCAGTAATGGCGATATTCATTACTCTGCCCATGTACTGTCTGGCTGGCAAAAATCAGCATTTGCGCATAGGGAATACGGAACTCATCTGCCATAATGTTCAGAATGCGCCGCTCATTCTTATGCAGCCGGCCATCTATCAGTGCAAATTCGAGCATATGTTTACAAAACAGCATCAAAGCGCGCTTGTCATGACTATAGGCACGATATAACTGGCCAAGCCGTGCTCTGAGCGGATAATTTGACATCTGTCCCATATTGAAAGCATAGCGCGCCAGTACTTCCATTTCTGCGTCCAACTGCAATTTTTTAGTCAGTGCATAAACATGCGACCGATCTTCCGCAGAAACATACCCTTTGGCCGCGCAAATTTGTCCGGCCACCTCAAACAATACCGCTATATACAGATTTTCGTCTGTAGCAATAGATGCTTCAGTACCATCATCAACAATATGCACCGCATAAAGATAAAACAGAAGCAGTATTACCAGCACAACATCCAGTAACATACCCCCACCACCAAAGCGTAAGGGTAAATACCACAACAGCAGAAAATAAATACCAAGCCCGATTTTAGACATATATGCCTATCAGAAAACAAAACACATAATCTATCTAACAAGATAAACAACTATACTATGAATTCACTCGGAATTTGATAAATAATCAATGTTTTACACCCAGCCTGATTTATCTTATCCAAAAATTACCAGTTGCCGGAGGCTCCTCCGCCACCATAGCCCCCGCCCCCGCCACTAAAGCCACCACCGGAACCACCGCCTCGCCCCCAAAAATCATCGTTTCCATTATTATTGTAGCCACCAATAAACACATTTCCGGCAAAAATAAAGGTCACTATAAATGACACAATAGCAATGATTATTGTTATCAACAGATTCCAACCAATGTACCAGCCTAACGTTAACACTAGAAAAGCAACGATTGCACTGCCCAGTGTATTACCAAATATATTTTTTAAAAATGCACCCGCTATGAATACCAAAAACATCGCTTCTATTAACATAGCGGTAAAACTGTTTGTTTGCTGAAGCTCTGGCTGCTGCACTGCTGGCAGCTTCTCACCTTTAATCAGTTTTTCCAGTAAATCCACCGCCTGTCGCACACCACCATCTGCATTATTCGCGCGTAACTGCGGACGCAGCACATCATCTAATATACGTTTAGCATAGACATCAGGAATAGCACCCTCCAGCCCGCGCCCGGGAGCCAGAAATGTTTTGTGCTCATCACGCACCAGCAACAACAGTACACCATCATCAATTCCCTTGCGCCCGGGTTTCCAAGAATTCATCACTCGAGTAGCGTAATCAAACGGTGTTTCCGGTGTGATGGTTGGTACGGTTAATATCACAATCTGACTACCCCGCTCGCGACTGAATGCCCGTAATTGCCCGTTTAACTCTTCACGAGTGTCTGGCTGTAACATATTGGCGGTATCCATTACCGGAGCAGTCAAGGCCGGTACTGGTGCTAGATTTTCAGCAGCCGGTGCCAGCAAGGCAAAGCAACAGCCCAGAAGCAATAACAATAAATTGCGGGCAGATAAGCGGATTGTATTCATGATTTTCACCTTGTTGCTGTGCATGCAAAATTCACGCCAGCTAGACAGTTTCTGGCTGTAAACAAATATTTGTGCCATATTGTGGCCACTAAACCAGCGATAGCACAAGTTAAACAGAAATCAGCAAACAATACCTGAGTATTCAGACCGTCTGCTTACATTCATACATGGCTGGTTTATGCTCTGGTAAGCAATGCATCTTGTATATCAGAACAATTTTGCCATAAAAATAGAGCAGCGGTATTTGCAACCGAATTACGTAAAATACATAATTTAATTCAATTTTAGATAGCTTTACCCGATAGCAACTATTTAGTTATACAGAAATACCGGTAAAAATACTGATGTAGATAAAGACGTTAATACTACTGCTGCTATTATTTATCTTGAAGCTAACTATAGCATTATCATTCATCTACTGTTGAGCATATACCAGCGGGTGGCGCTTACTGGCTAACAAACAGATGCAGCTACAAGACATTTCTGACGTATCAATAAGATTTAACTTTTAATTAAGTAAATTCCTACTCACATCGCCAGTGGTTAAAAATTCTGTAAATACATGGATAACCATAGCAAAATTCCGAACAGTAGAGCTAGCTGCATAACAATCCCCAAGCATATAAGTCATTCCTCGGGGTGCCTCAGGATTGTTAGGTGCCGCAGGATTATAAAATGTTCTGACTTCATAATCCTCTTCAGTTTCTTCACCCAGTAATACCATATAAGTCTGAATATCAGTCTCATGATTATCAGAATACAAAGTTATTTCCATACCAAGTGAAGTTGGTTTACTTTTCGACTGCTTCCACAGACTCAGAAAGCCATTATTGGTTCTCAAAATTTCAAGGTATTGTTGCATCTGCTCCACAGTAGGGTTTTCAATTCGGGGGAGATAAACTTTATCCATTCGTCTGAAAAAATCCAACCAGCCTTTTCGTTTCCTGTCAAAATAAAATCCATACAATCTATATACATACATTGTTTTTCACCGTTATTTATTCTAAAAATATGTGGATTAATATTGAAACAACTGGCTGTTATCAAACCGACAGGCATCATTATAAATAGCTCATCATATGCATAGCCAGAAATTTAATGACACCATAACCAGACAGTTAATAGCGCAACTGAATTATATTTCGCAACAACCAAAATTTTGCCTGAATATGCAAGATTGAATGCTACCGAACTGATACAAGTCTGCTTTACTGCACACGAAAAGCCGGTTTTGTGATGATTTGACAGAGAAACAGCCAGTTTATACAAACTGGCTGTTTGGTATTGAAATGAACAATCAGGCAGATAGCAAAACTAGAATTCTACCTGTGGCGCCTGTTTCACAGCAGCTTCATTTTCCGGTACAAAGTTTGGCCGCACATGCATACCGAAAATTTTGGCAGTGATATTATTCGGGAAAGAGCGCAATGTAGTGTTATATACCTGCACCGTTTGAATATAGCGGTTACGCGCCAGCGCGATGCGATTTTCCGTACCTTCAAGCTGTGCCTGCAAATCACGGAAGCTCTGGTCGGCTTTCAGGTCGGGATAATTTTCACTTACCACCAGCAAACGGCTTAAGGCACTACTTAAATTACCTTGAGCCTGTGAAAACTGGTGCATTTTCGCTGGATCATCTGCATCGCTGCTGGTCATGTTCAAACTGCCAACCCGTGAACGAGCATTGGTTACCTCAGTTAAAACCTGCTGTTCATGTTTGGCATAGCCCTTAACCGTATTCACCAGATTAGGCACCAAATCGGCACGACGCTGATACTGATTCAGAACTTCCGACCACGCCGCATTAGCGGCCTCATCCTGTGACTGCATCGTATTATAGCCACAGCCACTCAGGCTCGAGGCCAGAATAAATATGCTTAGCCAGCCCATTAACCGTTTGTACATTGTAAACTCCCGTGGGTATTATTGTGTCATTTTAACATGTTATCGTGACTTTTTACGTCATAATTAGCGCAATCTTATATACCTTAAGCTATAATTAATGCAAAATAATAAAAATCATTTCAACCAAACTGTAAAGGATGTTATATGTTTCCAGAATATCGCGACCTGATTACCAAATTAAAGGCGGAAAATAATCATTTTGCCAATATATTTGAAGAACACAACCGACTGGATGACAAAATTACTGGTCTGACTAATAATCCTGTTACCAGTGGTCTGGATAACCTAGACGAGCTGAAACGGGAAAAATTACGGCTGAAAGACGAGATTTATGCCATGCTGCGTGAAGCAGACGGTAAAGCCTGATATATAGTTAAGCCAGTAAAAAGCCCTGCTTCTGGCAGGGTTTTTTACTGGCTTAACTATTTCTGCAATAGAGCATTAAACCGCTGCAGTATAACGGCAGGAAAAGAAACTGCCTTATTGCTTTGCTGGTCGAAAGCCACAAATGCAACCTGTGCCTGTACTACTGTCTGGCCAGTATTTTTCAGCGTGATAATCTGGCTAACTTCCACTTTACGCGGCTGCACTCGGCTAAAAGCGGTAGTAATCAGCAAATCATCACCAAAACCGGCGCTGCGCCGGTAACTGATATTGATATTAATCACTGCCATCCCACAGCCGGCAGCAGTAAACAGCGGTGTTAAACCGGCTTCATCAAAATAGTGCCAGCGTGCCTCTTCCAGAAATTCCAGATAGCGCGCATTGTTAACATGCCGATACCCATCCAGATGAAAACCACGTACCCGAATTTCAGTCTGATGCCCCTGTAGCGGCAACTGATTTATTTTTGTGTGTGAATCCTGCATATGTTGAATTATTCCACTACAGTCCAGCCAATGGTGCCATTTGCACGTAATGGTATCAGGTGCTCATGACCATATGGAAAGTATGGCGGTACTGTCCGAGTGCGTTTTACCAGTGTGATTGTATCCGTATTCGGAGCCAGACCATAAAAACGCGGGCCGTTTTCAGCGGCAAAAGCCTGTAATTTATCCAGTGCGCCGGCTTCTTCAAATGCCTCTGCATACAACTCAATAGCCGCAAAAGCACTAAAGATGCCTGCACAGCCACAGGCACATTCTTTACTGGCCTGTGCATGAGGAGCACTATCCGTGCCCAGAAAAAATTTATGTGACTGCGCACCACTAACAGCCTGTAACAGAGCCTGTCGATGGTTTTCACGCTTAAGTACCGGCAAACAGTAATGGTGCGGCTGCATTCCGCCCACCAGTAAGGCATTGCGGTTATAAAGTAAATGCTGTGGTGTTACCGTAGCAGCCACATTATCACTCGTTTCAGCCACCAGCCGCGCTGCTTCTGCGGTAGTAATATGCTCAAACACCAGTTTCAGGCTAGGCAGACGCTGCAACAATGGTTGCAACAACTCATCAATAAATACCGCCTCACGGTCAAAGATATCGATTTCGCTTTTGGTTACCTCGCCATGTACCAGTAGTGGCAAGCCTACTTCGGCCATGGTTTCCAGTACGGGTAATAAAGCCCATAAGTCACTTACCCCTGCCGCAGAATTAGTTGTCGCACCAGCAGGGTACAGCTTGCACGCAATGATACCTGCTGCTTTGGCTTCGCGGATAAGTGCCGGTGTGGTCTGGTTGGTCAGGTATAAAGTCATCAGTGGCTGAAAATGGCTATCAGCCGGCACTGCCGCCAGAATACGCTCACGATAGGCCATTGCAGCTGCAACGGTGGTTACCGGTGGCTTCAGATTAGGCATAATCACGGCGCGCCCCATCTGTCGTGCACTGAATGGCACTACTGCTTTTAAAGCTGCACCATCACGTACATGAAGATGCCAGTCATCGGGTCGGGTTATGGTGAGAGTCTGCATCTGTATCCGTTTCATTAACAGGCTATTATACTGCTTAAAAAGACAATTGATTAAGGTACTACTCTACCGTCGTTCCTATATCCAGAACCGACATAGCAACTAAAAAGATGTTGTGGATAATGGTATTAAATCACAGCCAGTCTGGCTTTAACGGTGTTTTACCCACATTATGATTACATCGTCATCCCTGTTTTGCAGATGCAGCAATTCATGCCCGGTCTGGCGGCAGAAAGCGGCAAAATCATCTGGCGCACTTTTATCTGTTGCCAGTACCTGCAATACCTGCCCAGCATCCAGCGCAGCCAGCGCTTTTTTGGCACGCAGAATCGGCATGGGGCAATTCAGGCCGATAACATCCAGAGTAGCATCACTATGTGGTTCGCTCATAAATAGCCCATCACGGATTATTGTAAAATATGATTATACAACGTGCATGCAAGAGACCAAACATTCTCTGCGCGAAACTGCCTCATCCACTCCAATACTCATTACAACATCGCATCTGCCAGATACTGCTCTGGCTGGATAACATTACGCTAGCCTTTCACACACACCACCTGCCGCAAGCGGTGGACAATCTCTACCAGCTCATTCTGTGCCGTCATGACAGCATCAATATCCTTATAGGCCATCGGAATTTCATCAATCACACCGGCATCCTTGCGACACTCCACATGTGCAGTGGCCTGAATCTGATCAGCAATACTAAATTGTTTTTTGGCTGCGGTGCGGCTCATCACTCTTCCTGCACCATGCGAGCAGGAACAGAAACTGTCTGCATTGCCTAAACCTCTGACAATATAACTCTGCGCCCCCCATCGAGCCGGGAATAATGCCCAGCTCGCCTGTTCGTGCTGAAACCGCGCCCTTGCGGGTAATAAAAACCTCTGCGCCAAAATGCTGCTCTTTCTGCACATAATTATGATGACAGTTCACTGCGGCCAGATGCGTGTTAAAGGGCTTGCTGATTACCTTACGTAACGCCGCAATCACATTATGCATCATAGTTTCGCGGTTTAAGCGCGCAAACTCTTGTGCCCAGTGTACGGCTGAAACATAATCTTCAAAGTGTTCAGTGCCTTCACGCAGATAAGCCAGATTTTCATCCGGCAGATTCTGGATATGCACCTGCATATCCTTTTTCGCCAGTTCGATGAAAAAAGTTCCAATGGCATTACCAATGCCACGTGAACCACTATGCAGCATTATCCACACCCGCTCGGCTTCATCCAGACAGATTTCAATAAAGTGATTACCGGTACCGAGCGTGCCCAGATGGCGATAGTTATTAGTATTGAGAAATCGCGGATATTTGGCGGTGAGCTGTTCAAATCCCGGCAGCAGTTGCTGCCAGTACTGCTCAACCACTGAGGGCGGATTCTGCCAGCTACCCTGATCGCGGCCGCGATGTCTGGGTGTTAGCCCGTGTGGTACTGCTTTTTCGATTTCCTGCCGCAGCGCCAGCAAATTATCCGGTAAATCAACCGCCATCAGTGAAGTCTGCACTGCCATCATGCCGCAACCGATATCCACGCCCACTGCGGCCGGAATTATTGCTCCCAGTGTTGGGATAACGCTGCCAATTGTGGAACCTTTCCCCACATGTACATCAGGCATAACCGCAATATGCTGGAAAATAAACGGAAGTTGTGCGGTTTTAATCAGTTGCGCTTTGGCTTTTTCATCTACCGGTACCCCTTGGGTCCACATTTTAATTGGTTTGGCTTGTTCCGCTTGCAGTAGATTATATGTTGTCATTTTGTCCCCTTGTTACTGCTTTATTTTCATTAATCAGATTAATACAGGCTGGCTGCCAATTCTTCACAAACATATAGCATATTTTCTGAAGTATGGTTAAATTGGTAAAACGTGCCAGCACTATTAACCAAACAGTCATGATATGCACCAATCATAGTTTAATTAAACTCGATTATTTAATGATTGGTATCGGCCAGATTGAATAGCGTGCCTGCTGAAGCAGTGCCTTTAAAGCCCATAGCCAGACTATTAGAGTTATCTGGTAATGCCAGCATAACCGCTTCAATTTTGTGCCAGCGCCAGCATTTCACTAGCATGATTACGCGTGGTATCGGTAATGGTTTCACCGCCAAGCATACGCGCAATCTCATCCACACGGCCAGCAGATGTTAGAACTTTTATCTCGCTGACTGTCTGCCCTTTGCTGCTGTGCTTGCGTACCTGCCAGTGCTGCTGGCCGCAGGCGGCTACCTGTGGTAGATGAGTTACGGCCAGTACCTGACGGTTTTGTCCCAGACTGCGTAAGGCGCGGCCGACAACATCGGCCACAGCACCACCAATGCCGGTATCAACTTCATCAAAAATCAGCGTGGGTACTGCATTGTACTGGCTGGTAACCATTTGCAGCGCCAGACTGATACGTGCCAGTTCACCGCCGGAAGCCACTTTGCTCATAGCGCGTAAAGGTGTGCCCTGATTAGCCGCCACTTGATACTGTATCTGTTCCAGACCATGCAAAGACGGTGAGGCGCTTAAGAGCTCAATATGAAAGCGGGCACCCTGCATGGCCAGATTCTGCATGTGGGCAGTGGTTTGCTTCGCCAGCTTTTTGGCCGCCTGATGACGCTTGGCCGATAACTGCTGGGCTGCCTGCATGTATTCATTTTTGCGCTCAGCTACCCGTGCATGTAATGCGTCAATATCGGCAGATGCTTCCAGTTCATTCAAAGCGGCTTCAACCTTGGCCAGCTCTGTAGGCAGTTGTGGTGGTTCCAGCCGATATTTGCGTGCCATGCTCATTAATTCCTGCATCCGCTGTTCCTGTTGTGCCAGCAGATTCTCATCGGTTTCAACACTGGCACTGGCGTCGCGCAGATAAGCACTGACTTCCCCCAGCTCAGCTTCTACTGATTCCAGCAATGTTACACTGTCGGCAAAGGCCGGCGCAGCTTTGGTCAGTACAGCCAGTTGCTGCCGGCAGTGATACAGACGGCTTTGCAGGCCATCATCACCATTAAGTATCTCTTCCACACTGGCTGCTGTTTGCAGGATATCTGCCGCATGCACCAGTGCGTCATAACTCCGGCTGAGATTTTCCCATTCATTTTCTTGAAGATTCAATGCACTGAGTTCATCAAAGCGCCATTGTAACCGTTCTCGTTCAATATTCAGGCTTTCGGCCTGAGTTTGTGCTTTTTCCAGCTCACGTTCTGCATCATGCCAGCGCTGATAGGCCTCGCGTACCCGCGCAACTTCCTTATCCGCACCAGCAAAAGCATCCAGTAAGACACGTTGTGCTGCTTCACTGTTTAAAGAGTGATGGGCGTTCTGACCATGAATATCAATCAGTAATTCGCCAATCTGGCGCAACTGGCCAAGCGTAACTGTCTGATTATTGATGAAGCTGCGACTTTTGCCTTTCACATCAATTATGCGTCGAATACTCAACTGCGTTTCGTGTTCATCCAGTAACCCTTGTTCCTGTAATAGCGCACATGCCTGCGGCACATCACCAACATCAAACAATGCGGATAACTGCGCTTCCTTGGCACCATGGCGAATCTGTCCGTAATCAGCCTTATCGCCCAGCAACAGGCCTAAAGCATCCAGTGTAATCGATTTGCCTGCACCAGTTTCACCTGTCAGTACGGTAAACCCGCCTTGAAAACTCAGATTCAGTTCATCGACTATCACAAAGTCACGCAAAGATAACGCCAGAAGCATAAACAGCCTTTCTTAAAGAAAGCATTAATGATTTATGCCTAATTTTAGTATTTTTTAGGAAAACAGGAAACTATTTTTTAGAAAAAACTAAAATTACTCATAATATATTTCGGTTTTATTAATTTTTTGCCACAATTTTTTCAAAATTGCGGAGATGGTCTTTCCTGTTTGATACACAAAACCGGTCACAAAATCCCACCAAGACAGATTGATCTCTGATGGTACAGATATTATTCGTGCCTGTTACCAAATACTTATACTAGCTGGTCTCCCCAATGCAGTTTCTGGCGCAGGGTTTTGTAATACTGATAATTAACCGGATGGAGAATCCTGAGAGAATTACGATAACGATTGATACGGATTTTATCCATAGTATGCAAATCAAAAAATGCCTGCCCGTCAAAATGGGCACGTGCATCACTACCTTTGGTAATCAGTACTTCAATTTCACTGGTATCACTGACAGCGATCGGCCGATTCGACATCGACTGCGGGCAAATGGGCACCAGACTGAAGGCTCGCAAGGTGGGTTGCAGAATCGGACCGCCAGCAGCCAGTGCATATGCGGTTGAGCCTGTCGGAGTAGACACAATCAAACCATCTGAGCGCTGAGTGTAGACAAATTCTTTATTGATAAAAACTTCAAATTCAATCATCTGCCCCAGTGCGCCACGGCTGAGCACCACATCGTTCAATGCCAGCGAATGATAAACCTCCCCACTGGCACGTACTACGGTAGCTTCCAGTAAGATGCGCTCTTCCGGCAAGTATTTTCCGGTAAGCATACCGGACAGTTCGGTTATCATTTGTGCTCGGGGTACCTGTGTCAGAAAGCCCAGATGTCCCTGATGAATGCCTATCAGCGGTACTCGGTATGGCGCCAGTTTGCGCGCAACCGACAGCAGAGTTCCATCACCACCCAGTACCATTACCAGATCGCAGCGCCGCCCCATTTCACACTTACTGATGACATGACAACGTTGCAACTGTTGCGGATTAATCTGGTTATCTGCCTGTGCTTCACTATCCAGATATACAGAAAGACCCTCATCGCATAAAAAAGCAATGAGTTCATCCAATACTGCACTCATCATTGGCGTTTGCGGCCGTGTCACTATCCCGATATGGTTAAACTGGCTGTTCATGAAAATGCTTGTTCCTGACTAAGTAACTCACTCTAGTACAACTACAATGGTTTTTGTCCTGTCATTATAAAGGTTAATGCTTCAATTTACTTGTATTATGCAATCTTTCACCCAAGATATAAAATTCATCGATACGAGACAAATTGAACATTCGCAGGAAACTTCCTCACAAAAAAATAACATTTATCATATAGTTATTACTTATTCAGAAAATTATTTTTCTCAGATTACCGATGATAAATCGTTAGAAAGAAACTGTTATCTATATTGGAATGGCTACACTAAATTCATACAGCTTTTTTAAGGGGCAAGATAACTTTAACGCTAAAAAAGAAAAAATCATAAATCTAGTAAAACGCGCAAGACGGACATTTGGTGCTGATTTTATATGATTATTGTCACAGTATGGGCTTAAACAAATATATGCCGAACTGGAAATCGTTGGAACAATGCTGTTGCTGAAAGCTGTTTACACACGCTCAAGACCTGTATTACTCATTATTGTTATTACCCAGCACAGCAGCAGGTCAATAAAACACTCTTCAAATATATTGAAATTATTACAATCGTGTTCGCCAGCATTCTGCTGATAATTGGATATCAGCACAACAATATCAGCAACCATATTACCAAAATAAGCAATTTATAAAAGTCGACATGGTCTAATGCTTTGGCGAAGATCACATTAAAAATCAAAACGGAAATATAAATAATTTTTGGCCATGCTGATGCAACGAGATGTTTGATAAAAAAAGAGTTAAAAGTAAAGTTGCTAACCCATTAAGTATATTATGTTAGCTGCAAGAATATTGCTGATTGGCTGTCTTAATGGGGGAATTCACACATCAACACTGAATTATCTACAATGACAGAGAGAAATATGCTTAAAAAATTTTGTTTATACTGTGATTATTCTCTCGAGTGTTATCCTGCCTGAGAGATGTGCAGCGAATAGTGGCAGAGTTCGCATTGTTGGTACGGAGATGATTAATCCATCGGCTATCATCGGTTTTTCACAGTTAAGTTTACAATTTGATGGTTATCAAAATTCTCTTTTATCAACAGAAGAAAATATCAAACTTCTGCAAAATCGGAATGAAAGTAACACTAAAATTGTGGCAGTCTATAAATCTATAATGGATAAAACGCGGAGAGTGATATAAAGAACACCAATAATAGCAATCTTCCGAATAAGAATAATGAATGTATGGAAAAAAATGAAATTTGGTTAAGGCATAATGGTGTTGTGACAGCTCCAATCACTGTAATTAGCGACACAACCACCCGCAAGTGGAAAACAAATTACCGATATTTTTTATTATTATTGGCAACTTGAATTCTATGTAATAAATTATCTTCACGATTCATAACAAGAAAGTTCTCTATTAGCTACATAATAATGGGAATCCAAAATTCTTCTTTACTTAATGGATTATCAGGTAAATAATCACGATGCATTATCTCTAATCTAGGCCGATTCTCATCAATTTTAATATTATTGTTTCTCAGATAATCAATTGCTTGTTGATAAACTTGGTTAAATTGTAATGCAGTCCCGGTATGAATAAAACCAAAATACTCACCATTAATGGTCAGTTTTTCTAGACAATCCGTTTGAGTCGAGTACTCAGCATTAGAAGCGATTTCTATCGCAGCCCATTTTCTAATTATGATTTCGAGTCATGGGTTCTTCCAGAGCAATGATATTTTCATCAACACAATAAGATAATAATTTATGATAATTATTCATCATAAAATGTCGCCAAAGATTGAATATTTTTTGATTATTTGAAGCGTTTACCTTGGCTTAAATAGTGGGGAAAGCAACAGCCCAGATAATACTTATTGAGCAGGATTGATGTTTTTTTGCGCAAGGTATACGAAGCCATTTACCCAGATAAATCTCAGTTAACTCAGCTCAGTTTCTACAAAACAACGTACTAGCACAGTGCCCTCATATCATTAATGGTATTTACTCTGATAATAGACGTAAATATTAAGAGAAACGCTAGTATTGATTTATTAAACACGTGATCACCATCGAAAAAACCAAAAATTCATCAAACCTGCCCGACTACAATAGGGTTAGACTCCATAATGCGATTTCGGGTAATACGCCTTATGAGTCTTTTTATAATGAAATGTGTACAACCCGACATTTTCCTATACTGTATGTGTCGCTGAATTGAGCAGATACCGCTACAATAACTGTTTCAGAAATATATTTGCTGCCATGGCTACTTCCCTGCCCAAAGTTTTTGCCTTGCTTGGCCCTACTGCCTCCGGCAAAACCAGCCTTGCCCTGAGTCTGGCTGAACAATTCCCGATTGAAATCATCAGTCTGGATTCTGCACTGATATATCGTGACATGAATATCGGTACGGCCAAGCCTAGTGCAGAAGAATTACAGGCGGTGCCCCACCATCTGATCGATATTATTTCACCACTGGAAAGCTACAGCGCAGCCCAGTTTGTCAGCGACTGTGTGCGTTTGGTAGAAGAAATCCATGCCCGCGGCCACCTGCCCTTACTGGTGGGCGGCACCATGATGTATTACCATGCGCTTACACAGGGGCTGAACAGCCTACCCGAAGCCAATACTCAAATCCGTGCCGAACTGGATAAACTGAAACAGCAACATGGTATGGGTTATTTATATGCGCAGCTACAACAGGTAGACCCGGTAACGGCAGCACGCCTATCCGCAGGCGACAGCCAGCGCATTGAGCGTGCTCTGGAAATCTATCACATTACCGGCATTCCCATGAGTATCCATCTGGCCAGACAGGAAAACCAGCGGGCACCAGTGGATGTATGCACACTGGCACTGTTTCCTACCGATCGTGCCCATCTGCGCATACAGATTGCCACCCGCTTTCATTCGATGCTGGCACAAGGATTTGTGGAAGAAGTTGAAGCACTGCGTCTGCAATACCCCGACCTGCATTCCGACCTGCCTTCGATTCGCTGTGTTGGCTATCGGCAGGCATTCGATTATCTCAACGGTTTAACCGATTACAACACCTTTGTTGAACGCGGTATCGTTGCCACCCGGCAACTAGCCAAGCGCCAGCTTACTTGGCTGCGCAAACTGAATCCTCAATACCAGCTTGATCCGTTTAATCCGGCTGGCCTGCATGAGCAAACTGCGCAGTTAATACAGCAGTTTTTTGCCTAAACTTATTTATTTTAGAAAATATTTCGGCAATGATGGCCTAAGCAATAATATTAAAATATTATGTAAACGTCCCATGGTCTGGCAACTTAACTCTTTTACAACATGATGTATTAATTAAACTAATAGATTATTAACCTGTAATTGTTTGTCTGTATGGACAGCATTCCACTTCACTCACCCACCGACAGAACAGCAAAAAGCAATTATTTACAGTAAAATGCAGTCCGTTGTTACAGTCATTATGTCATTACATTCATCCCAAATTGAATAAACGACAAAGACAAACATTTATTCGCTACGCCTCACTCTGGCTAGACAAGGGTCAGGCATTTTCGATTTAATTAAGGAGAAAACACGATGTCCGTACAGGATCGCATTCGTTATACCTCACTTCATTCCCGTCTTATGTCTGCTGCTCAGGCTGCCACCCTGATCCATCATGAGGCCAATGTTGGCATGAGCGGATTCACTGGTGCCTGCTACCCGAAAGTATTACCACAGGCTATTGCGGATTTAGCCCGCGCCGAACATGATGCCGGTCGTCCTTACAAAATTAATGTCTGGACAGGAGCATCAACTGCACCGGAATGTGATGGCGCACTGGCGGAAGCTCACGCCATCAATCAGCGTCTACCTTTTAACAGTGACCGCATTATGCGACAAGAAATTAACAATGGTGATGTTAATTTTATTGATATGCATCTGTCACACGTAGCACAACAGGCTGAGTTCGGTTTTCTAGGCCATATGGATGTAGCTATTATCGAAGTTGTGGCTATTACCGAAGACGGTATGCTGATTCCTTCTACCGGTATTGGTAATAATCAGACATGGCTGAACATGGCGGATAAAGTTATTCTGGAAGTAAACATGGGCATGCCTATTCAGGTAGAAGGTATGCATGATGTTTATCAGAACAATGCACTTCCTCCACATCGCTCTCCGATTAACATCAATCGTGCTGATGACCGCATTGGCACCCCTTATCTTAAAGTTGATCTGAACAAAGTAGTTGCCATTGTTGAATCCAATGCACCAGATCGTGATAACGTTTTCAGTGAACCTGATGACAAATCCAAACAGATCGCCGAATATATCGTTGATTTCTTATCACACGAAATTAAACAGGGTCGTCTGCCTAAAGAAATGTTACCGATCCAGTCTGGTGTAGGTAATGTAGCCAATGCCGTTCTGGCGGGTCTGTTAACTGGTCCGTTTGAAAATCTGTATGGTTACACTGAAGTGTTACAGGACGGCATGCTGGATTTATTGCGGGCAGGTAAAATGGTAACTGCTTCTGCTACAGCTATTTCTCTTTCAGCTAAAGCATTTCAGGATTTTGTTGATAATATTGATTTTTATCGCGAACGCATCATTCTCCGTTCACTGGAAATCTCTAATCATCCTGAAATAATACGCCGTCTGGGTATTATTGCCATGAATTCGATGATTGAAGCTGATATCTACGGCAACATCAATTCTACCCATGTGATGGGCACCAGCATGATGAATGGTATCGGTGGTTCTGGCGACTTTACACGTAACAGCTTCCTGAACTTCTTTGTTACTCCATCTACAGCTAAAGATGACAAAATCTCCTGCATCGTGCCGATGGTATCGCATGTTGACCATACCGAACACGACACTCAGATTATCGTTACCGAACAGGGTCTGGCTGACTTGCGCGGTCTGGCACCACGACAAAGAGCCAAAGTTGTGATCGATAAATGTGCCCATCCTGCTTATCGTGACCAGTTGCATGATTACTATGATCGTGCCTTGAAAACCGCAAAAGGTATTCATACTCCTCATATTCTGACCGAAGCATTAAGCTGGCACGAACACTTCCTGAAAACCGGTTCCATGAAAATGTAATTCAAGCCGGATAATAACCAGACAGCCCTGTTATTAAACAGGGCTGTTTTCTTTTTATTACTTTTTAATCATTTATATCCGGTACAGATACAACTGATTTTACCGGCTTCACGCCTGCATCTCATCTCCATTTTGTTTTAGCCACAGGTCAATAGCAGTTATGCCAAACTGCATCGCGGTTTTCAGCTATCACATAGCTGGCAGAAAATGTGGCTGTGTTTATGAATTAGCTTCATCATGACACATTATCAAATTCAGCCACATACGTATCACTATCAGTTAAAATAGATATGATTCATGTTTTCTGCTGCACTCAGCAAATTCTTTATTTCTTTACCTTCATAAAGGAACGTCTGCCATGTTTTCCAAAGCGTTAACCATCGAAAAATTTGACCCGGAACTGGCCTCTGCCATAGCCCGTGAAGACCAGCGCCAACAAGATCATGTGGAGCTTATTGCATCAGAAAACTATGTAAGCTGTGCCGTGATGGAAGCTCAGGGCAGCCAGTTGACCAATAAATATGCCGAAGGCTATCCGGGCAAACGTTATTATGGCGGCTGTGAATATGTAGATGAAGTAGAGCAGTTAGCCATTGACCGTCTGAAAGAACTATTTGGCGCCAGCTATGTTAACGTACAGCCTCATTCCGGCTCTCAGGCCAATCAGGCAGTGTATGCCAGCGTACTGCAACCGGGTGACACCATTCTGGGCATGTCACTGGCTCACGGTGGCCATCTGACTCATGGCGCCAATGTGAATATCTCCGGCCGCCTGTATAACGCCATCACCTATGGTCTGGATGAAAACGAAATCCTCGACTACAACCAAGTGGAACAACTGGCACTGGAACACAAGCCGAAAATGATTGTTGCTGGTGCTTCTGCCTATGCACTGGAAATAGACTGGGCGCGCTTCCGCGCAATTGCAGATAAAGTGGGCGCCTATCTGTTTGTGGATATGGCACACTATGCTGGATTGGTAGCTGGTGGCGAATACCCGAACCCTGTACCCTTTGCCGATTTTGTCACCACCACTACCCATAAAACCCTGCGAGGCCCCCGTGGCGGCGTAATTATGTGCCGTAGCGATGAACATGCCAAAGCACTGAACTCAGCCATTTTCCCCTGCTTGCAGGGCGGGCCACTGATGCATGTGATTGCCGCCAAAGCAGTAGCATTCAAAGAAGCATTACAGCCTGAATTCAAACAATATGCCCGCCAGATTAAGGCCAACGCCAAAGTACTGGCTGAAACTCTGATTGAGCGCGGTTTACGTATTGTTTCCGGCCGCACTGAAAGCCATGTATTTTTAGTGGACTTGCAGCCGAAAAAACTTACCGGTAAAACCGCTGAAGCCATTCTGGGACAGGCGCATATTACCGTCAACAAAAACGCCATCCCCAACGACCCAGAAAAACCATTTGTTACCTCAGGTATTCGCTTGGGCACCGCGGCTATTACTACCCGCGGGTTCACCGAAGCCGATACTCGCGAACTGGGACATCTGATTGCTGATGTGCTGGACAATGCAGACAATGAGCAGGTGATTTCAGAAGTAGCTAAAAAAATACAGGAAATTTGCACCCGACTACCCGTATATGGCAAATAAGCAACAATATTAAATTATTAATATTACCGCTATTGATTAGCACATAAAGAATATCTATACTCATAACAGACTAATATATTATTGATTCAATAATGTTTTAGTCTGTTTTTCTATTGACACAAACATCACAATAGATTTCCTCACAGGAAACCTAGCTTTAACTAATCAAGCGTTATCAAAATACTGATAATGTATTAATATGTATACATTGCAAAAGCAGAATAAGTTATTAGCTGCTTTCAAAAATTTAATGCATTTTAATAATTAAACATGAAAGGAAACAAAATGAAAAAATTAGTTTCTACCTCTTTATTGGCTGCTTCTTTAACAATGACTGCAGGTTTTGCCTTGGCTAATAGCAACAATGACACAAGTGACATTCGCCATTTCAGCGAAGCTACGGCTCAAAACGGCCAGAACAATCATGTTTCTGATTCAACCCCAGCAAATACACCATATCGTACTGTAGATACCTATGCTGGTAATCACTAATAAACCGGCGGTTGGGACAAAAAGCATAATTTTCTAATTATGCTTTTTTAATTTTCAGTCTGACAGCAATTATTATTGCCACTCACCTTAAAATTTTTATACTGCTAATCTTAGCTTATTAAATATAACCTTACTGTTATTACCATAATTGAGAAATACTGATGTGACAGAATAACCACTAAAGCACATATATTGCATTTCACTCAGATAGCTTCAAAAATAATTAATTTAGTCCACAATCCATTGTTTATTTTAAACATTTTTTTATATTAATTATTGAAAAATAGAACAATAAAAATCTTACCTGCCTCATGACCATTCAGATTATATGAAGATAAATAAATACTGTCTTATTATATTCCCATTTTTAATATCAGAATCATTCAGGCAATATTTCTATGGAAGAAGAAAAATTAAAATCACAAGTAAAACGGATAAAGGCAAAACTGATTCAGGCCAGAAAAGCAGATAAAAAATTTAAAGTTTTTGGTGCAGACTCCCATAAATATCAGCTTAATAAACCCATCAGTCCACAACAGGTTGCTGCTATTGAACAAGAATATGGTTTTCAATTACCACCATGTTATAAAACTTTTATTACCCAAATAGGCAATGGCGGCAGTGCTAACTCTCATGCTGCGGGTCCCTTTTATGGAATTTACTCACTACAAAGAAGTATTGATGAACTGGCTGATTTTAATGGCCCCGATGGTTGGCAACGAGCCTGTATCATTTATCCGTTCATGCCGGAAGACTATTGGCAGCAACAGCTAAATGTAATTAAGAATAATGACTTAACTACGGAAGAGTATGATGAAGAACTGGCCAGAATATATGGAGGGATTTTACTTATTGGCAGTCAGGGATGTGCTTATATAAATGGCATAATTTTGCAAGGCGAACACGCAGGCAAAGTTGTTAATCTCTCATTTGATCATCAACTGCCAACATTTACTTTTGAAGTTAACTTTCTTGACTGGTATGAACGCTGGCTGGATGAAGTGATTTCAGGCAAGTTATCAGACCCGAAATCTGGCTGGTTTGGCTATTCGGTAGCTGGTTCCGAAAAGCAATTACTTGAAAAATATTTTGCATCTGAGTGCAAAGAATATAAGTACTACTGCTTGGAAGCGTTATTGCTTAAATCCACTATTTCATCAAAAACATTCAAAATACTGGAAAAGCAGTATCAACTGAATAATACCGATTTAAAACGCATCAGTTTACAGGTTATGGTTAATTTCTCTTATTCGAAAGCCAGTAATTATCTCCATGAATACTTTAATATTGAACCAGAATTTGTTATTAAGCTGCTGTACTGGTATGGTAAGAAAAAAATCAGTGAGTGGATAGAAATATTACATACGTCTGTCCCACAATTTAAAGATGCTGAAGCTTTCAGGTGCTTTGTACATATACTGGAAGAAAGTACAACCAATTATTGTCAGATAATCCTGCCATATACTGCACATGCAGACAACGAAATACGTGCCATTGCTTTCTATGGCTTAGGTTCCCTGAACAATAAAACTAAAAAAACAATAATCAACCATTTCATTGCCGGGCTTACTGATTCAGATAAGCAAGTCGTCTGTGCGGCACTATCAGCACTAAATGGTATCGTCGACAGCAGATTACTCAAATACTATCAGGCTATTGCCAAGAAAATCGATGAAGAAGATAAATATAACGATTTATTATATAAGCTAAATAATTGTTTGATTCATTTTAAATTAACAAATGAGACCATCCTGAACATTGATGCAGATAATTATAAAGTAAAAAAATGGTTTCAATTTTGGAAAAAATCATAAATCATTTATGCTTACTCTTTTACTAGCATACTAATCACTCATTGTTTTGTTATTATGGGTTTTGTAATCGGCTGTCTTTATCTAGTTTGATAAAGATAATTTTGCAGAGAATTGACAATTGATTCAATAGCAGAAGCTATCCATTTCTATTATTCCCATCTGACAAAGAGTAAATATAACTTTTTGATTACATATATTTATCCAAAAAATCATTAACTAATAATATTTTTACCTCAGCGCTGCACTCCTATTATTGTCACAGGATTAAGATAAAGCTTCCTTATTTTCAGGAGTTAAACATGGGTTTACTGTGGACAATTATAGTTGGTTTTATTATTGGCCTGATTGCCAAACTGGTTTACCCCGGCAGGCAGCAGCTTGGCTTAATTGTGACCACTTTGCTGGGTATAGGTGGCTCATTGCTCGCTGGCTATGTAGGACAGGCATTTGGCTGGTATCACGCTGGAGAAAAAGCCGGTTTAATAGCTTCAATTGTTTTTGCCTGTATTATTTTGTTTATTTACGGCAAAATCAAAAACCAACAGCTATAAAAAAATGGTGATGGATTTTAAGTCCATCACCATTTTTTTATTCAGACAAAAGCAACGCTATTTTTTAGGCTGTATTTTGCCAAGTCCTCTATCACGCAACTGAGCAATCGTGGCATCTATGCCCTGCTGCTGGATTAACTGGTCAAACTGATTGCGGTATACCGTTACCAGACTGGTACCATTGACACGAAAATTGTAAATCTTGAATACTCCATCGGAGTAATACATCTGGTAACCAACGATATAGTGTTTGTCACTGCCACTAACAACCTCAGTAAACGTTTCCAGCTTATTGTTGCCCTGATTCACTACTTTCGGTAATACCTTTACCGTAGCATTGTTGGCACCCATCAAGGCCGAATGTGCATAAATGCGTACAATCATACTTTTAAACGCCGCACTGAAATCCTGCCGCTGCTGTGCCGTAAACTGCCGCCACGGCAAACCCACCGCTAAAGCGGAAATACGTTCATAATCCAGATACTGGTCTGCATAGCGCTCAACCTGACTGATTCGTTGCTGTTCATTCAGACTTTTATCCCGTACTACCGACAGTACCGCATCCACATTCTGCTGTAATTGTTGTTGTGCTAGCTGTTCCTGCGTTGCAGCAAACGTATATACTGAAAACATCAGCACCCATGCAGTCATACAAGCTTTTACATACTTCTGCATTTTCATTCTCCTGTTAATAAGCAAAAAAAGCGGCTTATGTACTTCATCATCCATAAACCGCCTGCTATTTTTCATCTGCAAAAAACTTTATACTGCTTTAGCAGCCAACCAATCCGTGACACTAGCCAAAGCCGGTGCCAGCGCGGCAATGTCCTGACCACCTGCTTGCGCCAGATCAGGACGACCACCGCCTTTACCGCCCACCTGACTGGCAACATAATTAACCAGCTCACCAGCTTTAACTGTTTTGCTAAGTGCTTTCGATACACCGGCTGTAATAGCGATTTTACCATCATTTACTGCTGCCAATAACACCACAATATTGTCACCCTGAGCAGTTAAATCAGTAGCAATATCACGCAGGGCATTACTGTCTGCATCAATCTGACTGAGTACCAGTCGCGCCGTACCCACAGTTTGTGCCTGCGCCAGCAATGCCTTACCTGCCTGTCTGGCCAACTCGCTTCTGGCTTCGCTTAACCCTTTTTCCAACTGTTTGCTCTGATTATGCATGGCCTGTAGCTTGGATAGCAAATCCTCGGCTGTCTGTGCTTTTACTTCAGCCACCGCGGCTTTGAGCAATTCTTCCTGCTGCTGCACAAACTGTAGGGCATTTAATCCGGTTACCGCCTCAATACGGCGTACCCCTGCGGCAATACCACTTTCCGATACAATCTTGAAAAGCCCGATATCACCCGTACGCGCAACATGCGTACCACCACACAGCTCGGTGGAAAACTCGCCCATGCTTAAAACACGTACTTCATCACCGTATTTTTCACCGAATAGTGCCATCGCACCAGCTGCAATCGCCTCATCAAAACTCATATGCTGCGCACATACAGCCACATTGGCCACAATGGCCTGATTAACGCGGCGCTCAACTTCGGCCAGTTGTGCAACAGTTACCGGCTGCGAATGCGAGAAGTCAAAACGGGTACGTTCCGCGTTTACCAGTGAGCCTTTCTGCTCAACATGTGTACCCAGTATTTCGCGCAAGGCACGATGCATCAGATGGGTAGCACTGTGGTTACGCATACTGGCTTCCCGCAGCGCATTATCTACCTGCGCTGTAACTGCATCACCCACTTTCAGGCTGCCAGACAACATTTCTCCAAACTGACCAAATACCTTAGCCTTGATCTTTTGGGTATCATCCACCTGAAAACGATTTTCACCGGCAAAAATATAGCCCATATCACCAGTCTGACCGCCGGATTCCGCATAAAACGGGGTAAAGTCAATCACGACTGCACCAGTTTCACCAGCATTCAGTTGTTCAACAGCCTCACCGTCCTTATACAATGCCAGAATTTTGCTTTCATTCTGGCGCTGATGATAGCCGATAAATTCTGTATCAGTGCCCTCATAGGCTAACTGCGTATTGGCCTTGAAATTCTGAGCAGCACGGGCACGTGCGCGTTGCGCTGCCATCTCGCGTTCAAAACCAGCTTCATCCAGACTGATATTACGTTCACGTGCAATATCGGCAGTTAAGTCATATGGAAAACCATAGGTATCATACAGCTTGAAAATCACCTCACCAGCCAGTGTCTGAACATCGTCCTGCAAGGCATTTTCCAGCAGAGCCATCCCTGTTTCCAGTGTCTGTGCAAAGCGGCTTTCTTCCTGTTTCAGAACATCACTGATTTGCGCCTGTTTTTCAACCAGCTCAGGATAGGCAGCGCCCATTTCCTGCACCAGATCAGCTACCAGCAAATGGAAAAACGCCTGTTTACAGCCCAGTTTATAGCCATGGCGCACGGCACGGCGAATAATACGCCGCAACACATAACCACGGCCTTCATTACTAGGCAATACACCGTCGGCAATTAAAAAGGCACAGGAACGAATATGGTCGGCAATTACTTTCAGGCTTGGTACTTCCTGACTATACGGTATGCCTACTACCCTTGCCACAGCATGAAGCAAATGCACAAACAGGTCGATTTCATAATTACTGTGTACCTGCTGCAATACTGCTGATACCCGTTCCAGCCCCATACCTGTATCAACCGAAGGTTTGGGTAATGGATTCATATTTCCGTTTTCATCACGGTTATACTGCATGAATACACAGTTCCAGATTTCGATGAAACGGTCACCATCTTCCTCAGCGCTGCCCGGAGGGCCACCCCAGATATGCTCGCCATGGTCATAAAAAATTTCCGAACAAGGGCCACAGGGGCCGGTATCACCCATCTGCCAGAAATTATCCGAAGCATAGCGCGCACCTTTGTTGTCGCCGATACGGATAATCTTTTCTGCTGGCAAACCAATCTCGTTTAGCCAGATATCATAAGCTTCATCATCATCAGCATACACTGTCGCCAGCAGTTTTTCCTGCGGCAGATTCAGCCAGTCTTTGCTGGTGAGAAATTCCCAAGCGAAATGCAGGGCGTCGCGTTTAAAATAATCACCAAAGCTGAAATTGCCCAGCATTTCAAAAAAGGTATGGTGGCGCGCGGTATAACCTACATTTTCCAAATCATTGTGTTTACCGCCAGCGCGTACACATTTTTGCGCAGTTGTCGCGCGGCTGTACGGACGCTTGTCAAACCCCAGAAACACATCTTTAAACTGATTCATACCCGCATTGGTAAACAACAGGGTTTTATCATCCTGTGGCGGTACCAGCGAAGAAGAAGGCACAACCTGATGGCCCTTATTTGCAAAAAATTGAAGAAATTTAGAACGTAATTCTGCTGTTTTCATGGTAGTTTCAATTAGACGGGCAATTAATCGTATTCAGGCAGTCTGTTATAAGCACAGACTGCCTGAATATGGATACTAAAGACAGGATACTGGTTAATCCATCCCAACCATCACCCTTGTTAAAATCATCTGCTTATCTTACCGCAGTTTTACGCATAAGCCTACCTGAGCAGACTAAATTCCATGCCAAAATGACAATTCCAACAACAGTGCTGCCTTAATACGGTATAGTTAGCCCAAAGCAAGCAGAATGAAGTTACAAAGACGGTAGTAACATATAACCATGCCAGCCTGTAATTGGCGCATCTTTGAAAAGGACAAACATGAAAAACACAGCCTGCCTGAGTTTATCCGGTTTGATTTTATGTATTCTGACCGCATGCAGCGGTTCACATGATAACAGCAATCCGCAAGCAGCTTCTGCTGCGGCAGCCAGCAATACCGGCATTTTAAGCGATACCAAAACATTAAAAATATACAACTGGTCAGATTATGTAGACCCCAAAACCATTAGTGAATTTGAAAAAAAATACGGCGTAAAAGTTACCTACAACTTTTATGACAGTGACGAAACGCTGGAAAGTAAAATTCTTACCGGACAATCGGGTTACGATATTGTCGGGCCATCCAACTCTTTTGTTGGCCGCCAGATTAAAGCCGGAGCCTATCAGCCACTGGACAAAAACCAGTTACCAAACTGGAAATACATCAATCCGAAATTACTTGATTTATTAAAAGACGTGGACCCGGGCAATCAGTATGCCATACCCAATTACTGGGGTATGAATACCATTGCAATTAATACTGAGAAAGTCAATGCTGCTCTCGGTGACACCCCATTACCGGATAACAACTGGGATTTGGTTTTCAACCCAGAATATACCAACAAACTGAAAAATTGTGGTATCAGCTATATGGACAGTCCGGTAGAAATGATTCCACTGGCACTGCACTATGCCGGCAAAGACCCAAACAGTCAGAACAAAGATGATATCGACATTGCTGCCAATATCATCAAAGCCAACCGTAGCAATGTATTGCGCTACTCTTCTTCCGGCTATATCGATGACTTGGCACGTGGCGATGTTTGTGTGGCCATCGGCTTTGGTGGTGATTTGAATATTGCCAAACGACGCCGGCTGGAAGCAACCGGCAAGAAAGATATTGTCGTGCTGGTACCAACTCAGGGGGTTTCCCTGTGGGTAGATACACTCACCATACCCAAAGATGCAGCCAACCTAAAAAATGCCTATCGCTACTTGAACTGGACTCTGG
The DNA here is from genome assembly GCF_914768025.1 of Snodgrassella gandavensis. Lineage (GTDB taxonomy): Bacteria > Pseudomonadota > Gammaproteobacteria > Burkholderiales > Neisseriaceae > Snodgrassella > Snodgrassella gandavensis. The sequence continues at coordinate 19,212 of NZ_CAJZCE010000012.1, read as the reverse complement.
AACCACAAATTGCCGCCAGAAACGCCAACTACGTCACCTATGCGCCATCCAGTCAGCCGGCTAAAGAGCTGATGAAAAAAGAATACCGTGAAGACAACAGTATTTTCCCATCAGATGAAGTTCTGGCCAATAGCTATCTGGTTCTGCCGGCCAAATCCGAAACCCTGAAATATGAATTGCGCTTATGGCAAAATCTCAAGGCAGGTAAATAGTCGTACAGACTAATAGCAGCCTGACAGCACGCCCCTCAGAAATGAGGGGTTTATTGCACTTATTGCAGCCACATCAAAGCACAATACTGCCTAACGACACAACTCAGGAAACTTCTTCCATGCCTCTGATAATGTCGTACCATTAGAATAAACATTGACCATACTTTGCGACATACCCGCTTTAAGCACATCTATCTGCAAGCCTTCCACCTGCGTAAACGGATTCACCAGTGCCAGAGTCTGGCTGCCATTAGGATAAGAGCTGATTTTGTAAAATTCCCGTGGCAAATTAAAGCGAGACTGTAATTTATCGTGCAAGCACTTACTCACCTCAATTGCCGGCCGGTTAATACTCAGACTGGCATCAGGTAGTGCTGTACGTTCAGGTTTGAGCACCGGTACATCTCTCGCCACTGCCACACAGCGGAAGCCCAGTTCACCTGAAGACTGGCTAGGCTGCAATAGTGCCCTTGCTACAGCCTTCGAATCGCATTTACGCTCTTCTACAACATGGGGAGTTACCTGAGCGCACCCCATCAACAGGCTAGCGTACAGGCATGGCCACCACATTATTTTTTTCCACAACATGTTTATATTTCCATTATTCGTATTTAGGTTTCAATCATCCAGACAAATAATATTTTTATTCCAACAGAACATTGCTGGCTGTCTGAACTTAATCAATCTGTCGCAATATCAGGACAATAGCGCCCCAATTGGCTGATAATTGTTTTCAACTGAATAAAAACGGCCGTATGCAAAATGTTATATCGAAAACAAAATCGCTATAATAACAGGCATATCTGGACACACACTAGTTTTATTATGATTTTTCCTAGCGCCAATCCCATCAAAACCGTTACTCTGGCTTTAACCGGAGCTTCGGGCATGCCCTACGCCAAACGACTGCTGTCCTGCCTGTTGCAGGCCAATATCAAAGTCTGGCTACTGTATTCACAGGCAGCCCAGATAGTCGCCCAGCAGGAAATCAACTGGCATTTACCTACCAATGCCAAACAATGTACCGCAGCATTATGTGCAGAATACGCAGTCGACCCATCCATGCTTACCGTATTTGGCCGCGATGAATGGTTTGCTCCGCCCGCCTCCGGCTCCAACCCCGCTGATGCAATGATCATCTGTCCGGCCAGTATGGGTTGCGTGGCGGCCATTGCTGCCGGCACTTCAGACCATCTGCTTGAACGCGCCGCCGATGTTTCCATTAAAGAAAACCGTCCGCTGATTATCGTGCCGCGTGAAACGCCATTATCAGCAATTCATCTGGAAAATATGCTTAAGCTGGCACGTTTAGGCGTATCTATCCTGCCACCAGTATCAGGCTTCTATCAGCACCCCAAAAGCATTGAAGATATGGTAGATTTCGTAGTGGCTCGCATTCTGGATCAACTGCGGATTCCGCATCAGTTAATTGCTCGCTGGGGTACAGAAAATAATTCTTGACATTCCACTCAGAATGTTTTATGGTTTAACAATGAAAAACGTAATCACTTTCTCTTTTGCTTATTATTGGTACCACACCTCGGTGCGGTGCTTTTTTGCGTTTATTTAAAACCTGTTAGCAAAATAAAAAGTGAACCGCCCGGCCAATCCGAGGCGGTTTTTTTATTGCCCTAAACGCCTCAAACTAAAAGGCATTAAAAATGTATAAACAAATACTGGAGAACAAAATGTCTGCTTCATCATTGAAACAATTACAACAATTAGCCGCACCGGTACCACAACTTCAACGCTGGTACATGATAGTTGATGGCAACCAGCACCGCAGTGACCTGTGCCAGCTACAGCCACAGTTTCAGACAACATTTATGCTCAGCGAAGCACTCATTCCACAACTGCGTCTGGTGGCCATGTTAATTGCCGCACAACGGCTTGGTTTTGACCAGCCTACCCCAGATATCATCAGTGAAGAAGCAGACTGGTTTGCTGCACGCATACTAGTGATGGGGGTTAGAATTTTCCATCTCGACATTACTCTGATTCCGATGCTGAAAACCGCCAATAGCCGTGCCCGCAGTTTTGCGCAAAAACATAATCTGCCGTTTACTCAGGCACAGATGCGCATGAGCCTGCACGCCAGCCGCCCCGAACAGATGCTGATTATTGAAACGGAAACCCTGTGTGAAGAAGATAAGGGCCTGATACACAACAGCCTGCATTTTGCGCATAACCTGTGTCTGACAGAAAGCACCATACTGACAATCTGCAATCGGCCGTAAACCAGCATTCCAGCTTTATCAGCCTAAAGTAGCCTGCGCAGACTGTGGTTCACCTTATAGCGAGCATAAAGCGTAATCTGTTGCAAAAATTGTTCCAACTCCTGCGCCGCGAAAGTTGCATGGATAAAATAACAGCCATCACCGGTAATTTTATAAATGGCCTGTACCGCAGCAAAACTACTTACCAGCTGTTCAAATTCAGCAAACTGGCTGTTATCCATGTAAATCGTTATAAATTGCTCAGACGGATAATGTTCGGCCACAGTAAAACGCTCAATCACCCCGCTATCTACCAGATTCTGTACCCGCAAACCTACCGCCTGCCCGCTGAGAAAAACCTTTTCACCAATTTCTTTCCACGATAAACGGCTATTGCTTTTCAGCAAATCCAGAATTGCCCTGTCCTTTTTATCCATACTTTCATCCTGAAAATAAATAGTATTGACTGTTTTCATCAGCCTGTTCCGTCAAAAGCCATAGCAGCGCATAATGGAATCACCAAAAACAACCGAAAAAATATAATGAAACAGTCATTGATAATCATTGATGTACAAAACGACTACTTTGAACAAGGTAAAATGGAGCTGTATCAGCCACAAAAAGCATTAGAAAAAATATTAAAACTGCGTGAACATTTTCGCCAGCACCAGCTACCTGTTTTTTATATCCAGCATATCAATATCAGAAAAAACGCAACCTTTTTCCTGCCTGAAAGCCACGGTGTGGCCTTACATTCGCAATTACTGCCCCTAGCCAGCCAAAACGAATTTATCATTCTTAAAAATCACCCTAACAGCTTCTGGCAAACAGATCTGCATCAACAGCTTCAGCAGCAGAGCATCGAACAATTGGTTATCTGTGGCATGATGACGCATATGTGCATTGACTCCACTACCCGTTGCGCGACAGAACTTGGTTATCACCCCATTTTGATTGCAGATGGTTGTACCACCCGTGATCTAGAATTCAATGGCACACTTACCAAAGCATCAGATGTTCACAACAGCTTTCTAGCAGCACTCACCACTTTTGCCAAAGTACAATCTGCGGAACAATTTATACGCCAATAATTCACCATTTTGTTCCAGCAAGTAATTTATGTTATAAAAATTACACCTATTTATTACGTCACTTCAACAAGATAAACAGGTTTACAATAAAACGGCACCGGTCGCTGATACAGTATTCAGTGACCGGTGCCTGTTACAACAAACAGAATTATTTAGCAACCAGATACTTACATTGGCAGGAAACGACTCGGGTCTTGTGGCTGACCATTCTCACGCAATTCAAAATGCAATTGAGTACGTTTGGCATCAGTATTACCCATAGTGGCAATCTGCTGGCCACGTTTTACCTGCTGGCCTTCTTTCACCAGAATACTCTGATTATTACCATAAGCCGTCAGATAAGTCTGATTATGCTGCACAATAATCAGATTACCATAACCGCGCAAACCATTACCGGCATATACCACCTTACCGGAGGCCGCAGCCACTACCGACTGGCCGGCACTGCCGCCATAATCAATCCCTTTACTACTACCACCATAGCTTTGCAAAATACTGCCCGCAGTTGGACGCTGCCATTCAATACCGCTTACACTGCGCACACCGCCAGTGCTAACAGTTTTACTGGTTGATACTGTAGTAGAGCTAGATGGCGTAGTTGTCGTGGTGGTGCTGGTAGTTGTGCTCACATTCGGTGTACTTACCGGAGTAGTCACAGTAGTTGTTGTGTTTCTGCTGCCAGCCGGTGCTACATAACCAGCCGGTTTTACCCGCAATACCTGTCCCAGCTTGATATTGTTATCAATTATATTGTTCCATGAACGCAAATTATCCTGAGTAATCTGGTAACGTTTTGAAATGTTAAATACCGTATCACCACGCTGTACTGTATGCGTAGCGGCATTAATATCTACCGGCGAATAATTGCCTACATAACCAGTGGACATACCAGCATTGGGTGTATAGGCCGGAGTAGTATTTGCCGGTGGAGTATAGGGAGCGGAACCATATGGATTATCGGCAGTGGTAGCAGCAGTACCAGCTTCGCTGCTGCCCGTTTCTGTCGGTGCTGCCGGTTGTTTGAAAAGAGTACAGGCACTTAATGCCAGCACCAGCAAACACCAGCCGGAACGAATCACGTTTTTTTTCAACATCACGGTTTACCTTAAATCAATGCAATATTCAGAGGGGAGCCAGCGCAACAGCGGCGGCAACAGCCAATTCAGACAATATCATAAACAATGCTTGGCATTGTGTAAAATAGCATCAAGCATAGACTATTTTAACATGCCCAAATAATTGTGTTCATTCTGACAATTTTTTAGCAGCAATTGCCCAGTCATACAAAGCCTTTTTATTTTCGCCACTAATCTGTGCCGCTAGTACAGCAGCCTGCTTGGTGGGCAGCTCCTGCGCCAGAATCTGCATCACACGAATAGCCTCAGACGATAAATCAGCATTTTTTTCTATTAGTGCCGGATGTAGCACCAGTACCATTTCACCGCGTTTCTGATTAGCATCCTCATGCAAAATTGTCTGAATCTGCGCCACTGTCCCACATAAATAGGTTTCATGGGTTTTACTGATTTCACGTGCTAGCATCAGACTGCGCTGAGGATACAATAATGCCATTTGTGCCAGCGTATCAGTAATCCGGTGCGGTGTTTCAAACATCACCACGGGATAGGATACCTCCTGCCAATCCTGTAGGCGCTGCTGCCGTTCACCACTTTTTGCCGGTAAAAAACCGGCAAAGTAAAAATCCGACTGTGTTACCCCAGCCACACTCAAAGCCGTCATCACTGCACTGGGCCCAGCTACCGGTAATACCTGATAACCAGCCTCGCGCACTCGCGTTACCAGCCGCGCGCCGGGATCACAAACAGCCGGCGTACCAGCATCAGAAACCTGCGCCACTACCTGCCCAGCAGCCAGAGCAGCAATGATCCGTTCCGCCATACTTTGCTCGTTCTGTTCACGCACACTAATCAGTCGTGCCGAAAGACCATAAGCGCGCAGTAATTGCTGAGTTACCCGCGTATCCTCCGCACAAATTAAATCAGCGCGAGACAGTATTGCAAGAGCACGAAAACTCAGATCAGCCAGATTACCTATCGGAGTAGCCACTACATAAAGGGTTTGCGGTACAATGCTGGCAACAGCTTTCTGATAATGGGCTTGCATTCATCAATCCGTAATCTGGTTCAATTTTAATATAAGGTTTCAAACTGACAACTTAGCAGCAGACAGCCTGAAGTTATTACTATACCACGATGTCACGGTGTTCCAGTATTAATGCATAACAGCTATGCCCATACACAGACCAGATACTGCTTCAGTAGCCAAACTGCCTGAAACCCGGCATATTGCTCTGGCACTGTGTAATATGAACCAGAACACAAAGCACATTGCCTGCATCCGCATTAATTAACACTTTAATTTATATGACAGAATCCATCTCCGTCCATCAACATTTTGCCGATAGCGCCCAGCTTCTGAACGAATGCGCAGATTTACTGGCAGAACCAATTGCCGAAGTTGCCCAGGGAATCCTGATGGCCTTGATGAGTGATGGCAAACTGCTTATTGCCGGCAATGGCGCCTATGCATCTCTGGCCAATACATTGGCAGCCTACATGGTTACCCGCCTGCAACAGGAACGCATGGCACTGGCTGCATTATCCCTGTGCAATAATCCCTCCGTACTCAGCGCATTAACCAACAGCGAGCCCAACAACCTGTTTGCCAAGCAGATTCATGCACTAGGCAAACAACATGATATGCTCTGTGTCCTATCCGCAGATGGCCAGAGTATCAATCTGGTTAATGCAATTAAAACCGCACACGAACGCGATATGCGCGTACTGGCCATCACCGGTGGAAGCGGTGGGGAAGTGGCCAGTCTGTTACGCGATGACGACCTCTGGCTGAATGTACCCGGTGACCATCCCCTGCGCGTACTGGAAGCGCATCAGGTAACCATTCACGCTCTGTGCGCACAGATTGACCACTTATTGCTGGGTGGTTTATAACCAACAACAACTCAATTTACAGGTGTATCTCATGAAAAAATACTTTTCTGCCCTAGCACTTGGGCTGTGTCTGACCACCACTCTAACCGGATGCCCTGCTGTTCTCGTTGGCGGTGCCACTGTTGGTACTCTTTCCGCTATCGACCGGCGTACTACCGGCGCACAAACCGATGACAAAATAATGGAAGTACGCATCCTTGATGGCGCTATGTCCTATCTAAACAGTCAGGCACAGCAAAGCAAATTCCAGCCTACATTGTCAGTTATCAGCTACAACCGGCAAATCCTGCTGCTTGGTCTGGTTGCCAATGAAAACGATAAAAATCTGGTCGAACGCGTAGCCCAAGCACAGCCGGCAGCGCAAAAAATTTATAACTACATTGATATAGCTAGCCAAAGCCGTAAATTGAATCATGTTACCGATGATACGTGGATTACTTCAAAAATCCGTTCCAACCTACTGAACGCAAAGGGCGTATTTCCGAAGCATGTCAAAGTGGTTACCTATAATGGCGTAACCTACGTAATGGGCATTTTGACACCAGCTGAGCAGCAGGCAGCTACAACCGCCATTAGTACAACATCAGGAGTACAGAAAGTGGTTACCCTGTACCAGACCTTTGAAAGCACCCCAAACAGCACACAGGTAACTCCTTGATACCCGACAGTCTGCTGCAACAAAATCATACACAGCAGACTGTAGCAGCAACAAACAGCCAGCATCTGATAAGCGTAAACGAAAATTTGCGTATAATAGCCGCCTTATACAAGACTATATCCCCAAAAGGATGAGCAAATCATGAGCACTAAATCCACCGCCCCCAAAACAAAAAACAAAAAAATCGCGGTCAAAGCTGGTCTGAGTACCTTCAGTAAAATCCTGCTAAGCCTGTTTCTGATTCTGGCCATTGTTGTAGTCTGGTTTGTCTTCCACGCTTGGCGGGTTCTGAATACCGCACCAGAAACCACCAGCTATGCTTCACAGACCAGCTTCGAAATACTGACACCAACAGGCGCACCGGGCGCAAACAACAGCGTCCAGTCACCAATATTTATTCCCAATCCGGCCGTTACAGCCACCTTGGACAGCGAAGACATGAACGCTGCCTCTGCACCAGCTACCGATGCAACATCTGCTAGAAACAGCACAAAACCCACAGCAACACCAGATGCAGAGGAAATACAGCAACTGGTACCAACCAATGTACCGGCAGACACCGACAGAGACAGCAATCCAAACACACCTGCCGCCACAGCACCAGCAGCAAAACCAAAACCGGCAGCCAATGATACTAACGGCAAACCCTTAGATAATCTGTTTTAAAAAAACCACTATCTACTGCAAACAACTGCGCCCATCCAGAAAGATGGGCGTTATTATTGATTACATAAAATGCAGTAGTACAGATATCCATAGCCGACTACCAGCCTTATCTGAACAAATAGCAAAAATCTGTGCAAGCCAGAGAATACAGACAACAAAAACCCGTTGTAATGTACAACCTAAATTGCACACCACAATGGTATTAAACAAAAATCCTGCGCAGACGAAGCCTGCTGCAATATCAATATTGCAGCCCTATACTCGGTTTAGACTCAGAAAATACCCAACCCCTTATCAATGCAATGCCTATTACTGATAAGGGTTTTCCAACGTGGCCATCAGCTCGGCCAGATAAGCACGCAACTGCTTTTCCTGACACCCCATCAGCAACCCGTCTTCAAAGGCTTCCTGTGCCAGCTCGTAAATCTCCTGCATATTCTGCTGCATCACCTTAATTTTTTCAGTGCAAGAGACAACATTACCCGCATCATCCACCCATCTGGGCATCGGAGGTAAAGGCTTCATCAATGTTTCACCCTGCGCGCCGTCACAAAAGCACGAGCCCAGTATCCCTGTTCAATACTGGTAATTTCAATATTCTTGCCCGTACGTGGTGCATGAATCATCCGGCCATTACCAATATACATACCCACATGTGAAATTCCACCACGACCAGGGCTGAAAAACACCAGATCACCCGGCTGCAAACCAGCCCGGCTGACTGCCTCACCTACCGTAGCCATCTGACGAGAGCTGCGCGGCAACGTAACGCCCATACTCCTCCGGAAAATATATTGCATAAAACCACTGCAATCCAGCCCGCTAGTGGGTGAATTTCCACCAAAATGATAAGCTACGCCCAGCAAACCCATCGCGTTCATAATCAGGTCACTGGCGTCATCACCCGTACGCACAGCCGGCGTAGCAGCAGTCCGCTCACGAATCAAACGTTCCAGTGCAGCGTTATCCAGACCCTCGTCAGGCGCTGCCATTACTGGCGTAATCAAAATGAAATTGGCACACAGGCATACCGTTGCCGTTTTCATTAATGTTTTTATCCACTTCATGCCAACATTATTCCATCTATTCATCAAACAATTCTGCTATCCTGTAAACAGCCATTGTTTGGGACATCTTCAATATGTTTTCACCCAATTCATCCCGCATCAGCGATTGGGCGCGTATGCGCGAAATTCTCACCATTCTGGCCAAACACGGCCTTGGCGAATTTCTTGTTCGTATTAAATTACCAATACGCTGGCACAAACATTCCGACCCATCTGGTCAATACCAGCGCTATCTGAGCACACCACAGCGAGTCCGGCTCGCCTTTGAAGAGCTTGGGCCAACATTCATCAAACTGGGGCAAGTACTGGCTACCCGTGTAGATGTTTTCGGAGAAGAATGGACAGAAGAATTTGCCCATCTGCAAAACAACATACACCCTCTTCCCATATCAGATATAAGAAACATCATTCAAGCTCAGCTCGACCAGCCACTGGACAGCATCTTCAGCCATATAGACGCACAACCTGTCGGCAGCGCATCCATAGCGCAGGTTCACCGCGCCACACTTACCAGCGGCGAACAGGTTGCCATTAAAGTCAAGCGACCGGGCATTGAGTCAACCGTTACAGCCGACCTACACATTCTCAACTACATAGCACAACTACTCGAGTCGGAAATACCCGAATCCAGACGCTACTATCCGGTACAAATGGTGCGATACTTTGCCCGCTCACTGGAAAAAGAAACCGATCTGTCTGCTGAACGTCGCAATATGCAACATTTTGCCCGCCTGTACAACCATCAGCAGCAAATCCACATACCCCAAACTTACGCGGCGTATTCTAACCGTCAAATACTGGTACAAGAATATATTGACGATACTTTACTTAAAAATATCATCCTCACCAGCTGGAGCAAACAACAGCGGCATAACCTCGCCGCCAAACTGGTCGACATCATACTCGACATGATATTACAACATGGCATATTTCATGCCGACCCACATCCAGGGAACATTTTAGTACGAAATAATGGCTGCATCACCCTGATCGACTTCGGACTAGTTGGCCAGCTTAGCCAGCAGCGTCATCAGGAAATCATCACTCTGATTCATGCCCTGCTCGAGCGCGACCAGTTTGCCCTGCAATATGTCCTGTCCAACTGGGCACAAGGAGAAACCATCAACGAAGACCAGCTCGGTAGCGACGTACTGGAAATGCTGCTCAACTACGAGCAGCTCAACAGCAGCGAACTGCGTATCAGCCAGATTATCAATGATATCACTCATATTATCCGAGAACACGGCCTTACCCTGCCAGCCGACCTCGTCATCCTGTTTAAATGCCTGATAACCCTCGATGGCGTTATCAAACAAATAGATGGCGACTTTGAACTGTTAAACCATGCCCAGAGCACCATTCAAAACGTACTTCGCCACCGTTTTAACACACATACATTCTGGCGCCACAGCAAAATGCAGCTACATCTGCTAGCTCAGCTAATAGACACCTTACCGCAAAACCTGCTACGCCTGAGCAAACGCATCCAGCACGGCCAACTGCCCGTCAGCCTCAATATTCAGCACATCGACAAACTCAACAACCAGTTGGACAAAGTAGTTAATCGCCTGACCATGGGCATAGTTACAGCTGCACTTATCATTGGTTCATCCATAGTCATGAGCATCAACGCCGGCCCGAAAGTATTCGGCCTATCGTTTTTCGGACTAGTTGGCTATCTGCTGGCATTCAGCAACAGCCTGTGGGTAATCTGGTCAATCTGGCGTTCAGGACGACACTAAATCATACTCACAGACCAAATCTACCCCCTGTTAGAAAGCAGTGAACTCCATTAAAATAACCGCTTAAGCAGAATAAACCCTATCAAACTGCACAATGCGTTATTAACAACCAAATAACCACGTGGTTCGCAACCCATCCCACGCAAAAAAACTAGGAGTCTTACTACACATGTATCCGCTGCATACAAAAATATTTCCTCTACTACCCTGCAAATTTCTGTTCATCAGCCAGTAAAATCGAGGAAATATGTTCAAAATCGCTAAAGAATTTCAATTCGATGCCTGCCACATGCTTGATGGCCATCAGGGCAAATGTCACAACCTACACGGCCATACCTATCGCCTGATTGTTGAAGTCAGCAGCCCACTGCACTCACAAGGTTCCAGTAAAGAAATGGTGATGGATTTCGCCGACATCAAAACCATCATCAACCAGCACATCATCAGCCAGCTTGATCACGCCTATCTGTATGATGAAACCAATAGCAACGAATGCAAAATTGCCGCCCTGCTTGAACAAATGCAGCGTAAAGTATTTGCCTTCCCTTGCCGCACCACAGCCGAAAGCATGAGCTGCTTTATTTTCAATCAGTTAACACCCTATCTACCCGTATCCAAAATCACCCTGTGGGAAACGCCTACCTCCTATTGCGAATACCAGAATACCAAGCCATGACCCAGTTTAACATCGTCGAAATCTTCGAATCCCTCCAGGGCGAAGGCTACAATACCGGCATGCCTGCCATTTTCATCCGTCTGGCCGCCTGCAACCTCAAATGCCCGTGGTGCGATACCGATTTCATGCACTACCAAAGCATGTCCCTGCCACACATCCTCGACACCGTTCACCAGTATCAGAGCAAAAACATCATCATTACCGGCGGCGAACCTACCATCCACAAAAAACTGCCCATACTCTTACATGAGCTCAAACAGGAAAACTACTATCTCGCCATAGAAAGTAACGGCTTGGGCATCATCGACCCGCACATCGACTACATCGCCCTAAGCCCCAAATTTCACTACCGCCAGCACTACCCATTCCCAGCACAGAATCAGGCTGATGAAGTACGCATCGTCGTAGAAGACCACCCAGAATTCATCGAATTCTGCCTAAAAATCGAACAGCATATTCAGGCCAGACACTACTTTCTCTCCCCATGCGAACAAAATAATCACTTCAACATGCTCACCACCCTACAGACACTTGGTAAACTCAACCAGCACCGGCACAGCAACAAATGGTTACTCAGCCTGCAAACCCATAAACTGGCCAATATCGAATAACGCCCATAACCTATTGCATATAGCGTCTGCATTCAGCACCATTGAAAAAACACAAATCAGCCTGATATCATAATCAACACAACTTACACCAAAATTAAAATCAATACTTTTATCGTAACAATGCATCTACACTGTGCATTTATGCCAACAATTGTTACAATATAATCAACCTGAGAAATTATTTACCAACAAAATTATGGAGAATCCTTTTTATGCGGCCTCATAACAATTACGATTTCACCCAACTAGGGCAAGCAAGCGAAAGCCAACAGGCAGTTGTCTTGCGTAAAGCTTATGCCTTGCTTGGTATATCCTTCCTGCCTTGTGCTGCCGGTGCCTATGCTGGTGCTTCCGTAAACTTTTACTCCCTGTTCAGCAACTCATGGCTGTCGGTTGTCGCTTTCCTTATCTTCGCTTATGGACTGAGTTTCGCCATTGAAAAAAACCGTTACAACAACGTAGGTATTGCCCTGCTGATGGTATTCACTTTCGGTATCGGATTTTTTGTCTCCCCGCTTTTACAATTCGCTCTAGCCTCTCCCATCGGAAGCCAGATTGTCGGTATGGCGGCCATGATGACAGCAGGCGTATTCCTTACCATGGCAACCATTGCCCACCGTTCAAAATCTGACATGAATGGCATCGGCCAGTTCCTGCTCGTAGGTGCAGTTGTCTTAATCATTGGCATGATACTAAACATGTTCCTGCAAATACCTGCCCTGTCCTTAACCATTTCAGCAGGTTTTGTCATCTTCAGCTCACTCATGATTATGTGGCAAATCCGCACCGTTATCGCCGGTGGTGAAGACAGCGCAACCAGCGCCGCATTAACCCTCTTCATCTCCCTGTACAACATCTTTACCAGTCTGGTACACATCCTGCTGGCCATTATGGATGATCGCTAACAAACCCCATATCAACCACAAAACTGCCTGAATCCAATGGAAATTCAGGCAGTTTTTTTATTTAATCGCAAACATATCCGCAAAGCGCGCATAGCTACATCTTTACCCACACACCCCATTTAACACCTCATTCTCTTATAATAGCCTTTTACATAATAGACCAACATGAACGAAACCATTCACTGGACAGAACACGGCCAGAACGTACAGGCTATCTGGGGTGGTGACAGCCGCCATCCAGCGCCCAGCCACATACAAACAATCAGCCAGATCAGCGCTGAACAGGCACTGCATCTAATGCGCCAGAACACAGCACTACTGTGGCGCGGTGATTACCATCAGGGCAAACAACTACTGGCCGCAATCAAAAAGCGCGTCCACAGCAAAGCCCGCACCCATACCGATTTTCACAAACACCGCCTGCAACAGGCACAGCACAGCCGCCTGTTTCAGCAGCTACTGCTAGAAATCCAGCCCAATGGCTTGCTTAAAAACAGCCGCGCACCCAATGTTGCCGCCGTCCTTAGCGACGTCTTCGGCAGCCCCAATCAGCACACCCTGCTCTTACCCCTGCACCTGCTACTGGGCTACATCGGTGCCTATGAATGGCATAAAACCGGCGTAGCCATTCCGGCGCTGAACGGGCAAAAAATCCATGTCTCATATGGCGTTTTTTCACCGGTACGCGGAGAATATCTCGAACTCGTTGCTCAAGCCAAACTACCAGCCCCCTGCCACACAGCATGGGACATCGGCACCGGCAGCGGCGTACTGGCAGCCATACTGGCACAGCGCGGCATACCCCACATCACAGCCACCGATAACAGCACCCGCGCCATTGCCTGCGCCCAAGCCAACATACAGCGTTTAGGATTAACCGAACAAATTCATATTCAACACACCAGCCTGTTTCCCAGCGGCAGCGCAGACCTCATCATCTGTAACCCGCCATGGCTACCCGCCAAACCAAGCTGCGATATCGAAACCGCACTGTACGACCCGGGACACCAAATGCTACAAACATTTCTTAGCCACACCAAAAACCACCTTACCCCGCATGGACAAGTATGGCTAATCATGTCGGATATCGCCGAACATCTGGGTTTACGTCCAGCAGAAGCATTAGAGCAATGGATAAACACCGCTGGACTAAAGCTTATTCACAAAACCGATATCCAACCCCAGCACCCGAAAGCACGCCAGCAGCATCATGCCCTCGCCAGTGCCCGTAACCGCGAAATCACCTCCCTGTGGCAACTAGCAGCCAAATAAAAACAGCTATTTGCACCAGTATAGGCTCAAACGAAATATAAGAAGCACAGCAAACTGTTGCGGCAATGCGGTCACTGAACGTTTTTTCACACACTAAAACCCATATTATTCGTGGCCGTCATTACCCAACATAGCAATAGGAAAACAAAGCACCATCTGAATATATTGAAATCTATTACCGAGTTTGCGGTGTGTCACCAATGGCTGGATAGCACCACAAACATGTGAAGCAGCGTATTACCACAACAAACAATTTATAAAAGTGACAACCGTCTAATATTTTGGCGAGAACGCAATAAAATAATTAGTGTATCAACCCAATACCCATAAAAAATAACCTTTCTACCTCGCCCCCCCACTTATCACTAACACTTTAACGCATCAATAACCAACTTAAAAACATTTGAATGACCTTTGCGGCTTGGATAGTAAAGATAAAAAGAATCATATGTAATAGCAAATTCTGCTAATAGTTCAACTAACTCACCCGAAACCAGCTCCTGCTCTACATCCATTCTGGCAAGCCAGGTAATACCCAAACCATCTAAAACTGCCTGCTTACGTAAATGATTATTAATCACAAAATTCGAATGCGGACAATACTTAACCATTTTCCCATGTTCCATAAATTCCCATGGTAATTCAGTGCCGTGTTGAGCGGATATTCTCATCCCGATTAGACGGTGCTTATCTAAATCTTTAATTTGCTTCGGTGGCACTTTTCCTGCTAAATATTCCGGACTAGCAACTAAAACCATACTCAAAGGGGAAGATATTTTTACAGCAATCGTTTCCTTAGCAATATCGTCACCCAAACGACATCCCATATCAAAACCTTGTTTAACAATATCAGCCCAGCTATTATCAGCTTGAATTTCAACCCTGATTAGTGGATAACGCGGCAAAAAATCGCGTAATTTAGGATAAATAACATGTTCTACAGCAATACTTGGCGCATTAATCCTGATCGTTCCCGATGGCGTATTGATAAAATGGCTTAACGCATTAACCTCCTGATTGATAGAATCGAATAACGGTGAAATTTGTCGATATAATTGTTCTCCCGCCTCCGTCAGCGACACATTACGCGTATTTCGATTAAATAAGCGCAAATTCAATCGATTCTCCAGCTTTCGCATACTATGACTAAGTGCCGAAGAACTAATCCCCAATAATTTCCCCGCTTTTACAAAGCTGGTAGCCTGTGCCACAGTAATAAAGTAATTTAACTCATTTAGGTTATACATAATCGCATCCTATTAATGAATTTAATTCACTACACTATAAAACACCCCCCCCCCCATTTATCTCAATAAAAGCCGTCGCTAAAATAAAATTATTCCAATTCAACAGACAAGCTGAATGAAAAATATATTAATACTTGGCGCTAGTGGCAGCTTACCCAAAGTCGTTATTCCCGTCTTATTACAAAATCCAGAAATTAAATTAACCCTGTTTGCCCGCCATACACACGAACTCATGCCATTAGCTGATAACAGAGTAACAATTGTTCAGGGGGATGCCACAAGCCTAACCCAATTAGAGAAAATCCTGCCAGGCCAGGACATCGTTTACGCCAACTTAGCCGGACAACTTGAAACCATGGCCAAAAATATAGTGCAAGCCATGCATCAGCAACAGCTAAAACGCCTGATCTGGATTAGCTCCATGGGAATCTATAGTGAAACAGCCACCGAGACCGATTCAATCTTAGCCCCCTATCGCCAGTCAGCAAAAATTATTGAAGATTCAGATTTAAATTACACCATCATTCGTCCTGCCTGGTTTACCCATGATACCGAAATTAACTATCAATTAACGCACAAAGGCGAAGCATTCCAAGGTCAGCAAGTCTCTAGACATAGCATTGCCAACTTAATTAATAAATTAATCCAAAATCCAGAATATGCGGTACGAGAAAGCTTAGGCATAGCAAAAGTGTAATGACCAGCGGAGCAACTGGCTAAAACGGAGATCAATCATGTCAAAAGAAATCATTGTATTAACCGGATCAGGTGCCATAGGCATAGCAATCGTCCGCCGGATTGCAGTAGGCAAACAATTGCTGTTAGCCGACATAAAAATTGAACAGGCCGAAAAACAGGCTCAAGAGCTGCGTAATGCCGGATTCAACGTACATACTATCGCTTGCGATGTATCCAATCGCGAATCAGTTAATCAACTGGTCGAAACAGCCACAAAATTAGGCAAAATAATGGGCTTAGTTAATACAGCCGGACTATCCCCTTCACAAGCCACCGCACAACGGATATTTGAAGTCGATTTATACGGCAATGCCCTTTTATTAGATTCATTCAGCAAAGTAATGGCAAAAGGCAGTGCAGCTTTAGTCATTGGCTCACAATCATCACATCGACTGGAACCACTGACATTTGCACAAACTAAAGCCCTAGCCTTAACACCCACAGAAGCCTTACTCGATTTACCCTTTATCAAACAGGTCAATGATAGCTTAAAAGCCTATCAACTGGCTAAACGAGGCAATACCTTAAGAGTACAGGCTCAAGCCGTTAAATGGGGACGCCGTGGCGCAAGAATAAACTGTATCAGTGCCGGCATTATCCACACCCCATTAGCCAACGACGAACTCAATGGCGAACGTAAAGCCTTTTATCGCAAAATGTTACAAGAATTACCAGCAGGTCGTGGCGGTTCTCCTGATGAAGTCGCCAATCTAGCCGAACTCATCATGTCCGAAAAAGGTGCTTATATTACCGGCAGTGACTTACTAATTGATGGCGGCGCGACAGCAAAATTCTGGTGGGATGCCAAAGACTAACTCTTAATAAACAAAATATTAGACAAAGGAATAAATCATGCATCAATTCAGCTTTCAAAACCCAACGCGCATAGAATTTGGTATCGATAAAGAGAAAAATATCGGCCATTACATGCAAGAATTCGGTGCCAAAAAAGTATTAATTGTCTTCGGTAGTGGCCGCATCAAACAATCCGGTTTATTTAACGATATTACCGCCAGCCTGCGTGAAAACGGCATTGAATTCACCGAGTGTAGCAAAATTAAAAGTAATCCCGTCTTAAGCAAGGTGCACGAAGGAATCACCATCGCCAAAAAATTTGGTGCCGACAGCGTACTCAGTATTGGTGGCGGCTCATGCCTAGACAGTGCAAAAGCCATTGCCGCTGGCAGTCTATACGACGCAGATGTATGGGACTTCTTTACCGGCACAGAGGTCACAAAAGCACTTAACATTTTCGATGTCATGACCTTAGCGGCAACCGGCAGTGAAATGAACAATGGCGGCGTTGTCACCAATGAAAAAACCAAACAAAATACCCAATCCATGGTTTTAGCCTGTTTCCTAAAGTTTCAGTAATCAACCCAAAACTGCAAATAACCATCAGCCCTGATTATCTAGTGTATTCAGCGGCCGATATAATTGCCCATTCCATCGAAGGATATTTCACAGCAACAGAGCAACCCGAACTAATTAATTTACAAATCGAAGCCAATATTAAAACCGTAATTCGCACCACCGAACAACTATTACAACACCCCACCGATTTAGACGCACGTGGCGAATTTGCCTGGGCGGCAACACTGGCCTTAAATGGTCTAACCTATCTGGGCACAGCAGGATTTAGCTATCCCAACCATATGATTGAACATGGCATGAGTGCAATCTGCGATGTACCACATGGTGCCGGATTATCAGTAGTAATGCCAGCTTGGATGACATGGTACCACAAGCGCAATCCAAAACAGTTTCAGCGCTTTGCCAAAGAGATTTTTGGCTTATCAACGGCTGAGCAAGGTATTGAAGCATTAAAAGCATGGTTTAACAAAATAGGCACCCCAACCACACTAGAGCAGCTTAATATCAACCAACATGATCTAAACCTGATCATTAACAACGCAGCGCAAAATGCCATTGATTGGCAAATGAGTGACGTCTATAACCATCAAATTATTGCCACTATTTTAAATTTAGCCAAATAATCATGTTAAATTGAGCAATCGCCCAGTTTAAATCACCCTTAATAGTTATTCAGTGAAAGAAAGAGAGATAGTTTGGAAAATATCACATTAAACAACGGCATAAAAATGCCAATTCTCGGTTATGGCGTATACCAGATTCCCTCCGAAGCGTGTGAACAATGCGTATTGGATGCAATTAGTGTCGGCTATCGCGCGATTGATACCGCACAAGCATATGGCAACGAAGAACAAGTTGGCAATGCCATAATAAAATGCGGCATTCCGCGCCAAGAACTATTTATTACCACCAAAATATGGATCACCAGCGCTGGCTACGAAAAAGCCAAACAATCGATCGCAGAATCATTACGTAAATTAAAGACAGATTATATTGATTTACTGTTAATCCATCAGCCATTTAATGATTACTATGGCACTTACCGCGCAATGGAAGATGCTTACGAACAAGGCAAGGTTAAAGCCATTGGTGTCAGCAATTTTTACCCCGATCGCCTTATTGATTTAGAACATTTTGTTCGTATAAAACCAGCAGTGAATCAAATTGAAACACATGTATTTCAACAACAAAAAGTAGCACGCGAAGTAATGCAAAAGCTGAATACGCAAATAATATCGTGGGGGCCATTTGCCGAAGGTAAAAATAATTTCTTTCAAAACTCGGTACTTATTGAAATCGGCAAAACCCACCAAAAATCAGTTGCTCAAATTGCACTGCGTTTTCTGATTCAAAACGGCATTATTGTCATCCCCAAATCTACCCAAAAAGCAAGAATGAAAGAAAACTTTGATGTATTTAACTTTACCCTCTCAGAGCAAGAAATGGCACGCATTGCCACTTTAGATACTGGTCATAGCTTATTTTTCTCACATCAGAATCCGAAAACCGTGGAGTGGTTTATGTCTATTTTGCAATAATTAAAAAGTAATACCAATATAAAGAGTGAATAAGATAAACCACCTTATATCGCTGAGACCCGTCAGGAGTAATAACCAAATTTTAATAGTTCGGATACCTCTAATTTTATATTTAATAGTCTTTATTTAATCTGACATTTAGTGTATTTCAAACCAATAATGGCGTGTCAGTAATGAATCAATCTGCAAAAATAATTAAACCAAAATTAAGACTTTTAGAACTCGCT
>NZ_CAJZCE010000011.1 GCF_914768025.1 Snodgrassella gandavensis | reverse complement strand
TTGGCAAACTTGGGTAGAGACAAAAGGACTGGCTAAAGAAAAGCAGCTAGAGAATTTATTTTACTCATCAGACAGTCATTGTGTTAGAACGAATGCCGATGAGTAGGTAGTATCTGTCAGATTAAGTTGGAGCTAGTACATTTAATCAGCTAATTTGCTATTTATGATAACCGGCTTATCAGGCTGTTCTATCATTAGATTTAAATATTAATTTGTTTTCTTGCAGGTATACTGTGCTTTGGGTTTATGAGCACGGATTTGCTATGGTGTGTATTGATTGTACGACGGTCTCTTAGCTGATGATATGATTTGGGTTGCAATGATATATTCAATATTATATTGTTTATCTCACTGAAATAAGTATTGGTTAATTGATATGGCATCCAATCAATTTGTAATTTAAATTTACTTTTATTTCAGTGTGTTAATATTATTACATTGACGTAAACTAGAAAAATAGCTATAATTTAAATCAGTTAATAGGTATGCTTCACCTTAAACAGCTGATTAAAAAAGTTCCCTAAACGGGAGCTTTTTTGCGTTCTGGGGTGGGTGGAATTGTTTATGATGTTTTTATTGCTGTGTCTATGCAGATAAAAAGGCGGAATACAGTAGTTAATGAATTTAGATATCGCGTCTAAAACAGACAGGATAAGTGGTGGAGGCGGGGGGAATCGAACCCCCGTCCGAAAGTCCTCTACAGAGCGATCTACATACTTAGTCTTGCCAACTTGGAATCTTATTCACAAACCGCCGACAGACAGGCTGTTTGTAAACCAGTTGCCATAAATCTTGTTCAATGCCAGACAACACGACATTGAACCAGCCAATGTAAATGTCGTTGCGGTGAGTTACCTCACACGGCCCATTGGCCAACCGTTGCAACGTTTAGCCTTAAGCGGCTAAAGCGTAAGATTCGTCGTTTGCGACTATATAAATTCAGTGTTTTACGGGAATCTGAGACCCCGGTATGCACGCATCTGCTTTGCAACCCCCGTCGAAACCAAGGTCGCCCCCAGATGGTTTACCAATTATACTTTATTTTTGGTGTATATGCCTAGGTATGTAGTAATGGCTTCATACTATGTTGTTTTTGCTGTTAATCTGTTATTGCATGAGTTGTCCTTATGGCTGGGCTAGCTTTGTGCTGATTGATAGATTGGCTGGAAATTATCGGTATTGGCGGCATTGATTTATAATTTACATTATTTTGTTTGAAATGAATGCTGTTATGTATGATGTCAATACCAATGATGTGCGCCTTTTTTTTGCAGATGTATGGCGTAAGCGTCAGCAGCCACAGTTGCTGGATGCGTTGCAGCAGAAAGCTTTGCGGATTATTGCTGCGCATACTGAATATGCGCCTTATCTGGAGAATGTAGAACAGTTTCTCACCCGAACATGGCGGCCAGAAGAGGGAGAAACGAATCCTTTTTTGCATTTGTCGCTGCATTTATCAGTACAGGAACAGGTAGCGATTGATCAGCCGTTTGGGATTGCAGCTATTCATCAGCGCTTGTGTGAGCGGTATGCGGGTGACTGGGTGAAAGCGGAACACGATATGATTGAGGCTCTGGCAGAAACGCTCTGGCAAGTGCAACGCTATGGACGGGGGCTGGATGTGAATGCTTATATGACGCGTTTGCGCAGTCTGGTGGGTTTGGGGCAGGAAGATGAGGCGCGTTTAAATCCTCATGAAGTGGGACAGGCTTCAAGCAAAGAGGTTTGAGTTTGCTCATGCTTTGATTATGGTTTATTGTTTGACACCTTTGTGTCGGTCAGTTGCGATGTTGGCTGGATACGCATGTGAAAACTGTTTTCAATAATCTTTAAGCAGGGGATAGATATGTCTTTCTGGGCAAGTAATGCAAATGCTTTGTTGCTGTTGCTGTTTGTGGCTTTGGGTATTGTGGGAAATAATCCTTCAGTAACCATTTCGGCGTTGATTATTTTGCTGGTACAGCAAACGCCGTTACTTAAATATGCGCCGGTACTGGAAAAGTATGGGCTGCAACTGGGTATTATGCTGCTGATGATAGGTGTGCTGGCGCCGTTGATTACGGGTAAGGTGCAGCCGGCACAGATTGCTGCGCTGGTAACTAGCTGGAAAACTATTGCTGCTGTGGTGGTGGGTACAGTTGTTGCCTGGCTTGGCGGGCGAGGTGTGCAATTGATGCAGATTAATCCGACAATTGTGACTGGTTTGATGATTGGTACCATTATCGGGGTGGCTTTTTTACGCGGTGTACCTGTGGGGCCACTGATTGCGGCAGGATTGCTATCGCTGATTTTATAAGCGCTGTGTTGCTGAAGTTCTTGCCAGAAAGTTAAGGTCTCGCTATAATGCGCGCAATTCCATTCTCACGGAGAGGTGGATGAGTGGTTGAAGTCGCACGCCTGGAAAGCGTGTATACGTGAATAGCGTATCGAGGGTTCGAATCCCTTCCTCTCCGCCAGATTGATTATTTAAAGTAAAGCTGCCTGAGCAGCTTTTTTTGTGAATGTTATATTTAATGCTATTGGCATTAAATTTTTGTATTTACTCCGGCCTATTTTTTATTGATATTTTGGCATTTAGGTTGACTGTATTGGTTTTATGTTCGGTTTGTCTGAGTTGATATTCTGATTTGTTTGATTATTTTATTTACTTTTGCTGGCAGGCTTGAGTTGTAGTTGATTTTAGCCGCTAAAAATTATGCCCTCACAATTTTGGTTGTGAGGGTTTTTTTGTGCCTAGCGGTATTGCATGAGGAGTAGAGGATGAATTTAACCCGTTCAGTTCTGGACAGTGTACTGACGCATATTCAGCAGGTTCTGCCGGATTATTCGGTACAACTGATGCCGAATAATTTAAAGAATTATCAGTTTGTTCATCCGTTGGGTGCCGTGCTGATTGGTTATCAGCGCAGTAAATTCAGTAAGCCATGTACTACTGACCTGATTACGCAGGAGCGGCGTTTGCAGTTGCGTTTTACTGTTTTTGCACGTTCTCTGGGCGGTGAACGGGGGGCGCTGGATTTACTTGATTTTTTACGCTTGGCTCTGGTGGGGTTTCAGCCTAACCATTGCCAGCAAATCCGGTTGTTGAGTGAGCGCTTTCTGGGGGAGGCCGATGGAGTTTGGTGTTATCGGTTAAGCGTTCGCACTGAGACGCTTCAGGTGGAACGGCGTCCGGTGGTTAATCAGCAAAATCTGGTCAAATCGATACCAACTCGTGGTGAGATTAAGGCCAAAGCTATTTCACAATCTGTAACTTCGAAGGAGTAAAAATCATCATGGCAGCAGCTTATTTGCATGGTGTTGAAACAATCCGTATTGATGGCGGCAGTAGTCCGGTCTATACCGTAGACGGGGCGATTACGGCGATTGTCGGTACGGGTATGTCTGGTGCAGTAAATGAATTGACGGTGTGTCAGACAGTTAAGGATTTTAGTCAGTTTGGTTTGGTAACGGGAGCCGGTTTTACTCTGCCCGATGCGGCCAGTATCTGGACGCGTTATCAGTCTGGTGTGGCCTATGTGGTCAATGTGCTGGATCCGGCCAAACATAAAACGGTTGTTGATTCGGAAGTACTGCTTATCGACAGTGATACGCTGATGGCAAAAACAGCGCATCCGGCTGTACAGGCTGGTTATACGGTGCAGGCAGGTAATCAGACTTTGTCTGAAGGCGCTGATTACACGCTGAATCAGGAAACAGGTGAGCTGACTTTTGTTCAGCCACATTCGGATGTGTCGATTGCTTATACTTATCTTGACCCGAGTAAGGTAACGGTAGCGGATATTATCGGTGGCTATGAAGCGGCAACTGGTAAGCGCAAGGGCATGGAACTGCTTACTGAAGGTTTTACCCGCCTGGGTGCGGATGCGAAGATTGTGATCGTGCCGCAATATGATGCAGATGCGGCTGTGGCTGCAGCGATGGTAACGCTGGCAGACAAACTGGAAGCAATTGCCTACATTGCTGCGCCGAAAGGTACTACGCTGGCGCAGGCGATTCAGGGACGCGGTTCGCTTGGAAATATTAATTTCCAGACTTCTTCAGACCGCGCGCAGTTATTTTATCCGTATGTTACCGGTTCCAGCGGCGAGCTGGAAAGTCTGGCCACACATGCTGCCGGTTTGCGTATGAAAACTGATGTTAATCAGGGCTACTGGTTCAGTATTTCCAATCGTGAGCTTTTGGGCGTAACTGGTATGGAAGTGTCGCTGACTGCACGGATTGACGACCCGCAGGCGGAAACCAATCGCCTGAATGAAAAGGGGATTACTACGGTATTTAACAGCTATGGTACTGGTTTCCGCTTATGGGGTAACCGTCTGGCCTGTTTCCCGACAGTAACGCATATCAAGAATTTTGAAACCGCTCAGCGTACTGGTGATTTGATTGATGAGTCGATTCGTCGTGCGCAGTTACAGTACATTGATTTGCCTATTGATGATGCGCTGATTGACAGCCTGCTGGGTACGGTACGTACTTATCTGGGTACACTCAAGAGTATTGTTGGTTTTAGTGTAAGCCTGGATTATGACTATGATCTGGCTGATGCTTTCAGTAAAGGGCAGGTACCAATCAAGTATGACTATACCCCTAAACTGCCAGCAGAACGTATCACCAATACCAGTGTGATGACCCGTACTTATCTGGCTAATTTGATTAGTAATCAGTCTGCCGCTTAGGAATTAGTTATGACAGAATTTAATGCAATTTATAATGCCAATGTTTATGTTAATGGTAATAGTCAGTTAGGCCGTGCCAGTCAGTTTAAATTACCGGATATTTCTGTTGGACAAACAGAAACCAAGGGATTAGGGCTGGTAGGTTCGGTGAAACTGCCCAGTGGTATTGAAGCGCTGGAAGGGGAAATTACCTGGAACAGCTTTTATCCGGATGTGTTCACTAAGGTTTATAACCCGTTTAAGGCGTGCCAGTTGATGGTACGTGCCAATGTGCAGGCATTTAATGCTTCCGGTCTGGCAGCAGAAGTACCGATGGTGGTTATGGTGATGGCTACGTTCAGCAAGAATCCGTTAGGTACTTATAAACCAAAAGAAAAGGCAGAGTTTGCCAGTACTTTTCAGGCTACGGAAATTCATCAGACGATTTCCGGCCGTGAGGTTTTGTATTACAACGCGTTTACCAATCAGTATCGGGTAAATGGTGTGGACATGCTGGCGCAGATGCGCGCAAATATCGGTATGTAGTTATTTTCAATTGGTAATGATGTTATTAAATGCTCACTCTGCTTATCAGGGTGAGCGTTTTTTATAATTGAAATGCTTTTTTACGCTGGATGAATTTCGGCGCTTATTGATGATTCAAGGAATAGATATGGCACAAACTGAAGCGCAACAGCTGCAAGAACAATTGGGTACGGGTAAGGTTATTAAGCTGGCGGAACCGCTGCAAACGCCGAATGGTGTGGTAACGGAACTAACGCTGCGCCGGGTACGGGTTAAGGATTTTAAACGTGCCGCTGAGCAGTATCCGGATAATGCGGTATTGCAGGAAGCACAGTGTCTGGCTATGGCTTCAGGCCTGCAAAGTGAAGATTTTGATGAACTGTCGTGGGAGGACTACACGCTGGTGCGTCAGTTTTGTCTGGGTACTCACTGATTGGGATGGTTTTTATCAGGCTGCTGCGGATTTAGCGTGGTGGTTTGGTTTTTCTCCGGCAGATATTGATGAGATGTCTCTGGATGAAATTTTACAATGGCAGCAACAGGCTAACCGACAGATTAAGGCTAAATACAGCAAGCTGTAAGTGGTTGTTGCCCGTTGTGACAGTACCGTTAATTCAGCGCTGGTTTGTAGCAGGAGCTGTGAACTGGGGATGGGTTAACGGTAATGATTTATATGAATAATAAATAATAAGTTGGTGAATTCCAGTATCTCTTGAGTTATTGGATGAAATACATTGGTGCCGATATGGATAGTGGATTTGTTTCTGATTTTGGTGAGGTACAACGTTCTGTTAAAGCCTTTGGTTCTGCTATTGGTATGGCAACCAGAAAAATAGAGGAGATGGGGCGGTCTGTACAGAGTTTGCAGGTGAAAATCCAGTCTATGGATAATTTGTCTGCAGCAACTGCGAAAGCAATCAGTGCTCAGAATAGGCTAACTGAGGCAGTAGACAGACATAACAAAATTCTGGGGCAGCGCAAGAAAATTGGTGAGGAATTAGCTAAAACCAAAAGTACCATTACCACCTGGATGAAGCCGGTTGAGAAGTCGGTGAAAATTCACATGGAACGGGAAACAGCGGAAACCGGGTTGAAACAGGCTATGATGCAGAAAGATGGCAGCATGGGTAGGTTTAATCAGATTAATGCCCACGCTACGCAGCTAAGTCTTGAGCAACAGGGTAACAAAAATGATTATACCCACCTTGCTACCAGTATGAAGCAGGCCAATATGTCTGATGATGCGGTACTGCAAGGAGGGATGAAGGCAATTGCCAGTTTTAATGTGTTATTTGGCAAGAAGATTGAGGATATTTCGGTAGCCAAGGGGTTGATGCAGACTTATAAGCTGAAAGATACGGAATTGTCTGCTGGTCTGGACGCTGTGCAGAAAGTTGCGCATTCTGTGGGTATGAGTCTGGAGGATATTGAAAAATCCCAAGCTGCTATGGCTTCGCCCTTGCAAAGGCTGCATCTGACTGGTTTACAGAATCAGCAGAAAATATATGCCCTAGAGGGAATGGCAATACACGGTGGTGTCAGCAAGTCTGCGGCAGCAGATGGTATGGGGGAATTTCTGGACAGGCTGGCACAGGGGTCGCAAGCGATGCAGCAGGCTACTGCTGCGATGAGTGTGGAAATGCGCCAGATGATGCAAAAATCTGGTGTGACGTTTAGCCTGTTTAATAAAGACGGCTCACTTAAAGATATGCATGTGGTTGTTGGTGAGCTGGAAGCGAATTTTAATAAAGTTAAAGCCAAATATGGTGACCGTGCTGCGTTGAATATGATGGATGCGGTATTCGGGGAGCGTGGTGGACAGATTGCTTCAGCCGCAGCTCAGGAAGGTGGTGCAGGTTTTGCCACTATGCAAACCCGAATGGGTAATCAGCCTTCTCTGGATCAGCGTGCTCAGCTTCAGACTAATACGCTTGCTGTGAGTATGGGTAATTTACACGATGCAGTGATTGAGGTAGGCAATGCTTTTGGTGCCACGCTGGCACCTGATATTAATACTTTTGCTCAG
Organism: Snodgrassella gandavensis; assembly: GCF_914768025.1. Lineage (GTDB taxonomy): Bacteria > Pseudomonadota > Gammaproteobacteria > Burkholderiales > Neisseriaceae > Snodgrassella > Snodgrassella gandavensis. The sequence goes on along the minus strand of NZ_CAJZCE010000011.1, from coordinate 79,151 downwards.
GTAGCCAAAGATGTGCTGCTTAATACGGTATTGCCTTTTATTCAGAAGCATCCAGCGCTGATTAAATCTGTGGTGGCTTTTGGTGTAGGTTTGACTGGGCTGCGGATGACGCTGCTGTTGGTTCGTTATGCTATTACCATGGTTACTGGTCCGCTGGCGCTATTGCGTACTATTTTTGCCCGTTTTCAGCTTGCGCGTGACCTGAAGCAGGGTGGTTCGGTATTTCAGCGTTTACGTTCCGCTATTACCTCTGTGGGAAAATCTGCCAGCTCATTGCGTCAGAAGCTGTTGTCTTTTGGCCGCGGGCTGGCTGGTGTGGGCAAGAATTTTAAGGTGTTCAATAAGGGGCGCTCAGCAGTGGGTTTACTGCAAAAGGCATTTTCCACTATTGGGCGTACTGCCATTGCGCCAATTAAGAAAATTGTGCAGTCATTCGGTCTGATTACCAAAGTAGCAAAACCTTTGTTTACGGTTTTTTCCAGTCTGGGCAGGGGTTTCAGTGCATTGGGTAAAGGCCGTATTGTGCTGAATCTGCTACGTCAGGGAATTATAGCCGTAGGGCGGGCTTTTTTAATGACGCCTATAGGTTTAGTCGCACTGGCAATTGGTGGTGCTGCATTGCTGATTTATAAGTATTGGAAACCAATTAAGAGCTTTTTTATTGGTTTATGGGATACCGTTAAAACTAAATTTGAAGCAGGAATGAAATTTTTTAAGGATTTACCTGCAAAATTCAGTGAGTTTGGACGCAATATTATTGATAGTCTGGTTAAAAGTTTTACTGAGGGTATCAGTAAGGCTATTAATGCAGTAGGTGAGTTTGCTAGTAAGATTATTAATAAGGCTAAATCTGTATTAGGGATTAATTCACCTAGCCGTGTATTTAAAAGCATAGGCGGTTCGCTGATGGAAGGTATGCATCTGGGGCTTGATCTTGGCGCAGACAAACCAGTTACAGCGATCGGTCTGGTTGCTGAGCGCTTACAGCAGAAATTCAAAAGTCGTTCTGGTACGTTGACTGCTCAGCTTAATGAAAAAATGCAGCTTAATGCAGCAGAATTTGCCCAGAATCGCTATCCGGCAGGACATGATTCCGGTGCAGTAACCATTAATTTTAATCCGACTATTCAGGTTAACGGCAATGCTGACCGTTCGGTGATTCAGCAGGCTTTGGCGCTGAGTCAGCGCGAATTTGAACAGATGTACCGGCGCATGATGCAGGCAAAAGAGTTAAGGAGTTACTGATGTATGCAATGCTAGGAGATATTCGCTTTGAAGTGTTGGATAGTTTCAGCAGTTATGAAGAAACGCATGGTGCTGTTTTTGCCAAACATGATGTGTTAGCCGGTCGTCCGCGCCTACAGGCTACCGGCAATGATTTGACCACCATCCGTTTTGGTATGTTGCTGCACTGGAAGCTGAGTAATCCGGATAGTGCCTATACTGCATTGATTCAGGCCAAGGAAGCACAGCAGGCTCTGGCGCTGGTGTTTGGTTCGGGGCGTTTTGTTGGCTGGTTTGTGATTCAGCAGTTGAGTAGTACTACTCTGATTCAAGATGCACAAGGGCGTACCGCCGCACGTGAAATCAGTGTTGAGCTACTTGAGTTTGTTGGTGATCCGAACAATCCATTACCAACACCGGGCATCATGACGGGTCAGAATCCGTTGCTTTCTTTTATGCCGGATTCGATTAAAGGGGCAGTTAACAAGGTTTCAGCGGCGGTACAGACTGGGGTGCGTATTTATCATGCTGTTGAGCAGAATGTCACTGAAATTCAGAATCTGATTACGTGTGCGCGTACCGTGCAACATAATACTTCTGGCTGGCTGGGTATGATTGCCGATGCGCTGGCTGTTGGCGGCCAGACGCTAAGCAAGCTGAATACCTTGCCTGAGGTAGGTACATGGTTTGGTAATCTTTCCGGTGCGGCAGATTTTTTGTCATATACCGGCCAGGCTGCGCATCAGCTGAAAGAATGTGTGAATTTAATACAAAGTGGTTATGACAGTGGTGAGTGGGGAGATTGGCTGGATAACAGTGAAAAACTGTTATCCATGGTAGAGGACAGTATTAGCAATGCAACTACCGGCGCTCAGTCGTTAACGGCATGGCTGGCTGCCAGAAAGGATGAGGCCTGATTATGGTTGATTCAGTTTTGCAATACCAGACCTGTGAAGGGGATCGCTGGGATTTGATTGCACATAAATACTATGGTGACGCCACGATGCTTGACCGGCTGATTGCTGCTAATCCACATTTACCACTGGCTGAACAGTTTGCTGCCAATCTGACGGTACTGATCCCTGTCATACAGTCGGATACGCATACAGCGCAGGAGGATATGCCACCATGGATGCGTTGAGCCTGCTGACGGGAGTATCCGCTTTGGAACGAACCCATCCGGTTACGATGCCGGATTTCACTATAGGCTACGAAAAAAAAGACATTACTCTGGCAATCAAGCCTTATCTGCTCAGTATCAATTATACGGATTATCTGGGTGAGCAGTCGGATGAGCTGTCGGTATCGTTTGAGGATACGGATGGCAGATGGTTGCGTAGCTGGTATCCGAATCAGGGCGATATGCTGTCGTTCACGCTGGGAGACCAGTTTACCGGTATGGTGAATCTGGGCAATTTTGAGATTGCTGATATTGATTATGCGTTCAAGCCCAATGTGATTACCCTGAAGGCTTTATCCACGGGGATTAGCCGTGCCAGTCGCACTTTGCAGCCCAGAGCATATGAGAAAACGACTCTGGAAAAAATTGTGCAGCTGGTAGCTGCGCGATTACAGTTGGTGCTCAAAAATCCGATTGCCAATCTGGAGATTGAACGTATTACTCAGTATCAGGAAAGTGATGTGGAATTTCTGGCACGGTTGGCAAAGCAGTTTGGCTATACTTTTAAAATTGTCGACCAGACTTTAGCTTTTATTGCCAATACGGAATTAACGGCACAGGAACCGGTGTTGGTATTGCTGCCGGAAGATGTTGAGTCTGCAAGTTTTCGTGATCAGCTTAAAGGTGTTCCAGACGAGGTGGTGGCTTGTGGTTATGATACCAAAGCCAAACAGGTGCGTACGGTCAAGCGAAAGGGGCAGCCGTTGCGACCGCAAAGTAAGCTGGGCGCAAGTGGTGATATGTTGAAAATTGTGGCCAACAAAGGGGAATCGCAACAACAGCTCACTGCACGTGCAGATGCTGCACTTACTGATGCGCGTCAGTGTCAGGTAACCAGTAGTCTGGAGCTGTTAGGCAATGTGAAGCTGGTGGCCGGCCAGATTATCCGCTTGAGCGGTTATGGCAAAATGTCGGGAAATTATCAGATTAAGCAGGCAAGCCACAATTTAAGCCGCAGTGCTGGTTATACCACGTCTCTGGAAATTAACATGATTGAATACATTGCTGATGATGCAGATACGGGGGAAAAACATGCAGAAACTGTATGAATTTGGGGCAACCTTGCAGTTTGGCCTTGTGGAAGCCCTTGATGCCGGCAAGCATATGCTTAAAGTGAATATTCCGGCACTGGAGAATATGCATACAGACTGGCTGCCCATGCTTACTGCTGCCGCTGGTGGAAACTGTTTTTATTCTTTGCCCGATGTGGGTGAACTGGTGGCGTGTATTCTGGATGCCCGGGGTGAGAGTGGGGTGGTACTGGGTGCTTTGTATAATCAGAGTGATACCGCACCGGCACAGAGCAATGATATGTGGATGAAACAGTTTAGCAATGGTACGGTAATCAGCCATGATCGTAAAAGTGGCGAGGTTTGTGTTCAGACCAGCGGTACAGTGGTGGTGCAAGCAGATACGGTATTGGTTAAAGCCAGTGATATTACGCTTGATGCACCATCCACTACAGCCACTGGTAGCTTACTGGTGCAGGGAAAGTTAACCTATCAGGGTGGTATGGCTGGTTCTGGCGGCGGTATTGCTGCCGCATCGATTGCTGGCACGATTAAGGTTAAAGACGGTGATGTGGTGGCAGATGGTAAAAGTCTTAAGAGTCATACTCATCCTGACCTGACTTCGGGTGGTAATACTGGTACACCAAACTGATGTTCTGCTAACAGCTTATTCAAACCCAATTTTCGTCCCTGTCATTGATGGCAGGGATTTTTTATTACTGGAAAAGCACTATGACAATTACACCGCGCACTCGCCACTGGCAGTTAGCACCACTGGAATGTGGCTGCGATATTGTCACGGGCATTGATGATATTAATCAATGTATTTTGAATATTTTGATGACGCGCAAGGGTACCGACGTGACCCGCCCGACTTTTGGTTCCAGCCATCTGGATTATCTGGATACGCCCGAGGATGTATTTATTCCCGGTGTGACGCGAGAGGTGATTCTGGCTATCCAGACTTGGGAAAAGCGCGTGGAGGTAGAGCGTGTTAGCTTTGCTGGTCAGACACCTGAGTTAACCATAACAGTTCACTGGCGTATAGCCGAGGAAGTGGCAGGTGAAATTTATCAAACAAATATTGGATTGGTACGTAAATGACAGATTTAACTAAGCTCGCGCGGGCGGATATAAAGATAGTTGAAGATGATCTGGCAACCATTCTGGCCGATACGATAACTGATTACCAGAATCGTACTGGCAAGGTATTACAGCCGGCACATATTGAGCGCTTACTGATTAATACCTATGCCTATCGCGAGGCACTAACTCGGCAACAGGTCAATGAAGCTTACCGGCAGCAGCATGTGCGCTTCGCTACTGGCATGATGCTGGATTTGTGCGGAGATGATGTTCATACCCCGCGCTTGCAGGCACAGCCGGCACAAACAACGCTGCGTTTTCAGGCCAAACTGGCCGGTAACGAACAGGTGGTGATTCCAAAAGGAACCAGAGTCACTGTCGATGCGCTGATATTTGCCACTATTGAAGCAGGCTTGCTTACAGCTACCAATAGCAACATTGAGCTGGTTGCTGTCTGTCAGTCAACCGGAGTGGTGGGTAATGGCTGGTCAGCCGGGCAGATTAATACTTTAACAGACCATTTGTCTGATATTGCAGAGGTTAAAGTTAGCAATATTACCACTTCAAGTGGTGGTGTGGATATTGAAAGTGATGATGCCTATCGGGTACGCATTCTGCTGGCACCAGAATCATTTTCAGTGGCCGGTCCGGTTGGCGCCTATGAGTATTTTACCCGTCAAGTCAGTCAGGACATTATTGATGTTTATGTGACTAACGATACTGATAAAGAGGGTATGCCCTTAGGTGGCGTGGTGGCAGTAACCATACTCACTAAAACCGGTCTGCCATCAATGGAGCTGATTCATCAAGTACAGACAGCCCTGTCTGATGAGCGTGTACGCCCGTTATGTGATCAGGTAGTGGTGCGTGCACCGAAAATTTTCAATTATCAGGTTGCAGCAACATTAACTCTGTTTGTTGGTGCTGATGCTCAGGCAGTGTTGGCTGCGGCCAAAGCTGCATGGCAGCAATATCAAAGCAGTCAGGAACAGCGGCTGGGGGTGGATGTGGTACCGCTGGTGATTCAGTCTTTATTAAAGGTTGACGGTGTCTATAACGTGGCCACGCCAGAGCTTAAACTGACTACAGTTGCAGCCGATACTTGGGCGCATTGCAACAATTTAATCCTCACCATTGCTGAGGAGGCTGTGGATGGCTAAGCTGACTTATGCCGCAGTAATTGAGCGCGATCAGCGCCTGCGGGCACTGGCTACGCTGGGCTTGCGTCTGGAGCTGATCAGCACACCACAGCTTATGCCACGGCTGGTAAATTTAGTACTGGCTGATCATCTTGAGCTACTGGCTGAAAGCCATTGTATTCTCGGCGTAAATGGTTACTGGCTGGCAGAAAGCGATCAGGCCAAGCGCCAACTGATAAAAGGAGCATACGAACTTCACCGCAGTAAGGGCACACCGTGGTCGTTAAGAGAAATCGTTCGCCGTCTTGGTTTTGGTGAAATCACCATTATTGAAGGGCTCAATCATCAACAGCACAACGGCAATATTCAGCGCTCCGGTTTATATGTGCATGGACATAATACTTACTGGGCACATTACCGTATTTTGCTGAATAGACCGATTACCAATCAACAGGCCGCTTTATTACGGCATACGCTGGCTGCTTTTGCGCCGGCGCGTTGCGTGCTGGCCAGTCTGGACTATACCGCAGTACCGCTGCAACACAATGGACAGGCACAGCGCGATGGCTCGTTTAATAAAGGAACTGCTTAATGGCAAGTTTAAAAGAAACTTTGTTCTGGGACAAAGGCGTTTATCAATGGGAAAGCAGTACAGCCATGATCGGCGTTCATGCTGTTTTTGAGATTTTTTATAGTAAAAACTATAGTTCATGGGCTGAGCTTATAAAAGTCGCATTAGATACGGCTGGTGCACATGCCTCAGACTAGATTAGTGTTTTGCGTGGCAACGGCAGTACCGTGTTGTGGTTAACAGTGCAGCCTTAGGTTATAAGTCTCCTGTACAAAATGCGCTTTATGAAGCAGCAGGATTTATGATGTAACAAATTTAAGCACTCAATACAGATTGTATTGAGTGCTTTTAAATTTATTCATATTTACGGTTATACATTATTTCCATTTTTTTAATATGCTCGTTAAGACCATCAGGACCCGAAGCTAATGCCTGCAATTTTTCATCAACAGCACGTCGGGCAAACTCGCAAATTCCTGCTTGTTTTTGGGTTTCAATTTTTCGAGCTAACTTCAGCATACGTGAGCGTTCATCTTTTTCCTGCTGCACATAGTGAAGAGGGAATATTACTGTTAGCTTCAAGCTTAACAGTTAATTCATCCCAGCGTTTAAATGCATCCTAACAGTTTTGTGGAAGACCACTTATACTGGTTCCACAAGCAGATAAAGACATACAGCAACATAAAATAAATAAGGCTTGTTTCATATTTTACTATTCTTCTTTGTTGATAGTGAAAGCATATGTACTGTACTGTGGTTAACAGTGTAGCCGCAGGTTATAACTTCCAGTACAAATTGCGTTTTATAAAGAGGCAGGATTGATGTAATTAATTTTAGTACTCTGTGTAGATTACGATTTATTCTTTTTAATTTATTGATATTTATGGTTATTTCGTATTTCCACTTGTTTGATGTGCTCATTAAGGCCATCAGGTCCTGACGCTAATGCCTGCAATTTTTCATCAACAGCACGTCTGGCAAACTCGCAAATTCCTGCTTGTTTTTGAGACTCAGCTTTTCGAGCCGCATTCAGTATAAGCGAGCGATCATATTTTTCATCCTGCACATAGGAAGAGGGGATATTACTGTTAGCTTCAAGCTTAACAATTAATTCATCCCAGCGCTTAAAAACATCCTGACAGTTTTGTGGAAGACCGCTTGTACTGGTTCCACAAGCAGAGAAAGATATACAGCAACATAAAATAAATAAGATTTGTTTCATATTTTACTACCCTTCTTTGTTGATAGTGAAAGCATATCATCAAATCCAGCTAGGCACTACTGTATCACAATGGACAGGTGCAGCGTGATGGCTCGTTTAACAAAGGAATTGCTTAATTAGCAAATTTAAAAGAAACTTCATTTAACAAAGGAACTGCTTAATGGCAAATTTAAAAGAAACTTCGTTCTGGGAAGAAGGCATTTATCAATGGGAAACATCCGATCCGGTATTGGGCGGAGAGAATGGTATTGATAATGTGCCCACTCGCCAGCTGGCCAACCGGACTAAATGGTTAAAAGACAATAAACTGGACAAATCGGCTACGGCAGCAAATGCGGAACTGGCCAAAAAAGCACGTACTGCTGACAGGCTAACCGATGCCAGAAAAGTGGGCGGTGTAGCATTTGATGGTTCAGCAGATATTGATTTACCCGGAGTGAACAAGCCCGGTAATCAGAATACATCAGGCAATGCAGGATCAGCTTTTAAATTATATAACCCTCGGAAAATTAATGGTGTGCCATTTGATGGGACGCAAGATATTAATGCAACGCCCGCAGGTGCAGTCATGTATTTTGCCATGGATGCAGCACCCGTTGGCTGGTTAAAAGCCAATGGTGCAGCCGTATCCCGTACACTATACGCCAATCTGTTTGCAGCCATTGGCATTAGATTTGGTGCAGGGGACGGGAAAACCACATTTAATTTGCCGGATTTGCGTGGAGAATTTTTACGCGGTTGGGATGATGGGCGTGGATTAGATGCAAAACGAATTTTCTCAAGCCCTCAGTCCGATGCAGTCCAAGACTGGACAGCAGGATTCACATACCAACGTGCAGAACTAAGGCGTAAATATGAACTAATAGAAGGGGGATTCAAAATAAAGGCGATGAATGAGATTGGCTTGGGAAATCCTTTAGATCATGCAGAAGGATGGTCCGTGGGCTTTGGTGTGCTAGGCCCTGGAATTAATAATGTTGCACGAACTGCCAATGAAACACGCCCTCACAATATTGCCTTTTTAGCCTGTATCAAAATTTAAGGAATAAAAAATGAAAATATATGCTCCCACAATTCCTGTATGCCAGCTTGACGAAAACAATTACTTTGTTGGCATGACCACAGCAGACTTGGATCCTCTGGAAAATAATGGCCATTATCTGATTCCCAGACTGTGTATTCAGGCTGAAGAACCGACTATTAAAAAAGGCTTTATTGCACAATGGACAGGCGATAACTGGCAGTATATCGAAGACCATCGAGGTGAAACGGTATACAGCAAGGAAACCGGAGAAGTCGTAGCAATAGATGAACCGGGGATATTACCTGCCACTGTTACCACCATGCCGTGCCCTGATATTTACCATCAATGGTCAGAGAAAGCCCATAGCTGGGTAGAAAAAGCTGATGCAGCACAGTTACGCTTACAGAATAAACGCAGTACTGCCGGTACTTTGTCTCGCATGCAAATGCTTTCCCAGTTGGAAATTAGCTTGGGTAAAAATAAGCAAGCTCTGGTTGAAGCTGCTGAAAATGCAATGTCAGGTATAGAATTAATCAAGATTCGCAATTATATTCTTGAAACGCAAAGCTTTGCATTGACAAACGAGTTATGGTGGGATTTTCTGACCAACATTTTACAAATTCAGCAGGACAATGTATTTGTAATGTGGGAAAAAGCCAGAACAATTTAAAATCTAAAAATGATAAACATATATCATCGTTTGCGGGCAAGTATCTGTTGCTTGCCTAGATTTGTCTGAGCATCAGGATAATAGGGACACCCTGTTTTATAACTGTTGCAGCATTATATGCTACAGCCAGATTTAATTATTTGTATGAAATTTCTGGGGAAGCAGGGGAAAATTATTATTTTATAAAGATAAATTTGTATAAATACGTAATTATTATAAGCCATTATCTTGATTAATCTGTTTTAAACAGTATGAATCAGAGTAAGAAACAGATAAGCCATATTTAGATATTTTATGATAATTGAATATATTGAATTTATAGAAAGGAGTAAATTAATTAGCTGTGCTAAACAAAATCCAAAGTGAAATCATCACACGCCTGAAACAAGGGCTGGGGTCGATGGTTAATGAGGTTAGTTTGTATTTCGGCGGGCTGGAAAATAAAGAGGTCTTAACCAAAATAAGAGAAAAACCGGCTATTTTATTAACCTTTAATCAGGCACAGGTAAAAGCAAAAGGTTCAGAACGGCTACGTTTTGAACTGAGTGCCGGGTTTTATGTGGTGTGTATATGTAATCGTATTACAGATGCACTGCCTCATCCAAGTGCAAATATAAATGATCTGGTTTATGCGATTTTACGCCTGCTTGCGGGGCAGAGATTAAATGAAGAATTAAACAGCCTTGGTTTACAACCAAAAACGGTTCATCCACTATTTATCTCTCCACTTGATAGCAATACAGAAAATCTGGACATAGTCGCGATTGAATTTGAAGCGGTGTGTGATATGTATGGGATTGAAAGTGATCATTATCCAGAATATACCACTGATATAAATAATCCGGATTATGTATTTAGTCTGTTTACCGGCAAGCATTCTGAAGCGCCAGCACAATTTGGTTCTTTAGTATTGAGTATAGAAAATAAAAGTATACAGAACTGATTTATAACCAGCGTATATGAAAGAGAAGATGATCGTTCAAGCAGCAGATGGTTTGCGCGTGCCAAAGAAAAATCGCGTTAATACTTATATAACAACTAACCCAGTTAAGGTTCCAGCGAGTCTGTATTACCGTCGATTGGTAGCGGATGGTGACCTGATAATGATAACGGAAAATTTAAAAAATGAAACGGGAGTAAAGGAATGATTGATAATATTCAGTTTGATACTGTGCGCAGTGATATTCGTGTACCAGGCCGGTATATAGAATTTAATACGCGTACTGCAGTAAGAGGTTTGCCAGCCAATCCACAAAAAATGTTGCTGATTGCACCTAGATTGCCAGAAGGAAAACTGCCGGCACTAACACCAGTACAATTATTTAGTGATGCTGACGCTGCTAACCTGTTTGGTCAGGGTTCCTGGGCACATTATTGTGTAAAACAGGCGTTTATTAATAACCCCTATCTGGATTTAACGGTAATTGGTGTTGATGATGCTGCACAAAGTACTCCTGCTGAGGCAAGTGTTACCATTGCAAATTTACCAAATAACTCTAGAGTCCTGACAGTAACCATTGGTGGAATTGATTGCCAGACTCGAGTAAGTAATGATGAGGCCATTGCTGATGTTGTGGAGAGAATGGTTAACATTATTAATGAAGCGAACACACTGGCAGCAGCAGAAGCTGATGACAATGCAATCAGACTAACAGCCAGAAATGCAGGTTCGATTGGTAATGAAATTGCCTTAATGGCATCTTTTAGTGAAAACAGTGCCAATGCGGATCAAGCTTTCCTGGAGATAGTACCATTTCAGGATGGTCATGGGAATCCAGATATCGGTTCTGCCCTTGAGCAGGTAGCCGGCAAACATTATCATATTATCTGTAGTGCTTTTTCTGATGATTTGAATGCCAGAAAATTATCCAATCATATTGATCTGGTATCCAATGCGATTGAAAAGCGTGGCTGTATCGGGGTGATGGGCTGGCGCGGTACACTTAGTACGGGTACCACTTTTGCCAATGATATCAATAGCGGCCGTATTACCATAGCCTGGTATAAAAATGCCATGGAAGGCAATGCCATTATTGCTGCAGGTTATGCAGCTGTAATTGCCGGTGAAAATGATCCGGCTCGCCCCCTTAATACACTTGAAATAAAAGGACTGAGGAAAACGGCTGATGCCAACTGGCCTCTGTTTGCTGAGTTTAATAGTGCTCTGTATAACGGGCTGACGCCTTTGCAGATCGTGAATAATCGGGTGCAGATTATGCGCGCCGTATCTACTTATGTGAAAAATGCCACTGGTACAGATGACCCTGCATTGCTGGATATCACCACGATTCGCACACTTGACTATGTACGTGATGCTGTTAACCAGCGTATCGCCTTACGTTTTCCGCGTGAGAAGCTTTCAGAACGTACTCCGTTGAGAGTGCGCTCAGAAATTCTGGATGTATTGTATCAGTGTGAAAATGCAGAAATTCTGGAGGCAGTTCTGGAAAATAAAGATAAGTTGATTGTACAGCGTAATCCAAATGATCCAAACCGCCTGGATGCAGTTATCCCTGCCGATGTAGTCAATGGCTTGCATGTACTGGCCGCACGTGTGGATCTGTACTTATAAATTAATCATGTAAAGTGTTAGTTTCAAGGTTAACACCTTGTCTATATAAAGGAAAAAATATGGCAAATAAAACAGGCGCTAAATATGCCGGTGCAGTAATTATGGAAGTAAATGGCCGTGAAGTGGAAATTATCAGCTTCAAGCCGGAAGTGACTACCGGACGTAAAGTAGTTAAGACCATGAACAAGTCCGGCAAAGTGCGTGGTTATGCAGATGGTGTAACAGAATACACAATGAGTGTCAGTGCAGCTATTCCGCTGGATGAAAGTGGTATTGACTGGGACAACATTACCAATGCAAAAATTACTATTTATCCCCGTAATGCAGATGAAGCACGTATCAGCTATATAGGTTGTACCAGCACTAAATGTTCGGAAGAATACAGTGTAGAAAATGAAGCGCGTCGTGATATTGAAATGTTTGCATTGGATAAAGTGGTAGAATAATGTTAAAAGAGACTGGAAAGCTGGTTTATGGTCTGGCGTACAATGGCCAGATGTATTTTGATTATACTGTTAAGCCGCTGACTTTGGCAGATGAACTCAAAGCACTGGAAATACTGGAAGAAACCGGTTTGATTGAAGATGTATCAGGGGCAAAAAAAGCCATTTTGACCACACTGGCTTATTGGGCTCAACAATTGGAAGTTTCTGGTATTGATGCAGAGAATCTGAGCGTTGAATTTCTATTGCACAATCTTGCCTCAGAAGATTATCAGTCAATTTTAACCAGTATGGAATCTTTACGTTCAAAATCGATGGCCGCTGGCCAGTCAGACCCAGCGGCATCAGAGGAAGCGGACAGCAACGTAGTTATGCAATAGCTCATAAAAATTATCGACAGGCATGTATTCTGCTGGCTAAATCAATGATTACGCCGGCTATGGTTAGCACGATGTGCCATGCTGAAGTATCTGTCTGGATTGAGACTGTTCTGGAGAGTATGGGCATAAAAAATGATGATGATAATGTTATTATTTCTTTACGCCAAAGAAAGCCAAAACCATTCCAGCCAGTTAAAGATAGTTTGTTAGCTAATCAGCCTGATTGATTAAAGCCCTGCTGTATGGCAGGGCTTTTTGCATGGGGGCTGCTCCGGCATATTCACTTCTTTCAATTATTTTTAATCAGTCAGAATAAATATAATCAACAATTAGGCGAGAGTATTGACATGTCTTCAAATCAGGAGTCGCTAGCAAAACAGGAGGCCTCCATTAGCAGAATGACTGAGGAGGTAAAAAAATTAGAACAGCAAATCAAGCGCACAGCTGCTGTTGCAGTCAGAGAAAGTGAGAAAGCCGGTAAATCACAAATCCGAATTATTCAGCAGGTTCAGCGAGAGCAACAACGTGCTGCGGATATGCGCTTACGGAAGGAAATACGGTCTGAACAGGAAATACAGCGGGAAATTGGCAAGAGCAAAAATGCATATAAGAATTTTACCGCTACTGCTACTGCGGCTCAAAAGCAGATTCAGCATGCAACCAGAGCTTCTCGTAACAGTATTCGCGAGTTAAATAAGGAATTAGAAAAAAGTTCTAAAATACAAAAAACTATTGCAGAACAACAAAAAAAATCATCTAAATGGGGAGCAGCCAAAACAGTCGGCAGCGAAATTATCAAGGGAGGAAAGGCTGTCTACGGCGCAGTTAAGCCAGCAATAGATGATGAGAAAAAATTACGTTCAGCTGTCATTCAGGCTGCTGTAAAAGCATATGGTACAGATAAAAGTAAATCAGCAGACTGGATTAAAACTCAGGGTGTAAAAGAAATTCAGGGTTTGGTTCAGGGGCTGGTTGCCAGAAATGGCGGTACATCACAGGCTGCGCTGAATCTGTTTACTGATATGTTACAGCAGGATATGACTCTGGATCAGGTTAAGGCAACTATTCCTTATGCCCATCGTACCATGGTCGGATCAGCTACCAACGCCGGTGAGTATGATCATGAGAATACAGCCAGATTGTACAAATCATTGGCAGTCTATGGTTTGCAGGCTAAGGATTATAACTCGGTTTCTGATCATATTATTGCATCAAGCAGTCAGGGTAAATTTACTATTGCCCAATTGCAGGGTGAATTACCAGATTTATTGTCTTCTGCTAAAAAGGCGGGGCTAACGGATACCGGAGGTATCGATTATTTAATTTCAACCTTACAGGCTACATCAAAAGAGTCAGAATCTAATGACGATGCAAGTAAAAGCGTTAAAGCTTTTCTGGAAGCATTGGCTAATCCGGACTTGGCCAGTACTCTGAGTAAAATTAAAGACCCTGATGCATCAGGCAAGCATCTTGACTGGAATAAAATCAGGGAACAGGGCAGTAAGCAGGGCTTAAATGATGCTCAATCCCTGATTAAAGTTTGCAGTGATATTCTTGCTAAAGACAGGAATTACCAGAATTTAAAGCAAAAAGCCGATACTGGCGATGTACATGCCCAGCAACAGATGCAAGCTCGTCAGGATAAGCTGTTATCTTTTATTCCTGTAGATGCCAAAGATGCTGTGAATGCCAATTTGAATAATAATCTGCTGCTGCCACAAATAAACGCGTTGCAGAAAGAAGCTGATGGTTTAGCTGCCAAACAGTTAGCCGTGTTATCTGCGGACCCTGAGCGGCTGCAGGAAAAAAATCATGCTCTGGCTACTTTGGGCAGAAGTGATGTAGTAGAACCATTAGTTAATTTTCAAACCAGGTTAACTGAGTTATCAGCTGAATTTCCTACTCTTACTTTTGCTGTAACCGCTTTGGCCGCTGCCGCCGGTAGTGCAGCAACTGCACTGAAAGTATTGGGTACTTTGTCCGGGCAAAGAGGCGATATCGATATTGATTCAGCGGGTGATTTTGACAGAGGAAGAAGAAAACCGAACAGAAACAAAGGTACCAAAACGCCAGCCGGCCGAAAGACAGGTGTGAAAGGCAGAAAGATTCCAGCTAGAGTTTCTGGCAAATTATTAGGCCGGGGTAATTCTGCAGTAGCTGTCCTTGGTGGCGCTTATAATGTATATGCGATTCAGAATGATGATAGTTTAAGCCATCAAGAAAAGAAGACGGCTCAGATAAAAAATGCAACCAGTACTGCTGGTGGTCTGGCTGGAGCCTGGGCTGGAGGTCAAGTTGGTGCAGCAATTGGAACACTAATATTACCTGGTGTAGGTACTGCGCTGGGAGGGTTGATTGGTGGTCTACTTGGCGGAATTGGCGGCAGCTTCATGGGAGATAAGGTAGGCGATGCTGTTACGCAAAATAAGGATACTGAAGAAATAAAAGCCACAACAGGTGTAGGGAGCAGCCAGCCATACACACCAGATTTTCGTCATGCCTATGGACTCAATCCTGCATTATATGGGCAATCAGTGTTTGCCTGTGAAAAGGATCAGCTGATAGCAAGTACTAATATGACGCCATCTGCGGCGATGATGCTATCGTACAGAAATATTCCGGCTAATCTACCCGCAATAGAAAGCCAGTCTGGTGCTGGGCAGCCTATGCTTGTGCAGCAAAGTGCTGAATTTCAAAATGCTTTTCAGGCTGTTGTACAGGAGTTGGGGATACGTTTAGACAAAATAGCTACTATTCTCTCGAACCAGCAACAGGTTATTCAGAATAATCTTACGGTGACGCTTGATGGCAGAGTGATTAGCAATCTGGTTTCACGCAATCAGATGGAAATGTATAACCGTGGAGGTGCACAATAATGACTATGTGGAAGAATAATCTGCAAAAGGCCAGTTACAAAAATGTTGCCTTTGATGTCATTTCTATCAGTGATAAAAATGAGAAAGCACTGGTACGGCATGGCCGTCCGTTTGCAAATGGAACCGATATTGAGGATTTGGGTACACAGGGACGACAATGTCAGGTTGCTGCTGTCTATTTTGGTGCAGGCTTTGATACACAGTTATCACAGTTACTGGCTGTGCTAGAGGAACCAGGTGCAGGCACATTAGTTCATCCGGTTTTAGGCCTGTTACAAAATATGATTGCCGCAAGCTGGTCATTTCGTACTGAAGCGGATTCAGTTAATTATGTTGCACTGGATATCACTTTTTTTGAAGCAAAAGAGTCTGCTCCGATATTTTTATTTGAGAATCAGTGGTTAGCCAAGTTAGAACAGATACAGAATACTCTGGAAAAGTATACACAGCAGTTACTGGGTTATTCTGAAACGCTGTTAAGCGTTCGGGAGGGAATTTCGTCTTTATGGGGCAGTACAAATGGTGTATTTGCCGCATTGTGTGGCGTAGCTGGCAGTGTTCGCCGCTTTTTCGATCTTGATCCTATAAAGTATTTGACCAGTAAAGCTTTTTCTTCTGCATCTTACAGTCAGGACGTCAGCAGACTGATTCATTCTGTAGCCACAATGGTGACAACAGGTCTAGCGAGTGATACACAGTTTGCTACTGGCAGTTTAACTACCAGACAGACTTTTGATTCTGTCAGTAACCGTGTAGATGGCCTGAATAAATTGCCTGATAATATTCTGTATAGTCAGGATAGACAGGAAACTGAGGAAGAGGCGATCAATCATGTACAAAAGATTGCTGATATTCAGATGCAACCGATTGCCCAGATTCTGCAATTCTTGAGTATTGGTGCTTTGATACAGAATACCGTCACGATGATTGAAGCGAATAGTGACATAGTGACAGCAAATGAGTTGCTGTATATAAATAATAATCTTCGTCTGCGTATTCAAAAATTAATAGATATTTTACGTGAAACTTATGATTATGCTGATAATGTCAAAAGCATTAATGCTGCCAATATTTATACGCAAACGAAGATAATGATTCAGTTGCTGGCCAATATGGCCGCACAATTTAATGACTATGCTTTGGCCGTCATTAATCAGAAACCGCCAATGCGTACCAGAAAAGCAGATATTAACGGCACCATTCATCAGTTGGCATATTTACTTTATCGGGATATTGAGCGGGCAAATGAATTAATGCGCCTTAATCCTCATTTGTGCCATCCATCATTTATTCAGCGTAATGAGTGGATTAATTATTATGTTAAATGAAACTGAAATGTTGCCTTATCCATATGGCAATGAAGTGGTAGTAAGAATAGGGGGGAAAGAACATAAAGACTGGCTTAGCTATGATATTGACAGTGATTTTCTGATTCCTGCTGATGCCTTCAGTTTTGAAACCAATGTTTCTCAAAATCAGGGTGTTCTGGCCGACTATAGCTCCTTGCAATGTGAAGTTTTAATTAATAACCAGTTGGTTATGACCGGAATTATTGGCCATCAGAGTGAAATGGTTGATAAAAACAACCATAGTATCGGTTTTAATGGCCGTGACCTTGCCGGTTTGCTGGTGGATTGCAGTGTTAAACAAATTAATGTTAAAGGAATGAATGTTTTAGCTGCAGCACAGAAGATAGTTGAACCCTGGCCACAAATCAAAAAAGTGATATTAAAAGCTGAAAAAAATCCAGTTCTGGACAAAGTAGATATCGAACCCGGGGAAACTGCATGGCAGGCATTGAGCAAAATTGCCTATAAAGCTGGCCTGCATGTGTGGCTGGAACCAGATGGTACGCTGGTTGTTGGTGGTGCTGATTATGCCAGCCCACCAGTGGCAACCCTGTGCCACAGTAAAAATGATCGCCGACGTAATATTCAAAATATTCATATTGAGTATAGTACTGAAAATCGTTACTCGGAAGTGACCTTTCTTGGCCAAAGTCACACCCGTTATGCCAATTCGTCAAAACATGATTTGAAATGGGTATACAAAGACGAAACAATGGTTTTATACAAGCCGAAAACAGTAGTAATCGGTGATGCAGAAAATCTGGAACAGTTGAAGGTGCAGGCAAAAAAAATGCTTTCTGACTGGCATCTGGAAGGTTTCACTTTAACCATTACGGTTGCAGATCATAAAACTCAGGATGGCCTGTTGTGGCAACCCGGACAACGTGTGCATGTGATTGATGAAGAACAGCAGATAGATGCCATTTTTTTTCTGATGGGACGCCGTTTTTTACTGAATCGAAGTGGCGGCACGCTGACTGAACTGCGCTTAAAAGAGGATGGAATATGGACGCCAGATGCTTATGTTAAAAAATCTGCAGCAGCACGATCACGTAAAGGGAAACGTAAAGGTGTGACTAACCGGCAGATAAAACAGGTCAAGATATAACAGCGTATATATTTAATTGGAATAAATTTTAATTGGAGAGTCAGATGAGTTATGTTGCGAAGCTGGTAAATAAAACCAGAACGACAATTAATAATACCACCAGCTCAGTCCGGCAGGCTTTTCGAGGCAGGCTGACACGGGTAAATGCCTCGCAGCCGATTCAATCTGCTCAGGTAGCAGCTCTGGCCGATGAGGTTTTACAGGATGTGGAGCAGATACAGCAATTTGGTTTTACCAGTAATCCGCCCGTGGGCTCGGAAGTTATTGTTTTGCCTTTAAGTGGTCAGACCAGTCATGGCATTATCATTGCCACTGAGCATGGTGAATACCGGATTAAAGCACTGGCTGCAGGAGAAGTAGCTGTTTATAACCAGTCTGGTGCCTCTATTACCTTAAAAAATGGCAAACTGATTGAGATTGATTGTGAAACTTTAAATATTAAAGCACCGGCAGGAGTAAAAATTGAGGCTGCGGCTGGCATTAATATCGATGCTCAGGCGGGAGTGAATATCAGTGCCCAAAATGTTAATTGCTCGCAGGAAATCACTGCCGCAGGCCAGATCAATGGTAATGGCGGAATGGATATCAAAGGAGGACAAGGGGCAACATTTTCAGGCAATATTGTACAAACTAATGGTAGCTATACCACTGTCGGCGATGTTAAAGCCAGTGGAATCAGTCTGGCAAGCCATGATCATGCAGTCAGAGTGGGCAAGCCTGTCTGATAGCAGCTGAAGCTCTTCAGATTCAGATAAAAATAGTTATTTTAGTAAACTATAAAAATAACATAACCGGAGTAGTTTATGGATAGAGAAATAGACACCAGAACAGGTGATTACACCGGACAGATTATAAACCACTTACAAAATGCAGTTTATCTGCGTCTGATGACACCGCTGGGTAGTTATTGGGCGGATAAAAAATTAGGCTCACTGTTGTATACGCTTGAACGGGAAAAAGATTTGCAATCAGTTAGCTTACTAGCCAAACAGTATGCGCAACAGGCTTTACAGCCAATTATTGATGATGGGCGTGCAGCAGATATTTCTGTCGCCACCATGCAACCACATAATGGCATGCTGAATTTGAGTATACAGATAACGCAATTAACTGGAGAAAAATTTATATTTGAGTGTCCGGTTAAAGTAATTTAAAAAAATAATTAAATGGATTTTGAAAATGCACAATATTCCAACATTTGAGGAAATACGCCACGCTATTTTGCGTGATATGGTTTCATTAAACCCTAAAGCTGATGTTTCTTCAGATAGTGATAATTATATTCGCGCCAGCAATCTGGCCAGTTGTGCCACGGGACAATATGCTCATCAGGCATGGATCTTAAGACAGTTTTTTCCGGATACTGCGGACACAGAATTTCTAGAGAGACATTGTAATCTGCGTGGTATACGCCGTAAACATGCTACTTCCGCCAGCGGAACCGCTATTGCTCATGGTATTGAAGGATCATTAATTGAAGCAAAATTACAAATTATATGTGGTGAACATTTATATACTGTGCAGCAACAGGCAGTGATTGGTAATGAGGGTACTGCTGTTTTATCCATACAGGCGCATGAGGCTGGTTCTGCATCAAATCAGCATAATAAAGCAGCACAATTTATGGCTGCACCGATAGGTATATCCAGCGATGTGGAAATCATACAAGCTACCGGTGGTACTGATGTTGAAAGCGATACTTCATTATTGAACCGTTTATTGGATTTGTTGCGTCGGCCACCTGCCGGAGGCAATAAATATGATTATCGGGCCTGGGCATTGAGCGTGGATGGCGTTACCAGTGCATATGTATACCCATTACGCCGCGGGCTTGGTACGGTAGATATTGTCATTACCAGCAATAATTATTTACCCAGTGATGAGATAGTCAGCAAAGTACAGGCTTATATTGATTCAGTGCGACCGGTAACGGCTAAAAACAGCTTTGTTATCAAGCCAGATGTCACCAGAGTTGATATTAAAGTTAAAGTGCGTTTGTCCGATGTAAACCTTGACAGGACGACAGCAGATATCCGACAGGCCTTGCAGGAGCATTTCAGC
Organism: Snodgrassella gandavensis; assembly: GCF_914768025.1. Taxonomy (GTDB): domain Bacteria; phylum Pseudomonadota; class Gammaproteobacteria; order Burkholderiales; family Neisseriaceae; genus Snodgrassella; species Snodgrassella gandavensis. The sequence continues at coordinate 59,236 of NZ_CAJZCE010000011.1, read as the reverse complement.
GCTTTAAAGCCTGGTGATAGCGTGATTGCATCCCAGCTGGAAGCGGTAATCAGTGATGTGTCTGGTGTGACCGATCGCAAGATGACTCAGCCAGCAGCCAATCTAATCGCAGAGACAAGCAAAAAGATTGAATGGTTTAGGCTGGGTAAGGTTGATGTGAGTTTACTATGAGTTACGTCAATACTTTATTGGGATTATTACCTCCGGTTGCATACAACCGTACTGCACCGGCAGTAAGAAATGCCGCCACAATTGATGGCAACTGTCTGGATGAAATACAAAATGCTGCTCGTCGTAAACTGGGCGTTATTGACCCACGCACATCGGAAAATTACATCATGCGCTGGGAGGAATTGCTCAATCTGGACAGCACCGGCATAAACGGCCAGCAAAGAATATTGGCAGTTATCACCAAAATCAATGAAATCGGTGGTTTGAGTATTCCCTATTTTATGCAGATGGCCGCTTCAATTGGCTACGACACCACCATAACCGAGCCGCAGCCATTCCGAGTGGGTATCAGTCGTGCCGGTGACAGACTGGCGCGTGAAGACATTATGTGGGTATGGTGGGTAAACGTTAAAAATGCTGATAGTCGCGCAACCCGCTTTCGTGCTGGGATGTCAACGGCTGGCGACAGATTGACAGCATATGGTGATGTAATAATTGAAACTGTATTAAAAGAGCTGAAACCAGCATTTACCGACATACGATTTACATATAAGGACAAATAAGAAATGTATCCAATTGATACGCAAGACGGACTGTTTCATGATGGTAACGGAATAAACGAACTGGGCACTGTATTGCCAGCAAGCTGGCTGAATCAGGTGCAGACTGAATTAATTGCCATTCTGGCCGCAGCTGGTATCAAGCCGGAAAAGGCCACACAGAATCAGGTAATAACAGCAATAAAAATGTTAATAGCATCAAATACGCCAGCAGCCGCAACTGCTGATATTGCCGGTGTAACCAAGATAATTGACACGCTGAATTCTAATGACAAACTTTCAGCATTATCTGCACGACAGGGTAAAGCACTGAATGACAGCAAGCTGGATAAGGATGGTACCGCTAAAACTGCTGATACCGCATCCAGATTGAAAACAGTACGAAAAATTAATGGTGTGCCGTTTGATGGTAGTATGGATATAAATGTTACACCTGTTGGTGCAGTTCATTATTTTGCCATTGACTGGGCACCTACAGGCTGGTTAAAGGCTAATGGTGCAGCCATATCACGTACAACATATGCAAATCTATTTGCAGCTCTCGGTACACGATTTGGTGCAGGAGATGGTAAAACTACATTTAATTTGCCGGATTTACGTGGAGAATTCCTGCGAGGTTGGGATGATGGTCGTGGAATTGATGCGGGTCGAATTTTTGGTACTTACCAAAAAGATATATTCGAGTCACACAGTCATATACTTCCACAGTTTAAGAATGTTAATGCTGGAATAGTAAAACCTATTACTACTGGCGCAGAACTGTCAACAGTTGGAATTGGCAGAGATATTTGGGTTAGTAGTAGTGGCGGATCGGAAACTCGACCAAAAAATATGGCGTTACTAGCTTGTATCAAAATTTAAGGAATAAAAAATGAAAATCTATGCATAAATTATTCCTGTTTGTCAACTAGATGAGGGAAATTATTTTGTTGATATGACTGTTGTGGACTTGGATCCTCTGGGAAATAATGGCCATTATCTGACTCCTAGACTATATATGCAGATTGAAGAACCAAAGCCTAAAAAAGGGCATGTTGCACAATGGGCAGGCGATTACTGGCAATATATCGAAGATCATCGTGGAGAAACGGTATACAGCAAGGAAATCGGAGAAATAATATCGACTGAAGAAGCCGGTGTATTACCACCCACTGTTACCATAATTACATCGAATACTGGCGGTTATCACTAAGATTCAAGAATACCGATAGTCGCGCAACCCACTTTCGTGCTGGGATGTCAACGGCTGGCGACAGATTGACAGCATATGGTGATGTAATAATTGAAACTGTATTAAAAGAGCTGAAACCAGCATTTACCGACATACGATTTACATATAAGGACAAATAAGAAATGTATCCAATTGATACGCAAGACGGACTGTTTCATGATGGTAACGGAATAAACGAACTGGGCACTGTATTGCCAGCAAGCTGGCTGAATCAGGTGCAGACTGAATTAATTGCCATTCTGGCCGCAGCTGGTATCAAGCCGGAAAAGGCCACACAGAATCAGGTAATAACAGCAATAAAAATGTTAATAGCATCAAATACGCCAGCAGCCGCAACTGCTGATATTGCCGGTGTAACCAAGATAATTGACACGCTGAATTCTAATGACAAACTTTCAGCATTATCTGCACGACAGGGTAAAGCCCTGAATGACAGCAAGTTGGATAAGGATGGTAATGCGGTTACTGCATCTAAGTTATACAAACCATGCAAGATTAATGGTTTGCCATTCGACGGTTCTCAGGATATTAATGCCACCCCATCAGGTACAGTACAGTATTTTGCCATGGATTCTGTGCCAGTAGGCTGGTTAAAAGCCAACGGCGCGACAATATCCCGTACACTATATACTAATTTGTTTGCAGCTATTGGCACTAGATTTGGTGCGGGAGATGGTAAAACTACATTTAATTTACCGGATTTGCGTGGAGAGTTTTTACGTGGCTGGGATGATGGGCGTGGGGTTGATACAGGTCGGATATTTGGTGACACGCAGGTAGATGCAATACGTAATATTACAGGAGAATCTGAGCCTTTACATGTTCAGACATTAGGTAACATTTATAATAGAAATAAAGGCGCATTTAAATCTATTGAGTGTTATTTGCAACGAGGAGCAGTTAATGTAGGTTCTTCAAATTATCTGACAGTTATCGGTTTTGATGCATCTTTATGTGTGCCTACTGCAAATGAAAACCGACCGCGCAACGTGTCACTTTTAGCTTGTATCAAAATTTAAGGAATAAAAAATGGAAATCTATGCACAAACTATTCCTGTATGCCAATTAGACGAAAACAACTACTTTGTTGGCATGACTACAGCAGATTTGGATCCTCTGGAAAATAATGGCCATTATCTGATTCCCAGACTGTGTATTCAGGCTGAAGAACCGGTGTCTAAAAAAGGCTTTATTGCACAATGGACAGGCGATAACTGGCAATATATCGAAGACCATCGAGGTGAAACGGTGTACAGCAAGGAAACCGGAGAAGTCGTAGCAATAGATGAACCGGGCGTATTACCGGCTACTGTTACCACCATGCCTTGCCCTGATATTTATCATCAGTGGTCAGAGAAAGCGAATAGCTGGGTAGAAAAAGCTGATGCTGCACAGTTACGTTTACAGAATAAACGCAGCACTGCCGGTACTTTGTCTCGCATGCAAATGCTTTCTCAGTTGGAAATTAGCTTAGGTAAAAATAAGCAAGCTCTGGTTGAAGCTGCAGAAAATGCAATGTCAGGTATAGAATTAATTAAGATTCGCAATTACATTGTGGAAACGCAAAGTTTTTCGTTGGATAATCATAATTGGTGGAAATTTTTAACTGATGTTCTGCTTCTGAATGAAAAGCAAATATTTGATTTATGGAATGATGCTATTCATATTTGATGGTTGCGAAGTAATATTTAAGTAATTTTATGCAATATTTTGCTGCTAAATAATAATCGATTTGTCTCGCAGCTTTTTCGTTAGCCTTTATTTCTGAGCAACAATTAATCATTATATTTTTATCTGCGAATTACCGATTGCAGGCTGAAATACATTCTGCAATCGGTATTCGATATTCTTGTCTTGAGTTCAATGTTAGATTATTTTCAATCTAATTCAATCATTAAGCTGTAATTTTTGTTGCAGCTTAAATCAATAATATTTAATTTCTCCAAGCACCCAGCGCGATAAATTAAATTGTCATTTAATAAAAACGCTATTTTGTACTGTAATAAAAATACTAACAGACTGTCAGTCAAGCCAGTAATTAAACGTCGAAAAGAGAAGTTTAATTGCTGTCGCAAAACAGATATTCAGGCTGTAAAAGTGTCATTTCATTGGCCATTTATACCAGAATTGCAGTATTGATTAATATATAAGAAGTAAATGATTCATTGCTATCAACGACGTGCCAAGACTGCTGTAGATAAGTAATCTTTAATACCGCTGGCAATGGAATTGGCCATTTTCTGACGGAAATTGCTGCTTGATAGTAATCGTTCTTCAATCGGATTGGAAATAAAAGCGGTTTCAACCAGTATAGATGGGACATCTGGCGCTTTCAGAACGGCAAAATTAGCCTGATCGACACTGCCCTTATGCAGGTTATTGATTTTGCCAAGCTGATTTAAAACATCCTTGCCCAGTTTCAGGCTGTCGTTGATGGTTGCTGTTTGGGTAAGGTCAAACAGGGTGTTGTTGACATTTTTATCGGTGGAGTAACTTACGCCACCAATTGAATCGGCTGCATTCTGGGTTTGTGCCAGATATTTGGCTGCTGCACTGGTGGCACCTTTGGGATTAAGGGCGTATACACCGGTACCTTTGGCGGATGGATTGGTAAATGCATCGGCATGGATGGAAACAAATACATCGGCTCTGAGTTTACGCGCTTTGGCTACGCGCACACCTAGCGGAATGAATATGTCTTCGTTTCGGGTCATGTAGGTTTTGTAGCCATTGGAGTCCAGTATTTTTTTTACTTCGCGTCCAATAGCCAGTACCACATCTTTTTCATGCAAGCCGGATGGGCCTGTGGCACCGGGGTCTTCACCACCATGTCCCGGATCAATCATGATAACCGGCTGGCGGTTGAATTTATTCGGCTTGCCTGATGTTGGGGGTTGGTTGATAACTGGCGGCTTGCTTTCACGCGGTTTTTGTACAGGAGGCGTAGAAGCGGTGGCCTGTGGGCGTGTGGTGCCGTCACTGTTGACCTTGCCGTGGCTATAGTCCTGTAAAAGTGCCATTAATGGATCGTTTTTTTCCTGTTCCATGGCTACTGTGGCGGTGGGGTATAAGTCCACTACCAGCCGGTTTTTGAAATTGGCTACTGGCGTCAACGAAAATATCTGTGGATTAACGGTCGTTTTCAAGTCCATTACGATACGTATGGTTTCGGGATTGAATTGCCCGATGCGAACACTGGCAATATACGGATCCATGGGAATGACTTTGTTGCTCAGTTCACGCAAGACCTGATTGGTGGCTGAGCCCTGAATATCGATAACCAGTCTGTCAGGGTTTTTGAGTTGAAAGTATTTAAATTGGATAGGTGTTGTGGATTCCAGCGTCATTCTGGTATAGGCTGTGGCTGGCCAGATACGCGAAGCCACGATGTCTGCGCCAGCTTTGGCGGCACGCGCAAACGGGGTAAGGCTGATTAATAGCGTGCCGGTAGAAGCAAGTAACAATTTTCGGCGGCTGATATGGTTAGGCATGGTTTATTCTGTAATCTTGTCTAGGATGTGTGTGCCATTGGCTGTGGCAGCACTCATCTGCACTGTGCGGCCACTGCTATTAGCAGTAATGTTCAGGATGATATCAGCCGACGGAGCCAGATCGCCACCGAGTTGCGGCCATTCAATCAGAACAATGCTATCTGCGGTGATGAGTTCATCCAGTCCTGCATCCAGCCATTCTTCCGGGCTTTGAAAACGGTATAGATCAAAATGATGCAGGTGAAATCCGCTAAATGGATAGGTTTCAACTATATTGTATGTGGGGCTTTTAACTGCGCCATGATGACCCAGTGCGTTGAGCAGACCGCGGGTAAAGGTGGTTTTGCCCGCACCTAAGTCTCCTACTAGCCAGATGATTAAAGGCGGGCTGATATGCTGGGCAAAACGGGCGCCCAGATTCAGGGTATCGTTTTCGCCGGCCAGAACGATTTCACGGATTTGAGATGCAGACATGGTATGTTTAATTAACAAAACGGGTTTATTATGCGATAAAGTTTGTAAGAGTGAAAGTAGTAAAGTTCTGCCGATTTGTCAGGTTGCAGGCTAAAAGCCGGTTTTAAGCCTATTTGGCTGGATTTGTACTATGAGTATATTTTCGGGTCAATGCTATAATCGCAATGATAACTGGCTTGTGACGGATTCAGTACGTGGTGTATTGAGTGTCATGGCTACAGATAAAGAGACAAATGATTGCACTACAACAACGCCCGATAGGTGTATTTGATTCCGGAGTAGGCGGCCTGACTGTGGTTCGGGCTTTGATGGAACGGCTGCCTAATGAAAATATTATTTATTTTGGTGATACGGCACGGGTTCCGTATGGGGTGAAATCCAGACACACAATTGAAGTTTATACCGAACAGATTGTGTCGTTTCTGCTGGAACATGATGTTAAGGCTCTGGTTGTGGCCTGTAATACCATAGCTGCTGTGGCACGGGAAAAGATAAGACAACTGGCCGGTGGTATGCCAGTACTGGATGTGATTGATGCCGGTGCCAAGGCTGCACTGGAAACAACACGGAATAATCACATCGGTGTGATTGCTACCAGTACCACTGTCAATAGTAATGCTTATGCCCGGGCGATTCATAAGCAGAATGCACAAACACGTGTATTTTCACAGGCATGTCCTTTATTGGTGCCACTGGTGGAAGAAGGCTGGCTGGATCATGAAGTAACACGCTTGACTGCCAGAGAATATTTAAAGCCGATTTTGGCGGAAGATGTGGATACGCTGGTTTTGGGTTGTACTCATTATCCATTACTTAAATCATTAATCCGGCAGGAAGCACCTGAACTGAAACTGGTTGATTCAGCAATTACGACGGCAGAGGCAACGGCACAGGCACTGCAACAGCAGCAGTTGCTTAATCCGGATCACACGGGGGCGCAATACCGTTTCTATGTAAGTGATATTCCTCTGCGATTCCAGACAATCGGGGAACGGTTTCTTGGGCGTAGCCTCGAACAGTTGGAAATGGTATCTTTGGGCTAGGTTTTCTGTTGGCAGGAGAAAAATAAGCGGTATGAAAAGAATTGTGATTCTGATTTCTGGGCGTGGCAGTAATATGCAGGCTGTGGTGGAGGCGGATATTGCGCAGGCAGAAGTGGTGGCAGTAATCAGTAATCGAGCTGATGCAGCTGGTTTGCAGTGGGCTGCACAGCGCGGTCTGGCCACTGAGGCAGTCTGCCATCAGGATTATGCCGGCCGTGAAGCGTTTGATACCGCTCTTATGGCGCGAATTGATGCTTATCAGCCGGATCTGGTGGTGCTGGCTGGCTTTATGCGTATTTTGACGCCTGAATTCTGTGAACATTATGCCGGCAGGCTGATTAATATTCACCCATCTTTATTGCCTGCTTTCCCCGGACTGCATACGCATCAGCGGGCGCTGGACAGTGGCTGCCGGGTGGCGGGATGTACCATTCATTTTGTCACTGCACAACTGGATTGTGGCCCGATTATTGTTCAGGGCGTTGTACCTGTTCTAGGTGGCGATACTGCTGATACTCTAGCGCAGCGGGTATTGCGGGTTGAGCATGAGTTATTACCACAGGCAGTGGCTGATTTTGTTGCTGGCAAGCTGGTTGTAGAGGGTAATCGAGTTAGTAATTTGTCTATGGTTGATATAGATGATTCGATTTTCCTGAAAAATTAGTATGCTATGAGAGAAGTATGAAAGTAAAATTCTGGCTGGGTATATTGCTTGCTTGGGTAAGTTTACTATTGCTACCAGTAGTGCGGGCTGCCGATTTGCCGCAACGGGCACAATTGCAGTTTGTAGACAGTTATGGTTTGCCGGTAAGTATGGACTTTGTACAGCAAGGTGAGCAGTACTGGATTAATACCCAAATTAATCTGATTTTTTACCAAATGCAATTTGTTTCTACTGGTACGGTAAATGGTTCTACCCTGAATCCGCTTTCCTATACGGATAGTCGCTTTGGTAAACCTTATGCACAGGCGCGCTTTACTGAACAGGGTATTGATTATGGTAAGGTTTCTGAAGCCAGTAAGCATATGGCGGTAAACGGACCGGTATACGATATGTTTGCACTTGGCTGGCAACTGGGCTTTAATCACGGTAAATTGCCCGCAAATACCTATCTGACTAATGGCAAAAAAGTTTACCTGTTGGATGCAGTTCGTAGTCGTGGCAATGCACAACTGCTGGTTAATGGCCGGCAAATTGATATTAGCCAGTACAGTATCAGTCGTGGTGATGATGTGGTGGAATATGCTTTTGCGCCACAGTTTGAGAATATTCCGGTACAGATTAGCTATATGGATAATGGTAAGGTTTATACCTTGCAACTGAAAGGTGGCCAAATTGACGGGAAGGCTATTTAAGAAATTATGATAAATGCGCAACAACTTGATTTGACAGCTGCTGCTCTGGCTCAGGTGTTAACGTTCAGACAGCCGGCAGATGTTGTGTTGTCGACCTTTTTCCGGCGCCAGCGCAAGCTGGGTGTACGTGACCGGCATGAAATAGCCGAAACTGTATTTGCTACTATTCGTCACTTGCAGAAAATCCAGAAAATGCTGCCCAGACCTCATAACAAGCCACGCCGTGCTGCTCTGGCGGCACTGGTTTTAGGGCGCGGTTTAAGTATTCATGCAGTGGAAAGCTTATGTGATGCTGAAGAAAAGCAGTGGCTGGTTGAATTAAAGCAGCACAAGTCTGATTTTGCTGCTACGCTGACAACTGCTGCCGAACTGCCTCAATGGCTGATTGACTGTTTGCAGCAGCAGGACTGGAATGAGAATCAGATTATTGCTTATGGCCGCAGTGTGATGCAGGCAGCGCCGCTGGATGTGCGGGTTAATACCCTGAAAGGTAAACGTGATAAGGTTTTGGTTGCGCTACAGGCAGAAGGCTTACGCGCAGAAGCTACTCCTTATTCACCTTGGGGAATCCGATTGTATGATAAACCAGCATTAAACCGTCACCCGTTGTTTCTGGATGGTGTGCTGGAAGTACAGGATGAAGGCAGCCAGTTACTGGCTCTGTTAACTGGCGTAAAACGTGGGCAGATTGCAGTAGATTTTTGTGCTGGTGCTGGCGGTAAAACTCTGGCAATGGGCGCGATGATGGCAGGCAGCGGACGCTTATATGCGCTGGATGTGGCAGAAAAACGTTTGGCTAATCTAAAACCACGTATGGTGCGTGCCGGTTTGACCAATATTCATCCGCAACGCATTGATAATGAACATGATGCGCGTATTGCCCGCTTGAAAGGTAAGGCGGATTGTGTTTTGGTGGATGCTCCCTGTTCCGGGCTGGGTACTTTGCGGCGCAATCCTGATTTAAAATATCGTCAGAGTGGTGACAATGTACAGGCATTGCAGCAACAGCAACGGTCGATTTTGCAGGCTGCTTCTGCTCTGGTACGCTCAGGTGGCAGACTGGTATATGCTACTTGCAGTATTCTGGAGGCTGAAAATCAGCAGCCGTTAAATGATTTTCTGGCCGCTAATACAGGCTGGCATATTGAACCGGTACATACATTGCTCAAGGGTATTGCTTTGCCATCCATGCAGAGTGATTATTTGCAGTTGAATACCAGTGAACATCATACAGACGGCTTTTTTGCCGCTGTACTAACACGCATTAAGTAAATGAAATAAGGAATGTACATGAGTACTCAGGAAAAAATTAAAACACTTGTTACCGAACATCCGGTTGTGTTGTTCATGAAAGGGACAAAACAGTTTCCACAGTGTGGTTTTTCATCCCGTGCTGTGCAGATTTTGCAGGCAGCTGGTTTGAAGGATTTCTATACTGTTAATGTGCTCGAAGATGATGATATCCGTCAGGGTATCAAGGAATATGCTGACTGGCCAACGATTCCGCAATTGTATGTAAAAGGTGAATTTGTTGGTGGTTCTGACATTATGCTGGAAATGTATGAAGCAGGTGAATTGCAGACTTTACTGGCTTCTGTCTGACTGAATTCTGTTCGGGGAATTTCCCGGTAACTATTTTGATTTAAGTGTTAAAGGAATTATTTTTGGAACAGGCTATGAATATCAATGTGATTGACCATCCGCTGGTGAAGCACAAACTGTCATTGATGCGTGAAGAGGATTGCAGTACCTATCGTTTTCGCACGCTGACAAAAGAGCTGGCACGGTTAATGGCTTATGAGGCCAGTCGCGATTTTGATGTAGAGATTGTCAAAATGCAGGGCTGGTGTGGTGAGATTGATGCTTACCAGATTAAAGGCAAGACTGTTACTGTGGTGCCTATTCTGCGCGCTGGACTGGGTATGCTGGATGGGGTACTGGATTTAATTCCTACGGCTAAAATCAGCGTAGTCGGTTTGCAGCGTGATGAAGAGACGCTGGAACCGGTACCTTATTTTGAAAAATTTGTTAGCCAGATGGATAAACGTCCGGCACTGATTATTGACCCCATGCTGGCTACTGGTGGTTCAATGAATGCAACCATTGACTTGCTCAAGAAAAAGGGGTGCAAGGATATTAAGGCACTGGTATTGGTAGCAGCGCCGGAAGGCGTTAAAGCGGTTAATGAGGCACATCCGGATGTGACAATCTATACCGCCGCTCTGGATGACCATCTGGACGATAATGGCTATATTATCCCCGGGCTGGGCGATGCTGGTGACAAAATTTTTGGTACCAAACACTGGTAAGCTACTGGCCGGTTTTTAAATCAGTCTGTTGGTGGACAGGGAAAAATTTGCCAATTTTAAAAGACAGAATGCTCAATGTGGGCATTCTGTCTTTTTAATTTATGTTCAATGAAATCAGGTTTGGCGCACGGTATGATGTGCAGTAATCTAATCAGCCATCTGATTGCAATTAGCCTTGCAGATAAATATTTTGAGTATTGTTTGGGTCAATGAGCATTTAAGTTTTTGTTCTGTATTCGTTTAGGGGAAAGCAAAGGTTGTTATTGATGCTATCTGGTTTTAATGAACATTAACTGGTGTAAATAGCAGGGTTTTGTCTGAATTTATTGATTGTAGATGTTAAATATCAGTCCAACAGCCAGCCCCGGCTTATGTTGGCTATTTGTCAGGTTTGAGTCTGCCAGCTGAATGGTTATATGCCATTGGTCACACAGGGTTTTGACGATGGCCAGTCCTAAGCCGCTGCCGTTTTCATTATTGCCCAGAATGCGGTAAAACGGTTCGAATATCAGCTTTCGTTCAGTTTCAGAAATACCATAGCCACTGTCTTCTATCCATAAAGCCAGCCGGTTGTCTGTGGTTGGTTTGGTTTGAATACATATCTGGCCGTGAGCAGGTGTGTATTTGATGGCATTAACCAGAATATTCTTCAGAATGGTTTGTAAATCATTGCTGCTGATGGGCAGGTTGATGTCTTCGCCAATGTCGACACTCAGGTTCTGCTGCTTCTGTTCAGCCAGGGGAAGTAATTCTGCAATCAGGTCGCGCAGTAAGGGCATCAAGGCAGTGTAAGCATTATTCGGCATAAGGTGCTGTTGTTGCTGATGTTGTGCTCTGGCCATGGATAATAGCTGGGTAAGCAGTTGTTCGGTGCGTGCTATACCGGCTTTGATTTGACCAATCAGTTTGTGCTGTTCCTGAATGGTTAAATTTGGTTCGTCAAAACGGGCTATCTGTATGGTAAGTGCAGTGATGGGGGTACGCAACTCATGTGCTGCATGACTGATAAATTTTTTATCAAGTTCAATTGCAGCCTGTAGCTGGCTGAAAAGGCGGTTTAGTGCGGTGATGAAAGGACGAATTTCAGTGGGTACGTGCTTGGTATCCAGTGGTGATAAATCATTGGCGTTGCGTGCAGTTAATTCGGTACTCATTTCTTGTGTTGCCCGGAACAGGCGGCGAATCCAGATGGCGGTAAACAGCCATAAGAGGGGCATAAGAATAAGAAATGGCCACACTACACTCAGGGCGCTGTCTTTGGCAATATGATTACGGTATGCTGTGCGCTGGGCAACAATAATGCGTTCGTGTTCGCGACTAAGGATGTAGACCCGCCAGTGCCGGGCTACGGTGGTAAAGTTGTGAAAGCCATCTTGTAGTTGCTGTAAGTTCTGTACAGCATTGTCATCACCCATCAGGATATTGAGATAGGGTGAATCGAGGGTCTGTGCCAGAATACGGGGTTTGGGCAGTGTTCTGGTGCTTTCGGGAAAGTTGAGATCTTCCGGTGTATCTCTGCGCAATATGGCACTGCGCGGGTCAAGTAAGTGCGCAATCTGTTCCAGTTGTGCATCCTGCAAATCCTGAGTTTCCCGAAATGCAGTCTGATAGGCAAGAATGTCGCCAATAATGGCGATAAAGGTGACCACGATGGTTAAAACCAGTAATAAACGCCATTGCAGTGATGATACTATCCGCGTCGATCCACTAGCCATCCCAGTCCCCGCACATTTTTAATGACATTGCTGCCGAGCTTTTTGCGAATTCCATGAATGACCACTTCCACAGCATTGCTCTCCACTTCTTCATTCCAGCCATAAATTTTTTCTTCCAGTTCTTGCCGAGACAGTATGGTACCCGGCTGCAGCAATAAACTGTAAAGCAGGGCGTATTCGCGTGCTGACAGGCGGGTAACCAGACCATTGGCGCTAACTTCTCTGGTGGCTGGGTTTAATGTGATGATGCCATTGCTGAGTACGGGGTTGACATGTCCACTGCGCCGGCGCAATAAAGCCCGGATACGAGCCAGTAATTCAGCAGGCGCAAATGGTTTGATTACATAGTCATCGGCACCACTGTCCAGACCATTAATGCGTTCTTCTACGCTATCACGGGCAGTAATCAGGATGACGGGTAAATCGCTGTTTTTGGCGCGCAGGTGGCGCAATACACTTAAGCCGTCCTGTTTGGGTACACCGATATCCAATAAGGCGATATCGTAGATATCTGGTTGTAATGCACTTTCTGCTGCTAGGCCGTCTGTAACACAATCGACAGCAAAACCGGCAACATGAAGCATGTCGCTTAGCGCTTCTGCAATCATTTTATCGTCTTCAAGAAGTAGAATTCGCATGGGTTAACATTTTTCCACATAGACTGATAAGCAGCCTGTATGAAATCAGGCTTATAGAAGATGTCTATGATAACAAAAACCGCTTCAGTGTTCCTGAAACGGTTTTTATTCAAACGTTAACCAGCTAGCTGATTAATTGGTTTCAGTAGTGGTAGTGGTTTGCTTGGTAGTAGTCATGCTGGCATCTGCTTTTCTGGTATGGGCTTTTTTAGCATGTATTTTTCTTACATGAGTTTTTTTTGCAGCTGGTTTAACAGCTTTAGGGGCAGGTTTAACAGAAGTAGTAGCTGGTTTAACGGATGTGGTAGCAGCAGAGGTGTTAGTGGTGGTAGTGGTAGTTGCAGCAACAGGAGCGGCAAAAGATGCAGCAGCAGTTAAACCGAAAATAGCACTTACAACAGCAGCAGTAATTTTTTTCATGACAGATCTCCATTAAAAAGTAATTTGGGACAATAACCATCTCGGTTCTTGTTAACGCACAGTATGGCTCTAAATACTTAGGCGAGACTTAGTTAATTGTTTTTTGTTGTTATTTTTTTGTAATTGTTAGTTAATTTATGCTGTATATTTTAGATTTTGCTAATTTTGTTTTTTAAATTTAAATCATTACCAGTCACTGGTTATACACAAAATATGTCAGAAAAATCATGGATATCAGTTGGGCTGGAACAAATGTAAGGGTGGTAAAAAAGCAAATATGCTGTGAATCATTTTTTATGAGGCTGGCAAGGCAATACGGCAATAAATTTAATATGATATGGTTGTTAAGTGTGGTGTAAGTTTTATTTGTTGTACTGTGGCCAACAATTGATTACCTGAGCACGGATGAACAAAAATTTCTGTAGGTTGCTGATACGTTTTTTATAGAGGCTAGAAAAATAGATAATTTATAGTTATGGCAACTAACTGTAAGTAAAATGGGCTTATGGTTTGCAGCAAATAACGAGAGCGTCGATAGCTAACAATGACACAGGTTTTATGTGTACGCACTTGATCAAGCAGCTAGCTCAGGTGATATTTTAATCAGGAACTCTATCTGTGTGATTGACCGATAAAGTTCTGTGTTTAATAACCAGTGAGCTATTGATTCAATAGTATGGAAAAGCGGGTGTGTTATGCTTGAACGGAAAAGTGATACTGGAGATGCATGGCTATCAGCTAAGGCTGGTTTGCTTAGCTGGTAAAAAATACCGGCGCATGCCCCCATATGGGATATGCGCCGATAATATTTTTTATGTTAGACAGTGCGTGCAATTTCGGTAAATGCTTCTGTGGCCAGACCGAGGGTGTCGGCAACGATTTCACTGCTATGAGCAGCGGATACAAAACAGGCTTCATATGCGGATGGCGCAAATGCCACACCGTGTGAGAGCATGGTATGGAAAAACGCTTTAAACAATACTTGATTGCAGTGCTGCATGTCTGCAAAACAATTTGGCAGTTTGGCGGTAAAGTAAAAACCAAACATACCACCGATACTGCGAGTACTGAATGGAATATTGGCTTCATGGGCTATTGCAGCCAGTCCATTACTGAGTTCTTGAGTGCGTGCGCTTAGCGTGGTGTAAAAATCGGGGCGCTGTATGATTTCCAGTGTTTTCAGCCCGGCAGCCACGCATACCGGATTGCCGGATAATGTACCTGCCTGATAAACCGCACCTAACGGTGAAACACAGGCCATGATGTCTGCGCGACCGCCAAAAGCAGCAACGGGCATACCACCGCCAATGATTTTGCCAATTGTGGTTAAATCGGGTTTGATGCCATGAATTGACTGTGCACCGCCCAGAGCAACACGAAAACCGGTCATCACTTCATCGTAAATCAGTACGCTACCATGTTGTTCAGTAAGGGTGCGCAGCGCCTGAACAAACTCTGGTGAGGCCGGAATCATGTTCATATTGCCAGCAATCGGTTCAACAATCACACAGGCTATACTGTCGCCCTGACTGGCAAATATCTGTTGCAGTGCCTCTACATCATTATAAGGCAGAACCAGAGTGTGACGGCTAAAGTCTTCAGGTACACCGGCTGAGCTGGGATGGCCGAAAGTTAGCAGACCGGAACCGGCTTTAACCAGCAGGCTGTCGGAATGACCATGATAACAGCCTTCGAATTTGATGATGTTGTCGCGTCCGGTAAAGCCTCTGGCCACACGAATGGCACTCATGGTGGCTTCCGTACCAGAGCTGACCAGACGGATTTGCTCCATACTGGGCATAATATGGCGAATTTCTTCGGCCATCCGGATTTCATTTTCAGTGGGCGCTCCGAAAGACAGGCCTTTTTCGGCAGCTTGACATACTGCTGCAACTACTTCTGGATGCGCATGTCCGACAATAGCCGGCCCCCATGAACCAACGTAATCGATATAACGGTTCTGGTTTTCATCCCATACATATGCTCCCTGTGCTTTATTAATAAAGCGTGGAATGCCGCCTACGCTGCCAAAAGCGCGTACCGGAGAATTCACTCCGCCCGGAATAATGGCTTTTGCCTGTTCGAAGAGTTGCTGGTTTCGATCCATGATTTGAGCCTTTGCTAATAGTAAATATGTCGAATGATTCGCTGTCAGGGATTAATCATACTATCGATTGCCCGACAGGGTTAATGGCCTTTGGCGGTTTTTTAGCCAGTATTGTCGGGTATGGAAAAAATGACTGTCTATGCTTACCGGTAGTTCTATGATATACAGGGAGAAATAGTTGTGAAGTTATTCAGTCTTGCGAAAGTTGCTGTAACAGATTTTAGTTTATAAATACCCGTTATGAAAGGGTGGAGTGCTGATTCTGTGAAAGTTCTGATTTCTGAATAAGTCTATACAAGAGGAATTGTAATTCGAAATAGTTACAAAAATCTGGTGTGTAATTGATGGATAAACTGCGGGAAATGCGCCAGAAGTTTTACCCATTGATACATCATAAGGGTATAGCTTTCCTGTGCCAGAAAGCGCAATTTAGACTGGGTAGCGGTATAACGGGTAGTCGGGGTAGGCGAAACCTGAACATTTAAACCCAAATCACGTGCCATAAAATCGGCACGTGCCAGATGATAGGGGTCGCTGACGATGATAAAACTGTCTAAGTCATTATCTTCGGCAATAGCTTGGGCATTAACCAGATTCTGCCAGGTATCACGCGAATGGTTTTCGTAGATAATATCACTGGCATCTACGCCGTTGCGGATTGCGTAGCGTCGGCCAACTGCGGCTTCAGTCATAAAACCGCTCTTGGGGCTGCCACCAGTGAATAAAATTTTTTTTACTTTGCCGGTACGATACAGATAGATAGCATGGTTAATGCGTTCGCGAAAAACCGGAGACGGGCGTTTATCCCATGCTGCTGCACCAAGTACGATTGCTGCATCGGCCTCACTAAGTACTTGCGGATGGCTGAATTGGTAAACTGTAGCAACACTGATGGCAAAATTGGTTCCGACAAACAGGCTGCCGGCAACAATAACACTACGCAAACAGTACCAGAAACCAAAATTAGTGCTGGCGTTCATTTACTGTTCAAGTAAAGCTTCGATATTGGTTAACGGGCGACCTATGGCGGCATGTTCACCAATTACTGCTATTGGCCGCTCTATCAATATCGGATGTGCTGCCATGGCTGCTATCAGTGTATCTTCATCGGCTTCGCGCAAATTCAGTTGCTTAAAGAGATCGTCTTTGCTGCGCATCATTTCCCGTGCTGAGTTAATCGCGAGTTTCCGTTTCAGTACGCGAATTTGTGCTTCGGTTAATGGTTCGGTCAGGTAGGGGATAACTTTGGTGTCGACATTGCGTACCTGAAGTAAGGACAAAGCCGCGCGTGATTTGGAACAATTCGGGTTGTGGTACAGTATGACGGTATTTGTCATGATTATCCCTGAACTTCTAAAGAAATGAAAAATCTAAATTGGAAGTGTGGACGAAACTTTCAATTTTGACAAGTATTATTAATTATTCTAATGGTTAAGCTGATTTTTGTGATTGATGTAAATGGATCATCAGATTTTAGTTACATATTTTAGTAGATTGCGGCAGGATAGAAGAATAGAAATGAAAGCCAACTGCTTCTCTGTAATTTATGCTGCTTAATTGTAGATGATGTATTCTATAATTAATGCTATTAAAATGTAATATTGAGGTAAGGATATGTCTCAGTCAGCCGTGCTTTTAAAAAAAATATTTTTATTTAGTGTGTTGTTTTTAGGTTGTATTCGTTTACAGGCGGCAGAATTGCAAAGCTGGCCACAGGGTAAGGCTGCAGTTTTACCAATGGATAAGCCGATACTTGTGGTCAATATCTGGGCAACTTGGTGTACGCCCTGCCGGAAAGAAATGCCCATGTTGTCACGCTGGTACCAGCAGCAACAGCGTTCTGGTAAAGGCACGGTTGCTGTGGCAGGGGTGGCTCTGGATACTGATGCTAATTTACAACGTTTTACTCAGCGGGTGTCCGTACGATATCCATTGTATCGCTATACGGGTACAGATAGCCGTGCCTGGATGAAACAATTAGGCAATGAGATTGGTGGTGTACCATTTACACTGGTACGGGCTCCCAAATGCGGGTTTCAGCAGCCACTGCTGGGCACGCTTACTGAAGCCAGACTCAATCAAGCAGTTGCAGCAGCCAGAAAACAATGTGCGCAACGCAAAGTTCGCTTATAAATTCTTTGCCGGTCAAGAAAAAAATGCATCCCCCAGTTTATTTGCTGATTAAGGTCAGCTTGCTCCAGTAGTAAGGCCGGGTTTCCAGTGCTAGTTTATCCTGATGATTGCTGATGTGCAGATTCCATTGTTGTAATTGGCTATACAAACTGTGTATTTCTCCGTTATGCCGGCAAATGCTAACGTGTTGGGTTCTAATCTGTTACAGCGTGGTGAGATTGAATGCTGTACTGTATGGATTCAAATCGGTGTATATGGGTGGCGCGGGCTTCAGTTTTTGGAAACCGCTTAATTCCTGAATTTCGCCGCCACGTGCGGGGTTAGTGTTGTGATGCTGCCTTAGCAGCAGCCACCTGTTCGGTTACCACACATTCAAGCGGGGAATTACTGGCCAGATGATTGGCGCCATGCAATCTGCGACTGGTGACTGTTTTACTGATGTATGCAGTTTGAAGTACTTCGATGTGGCCAGTCATATCAGTGGTGATGTTGGCGTATACCTAATGTGCTGCCGGTACTGCTGAGATTAACTCATGGGTAATATCCTGATACCCGCAATGATGGCCGGATTTGACTATGTCACTGGCCATGATGTTACGTGGTATGGTGAACAGTAGTTTGACGTTTACTACGTATCCATGTGATGGCGAAGTGATTGTTGCCGGAATTGAGCAGGCATAGGCTTGCGGTAACGTGCGCTATGCTAATGGCGGAAGGTTCTGTATTGAACTTCCTTACCCAACTTTAGTGAAATTGCTGCCATGATTCACGGGCGTCAGACATTGATAGCATGCCCATAGGGGCAAAGCTAGTCTGTACCTGTAAAATCTATCCAATCTGCGCGCAATTGAAAGTTATACTGTAAGAAATAGGCAGCGGCTGAAATAACTGCATGGGTATGAATGCTGTTATTTTAATTAAAGATAATTATATTGCTTAGGCACGGAGGTGCGATTGTGGCCACTGTGCGTCAAGCCCAAGTTGATACAGGCCATCTGATAGTTGTGGAGGTGGATATAAGTATCGACTTGGTGTTGCTAGGTAATATGCCGATAGAAAAACCACACACGGCAGTAAGCAGGTGCAAAGGACTGTGTCAGACTGCGACCTCAGATAATCGCGCGCGGATACAGTATAGGCTATAGCAAAAGCTGGTGTAGATTTTCTGGCGTAGGGTTATCTGACTCACCGTGCCTGTTATGGGGATATTAGTCTGGATTATGTGGATACTCAGATTATTAAGTCAAAGCGCAAGTAATCAAATTTTTTAGAATTAGATAAAATATTTGATTTTTGTTAAATATAGACAATTTGTATCTTTTATTTATTTGTTTGGCACAGATAAAATTGCTAATCGGCTTTGGCTATATCGAATGTATATCACTTAATAATGAAAAAATTAAATTTGTTGTACTGCTGTCTTTGCCTGTTACTGTCGTTTAAAACACATGCCGTGGTTGTAAATGATGTTACTGGGATGACACCCATGCAAGTAGCTGCTGTCGTGCAGCCAGAATCTACCCAACAGGTCGCTGAGCTGGTTAAAAGCACTTCAGGCTCAATCAGCATCGCCGGAGGCAAGTACAGCATGGGCGGACAAACGGCGATGCCAGGTGCGCTCCAGATAGATACACGCAAGCTAAATCATGTGATTGCTTTTAATCCTGAACAGAAGCTATTAACCATTGAGGCCGGTGCAAGCTGGCGTCAGGTACAGGAATTAATTGATCCTTATGGATTATCGGTAAAAATCATGCAAAGCTATGCCAATTTCAGCATTGGCGGTTCATTGGGTGTGAATGTGCATGGTCGTTATATTGGTGAAGGGCCTATTATCCTGTCTGTTGAGCAGTTCAAAATTGTACTGGCTGATGGTTCGGTAGTAATGGCCAGTCCGCAAGAAAATCAGGACATATTTTATGGCGCTATTGGTGGTTATGGTGGCTTGGGCGTTATCACGGAAGTAACTTTACGGCTTGCTGATAATGTTAAAGTAAAACGGATTAGTAGGGTGATGCCAATTGCACAGTATTCCCAGTATTTCTCTCAACATGTTCGTACTGATAAGGCCGCAATATTTCACAATGCTATAATGTACCCACCTGATTTCAAAAAAGTTCGTGCGGTCACTTTTGAACAAACGCAAGAACCACTAACTATTTTCAGCAGGTTAAGACCGCCCTTTAAGCGTTCACGCCAGCAGGAACAAAAACTAAAAATTGTGGCTGCATCTGATTTGGGCAAAGAATTGCGCAAATTACGTGATGAGGTGCATTATGTAAAGCAACCGGTGATGTGGCGTAATTATGAGGCCAGTTATGATGTAGCCAGTTTGCAACCTATTGCTGAAAAAAATAAAAGTTTTGCTCTGGAGGAATATTTTATACCAGTAGAGCGGTTTGACGATTTTTATCCTGAGCTAGTTGCTATCCTGAAAAAACATCGGGCTAATGTTGTCAATATTTCTATTCGTCATGCAAATCCCGATAGTGGTTCGCTGCTGGCATGGGCCAGAACTGAGGTGTTTGCTTTTGTTGTTTATTATCAGCAGGCTACTGATGAAAGCAGTAAAGAGCAGGTAGGTATTTGGACTCGAGGGTTAATAGATGCTGTACTGGCAAACGGTGGTAGTTATTTTTTACCTTATCAGTTGCATGCAACTCCTGAGCAGTTTCAGCGTGCATATCCACAAGCAGAGCAGTTTTTTAAACTTAAAGCGCAACTAGACCCAGAAAATAAATTCAATAATATGCTGTTGGAGCGATACCGTCCTAAAACTATTCAGTAGGGTAAAGCGGAAGCTGCATCTTTTAAGCAAAAGTTAAGTCCAAATTAATGATTTATGGTGCAAAATAATAATTTATTTGGGATAAAATTAAAAACCGGTGTAGCACATTGCTGCTACACCGGTTGAAGAAAAAATCAAAGAAATTAGCCGTATCGGCGCTGAAATTCCTGCATAAAACTTACCAAAGCTTCTACGCCCTGAATGGGCATAGCGTTATAAATGCTGGCGCGCATGCCACCAATTGATTTATAGCCGTGTAGCGCACATAAACCATGGGCATTAGCTTGCTGAACAAATATTTTGTCCAGTTCTTTTTCCGGAGTATGGAAAATGACATTCATATGTGAACGGGCATGTTGTTGCACATTGTTGGTATAAAAGCCATTACTATTATCAATAGCAGAATACAGGGTTTCAGCTTTCATGGTATTGATTGCCTGCATTTGTTCCACTCCACCCTGAGCCTGTAGCCAGCGGAATACCAGACCAGAAATATAAATCGGATAGGTAGCAGGGGTGTTGTACATCCCCTGACGGCTGATATGGCTTTGATAATTCCATACGTCGGGGATTCGTTCGGAACAGCGTTCAAGCAAATCTTCGCGAATAATAACGATGGTGGCTCCTGACGGACCAATATTTTTCTGGGCACCGGCATAAATAACACCAAAATCGGCAACATTAATCGGCCGTGAAAGTATTTCACTCGACATATCACACACAATTGGCGGCAACCCGTCTGGCTTGGGAATATCACGGTATTGCAGACCATGTACGGTTTCATTAATGCAATAGTGGACAAAGGCTGAGTTTGGGTCAACGTCCCAGCTTGTGGGGGCAGGTACGTCAGTATAGTTATACAAATCACCGCCATGTGCTGCCAAGTGTATTTCGGCATTGGAAAGTTTGCCCATTTGGCTGTGGGCAATCCGGCTCCAGTTGCCGGAAACGACTGAATCAACCCGTTTAAAGCCATTGGCCAGATTCATGACTACCATATTGAATTGAGCACTGGCTCCGCCCTGCATAAACAGTATTTTATAGTTGTCTGGAATATGCAGTAGTTGACGCAAGTCTTGCTCGGCATGATACAGAATACTGATAAATGCATCTGAGCGGTGGCTCATGGTCATGACTGAGCTACCGATACCGTTATAATCCAGCATTTCAGCCTGTGCTGTTTGTAATACGGCCTCTGGCAGTATTGCAGGACCGGCAGAAAAATTGTATTTGTTCAGTGTTGTCATGAATAAATTAATACCTGTTGCTAAGGTGTACGGTTGATAGGTTTAGTACACTATCGACTGGTTCTATATGTATCGGTATCCGGATAACCACTAAACCAGATACTGCTGTAAGTTGCTGGAATTCTAGTTGCTTGCCAATTGAAACGCAAATACAAAACCATTTTGCATGTAAAGTGGTAAAAGTATGGTTTTTTCAGCCTGTCAGCACGATGGATATAGTTTTAAACCCTTTTTTTTAGCATTTAGACAGGTAATTTTTCTATAAATTACAGAATTTATCCTGATATTAATCCACTATATCGGATGCAGATTCAGCCTTCACTGCTTTTATCCAGTGGGGTGATCTGGGTGGCACCAAGCTGTTTCAGTTTCTGTACAGCCTCTTCCCAGACTTCTGGCAGAGTGGAGCAGTCTTTACCCCAGGCTTTCAAGCCAAATTCGAGCCGGTATTGATGTATTTGTTCTTTAGCTGGTAAATCATCACGGATGGTGGGCAGGCTGAAAGTTTTCATACCCGGCCAGTTTTGTTCAATCTGCTCCATCAGTGGCGCAATCCGCGATTCGGGTATGCCGTCAACCACTGCGGCTTTAATGGCCAGTTTATGCTGGAAAAAGTTCTGCCGGTAATATTGGTCTAATACCCATTGAGCCATTGGGTGTGCCATTTTGGGGAAGCCGGGTAAAAAGTAATGTTCTTGGATTGAGAAGCCGGCGATGTTGTTGAACGGATTTGGAATCAGTGCCGCTCCCTGAGGAAAAGCGGCCATTTTTGCCCGTTGTAAATGAGCTGGGCTGTTTAATGTGTCGCCATATTGGACTGAAATGGCTTCAATCGCTTTCAGAGCTTCGGGATGAGCGGTTAATGGCAGGTTTAAAGCATTGGCACAGGCCTGACGAGTATGGTCATCTGGTGTGGCTCCTATGCCTCCGGTGACAAAAACAGGTATTTTCTCTTTAAATGACTGCTCTAACTGCCGGCTGATTATTGCCCGATCATCAGGTAAATATTGCGCCCAGGCCATATATAGACCGTGTTGTTGGAATAGCTGTCTGAAAAAAATAAAATGGCTGTCCTGACGTGAACCATTCAGAATTTCATCGCCGATAATGATGATGCCAATTTGCATGCTGACTCTCCTGAATTTGTTGCCGCTGTTGCATAATAGCTAATCTTGCAGTTATATAAAACATGATAGTTGTTTTATGCGTAGATTTATTTTAATGTGCAGGTGTTGTGTTGTTTAAGCAAGGATATACTTATGACTATCAAAAAAATGGTAGTAACTGCCCTGATTGTCGGCAGTCTGACTGCCTGTGCACATACATCTGACCATAAAGTTAATATGCGTGCTGCTAGTGTGCAGCAGTTAGGCGCTTATGATTGGCAGCTAGTAGAAGCAACTGATCGACATGGCCGGCCATTGGCTAATTTCAAGACGAATTCGGCCTTGAAACTGAATTTTGCTGGCCAGCGGCTAAATGTTTCGGGTGGATGTAACTCTATTGGTTCTGCTTACCAGCTAAGCGGACAGGATATGCAAATTCAGGCACCAATGAGTACTATGATGGCCTGTGCCCCTGATGTGATGGCACAGGATGCAGCGATTATTGCTTTTATGAATGGGCAGAAACTGCATGCAGGATTGCTTAACACTGAAAATGCCCAGAATGCTCAGCCGCAGTTATGGATTGAAAATCGGCGTGGCGAACATTTGCTCTGGCGTGGTGTGCCCACAGCCACTGCCCAGTATGGCCAGCCTACAGTGGTGTTCTGGGAAATAAGTCCGCAGACACAAACCTGTCAGACGGACAATGGCGCAGCTCAATGCCTGAAAGTGCGTGAAATTTTCTATAACGATCAGGGGGTGAAAGTCAAAACTGGTGTATGGCGTAATTTTGCCGGCACGATTGACGGCTGGCAGTTTAATCCGGCAGAAAATCAGGTACTACGGTTGAATGTCTATGAGGTAAAACCGGCTGGTGCTGCGGATGATACTACTGCCAGCCAGTATGTTTATAAATTGGATCAAATAATTGAACGCTCTGTAGTGAATTCATCCAAATCCAAGCATAAATAAAATTTACCTGATAAGTAGTTAAATAAAAAGGCAATGATTTATTCATTGCCTTTTTATGTAATCTGCAGCTTTCTAGATAAATGTCATTCTGAAGTTCTGGGAATTTACTGATGCAGATACATATCTGGCTGGCCATCTGCATTATTCAGTATCAGTGTCTGTTTGCTCTTCCGATGGTCAAATTTGCCACTACGGCTAACAGATTTGGTCAGACCATCTCTGCTAACCTGATTCTGATATGTAAAATTTTGATTCGGGTCAAGGCTGAAAGATGAAGTTTCACTGTATTGATGACATTCTGGCTGTTTACAGTTTTTAAATAGCTTAACCTGATTATCATCCTGAAAAAACGAAGCAGATAATTTGTCGATTTCTTTCTCAATCTGTTGTTGCTGGTTGTACATCTGCACGATGATTTTTTCAGCATCATCTAGCCCATCATTAACAGCATCATTTCGATGGCTGGCTGCCAGTGCGGAATTGGCCAGTGTTAAAGTGGTTGATAGGAGTAGGATTGATTTCAGCATTTCCATATATCTGATCTTCTATTTTTGTCAAAAATTTAATCACTTGCTTGAAACTACAAGGTTAAATATTGAATCTTTTCGCGATTTTTCAACTATTATTATACTTGAAAGGTAAAACCAAAGTTATCAAAGTAAATATATTGTTGAAAAATACGGTTTTCAATAGTATGTGTTGTAACATGAAATGCATGAATGAGAGTTTAATAAGGATTACATTCTTGTGGTTGAGTGTTCTCGCACAATAATATACCCTCTAAACTGTCATAGACAACCTCTCTGGTAGCACCGCTATTGGCTGCTGTAGGCGTAGCCACCAGACGATAGCTATTGGGTTGATAGTCGCCTGCAAAAGTAAAAAATGTTGCGCTTTTACCTTGTTCGAGCGTATCCCCATAACCACTGAAAGTATTATTTTTAGCGTAATACCGTTCCAGTTTGTTGGCATTTCGCACTAAATCAGCGCGGGCATTTTGTTCGCGAGCTTTAATCACATAGTTATTATAGGATGGGTAGGCTATAACGGCTAATATGGCGATAATGATGATGGTAATCATCATATCAATGAGTGTAAAGCCCTGATTGTGACGTTGCATAATGTTCTCTTTCTATTATGAATGCTTGTGTTAAGTACTTATGGCTTATTTGCTTCCGACAATAGTATTGTCTAGCTGGATCAGCACATATGGCCTTACCACAACGGCCCACATTGGCTGATTACAATCAAAATACTGCTGTGCCATTATATCGCTGATTTTACTAATTTTACCTTTATGTATCAAAAGTGCAATGGTAGCGCTGTCATCTGCGGCTATCATACGGGCAATATCAACTAAATCCAGCTCCGGTGCAACATAAATACAGCTGCCACGGGCAAAATGAGGTTGGAGCTCATGCCAGCAGATACGTGCAGTTTCTAGATTAATTTTCTGTTCTAATGGTAGTTTATCACCGGCGATAAAATTGTTCGTCTTCATGCTTATCTAAATCTTAGTGGTAAAAGCATTTCGTTATCGACGTTTGTAACGAAATGCTTGGTCAAGGCTACTGCGGGTAATTATTGTGCTGGTGCAGATGTGGGTTGAGTGCCCTGTATGCCCCAGGATTCAGGATACTTGTAACCAGCAAAACGCTTGAACGCATACTGTTTGAATGCAGCAGAATTGTATGCAGCTTTTATGTCTTTTACCCACTGACTATCTTTGTCGGCAGCTCGGATTGCAGCCCAGTTAACATAAGTGAAGCCGGGTTCGAGGAACAATGCCGATGTAAATTTCAGGCCTGAGCTGGTGGCAAAATTGCCATTAATCACTGCAAAATCCACATCGTGGCGGGAGCGGGGTAATTGAGCAGCTTCCAGTGGTACCAGTTTGATGTTTTTGTTATTGCTGGCAATATCGGCTAATGAGGCCTTAAGAGGGTTAATGTTGGCTTTTAGGGTAATCCAGCCCAGTTTGTCCAACATAACCAGTGCACGTGCCAGATTGGATGGATCATTGGGTACAGAGACGCTGGAACCACTTTTTACGGCACTCAGTTCGTGCAGCTTGCCGGTATATATGCCCAGAGGGCCGGTAGGAACCTGAAAAGCCGGTATGATTGCCAAGTGGCGCGACTGGGCAAAATCATCCAGATATGGCTTGTGCTGGAAAATGTTGATGTCAATAGATTTATCTGCCAGCGCCAGATTGGGGCGAACATAATCGGTAAATTCCAATAGTTGTACCTTATAGCCCTGTTTTTCCAGTTCGGGCTTCACCTGATCACGCACCATATCGGCAAAGTCGCCTACGGTAGTACCGACAATAATTTCTTTTTTCGTCTGCTCAGATGAAGCAGCAGATTGTGTGGTTTTTTCACCACCACAGGCCGCCAGAGTGAGCAGGCACAGACTAAAAAACAAAGTTTTCAGGTATATTTTCACTTAACTTCTTCCATTTAATCATTGGTAATTGATGTTGGCGACATTTGTATTTAACTATCTGTATTGCCGTAATTTCAGATATAGGCGTAAACACAGATAAATTGTGCCAGACTGCCCAGCATCACAAATAAGTGCCAGATGCCATGACCATGGCGGATTTTTTCATCATTGATAAACCAGTAAATGCCGATACTGTATGCCAGCCCACCGCTAGTCAGCCAGAATAGACCCGGTGAAGACATACGCTGTGTCAGCGGATAGATGGCAATGATAATCAGCCAGCCCATCAACAGATAAAGAATCAGTGACAAGATGCGGGTTTCACTTTTGCGTCCAATAGTCACTTCCTGAATGATACCAAATATTGCCAGTCCCCACGATACACCGAGTAACGACCAGCCCCAGCCACCGTTTAATGTTGTGAGAGTAAAAGGGGTATAGCTACCGGCAATCAGCAGATAAATGGCACAGTGATCAAATTTTTGTAACACTGCCTTGGCGCGGTGTGAAGGAATGGAATGGTACAGAGTTGATATACCATACAGAAGGATCAGGCTGGCGCCATAAATAATTGAACTGACAATACGGTAAGCATCTCCGTAATGTGCAGATTTGATTAGGAGAAATCCTGTGCCTACGATGGCAAGGATAAAGCCGACAAGGTGAGAATATGCGTTAAAGCGTTCGCCACGATACATTTTGAGAGATGGAGTCAATAAATGAAAAGGCTATCGTTTCACCGCCAGCCAGAAGGTGCAAGTGTTTTTTGAGTTTATTATTTACACGGGTGGTTATTCTGGAACGTGATGATGGCTGTTCAACTGCTGGCAAGCACAGTAAAATAGACAATTTTGCAGACTATCAGAAATTTCCCGTCATGCTGACTTTCCAAGAAATTATTTTTACTTTACAGAATTACTGGGCACGCCATGGCTGTGTGGTGTTGCAGCCTCTGGATATGGAGGTGGGCGCGGGTACCAGCCATCCGGCCACCTGTCTGCGCGCTCTGGGGCCTGAACCTTGGTTTGCAGCCTATGTACAACCGTCGCGCCGTCCCAAGGATGGCCGCTATGGTGAAAATCCGAATCGCCTGCAACATTATTACCAGTTTCAAGTGGCGCTAAAGCCGGCACCGGATAATATTCAGGAGTTATATCTGGCCTCTTTGCAGGAGCTGGGTATTGATCCGCGTCAGCATGATATCCGCTTTGTTGAGGACGATTGGGAAAATCCTACCTTAGGTGCCTGGGGGTTGGGCTGGGAGGTATGGCTCAATGGCATGGAGGTGACACAGTTTACCTATTTTCAGCAGGTAGGCGGTATGGACTGTTCACCGGTTTTGGGGGAAATTACTTATGGTATTGAGCGGCTGGCCATGTATTTGCAAGGCGTTGAAAATGTCTACGATCTGGTTTGGGCCAAAACTCAGGACGGGCAGATTGTGACTTATGGCGATGTATACCATCAGAATGAGGTAGAGCAGTCTACTTATAATTTTGAGTTCAGTAATGCAGAATGGTTACTGGCACAGTTTAACCATTATGAAGCGGAAGCCAAGCGTCTGCTGGCTATAGAGAATGTCAGTCTGGCGCTGCCTGCATATGAGCTGGTACTCAAGGCCGGACATACATTTAATCTGCTGGATGCACGTGGTGCCATTTCTGTGACTGAACGCGCCACTTATATTGGCCGTGTACGTGCTTTAAGCCGTGCAGTTGCGCATAAATATGTGGAAAGCCGCGAAAAACTTGGTTTCCCGTTACTGAAAAAAAATACTAACGGCCAGACAGCCTGAACCGAATGAAAGTAATACTTGCATGAATGCTCCCTTATTAATTGAACTGCGTACCGAAGAATTACCACCAAAAGCCCTGAATAATCTGGGCGAAAGTCTGGCTGCTGGTGTTGTTGATGGATTGGAGAAAGCACAACTCATCAGTGGTGTGGCTGATTATCAGGTATTTGCTGCGCCCAGACGTTTAGGTGTTCTGGTACAGAATGTTAAACCGGTGCAGGCAGACCAACGCATGGTGAAAAAAGGCCCGAGTGTAGCTGCTGGCATGAAAGATGGTGAACCTACCAAAGCCTTGCAGGGATTTGCCCGCAGTAATCAGGTAGAAATTGACCAGCTCAGCCAGATTGATGATGGCAAACAGATGGTGTTTGCTTATGAGTATACTCAGGCCGGCCAGCCATTAAGTGCATTGTTAAGTGATATTCTGAATCTGGCCATTAAGAAATTGCCTATTCCCAAGGTAATGCACTGGGGTAGCAGTACTTATACCTTTGTTCGGCCGGTACATGGGCTGGTTATGCTGCACGGTACTGAAACAGTTGCCGGCAGTGTGCTGGGATTAAGCAGCCAGAACTGGACATTAGGCCACCGTTTCCTGAGTGAGGGCAGGATTACATTTAACCATGCAGCAGATTATGCGCAACAACTACTGGAACAAGGTAAGGTTGTGGCCAGCTTTGCTGAGCGTCGTGCCCGCATTGAACAGGGTTTAAGTGAGGCTGAGAAAGCGATGCATGCACGGGTGGCCTATGCTGAAGGTTTGCTGGATGAGGTAACGGCACTGGTTGAGTGGCCGGTAGTATTGCAGGCAGGTTTTGATGAGCGCTTTTTACAGGTGCCACAGGAATGCCTGATTTTAACTATGCAGCAGAATCAGAAATATTTCCCACTGTTAAACAGTGAAGGCAAACTGATTAACCGCTTTTTACTGGTATCCAATTTACAGACTGAAAATCCGTTTCATATCATTCATGGCAATGAACGCGTACTGCGTGCCCGTCTGGCTGATGCTGAGTTCTTTTACCTTCAGGATCAGAAAACCTCTCTGGCTAGCCGCGTATCTCGACTGCAAAATGTCGTTTACCACAATAAATTGGGCAGTCAGGCAGAAAGAGTGCAGCGCATTAGTCAGCTGGCTACAGCAATTGCACCGCTGTTAGGTGTTGATATTAATAAAGCAGCTCGAACGGCCGAACTGGCTAAGGCGGATTTACTTACCGATATGGTTGGTGAATTTCCTGAATTGCAGGGTACGATGGGTAAATACTATGCACGGCATGATGGTGAAGATGCCGATGTGGCTGTGGCAATTGAGCAACATTACTGGCCGCGTTTTGCTAATGATGCATTGCCGGATAATTTACTCGGTACAGTAGTGGCACTGGCAGATAAGTTGGAAACTTTGCTGGGGATCTGGGGTATTGGGCTGATTCCAACCGGAGACAAAGACCCGTACGCATTGCGCCGCAGTGCGCTGGGTATTCTGCGGATGCTGATGCAGCATAATCTGGCGCTAACACCGCTATTACAGGCTGCATTTGATACTTTTCCTGCTGGCAAACTGGCTGCTAATACTGTGAGCGAGGTAGCCGAATTCATGCAGGCGCGTCTGGCTATTCTGTTGCAAAATACTTATGCGCAGGATGTGGTAGCCGCCGTGCTGGCTGGTAATGTGGAGAATCTGGGTGAATTGGAAGCGAGACTGGCCGCTGTGACTCAGTTTAAACGGCTGGATGAAGCTACTGCATTAATAGCCGCGAACAAGCGTGTGCACAATTTGTTGAAAAGAGTCGATATTTCTGCTTTACCTGCTATGGAAACTACGCTTTTACAGCTACAGGATGAGCAGAACCTGCATCAGGCAACTGAACAGGTAGCCGTAAAAATTCAGGCTGCCCTGAAGCAACAGAATTTTGTTCAGGCACTGGCGGAGTTGACTGGTATCAAGGAAAAGGTGGATACATTCTTTACTAATGTAATGGTAATGGATGAAAATGAAGCGATTAGAAATAATCGCTTGGCTTTGTTACTGTCTTTGTCACACCAGATGAATGCAGTGGCCGACATTGCTTTACTGAATGAGTAATATCTGTTTGTACAGTCCGTTCTGATAGTGGATGAGAGTCAAATCATGATATTTGATAATGTAGTATTTCATACAGAAGAAGATTATCCGCCAGCGCTGGCCATGGCCAATGCTGCCACGCATATGGGTTATTACTGGTCATGGATTGTGCGCCGTGGATTATATAACCCGCAATGGGATGAGGCGGCAGAAGAAGACATAGCTGCGCTAAAAGCACAAGTGATGAGCGGAGCTGAATTTGTTCTGAATAATATGGCTGGTTGTCTGGAAGACAGTGATTTCAATGATGAAGGACGCCGTTTTTCCCTTTATTATTATGAGGATGAAGAGGAAGGCTATGGCCGTTTTATGGAAGACTACGTGCAAACTCTAAATACACCGGCTCTGGAAAGTTTTTATCATGTAGAAATAAATGATAAAAATCAGGTTTTGCTTGACGGTGTATTTGATAGTGCCCTGATTCAGTGGCGTCAAAGTTTGAAGCCAACCCAATAAGGATCATTATGGCATTGAGTGGAAAAGGTAAATTAATTATTCTTGATCGTGATGGTGTGCTGAATGCAATGCGGCCACAGCCAATCAGCGACCCTGATCAATGGCTTCCTTTACCCGGTAGCATGGATGCTGTTGCCTTTTTAACTCAAAGTGGGTACACCGTAGTTGTGGCTGAGAATATGTCTGGAATCGGACGCGATCAGGTGAGTATGCAGCAGCTTAATGAAGTACATGGCAAAATGCATACCCATATTCAGAAAGCCGGTGGTCGCTTGAGCGGAGTCTGGTTTTGCCCGCATACCAATAGTGCCAAATGTAACTGCCGCAAGCCTCAGCCGGGTTTGTTGCTGGACATTCTCGACCGTTTGCATATGAAAGCTGAAAATACCTGGCTGGTAGGGGATGGCATTCGTGATATGCAGGCAATCGCAGCAATTGGCGGACATCCGGTGCTTGTGTTAACAGGGAAAGGCAAGGAAACGCTGAAAATGGAGACTTTGCCGGATGATACACAGGTGTATGACGATTTGCTGGATTTTGCCAAATTTTGTCGCGCACAGGCTGAAAAGGCAGCCGAGGAATAATATAACATGTTGTTGTTACGTAATTTGATTTACTGGTTTTGTTTATGTGTGTTTTCGCTGATATGGCTGGTGGTGGTTATTATTTCCATGCTCATTCCCAAAGGTATTACATGGACAACTACCGCTTGGGCAAAAGTGCTGTTCTGGATGCTGGAGCACGTTATTGGCTTGAAATATGAAGTAATTGGCCGGGAGAATATTCCGCATGAGCCGAGTATCGTGTGCTGTAAACATCAATCTGGCTGGGAAACACTGGCCATGCTTTGCTTTTTTCCTGATTTGGCCTTTGTTGCCAAACGTGAGCTTTTCCGTATTCCAATATTTGGCTGGGCACTGAAATGGCGCGGCACAATAGGTATTGACCGCAATAATCCTAAAGCTGCGAATGCTCAGATTATCAGTCAGGGTAAAATATGTCGTCAAAAAGGTATGTGGATTTGTATTTTTCCGGAAGGTACGCGGATTAAGCCCGGATACCGGGGACATTATAAAAAAGGGGCAGCGCGTATGGCTCAGATGCTGCATATGAATCTGGTGCCAGTGGCCTTAAATAGCGGCGAATTCTGGCCTAAGGATTCTTTTTTTAAATATCCGGGCAAAGTAACCGTAGTGATTGGTGCACCGATTTCTTATGAAATTGCACACACGCCAGAAGAGTTAATCAAACTGTGTGAACAGTGGATAGAAAATCAGCAGATTAAAATTCAGGGTGCTGGCCCATTTGCACCGCAAAACCCGCAAACGCCCACTCCGGTATTACACCATTAATGGCTGGTCTGATTGCCTGCCACCATCTACACATCGAAGCAGCCAGTCTGGATATCGATATTATTGATGTCAGCAGTGAAATCATTAAGTTTACCTTTGGCAAGCATCTCCGTATCAGTCTGGTTACGATTGTAGCTACTATGCAAAGTGGTAAAAACTACCATCGCATCGGTGCTGATAAATTCAGGTTAATATTGCTATTCTTGTAGATGATTATGAATTTATTGGTAATGGCAGTAATGTATAACTGTTAAGCTTGAATCCCTATAATCGAATTACCAAAAATAATATGCATTTAATCTTAAAAAATTAGTCTGATGGCCTAAGATTAAATTACTGTTAGTAATTGATGCAGTTGTACCCAAAACAGAATCAACGGGTTTGGGTATTGGTATGCAAAAATAATAGTCTGTATTGTGGTTATTTTTTATGGGGTTTTGATAGATTAGTTGTTATGTCGGTGTTTATTTATACAACTGCGGATGGCTGTGCCATCAGACTGAAACTGCGGCGCACTGCGCGGAAAAATATTATTGTACGTACAGCTTCACGCGATTTGCTGGATATCAATGTACCACCATTTGTATCGATGAAGTCTTTGTATCAATGGTTAAGTGCTCATGAACCTTCTATTAAGAAGTTGTGGCAACAGGCGGTACAAATCTCAACGGCTTTACCCGCATATATCTGGTTTCGTGGCCAGACTTATTCTTATACGCTGGTGGCTGTGCTTACTCGTGTGCAATGGCATGCACAGCAGGGATTTTTGTTGCCACTGGCGGCTGCACAATTACCGCATGAGGCTTTGAGTGCATGGCTAAAGCAGTATGCTCAAATCGAATTATTATCGCGCTTGCAATACTGGGCACAGATAATGCAATTGCAGCCGGCAGCAATTGCTTTAAGTCAGGCGCGTACTTTTTGGGGGGTGTGCCGCAGACGTACTGGTATTCGTTTAAACTGGCGCTTGATTGGTGCACCTGCTTTTGTGGTGGATTATGTCTGTATTCATGAGCTGTGCCATTTGCGTCACGCCAATCATGGTAAGGCATTCTGGGCGATGGTGGCTGAATATACAGCCGATACAGTTAATGCGCGTTTATGGCTAAAACAGCATGGTACGGAGCTGTTTGCTCTGGATAAGGTGAGCTGAAATATATTTGTGGCTAATACTTGTTACACAGCCAGTCTGCTTAGACAATAGTAGTCAGCGGTAATACAGCTTAGGCGGTATTACCGCTAATTTTATGGTGAAATTATAGAAGGTTTTATAAATTAGTCTGATTTAGCCATATCAACAGCAAGCTGCTTCATGATGTTTTTAATTATCTGTACGCGTTGCATGACATCTTCAATGGCAATATTAACCCTGAGTTTGTCTGCACCAACGAGACGGTAGTTTTTGTCACTTTGCATAATAGCCACAATGGTGGCCGGATTGATACGGTGATGTTTGCCAAAGGTAAACGTAATGGCTTCACTGCTGGCATCAATGGTATCGATGCCCAGACTGGCTGCCTCAATACGCAGATGGTGGCTGGCAATCAGACTAGATACAGCCGGTTCGGGCAGGCCGAAGCGGTCGATGAGTTCCTCGTGTATCTGGTCTATCTCAGCTTCAGTTTCACAACTGGCCAGACGTTTATAAAGCACCAGACGGGCATGAATATCGGGGCAGTAACTTTCTGGTAGTAAAGCAGGACTATGCAGCTTGATGTCACTGGTGATGCCCAATGGCGTATCCAGATCAGGTTCGCGGCCTTTTTTCAGGTTACGTACAGCCTGTTTCAGCATTTCAGTATACAGCGTGAAGCCTACCTGAATCATTTCACCTGACTGTCCTTCACCTAGAATTTCACCTGCACCACGGATTTCCAGGTCCTGCATGGCAAGGGTAAAGCCTGCACCCAAATCATCGGCCATTTCAATGGCTTCCAGACGCTTCTGTGCATCTTTAGTCATCGCTTCCGGTACCAGTAAATAAGCATAGGCCTGATGGTGGGAGCGGCCTACGCGACCGCGTAGCTGGTGTAGCTGAGCAAGACCAAATTTATCTGCCCGTTCGATGATAATGGTATTGGCATTAGGAATATCAATTCCGGTTTCGATAATGGTTGAGCACAGTAAAATGTTATAACGCTGCTGGAGAAAATCGCGCATCACCTGTTCAAGTTCACGTTCACGTAACTGACCGTGAGCAATACCAATGCGTGCTTCGGGCAGTAGGGTGCTCAGTCTTTCATAGGTGTTGGCTATGGTATCTACTTCATTATGCAGAAAAAATACCTGACCACCACGTTTCAGTTCACGTATTACAGCCTCGCGTATCAAACCATCACTAAAAGGACGGACAAAAGTTTTCACCGCCAGACGGCGGCTGGGCGCTGTGGTAATGAGTGAAAAATCACGCAAACCTTCCAATGCCATGCTTAAGGTACGTGGAATCGGTGTGGCGGTGAGGGTAAGTACGTCGACATTAGCGCGCAAACGTTTCAACTGTTCTTTCTGACGTACTCCGAAACGGTGTTCTTCATCAATGATAACCAGCCCCAGATTTTTAAAATGTACATCTGGTTGTACCAGTTTGTGTGTACCAATTACGATGTCTACTGTGCCATCAGCCAAACCGGCCAGCGTAGCCTGTGTCTGCTTGCTTGTATTAAAACGGGATAGCTGTGCCACTTTGATGGGAAAATCGGCAAAGCGGTCAGCAAAATTCTGTGCATGTTGCTCTACCAGCAATGTTGTCGGCGCAAGAACCACTACCTGTTTACCAGCCATGGCGGCAACAAAGGCTGCACGTAAGGCTACTTCGGTTTTACCAAAGCCTACATCGCCGCAAATAAGCCGATCCATGGGTTTTTCAGCACATAAATCCTTAATGGTGGCAGCAATTGCAGCCGCCTGATCTTCTGTTTCTTCATAGCCAAAGCCATTGGCAAAGGCCTGATAATCCATTTCATTCAAAC
This sequence comes from Snodgrassella gandavensis, assembly GCF_914768025.1. Classification (GTDB taxonomy): domain Bacteria; phylum Pseudomonadota; class Gammaproteobacteria; order Burkholderiales; family Neisseriaceae; genus Snodgrassella; species Snodgrassella gandavensis. The sequence goes on along the minus strand of NZ_CAJZCE010000011.1, from coordinate 24,330 downwards.
TGAAACGGTGCCCTTGCTGGGCTTCTCGCTGGGCATACAGATTTAGCAGCTCCGCGGCAGTATCGCGGGCTTTTTCAGCCGCTTTATGGCGCGCTTTATCCCAGGCGCCATGGCCGAGTTTGTGCAAGCTGACGTTTTCATGGGCACTGCCTGCATAACGTGAAATCAATTGTAGCTGGCCAACAGGCACGTATAGCTGTGAACCCTCCGCATACTCCAGTAGCATCATTTCACTGGCGCCTTCGCCCAAATCCAGTGTAACCAGTCCCTGATAGCGACCGATACCATGTTGTTCATGAACGACTGGATCGCCAATTTTGATTTCAGCTAAATCACGCAGCATACCGTCGGAAACAGCACTGTGTTTGCGTCGTGTACGGCGACCGCGCACAATATACTGATATAAATCAGCTTCAGTAATAATGGCCAGTTGTTGTTCTGGTAACAGACAGCCATAACTTAATGGCGCAATTGTCAGGCACAGGCTGGTGCTGCTATTGAAGAAATCCTGCCAGCCATTTACGACGTTAGGTTGTAAATTATACTCACGCATAAAATTCAACATGGTTTCACGTCGTCCGAGGCTTTCTGCGCAAATCAGCACCCGGTAAGAATGTTGTTGCAGGAAAATTTTCAGTGCATGCAATGGGTCATCTGCCTGACGGTCTACAGCGACATGGGGCAGGGTGTAAATATTGTTTTCGCTTAATTGAGGTATTAGGCGTGGGTAAGGTTTAATACGTGCGCCAAGCTGATCCTCACTCAAATACAGGTAACTGGGCGCCAGAGGCGGATAGGCCGGATCGCCCTGTGCCAAGGCATAACGCTGCTTGACGTCTTGCCAGATACGCGCGGCTTCATTATGTATATCACCCAGACAAACCAGAATAGCGTCTGCATTGATATAATCAAAAATGCTGACACATTCTTCTTCAAAGAATAAAGGCAGGTAGTATTCAACACCTGCTCCGAAATGGCCTTCTGATACCGCGGTATAAACAGTGGCTTTGCGGGCATCATCGCTGATTTCTTCACGAAAGCGGCTACGAAAGATTTTTTGTGCATCGCTGTCAGTAGGAAATTCGTGAGCAGGTAGCAGGCGGATTTCATCTACACTGGTTAATGTGCGCTGACTGTCAGCATCGAAAGTTTTAATAGTATCAATTTCGTTATCGAATAAATCCAGTCGAAACGGTATATCGCTACCCATAGGAAAAATATCCAGAATACCGCCACGAGTAGCAAATTCGCCTGTTGCCACAACATGTGTAACATGATTGTAGCCAGCTTCAATCAGGCTATGCTTGAGTACATCTATGTCCAATTGCTGACCAGCTTTCAGCCAGAAAGTGCGGCCAAGCAGAAATGAAGGCGGCGCAATTTTTTGCATTGCTGTGGCCAGAGGCAGGAGTAAGACATCAACCAGCCCATTTTTTAATTGCCATAAGGTACTAAGGCGCTCGGATACTAGTTCCTGATGAGGGGAGAAATGTTCATAGGGTAAGGTTTCCCAGTCGGGAAAGAATACTACCCGTGCTGCCGGGTCGAAAAACTGCCAGGCTGACTGAATGCGAATTGCCTGCTCAGCATCGGCAGTCAAAATGATTTTCAGTTTTTTTTCGGGTAAATGTTCGCTGAGCAGCAATGGCAAGCTACCAGCGTTTAAATCTGGCCAGGATACAGTCTGACTGGCTTGGGGCAATGCAAAATGGGCAACAGCGGGCATAATTTCAGTTTTACAGGTAATAATTAATTTGATTGTCAATACTTATGGGCAAGCTATGATAAGACAAGCCTGTATTGACAGGCAATTGCATCCAGATGGTTCTGAATAGGTACAGGAAAGCGGATAAATGGCTACAGTACTCATTCAGATACTGTAGCCACATTCTTTGCGGGAAAACTGACGGCATCAATATAATGAATACAAGTACATCACAGCGATGGTTATTAGCATGGCGAATGCGCAGCCGATTTTGGCTACTACGCCAAAAATCAGGCCGATAACTGTAGCTAACCCTACTTTGCCAGCGGCCACCAGATTACGTCTGGCTATAAATTCGCCAGCGGCTGCACCCAGCAAGGGGCCAAGTATCATGCCGGGCAGAGCAAAAAACATGCCAATAATGGCACCAATAAACGATCCCCAAATGGCTTTTCTGCTTGCGCCACTATGTTTGGCTCCCAGCATGCCAGCTATATAATCCAGGGCACAGCCAAGTATGGTTAAAATACCCAGACTAATCAATGTTCCTGCACCCATTATCTGGTAATTGCTGCTTAGTGCCAGTAACCAGACACCGCCGAACATTAAGGGTAATCCGGGCAAGGCGGGCATGAATGTGCCCAACAGGCCGATAAGCAATAAAACAATAGCCAGTATCACCAATACTGCGGTCATGGCAAATTAGTCCTCACGAAAAACGAAATAATGAATGTTGAGATGGGGGATGCTGTTTTCACAAACAAGAGAAAGTTTTGTTGTAAAAATAAAAAATATGTAATCTGAGAGTTAGCAATTGGTAATTTTAGCAGTTTGAAATGGTATTTGTATATTGGTGCTGGATTTATGCGCTAAGAGATTGTCTGAAATAATTAATAACACCAGCGACTATATTATTCTCTCATGCTGTATTGTTTGGCAAATGTGTATTGGCCAGAAAGCAAGATTTTGCCGGTTATAGAGTGATTTATTTTAAAGACAGAAGCTTTGTTTATCCGCATATTTACACTAATCCAAAAAACAGGCAGCCCGTAAAAGCTGCCTGTTTTTAGATCAATAATCAGAATTAATCCAGTTTTTTGAAGTGCTTGCGTCGTTCCTGCTCGCTCAGGTAACGTTTACGCAGGCGAATGGTTTGCGGGGTGATTTCTACCAGTTCATCATCATCAATGAACTCGACCGCAGCTTCCAGAGACATCAGTACCGGTGGCGTCAGGCGTACTGCTTCGTCTGTACCAGAGGCACGGACATTGGTCAGTTTTTTGCCTTTCAGCGGGTTGACTACCAGATCGTTGTCACGGCTGTGAATGCCGATAATCATGCCTTCGTAGATTTTTTCGCCCGGATTGATAAACATACGGCCACGGTCTTCCAGATTCCATAAGGCATAGGCCACGGCATCACCCTGTTCCTGCGATACCAGTACACCGTTGCGGCGGCCGGGTATTTCAGCTTTTACCGGTGCGTAATTGTCAAATACGTGGCTCATCAGGCCTTGGCCGCGGGTCATGGTCATAAATTCACCCTGAAAACCAATCAGACCACGTGCAGGAATGCGGTATTCCAGACGAGTGCGTCCTTTGCCATCACTTTCCATATTGGTTAGTTCACCACGACGGCGACCCAGTTCTTCCATTACCGCGCCCTGAGTGTTGTCTTCCACATCTACGGTGAGATTTTCGTATGGTTCGCATTTTACACCGTCAATTTCGCGGAAAACCACACGTGGCTTACCAACCGCCAGCTCATAGCCCTCGCGACGCATATTTTCAATCAGAATGGTCAGATGCAGTTCACCACGGCCAGAAACGCGGAAAACATCTGCATCAGCAGTGTCTTCAACTTTCAAAGCCACGTTGGTAAGTAATTCTTTTTGCAAACGCTCGCGAATCTGGCGGCTGGTGACAAATTTGCCTTCGGTGCCCGCCAGCGGGCTGGTGTTAACCATGAAATCCATGGTTAGTGTAGGCTCGTCCACGCTGAGCATGGGTAAACCCTGAGGCTGTTCACGGTCGGCAATGGTGACACCGATACCAATATCTTCCAAACCGGAAATGGTAACAATATCGCCCGCCTCAGCTTCCTGTAGGGGAATGCGCTCCAAACCCTTGAAACCAAGTAACTGGTTAATCCGTCCCTGACCAATCTGTTGGTCTTCATTCATGATGGCCACTACCTGGCCGGGTTTAATGCGCCCGTTCAGAATACGGCCAATACCCAAGCGGCCAGTGTAGTTATCATAATCAAGCTGGGAAATCTGCAATTGCAGTGGTTTATCCGCATCACCTGATGGTTCGGGAGTGTATTTCAGTATGGTATCAAACAGCGGGCGCATGTCGCTGGATTCGTCTTCTTCATTCAACTTGGCAAAGCCGGAAAGGCCGGAAGCGTATACAATGGGGAAGTCGAGCTGTTCGTCGGTAGCACCCAGTTTGTCAAACAATTCAAAAGTCTGATCGATAACCCAGCTTGGGCGGGCACTTGGTTTATCAATTTTGTTGATAACCACGATAGGTTTCAGCCCCAGTGCCAGTGCTTTTTTGGTTACAAAGCGGGTTTGTGGCATCGGGCCTTCCTGTGCGTCTACCAGCAGTAATACGCAGTCTACCATGCCCAGTACGCGTTCTACTTCACCACCGAAGTCAGCGTGTCCCGGGGTATCAACGATATTGATGTGAAAGCCTTCATATTCGATGGCGGTATTTTTGGCCAGAATGGTAATGCCACGTTCTTTTTCCAGATCGTTGCTATCCATCACCCGTTCGTCTACCTGCTGATTGGCACGGAAAGTACCGGACTGGCGCAATAACTGGTCTACCAGTGTGGTTTTGCCGTGGTCGACGTGTGCGATAATGGCAATATTACGAATTTTTTTACTCATGGGAGTGCGTAACCTAGTTGTATTTGCTATTTGGATGGTAAATTAACCTTGAATTATAACATTTACTCTGCTTTTCGTGGGATATTTAGCAAAATCAGACTGTCTGTCTGTGCTAAAGTGGCTGATTTATGCCGAAGTGTCCACTACAGTTATTGTTTGCCTTATCTACCTATAGCTGACAGGTGCAGGGATTGGTTACTATTGCTGCCCTGCCGTGGCTTACAGGAATCTGAGCGATGGAACAGTTGGAATTTTTTGTTATTCCAAGCCCTTGCCGTGGTGTGTGCGAAAGTAATCACAAGGGCTATTGCAAGGGCTGTCTGCGCAGCCGGAATGAGCGTCTACACTGGTTGCGTTTATCTGATACACAGAAGCAGCATGTGCTGCGTTTATGTGCCTTGCGCCGGCGCAAGCTGGAACAGCTAATGTGGCAGGCTCAGCAGACGGGAGAGGGCGGAGACAGGCTGATGGCGCAATTATGGATACAGGCGGATTTTGATTTTTAAATTCTTGAATAACTGGCTAAGCAGGCCTAAATCTGTTTAAGGGGGGGAAATGCACTTTCTGATTATTAGTATTTTGTGTAGTGTTTCGGTTTCAGTATTATTAAAACTGGCGCGCAGGAATGGGGTGAATATTGCACAGGCCGTAGCGGTTAATTATCCAGTAGCTGCATTGTGTAACTGGTTTTTTCTGCGCCCGGATTTTGCCAACTGGCATATGTACACCAGTCACTGGATTATTTTTCTGGCACTGGGGATTGGTTTGCCGCTAGGCTTTATTGTGCTGGGGCGGGCTATTGAGCAGGCAGGAATGGTTAAAACCGATGCAGCACAGCGCCTGTCGCTGTTTTTGCCCATTGTGGCTGCATTCGTGTTTTTTGGTGAAAGCCTGAGTAGCAACAAAATTATTGGTATTGCGCTGGCACTGATGGCTTTGCTAACACTACTGTATCGGCAGAATCCTGCTAAAGGTAAGGGGCAGGGTGGTTTTTTCAGTACTGCTGGCTGTTTGTTCGGCGTATGGTTATGTTACGGTACAACAGATATTCTATTTAAACAGATGGCCAAAAGTGGGACGGCCTTTGCACCAACTTTACAGGTGACATTTATTCTGGCAGCTATTCTGATTACAGGCTATCTGTGTTTGCGCAGAACGGTCTGGAATGCGGCTAGTATTCTGGCCGGTTTATTATTAGGCGGTCTGAATTTTGCCAATATTCTTTTTTATATCCGTGCCCATCAACAGTTTCAGCAAGACCCTTCGCTGGTATTTGCCGGCATGAATCTGGGGGTGATTACGCTGGCTACTATTATTGGTGCTTTTGTGTTTAAAGAAAAAATTAATGGTTTGAATGCTGCTGGGATTGTACTGGCTATTGCTGCAATCTGGTTTTTATTCTATGGCAGCAGCCTCAATTCATGGCTGCCGGGGATGTAAACTAAAAAGCTGTTCTGGATACCAGAACAGCTTTTTAGTAGCTACTTTAGCTGGCATTACTCAGTAGTGCCAGCTGTTGAGCCTGATGTTCGGCAATCAGTGCCTGTGTCAGTTCACTTAAATCGCCGTCCATAATAAAGTCCAGTTTGTGCAGGGTAAGGTTAATACGATGGTCGGTTACCCGGCCTTGCGGATAATTGTAGGTACGGATACGTTCACTGCGGTCGCCACTGCCAATCAGGCTTTTGCGTTCCGCCGCTTCTTTGGCGTGGGCTGCATGTTTCTGCTGCTCATACAAGCGGGAAGCAAGTACGCGCATCGCCTGTGCCTTATTGGCATGCTGTGAGCGGCCATCCTGACATTCCACTACCATTCCGGTAGGCAGATGAGTAATCCGTACTGCTGAGTCCGTTTTATTAATATGCTGGCCACCGGCACCGGAAGCACGGAAGGTATCAATACGTAAATCATTGGGATTTAATTGTACTTCGGCTACTTCATCAGCTTCGGGCATAATGGCAACCGTGCAGGCAGAAGTATGGATTCTGCCCTGACTTTCGGTGGTAGGTACGCGTTGAACCCGATGCCCGCCGGATTCAAACTTGAGCTGGCTGTAAACATTCATACCGGCAATACGTGCAATGACTTCCTTATAGCCACCCAGATCGCTTTCACTGGCAGAGACAATTTCTATCTGCCAGCCCATGCGTTCGGCAAAGCGGGTGTACATGCGCAGCAAATCGCCGGCAAACAGAGCTGCTTCATTGCCACCGGCGCCAGCACGGATTTCAATAAAAATATTTTTATCGTCATCTTCATCTTTTGGTAGCAGCAGTTTTTGCAGTTCACTATCCAGTTGTGCAATCTGGTTTCGTGCGTTGCTGATTTCCTCGGCCGCAAATTCTTTTAATTCAGGGTCTGCAAGCATTTCTTCTGCTGCGGCCAGATCGGTTTCTGCCTGCGTATACTGGCCGTAGGTTTCTACCACAGGAGTGAGTTCGGCATGTTCACGGGTCAGGCGACGATACTCGTCGATATTATTGGTGACGTCAGGAGAAGCCAGCAAAGCGGTTACTTCTTCCAGACGCTCAGTCAGGTGCTGTAACTTGTTTATCAATGAAGGTTTCATCTGGTGTTCCGTATTAAAATAAGTTATTAGTCAATTGAAGTTAAGTTGAACAGGTGTAATGGAGGCTGAATGTTGAATAACGTGCTAACGCTGCCGATTCTGGCCGTGCAAGTGATAAATCAGGCTGATGGCTTCAGCCAGTTCAGGGTGCTGCTGGCTATCTTTATTTAATGCTCTGGTTGGTGCATGCAAGAGACTGTTGGTCAGCTCGTGGCTTAAACGTTGCAACACCTCCTCAATGGATGTGCCTTTGCGTAACCGGCGCAGCGCTTTGGCTACAGCCTTGCACCGAAGTTCTTCTCCCTGAGTGCGCAATGCGCAGATTAAAGGCACACTGCTACGGGTTTGTTGCCAGGCAATAAATTCGGCTACCTTGCTGGCAACCATCTTTTCGGCAGAAGCCGCAGCCTGCTGCCGTGCAGCCTGACCGTGCTGTACAATATTGACCATATCGTCGACACTATACAAATAGGCATCGTTCAGATCACCAGCTTCGGCTTCAATATCGCGTGGTACGGCCAGATCGAGTAAAAACATGGGCATGCCGCGCCGCTGTTTGAGCGCACGTTCTACCAGTCCTTTGCCGATAACCGGAAATGGACTGGCCGTAGAAGAAACAATTACATCATATTCAGCCAAAATTTCAGGTAAAGCAGTTAAAATGCGAGCATCCGCTCCTGCATTCAGCTTGCTGCATAATTCCTGTGCTCGCGCCAGCGTACGGTTGAGTACCGTCAGGCGCTGCGGATGTTCAGCGGCAAAATAAGTGGCTACTAGCTCAATCATTTCACCGGCGCCCACCATCAAGACATTCAGTGCAGAAATATCAGGAAAAATCTGGGCGGCCATTTTTACTGCGGCAGCAGCCATGGACACTGAGTTTTCACCAACTGCACTTTCGTTGCGAATTTCTTTTGCAGCGGCAAAAGTTTTCTCAAATAACGCGTTCAGATGCTGGTGTAGCGTATGCTGGCTACGCGCTGTACGCACGGCTTCTTTCAATTGCCCCAGAATCTGCGGTTCACCCAGAACCATTGAATCCAGACCACATGCTACCCGAAAGGCGTGTTGCACAGCATCTTTGTCATGGAACTGGTATAAATAGGGCGCAAATTCAGCCAGTGGTAATTGATGGTAGCTGGAGAGCCAGTGTACTGCTGTGGCTGCGTCACCAATACAGTAGATTTCTGTACGGTTACAGGTAGACAAAATCATCGCCTCCGCAATTTCCGTCTCACTGCCAAGCGCAGTTAAGGCTTCTGCCAGCATGATAGCCGGAAAGGCCAAACGTTCACGTACAGAAACAGGGGCAGTTTGGTGATTGAGTCCGATAACGGTTAAAGACATGTTACCTGAAGTAATTTGCGTTTGCCCGCTACCGCGGGTAGGATGATTACTAACCAGACTTTACATTCTGATTAAATAAAAGCTGTTAAAGTGGTCAATTATACGCTATTGGTGTCGAAAAAGCAGCTAATCAGGTCTGGTGGCAGTATAAATATATTTTTCGCATGCATGAATAAATACTATGAATAATCTGGATTTGCACGATATTCGTCAAGACTACAGCAAACAGTCACTCAATGAGGCCGATTGCTGTGCCAACCCGCTAGAACAATTCCAAAAGTGGCTAACGGCAGCCATGCATGCCAAAGTAAATGAACCCACTGCCATGAATATCGCCACTATTGACCAGCATGGCCGCCCCAATGCGCGCATTGTGCTGTTAAAAGAAGTAACAGCACACGGTTTTGTCTTCTTTACCAATTACCATAGCCGCAAAGGCCGCGCTTTAAGCCAGCATCCTTATGCGGCACTCACATTTTTCTGGCCGGAATTGGAGCGGCAGGTACGAGTGGAGGGAGTGGTGCAGCCATTACCCGCCGCCGATTCCGATGCATATTTTCATTCTCGGCCATATAGCAGCCGGATTGGTGCATGGGCAAGTGAACAGAGTACCGTTATCAGTAGCAAAACCGAGCTGATGACACGAGCGGCGAAACTGAGCGCAAAATATTTGCTGAATGTGCCGAGGCCACCTCATTGGGGCGGTTATATCGTACAGCCTGAACTGATTGAATTCTGGCAGGGGCGACCAAGCCGCTTACACGACCGTATCCAGTATGAACTACAAAATAACTTATGGATTAAACAGCGTTTATCACCATAGGTAAGATAATTTATTTCTGAATTAAATATTAGTCTATTGTTATTGAGAGGATGCACTTTCTGCCGATGCAGTGGATGTTATCGGGCTGTCGCTGAGTACTTTGGCCTGAATAAAATCTTCGGCCTGAGTTTTCAGGCTGAAACGGTCAGCAATTTTATTATCAGCAGTGTTCAGTAAAGCAGCAAAATCAACTTTCACCATGATTTCCGGCAGTGAAACAATATTCCACAGACTACGCAGTAGGGTGGTTCTGCCGGCAAAAGCTACTTTGGGCGTGCGCTGTCCCTGAGAATCATAATAACGTATTGCTACAGCCATTACTGGCCTGTTGGCATCAATGGCTGCCTGAAACAAAGCAGCTTTAAACGGTAGCATAGTTAAACCTTCGGATGTATAGGCTTCTGGAAAAAACAGCACATTTTTTCCTTCTTGCAATGCCTGTACTATAGCTTTAATTACTGGATTAATGTCCTGCCGCGACAGCCTGTTAATGTAAACCGTGCCCCCATTGGTGACCAATTTACCCAATACCGGCCAGGACTTGATACTTTCTTTGGCAATAAAGCCACCGGGGATATAAGCCATCAATACGAAAATATCCAGCCACGTAACATGGTTGGCAACAGTTAGCCATGGCATGCTGGCTGTATCTGGCATAGCCTGTTCAGGTTTTACTTTTATGTGCAGTACGTGCAGTAAATTGTGCGCAATTGAAATTAATTCATTATTACACTCAGTGGCGCTTAAATTCTTGAAGCGCTTTACACGCTTGATGGTTTGTCTCAACCATAGAGCCAGTTTGAAAATACGCGCACAGCGGGTAAACAAAGAAGTATGTTCTGATTTTGTCATTGTTATTTATCATTATCGTTGGCATTGGGGACAGTAAAAACTGCTGCGTTGACCCAAAACCACTTTCTCAATCGGATGCCCACATTGCCGGCACGGCTCTCCTGCTCGCCCATATACATCGTGCTGTAGCTGAAAATAGCCACTATGACCAGCACTATTCACAAAATCGCGCAGTGTGCTGCCCCCCGCACCAATCGCCTCCTGCAATATCTGTTTGATTGCTTCAGTCAGCGCGCTAACCTGCATTTTGTCCAAATACATGGCGGTGGTGGTCGGATGAATGCCAGTGCGAAATAGTGCCTCATTGGCATAAATATTGCCTACTCCAACAACTGTTTTATTATCCATGATTGCTAACTTAATCGCACGTTTCTGTTTAGCCAGTTTTTGCTGTAGATAGTCAGCATCAAAATCCGTACTGAGTGGTTCCGGTCCCAGATTAACCAGCAATGGATGCTGCTCAATCAGGCCAGCAAACCATAACACTGCCCCAAAGCGCCTGGGGTCATGAAAACGCAGCAAAGTACCATTAGTAAAAACAATATCCACATGATCATGTTTTTGCACAGGCGGCGCGCTGAAATCAGTAAAAACCCGCAAACTGCCAGACATGCCCAGATGAATGATTAATGTGCCAGAAACCAGCTCGATTAACAGATATTTAGCCCGACGTTTAACTGATAAAACCTTTTCACCCTCAAGCTGTGAACCAAGATTATCCATCACCGGCCAGCGTAAACGTGGTTGACGCACTTCTACTTGTGAAATAGTCTGATCCACAATAAAAGGAGCAATTCCACGCCGAGTGGTTTCTACTTCAGGAAGTTCAGGCATGATTTAATGATAAAATCCAGAATAAAGTCGTTACAATAGCATCGTAAAAATAAATTTGAAAGCATAAGTTGTGCAGGCTATAACCAGATAAAATTGGCATAAGTCATGCGCAGTTAAAAATGTCTGTGTTAAAGTAGCAAACTATTTTACCCCAACAATATTGTCTTTAAATGGGTGGCAGACATTCCTAAGACAGTTGTTTGAATAGAATAACTGTCCGCTACCAAACAGATTTTGTAATAAACAGAAATTAGCAAAAAATTTGCCTGTACCGGTACAGAATTGTTATTTGTTTATATGAGTCAGTGTATACGACAACTGATCAGCATATATGGAGAAGTTTAATGCCTCGTTGGATTCATCGCATTACCCCGATTGTTTTGAGTTTAATGGCTGCAAGTATGGCCAATGCAAATAGTACGCAGGAACGGCAGACATCGGTACCTTTGATACAAACCAAAATTGAGCGCGTAAACCAGATTGCCGCTCCAGATGATGCCGCATCCCAGCAACAGCGTTTGGCCATTGCCGGACGTGCCAATGATATTTTTACTCTGTTTGCCAGTGAACTTACCTATTCGCAGGGTAAAACCGATAAGGCTCTGGCAGCAGACATGCGCATGCTCGAACATACACAGGAACCAGAGGTAGCTGAGCGGGCTATGGAAATGGCACTGGGTGCCAATAAAATTACAGAGGCGCAAACCATTGCTGAGCGCTGGCAGCAAATCGAACCAACAGAGACGCCAGCCAGACAGCGCCTGATGTGGGAGCTGGCCATAGCAAAAAAAGATGTGCCACAGGTACTGAAAAATACAGATGCAGTTCTGTCTCATGTCAATGATTATCAGTTGCGCCGGCTGTTTTTAAAACTAGCACAATTGCGCTTAAATAACCTGGATGCCACTGATGAACTGAATGCCCCAATTCACAAAAAGGCAGTCTTGCATCCCGAAATGGCGGAAGCATTGATTGCAGATGCCATTTATGGTGTAACTGGTGCTCATGAAGAGCAAACCATCAAAGCATTACAATCGCTGCTTCGTCTGGATACCGATATCTTTCCGGCCACCCAGCTCACCCTGAACCTGATTAATCTCAAACAGCCACAATACCTGCTGGATTTTTATCAGCAAACTGGCGTGGATACCATGCCAGCTAAATGGCAAAGCCTTTATATAGAACTGCTGATTAAAAATAACAAATTGCAGCAAGCATATCAAACCTTGCAGCCGTTACTGGCCAAAAGTAAAAGTGCAGACCTATATTTACAGGCCGCTTATCTGGCCGTCAGCCAGAAAGCAGATACCGCTACCATTGCTTCGTATGCAGAAAAAATTGCCGAACTGGGTAATCGCAATCAGCGCAGTAAAGCAGCTATGATGGTAGCCATGCGCTATTATGATGAACATAATTTATCCACTTCCCGTTCATGGGCAGCAAAAGCAGATGATCCGAAGTTTGCCTTTGATCAGGCGCTCATGATGTGCTCATTGGATGCCGAAGAAGAACACTGGGCAGCAGCGCAAAAATGGCTGAATAAAGCTCAGTCTACCAGCAAGCAGGGTACATTTTTCAATTCCAGAGATTTGCTGCGTCTGCAAACCTTTATAAATGGCTCCTCCCTTACGAACCGTCAGTATGAGCAATACCTGAACAGAATGCTGGCCAAAGCCGAGCAGGGCGATGCCAAAGCACAGGAACTGGATGTTCCGCCATTATTATTGCTGCGCGGGCTATTATATGCAGATAAACTTAATGAACCGGCAAAGGCCGTGGCAGACATGCGCCGCTTTGTCAGGATGCGGCCTAATCAAGTGGACGGCCTCAATGCGCTGGGTTATACCCTGCTGAGCATGCCTAAAGCCAACTGGCCAGAAGCTCAGAAATTACTGGAACAGGCTTATTCCCTAAGTAGCCAGTCTCCGGCTGTCAATGATAGTTTGGGTTGGGCCTATTTTCTCAATGGTGATGCAGAAAAAGCCCTGCCTCTACTTGAGTACGCCTATCAGCATCAGCCTGAAAGCGAAGTAGCAGCCCATCTGGGTGAAGTTTACTGGCAACTGGGACGTGAAAACGAGGCTCGCCAAATATGGGCTCAGGGCTGGCTTAACAAAAAAAGCGACCATAAAGTACTGAACCAGATTCTGAGCAAACATGGAATCAAGCCAACCAGCTTGCCCCTGACAGCAGCAAAAACAGAAATAGCTCAAGCGGATGCGGATTCTTATCTGCGACAGGCCAGTGCATTAGATGCCAATAAAGCAAATACACCAGCTATTATTGATAACATCAATAAGGCAATTCAAGTAGGTAATGTTAGCCAGCGCAGTGAAGCAGCACTTCAGGCCGCATCTTATTTTTACAAAAATAAAAATAATGCTGAAGCACGAGAATGGTTAAATAAAGTGACAGATAACAAATATGCCACCGATAAAGCCTATCTGATGGGCTTAATTGAAGTAGAACAAAACAACATATCAGCAGCGCAGCAATGGTTGCAGCGCATAAATCAGAGCAAACAAGCACCAGAATTTTTTGATAACATTGATGTACTTGTGCTTTCAATTAGCATCGACCGTAAAATACTTCAGCCAAAAGCTTATGTACGTAAACTGACACAGTATCTGAAAGAAGCGCAGCAACTTGTCGATACCACTCATGACAGCAAATCTGTGGAATTGATCACGTATATGCGTGGTGTAGCTTATGCTGAAAATCTGGATCAGCCGAAAAAGGCAGTAGAAGATTTTCGTGTCTTTACCAAATTGAAACCTGATAGTGCCTATGGCTGGAATAACCTGGGTTATGCCATGCTCAATATGCCAAAACGTTACTGGACTGAAGCGCTAACCATTCTGCAACATGCAAACCAGTTAGACGGAGAATCTGAGGTGATTCAGGATAGTCTGGGTTGGGCCTATTACCTTAATGGTGAGCCAAAAAAAGCCTTACCGCTCCTGCGCTCTGCTTATCAGACATCACCGGAAAGTACCGTCGCAGCACATCTGGGTGAAGTATTGTGGCAAATGGGTGAACAAGAGCAGGCACGGCAAATCTGGGCTCAAGGGCTGGCCAATAAAAATTCAGACCAGAAAATTTTACAACAGACTTTAAAAAAATTTGCTGTCGATCCGGCCAGCTTGTCTGCTCCCGCAGCCACAGACCAGTAAATAGCCTTGGGTAACCCTAATGGTTTAATTTAATCTGTCAGCCAGATTATCTGGTGATATCGCAAACAAGCTGCCGTACACATATCGTGTGAACGGCAGCTACTGATTTATATGCTGATTATAAGCAGAAATTTAATAGCTCAGAGTACATACAGTTGCTGTTAATACCGTTACAATAAACGCATCACAGTTACCACAACAGAAAATAATGTATTCATTTTTTCATAGGCAACGCCTCTATGTGTCCACAGCTATCCTTAGCTTAGCCTTAAGTGCCTGTAGCAGTCTGGTATCGAAAAAAACAACCGCAGCCACAGACTGGCAGGCAGGTCATGAACATACTGTTTCCGCTTTTGACAGCTCCGGCAGACTGGCTATCAAAGATCAAGGCAAAGGTACATATGCCAACTTTAGCTGGCAGAATTTAGGTACAGTACAAACCATTGAGGTCAAAACACCATTGGGTAACAGCGTAGGTGTTTTGTGTCGTGACAACATAGGGGTAATTGCGGAAGATAGCAAAGGGCATATTACCACTGCTACCAGCATAGAAGAATTAAGCCAGCGTATGCTTGGTTTTGCGCTGCCATTTGATCATCTGAACCAGTGGGTGCAGGGCTACTGGATTGCAGATGAACCTTATCAGTTACTGCCAGACGGCAAGCTCAAACAGTCTGGCTGGATTATCCAGCGCCAACCGCAAAATGGCAGCCGTAATCCACGTATCGTTCAGTTAAATAACGCACGCTTTGACATCAAACTGGTTTTTGATGAATACACAGATACGACCAGCCAGACATCATCGCAATGTGAATTGCGTCAAAGACATCCTGATTTGAGTAATTAGCAAAACATGAATAATTTATATCCAGCAGCCGATGCTCACCACTTTCTGGCACCTGCCAAGCTGAATCTTGATTTGCGCATCGTCGGCCGGCGTGCTGATGGCTATCATTTACTCGAAAGCATCTTTACCCTGATAGAACTGTATGACCAAATTTGGCTTAGAGCAAACAGTAATGGCGCTATAACATTGAATACACCAGTTGCCGGCATCATGGCGGAGCAGAATTTGTGTGTACGTGCAGCACAGTTACTACGTAGTCATACAGGGACACAGCAGGGTGTGGACATCTGGCTGGACAAACAGATTCCCATCGGTGGCGGATTAGGAGGGGGCAGTGCAGATGCCGCAGTAGTATTAATGGCACTCAATCGTTTGTGGCAGCTTAACCTAAATAAGACACAACTATTACAGCTCGGTGTTCAACTAGGCGCAGATGTGCCATTTTTTATTTTTGGCCAAAGTGCATTCGCTCGTGGTATTGGTGAGGATTTAAGTCCGATATCCCTGCCAAAACAATGGTATGTGATTATAAAGCCGCCCGTTCACGTTAGTACGCCGAAAATATTTGCACATAAAGACTTGACACGAGATTCCAAGCCACGCATAATGCCAGACTTTCAAGCAGGACAGCACTGGCGTAATGATATGCAGAGCGTTGTTTTTGCTGAGTATCCAGCGGTAAAAGTAGCATTTGATGTTTTGGCTGAATACGGTTCACCAATGATGAGCGGTTCTGGTGCATGCGTGTTCTTGTCATTTGATTCTGAGGGTGCTGCACAAGCTGTTTACAATAAAGTTTCTCACGCGCATCAGGCGTATTGTGTTGCTTCTTTATCGAGGCATCCGTTTTATCAATGATGTGTGTTGTTGGGGAGTCGTCAAGTGGTTAAGACACTGGGTTTTGATCCCAGTATGCGTAGGTTCGAATCCTACCTCCCCAGCCAATTGCTTAATACAGAAGCATTGGGGAGTCGTCAAGTGGTTAAGACACTGGGTTTTGATCCCAGTATGCGTAGGTTCGAATCCTACCTCCCCAGCCACATTTTAAGCATTTAAGCAGTAAACCCTTTTGGGGAGTCGTCAAGTGGTTAAGACCCCGGATTCTGATTCCGGTATGCGTAGGTTCGAATCCTACCTCCCCAGCCAAATCAGATAAGCGTGTAAGTTTACTTACACGCTTATTTAATGTTTAAATGACAAATTGTTACGTAAGAGCACGTGTAGATTGGTAGAAGTGATATAATTTACCAGTTCAGCCTGATGGGTTGAAAACCGGTATACCGGATTTCATACAGGCATAATGATGTTACAGTATGTATAAACAGCTTTCACTTTTGTGCTAAGCAAACCAGTTGAAGGGTTGAAAACACAATACAGATTCAATTGTAGTAATAAAATAGTGTTACTATTTTGCCATGCTGCTATCAAGTATCAGCAAAATCCATTGATTAAATTGGTTTCAGCCCTGATACTTGTAGCTAACCAGTGCACACTGGAAAATCTTTTTCAAAGAGGTGGTCATTGCTTTTGAATTTAAAAGCAGCGTAAATGAATAAAGACCGAGAGAAAGAAGAGTAAAACTACTTTGTCCGGTTAATATTCACCACTTGTTTAAATAACAGATACACCGGCGTCAGTGGTGATATGAAAGCCTTGGATTAAATGTTTAATCTACCTCATACAAACCAAACCAAACCTAAACAGGACTCAGGTATAACAGAAATGGCAGCATACGACAGTTTGATGGTGTTTACCGGCAATGCAAACCCAGAGCTGGCTAATAACGTAGCCAGACATTTAGATATTTCTCTGGGACGAGCCTCAGTAGGAAAATTCTCAGATGGCGAAATCGCAATTGAATTACTGGAAAATGTACGTGGTCGTGATGTATTTATCGTACAGCCAACCTGCGCACCAACCAATGATAATTTAATGGAAATCCTCACCATGGCTGACGCGCTCAAACGTGCTTCTGCCGGCCGGATTACCGCTGCCATACCTTATTTCGGCTATGCACGCCAAGATCGTCGTCCGCGCTCAGTTCGTGTACCGATTTCGGCTAAGCTGGTAGCCAATATGCTCTATTCTGCCGGTATCGACCGTGTGCTCACAGTTGACTTGCATGCCGACCAGATTCAGGGCTTTTTTGATATTCCGGTTGACAATATCTACGCCACTCCCATTCTGGTGCACGACATTGAAAAACAGCGCATTGACAACCTGACCGTAGTCAGCCCTGATATCGGCGGTGTAGTACGTGCCCGTGCCGTAGCCAAAACACTGGGTACTGATTTAGCCATTATTGATAAACGCCGGCCAAAAGCCAATGTAGCCGAAGTGATGAATATTATTGGCGAAATCCAGAATCGTACCTGTCTGATTATTGACGACATGATTGATACCGCCAATACCCTGTGTAAAGCTGCATCAGCACTAAAAGAGCGTGGTGCAGAACGCGTACTGGCCTATGCCACGCATCCAGTATTCTCCGGCGCAGCAATCGAGCGTATTGCCTCATCAGAAATCGATCAGGTAGTGGTAACTGATACCATTCCATTATCAGAAGCTGCACAGAAATGTGAACGTATCCGTCAAGTAAGCATTTCCGGCTTATTGGCAGAAACGGTACGTCGTATCAGCAACGAAGAATCTGTGTCATATCTCTTTAACGAGGATGTGGCCGTACCGGGAGCAATGTTTCTCCCTTAATACCCCCCCCAAGCCATCTTAAGCTGGTCGCGGCCGATGATGGCATTTAACCTTGGAGTAGTTATGTCTTACGAAATTAAAGCAGAAATCCGTGAAGCTCAGGGCACTGGTGCGAGCCGCCGCCTGCGTCGCGAAGGTAAAGTACCGGCTGTATTGTACGGCGAAGGTACCGAACCAGTAGCTATTACTGTAGATCACCGTACCTTATGGTATGCACTGGAAAAAGAATCTTTCCATACCGCTATCATCAAACTGGATGTTAATGGTAAAGCCTACGACGTTATCGTACGTGATTTCCAGATGCACCCGTTTAAACAGCAGGTACAGCATATTGATTTTCAGGCTGTTGATGCAAATAAAGCCATCAACATTCGTGTTCCATTGCACTTATTGAATGCAGCTATTTCTCCAGCAGAAAAATTGCAGAGTGGTCGAGTGTCCCTGTTGGCTACCAGCGTAGAAGTGAATGCATTGCCGAAAAACATTCCGGCTGTACTGGAGCTGGATGTTGCTACCATCCGTGCCGGTGAAATCCGTCACCTGTCTGATCTGGTATTCCCAGAAGGCGTTACCAGCGTTGCCTTGAATCGCAACGAAAATCTGGCTATCGCTTCTGCTACCGGTAAAAACAAATAAGCCGTAAAGCTTAAATATAGCCTATATTTGAAAAGTATTTAATCTATTACAGATAAATACCCAATCAAAGCTGAAGCCTATTATTACAGGCTTCAGCTTTTTCATTTCATGATATCCGTGGCAATAACAAATCAATAAAACCATGACGACTTAGTAAATATGGCACAGTATGAAAATAGAAAAATAAATAATTAAAACCAATACAAATATGCATTTTAAGATACAGTGTTAATACGAAATAATGTAATGCAAGAACACAATACACATACCTGCTTAAATTCTAAAAAAACATTCATAACTCAATAGAAACACAAACGACTCCCAATTCCTTTAACATTATTTTTCCAGAAAAATAAGCAAACCTGAATATTTATAAAAGCCTACCACACAATTGTTGTAACATTGAGCATGAATTGCAGAACAGGTTAAAGCTGTCACTGAGAAAGTAGCCAATAAAAGCCTTTATAGGCCAAATAATAAAGACACTATTATTTACTGCATACCAACTTGCTAGAAAGCAGACAAATATTTTGTCTTAAGCTAACCAACTTAATTAGTAGCAATCAGACAAAAAATCAGAATTTTTTTCGGCCTAACGGCTTACTGCGAGTACTGGCTGAGCGGGAATTCTGGCCTGTTGCTTTAGTTCGAGCATCTTTTTGCTTGGTATTAGCTACCTTGCGCGGTTTTCTGACAGTAGCCTTAAGCTGTTTCTGAATTTTCTGTGCATTGTTTTTCTGACGCCGCTTGCCACTGGTGGTGCTAATCAGTACCAAATCAATCCGGCTAGTATCCAGATCAGCACGGGCTACTTTCACCATTACCTTGTCACCAAGCATAAAGCGAATGCCACTACGTTCGCCAATAATTGCCATCAGTTCAGGATGGAAATTGAAATAATCTTCGCCCAGATCACTGATATGAATCATACCATCAATGTAAACATTATCTAAAGTAACAAACAGGCCGAAGTTTGCCATGCCCGAAATCGTACCTGAAAACACCTCACCAATTTTGTCTTGCATATAATAGGTTTTCAGCCAGTTTTCAACATCACGGCTGGCATTATCAGCTTTACGCTCCGCCAACGAGCAATGTACACCTAACTCAGTCCACGATTTTGGCTGATATTGCCCATGCTGTAAAATTGCCTTAATGGCACGATGTACCGTCAAGTCGGGATAACGCCGAATCGGAGAAGTAAAATGAGTATAGGCCGGATAGGCCAAACCAAAATGACCTATATTCTGTGGTTCGTATACAGCCTGCTGCATCGAGCGCAGCAACATCACACCAATTACATTGCTGTCTGGGCGGTCTTTAATTTTTTCGCTTAGCTCCGCATAATCCTTTGGCGTAGGATTATTACCACCATTCAATTGCAAGCCAAGCAAAGCTAGCTGCTCACGCAAAGTGCCTAAACGTTCACTGGTAGGGCCAGCATGATTGCGGTATAGAGCAGGGTGCTTGTGGTGCTTAAGAAACTCAGCAGCGCAAACATTGGCCGCCAGCATACATTCCTCAATCAGGCGATGAGCCTCATTCCGTTCAACTGGCACAATACGCTCAATTTTGCCCTGCTGATTAAATATCATCCGTGTTTCTATGCTTTCAAATTCTACAGCACCACGTTGCAGGCGTTTTTTCAGTAAAATCTGATACAGGCGGTACAGACTCAGCACATGCGTTTTCATCGGGTCATCAAACTGGTCATTACTAATCCAGTCCCATGCCTGCGTATAAGTAAGCCGTGCATGGGAACGCATCACAGCCGGATAAAACTCATAGCTTTTAATATTACCGGCATAAGTAATCACCATATCGCATACCAGACACAAGCGCTCTACATTTGGATTAAGCGAGCAGATCCCATTAGAAAGATTTTCTGGCAGCATCGGAATTACCCGACGCGGAAAATACACACTCGTAGCACGTTCCTGTGCATCCTTATCAATAGCATCATCGGGATAAACGTAATGGCTGACATCAGCAATGGCTACCACCAGACGATAATTACGGCCAATTTTTTCCGCATATACCGCATCATCAAAATCGCGTGCCGTTTCACCATCAATAGTAATCAGCGGTAGTTCACGCAAATCCACCCGGTTCTTGCGCTCAGCAGCCTTAACGTGATCAGGTATTTTAGCGGCCTGAGCCAAACAATCACGGCTAAACTGATAAGATAAATGATGCTTGCGTACAGCGATTTCAATTTCCATACCACTGTCAGCATAATCACCCAAAATTTCAGTAACACGCGCAACGGCTGCCTGTGTTGCATTCGGGTATGACTCAATTCTGGCTACCAGAACCTGTCCGGCTTTAGCTTTGCCAAGCGAATCCGGCTGTAGCACAATACTTGCACCCAGACGCTTGTCCTCAGGAACCAACATCGCCACACCATGTTCAATAGTCAGCCGACCAACCACATCCCGATTGGCGCGTTCAATCACATCCAGTACCTGACCTTCACGCCGGCCGCGCCGGTCAGTACCCGCTGGTCGTACTGTGACAATATCTCCGTTCATCAACCCGCGCATCTGACGGGTATAAAGCACAAAATCGCTGCCATCCGCCGCATTTAACGGTACGGCAAAGCCAAAATCATCCTTATGTACTTCAACACGGCACTTAACCAGTGCCAGCTTATTGGCTATGCAAACAGCACCACGGCGATTAATCAAAATCTGCCCGTCACGTGCCATAGCGTTTAAACGACGTTCAAAAAAAGCTGTTTCTTCAGTAGTAATATTGAGTTTATGTGCCAGCTCAGTCATTTTGACTGGAATACCAATTTTTTCCAAAATGGCAATAATCCATTCGCGGCTAGGTAGGGGATTAAGATAACGTTGTAATTCTCGTTCTAAATAAGGGTCTTGATGGCGTAAATCAGATTTTTTTTTCATAGGGTATTGACAATCTCTTTAGAGAATATATAATGCATTTCCTCAGTTAAAGACGTACTTTAACTGAAAGTTGCAATATATGCAAAAGCCCAGGTGGCGGAATTGGTAGACGCGCATGGTTCAGGTCCATGTGCCAGCAATGGTGTGGAAGTTCGAGTCTTCTCCTGGGCACCAGAATTCCGAAAAAAGATATCTAAGTGATTAGATATCTTTTTTTATTTCCGATATGAGTAAAATCCTTAAATCTGGAATTTTTCCAATAATTAATATTATATCAGCTACTTATGTAGTCCTACATTAAAAATGAAAATTACATTTTTATCCACTATATGCACGCTTTGTTAGCTAGAATAAACTAATTGAGCAATATTTAAATAGCAAGTCTTCATGGCCATCTAGAATAATAAAAATAAAACATCACATCATAAATATTGGTCTTCGAAAACAATCGTAAAACCATAATCAGGTACAAATCAAACAAACAAATAAGAATATCTATAAAAAGATTCATATATAGCGATTAAATTATTCCCATATAATTTGTACAGTATAAAATATACCAATACCTGATAAAACACGATCTGTATCGCCAGTTTAATTGATAGTATCAAAATCATCCTGATGAACCATCACAACTAAAATTGCGATAATTTTTTACTTACCCAGAAAAATATTTGATATATTCAATAACCAAATTGCATGCCGTACACAGTCAATTGAACAGCTTAGATACTGTACGCAGCATATTTTTGTAAAAACAAAAAATTCCCTTGTTAATCAATAGCTATTATTACTGATCCCAGCGTAGCTATTGACAATCTATACCAAGAATATATAATGCACAACTTCGCTGAACGCAGCAATATAATAGTTGCAGTAGCGAATAAGCCCAGGTGGCGGAATTGGTAGACGCGCATGGTTCAGGTCCATGTGCCAGCAATGGTGTGGAAGTTCGAGTCTTCTCCTGGGCACCAGAATTCCGAAAAAAAAGATATCTAAGTAATTAGATATCTTTTTTATTTCCAGATATATAAGCAACTTTCTATTAAACTTATCATTATTTATTTTTAACTATCTGCGTAAGTGATTAACTGCACAAGCACAAAGCAGCGAGAAAAAAACATATTACTTCTGTTCATCAGCAGGTAACTGGTTAAATGCCCATTCTTTATCAGTACATACTCGTGCCAGTACCAGACCTAATGGCAGAGCAAGAACAATAAGCATAGCCTGTGCTCCCCAGTTAATGGCACTAATAATATCGTTTTGCTGTACAAAATACATCGAGCGGAACATATAGATACCGGGGACCATAATACATACCGCAGGTACCGACAGAGCAATGCGCGGGCATTTATTATACCGACTAAAATAAAATGCACTGATGCCAACAATAAAAGCTGCGATCAGAGAAGCAGCCTGAATAGGAATATGGGTAAAGTCTATTAATTCCAGACGCAGAGTATTAGCATACATACCAATAAACGCGGTCGTAAATGCAGTTTTAATCGGGCTGTTAAAGAGCAGGGAAAAGCCGAGTACCCCAAAAAAGCTGGCAATCAGGCGGAAACATGCACTCCAGACAGGATAAAGATTAGGGGAGAGCATTGCCTCCGGTGCCATATGAATGCCGGCAGCAACCACCCAGGCGGCAAAAGTAGCACAAAAAATTACGGCCACCGCATAGGCTACCCGCTGAATACCCGAGGAAAAATCCAGTTTGGCCAAATCCAGTACACCGGTTATCAATGGAAAGCCGGGAATCAAAAACAGCATCGAAGCTATATAACCAGCAGTATGCTGAATATTTACTTTTAACAGTAAATAACTGGCACCAATAATCATAAAATACAGACTCGAAGCCACAGCTGCAGCCAACATAGTTACCACAAATTGATTCAAGTGTTTATGTAACAGTATGCGCCGCAATGCCTGGCCAAAACCAGAACCAATCAGCACGCCCAGCATTTCTATCAGGCCACCGCCAATTAGAAAAGTAAAAGAAGAACAAGCAATAGCAGCAAACAAAGCTGACTGGCGCGGACTATATAGAACTGGTTGATTTTCAATATTTGCCAAAGCACGGTCGAGATAGCGGATAAGTTCGCTTTCACTCATGTGCTGATAACGTGCTTGTATTTCTATTAACAGCGTTTCGAGTAATTGGATATTATAGATATTAATGCCCACCCCTTGAATATTAGAGACTTCAGTTTTGAACTGCTTGCCGCTGCGGCAGGTAGAATTGATTTCTGTCAACGTAATATGCGCCTGATTTTCTACCCCAAGCATATAAGCGACATGGCGCATTGACTGCTTAATGCGGTAGCTACCAGTACCTGCTGCCAGACAAATTTTGCCTACACGTAAAACCAAATCTGATTTGATACTTAGCTGAAGTTCATCGGAAGAAAGAGGCAGACTCATAGATTTAATTATAACAACAATAACTTAATTATTATAATCCTCGTGTTTATTAACAGACAAAATATATATCTTAATGAATTATTTGGCCAGCAAAATCAAAAATTCTGGCAGATTGTCATGCAGGGATTACGCGCCATCGTTCCAGCCGACAAATTTGCCCCCACCGAAGCCAAAATCAATAGCTTTGCGGCCGGCATCGGTACAATAGTGTTTAACGAAGATCAGCAAACCATTGCCAGCCTGCAACAGCAATTTCCCAGCTATACCGAGCAGTTTTCCATCTGGTCGGAATAGGAAAGTGGTATCGCACAGTTTGCTGTCTAGTCGGCACTAGCTAATGCAGGCATCGGCGCCAGTTTACAACATTACAACCCGCTGCCAGATGCCGCTGCTGCCAAAAGTGGCAGATAATTCTATTAGTAACATCACTGAATTGACTAAAAATTTAATTACACTAGCCGGTTTTGTATCCTTTTTACAGCGTTCAGATGTAAATGTTACTTCCTTACATATAATAAACAATAATATTGCTAATTTAAAATTATATAAATAAAAAATACCAAAACATTGTATAAATAAACAATATATTTATATATTTCT
>NZ_CAJZCE010000010.1 GCF_914768025.1 Snodgrassella gandavensis | reverse complement strand
ACGACCTAGCGCCGATGATAGTATGGATACCCATGTGAAAGTAGGACACCGCCAGACGCCCCATAAGAGAAGAACCCGGTTGAGAGATCAGCCGGGTTTCTTGCGTTGTGGTAAGGAGTAGGAGGCAATGATTATAGATGCCTGCTAGCCAAACATAACAGCAGCCTTGGTGCTGCTGTTTGTATTGATGCTTACTGTATATAGAGTGGATTAGCCAAGTCTATAAAATTTCTGCTGCCGCAATGCTTCGTACAGCACAATTGCAGCGGCATTGGATAGATTCAGAGAGCGGATATGCTCAGACTGAGGAATGCGCAGGCAGTTATTGCTACGTGCCTGAGCGAATTCTGCGGGCAGGCCAGTAGTTTCACGGCCGAATAAAAAATAAATTTCCTGCGAACTATCCCTAAAATCAAACTCAGTGTAGTTGCGTGTGCCATACGTTTCTATCAAGTATACCTGTGCATTAGTTTGAGCTTCTGTCATCTCTATAAAGGCTTCCAGGCTGTCGTGGTAGTGAATGTCTACGTGAGGCCAGTAATCTAGACCGGCGCGTTTAAGCATTTTGTCGTCAGTGGAAAAGCCGAGTGGGTGAATCAGATGCAGGCTGGTATGAGTGCCGGCACAGGTACGGGCGATGTTGCCAGTGTTGGCGGGTATTTGAGGTTGGTACAGGACAATGTGCAGTGGCATTCTGGTAGTTCTTAAAAAGATTTAGTGTATATCAGATTGGATAACTATTGTATTGCAAAATTTCTTCATAAATCTGTGCTCGCTGTCTGGTTATTTGGACAGGCTACACTAATTCATACAACTTTTTAGGAGGTAATGTAAACTTAACTTTAAAAAGAAAAAAGATGAATCAACAAAGACGCGTACGATGGACTTTTAGTGCTGATTTCAAAGCGCAAATGGTTAAACTTTATCAGTAGGGGAAATCGCGCAGTGAATTAGTCAAGGAATATGATTTGGCACCATTTGCTTTAAACCGCTGGATAAACCAATCAAGTAAAAGCGGTTCATTTAAGATTAAAGATAATTGCATTCCAGAACAAAATAACTGATTGCGTTACGCCAAAGAGCCTTAAGCAGCTATGGATCGAAAACGATATCCTAAAGCAGACTGTACTAATCATGGCACGAAAATCAAAAAGTAAACCAACATCGTTATACTGTAGCGGCATTATGGCACGGCTTAGGGATATCCAGACACTATGCCTATTATTAATGCTAAGCAACTAAACAGAAATCGGTTGCTACTTACGCCGATAAAATATTGATTATTTTTAATCGCAGCTATCAATCGTATGGGACTAGGCGAGTTTGTTTTGCCAGACAACAAGCAGGCATCAGCATTTCCCGTCGTTATATTGCCTGGGTAATAGAGTCGCTATCATTGATATCAAAGTATACGCTTAAACGATATCGAGAATAGTTGACGCAGTAGCGTAGCAACTGCTAATCATTTACTACGTCAGTTTGAGATAGGTATCACAAACGGCAGATTATAGTGGCAGACTTAACCTATATTCGTATTAACCATCGCTGGAATAATTTATGTGTGTTACTGAATGTATCTAATCGCCCGCTTGCCGGTTACAGTGTCGGTCAACATACAATAGCAGATATAGTGATGTCTGCATTAAGCCAGATTAAGCAACCATTGCTCTCATTAAATCTATTTCATTTAGATAGCAAAAAGGTGTTTGATGACCTAGTTACTAGATAGATATTTCAACGCATTTAATGTTCAATACTCCTGAGTAAAAAGGGTGTTTATATGACAATGCAGTAATTGAAGTAACATTTAAAAGCATTAAAACTGAGTTTATTAAAGGAGAAAAATTGATGACAAGTGGAAAACTACAACTAGCCTTTGCTATTTATGTTTATTGGCACAATCACAAACGAGTACATTCATTGTTAGACTACTTGCCTCCTGTAGAATTTAACAAACGACTATCCTTTAATTTTATGGTTTGAATCTGTATTGTCATTAAAATAAAACCATTAACTAAATTTAACTTATAATTAATTGCTGTTTTTTTGGAAAATCTGTCATAAATTTAGTAGAATATTTCATTGGTTTAACTTGAATTAAAGGAATGAAAGAAAATTCGTTTAAATTAAAAATTTTTTCATTGTGCAACTATTCATAGTTTTCAAATTTGAACGGCAATTTTTACTGCAAATACACACATACCGGTCAGCTTTCGGTTAATCAGTAAAAATAAACCCTGCTACTGCTAAATTAATTAAATAACATATTATGTGCGCTTAATAAGAGCGCATAAATTTTGCTTATTAAGCAATATATTGAATCTTAAGGAATAAAATGAATCGTATTTACCGATTAATTTGGAGTGCTTTGCATCAGACTTGGATTGCTGTTGGCGAGCTTACTCGTGCATATAAAAAAACAGCCACAGTAAGTGTGGCCATAGCATTGAGTGGCATGGTGTTTAGCACGCAGGCAGCAGCAGAAACACAGATTATTACCCTCCCCGGTGATGGTATAGCGTATGAACTTCAACCACTTGACGATCTGGATGGAATTACAAATACTAATGTCAGCAAAAACGGCACCGATGGGAAAGCAGCTTACATCTTCCAGACAAAGGATGGAACTCTTATCGCAGATAACCCGATTTCTGTAAATTCAGACGTGAGAATTGGTGGTGGTAATGGCGGTAATGGCACTGATGATGATGATGGTGATGGTGGTGATGGTGGCCACGGCGCAGTAGCAATCAGTGGAGATCATCTGCGAATTGAGAATAATGGTTTCATCGGCGGCGGTGCAGGTGGTGAAGGCGGTGAAGGCGGTTATGGAAAAAAAAGCGGCAATGGCGGCAATGGCGCAGTGGCTATCAATGGAAATTATCTGCAAGTTAATAATAATGGTTTGATTTCCGGAGGAAATGGCAATCTTGGTGGCGGCTACGGTGGCAGCGGCGCAGTAGCCATCAAAGGAGATCATCTTAAAATCGATAATCAAGGCTCAATTAAAGGTGGCAATGGTGGTTATGGATTTGATGGGGGTAATGGTGGCAGCGGTGGTGCGGCCATCAATGGAGATGATTTGCAAATTGATAATAGCGGTACGCTTCGTGGTGGTTCAGGCGGTGACGGTCACAGGGGGGACGGGCTTCGCCATGGTGGTCATGGTGGAACTGCAATCATTGGAAATAATTTAACTATTAATAATAAAAATAATGGAATGATTGAAGGCGGCTACGCTGGCAACAATGACTATGGTGGCTATGGTGGCTATGGTGGTATGGCTATTAATGGCAATCAGTTAACAATTGAAAATCAGGGAACAATTCAAGGAGGTGACGGCGGTATCGGTACCGTCCATCATGGTGGTGATGGCGGCATGGCTATTAATGGTAATCAGTTAACAATTAATAATCAGAGAACTATTCAGGGTGGCGAAGGTGGCGCTGGTGATATGCATGATGACAATGGCGGCGATGGTGGCAACGGTGGAATAGCAATTAATGGCGTTCATTTGCATATTGAGAATAGTGATATAATTCAAGGAGGTGATGGCGGTTATGGAGGTCACGCCATAGACAAAAACAGTGGCGATGGTGGCAACGGAGCAGCGGCGATTAATGGTGATGATTTGCAAATCGTTAATAGTGGCACAATTAAAGGTGGCAAAGGTGGCAAGAGAGGTTTAATTCAAGATGACAACGACGACGAGTGGCGCACCGTTAGCGCTAATGACTTATTAGGTAGTAGTGGCAATGGTGGAAATGCCATCAGTGGCAGCAACCTTACCATTATTAACCGCGGGCATATTATTAAAGGTGAAAAAGGAGATAATAGCCAAGGTAATACTTCCGTCCAAGATGGTGCAGCCATTTACTTGTCCGCAGGTAATAGCAGCCTGACCCTTAAAGCAGGCTCTGATATTCAGGGTGATATTGTCCTTGCTAGTGACGCGAGAGCTAGTAACTCCTTAAAAATCATCAGCAAAGCAGAAACCACGATTAATGGCAATTTAAAGGCAAATGATAACACTAATGTTACCCTTTCCGGTAAGCAAGTATCATTCTCAAAAAATGCTGACTTTGGTAATGGAACTACCCTCACTTTTGCCGATGGAATCGACATAAAAGCAGATAAGGCCTATCTGCATGCAGATAAAATCACTTTTAATAATACCAATATTCACCTCAATATCAGCAACTGGGATCAAAGCGAAATTACACTAGCAAGTACCGATAATGGGATCAGTGGTAACTATAATGATAATACTACTACTAACAGCTTATTAACTGCGCATGCTAAAGATTATGTTGGACTCATGCTGGATAATGGACAGAAAAATTTAAAATACGGATTAAAATGGTTTGATGAAAGTGGTGATGGTCATGGCATCTTTGATTTAAGAGAAGATGCAACTCTTAACCTTAATGTTAATCTAACTGGTAACAAGAGTAAAAACGATAATAATTGGGATGGGCAAAGCTTAACTAAAAAAGGGCTGGGCACACTGCAACTATCGGCTAAAAACACCTATAGCGGTGCAACCAACATCAATAATGGTACTCTTAGATTAGCTGTAGCCGATGCTATAGCCCGTACTTCTGAGATGAATATTAAGCCAGAAGGTACCTTAAATCTAGGCGGCAACAACCAAGAAATCAGTCTGATTAAGAATCAGGGAGTAATACTGATCAATGATCTCGGTGCTAGCCGATTGAGCAATGCGGTTACCGTAACAGGTAATATGCATAATAGCGGTACACTGATCCTCAATAATTGTAAAAACTGTACAGGACAAACTTATATTCAGGATGGTAACTGGATTGGTGAGGGGGGAACAGTTCAATTCGGCGCTATACTGGGTGACGATCACAGCATAACTGACAAACTGCAAATCAATGGCACTGCAACAGGCACTACTAATGTTCAAGTAATGAATGAAGGCAGCACCGGTGCACAAACAATAGAAGGTATTGAACTTATCAGCACAACCAGTACAACCAGTGATGCCTTTAAACAGAAAGGGCGTATTATTGCCGGTAGTTTTGAATATCATCTGCAACAAGGAACAAACTCTGGTCAAAATATGAATAACTGGTATCTGACCAGTAAGGTGAAGACAAATTCTGGAGATAATCCATCAGATGCTACTGGAGATGGTGCTGGCACAGGCAGTTCGGATGCTGATAACAGCGGTGGCAACAGTTCTGGTACAGGAAATAATTCGCATTCTTCAAATAAAGAAATTCGCGTTTTTCGTCCCGAGGCAGGCAGCTATGCCAGTAATCTGGTCGCGGCCAATACCCTCTTCAGCATGCGTTTACACGGTCGTCAGGGCAATGGCTGGTACACAGATCCGGTTAGCGGAGAAAAAAAAGACAATAGTGCATGGGTAAGAATTGTTCAGGGACATAATAAAAATACCATGTCTGATGAGCAATCCAAAACCACTGCCAATCGTACTGTGTTCCAGATCGGTGGCGATATTCTGGCCGGATCGCTCGCAGAGTATGATCAGTTGCATATTGGTTTAACCGGCGGTTATGCCAAACAGAACAGTACTACCCGCAACCATCTTTCCGGATACCATTCTGATGGTAAAGTAGAAGGTTACAGTGCTGGTATATATGCTACGTGGTACCAGAATCCGCACGAGCGCAACGGTGCTTACATTGATAGCTGGATTCTGTATAACTGGTTCAATAATACCGTTCAGGGAGAACAGCTTGCCAAAGAAAAATATCACAGTCATGGCATGAGCGCATCACTAGAAACAGGTTATGATTATCATGTAGCTGCATATCAGCTATCTGCTGATATGCAGCATGATATCTACCTCCGTCCGCAGGCGCAGATTCAATGGTCAGATGTTAAAGCCAATGATCATACTGAACGTAATGGCACTCGTGTGTATGGTAAAGGAAACGGCAATATTCAGACTCGTCTGGGTATGCGCGTGTCACTAGACAGACATCATCAGCATAAAGAGTCTGCCAGTCGCATAGAACCGTTTGCAGAGATCAACTGGCTACATAACTCAAAAGACTATGGCGTTAATATGACGGATGCAACAACAACCATCAGGGGACGTCACAATATGGCGGAAATTAAGATAGGTGTGGAAGGACAAATAAAAGACAATTTACGTTTATGGGGTAATATATCGCAGCAGTTGGGTAAGCATGATCAGCGTGATACGCAAGGTATGGCTGGGATAAAATACATGTTCTAAACAGAATTGTTCAGTAATACAAGCAAATAAAAGCACCTCTGATGAGGTGCTTTTTTCGTAAACATTTTTTGATAAATAGTCGAGTTGTAATGCGGAAAGAAGAATGGATTGGCTGAATTAAATGATTTTGAGCTGTTTTAGTGATAGTTTTAGAAAGGCATAAAAAATAGGAGCAAATACCAACCCGATTACGCCAAATAGGGTTTCGGAAAGGACCATGGCAATAAGCAGCTCACAGATGCCGGCATGGATTTTGGTGCCTACTATTTTGGCATTCAGTATATATTCGATTTTGTGAATAATGATTAGGTATGCCAGTACGATGACGGCAATCCAGAATGAGATGGTAAAGGCAACCAGACACATGATGGTATTAACTATCAGATTGCCGATGATGGGTATTAAGCCAAGTATAAAGGTAGCGAGTATCAGGCTTTTACTGAATGGCAGATGGATGCCGAATACGGGTAAGACAACCAGCAGGAAGAGGGCGGTCATGATGGTATTAAACAGGGCGATCATGACTTGTGAGAAAGCGACGTACTGGAATACTAATATCAGGCGGTCGAGACCATCTTTTAGTGCCTGCATGTAGATGGTGGAGGTGGAGGGAGTTTCGGTGATGTTGCGTTTATTTTGTTGATAGCCTGCTATTAAGCCGATAATCATGCCGATGATGATGATAAGTAGTGAGTGGAATAGCTGTTTGATTACTGACTGAAGATAGAGGACATGTTCTTTGATGAAGTTTAGCGCATTGGCACGCAGCTCAATCAGATTATCGGGCAGATAATTACTCAATTCTTTAGGCAATGAGTTGGCAATGCTGTTAAATAGGTTTTGAATGTGGGTGAGGGTTTGTTGCGGGTCTTTGGCAACGCCGATAACCCAACTGATAAGGTAACCAAAGCTGCCAATGAGTAGAGCCATAATGAGCAACGAGAGCAGTAATACGGAAAACAGTTTTGCTTTGTTACCCCAGCGGTGTATTTTTCTGGCCAGAAAATCTTCGAGCTTCTGGGTAAGGGTATAGGTGAGTAAGCCAGAAATAACCCCAGACATGAGATGTGTCTGCATAAATATGATAAAAAATATTGAGTACAGTACTACGAAAAACAGACCAATTTTTTGTTGCTCATTTAACAGCATGATTTATTCCTGATTGGGACTGATTAGGCAGTTTGAATGGTTTAAGGGTACTTATGGTACTGCATGATAATGTTATTTTGTGTAAATAAAACAGTAATGAATTAAGGATAAACCAAGCTAATGATTTTTTATGTTTCGGTATGACAATGATTTATATATTGTTTAACTATTACTGATTGGGCTGATGTGGTTTATTTTGAGCAGAATTCATCCTGCAGGCTGTCCTGCTGCCAGTGATATTCGATTCTGGTTGCAATTTGTTGGGCGGTATTTTTGTCGACTCTGTCTTGTACGAATGCTAGCGCCATGTCCATGCCGGCACTGATGCCGGAGGAGGTGTAGTACTTACCGTCAGTTATCCATCTGGCTTTTTCTACCCAATGTGTTTGTGCAGATGAGGTTTTTACCCAGTCGAAAGCGCGTTTGTTGGAGGTTGCCCGTCGTCCATTGAGTAATCCTGTTTTGGCCAGCAGGGCACTGCCAGTGCATACGGTTAGTACATACTGGCTTTTTTGTGCCAGTAACTTTAGCTGGTTAATAAAATCGGTGTGTTGAATCAGGATGCGGGCGCCCTGTCCGCCGGGGATAAAAAGCGTATCAATATTTGCCGGGATAGCAGTAAAGCTTTCGGTAGCAATGCATACGCCATCCTGATTGCTGATTGAACCACCGTTTTGGGAGTAAAACTGTATATTCCAATCTGGTACTTTGCCAAATATTTCTACAGGGCCGAATACATCCAGTGTTTCAAAATTTGGATAGAGTAGAGTGGTAATTTGCATATGTTTTTCCTTTGTAGCAGCAGGCATAGGGATACAGTAAGCCCGTATGCCGAGTTAAAGCGGTTGATTTGTAAATAGAATAACATTTTCTCGGGCTGGGAGCTGGTTAATTTGTAAGTTGATTAAGAGGATTGTTGTAATTAGGCTTGTCCAAGTGATTTTTATCTGGGCTGGTAGGTAGGGAATATGTTGCAATCAGAATGATAAGTTGAGGCTGAAATGTATATTATGGCCGGATTCGGATACGGTTTTACCCAAATAAGGGTAATATTTTTTATTGGTTGTCGATGGTGAGGTTGAGTGTGGAGCCTTGTTGTTGCCATACTTGCTGTGAGGGCATTTGATGTTGTGGGCATCACGGTTGGGGTAACAGACCAATACATCGAACAGCCGGTTATTATTTGGGACAAACGATACGTTGAGACCGTTGTTCTGAATGTTGTTGGTGTAAAAATATTTGATTAGCAAACAATATTTCCGTCGACAGGCAAAGGTGGCTGGTGTCTTGGGTGTCAAATTTAATGCCATCAGCAAAGCCACTGTTGCTGATGGCGGGATATGTGAGAACCTGATTGTTGTTAAGTTGGGTGGATTTAGTTGTTTTCGATGATACGGTTATTAAGTGGCTGAATAGGCCGGTTATTGTTTTTGGCCAAATAATGAGAGATGTCTTCGATTTCTGCTTTCGACAGGGTAATGGGTTGCCGGAATAATATCCATGTTACTGATTCGCTGCATGGCGGGGTAGTCAGTGAGCCGGTATAGCGGTAGTAACTATGGTTGTGCGGGAAAAGTTGTTCGGGATTGAATAAAATGTCGGTGCTTTCGTTACTATTTTGAGCCAGTTGTTTGAATATGGCCAGCTTTTCAAAATAGGAGTTTTCTTTGCCTTCCTGCACAAATACGCTAACTACAAGATTACTGTGGTCGGCTGCCTGATGAACAAAGTGTAATTCCAGCGGATAGCGTACACCATTGATGGTATGCTCGGCTGGTTCGTGGGCGTGAAACTGAACCAGTGTGTAGGTTTTGTTGTTGTAGGTAAGCGTGCTGTTTGGGCTAAAGTAAAAATGAAGTGAATGGCCGCTATTGGCTATTTTGTTAATGTTGGCATGACGATAGTTAAATTTCAGTTTGGGTAGTTTCTGGTTGGTTTTGCTGGCAAAGATATCAATCGGGGATTGAGTTTTGCCAGTGGCGCATGTTTGCGCACCAGCCATTTTACCCCAGTTTTCCGGGGCATAATCGCCTTGATAACCCCAGTGGGCATGTTCGGCCATGGCTGGGGTAGCCAGACTAAGGTTAAGACATAATACTAAAATGATTTTTTTCATAATGTGAGTAGTGTTGGTTTATTGGGTTATTTAGTTTATTCCTAATTGGTGACTGATTGCACTGTTTTGTTGTGAAATACAAATTTATTGTTAATTTAAGTATGTATCTATATGATGTTTATTTTTTTCTGGTGTAAATGATGTTGACTCTGGATTCTAAATTACCAGCGGTGGGGACAACGATTTTTAGTGTGATGTCGGCACTGGCGGCACAATATGGCGCGCTGAATTTGTCACAGGGATTTCCTGATTACGCGGTTGATCCGAAGTTAATTGGGCTGGTTGAGCATTATTTAGCTGCTGGTGATAATCAGTATGCGCCGATGATTGGTGTGGCTGTATTACGTGAGCGCATTCAGGCGAAGTTTCAGCGGGTGCATGGGCTGACAGTCAATGCTGAGCAGGAAATTACGGTTACTGCGGGGGGAACTGAGGCGATTTTTACGACTATTGCTGCGCTGATTCGCCCGGGTGATGAGGTAATCAGTTTTGAGCCTGCTTATGATTGTTATGCGCCAGCGGTAACTTTGTTTGGTGGCAAAATGATACCAGTACGGCTGACTGCGCCGGAATTCGCTATAGACTGGGATTATGTTAAATCATTAATAACGCCGCGTACGCGACTGATTATTGTGAATAATCCGAATAACCCGGCCTGTCGGGTGTTCAGTATGGCTGACATTGCTGCTTTGGCAGAGGTGGTGCAGGACAGTAATGTTTTTGTGTTAAGTGATGAGGTGTATGAGCATCTGGTTTTTGACGATATTCAGCCACATACGCTGTTAAAACATCCGTTGTTGCGCGAGCGGACTTTTGTTGTTGGTTCGTTTGGCAAGCTGTTACATGCAACTGGCTGGAAGGTAGGTTATTGTGTGGCTGCGCCGGCACTCATGGCTGAATTTCGCAAGGTGCACCAGTTTAATGTGTTTAGTGTGCATACGCCCACGCAGTATGCTATTGCCGATTATCTGGCCGATGCGTCACACTATGAAAATTTAGGCCGGTTTTTCCAGCAGAAACGTGATTTTCTGCTGGCCGGTTTGCATGATTCGCGCTTTAGGGTATATGTGCCTCAGGGAACGTATTTTATTGTGCTGGATTACAGTGCCATCAGTTCTGCGCCAGAGAATGAGTTTGTGCGTGAGCTAGTGATTAAACATCGGCTGGCCACAATACCTTTGGCGGCATTTTATCATGATGGTTTTAGCCAGCAGTGTGTACGGGTATGTTTTGCCAAGCGACAGGAAACATTGCAACAGGCAGTAGAATTATTGTGCGCGGTATAGAACAGAATAGTTAGAAATATGCAGAATAGACCACAGGGAGGAGACTATGGCAATACCTGAATCCAAAAAATGAATTAATAGAAGCGATAAATAAGAATTACGCATTGTTAATCAAAAAATTGATGTCTGTTCCTGTGCAAAAGGCATTTGAACCTCTTATGCAAGGACATGTTAAAGGCAGTACGATGAGTGTCGCACAATTGGTTTCTTATTTAATTGGCTGGGGAGAATTAGTATTGTCTTGGCATGTTCAGGAAGAGAAAGGGCAGGAAATCATTTTTCCTGAAGTCGGTTTTAAGTGGAATGAATTAGGACAATTAGCGCAGAAATTTTATTATGACTACAAAAATATAAATGATTATAATGCGTTACTTCGTCTTTTGGACAAAAATAAAAATGACATAATCAAGCTTATTGAAGGCTTTAGTAATGAAGCTTTATATGAGGTTACTTGGTATGGTAAATACACGCGAGGACGAATGATTCAACTGAATACATCTTCTCCGTATAAAAATGCGTCCGGTCGATTGGCGGCATTACTTAAAAAGCTTGGTAGTTGAGTTGTTCAGTTTTTTTAAGCGGAATTTAACTAGGTCTGACTGGTTAATAAATAATGGCAAATAGCTGAAACAGTTCGAGTTGAAGAGCATGTTTTTCTTTTTATTACTCGGAATAATACCCAGCCTATTATATTTAAGCCCTAATTTGTTATGTTCTTTGTGGTCATGAAAACTACCAGATCAATGAGCATGGAGTAAGTAATATCTGATGCTGTAAAATAATTAAAATGGCATATTTTAGTGTGGGTTTGTGTGCATCTACCATAGTCATTGACATAACGTTGCCCAGACAAAGAATGATTTTGGTCAGTTTTGCTAAGCAGTATCTCGTGCACTGGGAATAACTGTCCCAGAAAGTTCAGCAAAACAATAATGGCAATTATGGATTGGGTTTGACTAAGTATAAGCAGATTCAGATATCAAGTGGCTATTTGTTACGACGTTTGGCACGGGGATGGGTGCTGTCATAAATTTGTGCCAGATGGTTGAAGTCCAGTTTGGTGTATTGCTGGGTGGTGCTGATAGATTTATGACCAAGCAGCTCCTGTACGGCACGGATATCGTGAGCACTTTGTAACACATGGCTGGCAAAACTGTGCCGCAGCATATGCGGAGATAGGTGGCGGTCACTGTCGTGGGTAATCGACCAGACATTCAGGCGATTCTGGATTTGGCGTGTACTCAGGCGTGTGCCACGCTTGCTGGTAAAAACCGCATTCTCGCCGGCAACTGCGTAGCGGTGAGGCAAATAGCGCTGTAAGGCCGCGATACTTTTTTGCCCTAAGGGAACCTGACGCTGTTTGTTGCCTTTACCTTGCACATGTACCCAGTGTTCATCCAGCATCAGATGGTGTAAATCCAGGTATACCAGTTCGCCCAAACGTAAACCACTGCCATACAGCAGTTCGAAAATGGCCTGATCGCGCAGCGATAAGGGGTCATTAGCAGTAGGCTGGTCAAAAGAGTGATTGAGTTTTTCTGCCGGTACCGCTTTGGGTAAGCGGGCGCCGGCTTTTGGTGCTTTAATGTTGCTGGTAGGATTGGTGCTAATTTGCCCCTGCCGTTGCAGAAAATTAAAGTAAGTACGCCATGTGCTGAGTTTGCGTGCCAGTGAAGCAGGCTTATCACCCATGCCACTGAGCTTTTTCAGTGCGCCAACCAGATGCAGACGGGTAACGCAGGCAGAAGTAAGGTTAGCGGGCAAAATCTGACTTAGCTGAATCAGATCACGACTATAGGCAGTGCTGGTTAAGGGTGATAAGCCGCGCTGCTGTAGGTGCTGGAAAAATTCATTCCATAGTATCCAATTCGGAGGTGGTGCTGGCTGCATTTAAAGACTCTGAGCAAGGGCGTTGCGAAAAATTTCCGGCGTGCGGCTGATACGCTGGCGTTGGTAGTTAAAAAAGGCCATGCCAGTTTTTACCATGGCAATAGCTGCGCCATCATTGGCTCGGCGAATGCGGTAAATCAGGCTGAAACCAGTATTACTCAGGTCGATTATACCTAAATCAAAGTCTAGATCGTCACCATAAAAGCTCTGTCCCTGAAATTGCAGAGCTGCATCCAGCATAATCAGGCCGGTGCCACCCACATCCATTTCACTAAAGCCTAAAGAAGCCAGCAAACGCAGGCGTGCTTCATGGCACAGGCGCAGTACAGCATCATTGGCCAGATGGTTACCGTAATTAATGTCGCCGATATGGACACTGATGCGGGTATGAAAGAGCCAGTGTTCAGGTGGTTCGATATACATGCGGTTCATGGATTATCCTTACTGAGTTCAGGCCAGATGGTAGCAGTTTTTGCAACAGTCTGTGGCTGGCTGGTGTTTGCACCAGACAAATTTGTGCTAAGCTTTGCTGGTATTTTTCTGGTTATATTGCTGTTTTTCAGTTTATTAGATCATGGTTTGTTGAGCAGGGAGTATAACGATGTATCACAAAATTATGGTACCGGTAGATGAAAGTGCAGCCGCTATGCGAGCGTTGCAGGAAGCAATCATGCTGGCCAGATTGTGTAATGCTGTCTTGCGTGTGGTTAATGTTGTGGATCTGGCGCAATTTAGCTGGGGTGGGATAGGAGCACTGCCTTCTGAAGACGTACGCAAGGCAGTGAATGCTGCTGGCAAGAAAGGTTTGGAGCAGGCAGAAAAACTGCTTACAGAATCTGGCTTGCAGTATGAGATTGAGGTGGTGGAAAGCGCCGGTGATAAGGTGGCCGATATGCTGATTCAGGAAGCCACCGAACATAATGTAGATTTACTGGTGATGGGTACCCATGGTTTTAGTGGCTTTATGCATATTCTAATGGGATCGGTAGCGGAGGGTGTTTTGCGCCAGTCGGATATTCCGGTGATGTTATTACGAGTACGTGATGATGATTAATTAACTGCCAGCAGTTATCAGTTAGGCCAGACAGTACAGGCAATCGCCATAATTATTCCTGTCTGGCAGTGTGGCATTTGTGCTTTAAATTGTCATGTTTGCCGGCAAGTCATTGGCGCAGATTCGGGTTATGTTGCAGTGACTCAAGCGCAATATTAATAAAATTGGGGGCTATGCTTGTAATATCTATATTATGCGGATCAGTTAGCCATAAGTTGGTCAGCCCTATGAACAGTGCCTGAAAGTACAAGGCAGCCTGCTGAATATTGATGTTGGCTGGCAGAATATGTTGCTGGCTGCACACCTGAAAAACAGCACACAAGTTCTGCCACCATAAATTTTGGTATTTTTGCAACAACGCAACTATGGCACTGTTGTCTGTAGTGTGCTCACAATTCAGATGCAATATATAGCAGAATTTACGGTAATTATGGTCAGTAGCCATGCGCTGAAACATCTGTTTTAACGCCTGCATCAGATTGTTTAATGCATTTGGAGAGCTGGTGTCGATATCATGTTGTAGCTGCTCGCTCAGTTTGCTGAAAACTTGTTGGAATAACGCATCAAACAGGTCTTCTTTATTTTTAAAATGCCAGTATAAAGCACCACGGGTCACACCGGCTGCGCTGGCAATCTCCTGCAATGAAGCACGGCTTACACCGCGCCGATAAAATATATCCAGTGCCGCAGCCATGAGAGCCTCTTTAGTTTGCAGGGATTCCTCTTTGGTCTTGCGCATAATAAATTTCCGTTAATCTGTAAATTAAATTTAGGCAAATCTGTGCTTAATCCATATTGGCATAGATTATTTTGATTAAAATAACTAAAGTATTAAATTTATTACATCTGGTATACATACATTGTTGCATGTATAATGCGCAGCGTAAAGCTATTTTTATTTTATCGTCTGTTGTCGCATTGCAGACTGCCTGATATTTCTGTTCCGGCCGTTCGAGGTGTCGACATCGGCGCTATTTGTGTCATATTTTTTAGCGCAACAGAGTACAAATTCATTTAATTTTTAATTATATATGCACATATTGAGGTGAGTATGGGAACGAGTCGAAGAGCAGATAAATGGCGCATTAGTGCGATAGTACTTGCTAGTGCGCTGGCATTAGCTGCCTGTGGCAAAAAAGACAATGCACCAGCGCCACAAGCGCCAATGGTCAGCGTGCTGACTGTACATCCGGAAACAGTAACTGTAGATACCGAGCTGACCGGCCGTTTAAAACCGATTCGCGAGTCAGAAGTACGTGCCCGTGTTGCTGGTATCTTGTTGAAACGCTTATTTACAGAGGGCACCTATGTTAAAGAAGGGCAGCCACTGTTCCAGATTGACAATGCGCCTTATCTGGCTTCCCTGCAATCTGCCCGTGCCAGTTTAGCAACCGCACAGGCCAATGCAGCCAAAGCTGATGCCGACGTTGTCCGCTATCGTCCGCTGGTAGCCGCCAATGCCATCAGCAAACAGGAATTTGATCAGGCGATTGCACAACAGCGTCTGGCACATGCACAAATTGACAGTGCACAGGCTGCGATTAAATCGGCACAGATTAATGTAGGCTATGCCTATGTACGTGCCCCGATTTCAGGACGTATTGGTAAGGCATTGGTTACCGAAGGTGCACTGGTTGGCCAGAATGATGTTACTAAGCTGGCTTTGATTCAGCAAACCCATACCTTATATGTTGACCTGAACCAGACTGCCGCACAGGCAATGAAAATCCGTCAGGATATTGCTGCGGGCAGAATGAAAACCATCAATGGCGCCGTCGAAGTGGCCATCAAGCTGGATGATGGCAGCGAATACCCACAAAAAGGCCGTCTGCTGTTTACCGACATGACAGTGGATGAGGGCACTGGCGAAGTTAAAGTGCGTGCCGAAATTCCAAATGATAATGATATGCTATTGCCCGGCCAGTTTGTACGGGTAGAAATTCCGCAAGCTGAAATTCAGAATGCCATCGTATTGCCGCAGCAGGCAGTAACCCGTGGTGCCAGTGGTGATACCGTGACTGTGGTTAATGCCGATGGCAGTCTGGCTATTCGTCCGGTAACTGTTGTACAGCAAAAGGGCACAGACTGGGTAATCAGCGGTGGCTTGCGCGCTGGTGACAAAGTGGCGATGGATGGTCTGGCACTGGTGCAGTTAACCGGTGCGAAGAAAGTTCAGACTCAGCCGTGGAAACCGGCATCAGCCAGTGCACCGGCAGGAGCTCCTGCTCAGGCAGCTTCTGCACCCAAGGCCTCTGCGGCATCTGCCTCTCAGGCCAAGTAAGGAATACGTAATATGTCACGATTTTTTATTAACCGACCGATTTTTGCATGGGTGGTGGCGCTGTTCATCATCATTGCCGGTATAGTGTGTATTACCAAGCTACCTGTTGCTCAATATCCAACCGTAGCACCGCCCTCTATTACCCTGACCATTGCCTATCCGGGTGCCGATGCCCAGACTATTGAAGATACCGTATTGTCGCGTATTGAACGTGAGATGAATGGTCTGGAAAATCTGGACTATATGGAGGCCAAATCGCTGTCCAATGGTACAGGTACATTAACCTTAACTTTCTATCCGGGTACCGATGACGATATCGCCCAGATGAATGTGCAGAATGCCCTGTCACGGGCAGAGCCACGTTTGCCAGCTATGGTGAAACAGACTGGTGTACAGATTGCCAAATCACGCAGTAACTTCCTGATGGTAACCATGTATACCAGCGATAATCCCAATCTGACACCGGCAGACATGGCAGATTACGTGGCACGTAACATTCAGCCGGAATTGCAGCGTATTGATGGTGTCGGTAACGTAATGGTGTTCGGTTCCGAACGTGCCATACGTATCTGGCTGGATTCAGACAAATTGCGCAGTGTCAATCTGACACCGGCAGCAGTTAATGCTGCGGTAGCTGCACAGAACCAGCAGATTTCTGCCGGCAGTCTGGGTGCCTTGCCTTCTCCTGACAATATTCAGACTACAGCGACCATTGTCGTTCCCGGCCAGCTAAAAACAGTTGAACAGTTTGAAAATATTATTGTCAAAGCCAATACCGATGGTTCACTGGTACGCCTGAAAGACGTTGCCCGGGTAGAGCTGGGTAAACAGGATTACTCTACTGGTGCGCGTCTGAATGGTAAAGACGTGGTAGGTGCCGGTATTCAGCTAACCTCCAAAGGTAATGCACTGGCAACAGCCAATGCAGTTAAGGCCAAACTGGCTGATTTGCAGAAATATTTCCCGGCTGGCATGAGCTGGTCTGCACCGTACGACAGCTCTACTTTCGTGAGTATTTCCATTGAAAAAGTGGTACATACACTGGTAGAGGCCATCGTACTTGTATTCCTGGTAATGCTGCTGTTCCTGCAAAACATCCGCTACACCCTGATTCCGACCATTGTGGTGCCGATTGCCTTGCTGGGTGCCTTTTCCATCATGTATTTTGCCGGCCTGTCGATTAACGTACTGACCATGTTTGCCATGGTGCTGGTAATCGGTATTGTGGTCGATGATGCCATCGTGGTGGTGGAAAACGTTGAGCGTATTATGGCGGAAGAGCATTTACTGCCCAAACCGGCTACCGAAAAAGCCATGGGACAGATTTCCGGTGCCGTGGTAGGTATTACCGTGGTACTGATTACCGTATTTATCCCGATGGCGTTTTTCTCTGGTTCTACCGGTAATATTTACCGCCAGTTCTCCATCGTTATGTCAGTGGCCATCTTCTTCTCTGCTTTTCTGGCACTGTCTTTGACACCGGCTCTGTGCGCCACTTTGCTCAAGCCGATTGCCGAACACGAGGCCGAGAAAAAGGGCTTCTATGGCTGGTTTAACCGCAAATTTAACAGTGGTACCAAAAAATACGAATCCAAAGTCGCCTATGTACTGCATCGCAGTGTGCGCATGTTTATCATCTACGTCATTATTACTGGCTGTGCACTGTTTGTAATGGGACGTCTGCCGACTTCATTCCTGCCGGAAGAAGATCAGGGTTATTCTATCGGTTTGGTTCAGTTACCACCGGGCGCTACCCAGCATCGTACCTTGGAGACATTCAGGAAGATGGAAGATTTCACCCTCCATCAGCCTGAAGTGAAAAACATGGTATCAATATTGGGCTTCAGTATGACCGGTCAGGGGCAAAACGTAGGTTTGAGCTTTCTGGTACTGAAAGACTGGTCTGAACGTGACGGCGCAGAACACAGTGCCAATTCACTGGCCAAACGCATTACCGGCGCCATGATGGGTTCGGTTCGTGATGGTTATATCTTTGCACTGGTACCACCATCCATTCCTGAACTGGGTACCAGTACCGGCTTCAGCTTCCGTCTGCAGGATCGTGGTGGTAAAGGCCATGAAGCATTACTGGCAGCACGTAACCAGCTACTGGGTATGGCACGTGAAAGCAAAGTGCTGACACAGGTACGCCCGGATGGCATGGAAGACGAACCACAATTGCAGATTGATATCGACCGTGATGCCGCCAATGCACAAGGTGTATCATTCAGTGATATCACCACTGTATTGAGTACTGCGCTGGGTTCCAACTACGTAAACGATTTTCCGAACAAAGGGCGTATGCAGCGTGTGATCGTGCAGGCTGATGTTGCCTCTCGCATGACAACGGAAGACCTGAGCAAACTCACAGTTAACAATGCACAGGGACAATCCGTACCCCTGTCCGGCATCATGAAAACCCACTGGATCACCGGTCCGGCGCAAACTGTTCGCTATAACGGCTATACCGCCATGTCTATTACCGGTAATGCCGCTCCGGGTTACAGTACTGGGGATGCCATGGCCGAAATGGAAAAAATGGCCAGCAAACTGCCGGATGGCTTTGGTTATGAATGGACAGGCCTGTCCAAAGAG
This sequence comes from Snodgrassella gandavensis, assembly GCF_914768025.1. GTDB lineage: Bacteria > Pseudomonadota > Gammaproteobacteria > Burkholderiales > Neisseriaceae > Snodgrassella > Snodgrassella gandavensis. The sequence continues at coordinate 84,731 of NZ_CAJZCE010000010.1, read as the reverse complement.
GAAAAAGACGCCGGTAACCAGTCTACCGTCCTCTATATGTTCTCCCTGCTGGCAGTATTCCTCTGTCTGGCCGCACTGTACGAAAGCTGGACAATCCCATTGTCTGTCATGCTGGTCGTACCGCTGGGTTTGCTTGGCGTGGTATTGGGTACATGGCTGCGTGGCATGGAAAACGACGTCTATTTTCAGGTGGGGCTGATTACCGTAATTGGCTTGAGTGCCAAAAACGCCATTCTGATTGTGGAATTTGCCAAAGAACTGCAAGAACAGGGTAAATCCCCGCTGGAAGCTGCACTGGCTGCTGCTCACCTGCGTTTCCGCCCGATTCTGATGACCTCTATCGCCTTCATCATGGGCGTAGTACCGTTGTATTTCGCCAGTGGTGCTTCTTCTGCCAGTCAGCGCGCAATTGGTACCAGCGTATTGTGGGGGATGTTAGTAGGCACCTGTCTGGCCTTATTCTTTGTGCCCGTGTTCTATTCAACTGTACGTAGCCTGTTCAGCAGAAAAAAGAACGACAAAGATAGTAATACGCCTGACAATGGCAAAAACCTGCCGATTACTGTAAACAGTGATGGCAGTGCCACCGTACAGCCAGCCGACCAGACAGACAAAGAGGATAAAGCATGAAACACATAGTAAAACCTACCCTGCTGGCTGCATTAATTGCCGGGGTAATGTCTGCCTGCTCAATGGCACCGCGCTACCACCAGCCGCAAGTAGAAATGGCAGAAACCTTTCCCCGTGCAGCCGTCAGCGACCAGCAGGCAGATGCCGTGGCAGCGGCCAATCTGGGCTGGCAGGATTACTTTGCTGATGAACGTTTGAAACAGATTATCAGTCTGGCCTTGACCAATAACCGTGATTTACGTGTGGCCGCCTTAAACGTAGAAGCGGTACGTGCACAATATGTTATCCAGCGTGCCGACCGTTTGCCGGCGCTGGGCGCTACTGGTAATGGTGGCCGTTCCCGTGTCGCGCAGGATTTAAGCGCCATGCGTGATGCTACTGGCCAGCAAACCAGCTATATTGCCGAATCATATAATGTTGGTCTGGGCGTTACCGCATTCGAGCTGGATTTGTTCGGGCGAGTAAAAAGCCTGTCTGATGCAGCCCTGAATCAGTATTTCCAGCAGAAACAGGTGCGCGATTCCACCCAGATTAGCCTGATAGCCAGCGTGGCCAAAGCCTACTTTAATGAACGCATTGCACGGGCACAAATGGATTTATCCAGCCACGTACTCATGTCACGTGAAGAAAGCAAACGCCTCACTGACCTGCAATTCAAAGCGGGCGTGATTTCACAGGTAGAAGTAGATGTAGCCGAAGCGCAAATCGAAACTGCCCGTGCAGATTATGCAGCAGCTAAACAGGCGCGTGATCAGGCGCATAATGCCTTAACCTTGCTGGTAGGCAAACCACTGCCAGATGACCTGCCCGCAGCAGCGCCATTAAGCCGGCAGTTTGTTAATGCAGAACTGCCAGTAGGCTTACCGTCTACCATTCTGTATCAGCGGCCGGATGTGCGTGCAGCCGAATTTGCGCTTAAATCTGCCAATGCCAATATTGGCGCTGCACGGGCAGCATTTTTCCCGCGCATCAGCCTGATTGGCGGCATTGGTTCTGGCAGCAACGATATTGGCCATCTATTCAATGGTCCAAACCGCACATGGAGCTTCACACCACAGATCACCCTGCCTATTTTCACTTGGGGACAAAACAAAGGTAATCTGGATTTGGCTACTGCGCGTAAAAATATCGCCGTGGCACAGTATGAGCAAACAGTACAGGCTGCTTTCCGTGATGTGGCTGATGCACTGGTAGCACGTGATTCGCTTAAAAAGCAGTATGAAGCGAAACTGCGTGGCGAGCAGGCACAAACCAACCGTTACAGGCTCACCCAGCTGCGTTATAAACACGGCATCGCCAGCTCACTGGAACAGCTAGACGCCGAGCGCGACAGCTACGCTGCTCAGCAGGCATTGCTCCGTACCCAGCAAACCCTGCTGGAAAACCGTGCTGATATCTATAAAGCATTGGGTGGTGGGCTGAAACAGCAAACAGTAGCACCTGCTGCAAACACAACCGTAACCACCACAACGACAACGGTGCAGTAATTGTGACCTCAGTCAGGATGGCTGGCTGCATTGTTCCAGCTATCCTTTTAGCAGCGCGAGCAGTGGCTGAAAATATAGCACTGGCTACCATCTGAACGTATCAGTCAGACAGTGCACGGACAAGGCTATAGCAGCCAATGCCTGATTTAACAGCAACATTTTTACCTGCTCGTGCTATACAAAATGATTTAACCCTTGAATAGATTCCGCTTTTCATGGTATAAATCGCGTTTTACAAAATTATTAGAAGTTTGGAGTTAACCATGGCACGTGTATGTAAAGTGACCGGTAAGCGCCCGATGAGTGGCAACAACGTGTCACACGCCAACAACAAAACCAAACGCCGTTTCTTGCCTAACCTGCAATCACGTCGTTTCTGGGTTGAAAGTGAAAACCGTTGGGTTCGTCTGCGCGTTTCTAACGCCGCTCTGCGCACCATCGACAAATTAGGTATTGAAGTAGTATTGGCCGACCTGCGCGCTCGCGGTGAAGCTTAATCATATAGTGATTTAAGGATAGAGCAATGCGCGACAAAATCAAACTGGAATCATCTGCTGGTACTGGCCATTTCTACACCACTACCAAAAACAAACGCACCATGTCTGGCAAATTCGAAATCAAAAAATTCGATCCAGTAGTGCGTAAACATGTATTGTACAAAGAAACCAAACTGAAATAATTGTTTCATACTGGTTTGAAAAACCTGAGCAGTTTATTGCTCAGGTTTTTTTCATTATAGATAATAAAACGCAGATCAGATTTACCGACTAAATAGCCGCACTATGGAAAACAACATGCATGAAGCACATATGGAATTACAGCACCGCATCGAAGAGCTGGAAATACAAAGCGCATTGCAGGAAGAAACCATCCAAAGCCTGAGCGATACCATAGCCCGGCTGCAACAAACCTTAGATTTACAACAGGCACAACTGCGCCTGCTTTACCAGCGCCTGCCAGACAGAGCAGATAGCGGTGGCGAACCATTTAATCCGGCAAGTGAAATTCCGCCACATTATTAACGGTATTAATTATTCAGCTATACGCTAATATGTTCTACTTTTTAACTTTGGTATTAAGGTGAATGGTTTTTTACAGGTATTTTTTGGTTTTAATAATATGCAAATAATGTAATAATTTTTAAGGTGAAAAATAAGGAGATGTATAGTAGTGTGTGGATATATCGCTATATCCTCATCAGAGTTTGGGATAACTATAGCTAATTGAGATCCGCCGTTCAGGAAAGGTTACTTTTGAGAAAAGATACTCAAAAGTAACAACAACACCTCCTTATAGCCCTAACTTTACCATACTTGATTCATCTTGTGTCTGTATTTTAATAAGAAAGTATATTTTATTTAGAATATACTAAAATATTTTGTAAAGACATATAAGATGTGCTAAGAAAAAGACACAAGCACTATGGATAGTGCCTAAATGTATGAAAAAACCTTAAGCTAATAACTTTCAAACAAAATTATGTTGAAAGGGATTATAATGATTAAATATAGTTTGATCAGGCTTAATCTGAATCCTCAATAATTGATTTGTTATCTCAATATCTGGCTAAGATTACACCTGCTGAATCTGATTTGGTTAATACAGATGCAGGGAATATAAAATAAGCTTTTTTATTGGTAAGACTATTTTATTTTACCTCTTGATATATTAATTATTAATGGAGCGCTCATGCCGTCATTTCAATCGCTTATTGAGTTTTGTCAGGATGACTGGAATCGCTATATCCAGCATGATTTTGTACAGCAATTGGGCAAGGGCACGTTAGATAAATCCTGCTTTCAGCATTATTTAAAACAGGATTATCTTTTTTTGATTCAGTTTGCACGTGCATGGGGGCTTGCGGTTTATAAAAGCCATGATATTTTTGAAATACGGCAGGCTTTAGCCGGGCTTAAAGCTATCGTTGAGATTGAACTGGATTTACATATTCAGTACTGCAAGCAATGGGGCATAAGCAAACAGGAGCTTGATAATCTGCCGGAAGCTAAGGCCAATATCGCTTATACGCGTTATATGCTTGATGCCGGACAGCAAGGTGATTTGCTGGATTTGCATATCGCACTGGCGCCCTGCCTGATTGGCTATGGTATGCTTGCGCGCTGGATTCTGGAACAATCATGGTATCTGGCACATAATAATCCTTATCAGAGCTGGATTGAGATGTATACAGGTGATGAATTTCATGCAGCCATGCAAACAGAGATTAACTGGATTAATCAGCGGTTGGCCAATATTGATTCGCAGCGTTTTGAGCAGTTGGCAAAAATTTTTACCAAGGCAACGCGATTAGAGGCTGATTTCTGGCAAATGGGACTGAATAAAAGCATTTAGTGATAAGTAACGTCGCTTATCTATTAATACTGTAGTGTGTAAGTCAAATAATGTATCGCTGTCCAAAGTGATAATTCAATATAGTTGAACTAAACAATTAATTTATTTAAAATTAATGACATCAGCCAACGCTGATTAATCTAATCTTAGAATTGTATTAATATACTTAATTCATATATAAATATGTGAATATGAGCAAGACAATGGATAATTTGTTTATTGGGCGAGAAAAGATATGGAGAAGCAGGCTTTTTCTGAAATAACATTGAGTCAGATTCTAAGAAAATTCTTTCCAAAAGAAAGTGTTAATAATCAGCAGGATACAAATACGTGCAATGCCGTTAAAATGGCCTTAGAACGCATTGAAAATAAGTCTTTATTTGATGAAGATTCTATAAGTTCTTTTTCACTGAAAAATAATACTGTATATCAGTTAAATAGCCTTGAAGCTAAGATAATTGAGCGTAAAATTATTCTCAATCTGAAACAAGTATTTAATATTCAGACTGTAAGCAGAGCTGCAATAGTACAAAGATTAAAACTGATTCTTGCTGAATGTGTTCCTTATATGGTTTACCGTTTGGATATAAAGCAATTTTTTGAATCTTTTCACTCGGAGGTTATTGAGAAAACAATATATAATGATATTAGATTAAGTCCTCAAACTAGAAGATTAGTAAAAGACTTGTTTGGCCGTTATAAATCTCTTAAAGGGAGTGGATGTCCGCGAGGATTGGCCATTAGCTCTGTCATCACAGAAATTTTGATGCAAAATTTTGATGCTGCAATCAGGAATCTATCCAATTGTTTTTTTTATGCACGCTACGTTGATGATATCATAATTATCATATCAAAAACGGAAAATACTAATGAGTTTAAAGGTAATATTGAAAAATTATTACCGATGGGGCTAAAATTCAATGAGCAAAAAACTAAAATTGTAGATATTTTAAAAAATAAAGGCAACGATAATTCATTTAAAAACAAAGGGAAAACACAGAAAAGTACAGTGGTGCAAACTAAAAATAATCCTTTTGAGTATTTAGGATATAAATACATAATATGTGAAGAATTAGAAGAAGGTAACAGAAAAATTATTGTTGATATGGCTGATAAAAAATGCAGTAAATATCAATTTAAAATTATTCGTGCATTTTATGATTTTTATAGAAACAAAGATTGTAAATTATTAGAAGACAGAATTAAATTTTTAACCTGTAATTATAAAATCACAAAAAATTATGGTAGTACTGAAGTACTGGCTGGAATTTATTTTAATTATCCTGAAATTTCAGAAGAACAAGTTGAACAAGGTAATTTAAAGAAGCTGGATAAGCTATTACAAGCCATGCTTTTGAGTAATAAATCCAGATTAACAAAATTAATATCGCCTTTGTTGAAACAAGAAATAAAGAATAATCTGATTAAGTACAGTTTTGTACAAGGTCATAAAAAAAAGACTTTTATTAAATTTGATCCAAAACGGCTTGCTGAAATAAAAAAATGTTGGGAGCACTGAGACACAATGGCTAAGGAAAATTTTTTTATTAAAAAAGGTAATTACGATAGAGTATTGTTAACTGAAACATTACCTTATGAAACTCCAATTATTTTTTCAAATGAAGGCTTATATAAGCAACTCAAACTTGCAGTAAATAATTGTGAGAAAAAAGATAGTTTTAAAAAAAAATTATTAAATGAATATATATTAAAAGAAAGAAAAACGACTAAACCTTTTTTTTACCAGATTAGAAAAAATGAGCTTGAATTTCGCCGTTTAGCATTACTGCATCCTTATAGTCAGAACCAGATAAAGAAATTTTATCAAAAATACGATCAGTTAATTATTTATTTTTGTACTCTAAGTCCTGCTTCATTAAGAAGTCCTAAAGCTGTAGCTAGTAGATTTTACATTAATAATCCACGAGAAAATAAGTATCGAACTAAAACGCAAAAAGTAACTCTACTTGATGATGACATCTATACTAAACATATGCTGTCTTATTTTGCTTATCATGGTTATACGCGGATATATAAATTTTATAATTCAAAAGAATATTTTACATTGGAAAGAAAATTTCCAGTACAAATGACTCTTGATGTTTCAAAATGTTTTGATAGTATTTATACTCATTCCATAGGCTGGGCTACTAAAAGTAAGGAATTTATAAAGAGTAATCTAAACAAATATAATTTTGGAGATAAATTTGATAGTGTGTTGCGTTCTGGAAATGATAATGAAACAAAAGGTATAGTTATTGGTCCTGAAGTAAGCCGTATTTTTGCAGAAATAATTTTTCAGGAAATTGATGTTACGGTAATCAATAATCTAAGGAAAGAAAATTTAAGCTTTGATCGAGATTATACTTTCAGGCGCTATGTGGATGATGTGTTTATTTTTGCACGCACAGAAGAAGAAACCAAACAAATATATACAGAATATGTATATATATTGTCGAAATTTAATTTGCAGGTTAATGAAGCAAAAACGACTGTTAGTCAACGTCCGTTTGTCAGTACAAAAACCAGATTAATTCATGAGGCCAAAAAAATTCTGGACACCTATTTTGATAAATTGGTGGAGAAAGATAATGATGGGGGAAAAGTTCTGGCCAAAATAATATACCCTGAAAAATTTCTAGTATCTTTTATTGCCGCTATTAAAAGTCTTTGCATCCAAAACAAGATGAAATATGATGATATAGCATCGTATATTATCTCTGTGCTTGAGGGATGGCTGTATAAATTAACAAAAATACATCGAGAACCGGAGAAAGCTGAGTGTGGTAAATATTCGGATACTAGCCACCAATCTAAACGTGATGATAAACGGGATATCGATAAGAATTATTATAATGCAATGAGTTTTATTAGTGAGGCTGCATTTTTCCTATATGGTGTAGCTCCTACGGTAAATTCTTCATACACATTAAGTAAGATTATTATTCATATGATTGATTCTGTAGCAGCGTATATTCCGTCGTTTAAAGAGGCAATAGAAAATCAGATATATCATCTTACCTGCCAGTTATTTTTATCTAAATCGAAACGGTCGTATATTGCACATGGTAAGGTAGTTTATCTGGAACTACTGAATATTATGTTAGCTGTAAGAAAATTGGGTAATCAATATCAGCTACCAGAAAGTATGATAAAAGAAATTTTCTGGCAGGATAATTATAATGATTATTTTTCAATAATATCCATTTTGTATTATATTAAAAATAATACTGAATATGATAATTTACGAGGGATAATAATAAAATATATTCAAGAAAAATTATCTGAAATGAATGATCTGGAATCAAATAGTGAAAAAATTCACTTGCTCTTAGATACTCTCAGTTGTCCATATATTTCACGTAAAGTGCGTACTAAGTGGGTAAAGGATGTTATGAAAAAAATTGGCTTTAAAGCTAATGCAGAACAAATTACAGATGAAATGGAGTCATCTTACTGGTTTGTAAATTGGTCGGAAAAAGTGGATTTAATGAATTTTCTAGTGAAGAAAAAATTACGTCAAGTATATTGATTTATATCTATAAATCAATATAAAGGTTTAATCTTTAGATTTGCAATATTCACTTTGTACAACTGCTAAAACGCATAGGCTATAGCTATCTACCTAGGCAATTAGATTAGAGCGAAAACTTGGACTTGCTGATTAACCATAGAGCAAATCATGACAATTGTGACAGGATAACTTGCCTACATTTCTGTACCCAAGTTTTACGCACCTTTATATGCTAGAGCTTTTATAACTTCTTCCTGAAGTTAAGGTTTTAAACTAGACTTAACAAACATCAGTTTAAATCTACGATTTTTTTGCCTCTAATTTCTTCAAGCCTTTGCCATCCTTAATTTTCATACTATTATATTTTTTGTCATTTATAAAAATTTTAGTTATCCCTGCCATTTTTTCGACAAAGAGTCTTAACCAGAATACCAATTTCAGCTTCTTTTAATATAATTACAATTTGCTTCCCCAATTATTTTTTAGGTTTAAATCCTCAGTGAGTTAATGACGAGAATTTTCCACCTTTTTGCTGCACTATTTCAAAAGGTTGTAATAAAGATTTATTCACAAGTATGATTTACTTTTATACGCACTAAAAAATCTTCTGCTAACTGCTGTTGCGATGTATTGATTATTCTTTGTTCTGCGTAAATAGTTGCAGTTCTAGTCGGGCTGTAGCTGTTATTATATAGTCTGATATTAAAGGGGCGCAGTCTGGTAAATTTATTTTGCCTTTGATTTCATAGGCAGTTATCTGGATATGATTATTTTGTCTGTTGTATTTTATTTTTGCTCCGCCGGATTTAAATGTGCCCGGGTTAAATGCAGGACTGAGATAAATATCTAGTTTTTTGTATATAGCTTCATTTATCTGATAATGGATTATCTGCTCCCAAGGGATGGCTTTTTCGAAGCAGGGGAGGACTAATCCTTGCGGTGTGATGGTAAGCAGTGGCGAACCAATACATTGATACATTTTGTAGCATCTGCGTAAACATAAAATACTGATTATTGAAAGGATAATGACGGTTATTAGCCATTCAGAATCGTGTTTTTCATCAGCTATTAAAAAGGCGTATGTTATTAAGATAAACAGGCTTGCCAGTAAGGATCGCAGCAATAATCTGATAATCCCACCCTGTTTTATGGTAACGGTTTGCTGATGATTATTAATGTGTTTTTTTAGATAGTTAATATTGGTTTTTGCTATCTTCTGTATATTTTTTTGGTAATTTGCTTGCAGTGCGTTTGCTTCATGACTGAACAGCTCTGTTAGCAGTGAGGTGGGGCTGATGCTGATGAGCAAACCACACAGGCGATTTAGTTCGCGATATTTAATGGCAGATAGCCGTTGAGCTAAAGTCGGGTGGGTGTCGTAAACAGAAGGTTGCTTTTTTAGCAGTTTGCTAAGTGATGGTATTTCTGACTGTGCTACATAGTGAGTAACATAATCTAAAGGCAGATGGGTTGTATGTGCGTTATGGTAATAATTGTCCAGTGCCTGATTGATGGGCACTTGCAGAAGATGTATTTTACTTAACGCTAAGGCAAGGTACTCTTTGGGGATGATTTTTAAAGCATTTGAATCTGCTCTATATTCTCTGGAACAATTCCATTGCCGTATTGCTCGGTTGAATGAACAGTAAAAATGTTTGGATAACAGGTATGCCGGATAAAATAAACGGGATCGGGAAAAAGAAGTAATTGCTTCGGTTAATCTGTCAATCTGACGATAAAAGTTTTTAGGTAGGCTCAGATCATTGCTGGCAATATGGCTCAATTCATGCGCTATTATGCTGCTTAACTCGGCTAAGGTTAAATAATTGATATAAGTACTATCGAGATATAAGGTATTTCCAGTCAATATGGTTTGGCGCGGATACAGATAAATTGTTTGATTACTTATTTTAAAGCCATGTCCTATGTAAAATACTATATTGTCTGGCATAACGTTTAATTCAAGCTTCTGAGCGATTTGCCTAACCAGTTTCCATAGCTTGGGATTGGTTTCTGGTGTGATAAGTATGCCGTTTACGCTGGCTTCTTCTGTGACATCCGGTTTGTTATAAATTGTCCAAGTGGAAAAGCATAATCCTGCCACGGCAATCAGGCCAATGGCTAACTTAAGCAGTATGACACCATCGGTGAGTATAAAAAGACTGCATGAAAAAGACAGAAAAAGGCTGATGGGCAATATCAGTAGAATAATGCGCATAATGTGTGAGGCACTGGTAAAATTGGTGCACAACTGTTTTCCAGATTTACCTGCTTTTCTGCCCAAGCGTTGAATGAGGAATAAAGCAATCACCCCGGTAAAGATACACACGCCGCCGCTAAGTATGCCACCCATGGCGAGTGGTTTGGCATACGTAAGAGTGAAATTATGCTGTTTAATCTTATTTTTGATTTCACAACGCTGGCAGTGATTATTATGGGTTTCAGGCTGCTGTAGCAATGCTTGCCGCTGTAATGAAAGCTCAATGATTTCCTGATTGATGCTCTCAAGCTGTTGTGGCGAGGGATAGAAGTGAAAGCTTAGGCGAATGCTGATAAGTGGCAATAAAATGATGAAAAAAAAAGATAGATTCGCTCTTTAAGCGAGAATGTATAAGCTGCGGTGTTTTTATTCAAGATAATCACCCTATTACTTTTTTCTGCACTTCTGTGGAAATCGGGATTATTAGCCAGCCAATAATAATTCAGAATCGATGATTTACTAAATTAAATTTATTTTAACCATTCTGCGGCCTAAAAACAATTCAATTGTACCTGCTATGTTTCTCATATTTGATTAAATTTATTTGCTTGGTCAGTACCGGCATGATTATCCGGTTTTGCGCTTCCGTTATTGAGGATGGCGGATAAGTCACCATCATTTGCCAGAAAATCAAAAGTCTGTACTGTGGGTTCGATAAGAGTCCAAAGTACTTCTTTATGATTGAGTCCCTGATCTGTTTTTAATTTGATCAATCCGTGTCCGTCCAGATAGAGGAGGTTGCCCAAAACATGGTCTTGGCTATGTTGTGCTATAAGCTGATCAAAAAAATCCTGTGATGAGGGATTGGGAAAACAATCGGTTAGTTCGGTAAGGATTTTATGCTGGAGAGCACGGTCAAGTTGCATGATTATCTGGGGTTGTTTGGTGGATATGGGATTATCTGCCATTGTATTGGTATATTGGCATTATTCGTTAATAGCTACAACCTACAACTTTTTGGCTATGTATGGAGAAGATATTAATGGGCAGTATTTATTCTGCTGATTATGTCATTATTGGATAAGCATTTAAGCATTGGTTACTGTAAGAGTAAATTCAGAATATAAGCTAAATATAAAGGGCATGTATTTTTATGCATGAATACCAGCCTTATGCTTTTAAATATTTGATTTTTTTAATTTTGAATGGATGATATTTTCGGCATTGATGATGGCTTTTGTCTGTTATGAGTATGCTATCTGTTTGCAATGACTTTCTGCAATGCTGCATTTATCTATATTTACGATGTATTTATATTTGGTAGCGATTGTATGATGCAGATGTAAGTGGTGGCTGGTTAATGTTTGGCTAATATGACTAAAGATTAATAATAATAATTCCCATTAACACTTGTATAAGAGAATCATTATTGATTACAATTGGCCATGTTTATATTAAATTTCGTCAAAAGGGGTTAATTCAATATGCGCCGCTCACCCAAGATTATTGCGCTGGCTATAGCCTGTATTGGTTTTCCAGCAATGGGGTATGCCGAAGGCGAGGCTCATTTGCCAACTGTTAGTGTTGAGGCAAAACGTTCTATGCCGAGTGTATTTAAGGATACTAAAGTTAAGGCAGGGGCTATTGAGAAACAGGGTGCGGTGGATTTAAAAACTGCATTAAAGGATATTCCGGGCGTGGAAGTACTGGATACTCAGGGAACCCGGCAGGGTAATGACAGTATGAATATCCGTGGTCTTAGTGGTAATCGTGTAGCGATGAGCATTGATGGTATTGATTTGCCGGAAGCGAATGAAATGAAGCATACCGGACAGTATGCAATTTTTGGTCGTGGTAATTTTATGGATGTTTCTGCACTCAGTGGTGTGGATATCAGTAAAAATGCCCGTGGCTTTGGTTTGGGTGGCGTGGTGGCTATGCACACGCTGACTGCGGATGAAATTTTGCAGGGAGAAAATCAGGGCGGCTATGTTGATACTCAATACAATAGTGTGGATAAATCTACAGCGGTAACTGGTGCGGCTGCTTTGAAAAGTGGTTACTGGCGTGGTATGGTGCTGGGGACTTATCGTAAGGGTAATGAGTCTGATAATCGTGGTGATGTTGGTGGCAAAGGGGCGTTGCGTACTAAGGCAGACCCTGCTGACCACAACAGCCGCTATTTTCTGACTAAGCATGAATTTGATATTAATGATAAAAATACCATCAATTTTACGGCTGAGTATTTGAGTCGTAATCAGTGGACTGATTCGCTGTCACAGGTTAATCGTTCTTATTCGGATATTCATGGTACAGATGATAATAAGAAGACGCGGTTTTCGCTGGGGCATGATTTTCATCGTGATGAAGGGGTAATTCAAGAAGGTAAAACCCAGCTTTACTGGCAGCAAACCAAAACTGATTCGGTGACTCATCGCGATTATATCCGTGGTTGTAGCAGTATGATTCCAAGTATAAAAAATCGCTGTGCTTTTGAATTTAATAATCAGGATAAGGTATGGGGGTTAACCACTGATTGGCGTGCTCATTTTGATGGCAATGGTTTGAATCAGGACTGGCGTTATGGTTTAAGTTTTGCGCGCCATGAGTTAAGTAGTGACTGGCAGGGATATTATGCTAAATCAAAACCGAATGCTGATAATAAGACTATTCGTGCCAGTATGTATGTTGATGGTGATTTGCAGTGGGGTAATCTGGTGGTAAGCCCCGGTTTGTCTGCGCATTACTATAGTATGAAACCTAATAATAGTGGTTTTTTCCCTGGAACTGATAATAGTATTAGTGAGTTGCGTAAGAAGCATCAAAGTGCAATTACACCGCGTTTAGGTATTTCTTATCAGATAAATCCATTGCTGGTACCTTATTTCCAGTATGCGCGTGGCTTTAATGCGCCATCTCCACAGCAATTGGCCTCTTCGTGGAATCCGGGTAATTACAGCTCTTGGGGCAACCCAAATTTGAAGGCAGAAACGGCCAATAATTTTGAGCTGGGTATACGCGGACAGAATAGTGTATTTGAATATGGCATAGCCGGATTCGATAATCATTATAAGAATTTTATTGATTATGTGAATATTGCTGATCAGGTGTCATTGCCGGCGGTATGGAGTCGCTATCAGACGCTGGTATTGCAGGCTCAGAATTTCAGTAAAGCACATATCTATGGTGGTGAAGCCTATGCTCGCTGGAAATTTGCCCCAGACTGGAAAGCTAGTGGTTCGATTGCTTATTCGCGCGGTTCGATTCGCCAAGACGGTGTAGACCAGCCACTGAATTCTGTTATGCCGGTTAAGGTGAAATTGGGCTTAGCTTATGATAGAGATGTCTGGGGAGCGAATCTGGATTTTACTTATGTAGCCAAGAAAGATGAAAGTGATTTGCAGAACACGGGGTATTACAATCCATCAAGAAGTTATGCTCTAGTTGATTTGGGTGGTTTCTGGAAACCGACTAAGCATTTGAGCTTCCGTGTGGGTGTAAATAATGTATTTAATCAAAAATACTGGAACTGGGCGGATATCGCTTACATGATGCCGAATATGAATACTCAGGCGGGTACTTCTGGCCAGAGTGATGGTAATGCCACCAAATTAACCAAATATAATGCTGACTTCTACTCAGCGCCGGGACGGACATTTAATGTGGGCTTACGCTACACGTTTTAAGTAAATCTGCTACTAATAATAACTTTGTTAAGGAACAAAATATGAGTTTATGGCAACAATATCTGGATAGGAAAGCTGCAGTAGAAGGGCGTATGTATTTCCCGCGTCAGGCTGCGGCTGATTTGGGTGTGAGTGAAGGCGCATTAATGGCGGATGCCCCTGATTCGATTTATTTGGGTAGTCAGATTCGCGAGCTGGTGCTGAAGCTGGAAACGCTGGGTGAAGTGTTGAGTGTGGTACGCAATGATGCAGCGGTGCATGAGAAAATCGGTGTTTATGAGCATGTTACGCTGACTGCGCGCACCGGGCTGGCTTTGAATGTAGGTGGGCTGGATTTACGCTTTTTCCTGCATAACTGGCATCATGCGCTGGCCATAACGATGGTAATGGGCGATAAAACCATGCGCTCGATTCAGTTTTACGATGAATATGGCGTGAATGTTGAAAAGGTGTTCATGCGTGATGATACTAAACTGGAGGCATGGCAGGCGCTGATTGATGAGTTTGCAATCAGTGGTAAGCCGGAATTTTTACCTGCGCCAGAGGTTAAGGTTACTGTACCAGAACCATTGTCACCGGAGCGTGAGCAGGCTTTTCAGGAACGCTGGAATGAGCTGAAAGACGTGCATCATTTTGGTGGTTTGCTGGAAACGTTTAAGATTGACCGTCAGCAGTCTTACCGTCATGCACCTGCCGGCAGCACCAAACAGGTGGATCGCAGTGTATGGGAACAGGTATTAGAGCACGTACAGGCAAATAAGCTGGAAATTATGGTTTTTGTTGGTAACCGCGGACTGGTGCAGATTCAGACTGGTAAAGTGCATAATGTGGTGCGTTCACATGGTTATCTGAATGTACTGGATGCTAAAGTGCCGGAAGAGGGTTTTGATTTGCATCTGCGCGATAGTGATATTGTGGAAACATGGGTAGTACGCCGCCCGATTAGTGAAGGCTATGTTACCTGTATTGAGGGTTTCGACAAGAACCGCCAGACTGTGGTACAGATTTTTGGTCGCCGCGAAGAGGGCAATGATGAAATGCAATCATGGCATCAGCTTATGGATGGCTTGTTAGCTGGCTAAACGGCTACCGCAGGTATGCGTTGCTGTGGCTATGAAGAGTAATCATAAGCTGTAGTAGGCATGCCTGCCGCTATATTGCGAGTAATCAAAAGGGTAAATCATGAAGAAATTACTGTTAGCAGCGGCAATGTGCGCTGCTTTTCCGTTTGCATTTGCTGCCCGCATTGTTACGTTGACACCAGATGTGGCTGATGTTGTGGTAGAACTGGGTGGTGCCAATGAAGTGGTAGGCCGTGAAATGGCTTCTACCAATCCGGCCTTGAAGAATGTGCCCAGTATTGGTTTGTTTCATGGGCTGAGTGTGGAACCGATTGCTGCCAGAAAACCTACTCTGGTTCTGGGGTCGTGGATGGCGCAGCCAACCAGTATTTATGCCAATCTGAATCGGGTGGGCATTGTGGCAGTGAATGTTGCGCCCAAAGATGATATTAATGGCTATGCGGCTGGTATTCGGCAAATTGGTCAGCTTATTGGAAAAACCAGTGAAGCCAATGCATTGGCAGATCGCTGGCTGAGTCAGGTTAAGCAGATGCCGAACACCGGTAAGCGCTATCTGGTTAGCTATGATGGCCGCTTTGTTTCTGGCCGGGGTACCGCGGCAGATGAGTTAATCAGGCGCGCTGGTGGCATCAATGCAGCTGCTGCTATCGAAGGGATGAAGCCGATGTCGCGCGAAGCGTGGCTGGCGGCGAAACCGGATATTATTCTAATTGCCGAGCGTAATCAAAAGTTGGTGGGTGGGATACAAGGCTTAGCAAAGCGGCCGGAAATCGCTGCTTCACCGGCAGCGAAACAGAATAAAATCTATTTTATGCCTTCAAATAATCTGTTTCGCTATGGCCTGAATACGCCGCAGGTTATTTCTAAACTTTATAAACTGGCGCAATAATTATGATGCAAGAGCAGCCTATGGTCAGCACACTTGAACCGACTGTGGTAAAGGGGGTGTTCTGGCCTAAACTGGTTTGGGTTATCGCTGCTGTGTTACTCAGTCTGCTATTGAGCTGGTTTTGTCTGGGGCTGGGCATGGGCGGATGGCAGTGGCCGCAGTCGCTGGATGAAATAACGCTTGGTATCCGGCTGCCACGGGTATTGGTGGCGCTTATTGTTGGCGCTGCGCTGGCTGCTGCTGGTGCGGCATTGCAGGCGCTGTTTGATAATCCGCTGGCAGACCCGAGCCTGATTGGGACTTCTGGTGGTGCAGCATTGGGGGTGATTACTGTTCTGGCCTTTGGCTGGGGGATGGTAACTGTACCTTTAGCAGCTTTTTTCGGTGCACTGCTGGTGTGCTTACTGATTCTGACAGTACATCGTCTGCTCGGTGGCGGTACATTGGGGCTGCTGGTGATGGGTTTTGTGATCAGTGCCTTTTGTGGTGCGCTGGTAAGTCTGATTTTATTTATGTCGGATGATATGGTCTTGCGCAGTGCAACCAACTGGCTGGCAGGTAGTCTGGCTGAATCTGGCTTTACTTCGCCCTGGTATGCTTTGGCTGTGATGTTGCTGGGGCTGGGTTTACTGTTGGTGGTTGGACGGCGGCTGGATATTCTGATGCTGGGTGAAGAAACCGCCATCAGTATGGGGGTAGCGGTAGGCAGTACGCGGATGTGGACGGTTATCGGCGCAGCGCTATTAACAGGTGCGGCAGTGTCATTGGCGGGTATTATTGGTTTTCTGGGCATGATGGTGCCGAATGTGATTGCCCGTAGCTGGGGCGGCAGCCGACGCCGGATTATATTGCTATCTGCTTGGCTGGGAGCGGTATTTTTATTACTGGTAGACAGTGTGGCACGCTGGTTGAGCTATCCGGTAGATTTGCCGGTAGGTATTGTGATTGCTTTACTTGGCGGGCCGTTTTTCCTGTGGCTGTTTTTGCAGCCATTGCGGCGTTAGGAGCTGGGTATGGAGAATTTGTTTACTGTTCGTAATGTGCAGGTGCAAGCACGTAGCCGCTGTATTTTATCTGTACCACAGCTTGATTTGCCGGCCAATCAGCATACCAGTATTATCGGGCCGAATGGTGCGGGTAAATCTACTTTATTGCGTGCGCTGCTGGGCTTGCATGGTACTGGGGTACTGTTACGCGGAGAATCTATTGGCAGTAATTTAAAGCGTGGGCAGATTGCTTGGGTAGGGCAGCACGGACAATATAATTTACCGCTTACGGTGACTGAATATGTGCAGCTTGGCTGTTATCCGCATGGAGGCTGGTTTAAGAAAGCACAGGCATCGACCACAAAATTACAGTATCTGCTGGATGTTTTTGATTTGCGCCCATTGGCACAGCAACGCATTGGCAGTTTGTCTGGTGGTGAGCAGCAGCGTGCTAATGTGGTGCGTGCTCTGTTACAGAATGCACCGGTACTATTGCTGGATGAACCTTGCAATCATCTGGATATTCGCCATCAGCATCGCCTGATGCATTATTTGCGCGAACACCATGCTGAATTCTCGGTCGTTATGGTGTTGCATGATTTAACCATGGCCGCCAATCACGCCGATTTTATTGTATTGATGAATGAGGGGCAGATAGTTGCTTCTGGCACACCGCATGATGTGATGCAGTCTGATTTGCTTAGTGAAGTGTATCAATGGCCAATCCGACGTATCGAAGAGGATGGCAAGCTGTTTTTCCGCATGGCTCATTACCCCGTGCATTCAGCAGTAGCCTGAGTTCACTATGAGATGCATTGATTGAGCTGAATATTCAATGGATGATGAATAATGATGGAGTTAATTTTAGTTTTAAAGTTGTGAAACTACTTGGAAAATTAATTTTTCATTGCTGTTGTCATTAGTTGTGCTCAGTCTTTGCGTTAACGGCCTGTATTCTTAGTTTGCTACAAATTTTAGTGGAAAAAGAGAGCAATGCGGCTATTAGCAGGGGCGTAGTACGGATATTGGACGTATTAAAAGTCAAGTACAAACATAATCAGTTAATTTTGGAAAATTAAATTAATATGAATGGATAGAATGTACGGATAACTGTAGTCATGGTGGAGAAGAGTAATACCCATAAGGCTTGAGCTTTGATTTATGCTGTTATTGATATATAACCATTCTATGCTGTGTATATTGGATACTATTCGCCAGCAAAAAATGATTCGGCATGATTAAACTTGTTTTCTGGTTGATATAATCTGCTCATTGTATAAGTTAATTATGTATTTAATTGCCAATACTGCTGTTTTTACCCTTGGCATTTTGGTTGCAATTGAAGCTTTCAGTATTGGCAGGTGAAAGTGTAAAAAAATTCCGGTATAGTGTATGACACAATTATCTATTTCCCTTTAATCAGGAATTTTATATGCAAAACGCCATGCGTAAATTTTTATTAGGCTCTATGGCTGCGGTGGCGCTTGCTGCCTGTGGTGGTGAGTCTGCTTCCGGTACAACTGCTTCCAGTGAAAGTAAGACAGTAGTCATGGGATTGGATGATAGCTTCCCGCCCATGGGTTTTCGTAACGAAAAAAATGAGCTGGTTGGGTTTGACATTGATATGGCGCGTGAAGCGGCCAAGCGTGCCGGTCTGGCCGTAGAACTTAAGCCGATTGACTGGAGTGCCAAGGAATCGGAGCTTAACAGTAAGCGTGTAGATATGCTTTGGAATGGTCTCACCATTACGCCGCAGCGGCAGCAGCAGTTATTGTTATCCAAACCGTATATGGATAATCATCAGATTATTGTTGTGCGTCCTGATAGTGGTATTAGCACCAAAGCGCAATTGGCAGGAAAAGTGGTTGGCGTACAAGATGGCAGCAGTGCGGTGGACGCAGTAGAAGCTGAACCAAATGTGGCTAAATCTTTTAAAGAGTTGAAGAAATATTCTGATAATGTGACTGCTTTGATGGATGTGTCGACCAAACGCGTGGATGCATTGGTGGTGGATGAAGTGGTTGGTCGTTATTATGTGGCGAAAAAACCGGATGAATATAAAGTATTAAGTGATGATTTCGGTACTGAGCAGTATGCTGTGGCGTTCCGTAAGGATGATCAGGCTTTGGAGCAGAAAATTCAGGCTGCTCTGGATAGTATGAAAGCTGATGGTACATCTGCTAAAATTGCCGCAAAATGGTTCGGTAAAGACATCGTCAAATAAGTGCTGTTTTTACTTTGGAATCAACGCTGCCTGAATGTGCATTGTTCAGGCAGCGTTATTGTTGTTTTAAGGATTACACGTGAATAATGTGTTAAATATGCTGCCGGAATTGTGGACGGGGGCAAAAATTACCCTCAGCCTGTTTGCCATTACCCTGCTGCTGTCTATTCCGTTGGGGCTGGTATTGGCGCTATTGCGTCTGTCTGGCATTAAAGCGCTGGATTACATCGTTAATTTTTACATCTGGGTGATGCGTGGCACGCCGCTGATGTTGCAGATTTTCTTTATTTACTTTGCTTTGCCGGCAGTCAATATTCTGCTGCCTGCTTATACCACGGCAGTAGTGGCGTTTGTACTCAATTATGCAGCCTATTTTGCTGAGATTTTCCGTGCCGGTATTCAGGGCGTAGGTAAGGGACAGTATGAGGCAGCAAAAACACTGGGTATGAGCTATGGTCAAACCATGCGCCGCATTGTTCTGCCGCAAATGTGGAAAAAAATCCTGCCACCATTAAGCAATGAAACCATTACGCTGGTTAAGGATACCTCGCTGGTGTATGTACTGGCGTTGCAGGATGTGATGCGGGTGACCTATCAGTTGGTACAGCGTGAGTTCAATCTGATGCCGTTTTCTGTGGCGGCCGCTTTCTACTTGATTATGACCCTGATTCTGACTTGGGGCTTCCAGAAAATGGAGAAACGCTATGCACGCTACGACGACTGATTTAATGATAGATGCACGCGGTATTTACAAGGCCTTTGGTCAGGTGGAAGTGCTTAAAGGTGTGGATATTCAGGTGGCACGCTCGGAAGTGGTTGCCATTATCGGCTCTTCCGGTTCCGGTAAATCTACTTTGCTGCGCTGTCTGAATTATCTGGAAAAAATCGATGCCGGCAGCATTGCGATTGAAAACGATTTTCTGGTGCAGAATAACAGCCATAACCGTGCTCATTATGTGCCTGAACGGACGATTAAGAATATCTGTGCGCGCATGGGTATGGTATTTCAGCAGTTTAATCTGTTTCCGCATATGACTGTGTTGCAAAACGTGATTGAAGCACCAATCACGGTGAAAAAAATGCAGCGTGACGAAATTGTGCCACTGGCGCAGGAGCTGTTGCGTAAAGTGGGCTTGGAAAACAAACAGGATTGTTATCCGTCGCAGTTATCCGGTGGACAGAAACAGCGTGTTGCCATCGCTCGTGCACTGGCTATGCAGCCACAGATTATGCTGTTTGATGAACCGACTTCGGCACTTGACCCGGAGTTAACCGGCGAAGTATTAAAAACCATGCAGCAGTTGGCTGAAGACAAGATGACGATGGTGGTGGTAACC
This sequence comes from Snodgrassella gandavensis, assembly GCF_914768025.1. Taxonomy (GTDB): domain Bacteria; phylum Pseudomonadota; class Gammaproteobacteria; order Burkholderiales; family Neisseriaceae; genus Snodgrassella; species Snodgrassella gandavensis. Next base: position 64,344 of record NZ_CAJZCE010000010.1, on the reverse strand, counting down.
CATGAGATGGGCTTCGCGCGCGAAGTGGCCAACAAGGTGCTGTTTATGGATAAAGGTGTGATTGTTGAATCGGGTGAAGCAAGAAGCTTTTTTGCCAATCCGCAGCATGCACGGACACAGGCGTTTTTGAGTTCGATGTTGAAGTAATTTAAATACTATTGCATAAATAAGCCTTGGAATTTCCAAGGCTTTTAAATTATTTTGTGGTTATTGGATGGCGGTGATATTGACTTTATGTTGTAATCTGTCTGACAAATTTGACCGATTCAGAAAGCCGGTTTAATCCATAGTTGCTGGTTTTTCTGGTCTATTTTCACGCTATATTTTTTCAGGAAATCTATGCCAAGTAAGCCGTCTGATTCAAATTGGTCCGGCATACCGTCCATAATAGCCGCCTGAATGGGGATTTTACGGATGGATGGGTTAGTCAGAATGATTTTAACTGTCTGGGGATTGCCTTTTTTATTCAGCCGCAGTGTGGCTTCTTCAGATTTGGCTGCGGGTGTTTTATTGCTGTTGTTGAATGATGCTGGCAGTGATTTGCCTTTGATAAAGGTCATTGATGCACCGGTATCCAGAACTAGGCTGTATGGTTTTTTCTGGTCGGTAAGATTGATGATAATGCCTTCTTTGGGATGAATGTTGTAGGGGAAAGCAATCCATTGCTGGTTTATCTGGGCAGAATCCTGACCATCATCGATTATGATTTTTTTGTGCGCAAAATCCAGAGTAAGGATGTGATTCTGAAAGAGTGGCAAACCGATAACTGGCAGGTTGTCATCTGGTGCAGGTGCCTGTTCCTCAGTACTGGAATAACTCCAGCCCCATGGTTTCAGTTCTTCTGCATTGATGTTGTCAAAGTTAAGCCCGTTAATATCTAGATGTTTTATCAGAAATTTTTGTGTTTCATTAATTTTTCCGCTTAAATCCAGACTTTTATTGGTATTTTGGTTTTTGGTCGTATCTGGCAGTTGTTGCAGTGTATTTAGCGGTAAATGCAAGGCTGTCTGTGAACCTGTATCAAGCTGAAACTGGCTTGGTTTGCCATTGATATTTAAGACTACTTTGGCAATATGGGGATCTTTGGTAAAGGTTACCGGTAATACTACTTCTTTTGCCATAGCCATTTTTATGGCTATGCAGATAAAAATAAAAAATAGGCTTGATAAGCGCATGGATTTTATCATTTTTTACAGTATAAGGTAATATCGGTGTTATGTGTTTATACTTGATTAACTGGTGATAAGCAAGAACAAAGAACAATTAAAGTTAATAATCAGCCAGATTGATTATGTGTTTGTTTCTTTTAGGAGGGAGCTATACACTTAGAACGTTTATTTTTAATATTTATTTACTATTAATTTTGTCAGTTGTTAAGATAAAAATATTATTTTTGGTATAGAACTAAAATCTGGATTGAATATTCTTGCTTAGGTTTGCCATGGATTTTTTTTATCAATATCGGAAGTTATTGATAGGTATTTTATTATTATGTGTTGGCTGGTGGCGATTTTCACCTTATTCACCACGGGTGGTTATGCCAACATATTTAAATGATGGTGTGGATTGTTCGCAGTTTCCGCCGATGGCTACGGGTGATGAACCATTGCAAACAGAAATACCAAAAGGAATGCAGCCGTTTGTGTTGCCAAAGGTGAAAATGACTCCTTTGGCCGGATTTAGTATGCCCGCACGTGTACTACATCGCGCTGCTTATCTTTATGATGAATCCGCTAGTATCTCTGCAATTGACTGGTTTGTGGGGTGGGGGTTTATGGCTAATGAAAAGGTAGTAAAGCGTCTGAAATTTGAGCAGAGAGCCCGTTTTGGTGGTATTGCCGGCACTAAAGATGGGGGCTCTATGCCATATTCTTATGATGATATGTACCTGAATGCTTCGAATGTCCATTTGATTCCGGCAAATAAAAAAATAGCTGCTCAGATTAGCGGTATTAAGGTTGGGGATAATGTCCGTGTGGATGGTTGGCTGGTTAGGGTCGATATGGGAAATAGGTATGTGGTATCGTCATTGTCACGCACTGACAGGGGAGCGGGAGCGTGTGAAGTAATACTGGTGTGTAATGTTACCCGGCTTGCTGCTGAAAAAGTATGGCCGGATTATAAGTGACTTTTGATATGGAGGTGGAATGATGTTAGCTAGATGGTTGCTTGCACTGATGCTGGCCGCTATGGCCAGTACGGTATGGGCTGATGTGTATTCAAAAGATGAATTGATTGGTTTTAATCGCGATGCCGCAGCAGGTGGTAAGGGCACTTTGTATGGGCAGTTTGCATTCAGACGAGATGCGGCAAAGAGGGATGAGGCGATCAAGGAGATTGGCTGGATGACGTTGCAGCCGGGTGATTCAATTGGTTTTCATCGGCATGAGCATAATGAGGATACTTATATTATTGTTTCGGGGATAGGTCTGTTTACTGATTCTGATGGTAAGTCTTATCAAGTTACGGCTGGTGATGTGACAATTGCGCGTAAAGGGCAATCGCATGCTTTGGCCAATATAGGTAAGGAGCCGCTGGTGTTTATTGATGTGATTGCTGAGCAATAATTTCAGGTGTAGTTTTACTGCTCAGATGGATAGCCGGAGCGGCATGTTGTTTTTTTGCTCTTCGAAAAAAATGTAATTGGGCAGGGATATTATATATAAACCGTCAGACAATGGTGTGTCTGACGGTTTTTGTGTACGCGGATTTACTCTGCGTCAGCCGCTTTGGCTACGGTTACCATGGCTGGGCGTAATACGCGGTCGGCAAGGGTATAGCCTTTTTTCATAATGGAAACCACGGTGTTGGGTTCCTGTTCGCTGTCTACGCTTTGCAAAGCCTGATGGCGGTGTGGGTCAAGTTTATCACCGGCTTTTGGGGCGATTTCTTTAACGTTAGACTGGTCAAAAGCTTTTTGTAATTCGGTGAGGGTCATTTGTACGCCCATTTTCAGGGCATCAAAGTTGCCGCTCTGGTCTTGCAGTGCCATTTCCAGATAGTCTTTGACCGGCAGCATGGCACTGGCAAATTTCTGGCCGGCAAATTTGTGCGCGCTTTCGAGCTCTTCCTGATGGCGGCGACGCAGGTTCTGTTCGGTTGCGAGTGCACGCAGTTGTTCGTCTTTGAGTTGTCCTTCAAGCTCGTTAATACGTTCCTGTAAGTCTTCGATGGAGGCTTCGGGGGCAACAGTTGGTTCTGTGGTTTCGGTGTTATCGTTAATCTGAGTTTCGTTTTCAGTGTTGTTTTCCGGTTGCATGTTTTTTCCTCGGCAAAAAGGTGAATTATTTGATTAAATTGGGTCGTTGTGGCGCTATTTCAAGCGACTGACGTGGGGTTATGGTGGTTTTTGCTGAGGGTATTTATGGTTTTGTTTTTGTTGTGCAATTTATGCATGGTTTTTTATCTGGGTATTTAAATACCTTATTCATGATAGAAATGTAAATGCCGGATTGGGCGTAGTTTGGCAGGTAGAAAGTTGATAGGCGGACAGGCGCAGATGGTGCTGTCCGCCGCTTTGACTGATGTTAGCCGGTATTACGCAATCCCTGAGCAATACCGTTAATGGTCAGGTGGATAAGCTGGAGTATTTCGCTGTTATCCGGTTGCTGGCGCAGTTGTTGCAGCAAATGAACCTGAAGCCAGTTCAGGGTGTTCAAATAGGGGATGCGCAAGGCCAGTGAACGCGCCAGTGTACGGTTGTCGCTCAGGTAGTGTTGGCGTTGCAGGATGTTGAGTAAGGCTTGTCGGCTGCGCTCAAATTCATTCGCCAACATGGTGTAAATGGTTTGGGCGACTTGCTGATCAGTGGCAAGGCTGATATAGGCTTTGGCAATGGTGAGATCGGCTTTGGCCATTACCTGATCCATGTTGGAAAGCATGGTCTGGAAAAAGGGGCTGTGTTGTGCCTGTTGCTGTAAGCGTTGCAGATTGCTGCTGTCCTGTTCGATGAGGTCGGCTACGGCACTGCCAAAACCATACCATGCTGGTAGCATGAGGCGATTCTGGGTCCAGGAAAATACCCACGGAATGGCGCGTAAATCCTGAATTCTGGCCAGTGTTTTACGGCTGGCCGGACGGCTGCCGATATTGAGGCTGGCAATTTCCTGAATCGGGCTGGTTTGCAGGAAGTAGTCAATAAATCCGGGAAAGGTAATTAGCTGGCGATAGTATTTGAATGCACTGGCAGACAGTGCATCCATCAGTTTGCTGTCGGGCTCACTGTTCTGGGGTGGTAATACGGTGGCTTCGAGGGTGGCGGCAATCAGTGCTTCGAGATTGCGTTCGGCGTTGGTGGGGTCGGCGTATTTGGCGGTGATGACTTCACCCTGTTCGGTAATGCGTATCTGTCCGGCTACGCTGCCGGCTGGCTGCGCCATGATAGCATCGAAAGAAGGTCCTCCGCCACGACCAACGCTGCCGCCACGGCCATGAAACAGACGCAGGCGGATATGATGGCGGTCAAACAGTTGTACCAGTCTGGATTCTGCCTGATACAGTGACCACTGGCTGGTGACGTAACCGCCATCTTTATTGCTGTCGGAGTAACCCAGCATGATTTCTTGCAGGTTGTCGCGGCTGTGCAGGAATGCACGGTACCACGGCAGGTTGAACAGGTTATCCATGATGCCGAGGCAATTGTGCAGGGCATCGATGGTCTCAAATAGGGGAACGATGTTGATACGGCTGGTGGGTTTTTCGTTGCTGATAGTCAGCAGGCCGGTTTCTTTAAGCAGTAATGCGACTACCAGTATGTCGCTAACGGTTTCGGTATTAGAGATGATGAACTGGTTGATGGCTGTTTCACCATAGTGATTTTTGATGCTGGCAGCGGTTTGGAAAATAGCCAGTTCGCGCATGGTATGGGGGCTATACTGGATATAAGGGCTATACAGGGGGCGCTGGGTGCTCAGCTCGCGTAACAGTACGCGTTGTTTGGCTGCTTCGCTTAAGGTCTGGAAAGCTTCAAGACCGGCATGGGTAAACAGTTCGGCCACAACTTCGGCATGTTTGCCCGCATGCTGGCGTAAGTCTATGGGCATGAGATGAAAGCCAAACAGGGAAACAGAACGAATCAGATCAGTCAGTTTGCCATGGCTGAGCAGGGCACTGCCATTTTGTTGCAGCGAGCTGGCGATATTGTTGAGTTCCTGTAGGAGTTCTGCCGGCTGTTGATAGGGGGACAAGCTGTAATGGGGGCAGTCTGGTTGGATACCTAGTTGTTGTGCTGTGGCATGGAGGCGTGCCTGTATATAGGTGAGGGCACGCCGATAAGGTTCTTCTTTATGTGCAGTGGCGGTGTCCGGTGACTGTTCGGCCATCTGGAGAACGGTATGATCAACCTGAACGCGGCGGGATGACAGGGGCAGTAGTTGATGCAGTTCATCCAGACACTGGTGATAATGCTGCAACAGGGTATTAGCCTGAAAGGTGAAAGCTTCCTGTAATGTATCGGCATTGACAAAGGGGTTGCCGTCACGATCGCCGCCAACCCAGCCACCTATGCTGAGTACGTTGGGCAGGCTGGCTTGCGGGTAGACGCTGGCAAGTTGCTGTTGCAGCTTGCGATACAGCGCAGGTACGGCTTTGAAAAAGCTTAATGGAAAATAGGTTACGCTGTTGTAGATTTCATCGCTAACGCTGATTTTGAAATGACGGGTTTCGTCAGTCTGCCATAAGGCCAGCAGGATGGCTTCGGTCTGTTGTTGCAACTGTTCGCTGTGATGTTTGCCAGTATGGCTACGCTCGTTAAGGATAGTACGAATATGACGTTGGAAACAGAGAATGCATTGGCGTTGTACTTCGGTGGGGTGGGCGGTGAGAACGGCACTGATGCTGGTGTGCTGTAAGGTCTGTTCCAGCTCGGAGATGCTGATATGCTGTTGCTGAATCTGATTGATAACGCGAATAAAGCTGGTACGCCCGGGATGCTGGCTGTTGTTTTCATATGCCTGTCGCCGCCGTTCATGATGGGCATCTTCGGCGATGTTTAATACCTGTGCAAACAGGCTGCAAGCGCGAATCAGGTCTTGTTGCTGGCGCAAGTCGAGGGTGGGAAGTGCCTGCTGGATGGTGGTTTGTGGCTGGTTGCCATTGAGTAGCTGGCGTAATACGGTTTGTACGGCTGCGGTAGTTTCGTGTTGCAGGATGTTAAATAATGCCTGAGTCAGAAAGCTGATGTCTGCCAATAGGGGAGCGTCTTTGTGTTTGTCCAGAAGTGGTGTGGGCATGGTTTTCTCGCTTTTGCAGATCGGTATGTTTATGTTCAATAGCTTGCTCTATGATATTACGTGGTGATTCTGCCGGCAATACTGCTGATTTGATAAAGGGTTATAACTACTGCTTCTTAGGTTACAAAAATATATTCTTTCTCAATTGTCTGGACGGCCTTTTATATTGTTGGTGCTTGTAGCACCGCAGAATGATGTCGCTGTTTGGTTTTATGTGTTCTGTTTATAATTTTGGCATATTTTGCTGTTGGGACATAGCCTGAACAAGGTGGTTCCAATTTGTGTCGGTATTTTTTACCGTGCTGCTGCCGGCGTTATTGGTGCCTGTCGGGTCTATGGGAGAAAAAGTTATGCTGTTATTGAAGCAGCCATCTGTATTGCCCGGTTTTACGCTTAGTCTGGGTGTGAGTGTGCTATCGCTGTCATTACTGGTGTTATTACCATTTGCGATGCTGGTATGGACGGTTACTGATTTGGGCTGGCAGGGTTTTGTGCGGGTAATTTTCGAGCAGCGGACGCTTGCTGCGGTATGGCTGACGCTGAAAATGTCTTTACTGGCGATGCTGGCCAGTGTACTGCTGGGGACGTTAGTGGCATGGGTGCTGGTGCGCTATCACTTCTGCGGCAAAGATTTGGTCAATGCTCTGGTGGATTTACCATTTGCATTACCGACAGCGGTAACAGGGGTAGCTCTGGCTACTTTATATGCACCCACTGGCTGGATAGGTGCAATATTTGCCCGATTCGGCTGGCAGATAGCATTTACGCCGACAGGTATTTGGCTGGCATTACTACTGGTTAGCTTGCCGTTTGTGGTGCGGGCTGTACAGCCGGTATTGGCTGAGTTGTCGGGAGAATATGAAGAGGCGGCAGTGATATTGGGTGCATCCAGATTAACAATTATATTCAGAGTGCTGTTACCGGAGGTTTTGCCCGCGCTGGTAATGGGTGCAGGTATGGCTTTTGCCCGTGCCACTGGCGAGTATGGTTCAGTCATTTTTATAGCAGGAAATGTACCGTTTAAATCGGAAATTCTGCCACTGATTATTGTCAGTAAGTTTGAACTGTTTGATTTACCGGCCGCAGCAGCGGTAGCGTTATTTATGCTGATTATTTCTTTTATTATTTTATTTATGCTGAATTTATGGCAATGGCGTTTGAGCCGGCGTACGCAGGGGCGATATTGATGAGTACAGTTAAAACTAATGAGTTGCTCACTGAGCCGCGCTGGCTGCGCTATGTGCTGATTAGCATAACGTTGCTGTTTCTGGGTGTGCTGCTAGTGCTGCCATTGTTGTCGGTATTCAGTTTTGCGCTGGCAAAGGGCTGGCAATTATATCTGGCTGCTTTGACCGATGAGGAAGCACTGGCAGCCATTCGCCTGTCGTTGTTGATTACCTTGATTGTGGTGCCGATTAATGTGGTACTGGGGGTGGCGATGGCATGGCTGTTAACCCATTTTTCTTTTCGTGGTAAGCAATTGTGGACAACATTGCTGGATTTGCCGTTTGCTGTATCGCCAGTTGTTGCTGGCCTGATGTTTGTATTGTTGTTTGGCAGTAATAGCTGGTTTGGTAGCTGGCTAGATGCGCAGGGAATACAGATTGTTTTTGCCGTACCGGGCATGGTGCTGGCTACTCTGTTTGTAACATTTCCATTTGTAGCACGTGAATTAATTCCATTAATGCAGGCTCAGGGAAGCAGTGAAGAGCAGGCAGCACTGATATTGGGCGCCAGTGGCTGGCAAATGTTCTGGCGTGTCACTTTACCCAATCTGAAATGGGCATTGGTTTACGGCATTATTCTGACTAATGCGCGTGCAATGGGTGAGTTTGGGGCGGTTAGCATGGTTTCCGGTCATATTCGTGGCGAAACGAATACTATGCCGTTACTGGTAGAGATGATGTACAACGAATACAACATGGTAGGTGCGTTTGCTGTGTCCAGTTTGTTGGCTTTGCTGGCGTTATGTACTTTGATATTGCAGAAGTTTCTCGACTGGCAGCAGACACGTTTGTGCACAGATGCCCAACGTCGGCAGGTTGCAGTTACGGATTAAACAGTAAGGTACTGTGTTGAGTGGCGATTATGGGTATTCGTATTAAACATTTGAACAAATATTATGGTGATTATCACGCTTTACAGGATATTAATTTACAGGTGCCGACTGGTTCGCTGACAGCTTTGCTTGGCCCTTCCGGCTGTGGCAAGACCACTTTGTTACGCATTATTGCTGGATTGGAACACGCCGATTCGGGCGAACTGTTTTTTGCGGATAAGGAAGTCAGCAATCTGCATGTGCGTGAGCGGCGAGTTGGGTTTATGTTTCAGCACTATGCGCTGTTTCGCCATATGACAGTATTTGATAATGTTGCTTTTGGCTTGCAGGTATTGCCACGCCGCTTGCGCCCGGGTAAAGCAGAGATAGCCGCGCGGGTAGAAGAATTATTACAACTGGTGCAACTGGAGTGGCTGGCAAAGGTATATCCACAGCAATTATCTGGTGGCCAGCGCCAGCGTATTGCACTGGCACGGGCGCTGGCAACCAAACCAAAATTGCTGTTGTTGGATGAGCCGTTTGGTGCACTGGATGCCAAGGTACGCAAGGAGTTACGCCGGTGGCTGGTGGAAATTCACCATCAGTTGAACATTACCAGTGTGCTGGTTACACATGATCAGGAAGAGGCTCTGGAAATGGCTGATCAGATTGTGGTCATGAATCAAGGCAAAATTGAGCAAAGTGGTGTGGCTGCATCTTTGTATGATAATCCGGGGAATGTATTTGTTACCGAGTTTCTGGGTGAAGTGAATGTTTTTGAAGATGCCTGTATTGAACAGGGGCAACTGTGTCTGGGAAACTATTGCGAACCGGTCACCACGGGAAAATCCGTGCGCCAGAATGTGGCTGTCTATGTGCGCCCGCAGGAAATACAGCTATTAACTCATATTCAGGATAATGTGATTGCTGCTGCAATTGTGGAAGAAATATATGTTATCGGTGCACAGATCAGGTTGTGGCTACGGCGACAGGATAATAAACAGCGTATACAGGTGTGGCTGTCACCAGCAGAATTTCGCACACTGGCTCTGCAACCATCACAAACAGTGTGGTTCAAACCACAACGCCTAACCATGTTCAGCTTGCCAGAGCTGGTGGATTATATAATTTAATAGTATGTAAAAATTAAGCTTCAGATTTGCTGTTAATTGATACGTTAATCAGCTGGTATTGGCGATTAATTTATTTCGGGTTATCCGTGCTAATCAATACTTTTGTTTAATATTTTAAATAATTTATGTGTTTGGTTGGTATGTATAGAAAATGACTATTCAGAAACTAGATTATGACTTCTTAGATATTTAAATTTATATGTATATTATATAACAACAGGGCTATCTGGATTTTTCCAATAGCCCTGTTGTTGGATTGTGACGTTTACTAGTTGCTAGCGCGTTCAATAATAGCACCTACGCCACTCAGTTTTTGTTCAATGTTTTCGTAACCACGATCCAGATGGTAAATACGTTCAACGGTGGTTTCACCACTGGCTACCAGACCAGCCAGTACAAGACTAGCCGATGCGCGCAGGTCGGTGGCCATTACGGTGGTACCGGATAACTGTTCCACGCCTTCTACAATAGCGGTATTGCCTTCGGCTGATATCCGTGCTCCCATGCGATTGAGTTCGGGGACGTGCATAAAGCGATTTTCAAAAATGGTTTCTACTACCTTACTGTTACCACTGGCGATGGTATTCATTACCATAAACTGTGCCTGCATGTCGGTGGGAAATGCTGGATAGGGCAGGGTGCGTATATCTACGGCTTTCGGACGTTGCTGCATGTCGATGCTAATCCAGTCGTCACCCGCTTCAATAATGGCACCGGCTTCACTCAGTTTTTCCAGAATGGCCAGCATGGTTTTAGGGGCGGTATGCTTGAGAACGACTTTACCGCCGGTCATGGCTACTGCGCACAGGAAAGTACCAGCTTCGATGCGATCGGGTACTACGCGGTGGGTACAGCCATGTAGTTTTTCTACACCGGTAATGGTAAGAGTAGGAGTACCTATGCCCTGAATATTCGCTCCCATTTTAACCAGACAGTCGGCAAGATCGGTAACTTCTGGCTCCATGGCAGCATTTTCCAGAATGGTAATGCCTTCTGCCAGTGTGGCAGCCATTAACAGGTTTTCTGTACCGGTTACGGTAACCATATCCATGACGATATGTGCGCCTTGCAGACGTCGGGCACGGGCTTTAACGTAACCATGCTCGATACTGATTTCGGCGCCCATGGCTTCAAGCCCTTTCAGATGTTGGTCTACCGGTCGTGAACCGATGGCACACCCGCCAGGCAGGCTAACCTGAGCTTCACCAAAATGCGCTAGTGTCGGTCCTAATACCAGAATGGAAGCACGCATGGTTTTGACCAGATCGTATGGTGCACAGGTATTGTTGATGCCGCTACAGTTGATTTCGAATTCATGCACGTTGTCTGTCAGTACGCGTGCGCCCATGCCCTGTAACAGTTTTTGGGTGGTTTTAACGTCCCGCAGCATGGGGACATTGGTCAGATGCAGGGTATCCCGTGTTAGTAGTGAAGCGCACAGCAAAGGCAGGGCTGCATTTTTGGCGCCGGAAATAATGATTTCGCCGTTTAATGCGCCGTTAGCACGGATTTTTAATTTTTCCATATAAATTCTCAATGATGGCAGTAAAGGCTGTCTGCCGATTAATGCTGTTTTGCTGCCCATTCAGCAGGTGTGGCTGCGGTGGTAATGGATAGTGCATGTAATTCATTGCTGGCAATCTGTTGTGCCAGACCATCTTTAATCATACGATGGCGAGCCAGACGGCTTTTTCCGGAAAAAGCACTGGATACAATCTGGGCAAAGAAATGATGACCGTCGCCTTCAACCTCGAGATATTCGCAGGGCAGAAGGTTGGCAATCATGGCTTTAACCTCTTCGGGTGTTAACATGATGGGCTCCAGAATAGCTATTGAAATGGCGGCTATTATAGCGTTTTAGTTTGTCTAATTGCGTAATTTCCAGCCAGATTTCAGTATGGCGCAGACAAGAATACACAAGCCAATGGCAAAGCTGCCGACTACGCTTAATGCCAGCCAGGGGGAGGAATCACTTTGGCCGAAAAAGCCAAAACGAAAGCCGTCAATGATGTAAAAAACCGGATTGAAATGACTGAGGGAGCGCCAGAATGCTGACAAGCTGTTAATGGAATAGAATACGCCAGACAGAAAAGTCAGGGGCATGATGAGAAAATTCTGGAATGCAGCTAGCTGGTCGAATTTTTCTGCGACAATGCCTGCCAAGAGGCCAAACATCCCCATAATTGCACATCCCAGTAAGGCGAATGTGATTATCCAGCCGACGTGATAAGGCAGAGGTAGGCCGAAGAAAGCTGTTACTGCTATTACACCAATCCCTACCATTAATCCGCGTAGGATGGAAGCACCCACATAGGCGCAGAAGAAAGCAGCTGTACCTAATGGCGGTAATAGGATAAATATCAGATTACCGGTTATACGTGACTGAATCAGGCTTGAGGAAGAGTTGGCAAAGGCATTTTGCAGCATGGACATCATGGCTAGCCCCGGTATCAGAAATGCATTATAGCTGACACCAGGTAGGATATCAGTACGTCCCTGCATGAGGTGAGCAAAAATCAGCTGATACAGCAGGGCAGTCAGAATGGGCGCAGATAGGGTTTGAAAGCCGACTTTCCAGAAACGCAGTACTTCTTTTTTAAACAGGGTATAGCAACCAATGGTATTCATTTTTCGCCTTTCACATGATCGCTGGTCAGGCGCAGGAAGACGTTTTCCAGATCGTTTTCCATTATGTGCAGGTTTCTGACGTTGATGTTCTGGGTTTGCAGGTTTTGTAACAGGGTGGCCAGCTGGCTGTAGTCGGCAAGTTTGAGTAGATAATTGTTACCATCTGCCTGTATGAGATGCTGATGCAGGTTGGCTGGTAGTGGTTGGTCAAGCGTTAATGTCAGTTGTAAATCTGCTTCGCTATCCAATAGGTTTTGGGTACTGTCCAGTGCCACAATTTCGCCGTGTTTAAGCATGGCAATACGGTTACATAACGACTGTGCCTCTTCCAGATAATGGGTTGTCAGAATGATAGTATGACCGGCTGTATTCAGTTTGGTAATGAATTGCCACAGATTTTGTCTTAACTCGACATCTACGCCGGCAGTAGGTTCGTCCAGTACGATGACTGGTGGCCGGTGTACCAGTGCCAGCGCTACCATGACACGACGCTTCATGCCGCCGGAGAGGTTGCGGGTATTGGTATTAGCCTTGTCTGCCAGACCCAGACTGACAATAATTTCATCTATCCATTCGTCATTTTTGCGCAAACCAAAATAACCGGACTGGAATCGCAGCGCCTCGCGTACGCTGAAAAAAGGGTCGAAAACCAGTTCCTGTGGTACGACTCCTAAAAGTTTACGGGTGATATTTGCTTCATGTTGCACATCATGGCCGCAAATGCTGATTTGGCCGGAGCTTAGACGGCTCAGACCGGCCATAGCTGAAATAAGTGTGGTTTTGCCAGCGCCATTGGGACCGAGCAGGCCAAAAAATTCACCTGGCTGCACGCTGAAGCTGACGCCTTTTAAAGCCTTAAAACCATTGGCATAGGTTTTAACAGCTTGTTTGATGCAAAGGGCAGGAGAGGTCATAGGTTAAATGGATATCTGCAATGGTTGGTGATAATGTTCCGCTGATGATTAAGGCTCTGATGGTTTTATTTCTTCGCTCAGTGGCTGATCTTCATCTGCCGGCAGGTTATAGTTTTCACTGGCCCAGCTGCCAAGATCGATCATTTTGCAGCGTTCTGAACAAAATGGTCGGAAACGGTTGGCCGGAGTCCAGACAACGCTTTGGCCACAGATGGGGCAAATAACCGTTGTGATTTTTTCTGTCATTATTTGATTACCGGATCGAAGCTGCACATAACCAGAGTAAACGGAATGTCTGTCGTTAAAACTGATCCGCGTGCCTGTTGTTGTGATGCCTGTAAAAAGCGAATGTGGGTAAAATATTTATTGGCCGATACTTCTGGCAATGCTGCGGCGTTCTGTGCAACATTGATGCCAAGCAGATGGATATTCTGTCCCAGACTATTATGCTGGTAACTGCCGGCTGTCGCCAGACATTCTACTGATAGACTGTTGTGGCGCAGGATTTCCAGTAGCAGATTAATGGCTTCATAAGTGGGTAATAGACTTTGAACCCACTGGCGTAACTGGTTTTCGCGTTCTGCAGGGCTTTTTTGCTGCCAGTAATAATATGAAGGCAAATCATACGGGCTGGTACCACCGGGAACAAACATGCGTTGTTTGATTGCCATCAACCATTCATTTTCACGTAAATGCTGGCCGAATTTCTGCTGGACACTTTGCAGATTTGAAATTGCGGTCTGGATAGTTTCTAGCGCAGCACCACCTTCTTCACCACGCTGCCGTGCCAGACCTTTTTGGCGTTCCAATTCCTGCAAAATATCCAGTTTCAGCTCGGCACGTGCGGCTGCTTCCATGATTTCAAACAGTGAAAACAGTGCACAATGATGTGCCCAGATTTCGCTGCGTATCACGACTTCATGGAAGTGCTTGAACAGGTGTGCGATACGTAAGAAATTGCGCACGCGCTCGGACAAAGGGTGTTCGAAATGGATGAGATCGGTCATAACTTGGATGGTGTTAGAGCTTGATAGTAGTGGTGCTGCTGAATGACTTTCCGGTTAAGTTCCTGCCAGCTGCCATCGTTGATAATAATGTCATCAGCAATGGCTTTTCTGCTGTTACTGTCAGTCTGTTGTGCCATGATAGCATGGATTGCGGTTTCGTCCAGACCACTACGTTGCTGAACTCTCTGAATACATATATCAAGCGGGGCTTCGATAATGAGTATACGTTGTACCAATTGTTGAAATTCTGGTTTTTCTGCCAGTAGAGGAATTTCTATAATGCCATAATGCTGGTTTGAACTGGCTTGCTGCTTGGCTTGTTGCAGAGCTTGCCAGATTAGGGGATGAAGAATATTTTCCAGCAATATGCGGTTGCGAGAATCGGCAAATACCCAGTTACGCAGTTGCTGGCGATCCAGACTACCGTCAGCCAGAAACAGGTTTTTCCCGCACTGTTTGCGGATTGCAGGTAAAGCCAGACCTTGTGGTGCAGTGAGCTGACGGGAAATATCATCTGCATTCAGCACTGGTACACCCACAGCTGCAAAGCAGCTTGCTGCTGTGGATTTGCCACTGCCTATTCCGCCCGATAACCCTACCCAAAATGTCATGCACTGAATCCAGAAAGACGTAACCACCATTGAATTAGTTGGCTAATCTGACTATTTGCTATCCACACAATCCAGCCGGCAATAGCCAGTGCCGGGCCGAAAGCCATTGGCTGACTGCGGGCAACTTTGAGAATAAGTGAGGCAATAATGCCGACAATTGCAGCCATGAATACAATTAATGGCAATGCTGCAACACCCATCCAGGCACCAAGAGCAGCCAGTAATTTGAAATCACCATAGCCCATGCCATCTTTGCCGGTTAGCAGTTTAAATAACCAGAAAAGTGACCATAAGCTCAGATAGCCCAGTGCGGCTCCCCACACGGCAGCAGATAAGGGAACAAACCCGCAGTACCAGTTAAACAGTAAACCAAACCACAGTAGTGGCAAGGTAATCTGGTCAGGCAAGAGCTGGGTGTCAGCATCAATGAAGGTCAGTGCAATCAGCGCAGCAGTCAGTACCAGACCACCTGCTGCGACAGGCGTAACATCATAACGCCAGACGACTGCTGCAAAGGCCAGACCTGTTAATAACTCTACACAAAAGTAGCGGGGACTGATTGATACAGCACATGCAGCGCAGCGACCACGCAAGAGTAGATAACTGAACAGCGGTATATTCTGCCACCAGCGAATTTTGCACTGACAGTGGGGACAGGCTGAAGGTGGGACACACAGATTAAAGCGGGCAGAGTTTTCTGCTGGCAGCTGTAATGCCATCCGTGCTTCAGCCTGCCAGCTTCTTTCCATCATGATGGGTAAGCGATAGATGACTACATTCAGGAAACTGCCAACGGCAAAACCCAATATTAGTGCGACTGCGCCGAAAAACAGGGTATCAGTTAACATCTGTCATTAACCTACCGCATTACCAATATTGAAGAGTGGTAAGTACATGGCTACCAGAATGACACCGACGATACCACCAAGTACAACCATGATGATTGGTTCCATTAGTGAAGATAATTGTGAAACAGCTGTATCTACGTCTTCTTCATAAAATTCAGCGGCCTTATTCAGCATGGAATCCAATGAACCAGATTCCTCTCCGATAGAAGCCATCTGCATTACCATATTGGGAAATAGCTCTGTTGCCTGCATGGCGGAGGTCAGTGAAATCCCCTGATTTACTTTGGCACGGATTTCCAGAGTGGCTTCCTCATACTCAATATTACCTGCTGCGCCGGCTACCGAATCTAATACTTCGACCAGTGGTACCCCAGCAGCAAACAGAGTGGCCATAGTACGAGACCAGCGAGCAATGGTTGCTTTGCGCACAATTTGCCCAAAGATAGGTAGTTTTAACAGCATATGATCAAAGCGTTTTTGCAGGGCTGCTGATGTTTGGAACGTTTTATAAAAGCCAATTCCTGCTATAATCAATCCTATAAGCATAAAAATGCCATAATGCACGAAAAAGTCAGATATATTCATCATAACCTGAGTTAAGCCAGGTAAGGGAACGCCCATCCCTTCATATACCTTGGCAAAAGACGGCAGTACAAACATCATCATGACAAAAATCAGTGCTATGGCGACAATCACTACAACGGCCGGATAAGTTAGGGCACTTTTAACTTTTTTCTTGATACCCTGAGTTTTTTCTTTATATACCGCCAGTTTGTCTAATAGTCCTTCCAGTACACCACCAGCTTCACCGGCACGCACCAGATTGCAATAAAATTTATCAAAATATTTTGGATGTTTGGAAAACGAATCGGCCAGAGATGTACCCTGCTCAACATCTGTACGAATTTCTGTCAGTAACTGAGTCATGGCTGGATTGGAGTGACCTTTGGCAGCGATATCAAATGCCTGCATTAATGGTAAGCCGGACTTCATCATGGTGGATAATTGTCGCGTAAAGACAGTGATATCCGCCTGGCTGATTTTCTTCTGACGCTGTTTCTTGACCTTGGTAATTTGAATAACACGAATCTGACGCCGGTTCAGCTTGGCACGAGCTTCTACTTCATTTTTTGCGACTACCTCTCCGCGTACAATCTGGTCAGTTTTGAGGTTTTTACCTTCAAAATTGAAAGTAGTACCGGCGGGTTTGGTTTTGGATACTGCTATTGGTTTATTCATAGTTTTTCCCACAGTATTGATTTAATTTAATAAATCGGCAATCAGCTTTAATCATTGGTGGTTGCCAGAATTTCGTCCAGAGACGTGATACCTTCCATAACTTTAAGCAAACCGGCATGACGCAAATCAACCAGTCCTTCCTTGAGAGCCTGAGTGCTGATATCAACTTCATTACCGTTGTTCATGATGATACGTTGCATTTCTTCACTGACGGGCATGACTTCATAAACACCGGCACGTCCCTTATAGCCTTTGCCTTTGCAGCGTTCACAGCCCACTGGCCGGTAAAATGTCCAGTCTTTGGCTAGATCTTCATCTGAAAAGCCGGCTTCTTTCAGAGCATATTCTGGCGGACGTTCTGCTGGTGCCTTGCAGGTGCATAAACGCCGTACCAGACGCTGAGCCATAATCAGATTAACTGAGCTGGCAATGTTAAATGGGGCAACGCCCATATTCAGCATACGTGACAATGTAGCCGGGGCGTTATTGGTATGCAGGGTGGAAAAAACCATATGGCCAGTTTGTGCAGCCTTGATGGCGATATCTGCGGTTTCCAGATCTCGAATTTCCCCCACCATGATGATGTCTGGATCCTGACGCAGGAAAGATTTTAGTGCCGCTGCGAATGTCAGCCCCTGTTTATCATTAACGTTGACCTGATTGATACCGGGCAGGTTAATTTCCGCTGGGTCTTCTGCGGTGGAAATATTAACGCTGTCGGTATTAAGTATATTCAGACAGGTATACAATGATACGGTTTTACCTGAACCAGTTGGACCGGTAACCAGTACCATGCCATAGGGGCGATGAATAGCTTCTAGCAGTAATTCTTTCTGGAATGGCTCAAAACCGAGCTGTTCGATATTCAAGGTGGCGGCATCCGAATTCAGGATACGCATTACAATTTTTTCACCAAACAGGGTGGGCAGTGTACTGACACGAAAGTCAATTGGCTTGGCACCTTTGCGAAACTGAATCTGAATGCGGCCATCCTGAGGAATACGCTTTTCTGAAATATCCAGTTTGGACATAACTTTGATGCGTGAGGAAATTTGGCTGCGGATATTCAGAGGCATACGGACTACTTCACGTAATTGTCCATCAACACGGAAACGTATCCGCGCTATTTCTTCATAAAATTCGAAATGGATATCTGATGCACCACCGGCTAGAGCATCCCCCAGTATTTTAAAGACAAATTTAGCAACTGGGCCATTTTCATCATCTTCTTCATCTGCAGACATGGCATTGCTGCCGACTGCTTCACCACCACCGACTGAATCCATGCCCTCCAGCAGACTGGTGGATCCTTGGTCAAGATTTTCCAGTAATTGGCGTAACTGGGTATCACGAACAATAACCAGATTCAATATGCAACCAGCATCAGTGGCAATTTTCTGATAATGTTGAATCAAGGTTGGGTCAGATACAGCGAGAAACAGGCGGTTACCGCGCTTCAATATCGGTACACACATGTATTGCTGCATGATTTTCAGATTGATTAAATTTAACGGTACCAGATTTTGGTTATACAGTTCCAGATTCAAATAAGGAATACTGAATACACTAGACAGAAAGCTGGCCAGCTTATCGGCATTAATGGTACCGGACTGCAACAGTGCCGGTATAACCGGACGTTTCTGTTCCAGTTCCTGACGCAGTTCTTCTGCTTTTTCTGCGTCAATAATCTGGTGTTTATACAAAACCCGAATCAATCCTACACTCATACAAACTAATTCCCGTCTTAATAACTTTTTGAGTTTACTCTGGCTGGCTATTACACCTGTTCTGGCTTCGTTTTACAGTCTGGTGTGCCCAGTATGCTGTTTTGTGACCGGTAACAGAATGTGCCTTTAGTAAATCCATGTTAATGTTTAATTGTGCTAATTATAAGTGAATTTGTGTATTTAAACAGCTTGTATATCTGTTTAGGCACAAATTTCCCAGTAATCTGCATATAACTGTAGTTCCATTTGTTGGCGCCACTCGTTGGCTACCAGCCGGTAAACTACGCGTATGTGTTCTGGCAGGGTAGTACTACAGCGGAAAAACATGGCTTCACATTCACAATTGCTCTTGCGCAACACTGCTTTGATATGACCAGTGCCAACGCTGTGTTGCCGGACTACCCTGAATTCGTCGCAAAAGCATGGTTCGGGAAAGTTTTGCCCCCACACCAATGTGGCCAGTTGTTGTGCAGTGTCTAAATTCAGGTGCTCACTGTCTAATGAACCATCGGTTTGGTAAGTATGATTGAGATCGGCCGGCTGGATAAGTTGCTGGCAGACCGCCTCAAATTCACGCTGGAAAGCTGGCAGGTCTATTCTGGCTATACTTAACCCGGCTGCCATGGCATGTCCACCGAATTTCTGAATGATTTCTGGTCGTCGCTTGCTAACCAGATCCAGTGCATCACGCAGATGTAAACCTGTGATGGAGCGGCCTGAGCCCCGTAACGTTCCATCTTCAGCCTGAGCAAAAACAATACTGGGGCGATGGAAAGTTTCGCGTAAGCGGCCAGCAACAATACCGGTTACGCCCTGATGCCAGCTATCGTGATAGGCAACAATGCTGTAACTGTTTTCTGTATCAATGGTGGCCAGTTGCAGATTGGCCTCGTCCTGCATACTACGCTGAATCTGACGGCGTTCACGATTTAAGTCATCCAGCTGTACAGCTAAGTCTGTTGCGCTTTCCATATCGTCGCTGAGCAGACAGGCAATACCCAGACTCATATCATCCAGCCGGCCTGCTGCATTCAGACGTGGGCCGATGGCAAAACCAAGATCAAATGCCTGTGCCTGCTGTACCTTGCGTTTTGCGACATGAAACAGGGCGCGTATACCGGCCTGCATTTTGTCTGCACGTATCCGCCTGAGTCCCTGCGCTACCAGAATGCGGTTATTCTGATCAAGGGGGACGACATCGGCAATGGTGCCTAATGCCACCAGATCAAGCCATTGGGCCAGATTCGGTTCAGCATGCTGGCTAAACCAGTTATGCAGACGCAGATGGTGGCGTAAGGCCATTAGTAGGTAAAACATAACCCCTACGCCTGCCAAAGCCTTACTTGGGAAATGATCTCCGGGCTGATTGGGGTTAACAATAATACATTCGGGCAGTTGTTCACCGGGTAAATGATGGTCGGTAATCAGAACATCCATGCCCAGCTGTTGAGCCCGCTCTACCCCTGCTACGCTGGCAATACCATTGTCTACGGTAAGCAGTAAATCGGTATTGGCCTGAGCAGCCAATTCAGCAATTTGCGGTGTCAGGCCATAGCCATGGTCAAAACGGTTAGGTACGAGAAAATCGGTTTTGGCGCCCATTGCCTGTAAACCACGCATACCCAGTGCGCAGGCTGTGGCACCATCTGCATCATAATCAGCCACAATCAGGATTTTTTCCTGCTGCTCGATAGCTCGTGCTAACCGCTCACAGGCCGCCTGAATATTTTTCAGACTCTGAAACGGCAGCAGGGCAGACAGACTGTATTCAGTTTCGCTTTTACTTTTAATGGCTCGGGCTGCATATAGTTTGGCCAGCAAAGGGTCAACGCTCTGTGCAAGTAAAGTTTGCTGGGCAACGGTATCAATCGGGCGGGTAAGAATGCGCACCAGTTTCATAAGCTTAATCCGCTAAAAGGTTTTGTTTTGCGCCAGAATGGGGGAAGCCAGGGTTTGCGAATTTTAAGCACACCCGCTTCGCACCGGATATCCAGACGATGAATTTGTCTGTTTTGCAGTGCTGTCAGTAGCGGTTGCCACCAGTCCTGCTCCCATTGTTGCAGTATCTGCGTATAGGTATAAACATCGCCCTGATTAACCGGTAAGCACAATTCCTCGTTAAACAATACAACTTCCTGCTGGCTGGACAGGGAATCGGCTAACCCAGTGTAATTTTCCGGCAAATTGTGTGCATGAAATGCCCATGAGCTGTTGGTATAAAGTAGCGTTTTGTTGTTAGCTGTACCTGCGCTGTCTTGTTCAAACCAGAAACCATTGATTGCGGGCAGACCACGTGCATTACGTTGCAGGTTCAATGGGTGCTGATACAGTAACATTTGCAGTTCGGTTTGCTGTTGCAAAATCAGGGTAGCATCGGCTCCAGCCGGCTTGGTCGTACCATCGATGCGGCCAGACAAATCCAGTAAGGGTGGCAAGGTAAATTCAATGGTCTGTGGCGTGGTAACTAGCCATAAATCCGGTTTTACTGGCCTAAATTGCCAGCCGTCTGCCTGTAACCATGCATTTAACACGTCACAAAAAGCTTTCGCTTCTTCTGTGGTCAGGCCAAGCACTTTTCCATCCAGATACTGAAGCTGATGCATGCCGGCTGTCTGGCTGATGGGGGTGGCAATAAAGCCATAACCATTTGAGTCAGAATTTATTTGTTGGCCTGCCTGTTGCAACCATGAACCTTGCCACAGATATTGGCGGTAAAGCAGGCTTCGGCTAATGGTTTGTGGGAAATATTTGCTCCACTGCCGCAGAGTATTCAGTGCCGGTAACGGTAATTTTGGCACTATAGCTTCCTGATGTGGCCACAATAAGCCCGGTAGGACAAGAGTCAGATGTAAGTCAGCAGGCATGAATACACAACATTTGTAAATAGGAAAGTGATGGTAATAATATCTGGTTAAATCTGTGACGGCGGCTGCAACCACTGCTGTAATAGCAATGCATTATCAATGCTTAACAGCGCAGTATCAGTTGTCGCTGCCTGTGCCAGTAAGGTAGTCTGTCGCAGTAGACCGTCGCGGATAAAATGTAGCCGAACTGTTTCGCCCACATCAATACGTGCCCACTGTTTAGCAAAATCAGTAATGATTTCATCATTAAGGGCAATAAGCTGATCACCAGCACACATGCCTGCATTCTCAGCACTGCCCTGATGAAATATCTGCTGTAGGCTGATACCAAATGCGGCTGATTGAAAACGGGCACCCAAGTCTGCGTAAGCCTGTTCGCTAGGGGGGATATGTTCAACATAAGCACCACCATGCTGACGAGGCAAGGCCGCCCAGTGTAACTGTACCCCAGCCTGTTGCAACTGATCAGCCAAAGGTAAATCAGCGGTAGTCATAATATATTGCTGATAAACCTCGGTTAAATCTATACCAGTGGCCTGTTGGGCGATTGCCAGCCATTCATTTTCAGCCAGACCCATGCCTCGCTCACGCCAGTCGTGATACAGGGCACGCATAATATCGTCCAGATTTTTCTGTTGCCCGGTTTGCTGGCGTATATAGTGATCCAGACACATGGCCGCCAGTGCACCTTTCTGGTAATAGCTGACAATAGCATTGGCACTGTTTTCATTTTGTTTATAGTATTTGGTCCACGCAGTGAAGCTGGAATCGGCCAAACTTTGCTTCAGCCGGCCGGCACCCTGTTGTACCCGGGTAATAGTTTTGGCCAGTAGTTGCAGATATTGAGCCGGGGTAATCACGCCACTGCGTACCAAAAACCAATCATCATAATAAGAGGTAATGCCTTCAAATGCCCATAACAGACGGGTATAGGCTTCTGTATTCAGATCATCGTTGGCAAACACGGATGGAATAATGGATTTTACATTCCATGCGTGAAAATATTCATGACTGAATAATCCCAGTAAGGTGATATAGGCATCGCTATTTTTGCCATCGGTTTGTGGCAGGTCATGCCGGTCTGCCATGAGTGCCGAAGATGATCTGTGTTCCAGTCCACCATAAATGCCGTTTCCAACAAACAATAGAAAGCTGTAGTGCTCAAATGGTGCCGGTGCGGCAAACATGGCTATTTCGCTGGCACATATTTTGGCGACATCATCTACCAGCCGCTGCTGGTCAAACGACGAGAAGTGTCCGCTGATAATAATTTCGTGGTCGATACCGCCTGCTGTAAATGGCAGACGTAGCAGATGGCCCATTTCCACCGGATAATCAATCAGAGCGCGGTAATTACTGGCCTGATAAACCTGTGCCTGTGATGTTTGCGGCATGGTGGTGGCGATGTCCCAGCTTTCTGGCAAACCGGTAATATCTAACTGGCAGGTTTCTTGCTGACGCTGGTTATGACGTAAAAACAGGCAGGCACCATCAAAGAAGCCTCGTTCGGTATTTAAAAATGCGCCACGCACCGAAGTATCAAAGGCGTAAACCAGATAGCTGATTTCCCAATTACCAGCCTGCCCACTGCATACCCAAGTATTTTTATTTATTTGTTCTATTGATGCCGGTGTATGGTTACAATTGGCCGATAATGTGACGATGTGGCGGGCAAAGTCACGGATCATATAACTGCCGGGTAGCCAGTTGGGTAGACTCAGACTGAAATCCTGACTATCTAGCTGGGTAAAACTGAGGCATACTTGCCACAAATGCTGGGTCAGAGAGTGGGGTTGCAAATGATAGTTAAGCATAATCTGTGCCTCAATGAAGCGGGAGGAGGGTGCCAGCGTTTTGCCTGTTAGGAAATTAAAATTATTGGCTTAATCAGCTCAATTAGCGATGATTATTGTTTTTTTGGCTGGGATTTATTGGTTTTGTTCCGGTTAGTCGGAATGTGTTCAGGCTGCCTGAATAATCCGGCGGGTTCAGACAGCCTGTATCTGCTGATAACAGCTTAGGCGAACGGTGTAACTTCCATGCCAAACATGGCGCGGGCGGTGTTCAGCATCTGGCAGCTAAAGCCCCATTCATTATCGTACCATGCCAGCACTTTTACCATATTGCCATTGGTTACTTTAGTTAAAGTGCTGTCAAAAATCGATGCCTGAGGCATGTGATTGAAATCGGTAGAAACCAGTGGCAAAGTGTTATAGCCCAGAATGTGCTGCATACTGCCTTCACTGGCGGCTTTAACGATGGCATTCACTTCTTCTACACTGGTATCGCGTGCCGCTTCAAAGGTTAAATCAACCAGTGAAACATTGATTGTGGGTACGCGAACGGAAAAACCGTCAAATTTACCCTGTAATTCTGGCAGTACCAGTCCCACAGCCTTGGCCGCACCGGTTTTGGTTGGAATCAGATTTTCCACCGCACTGCGGGCACGGCGCAAATCCTTATGCCGAACATCTGTCAGAACCTGATCATTGGTGAAAGCATGAATGGTAGTCATCAAGCCTTTAACCATGCCCAGTCCGTCATTAATGGCTTTGGCGACCGGTGCCAGACAGTTGGTTGTACAGGAACCGTTAGATATCACCGTCATTTCAGGGGCCAGTACCTGATGATTCACACCATATACCACAGTAGCATCCACATCGGCACCGCCGGGTGCTGAAATCAAAACCTTTTTCGCACCACTGTGTAAATGAACACTGGCTTTTTCCTTGCTGGTAAATGCACCGGTACATTCCAGTACCAGATCGACACCTAATTCACCCCAAGGCAGTTCTGCCGGATTGCGGGTAGCGAAAAAGCGGATACGATCGCCGTTAATGATTAAAGCATCATCATCACATGAAACATCTGCGGCAAAACGGCCATGAACCGTATCGAACTTTGTCAGATGAGCACTGGTTTCCAGTGACCCACTGGCATTTACCGCGACAATTTCAAACTGGTTGCGCAGGTTATAGTCATAAATTGCACGCAATACCTGGCGGCCGATACGGCCATAACCATTAATGGCAACTTTTAATGTCATGCTTATTCCTTTTCAAATCAACAAAACCGGTCAGGTGAATTTCGGGTAAAGAGTGCTAAATAGTTTAAATCGCACAAAAAACACCATGTATTATTATAGCCGAACCAGCCTGATTCTACATCAGCATTAGTGTGTTCCTGTTTCAGCAGCGGGTATCGTCGTCAGCATTTGCTGGAAAGCCTGTGCCATGCTATTTATATCCAGCCAGCCCATGGTATTGAATACAAGCAGCAGCATACCCCCTGCCAGACTGGTGACTAAAAAATAGATAATATAAGCCAAGGCTACTTTGAAAACATTTTGCTGGCTGATGCGTACAAAGCCAGTCACCTGCACCACCATTGTCCATATCAGCCAGAAAGATCCCGGGGTGGCTAATGCCTGTGGCCAGTACAGCATCGCAATCATCGGTAGTATCAGCGCCTCAGTAACCAGTACATAACCATACCATTGCCCCGGCTGCTTGCTGTAGTAGCCTAAAATGGTCTGCATTGTCATACCCAGAATGACCCAACGCAACACAGTTAATGCCAGAATGAAAGCGGTTATACCAGCCTGATGTCCCAAAAGTTGCGACATATTGGCCATATTGATCAAGCCCAGTGCCAGCAAAACCGGCACTATAATTAACGGAGAGTAACGATAATGCGTTTTGGGATAAAAACGCAGACGCAGGGCAGCCCATGCGTCTAGAAAAAATTGATACATTACATTAATACCACAATAGTTTGTTAAAAATTACGACAGCCACTTCAGTAATATTGCCAGCTTGTCGTGTAACGCTTGGTGATACGGCGTTCCGGAAATTTTGTCAGTGCTTACAGAATAACCTGTGATTCAGTATAACTGTCTTATTCTATTGCAACATAACAATACACTGGCTAAAAAGCCGATACATGCTTTCTGCATATATTTCAATACAGTGCCGTTTCTCATTGTATTGCGTAATGTCAGAACCGCTGTGTATCGTGAATTTCCGCCGCTTGCAGCGTGTTTTCCATTAAGGTGGCGATAGTCATGGGGCCAACTCCGCCCGGTACCGGCGTAATCATTGCGGCACGTTCTTTGGCAGTCTCAAACTCTACATCACCGCATAACTGTCCGTTTTCCAGTCGGTTAATCCCCACATCTATAACCACTGCACCCGGTTTAATCCATTCGCCTTTGACAAACTCTGGAATGCCGACTCCCGCCACCACAATATCGGCGGCGGCAACTTCCTGCGCCAGATTCTGAGTAGCACTATGACAAATTGTTACAGTTGCACGTGCCAGTAGCAATTCTAATGCCTGCGGTCGGCCGACAATATTCGAAGCGCCAATCACGACGGCTTTTTGGCCAGTTATTTCAACCTGATAAGCATCGAGTAATGTCATCACTCCCTTGGGTGTACATGGGCGCAGTAATGGCATTTTCACTGCCAGACGACCTACATTATACGGATGAAAACCGTCTACATCTTTGTGCGGCACAATCCGCTCCAGTATCTTCTGACCGTCAATGTGAGCAGGCAGAGGTAATTGCACCAGAATACCGTCAACACCGTTGTCTGCATTCATCTCGTCGATCAGTGCCAGTAATTCAGCTTCACTGGTTTGTGCTGGCAGCTCATAGCTGCGTGATTCAAATCCGATGGTTTCACAGGCACGTTTTTTATTGCGTACATATACTGCACTGGCCGGATCTTCGCCTACCAGTACCACAGCCAGACAGGGGCGGTGGAACCGGTTGTCCAGCCGTTGTTGTACGCGCGCAGCCAGATTTTGTAGAATTTGTTGGGAAACTTTTTTACCATCAATGAGTTGTGCGGTCATCAGGATATTCCAGACAGAAAGGAAAGATTATGCTGCTGGTCAGCGGTCAGCAGCCAATATTCAGAAAAATAGTATTGTCGCATTTTTTTTCGGCGGTTTCATCTGCTTTTATCTATTGCCACCAACATAAATCGGCAATAATTCAAAAATATGGCAAAAAAATCTGCTTTACCCCTTGACGATAGTTTTATAGAGCTGTATAGTACGCCTCTCTCGTCGGGGTGTAGCGCAGCCTGGTTAGCGCATCTGCTTTGGGAGCAGAGGGTCGTGAGTTCGAATCCCACCACCCCGACCATATCGACTGAATCCTTATCCGGATAGATTTGAGAGTACGCGCCCGTAGCTCAACCGGATAGAGCACCGGCCTTCTAAGCCGGGGGTTACAGGTTCGATTCCTGTCGGGCGCACCAAAGTTTGAAAAGTTTTTATGGTGGCTGTAGCTCAGTTGGTAGAGCCCTGGATTGTGGTTCCAGTTGTCGTGGGTTCGAGCCCCATCAGCCACCCCACTATAAAAGCCCAAGCCATCTGCTTGGGCTTTTAACTTTTATACGCTATCCTTTTATAATCCGGTATCGCCTGCTAAACTTGATATCTATTACATCTTATCATAATAGTTGCTTATAAAACTGCTATTCCGCTATGAATAAAACTGCAACTGAACTGCCGATGCTAACTATAGCCTTATGTGCCGGAGAAGCATCTGGTGATTTACTGGGTGCTCATCTGATGAATGCCATTCGTGCACGTTATCCGTATGTACAATTTGTTGGTATCGGCGGGCCGCGGATGTTGGCTGAGGGGATACTGAGCTTGTATGATCAGGAAAAACTGGCGGTACGTGGTTTTGTTGAGGTAGTTAAAAAATTACCGGAAATTCTTGCCATTCGTCGCGGTTTGATTCAGGCACTGAAAAAAATCCGCCCGCAGGTATTTGTAGGCATTGATGCGCCGGATTTTAATCTGGGTGTCGCAGAAAGCTTAAAGGATGCAGGTATTGCCACCGTACATTATGTCAGCCCATCTGTGTGGGCATGGCGGCGTAAGCGGGTAAAAAAAATTGTTAAGCAAGTAGATGAGGTGTTGTGTCTGTTTCCGATGGAACCAGAGCTATACCAGCAGGCCGGTGGCCGCGCCCGCTTTGTTGGCCATCCCCTTGCTCAGACTCTACCACTGGTTGTTGACCGAATGGCAAAACGGCAACAACTGAAATTGTCTGAACAGGCACCAGTATTTGTTTTAATGCCAGGCAGCCGGGTCAGTGAAATCGATTTTATGGCGCCACTGTTTTTACAGGCAGCAGAAATTATTCATCAGCGTTATCCACAGGCGCAGTTCTTATTGCCACTGGCAACGACGGCAACGCGGCAGCGAATGCAGGCAATACTGGCTCAGCCAGTCTGGCAAAAATTGCCTGTGCGTTTAATGTCTGCCCATGCGGAAATGGCCTGTCAGGCAGCAGATGTGGCACTGGTTACCAGTGGCACGGCTACGCTGGAAGTAGCTTTATGCCAGTGTCCGATGGTCATCAGTTATAAAATCTCACCCTTAACATATGCTTATGTCAAATATAAAATCAAGGTTCCGTATGTTGGTTTGCCAAATATCCTGTTAGGTCGAGGTGTGGTGCCCGAACTGCTACAAAGTAACGCTACAGCACAAAAACTGGCGCAGGCAGTGATTCACTGGTATGAATCGCCGCAGGAAGTACAAAGCTTGCAGGCTGATTTTTCAACATTGCATCAACAATTACGTTTAAATACGGATGAACTGGCTGCACAAGCGGTCTTACAGCATGCAACGGGGCAAATATGAGTATGGATTTAGGCGTATTACCCAGCCATGCCGGTGTGGACGAAGCCGGTCGCGGACCTTTGGTGGGCAGTGTATATGCTGCAGCAGTTATCTTGCCGGCAGACTATGATTTACCCGGTCTTACTGATTCAAAAAAACTATCTGAAAAGAAACGGGATGCGCTGGCGGTGCTGATTAAGCAACAGGCAACTGCTTGGTTCGTGGCAGCCGCTGATGTAGCCGA
The DNA here is from genome assembly GCF_914768025.1 of Snodgrassella gandavensis. Classification (GTDB taxonomy): domain Bacteria; phylum Pseudomonadota; class Gammaproteobacteria; order Burkholderiales; family Neisseriaceae; genus Snodgrassella; species Snodgrassella gandavensis. The sequence goes on along the minus strand of NZ_CAJZCE010000010.1, from coordinate 36,210 downwards.
AATTCATCAATATAATATTCTGTTTGCAACCATGCGCGCCATGGCTCGGGCAGTAGCAGGCTTGCATATCAAGCCAGCCAAAGTCTGGATAGATGGTAATCGCATACCTGCTGATTTGGCTTTGCCGGCAGAGGCAGTAGTCAAAGGTGATCTGAAAATAGCTGCTATTTCTGCTGCTTCGATTCTGGCTAAAACGGCGCGGGATGCAGAAATGTATGCACTGGATCAGCGCTATCCCCAGTATGGTTTTGCCAAACATAAAGGTTATGGTACAGCCGCACATCTGGCTGCTCTAAAGCAATTTGGCGTATTGCCACAGCATCGTCAGGATTTTGCACCAGTAAAAGCATTACTTGCCCAGGGGAAATGCTTTGGTTGAGATTAGTGCTTGATAACATTTTTCAAACAATCTGTAGATTTTTATGAATTTTATGGTTTAATCAATTGATAGCCAGATTATTTTAGAGATTTACTGGTACGGTAAATGGGCAAGTGAAGTTGGCAATACATTTGTGCTATAAAATAAAAAACGCTTTCCATACAGAAAGCGTCTTAGCTGTGATCTATTTAAAATCAGTCAACAAACTGTTTTTTAATCCGTTCACGCCGCTCTTGTGCTTCAACTGACAGGGTGGCAGTAGGGCGAGCCAGCAGCCGTTTCAGACCGATTGGCTCACCTGTATCCTGACAAAAACCATAATCACCTTCATCTAACTGACGCAGGGAGGCCTGAATCTTGCTCAACAGCTTACGTTCGCGGTCACGGGTACGTAGCTCCAGTGCGTATTCTTCTTCCAGCGTAGCGCGGTCTGCTGGGTCAGGCGTAGTAGCCTGCTCCTGTAAGTGGCCGGCGGTGTTGTTGGCATTATGAATCAGTTCATCCTGAAGTTTCAACAGCAAATCACGGAAGAAAGTTTGATGTTCTTCATTCATATACTCCTCTTCAGGGCCATTCCAGGCTTGGATATCTTGTTCTGTGAGTTTAGCCATTGTACAGTCTTTCTTTTGCGTAGCTCGATTAAGCAATTAGCTCAGGAATTGACAGCTTAATCTGTTTGTAAACACAACAGATGCTGGCTGTCATGCTGTTAAAAAAGTCCGGGCATGATAGCATGTTTTTATATACTATTCGTAATTTTGCATTCGACAACATTATCCGCTAATCAGCCAGTATGAAATTTTGCTGCCCGCCTGTGGCAACCACCATTCCAGACAAAGCCACAACACCAGCAGAATAACTGTCGCAGAAAAATCATATTTTCCGATTCGCAAAAAGGCAAATGGGCGGGTTAGCGGTATATAAATGCGCTGCAAGGTAAGCAGTAATACTGAATAAGGTTTGCTTAAACTTAAAAACATCCGTATTACCAGCCCGATAAACAGGGCATAGCACAGCGCTTTCAGGGAAAACAGAATACAGAATAACAAGCTGGCGGTAATCACACGGGCATCTGGCTGTATCCAAGTAAAGGCAATAAACAGATTGAGTGCTGTAGCCAGATAATAAATGATGATGGTAGCCAGAATACAAGCAACGTCCCAATGTCTCAGTGGCGGCGTGACTCTGCGTAAAGGGCGTATCAGCCAATTGGTACTGTGCACACAAAATTGGGCTAACGGATGCAGAAAAGGTAAATTACCCCACTGTAACAAAAGCCGTGCCCAGCATATGATGGATAGAGCACTGGCTAATAAAAATAATGTTTTACTAATCACACGATACCTTAAGGAGCAAGCTGTTTTTGCATTTCTTCTGCCCGTGCAACACTGGCGGCCACACCATCAACCACTACCTGTGTTAGCTGATGCTGCTCAAAGACTGAAGTAGCCGCAAATGTGGTGCCACCTTTAGAAGTCACATTTTTTTGTAACTGCACAAATTCAATACCGGATTGTTCTGCCAGAGATACCGCACCTTTGAATGTGCCCAAGCTTAACTGGTGTGCTTCTTCTGTGCTGAAACCCTGTTGTATGGCTGCCTGCTGTAGAGCATTGAGAAAATAGAACACATAGGCAGGGCCACTGCCGCTGATACCGGCAATCCGATTAATGCCACTTTCTTCTTCCAGCCATACCACAGCACCAGTGGTACGCATGATATTTTCAGCGACAGCCCTGTCTGCTGCATCTATATCTGCCGGTGCGAATAAACCGGAAATGCCCAGACCAATCTGGCACGGAGTATTGGGCATAATCCGGATGATACGCTGATGATTATCCAGAAATTGGCGCAGAATATCTACAGTTAATCCCGCGGCAATGCTCAGTACCAATGCCCCGTTGAGTATGATACCTGCGGTAGCTTGTTGCATATCCTGTGGTTTAACCGCCAGCACCAAGACATCAGTCGCAGTCAGCTCAGGTAGTTTATCATTGCTGCGTACCTGATAACAGCGACTCAAATGCTCGCGCTTCTCCTGATTACGGTCAATAACTACAATATCATAGCCACCTTGCTTGCTCATGCCGGCGACAATAGCCGACGTCATATTGCCTCCGCCAAAAAAATAAACACTCATATAATTTTCTCTTTGTTATAAAAAAATTGAACAGCTCAACCAATAATACCGCTACCAGTCAAATAAACTAAATCAATATTAATTTTACAATAACTATTAATTGCTGATTACAGACATAAAATATAAATCGTCCCGCAAGCGTATAAAGCCGATATCCGCTTCTGGCATAGATTGATTTAGTTGAAATTTACTGTATTAATCACCTTAACCTTACTGTAAATAACTAAATTTTCTGGATTTTGTGTAAATGGTGTGTTAGTAACGTGCCATATTTTGATTAAAATAAAACCATTCAGGAGATTTATGGTAACGACAAAATCAACAGTCTGCATGACTAGGATTGCCGTATTCTCATGATATTGATAGCTGGTATATTGGGTGCTTGTAACACGCTGCACTCAGAGAGTGAACCACAAAACATAGCGACAGGAAATGCTCAAACTCCAGTTTCAATAGCAGATTATGGTTCCAGAATAGGATTTAAAGGGGATGAAAATTTTGGTGAATTAATGGCTATGAAATTTGGGTATAAGACTGCGCATTGTGTATATAATAATAGCATTCAGCTAAATACTGCACAATATAAAAATTATTCAGATAAGTCGATAAAACAGGTAGTTGCTAAACCAGTTGGTGCTTTCAGTCTGGATAAGGATACTGCCAGCTATACAAATAGCAGACGGTTTATATCTGTGGGTAGAATACCGCACCCAGATGCAGTGCGGGTAGAAGAATTTATTAATTATTTTCCAGATGCTTCGAATGAAAAATTTATACCATTATCCGGTTTCTCATTTGTTGCAACTTATGAATTGACGCTCAGTCCATGGAATGCAGATAAAGTTCTATTAAGAATAAATATTAAAGTAAGAAATATAAATTTAATCAATTGCTAACATCAAATGTGGTGTTTCTGATAGAGACATCCGGTTCGATGTATGGTTCGGACAGATTGAATTTCTTTAAAATAAATTTTGTCTTCTCAATATGGATAATGAAGTGTTAGCATCATTATCATGTAGCCCGAGTGTAATATATTAACTTTCTGCAATAAGAATAAATTATTTCAAATATAACTGAATGTAATTCAATGCATTTACCTATTTCTAAATTGATGAGCGGTTTAAAGAAACGCATGCACATTCTGGCTTGGTTAGCCTTAGTTGCTCTATTTATTGGCCAGTTGGGTTCTATATATTGGATATTTGAACTGTTTTCGCACTTCACCCCGTTTTATGTGCTGTTATTTTTTCTGGTATGTTTTTGTTGTCCAAGTAAAAAACAGCGTTTGGTGTTTGCTATTGTTGCTGTCGCAGGCTGTTATTGGTGTTTAACCCCATGGTTCATTACTCATTCAGCTGATACCACGCAAGCAAAACCTGTACGTTTCTTGAGCTATAACGTGTTGAATATCAATGCGCATATTGATACTGAAAGTAAATGGCTGTTGAGAAATAATAGTGATGTTATTTTTCTGACTGAAACTTCTCTGGCTTGGGGTGCGGCACTTGAGCCTTTGGCAGCAACTACTCAGCATTGTGCTGAGTATAATGATTCTCCCTTTGGTATGGCTCTGTATTCACATCTGCCTTTAAAAAGCTGTGAAGTACGCTATACCGCCGATAACGATATTTATCCCTATATCCGCGCCCAACTGCAAAATGGTCTGGTGGTATATGGTATTCATCCGCCACCGCCGATTACCGCAACTCTGGTAGAGGAGCGCAATAATCAGTTGCAGGCACTGGCTACCTTGATTAAGCAGGAAAAAAATAATGTCATCGTGCTGGGTGATATGAATATCAGTGCTTTTTCACCAGTTTTTCGTGATTTTATTCAGGCAGCTAATATGCATCTGACCAGCCCGCGAGCGCGGCCGACCTGGCTACCAGCTTTGCTGTCGATTGACCATGCACTGGTACGGCAACCAGATAAAATAGTGGCGACAGGGAGCTATAGTTGGCATGGCTCCGACCACAAAGCGATATGGATTAGTTATGTACCATAACATTATACCGACAGGAAAAAAATAAACACCTATCTCGGAATTGGTACATAGTACTATAGCCTCTATCTTTGAATCCTGAACAGGAATTGCTCGACCCGAAAACGATTTCACGAATTATGTCATTAAGCATTATTCAGATTTAACAGTCGCTATAAACACATGGTTTGTAGGGTACGGGTTTTGCTCGTATGTACTTTGTATAAATAACTTATACAGTATCTTATATGCTGCTAAGATAAATATGGATAAATACGTGTGAGAAGCAAGATTCCGGTTTGAGTTGCTGTTATAGGTAATGATTTATCTCGGCCAATATAATCTGCGTATAATCAGCTTTGTTTAGCACGGATGGCTAGTTAGCCAATTATTTTCAAATCTGGCACCCTGATTTACTGGGTTATAAAATGGCATTATTATGAAAAATATACTTTCAATTCAGTCTCATGTGGTTTTTGGCCATGCCGGAAACAGTGCTACAGTGTTTCCTATCCGCCGTTTAGGGGTGAATGTCTGGCCATTAAATACAGTACAGTTCTCCAATCATACCCAATACCGGCAATGGAAAGGTACGGTAATGCCGGCTACGCATTTGCTGGATATTGTTGATGGCATCGCTGCAATAGATGAGCTGAAAAATTGTGATGCAGTACTAAGTGGCTATATGGGTTCAGCCGAGCAGGGCAATGCCATTATTGATATTGTCAGAAAAGTGAAGCAGGCTAATCCGCAAGCTATTTATTTCTCTGATCCGGTTATGGGACATCCGGACAAAGGTTGTATTGTGGCCGGTGGCGTGGCTGAATTTTTGTGTGATATAGCATTGCCACTGAGCGATATGATTGCCCCAAACCTATTTGAACTGGAAGAATTAAACAACAGACAACGCATTCATAATGTTGAAGAAGCTGTTGCTGCCTGTCGTGCTTTATGTAATCAAGGACCGAAGGCAGTGCTGGTGAAACATTTGAGTCGTGCTGGTTATCAGTCTGACCGCTTTGAAATGTTGCTGGTTACTCATGAAGCAGTCTGGCATATTCACCGGCCACTGATCGATTTCGGCGAACGCCAGCCTGTGGGTGTGGGTGATATGACGAGCGGGATTTTTCTGGCGGATTACTTGTCTGGTAAATCGTTGCTTGAATCGTTTGAGCATACTACCGCAGCTGTATACGGTGTGATGCTGGAAACTTTAAAGCGCCAGCAGTATGAGTTGCAGGTGGTCGCTGCACAGGATGAAATTGCTCAGCCAACCCATCAATTTAAAGCTGAAAAAATAGCCTGATCCGCTTGTGTACAATAACCAATAATATTGGTTATTGTAGTTTTATTGCCGGTAAACAATATTTACCGGCATAATACTATCTGATTCTGTTGTTTTTAATTAATTATTTTCTGTTTGTGTGTAGTTGCGCTGGCCAAAAATGGCACTACCTATCCGTACATGGGTCGCACCACAGGCAATAGCAGTATTCAAGTCTGCACTCATTCCCATAGACAGCACATCAACAGCAAATCCGGCTTCACAAAGCTGTTGCAATAAGGTTTGCATCTGGTTAAACTGTTGTCGCAGTTCAATTTCTGTACTGTTGGCTTTAGCCACGCACATCAAACCGCGCAGTTTTAGACGTGGCAAGGTGCTAATGGTGGTAGCCAGTGCCAATAATTCGGCACTGTCTGTGCTAATACCATGTTTATTGGCTTCGGCTGCAATATTGACTTCGATGCAAACATTTAACGGTGCTAAATGTTCTGGGCGCTGTTCATGCAGTCGCCGGGCAATTTTTTCACGGTCAATGGTGTGTACCCATTGTGCCCGTTCTGCCACAATACGGCTTTTATTCGACTGAATATGGCCAATCATGTGCCAGACAATATCCAAATCGGCTAGCAGGCTAGTTTTTTCACTAAATTCCTGTATGTAGTTTTCGCCAAAATCACGCTGGCCGGCCTGATACAGAGTGGTGATATCATTAACAGGGAAGGTTTTACTGACCGCAATTAGTTGTACAGGTTGTGAAGCTGTGGTTTGCTGACGCACACTGGAAATGTCAGCCATCACCTGTTTCCAGTGTTCAATTAGAAAATCTGCATTGTTCATATTGAGTGATATTTTTCAGTTTTTTGGATTTAATCAGGCTGTCTTTGTAAAAATTTTATCGGGATGACAAATATTTTCATTTTAAAGAAACGATAACTTGATTAGAATAAGAATAATATTTAATGCCTGCATGACGTAGGCAAGCATAACGGAGTAAATATGCAGTTAACCGATTTATTGGCCTTCGGCGTTAAAAATAAAGCATCCGACTTGCATCTGAGTGCTGGTCTGCCTCCTATGATACGCGTTAATGGTGATATTCGCCGTATCAATCTGCCTGAACAGAGTGCAGAAGAAGTAGGTAAAATGATTACTTCTATCATGAACGATTATCAGCGCAAGGATTATCAGCAAAATCTGGAAACTGACTTTTCGTTCGAATTGCCCAATGTATCGCGGTTTCGTGTCAATGCTTTTAACACTGAGCGTGGTCCTGCAGCCGTTATGCGTACCATTCCCAGTAAAGTTCTCACGCTTGAGGAACTTAATGCACCAGCAATTTTTCAGAAAATCGCAGAGAAGCCGCGTGGATTGGTGCTGGTAACAGGCCCTACTGGTTCCGGTAAATCAACCACGCTGGCTGCAATGATTGATTACATCAACAATAATGATGCTGGCCATATTCTAACAATTGAAGATCCGATTGAGTTTGTACACCAGAGTAAAAAATCGTTGGTAAACCAGCGTGAATTGCATCAGCATACACTTAGTTTTGCCAATGCCTTGCGTTCTGCTCTGCGTGAAGACCCGGATGTGATTCTGGTAGGGGAAATGCGTGATCCAGAAACCATTGGCTTGGCTTTAACTGCTGCTGAAACTGGCCACCTTGTGTTTGGTACTTTACATACTACAGGTGCGGCCAAAACAATTGACCGTATTGTGGATGTGTTTCCAGCAGGTGAAAAAGAAATGGTTCGTTCCATGCTGTCAGAAAGCTTGCAGGCAGTGATTTCCCAGACTCTGCTGAAAACCAAGGATGGTAAGGGGCGTGTGGCTGCTCATGAAATCATGACCAGTACGCCAGCAATACGTAATCTGATTCGTGAAAATAAAATTGCCCAGATTAATTCTACTTTGCAGACTGGACAGAAGTTCGGGATGCAGACATTGGATCAGAGTTTACAGCAACTGTTGCGCGAAGGTCGCATCAGTATGGAGACTGCCTATGCTAAAGCAGCGAGTCCAGATCAGTTGGTAGGATAATTATCTTTCATTTTTTATTCAGGAAAGCATGTGGCTATGGGTGTGCAGAAAGACTCCGCCAAAGAGTCAGGTTTATCTGATTTACTTGCAGATATGGTTAACCATTATCAACATCCCGTCGCTACCACAGCGACGGTTACCCCGACTTCCAGCGCAGTAGTTACGCCGGTTGTTTCCACCGTTGTATCGGAGCAACCGGTATCGCGGGCTTCACCGGCTAAAGAAAAGACAACAGCACCAGTTGCAGAAAAGATACTTGCTCCTGAAGTCGATAAAACAGTAAAACCCAGAAATATGATGACTAAATCATACACAACAGATGTTAGTACAGGTGCTCCTGCTACTCTGGAGCGGGAAACTATCCATATCCATCCGGTACTGGAAAAAATGGCTGCGGAAGCTGTACGTCTGAATGCCGCAGATATTTTTATCAGCCCGGGCTTTCCTCCGTCCTGGAAAATTGATGGCAAAATCATGCCAGCACCAACCAAGCCTTTAACTGGAGAAGAAACTGCTAAAATTGCCATGTCAACCATGACAGCAGCTCAACGTCAGCGCTTTATGGCAGAACTGGATTTAAATTACACCATAATTGCTAAAAATGGCGTGCGGTTCAGAGTTAATGCCTATCATGAACAGAGTCGGGTTGGCTTAGTGTTGCGCCGGATTACCACCGATATTCCAACTATCCAAAGCCTTTTTCTGCCGAAGGTGCTGGAGGAACTGGTGATGAAAAAACGTGGTCTGATTATTCTGGCCGGGCCTACCGGTAGTGGTAAATCCACCACCATGGCTGCTATGCTGGACTATCGCAATGCCAATTCTGCCGGCCATATTCTGACCATTGAAGATCCGATTGAATACGTCCACAAACCCAAGAAAAGCATTATTACCCATCGTGAAGTGGGTGTAGATACGCTAAGCTGGGACAATGCCATGCAAAGTGCCCTGCGTGAAGCCCCTGATGTTGTCTGTGTGGGCGAGGTGCGCAGTGATGAGAGCATGGCATATGCCTTGAAACTGGCGCAAACCGGTCACCTGTGTTTCTTTACCCTGCATGCCAGTAGTGCCAATCAGGCCATTGAGCGTATTCTGAATTTCTACCCCGAAGAACAGCATAAACAAGTGCAGATGGATCTGGCATTGAATCTGGTATGCATTATTGGCCAGCGTTTGGTCGCGAAAAAAGATGGTAAAGGCCGCCGTGCTGTGGTTGACCTGTTAATCAATACAGCTACGGTTCAGGACTATATCTACAAAGGTGAGTTAATGCAGATAAAAGAATTGATGGCCAAATCAGGTAATGATGGTATGCAAACCTTCGATCAGTGTCTGTTCCAGTTGTATGTTGACGGTATTATTGATTTTGAAGAAGCTTTGCGCCAAGCTGATTCACCTAATAATTTACGCTTGCGGATTAAACTGTATGAGCAGGGTGAAAAGGGTGCCGCAATCTTCAATACAGGAACAGAATTAAACCTGATTTAGGCTGATGTAGGTTCAGTTAATTTGTTTTAATATTATGATTTTATTCAGGCAAAGCAACCAGCTTTGCCTGTTGCATTATAGGCTGCACATCATCCGGCCTGTGAACTGTATTACGGAATAATAAAGCACCATGAAAGCGATGATTCTTGCTGCCGGACGCGGCGAACGTATGCGGCCGCTTACCGATACCACTCCTAAGCCCTTGCTAAGTGTGGGTGGAATACCATTAATCGGCCATCATTTACAGCGCTTACAGTCCGCCGGTTTTCGCGATATTGTGATTAATCATGCGTGGCTGGGACAGCAAATCGAAGCCACTCTGGGCACAGGACATACCTACGGAGTGAATATTCATTATTCAGCTGAAAAAGAAGGTGGTCTGGAAACTGCCGGAGGGATTGCCACTGCCCTAACTTTACTTGGTCGTAAGCCGTTTCTAGTTATTAACGGCGATGTGTTAACCGATATTGATTTTGCACAGGCCTTAAAAATTGGTGAAAGAATACAACAAATGGGTAAGCTGGCGCATTTGTGGTTGGTTGATAATCCGCAACATCACCCAGAAGGCGATTTTAGCCTCACCCAAACAGGGGATGTAACCGAACAACAACCTCATAATCAGACATTAACTTTTAGCGGTGTTGGCGTTTATCATCCAGCCTTATTTAACAGTATCCAGCCACACACACGAGCCAAATTGGCGCCTTTATTGCGTACTGCCATGCAGACAGACCAGGTTAGTGGCGAATATCATGCCGGCTACTGGCTGGATGTGGGAACGGTAGAAAGATTGAATCAAGCCAATCAATGGGTTACTGAAAGTCGTGGCAAATAACTAACAGGTATGACCAATATACGGTAACATTATTTATTCAGCGGGCGGATATTCGTTTTTACAGAATATTTGATTTTCCTGCCGGTGACAATCCTTGTTTTTCCGTGATTAAGCAGTAGTATAAGCATGCAAACACAGCAGTCTGAGCAAACCACTATCCGTATTTTAGGTGTCGATCCCGGAAGTCGTGTTACCGGTTTTGGGGTTATTGATGTCATTGGCCGCCAGCATATCTACGTTGCCTCTGGTTGTATTAAAACTGCTGCGGGCACTACTTTAGCTGAGCGTATTCGGGTGATTGTGCGCAATTTACAAGAAGTTATAGCCACCTATCAACCTACACAAACAGCTATAGAACAGGTATTTGTCAATGTTAATCCGGCAGCCACTCTCGTATTGGGACAGGCGCGGGGTGCGGCAATAGCTGCACTAACACTGGGCGAATTACCGGTATTTGAGTACACTGCCCTGCAAGTAAAGCAGGCAGTGGTGGGGCAGGGTAAAGCGGCCAAAGAACAGGTACAGCATATGGTAGTACAAATGCTGTCCCTGTCTGGTACACCGCAGGCTGATGCTGCGGATGCGCTGGCTGTTGCATTAACTCATGCATTACGCAACTACAGCCTAGCCTCCAGAATTCAGCAGGGGCTAACGATTAAATCCGGCCGCTTCCGTTAAATCCCGTGATCCAGACAACAGCCTGCTATTTTAAGGTGATTAGTCTGCGCATTGAGCAAATTAATCATCCTGCCTGACCATCGTATCGAAAAGACAATAATCAACCTCAATATCTCTGTGTCTTAAACCTATAAGGCAGTAGGTGGCAGATAAATTGTAAATTCATTAATCGGTTGAAGAAGCACACTATACGGATGCTGCTGTTCATCTTCATTAACCAACTTCATTCGGCTTAACAGGCCAAATTGCGCCGATTCAAGTTTGGCTGGTCTCACGTCCAGACGATCATGCCAAACTCGGTAAGTACCCAATTTGCCATTGCGGCGGTAATAGAAACCCGCCAGTGGATGAGTCAGATAGACCAGTGCTGTTTCGCTATCGGGGAACCCCGGAAAATGAAATTCCTGATCAGGTTGCTGGCTTAATTGTACCTGAGCGGGTGCCCAATCTGCCTGTGTATGCATTTCATAGTGCCGGTAGCAGCCAGAATGCTGGTCAAAGTCACAATTAAAACTCATTTTGCCTGGGTGCCACGGTAGCTTCCACACATGGCGCGGTACCATAATAGTCCACGAATCCAGCGTTGTACCTAGAAACCAAACACAACGTTCACCAGTAGTGGTATCAATGATGTAAATCCGGTAATTGGTTTGTCCCATGGTGAAAACAGGAAAAGGATAAACTGCCGAGGTAAAGTCCACATCCATAAATGGCACCACCGATAACAAACCTTTTTCCTGACCATCAATCATGACACTATCTAGCTGGAAACGTGGCGGAAATAATCCGGTAAACTTATGTGCATCAACTGCATAAGTAATAATGGCAAAATGTTTCAACTTACAGTCCACATCAATTCCAGATGGTGCCGGACGTGGATGCAGAAAATCCTTGAATTTAAGTGATGCTAGCATATATGTACCTTTGATTCTTATCCCGAAAGCCTGAACAGCATCAAATCACAGTAGTGTTCACGTGATTAAGTATACATATTAATTTTACAAAAACAAACATAAATTTATACATATTTTCTAAATTAATAATAACTAGCGCAAAAAAATTTTAATTTAAATCTTAAATAAAAAGAAATTTTAAATTTTATTTGAAAAAGAAAATAAAAATAACAAATTAAATTAATAATTTAAATGCATTAAGTCAACATCTATATTTTATATAAATAATATTCGACTATTGTATTTAAATAATCAATTGTTCTATAAGATTACTTTTGTCATAATTAACAAAATATAAAATGTAAAGATAATGTGAATGAATGAGCAAGAGCGCTATGCATGGATTGAGCTGGCATTAACTCCATATATAGGCAGCGAAACATTCCTGCGCCTACTGAACCATTTTGGTTCAGCACAAGCCATACTGTCTGCGAATATTGCTGAAATCAAACCTTTCCTGCTTCGCACGCAGGCCTGCCAGTACTGGCGTAGTGACGAGGCCAGACAGGCAGCAGAAGCCGCCCTGATATGGGAGCAATCCCATGCCAATGCCCGGCTGTTATTGCTGACCGATAACGATTATCCAGCACTGCTGACTGAAGGACTAACACCACCGCCATTATTATTTATCCGTGGTAACAGTCAATGTCTGCACCAGCCTTCGTTGGCCATAGTTGGTAGCCGCCATGCAACACCACAGGCAATGCGCATCGCCCGTGATTTTGCCAAAGCACTAGCACAAAAGGGAATTGGCGTTATATCTGGAATGGCAGATGGTATTGATACTGCAGCCCATCAGGGTGCATTGTTGGGCACGGGGAGTACCATCGCTGTCTGGGGGACGGGAATTGACCGTGTGTATCCGGCACGCAACAAGGCATTGGCTGCGCAGATTGCTGCACATGGCTGCATTATTTCTGAATTTCCGTTAGGTACCCGTTCTCTGGCTGGTAATTTTCCCCGGCGCAATCGCTTGATTGCGGCACTTAGTCAGGGTACGCTAGTAATAGAAGCAGCAACCAAATCGGGCTCATTAATTACCGCACGTCTGGCAGGTGAAATGGGGCGGGAAGTTATGGCGATACCGGGATCGATTGATAATCCTTTAAGTAAAGGCTGTCACGCACTGATTAAACAGGGAGCCAGACTAGTAGAAAACTTGGAGGATATTCTGCAGGAATGTCCTCTGCTCTTGCAAAAATCGCATTTGCAATCATATAGCAGCCAATCTAACCAACAAGTGCCCCCAATCAGTACGCCACCCTCAAACATTGGTAATCCTGAAGATTTATCCTTGACCAGTGCGCCAGTGTCTGCACTCAATCCAATGGAACAGCAGATTCTGGCCGGACTGGGTTACAGTGTAGTTCACCCAGACACACTGGTTACAACACTTGGCATAGCTGCTACAGATGTGTATGCTCATCTTGTGACACTGGAACTTGGTGGCTGGATTACTGCCCTGCCGGGCGGTTGTTATCAACGCATTAAATCTTGAAAGGAAAGCAAGTGATTGATGTAATAGCGTTTTTGATTGAGCACTTTCAAGACGTTGATGCATTCCCTCCGCGTAAAGATCTGGGTGCACTGCTGGAAGAAGTAGGTTTCAATGATGAAGAGATTGGTGACGCATTGTCCTGTCTGGATTATTTGCGTTTTGAACCACTGATTCCGGCAGAAATATTACGCAGCAGTACAGGGACACGCATTTACAACAAGGAAGAACTGGATGCACTGCCACTGGATGTGCGTGGTCTGATACATTTTCTGGAGCAGAATGGTGCACTGAAGCCAGAGCAGCGCGAATTTGTACTCAACGCCCTGATGAACTTACCCTATGAAGACATTACGGTAGACCATGCCAAAGTGTTAGCTTTGTTGGTATTATGGGCACATCGGTCAGAATTGCCGGTACTAATCGGTGATGAATTAATGGCTGCACTCAATGGTGAGGCCATAATGCAGTAAAATTACTGATTGCGATACAGTACTTGAAAGCTTTCAGTCAGTACGTCTGAAAGCTTTTTGCTTTGTCCAAGCGTATTTATTAGAATAAACCAAACTACCAACATATCACAAATACTTAAATTACGAATGTGAGCCTGAACGAATGGCAAAAAACCTGTTGATTGTTGAATCTCCATCTAAAGCCAAGACGCTGAAAAAATACTTAGGCAGCGATTTTGAAATTTTAGCTTCCTATGGCCATGTGCGCGATCTGGTGCCCAAAAGCGGTGCCGTGGATCCGGAAAATGACTTTGCCATGAAATACCAGCTCGTCAGCCGCAATGCCAAGCATCTGGATGCCATTGTTGCCGCAGCCAAAGAGGCAGATACACTGTATCTGGCTACCGACCCAGATAGGGAAGGTGAAGCTATTTCGTGGCATTTACAAGAAATACTCAAATCCAAGCGTGGGCTGAAAAACCTGCATCCAAAGCGGGTAGTATTCCATGAAGTAACCAAAAAAGCCGTGCTGGAAGCAGTTGCCCATCCGCGTGAACTGTCGCAGACACTGGTAGATGCGCAACAGACACGGCGGGCACTGGATTATCTGGTTGGTTTTAATCTGTCGCCACTATTATGGAAAAAAATTCGCCGTGGTTTATCTGCTGGCAGAGTACAAAGTCCGGCATTGCGCATGATTTGTGAGCGTGAGCAGGAAATCCGCGAATTTACTGCTCAAGAATACTGGACTGTACATCTAGACAGCCATAAGGCGCGTACCAAATTTACTGCCAAATTAACTCACTGGCAGGGGCAGAAACTGGAGCAGTTTGATATTCCGGATGAAGCACAGCAACATGAAATTGTAAACGCACTGGCCGGACAGCAGGCACATGTATCCAAAGTGGAAAAGAAAAAGCGTAGCCGTAACCCAGCTGCTCCTTTTACCACTTCAACCATGCAACAGGAAGCAGTACGCAAACTGAGCATGACTACAGACCGTACCATGCGTACCGCCCAGCAATTGTATGAAGGTGTAGATGTTGGACAAGGCGCAGTGGGGCTGATTACCTACATGCGTACCGACTCAGTTAGCCTGTCCGACGATGCCGTAGTTGAAATACGTCATTATATTGACAACAAAATTGGCAGCGAATATCTGCCAGCTGCACCGAAGATTTACAAAACCAAATCCAAAAATGCACAGGAAGCGCACGAAGCTATTCGTCCAACCTCAGTCTATCGTACGCCAGAAGCAGTAAAACCTTTCCTGACTGCTGACCAGTTTCGCCTGTATCAGATGATCTGGCAGCGTGCTGTGGCCTGCCAAATGGCGCCTGCCCGTTTTGATACTACTAGTGTCGATATTGTCGTTGGGAAAGGTATCTTCCGCGTAACCGGTCAGGTACAAACTTTTGCTGGTTTTCTCAGCGTATACGAAGAAGGTGTCGACGACAGCGAAGATGAAGAAAATGCCAAAAAACTGCCAGAGCTGCATGAGGGTGACAACCTGCCAGTAGACAGAATTTTTGGCGAACAACATTTTACCCAGCCACCACCACGTTACTCCGAAGCCAGTCTGGTTAAGGCTCTGGAAGAGTATGGTATTGGCCGGCCATCGACCTACGCCAGTATTATTTCCACACTGAAAGAACGTGAATACGTTACTCTGGAGCAGAAGCGTTTCCTGCCTACTGATACCGGTGAAGTAGTCAACAAATTCCTGACTGAGCATTTCGGCCAGTATGTTGATTACAATTTTACTGCCAGACTGGAAAACCAGCTAGATGACATTGCCGGCGGTAAACGGGAATGGAAGCCAGTAATGCAACAATTCTGGAAAGGCTTTGATAAAGAAATTAAGGCCAAGGAAGATATTCCGCGTGCAGAGCTAACCGCCGAGAATCTGGATGAAATCTGCCCCAAATGTGGTGCGCACCAATTACAGATTAAATTTGGTAAACGGGGTCGTTTTATAGCATGTAGCGGCTACCCAGACTGCGACTATACCCGTAACGTTAATGAAACTGCTGAAGAAGCAGCCAAGGCGGCAGAAGAACCTACCGTAGTAGAAGGGCGTAACTGTCCGAAGTGCGAAGGACAGCTAGTTTACAAACGCGGACGTTATGGCAAATTTATTGGTTGTGCCAATTATCCCAAATGTAAATATATTGAACCACTGGAAAAACCCAAAGACACCGGCATTGAATGTCCGAAATGCCATAAAGGTAGCCTCATTGAGCGTAAAAGCCGCTATGGAAAGCTATTTTATAGCTGTAACACCTATCCAGATTGCGACTATGCAGTGTGGAATCCACCAATTAATGAGTCCTGTCCGCAATGTAACTGGCCAATATTGACCATCAAAACCACCAAGCGACGCGGCACCGAAAAAGTGTGCCCGCAAAAAGAATGTGGTTATACGGAACAAATTGAACCGCCTGCACCAAAAGAATAAAACAAGGCACCTCAAAGTAATTGAAACTACCGAGACTTTCAGAATGCCTGAAAGTCTTTTTTTATCGGAGTTAACTCACGTGGCAAAACTACAGCAACAGCATCGTAATCAGGTACGCATCATTGGTGGCACGCACCGGGGGCGTAAATTAACCTTTCCGGCTGCTGATGGCCTGCGCCCGACTGCCGATAGTGTGCGTGAACGTCTGTTTAACTGGCTAGGGCAGGATTTAGCCGGCATGGCAGTACTGGATCTTTTTGCCGGTAGCGGAGTGATGGGGCTGGAGGCTGCTTCAAGAAGAGCCAGAACAGTTACCCTGATAGAAAAAAATCGTCAGGTGGCAACAGCAATAAAAAACAATCTGCAACAATTGAATTTTAGCCAGGTAGAGCTCATCTGTACTGATGCACAGAGTTTTCTCGCGAATAACCGCCAGCATTATGACGTAGTGTTTCTTGATCCGCCTTATGTCTGGCAGCAATGGCATGAGCTATTAGACGCCATTGTCCCGCATCTGCAGCCACAGGCACGCGTCTATCTGGAAAGCAGTACATTACCCACATTACCATCTGGCTGGCAGCCGCTGCGAGAGGGCAAGTCAGGTATAAGCCGTTTTGAATTATTAACTTACTGCAACGAATAGATAGCATAAACAGATAGCCGCTAACCGGGATAGAGGCAAAATAATGCTATAATCCGCGCCCAATGGTTTTGAGTTAAATTTAACGATAAAGGAAAAACATGTCACTCTTGATAACAGATGAGTGCATTAACTGCGATGTGTGCGAGCCTGAGTGCCCAAACAACGCTATTTATCAGGGTGATGAGATTTATGAAATTACCCCGGAGCGTTGTACCCAGTGCGTTGGACATTATGATGAACCACAATGCCAGCAGGTTTGCCCCGTAGACTGCATCATCATTGACGAAGAACACCCAGAAAGCGAAGCAGAGCTGGAAGCGAAATATCAGCAGTTAATGGCAGAAAAGGAGTAAATTTATTCCGGCTGAAATGCATTTGAAACAGTTAATTATTATTTTGGGCAAAAAAAATTGCTCAATAGACTTGACGAAGATGCAAATGAACATTATCATGCCGTTCTCTTTTGGAGGGATTCCCGAGCGGCCAAAGGGGGCAGACTGTAAATCTGTTGCGAAAGCTTCGAAGGTTCGAATCCTTCTCCCTCCACCAAAATTCCAGTCTTACTTGGAGTAGTTTTTGAGTAAGTATGCGGGTGTAGCTCAATGGTAGAGCAGAAGCCTTCCAAGCTTACGGTGAGGGTTCGATTCCCTTCACCCGCTCCAGATAAGTAAATACCTGCCGTATGCCCATGTAGCTCAGGGGTAGAGCACTCCCTTGGTAAGGGAGAGGCCGACAGTTCAATTCTGTCCATGGGCACCACCTGAATTAAACTAATCATCTTTAGATAGGAAGTAGCCATGGCTAAAGAAAAATTCGAGCGGAGCAAACCGCACGTAAACGTTGGCACCATCGGTCACGTTGACCATGGTAAAACCACACTGACTGCTGCAATTTGTACCATTCTGTCCAAAAAATTTGGTGGTGCAGCGAAAGCCTACGATCAGATTGACAATGCCCCGGAAGAAAAAGCCCGTGGTATTACCATTAATACTTCACACGTAGAATACGAAACCGCAGAGCGTCACTATGCACACGTTGACTGCCCGGGACACGCTGACTACGTAAAAAACATGATTACCGGTGCTGCACAGATGGACGGCGCCATTCTGGTGGTTTCTGCTGCTGACGGCCCAATGCCACAAACTCGTGAGCACATTCTGCTGGCTCGTCAGGTAGGCGTACCTTACATCATCGTTTACATGAACAAATGCGACATGGTAGACGACGAAGAGTTGCTGGAACTGGTAGAAATGGAAATCCGTGATCTGCTGTCTAGCTACGAATTCCCGGGTGATGACATTCCATTGATTAAAGGTTCTGCACTGAAAGCACTGGAAGGTGATACTTCTGACATCGGTGAAGCTTCAATCATGGCTTTGGCCGATGCATTAGACAGCTACATTCCTACTCCGGAACGTGCAGTAGACAAACCATTCCTGTTGCCGATTGAAGACGTATTCTCAATTTCAGGCCGTGGTACTGTGGTTACTGGCCGTGTAGAACGTGGTGTAATCAATGTAGGCGACGAAATTGAAATCGTAGGTCTGAAAGAGACCCAAAAAACCACTTGTACCGGTGTGGAAATGTTCCGCAAATTGCTGGATCAAGGTCAGGCAGGTGACAACGTAGGTGTATTGTTGCGTGGTACCAAACGTGAAGAAGTAGAACGTGGTCAGGTATTGGCAAAACCGGGCAGCATCACTCCGCACACCAAATTCAAAGCAGAAGTTTACGTATTGAGCAAAGAAGAGGGTGGTCGTCATACTCCATTCTTCGCAAACTACCGCCCACAATTCTATTTCCGTACTACTGACGTAACAGGAGCAGTAAGTCTGGCAGAAGGCGTGGAAATGGTAATGCCAGGTGAAAACGTAACCATCGATGTAGAATTGATTCACCCGATTGCGATGGAAGAAGGCTTGCGCTTTGCGATTCGTGAAGGTGGCCGTACAGTTGGTGCCGGTGTGGTTGCTAAAGTTATCGCTTAAAGTTTTGTAGGCCAGTAGCTCAATTGGTAGAGTATCGGTCTCCAAAACCGAGGGTTGGGGGTTCGAGACCCTCCTGGCCTGCCAAAAATCAGACTAATCGGCCATAGGTCGGTTAGTCTTTTTTGTATTAATTAAAAGGTGGTTATATGGACAACAAAACATCGAAAGATGTGGGAACCAAAACCAAAGCGCAATTAAAAGCTGAAGCCAAACAACAACAGCAATTGGAAATCAAACGCAACAAGCGTTTTGATTTTCTCAAATATATCTTATCAGCCATCCTAATTGCCGCTGGTATCATGGCATTCTATGCTTTGGATGCGCAATTACCACTTTACATCCGTTATCTGTTCCCATTAGTAGGAGTAGTGGCGGCCATCATAATCGTATTTTTCTGGAGTGCCGGCGGGCGTGAGCTGACTGCCTATGTACGTGACAGTGTGTCGGAAGCCAGAAAAGTAGTATGGCCCGAGCGCAATGAAACATTGCGCATGACCTTGTTTGTACTGATGTTTGTAGCTGTCTTGTCGATATTTATTTGGGGTGTTGACAGCCTAATTTCATGGTTGTTATTCGACATCTTTATGAAGAGGAGTTAATCATGGCAAAACAGTGGTATGTAGTACACGCTTATTCCGGTTTTGAGAAAAATGTCCAGAAAACCTTGAAAGAGCGCATTGAGCGCGAAGGAATGGGGGAGTATTTTGGTCAGATATTGGTACCGGTTGAAGAAGTGGTGGATATAAAAAATGGTCGCCGCAGCATTACCGAACGCAAATTTTTTCCGGGCTATGTACTGGTAGAAATGGACATGACTGATGCTTCATGGCATTTGGTAAAAAATACTCCACGTGTAACCGGATTTATTGGTGGAACAGCCAATAAACCATTACCTATTTCTGCCCGTGAAGTAGATGCTATCTTGCATCAGGTGCAAAGCGGTGTAGAAAAGCCAAAACCAAAAGTGCTATTTGATGTTGGCCAGCAAGTACGTGTCAATGAGGGGCCATTCAAAGACTTTAACGGCGTTGTCGAAGAAGTCAATTACGAACGTAACAAATTGCGCGTTGCAGTACAGATATTTGGTCGTGAAACACCAGTGGAGCTGGAATTTTCTCAAGTAGAGAAAATTTAACAGCAAGAATACAACACAACTTAACCTGTGCTTGTAAGGAAAAGAAATTTTCTTTATAATCACGGGTCTTGCTTTTGGGAAGCAGCATATGCTGCGTCATACCCGTTTATTTGGAGTCTAAATCAAGTGGCAAAAAAAATTGTAGGCTACATCAAACTGCAGATTCCTGCAGGTAAAGCTAATCCATCTCCTCCGGTAGGCCCAGCTTTGGGTCAACGCGGTTTGAATATCATGGAATTCTGTAAAGCATTCAATGCTGCTACACAAAGTGTAGAGCCTGGCTTACCGGTTCCGGTAGTGATTACTGCATTTGCAGATAAATCATTTACCTTTGTGATGAAAACTCCGCCAGCTTCTATTTTGCTGAAAAAAGCAGCTGGTTTGCAAAAGGGTAGCTCTAACCCGCTGACACAAAAAGTGGGTAAAGTGACCCGTGCACAACTGGAAGAAATTGCCAAGGCTAAAGAGCCTGATTTAACTGCTGCGGATTTGGATGCAGCTGTGCGCACCATCGCTGGTAGTGCCCGTTCAATGGGTTTAGATGTGGAGGGTGTGTAAATGGCAAAACTTTCTAAACGTATGCAGGCTATTCGTGCTGCTGTAGAAACCAATAAATTGTATACTATTGATGAAGCATTGAATCTGGTAAAAGCAAATGCTACAGCCAAATTTGATGAATCTATTGATGTGTCTTTTAATTTGGGTGTGGATGCACGTAAATCTGATCAGGTAATTCGTGGTTCAGTAGTACTGCCTAAAGGTACAGGTAAAACTGTGCGCGTGGCAGTATTTACTCAGGGTGCCAATGCCGAAGCTGCCAAAGCCGCCGGTGCAGACGTGGTTGGTTTTGATGATCTGGCTGCCGAAGTTAAAGCAGGCAATCTGAACTTCGACGTGGTTATTGCTTCTCCTGATGCCATGCGCGTGGTTGGTCAATTGGGTACCATTCTGGGTCCGCGTGGCCTGATGCCAAACCCTAAGGTAGGTACTGTAACGCCTAATGTTGCGGAAGCTGTAAAAAATGCCAAGGCTGGTCAGGTACAGTATCGTACTGATAAAGCTGGTATTGTGCATGCAACTATTGGCCGTGCTTCTTTTGAAGCTGCTGATCTACGTGAAAACTTCAATGCTCTTCTGGATGCAATTGTTAAAGCCAAACCTGCTGCTGCAAAAGGTCAATACCTGCGTAAAATTGCAGTATCCAGCACCATGGGTGCAGGCTTGCGTATTGACAGTGCCTCTGTAAATAGCTAAGAAACATATTAATATTGGCAGTCTGTTTTATTTCAGGCTGCCATCAAAATTCATATAAATGTGTCACATTTATATGTCGGGCTACTTAGAAATAAGTAGATGTCCAAGACCGTAGGGAATCTGTGCTGGTAATGCAGATTTTAAAAATTACCCTACGCAGACGGTAGTCCCAGATAATCTTGTGTAAGCTCTGCTTATGGATGTCTTTTTGGGTTGCCGCGCTGGGTGGAGTAATACTTGTATTGCTCTGTTTAAAAACAGTGGGAGGTAGACCTTGAGTCTCAATATTGAAACCAAGCAAGCAGCCGTAGCCGAAATTGCAGCAGCCATCGCTAATGCACAAACTATGGTTATTGCCGAGTATCGTGGTATCAGTGTTGCTAGCATGACCGAACTGCGTGCCAATGCTCGTAAGGCAGGTGTATACCTGCATGTGTTGAAAAACACATTAGCCCGTCGCGCTGTTGAAGGTACTTCATTCGCAGGCCTGGCTGACCAGATGGTTGGTCCTTTGGTGTATGCGGTATCTGAAGACCCGGTTGCTGCTGCAAAAGTACTGCACCAGTTCTCGAAAAAAGATGAAAAAATCGTACTGAAAGCAGGCTCATATAATGGTGAGTTGCTTGATGTTGCTCAGGTTACAGAACTTGCTTCTATTCCGAGCCGCGACGAATTGCTGGCTAAATTGCTGGGTATTATGCAAGCACCTGTTTCTGGCTTTGCCCGTGCACTTGCTGCTCTGGCTGAGAAAAAAGCTGGCGAAGAAGCTGCATAATTTTCATCCCCTATATATTTAAATTTTCATTCTCAATTATTGGAGTTTAATAGCATGGCTATTACTAAAGAAGACATCTTGGAAGCAGTTGGTAACCTGACCGTTATGGAATTGAACGACCTGGTTAAAGCTTTTGAAGAAAAATTTGGTGTTTCCGCAGCTGCTCTGGCTGTTGCTAATGGTGGTACTAATGGTGGTGGTGCTGCTGCTGAAGAAAAAACTGAGTTTGATGTAGTATTGACTTCTGCCGGTGCACAGAAAGTTGGCGTGATTAAAGTTGTTCGTGCTATCACTGGTCTAGGTCTGAAAGAAGCTAAAGATCTGGTTGACGGTGCTCCTAAAACCCTTAAAGAAGGTGTTTCTCAGGCTGAAGCTGACGACATCAAAAAACAACTGGAAGAAGCCGGCGCTTCTGTCGAAATCAAGTAATTTCAGTTGTGTTTTACAGGCTGGTAGCTTAGGCTACCAGCCTGCTTTCGCTTGTCTACCCTAAGCGAAGTTTTATAAATATTTACAAAAATGCTTATAATTTACTTAATTTTACCATATCTATTTTAATAGTTGCCTGAGTATTTATAAAACCTTACTTGCCAAACCTCCCTACTGGAGACTGTTCATGTCCTACTCTTTTACTGAAAAAAAACGTATCCGTAAAAGCTTTGCCAAACGTGCCAATGTATTGGAAGTACCGTTTCTATTAGCTACACAGTTGGATTCATATACGCAGTTTTTGCAGATGGAAACTCCTTTTGACCAACGTGCTGATACTGGTCTTCAGGCAGCCTTCCAGTCTATTTTCCCAATTGTTAGTCATAACGGTTATGCCCGTCTGGAATTTACCCATTATGTGCTAGGTGAACCTCTATTTGATATTCCTGAATGTCAATTACGTGGCATTACTTATGCTGCGCCATTGCGTGCGCGAATTCGTCTGGTAATTTTAGACAAAGAATCATCCAAGCCAAACGTGGTTAAAGAAGTTCGCGAAAATGAAGTATACATGGGTGAAATTCCATTGATGACACCTAGTGGTTCATTCATTATCAATGGTACTGAACGTGTGATTGTGTCGCAGTTGCACCGTTCGCCAGGCGTATTCTTTGAGCATGATCGCGGTAAATCTCACTCTTCTGGTAAGTTGCTGTTCTCTGCTCGTATTATTCCTTATCGCGGTTCATGGCTTGATTTTGAGTTTGATCCGAAAGATCTGCTTTATTTCCGTATTGACCGTCGCCGTAAAATGCCGGTGACAATTTTACTGAAAGCGCTAGGTTTCACACCGGAACAGATACTGAATATGTTCTATGATAAAGAACAGTACTTCTTATCTAGAGATGGTGTACATACTAATCTAGTACCGTCACGCCTGAAAGGCGAAACCGCCAAATTCGACTTGGTCGACAAAGACGGTAAAATATTGGTACAGAAGGGTAAGCGCATCAATGCCAAAAATATTCGTGACCTTGTTGCTGCTGACATTAAATGGCTGGAAGTTGAACCGGAAAGCCTGATTGGCAAGGTGCTGGCTGCTGATGTCATTGTGCCTGATACTGGTGAAGTACTGGCCAAAACCAATGATGAAATTACCGAAGAATTACTGGCACAGTTTGATATTCAGGGGGTTAAGGAGATTTCTACTCTGTATATCAATGATCTGGATCAGGGTGGCTATGTTTCCAATACCCTGCGTACGGACGAAACCGACGGTCAGCAGGCTGCGCGCATTGCCATTTATCGCATGATGCGTCCGGGTGAACCACCAACCGAAGATGCAGTGGAAGCGTTGTTCAACCGTCTGTTTTTCAGCGAAGACAGTTATGACCTGTCACGTGTTGGCCGGATGAAATTCAACACACGCACCTATCAGCAAAAATTGCTGGAAGCACAACAGGAATCCTGGTATGGCCGCCTGATGACACAGACCTTTGTCGATGCCGATAAAGAAGGTAACCATGTTCTGACTATTCCGGATATCGTGTCAGTTATTGCCACGCTGGTAGAGTTACGCAATGGTCATGGTGAAGTAGATGATATTGACCATTTGGGTAACCGTCGCGTGCGTTCAGTTGGTGAGTTGGCTGAAAACCAGTTCCGCAGTGGCTTGTCACGTGTGGAGCGTGCCGTAAAAGAACGCCTGAATCAGGCTGAATCAGAAAATCTGATGCCACATGACCTGATTAATGCCAAACCGGTTTCTGCTGCCATTAAGGAATTTTTCGGATCCAGTCAGTTATCACAGTTTATGGACCAGACCAACCCACTGTCTGAAGTAACCCATAAACGTCGTGTATCTGCCTTGGGCCCGGGTGGTCTGACCCGTGAACGTGCTGGTTTTGAGGTGCGTGACGTACATCCAACCCACTATGGTCGCGTATGTCCGATTGAAACACCAGAAGGCCCGAATATTGGTTTGATTAATTCACTGGCTGTTTATGCTCGTACCAATAAATATGGTTTTCTGGAAACACCTTATCGCCGTGTAGTGGATGGTAAGGTAACCAATGATATTGACTATCTGTCTGCAATCGAAGAAGGCCGTTTTGTCATTGCTCAGGCTAATGCTGATCTGGATGAAGAAGGCCGTATTATCGGTGATCTGGTAACTTGTCGTGAAAAAGGTGAAACCATTATGGCGACACCAGACCGCGTACAGTATATGGACGTGGCTACCGGTCAGGTGGTTTCTGTGGCAGCTTCTCTGATTCCGTTCCTTGAACACGATGATGCAAACCGTGCTTTGATGGGTGCTAACATGCAACGTCAGGCAGTACCTTGTCTGCGTGCAGAAAAACCACTGGTAGGTACCGGTATTGAACGCTCAGTTGCAATTGATAGTGCTACTGCTATTGCGGCCAGCCGTGGCGGTGTGGTTGAGTATGTCGATGCCAACCGTGTTGTGGTGCGTGTCAATGATGACGAAGCTACCGCTGGTGAAGTAGGTGTGGATATTTACAATCTGGTGAAATTCACCCGTTCCAACCAGTCTACCAACATCAATCAGCGTCCGGCCGTACAGAAAGGCGACGTTATTGCTCGCGGTGATGTGATTGCCGATGGTGCTTCTACTGATTTGGGTGAGCTGGCACTGGGGCAGAACATGACCATTGCCTTCATGCCATGGAATGGTTACAACTATGAAGACTCAATTCTGATTTCAGAACGGGTAGTTGCCGGTGATCGTTATACATCTATTCATATCGAAGAATTGAATGTGGTATCCCGTGATACCAAACTGGGTGCAGAAGAAATTACCCGTGATATCCCGAATCTGTCTGAACGCATGCAAAATCGTCTGGATGAGTCTGGTATTGTTTACATCGGTGCTGAAGTAGAAGCCGGTGATGTATTGGTGGGTAAAGTAACACCTAAAGGTGAAACTCAACTTACTCCAGAAGAAAAACTGTTGCGAGCCATTTTTGGTGAAAAAGCCAGTGATGTAAAAGATACTTCCTTGCGTATGCCTACGGGCATGAGTGGTACCGTTATTGATGTGCAGGTATTTACTCGTGAAGGTATTGAACGTGATAAACGTGCCAAAGCGATTATTGATGCTGAGCTGAAACGCTATCGTCAGAACCTGACTGATCAGTTGCGCATTTTCAATGATGATGCATTTGATCGTATTGAACGCCTGATTCTGGGACAAAAAGTTAATGGCGGCCCCTTAAAACTGGCTAAAGGTGCAGAAGTTACTAAAGACTATCTGGCATCATTGCCAAGCCGGCACGACTGGTTTGATATTCGTCTGAGCGATGAAAGTATCGCCAAACAGGTAGAGCTGATTAAAGAAAGTTTGCAGGCCAAACATGAAGAATCAGATGCCATGTATGAAATCAAGAAGAAAAAACTTACCCAGGGTGATGAATTGCAACCGGGTGTACAGAAGATGGTTAAGGTATTTATTGCCATTAAACGTCGTCTGAAAGCCGGTGACAAGATGGCTGGTCGCCATGGTAATAAGGGTGTGGTATCGCGCATTCTGCCAGTTGAAGACATGCCGTACATGGCTGATGGCCGTTCAGTGGATATTGTGCTGAACCCGCTGGGTGTGCCAAGTCGTATGAATATCGGTCAGATTCTGGAAGTGCATCTGGGCTGGGCCGCTAAAGGTATTGGTGAACGGATTGACCGCATGCTGGCGGAAAAACGTGCTGCTGATGAGATTCGTGCTTTCCTTGAGAAAGTGTACAACAGCAGTGGCAAGAAAGAAGATCTGTCGCAGTTTAATGACGAAGAAATCATCAATCTGGCACAACATCTGCGTAAAGGGATGACTGTTGCTACGCCGGTATTTGATGGTGCGGAAGAATCCGAAATCAAAAACATGCTGGCACTGGCCTATCCGGAAGACGATCCGGAAATCCAGAAACTGGGTTTCAACGATACCCGTACCCAGATGACACTGTATGATGGCCGTACCGGTGAAGCATTTGACCGTAAGGTAACGGTAGGGGTAATGCACTACCTCAAACTGCATCACTTGGTTGATGAGAAAATGCATGCCCGTTCAACTGGTCCGTACAGCCTGGTAACACAGCAGCCACTAGGTGGTAAAGCTCAGTTTGGTGGTCAGCGTTTTGGTGAGATGGAGGTATGGGCACTGGAAGCTTATGGTGCTGCTTATACCTTGCAGGAAATGTTGACTGTGAAATCAGATGACGTTACCGGCCGTACCAAAATGTATGAAAACATCGTTAAAGGCGAATACAAGATTGATGCCGGTATGCCGGAATCTTTCAATGTGTTACTGAAAGAGATTCGCTCTTTGGGCTTGGATATGGATTTGGAACGTTACTAACCGACACCGGTCGCATGCAGTGTGTAGAGACTGCATGCGGCATCGTCAGGAGCAAATATGAAAGCTTTATCAGACTTATTTAATCCGCTGCAAAATGTCAGTGCCGAAGAAGAATTTGACGCGATCAAAATCGGCATTGCTTCGCCGGATACCATTCGTTCTTGGTCGTACGGTGAAGTGAAAAAGCCGGAAACGATTAACTACCGTACCTTCAAACCGGAACGTGACGGCCTGTTCTGTGCCAAAATTTTTGGCCCGATTAAAGATTATGAATGTTTGTGTGGTAAATACAAACGCCTGAAATTCCGCGGTGTGACCTGTGAAAAATGTGGTGTAGAGGTGACTTTGTCCAAAGTGCGTCGTGAGCGCATGGGGCATATTGAACTGGCTGCACCGGTTGCACATATCTGGTTTCTGAAGTCGCTGCCATCCCGTCTGGGTATGGTATTGGATATGACTTTGCGCGATATCGAACGCATTCTGTATTTTGAAGCCTATGTGGTAACCGACCCCGGTCTGACTTCATTGCAGCCGCGTCAATTGCTTAGTGAAGAAGAGTTCATCAGCAAATATGAAGAATTTGGTGGTGACTTTGAAGCCAAGATGGGTGCAGAAGGCATTCGCGATTTGTTGCGTGCCATGGATATTGCTCATGAAGTGACTGTACTGCGTCAAGAGCTTGAGTCTACCAGCTCCGACACTAAAATTAAAAAAATTGCTAAGCGCTTGAAAGTGTTGGAAGCATTTCAGCGCTCCGGTATGAGACTGGAGTGGATGATTATGGACGTGCTGCCAGTATTGCCACCGGATTTGCGTCCGCTGGTGCCGCTGGATGGTGGTCGTTTTGCCACTTCAGATTTAAATGACCTGTATCGTCGCGTCATTAACCGTAATAACCGTTTGAAACGTCTGCTGGAATTGCGTGCACCGGATATCATCGTCCGTAATGAAAAACGCATGTTGCAGGAAGCAGTTGATTCGCTGCTGGACAATGGCCGTCGTGGTAAAGCGATGACTGGCGCCAACAAACGTCCGCTGAAATCATTGGCTGACATGATTAAAGGTAAAGGCGGTCGTTTCCGTCAGAACCTGCTGGGTAAACGTGTCGACTATTCTGGCCGTTCAGTGATTACCGTAGGTCCTTACCTGCGTCTGCATCAATGCGGTCTGCCGAAAAAAATGGCTCTGGAACTGTTCAAACCGTTTATTTTCCACAAACTGGAACAACTCGACCCAACAGTAACCACCATTAAAAAAGCCAAAAAAATGGTGGAACAGGAAGAACCGATTGTATGGGATATTCTCGAAGATGTTATTCGTGAACATCCGATTTTGCTCAACCGTGCACCAACCTTGCACCGCTTGGGTATTCAGGCTTTTGAACCGATTCTGATTGAAGGCAAGGCCATTCAGTTGCACCCATTGGTATGTACTGCATTTAATGCCGACTTTGACGGTGACCAGATGGCCGTACACGTACCATTGAGTCTGGAAGCGCAAATGGAAGCGCGCACCCTGATGCTGGCTTCCAACAATGTGTTGTCGCCAGCCAATGGTGACCCGATTATCGTACCGTCACAGGATATCGTATTGGGTCTGTACTATATGACCCGCGACAAAATTAATGGTAAGGGCGAAGGCAGCCTGTTTGCTGATGTGAAGGAAGTACACCGCGCCTACCAGACTCGTCAGGTAGAACTGGGTACCAAAATTACTGTGCGTTTGCGTGAATGGGTGAAAAACGGTCAGGACGAATTCGTACCAGTAGTAAACCGCTACCAAACTACTGTTGGTCGTGCACTGTTGTCAGAAATTCTGCCAAAAGGCCTGTCATTCGAGCATATTAATAAAACGCTGAAGAAAAAAGAAATTTCCAAGCTGATTAATGCTTCGTTCCGCCGTTGTGGCTTGCGCGATACAGTGATTTTTGCCGACCATCTGATGTATACCGGTTATGCATTCTCAACCCGTGCCGGTATTTCAATCTGTGTTGACGATATGCTGGTACCAGAAAGCAAACCGCAGTTTCTGGCAGAAGCTAATACCGAAGTGAAAGAGATTGAAGACCAGTATCGTCAAGGTCTGGTAACCAATGGCGAGCGCTACAATAAAGTAGTCGATATCTGGGGTCGTACCGGTGATAAGATCGCCAAAGCGATGATGGATAATCTGTCTACTCAGAAAGTAGTTGACCGCGAAGGCAATCTGGTTGATCAGGAATCGTTCAACTCCATCTACATGATGGCTGACTCCGGTGCCCGTGGTTCTGCGGCACAGATTAAACAGTTATCAGGTATGCGCGGCTTGATGGCAAAACCTGATGGTTCCATTATCGAAACACCGATTACCTCCAACTTCCGTGAGGGTCTGACGGTATTGCAGTACTTTATTTCTACCCATGGTGCGCGTAAAGGTCTGGCCGATACCGCATTGAAAACCGCTAACTCCGGTTATCTGACCCGTCGTCTGGTAGACGTGACTCAGGACTTGGTAGTGGTAGAAGATGATTGTGGTACCAATGATGGTTTTGTCATGAAAGCCGTGGTGCAGGGCGGTGATATTATCGAATCACTGCGCGACCGCGTATTGGGTCGAGTGACTGCTGAAGACGTGGTGGATCCGACCAGCGGTGAGACACTGGTGGAAGCCGGTACCCTGCTAAACGAAAGTCTGGTGGATTTGATTGACAATTCCGGCGTCGATGAAATTAAAGTACGCACGCCGATTACCTGTAAAACCCGCCATGGTTTATGTGCCAAATGTTACGGACGTGACTTGGCACGCGGTAAACTGGTGAATGCTGGTGAATCCGTGGGCGTGATTGCAGCGCAATCCATTGGTGAACCGGGTACCCAGTTAACCATGCGTACTTTCCACATTGGTGGTGCCGCTTCACGAGCAGCTGCTGCCAGTCAGGTAGAAGCAAAATCAGGTGGTACTGTGCGCTTCTCCAGCCAGATGCGTTATGTTGCCAACAACAAAGGTGAGCTGGTGGTAATCGGTCGCTCATCTGAAATCGTGATACATGATGATATCGGTCGTGAGCGTGAACGCCATAAAGTACCTTACGGTGCCTTGCTGCAAGCCAAAGATGGCGGTGTGGTGAAAGCTGGCCAGACTCTGGCTACCTGGGATCCGCATACTCGTCCGATGATTACCGAGTTTGCTGGTCGTGTTCGCTTTGAGAATATCGAAGAAGGCGTGACTGTAGCAAAACAAACCGACGATGTAACCGGTTTGTCCACTCTGGTGGTGATTGATGGTAAACGTCGCTCGTCTACCCAGTCCAAATTGTTGCGTCCAACTGTAAAACTCTTGGACGAAAAAGGCGAAGAAATTCGCATGGCTGGTAGTGAAACCGCTGTTTCCATGGCATTCCCAGTAGGTGCAGTGATTACCGTACGCGAAGGGCAGGAAGTAGGTAAGGGTGATGTGCTGGCGCGTATTCCGCAGGCTTCATCCAAAACCCGCGATATTACCGGTGGTTTGCCACGTGTGGCCGAGTTGTTTGAAGCACGTACCCCGAAAGATGTGGGTATGCTGGCAGAAGTAACCGGTACCGTATCCTTTGGTAAAGAAACTAAGGGTAAACAGCGTCTGATCATCACTGATGCAGATGGCGTTGCTTATGAAACCTTGATTTCTAAAGAAAAACAGGTGCTGGTGCATGATGGTCAGGTGGTTAACCGCGGTGAGGTGATTGTTGACGGTGCAGTGGATCCGCACGATATTCTGCGCTTGCAGGGTATTGAAGCACTGGCGCGTTACATCGTGCAGGAAGTACAGGAAGTGTATCGTCTGCAAGGTGTGAAGATTTCCGACAAGCACATCGAAGTGATTATTCGCCAGATGTTGCGTCGAGTGAATATCGCTGATGCTGGTGACAGCCACTTCATTACCGGTGAGCAGGTTGAACGCGGTGATGTCATGATCGCCAATGAGAAACTGCTGGCCGAAGGCAAGGAGCCGGTACGCTTTGATAACGTATTGCTGGGTATTACCAAAGCATCGTTGTCTACCGATTCCTTTATCTCTGCGGCTTCCTTCCAGGAAACTACCCGTGTACTGACTGAAGCAGCAATCATGGGTAAACGCGATGATTTACGCGGCCTGAAAGAAAATGTGATTGTAGGTCGTCTGATTCCGGCTGGTACTGGTCTGACTTACCATCGCAGCCGTCGTCAGAAATGGCAGGAACAGGTAGCTGCTGAAGCGGCTGATAAAAGCGAATAAGCTTGAATATCTGTTCTAACCAAAATAAAACCGCTGAATGTTTTCAGCGGTTTTATTTTGTGTATGAATCCTTACATTGTTGTTTTTCTGGTGAATTAAATAGAATTAAAAATTGATTATCTTGACCAGCAATGTTTTGAAATGCTAAAATTGAACACTTTGCCGGCATGGTGTCGGCATGTATTGACTCAACAGGATAAAGAGAAAATATGCCTACTATCAACCAATTGGTACGCAAAGGACGTCAAGCTCCGGTTTACGTCAACAAAGTACCTGCTTTAGAGGCTTGCCCTCAAAAACGTGGTGTGTGCACCCGTGTATACACTACTACCCCGAAAAAACCTAACTCAGCTTTGCGTAAAGTATGCAAAGTGCGTCTGACCAATGGTTATGAAGTGATTTCATATATCGGCGGTGAAGGCCACAACTTGCAGGAACACAGCGTAGTGCTGATTCGCGGCGGTCGTGTAAAAGACTTGCCGGGTGTGCGTTATCACACCGTTCGTGGTTCTTTGGACACTGCTGGTGTGAAAGACCGCAAACAATCCCGTTCTAAATACGGTGCTAAACGTCCTAAATAAGTGGACGCATCGGCAGAATAACTGTCGAGTAAGTGAATATTTACATAAATATTCGTGGGCAATGCCCAACTGAATAGTTTAAGGAAATTGAAATGCCAAGACGTAGAGAAGTCCCAAAACGTGACATATTGCCAGATCCGAAATTCGGCAGTATCGAATTATCCAAATTCATGAATGTGCTGATGATTGACGGTAAAAAATCTGTTGCTGAACGCATTGTATATGGCGCTTTAGAACAGATTGCCAAAAAAACCGGCAAAGAAGCCATTGAAGTGTTTAACGAAGCTATTGCCAATGCCAAACCGGTTGTAGAAGTAAAAAGCCGTCGTGTTGGTGGTGCAAACTATCAAGTTCCTGTTGAGGTTCGTTCTACCCGCCGTCTGGCTCTGGCCATGCGCTGGGTACGCGATGCAGCTCGTAAACGCGGTGAGAAATCCATGGATTTGCGTCTGGCAGGTGAATTAATTGATGCGGCAGAAGGCCGCGGCGGTGCATTGAAAAAACGTGAGGAAGTACATCGCATGGCTGAAGCCAACAAGGCCTTCTCTCACTTCCGCTTCTAATGCAGAAAGGCAATTATTGTGGCTCGTAAAACCCCTATTGAACAATACCGTAATATCGGTATTTCTGCACACATTGATGCTGGTAAAACCACCACTTCAGAACGTATTCTGTTTTACACCGGCATGACCCATAAACTGGGTGAAGTACATGACGGTGCGGCCACCACCGACTGGATGGAGCAGGAACAGGAACGCGGTATTACCATTACTTCTGCTGCCGTAACCACCTTCTGGAAAGGTATGGCTGGCCAGTTTAAAGAACATCGCCTGAATATTATTGATACCCCGGGACACGTGGACTTTACCGTTGAGGTAGAACGTTCTATGCGTGTACTGGACGGTGCAGTTATGGTTTACTGTGCTGTGGGTGGTGTACAGCCTCAGTCTGAAACTGTATGGCGTCAGGCCAATAAATACAAAGTGCCACGTCTGGCCTTTGTAAACAAAATGGACCGTCAGGGTGCTAACTTCTTCCGCGTGGTTGAACAGATGCAAACCCGCCTGCGTGCCAATCCAGTACCGGTTGTGATTCCGGTGGGTGCTGAAGACGGTTTCGAGGGCGTGGTAGATCTGCTGAAAATGCAGGCTATCGTATGGGATGATGCAACTCAGGGTTTGAAATTTGAGTATGCAGATATTCCTGCCGATCTGAAAGACGTTGCTACAGAATGGCGCGAAAAAATGGTTGAAGCTGCGGCTGAAGCCAACGAAGAACTGATGGAAAAATACCTTGGCGGTGAAGAGCTGAGCGAGGAAGAAATCGTTGCTGCGTTGCGTGCCCGTACACTGGCTGGTGAAATTCAGCCGGTATTGTGTGGTTCTGCCTTTAAGAATAAAGGTGTACAGCGTCTGCTGGATGCAGTGGTTGAATACCTGCCCAGCCCGACGGACATTCCGCCAGTGGCTGGTGAAAAACCGGATGGTGAAAAAGACAGCCGTAAAGCCAGCGATGACGAGAAATTCTCTGCTTTGGCGTTCAAACTGATGAACGACAAATACGTTGGTCAGCTGACTTTCATCCGCGTGTACTCTGGCGTGGTGAAATCTGGCGACACCGTAGTAAACTCAGTTAAAGGCACCAAAGAACGTATTGGTCGTCTGGTACAGATGAAAGCCAATGACCGTGATGAAATCGAAGAAGTACGTGCCGGTGACATCGCAGCTGTGATTGGTTTGAAAGATGTGACTACTGGTGAAACCCTGTGTGATTCTGATGCGCCAATTATTCTGGAACGCATGGAATTCCCAGAACCAGTGATTCACGTTGCTGTTGAACCAAAAACCAAAGCTGACCAGGAAAAAATGGGCTTGGCTTTGAACCGTCTGGCTAAAGAAGACCCGTCTTTCCGTGTGAAAACTGACGAAGAATCTGGTCAAACCATTATTTCCGGTATGGGTGAATTGCATCTGGAAATTATTGTAGACCGTATGAAACGCGAATTTGGCGTAGAAGCCAATGTGGGTGCACCACAGGTAGCTTATCGTGAAACCATCCGCAAATCAGTGGAATCCGAAGCCAAATACGTGAAACAGTCTGGCGGTAAAGGTCAGTATGGTCACGTGGTTATCACCATGGAACCTCTGGAACCAGGTGGTGTGAACTACGAGTTCATCGACGAAATTAAGGGTGGTGTGATTCCACGCGAATTTATTCCGTCTGTGGACAAAGGTATCCGCGATACCATGACCAATGGTATTCTGGCCGGCTATCCAGTAGTGGATATCCGTGTACGTTTGACTTTTGGTTCCTACCATGATGTAGACTCTTCGCAAATCGCGTTTGAACTGGCCGGTTCCATGGCATTCAAAGACGGTATGCGCAAAGCTTCTCCAGTATTGCTGGAGCCAATCATGGCGGTTGAAGTGGAAACACCGGAAGATTACATGGGCGATGTAATGGGCGACCTGAACCGTCGTCGTGGTATCGTGCTGGGTATGGACGATGATGGTATCGGTGGCAAGAAAGTTCGCGCCGAGGTACCTCTGGCAGAAATGTTTGGTTATTCAACCGATCTGCGTTCTGCTACTCAGGGTCGTGCTACCTATTCCATGGAATTCAAGAAATACGCAGAAGCACCAAATAATGTAGCTGAGCAGGTTATTGCTGCCCGTAAAGGCTAACTTATTTACCGATAACCTGAAAGTAGCTGTACTTTCAGGTTATCATCGTTCTTTAATTGATCTTTATTCAAGGAAACTTAGCTCATGGCTAAAGAAAAATTCGAGCGGAGCAAACCGCACGTAAACGTTGGCACCATCGGTCACGTTGACCATGGTAAAACCACACTGACTGCTGCAATTTGTACCATTCTGTCCAAAAAATTTGGTGGTGCAGCGAAAGCCTACGATCAGATTGACAATGCCCCGGAAGAAAAAGCCCGTGGTATTACCATTAATACTTCACACGTAGAATACGAAACCGCAGAGCGTCACTATGCACACGTTGACTGCCCGGGACACGCTGACTACGTAAAAAACATGATTACCGGTGCTGCACAGATGGACGGCGCCATTCTGGTGGTTTCTGCTGCTGACGGCCCAATGCCACAAACTCGTGAGCACATTCTGCTGGCTCGTCAGGTAGGCGTACCTTACATCATCGTTTACATGAACAAATGCGACATGGTAGACGACGAAGAGTTGCTGGAACTGGTAGAAATGGAAATCCGTGATCTGCTGTCTAGCTACGAATTCCCGGGTGATGACATTCCATTGATTAAAGGTTCTGCACTGAAAGCACTGGAAGGTGATACTTCTGACATCGGTGAAGCTTCAATCATGGCTTTGGCCGATGCATTAGACAGCTACATTCCTACTCCGGAACGTGCAGTAGACAAACCATTCCTGTTGCCGATTGAAGACGTATTCTCAATTTCAGGCCGTGGTACTGTGGTTACTGGCCGTGTAGAACGTGGTGTAATCAATGTAGGCGACGAAATTGAAATCGTAGGTCTGAAAGAGACCCAAAAAACCACTTGTACCGGTGTGGAAATGTTCCGCAAATTGCTGGATCAAGGTCAGGCAGGTGACAACGTAGGTGTATTGTTGCGTGGTACCAAACGTGAAGAAGTAGAACGTGGTCAGGTATTGGCAAAACCGGGCAGCATCACTCCGCACACCAAATTCAAAGCAGAAGTTTACGTATTGAGCAAAGAAGAGGGTGGTCGTCATACTCCATTCTTCGCAAACTACCGCCCACAATTCTATTTCCGTACTACTGACGTAACAGGAGCAGTAAGTCTGGCAGAAGGCGTGGAAATGGTAATGCCAGGTGAAAACGTAACCATCGATGTAGAATTGATTCACCCGATTGCGATGGAAGAAGGCTTGCGCTTTGCGATTCGTGAAGGTGGCCGTACAGTTGGTGCCGGTGTGGTTGCTAAAGTTATCGCTTAATCAGGAAGAATATAGATATGAAAAACCAGAAAATCCGTATTCGCCTGAAAGCTTATGACTACGCTCTGATTGACCGTTCTGCTCAGGAAATCGTGGACACTGCCAAACGTACTGGCGCTGTGGTAAAAGGCCCGATTCCTTTGCCAACTAAAATTGAACGTTTTAACTTGCTGCGTTCTCCACACGTGAACAAAACTTCACGTGAACAGTTGGAAATCCGCACTCATTTGCGTTTGATGGACATTATCGACTGGACCGATAAAACCACTGATGCATTGATGAAACTGGACTTGCCTGCTGGTGTTGATGTAGAAATCAAAGTTCAATAATTAATTGAACGCTAAAAAAAACGGACTTGATATTAATCAGTCCGTTTTTTTTATTTAATTGCAGCGAGTAATTGCCTAAGTTTATGGACTATATTTTTTAATAATCGAATCCATTTTTTGATTTAAAATAAAATATTTAATTTTTGAATAATCGGTCATGACCGAATTGTAAATACCCCATAGTTAGTACAAAACAGACGTAGAAAATCATGCTGCCTGTTTTAGTGTTTTATACTCAATCGGCGTCATATTATTTAGTGCCTCATGAGGTCTTTCGGTGTTATAAACTGTTAGCCATTCTTCGGTTACCTTTCTTGCCTGTTGCAGA
>NZ_CAJZCE010000009.1 GCF_914768025.1 Snodgrassella gandavensis | reverse complement strand
CCATATTAACGACAGCCTGCTCAATATGAGGCTCTACGCGATTTTTCTCTATAGGTTTTTTACGACTTATTTCCTGAAGAGCTAATTCTCCGCCCTGTTCATAGAGTTTTTGAAGCGATAATAGCTGTCGCGACTATAACCCAAGACTTTACAGGCTTGCTGAACATTACCTAACTGTTTAGCGAGTTCTAAAAGTCCTAATTTTGGTTTAATTATTTTTGCAGATTGATTCATTACTGACACTCCATTATTGGTTTAAAATACACTAAATGTCAGATTAAATAAAGACTACTACAGATTAAATCAATTTTATAGCCATCTGAATATCATTCACTCCTTGCCACTTGTCCTATCAGAATCAACCTATTTAGAAAAACTCAGTTTACGGCCAGATTAACAAAATCTCATCCGACATTTATCAGAGTTCGAATCTATAGCAGATTCACGCAACGGACAATATAATAAACTTATATGTAGCAGATAATCTCAACAAGCTTGAAAACAGTGGCCAGATACAAGCTAAACCAACCTGTTATACCTCAAAATGCGGGTAATCCTTACTGCTTTTCCAGTCACCACCCCACATAATTCTCACTCCTAGCTCAGCAGCCGCCTGTTTCATGGCCGCGGCAATCAAGTGAAATTTTTTTAAATCATTCCAGTCAACCGGATATGGAATCAAATCAATAGCCCTGCCGGTAACATGTTTACTGGCAAACGGATTATTTAACCAGGTTACCTTACTCAAGTCTGGCTGCGCATATTTGGCTGGCACCCCTTTCAAACTGCATTGCTGTGCGGTTCGACCCTTGCCATAATTAATACAGCACTGTTCATGCGTGCGCAGACCTTCCGTCACCATAAAATCCTGTCTAGTCAACTCAATTGCCCGCTTGACTACCCTAACCAAACCAGCATCCACCCCATATAAACGTTGCAATGATCGATTACTCAATTTATACATTTTTTATAATCCAAAAAAAGCAGCCCTGAGGCTGCCAGACACTTATTTATAATTATTCTTTTGTTGACTCATCACTACCAACAAACTGCTCTGCTTTTTTGCTTACAATATTAATTATGCGCTGTGCCAGTTTCGGTGCAGCTGCCTTGAACGCATCTAAAAATGACGTCGTTGACATACCGGCAAACACCCCGACGCTGGCAAAAAGCCATGGATGATTTTGCGGGAAAAAATAATCGGTTACTGCCGCAGCAAATATCATTCCCAACAAAACAAACAAAATCGTCATAAACCAGCCATAACGTTTGTAATCTGTAACCAGTAAAGAACCAGCCAGCCCACCCATTAGCGCAAATAAAATACAGACCGAAAAAGCATCTTTCACTAACTCCATACTTTATCGTCCTTTATGTTTCAAATCTTCAACCCGTTTTGTGTAGTTGATCAAATTACGCCCCGCCAGAGCACACACCACAGTTAATACAGGATACGTAGTCATGCCCGTTGTCAACGGCGGGTATGATGCCCAGAATGTAGCTGATATTACAGCCCATATCAGTGCAGATAAAATCAGTAAATAGCCAGAAAGCACACTACAACGATTGGATTTAAATATCGCTATAATGAGCTGTAACAATGCCACCCCAATCAGTAACATCGATAAAGTATAAGGATGTAATAACAAAAAACCTTTATACAGTTTAAGATTAAAAACTTCACTGCCACCCAGTAGAAACATCCCAGCAAAACCGATCATAATCAGTGCACTGGTAACTGTAATTACCCGTGTACCTGTACAAAATAACCATTTTTGCAATTTATCCGGCAAAAATCTTAAGTCTAGCAGTGAATGAAGTAACTGCAATGCCAATTCCACATTTTTCATAAATCAACCATCAAATCCTCAAAAACAAAAAAACTGGCTCAAAAACCAGTTTCAATACCCATTAATATTTAAAATATTCATTTATTAATTCTTCAAAAATTTAAATTTTCTTTTCTTCCCTTACTCTGATATAAAAAATCGTTTCTTAGCAAATAATCATCACTAACTTATAAGTAATTTAATAATTTTTTAATATGAAACACAGGCTAAACTTTATAGTTATAGCAATTTACAACTAAGTTTCAGCCAAATATTAGCCACACCGTAAACAGCCAGATTTCCAGATACTTTCAAGATGTGGCTAAAGCTTACAACTACTTTTATCCAAACCAACCAGATTTTTACATCAGTTTGGCCAGATAATTACGTGCTGATTCTTTGGCCTCAGATTCTGGCATTTTTTCGAACAATGGTAAAAAAGCCTTGTGACATTTATTGAATATCCGATCCATCTCATACGCAAATTCATGAATCTGCGCTTCATATTTACTACCCAAAATACGAAAAGTCGGAAATAAATGCTCATACATCAGACGCATCTTCTGCGAACAGGCAAATGATTCATACAGGCTAACCAGCACTGTAGATGGAACATTAAGTTTATCACTACAATCTTTATCTGATTCCAAGTTACAGATACTGGCTTTCTTAACTGCAACGCGGCTTAACAGGCAGATCACATCTACGAACTTGGATGAAGGTACTTTCTCATAACTGACACCATAACGTGCTTGCACAGCCTGCCATAAGGTCATCGCCAGCTCAGCCTGTTTTTCTTTGGCAACAGCTAACACCAACTGCCTATGCAAGGCCTTGATTATAGAAATCTGGTTAGGCAACAAACCAGTACAACCATTCTTATCAGCCACATCAGCATAACGCGGCTTTTTCACAGTTCGAGGCTTACGCCAGTGAGCCTGAATAGCCTCAGCACATTCGCGCTGATAAACCAGCACCAGCTCTTTCACGCTATCCTTAACTTTTTTCGGATTGATACTTTGTAGCCAATTAGTCAACTTTTTTAATGGAGTCACCAGAATTTTTTTAGTACCGTTTTTACCCGGGATAGACAAAAATCCGCATCCATATTTTTGATAACATCCTCTTAATTTACGATGTTGGGTTGACCAGTCCAGACCAATCCCATTAATCACCGATTTCATACATACGTAAACCGTATTTTTAACTTTAACTGTAGCGAGGCTACTCCCATAAAAAGAAACAAATGTGATACTATTATTCATTCAAAACTCCTTTTTCAATCTTGGGATTTTTGTTTACTTAATACCTCAAAGGTGGCAGCCTTTGAGGTATTTCCATTTCAGATACTAATATTGTTAAATATATTTAAAAAATTTTATTTTTACCTTGCATCGATCAATCGTTAATTTAAGTTGAATTTATTTACAAATACTTTCAGTTAAAATTTAGTAACAGTTTTGACTCTATATAATTTAAGGTAATATACCCCTAACTGGTTATCAGCTATAGCCATATCTGGCTATATTAAAATCTATAAAAGATAATTACAAGCATTTTATGGCCAATTATGACCAATTCTTTATCATTTATGAATTAAATTTTATTTCTTAACATCTTATTTTTCTACCATGAAATTTGCTAATCAACTCAAAGCAGCCAGACTGGCGGCCGGACTCTCCCAGAAAGAACTAGCTCAGAAAACCAATATCACCCCATCACTAATATCCAGATATGAATTGGGTAAAATCACCCCCAGATTAGAAACAGTTAATAAAATCATGAAAATACTTAATTTTCAGCAAACTGTTACTACATCCCAAATTAATAGCAACGACGATGCTTTCATTAATATTCCTCCACTCGTTAATCAGAGTAGCACTCTGTGGAATACCCAATTATCTATTTTAAAAGCAGAACTAAATCTACATAATTTGCAAATAGATAACCTAGTTTGTGCCACCATGAGTGGCAATTCCATGCAAAACCTGTTGAATGATGGAGATAAATTCATTATTGATATTTCCAAGAAAAATCCGGTAGATGGCAATATCTATGCCTTTAATCAGGGAGAACTGTTCAGAATCAAAATCCTACAAAATTTACCAAATCAGCAAATACGCATGAAAAGTTATAACAACTATGAATACCCCGATGAAACTGCGGCATTAAGTGATATAGAAATTATCGGACAAATCGTTTACAAAGCTGGATTTTTATAAGTACATTAATGGCTACTAGTAATCTTAATAGGCATCATTTTATTGCAGATGATTAGCTGGATACAAAACAAAGTATCCAGCCCAATACTTAAATATTCTTAGCTTTAAAAATCATTGTAAAATAACCTATTATCATTTCATATTTAACAATTTATTTTGCAATATATCTATATCTAAACGTAGCAGGCAGTTCACCTTAGTATAACCACCGGCTATAGCTAGCAGTAGGGTTAAATAGTAAATCTCACTATTTAGAGTACGAATATACATTGAAGCTTTTAATTACCATTAACGCTGTGTCTTTATGTGATTAAAATGATTCCATCCGCTATTCAATCACAAGCAGCATGAGTTCACAGATTTAAATATGCACTAATAATCAGACCAAAATTGAAACACATCTCGTTTAAAAGATGAATTTTATCATTAAATATTTGTAAAATAAATTTAAACAATATCCTTCACCTTATGGATGTAAGTTTCCGTAATTTGCAAAAAGAAAGTTCTTAATAAAAACCGGCTTCATGGAAACAGAATCCGGTTAAAAAAATAGTCACTTACTTCTAATAATCAAAATGATATTCAACATTCACATACGAAGTATTTATTAAGACGCAAAAAAGCTCCCTTTCGGGAACTTTTTAATCAGCTGTTTAAGGTGAAGCATACCTGTAATTTATAAATTATTATAATTTTTGTACAGAATTTGTCAAGTAGTATAACGAAAATATTTTTCAAACTGAGGTTGAAGTTTCATTTCCTGCCAGAAAAGCCACAGGCTTTGTTCAATGGCCTGATTCCAGTCTTTACTGGAATAGCGCCGGCGCTGGTTACGTTTAACACTATGCTGGTTCTGACGCTTATATAAAGGACTTATTTTGCAATATTTACTCGATAATGTAGCAAATGCTTCACGATTTTTGTAAAACAGGTTTCCCAGCGTGATTTTTACCATATCATACACTTCTGGCTGATAAGTCGGATAAAGTGCCTGCTGATTATTTTTGGCAGGTGTAGTAGCCTGATATTTCCATTCAATACTGCGGCAATGCCCTTTTTTAATGGTATCTCTCATACAGTATTCATAAGCACGCAATACATTTTCTGCCAAATCAACTTCTACTTTATAGTCTGTCATAGATACACCTTAACTAAGTGATGTGCTAAAAACATTTAAGTTATACTTAACAATTTCATGAAGTATTTAACCAAATGTGGATTTATCTTCGATTCGTTAATACCTTAGATATATAATAAGATTAAATGCTTATTTAACAGATATTTAGCAAAATCATACTCTTCCCTTTTCTTAGATTGCCATTGATATATTTTTAAATTAAAATTTGTAATAGGTATTGTATTGTAGCTTAGTAAATATATTTGCTACTTGCCTAACAAAAATTGGATATTAATTAATAAAAGTACAGTTACACATTAAAATAAGCGCAATAATAAGCTAATAGCTAATAAATTGCAATTCACTGCCTAATCAAATAGCCACTAAATAAGATTAGGCAAAAACTAAGGATAATTATGTATACGGGTAAAAAATTAGGTGAAGCGATTAAAACCGCAATTGAGCTTAAAGGCGTACGCAAAGCTGATGTAGCCCGCGCTTTCGCAATTAAACCACCTTCTGTAACTAGCTGGATTCAGACCGGCCGTGTAGATAAAGCACATATTGACAAGCTGGTTTCATATTTTGCAGATGTAGTAAAGCCAGAACATTTTGGTATAGGTTCATTTGAAGCAAATGAAATTTTATTCAACGGTTACAAAGTACCCTTGCTATCGTGGATAGATGCAGCCAAACAACTCGACAGGGCTACTTTAACTGCGGCCAACAATATCTGGGTGCCCACATTACGCCAGCCGGGAACACAAGCATTTGCACTGGAAATCAAAGGTGACAGTATGGAGCCTGAATTTACGGCTGGAGACAAAATTATTGTTGAACCAGAACAGCCTGTACACCACGGCTGTTTTGTTGTAGTGCGTGAAAATGGCAGCGAAGCCATGTTTAAGCAGTATATCAACGAGGGTAGCCACCACTATTTGAAACCACTGAATAATCGCTATCCAATTATCGAAATGTCTCAACGTTTCGAGATATGCGGCGTGGTGATAGAAAAATTTAAAATATATATTTAATCCGCTATATACGGTTTTGATTAAATGTCGGCCTGATATAAAGAGATTGCAATACTGGTTAAATATTATGGCCATCTGGCTGAGATTAGCATCATGAATGCAATAAGATTGGTGTAATTATGCTTTATTAAGCTATACAAAATCAATAGTGATTAAAGCAATATGCATTCAATTACTTAAGTGCTTTATGCGGATTACAAATATTTTAAAGGCAGTACTGAATATCAGTACTGCCTTTCTGATCGTTAGCAGTGTATATCAATAACGTCTGCTTCTAACCAGTTGTGCCTTGCGTTTCAGATACACTAAGGTACCGAAACCACTCCAGATATGCACCAGACGGGTAAATGGGAAAATCACAAATACACTCATCCCCATAAACAGGTGTAATTTGAATATCGGATCAACATGGGCAATGATGGTTGCTGCACCACTTCTAAAAGTAACAATGTGCTGCGCCCACTGCATCAGGCTAATCATCTCCTCCCCATCCAAATGATGAGCGGAAACATGAATTGTGCCCAACCCCAAACAAAGCGTAATCAGCAGCCAGATTAAAACCAGCTTGTCACGCCAGCTGCTATTGGCCAGCAGGCGCGCACAACTGAAACGGCGATAGATAAGCATCAGCAGGCCAATCAGAGCCAGAGTACCCATAGTACCACCTGCAATCATGGCGGTAAGCTGTTTGGTTTCATGGCTGATTCCAAGAGTATCCCAGACGATAACCGGTGTCAGCAATCCAACCAGATGGCCGAAAAACAGCCCCAGTACACCGATGTGAAACAAAATGTTACCAACGCGCAACAGACGTGGATACAGTAG
Source organism: Snodgrassella gandavensis (assembly GCF_914768025.1). Classification (GTDB taxonomy): domain Bacteria; phylum Pseudomonadota; class Gammaproteobacteria; order Burkholderiales; family Neisseriaceae; genus Snodgrassella; species Snodgrassella gandavensis. Next base: position 103,569 of record NZ_CAJZCE010000009.1, on the reverse strand, counting down.
CTGGCTGGATTCGGATTTCCATGAATATTGATTGGTATCAAAACGAATCAGACTGCCCAGAAAAAAAATACTGGCGGCAATATACGGATAAATGCCGAAAATAAATTGATTGAGATAATACATGCTGTCTCCCGGCTTAACTAAGTTTTTTATTGCGGAAAAATTGCACTTCCTGCACTGATGGCTGGTTCAACAAGGGTTCCAGTCCTTCTGCGGTGGGGCCAAATTTTTCCAGTGCTTCATCCATATTGCGCACCGGTGCTGCCTGTAACGGTTCTGGAGCCACAGGGGACAGTGCCACTACAGCATCCATTACCGGTGCATAAACAGACTGGCTTTTATGCAAATTTTCTGCAATATAGCCAATCACATGTACAGCATCAGCAAGCAGATTCTCAGCCTCCTGAATGTCAATATTGGACAAAAACTCTAGAAATAAGGGCAGATAATCCGGCAATTCATTATTTTCCGGTTCCAGTCCGCGTGCCTGATATTCAGCCAGCAGATCTACCATTGCCTGTCCGCGGGCACGGTCTTCGCCATGCAGATGTTCAAACAGATGCAGGGCATGGCTGCGACTGCGATCAAAGGTATCGACATACACTTCCTGCAGACTGATTTCATCATGAGCACGCAAATGAGCAAAGAATGGCTGCATGGCCGCAGCCTGCTCAGCCGTAGCCTGCCTGCTGACAGCGTCAGACAGCTCTTCAGTATGGTTGAGCCATTCCTGCCGCGGATAGCTAAGTAAAATGGATAAAATCTTGTACATTTCTATCCTCTTAAATTGACTGGCGGTCATTTTTCTTGCGTAGACCATGAAAAACAATCGGCGCAGCTTTGCGGGTACCAAACAGACTTTCCTTGCTGTGGCCATTGTGGCAGCCATCACCAAAAGAGAAGCCGCAACTGGCTTTTTCTTCGAAGGTGTTGCTCACCAGTTCTTTATGCGCACTCGGAATGACGAAACGGTCTTCATAATTGGCAATGGCCATAATCTGATACATTTCTTCAATCTGTGTGGCACTGAGCCGATGGCCAGATAATTCCTGTAGTGCCTGCTCATCTGAGTAAATGGATTTACTGCGCATGTATTTACGCATATCAATCATGGTTTGTAGCGCATTCACAATTGGTTCAGTTTTACCGGCAGTCAGCAGGTTGGCCAGATACTCTAGCGGAATACGCATATCCTTGATTTCCGGAATCAAACCATTTTGCCCAATTACACCTGATTCAACTGCTGATTGTATGGGTGATAACGGCGGTATATACCATACCATCGGCAAGGTTCGGTATTCAGGATGCAGCGGAAACGCTACTTTCCACTCAACTGCCATTTTGTAAACCGGTGAATTTTGCGCAGCCTGTATCCAGTCGGCCGGAATACCTTGTGCCAGTGCTTCCTTAGCAATTTCTGGGTCGTTCGGGTCGAGGAAAATATCCAGTTGCTGCTCATATAAATCTTGCGGATTTTCTACTGCTGCGCTCTCACTGATACGATCGGCATCATAAAGCAGTACTCCAAGATAGCGGATTCGGCCAACACAGGTTTCCGAGCAGATGGTTGGCTGTCCGCCTTCAATGCGCGGATAGCAGAAAATACATTTTTCTGCTTTGCCAGCTACCCAATTGTAATATATCTTTTTATACGGACAACCGGATACACACATGCGCCAGCCACGGCATTTATCCTGATCAATCAGCACAATGCCATCTTCTTCACGCTTATAAATCGAACCAGACGGACAGCTAGCCACGCAGGCTGGATTCAAACAATGCTCACACAAACGTGGCAGATACATCATAAAGGTGTTTTCAAAAGCGGCATAAATGTCCTTTTGAATCCCATCGAAGAGTTTGTCTTTCGAACGTTTGGCAAACTCACCACCCAGATCATCTTCCCAGTTTGGCCCCCACTCGATTTTGTCCATTTTCTGGCCGGTCAATACCGAAACTGGCCGCGCCGTGGGCGGCGTCTGCATCAATGGTGCTTTTTGCAAATGCTCATAATCATAAGTGAATGGTTCGTAATACTGGTCAATAGCCGGCATATTCGGATTGGCAAAAATATTAGCCAATATTTTCAGTCTATTACCCTGTTTCAGCTTCAGCTTGCCAGATCGTTCGCGTACCCAGCCCCCTTTATACTGTTCCTGATCTTCCCAATTTTTCGGATAACCTATACCCGGCTTGGTTTCAACGTTGTTAAACCAGGCATATTCCACCCCATCACGACTGGTCCAAACATTTTTACAGGTAACAGAACAGGTATGGCAGCCAATACACTTGTCCAGATTTAACACCATTCCAATTTGTGCACGTATTTTCATGATTGTGTTCCTTACTTATTCTGCTACCGGTGTTTTGGCCGGTTGATCGAGCCAGTCCACCTTGTTCATTTTGCGTACCACTACTAATTCGTCACGATTAGTGCCTACCGTGCCATAGTAGTTAAAGCCCCATGAAAGTTGCGCATAGCCGCCAATCATATGGGTTGGCTTCATTACCACTTTAGTGACGGAATTATGAATACCGCCACGTTTGCCAGACAGCTCCGAACCAGGCACATTAACGATTTTTTCCTGCGCGTGATACATCAAAATCATAGTTTCCGGTACGCGCTGGCTCACTACCACACGAGCGGTTAAAGTACCGTTTACATTGAATACTTCTACCCAGTCGTTATCCTGTAAACCTGCACGTTTGGCATCAATTTCAGATACCCAGACATGCGGCCCACCGCGAGACAAAGTCAGCATACGCAGATTGTCAGAATAAGTACTGTGAATACCCCATTTCTGGTGTGGAGTAATGAAATTGAGCACAATTTCCGGATTGCCATTGCTGTGATGGCCTTGCACATTCAGCGTGGTTTTCAGATCAACCGCCGGACGATAGGAAACCAATCCCTCACCAAACAGCCGCATCCATTTATGATCCTGATAGAACTGCTGGCGGCCGGTAAGCGTGCGCCACGGTATCAATTCGTGCACGTTGGTATAACCGGCGTTGTAGCTGACTTTTTCACTTTCCAGACCAGACCATGTAGGCGAAGAAATAATCTTGCGTGGCTGTGCCTGCACATCGCGGAAGCGAATGGCATCATCTTCACGCGCAATTGCCAGATGAGTATGATCGATACCGGTATTTTTGGATAAAGCCTCCCATGCTTTAACCGCCACATGGCCATTAGTTTCCGGTGCCAGCGTCAAAATCATTTCTGCGGCATCAATAGCACTGTGCAGTTTCGGCTGCCCTTTGGCCACACCCTCAAGCTGGGTGTGGTTTAGCTTGCGCAACAAATCAACTTCCGCAGCAGTCTGCCAGCTAATGCCTTTACCGCCATTACCGATTTTTTCCAGTAATGGGCCAACAGAAGTAAACTTGTCGTAAATCGCACCATAATCGCGTTCCACTACCGTCATTTTCGGCATGGTTTTACCCGGCACCGGTTCACACTCACCCAATTTCCAGTCTTTCGGATCAAACGGTTGTGCCAGTTCTTCCGGGCTATCGTGCATCAATGGTGTTAATACCAAATCCTTACGTACGCCCAGATAATCTTTGGCGGTTTCCGAAAAAGCCTTGGCCAGACCACGGTAAATATCCCAATCAGTCCTGCTTTCCCATAATGGCTTCACCGCCTCGCTCAAAGGATGAATAAACGGATGCATATCCGAAGTATTCAAATCATCCTTTTCATACCAAGTAGCTGTTGGCAGCACAATATCGGCATACAAACAGGTTGTAGACATACGGAAATCCAGCACGGTAAGCAAATCCAGCTTGCCTTCAGCAGCCGGGCGTACCTTCACATCAATTGGCTTGATAGCAGTGCTTTCATCACTCATCAGCGCATTTTGAGTACCAAGCAGATATTTAAGGAAATATTCATGTCCCTTACCGGATGAACCAAGAATATTCGAGCGCCATACAAACAGATTGCGCGGGAAATTCTGCGGATTATCCGGATCGTTACACGCCATATCCAGCGTGCCAGCTTTCATCTGCTCAACAGCAAAAGCGATCGGGTCTTTACCTTGCGCTTCCGCATCACGGGTCACATCCAGCGGATTGCGTGCCAGCTGTGGAGCCGAGGGCAGCCAGCCCATACGTTCAGCTTTTACGTTAAAATCCAACTGACTCATATTCGCCATCTGGCCGGCATGAGTGGGCGCAATCACTTCCGCCATACTCAGCTTTTCATGTCGCCACTGACTGGTGTGCGCGTAAAAGAATGACGTACCATTCATCTGCCGTGATGGCCGGTTCCAGTCGGCTGCAAAAGCCAGTGGTGCCCAGCCGGTTTGCGGACGCAGTTTTTCCTGACCTACATAGTGACACCAGCCACCACCACTCTGACCGATACAGCCACACATCATCAGCATATTGATAATGCCGCGGTAAGCCATATCCATGTGATACCAGTGATTTAGACCGGCACCCACAATCACCATACTGCGACCGTGAGTTTCATGCGCATTCTGTGCAAACTCGCGTGCAACCTGAATCACCAGCTCAGGCTTCACGCCCGTGTGTTTCTGCTGCCACAACGGGGTATACGGCACATCGGCCATATAATCATCAGTAACACCATCACCACCAAAACCACGGTCAATACCATAATTGGCGCACATCAGATCAAATACCGTTGTCACCAGCATTTGTTCGCCATTGGCATTAATAATCCGTTTAACCGGAATATTTTTTACAAGCACTTCTGCCGCATCTTCACCACCAAAGTAGTCAAAAGACACGCCCATAATCTCATCATGATTCTTTTCAAGTGAAATCAGTGCTTTAATTTCCGCATTATCGGATTTTTCCGCGCGCAGATTCCATTTACCCTGTTCACCCCAGCGGAAACCAATCGAACCTTTCGGTGCCACGATATCACCAGTGTTTTCATCAATGACCAGTGTTTTCCATTCCGGATGATTGTCCTCATCCAGACCGCCGGCAATCTGGCTAGCTCGCAGGAAATAACCGGGCAACAAACGACCCTTATCCTGATTCAGTACCACCAGATTGGGCATATCAGTCAAACGGCGGCAGTAATCGATAAAATAAGCCGATGGATTTTGCAGATGGAATTCTTTCAAAATCACATGCCCCATTGCCATCGCCAGTGCTGCATCCGTACCCTGCTTCGGTGCCATCCAGATATCACTGAATTTCACCATTTCACCATAATCGGAAGACACCGCTACTGTTTTTGTCCCCTTATAGCGTACTTCAGTATAAAAGTGCGCATCGGGTGTACGCGTCATCGGTACATTCGAACCCCAGACCATCAGATAATTAGCGTTATACCAGTCGGCTGATTCTGCTACGTCAGTCTGCTCACCCCATGTTTGCGGACTAGATGGCGGCAAATCACAATACCAGTCATAAAACGACAGCGGTACACCACCAATCAAACTCAGATAGCGCGAACCAGCAGCATAACTCACCATCGACATTGCCGGAATCGGTGAGAAGCCCATCACTCGGTCAGGGCCAAATTCCTTAATCGTAAATGCATTGGCGGCAGCAATAATTTCATAAGCCTCACGCCAGTCCAGACGGACAAAACCACCCAGACCACGTTGAGATTTATATTTCTTCGCTGACTCCGGATTCTGAGTAATGCTTTGCCATGCCTCAATTGCCCCCATACTCTGGCGCTTTTCGCGCCACATACGCAGCAAAGATGCACGAATCATCGGATATTTCACCCGCTGTGCTGAATACACATACCAGCTATAAGATGCCCCGCGCGGACAACCGCGTGGTTCATGATTAGGCAAATCAGCACGAGTACGCGGATAATCCGTCTGCTGCATTTCCCATGTAATCAGCCCGTTTTTCACAAAAACGCGCCAGCTACATGAACCAGTACAGTTCACCCCATGAGTAGAACGTACTATCTTGTCATGCTGCCAACGCTGGCGGTAAGCATCTTCCCATTCACGCCCTTCTGCCACCACTGCACCATGTCCGGCAGAAAAAGTCTCTTTGGTTTTACGTAAAAAATTCAGTCTGTCTAAAAAATGGCTCATGAATTTGTGCTCCATAGAGGCCGCAGCCTCAAACAGTTTCTTATTGATTTATATTTTTTCAGCGCCATCATCAGCGATAATGGCGTAACTACAGCAAACTAGCAGCGTGTCACCGATTGTTTACGTACATAAAACCAGTAATTAATCAGCAGACAGCTCACATAGAAAATGATAAAGCCCCACAACGCCATGGATACACTACCCGTAGCCTCAATCGAAGAGCCAAAACTTTTCGGAATCAGAAAACCGCCATAAGCACCGATTGCTCCCATAAAGCCCAGCACCGTGGCCGACTCCTTGGTTGCATGCATTTCAGCCGCTTTGACATCATCCTGATGCAGCTCACGGTGAAATAGCGAAAAAATCCGTGGCGCCTGCGCATAAGTCGAACCATTACCAATACCACTGAACGCAAACAACAGCATAAAGCTACAGAAGAAGCCAACAAAATTGCCTGCATTACCGCCCATTGGCTGAAACACCAGCACACCAATCACCCCGACAATCATCATTGCATAGCTGATTTCCGTTAACTTCGCAGCCGACATACGGTCAGACAGCCAGCCACCCACCACACGCAGCACCGCGCCCACAAACGGCCCCAAAAAAGCCAGCTTGATTGCATCAATATGCGGGAAAGATCGAGTAATCAGCAAAGGAAAAGCAGCAGAAAAACCAATAAATGAGCCAAACGTACCCACATACAGCCAGCACAGAATCCAGTTGTGCAAACGTTTAAAAATAACTGACTGCTCTTTCAGCGAAGAATGCAGGCTGCCAATGTCATCCATACCAAACCACGCAGCCAGCGTGCTCAGCACAATAAACGGCACCCAGATAAAGCCAGCATTTTGCAGCCACACCTGCGTACTGCCCTGTGGCGTAGTAATCGTCTGCGCCTCACCGCCCAGCGCACCAAATAAACAGGTAGTAATTGCCAGCGGCACCGCAATCTGCACCGCAGAAACACCCAAATTACCCAAACCAGCATTAACACCCATCGCCTGTCCTTTTTCTGCTCTCGGGAAAAACAGACTGATATTCGACATAGACGAACTAAAATTCGCGCCACCAAAACCGCACAACAGTGCCAGCACAAACATCGTGCTATAAGAAGTATTTGGATTCTGTACCGCAAAACCCAATCCCAGCGCCGGAATCAGCAAACTGGCCGTAGAAATTGTCGTCCACTTACGTCCGCCAAAAATTGGTATCACAAACGAATAGAAAATCCGCAAAGTTGCTCCAGATAATGCCGGTAACGCTGCCAGCCAGAACAGCTCATTACTGCTGTATTTAAAGCCTACCAACGGCAGCTTCACCACCGTCACACTCCACACCTGCCAGATAGCAAATGCCAGCAACAGTGCAGGAACCGAAATCCACAAATTCCTGCGAGCCACCGCATGACCGCCGGCCTGCCAGAACTGCTTGTCTTCCGGCCGCCAGTCTTTCAAAACCTTACCCATACTAACCTCACATTATTGATGCTTCTGTTTTTTTAATGAAAAATGCATCCAGATTAAACTGATACATACCGTACCAAACATCAGCATAAACGAACTGGAACGTATCCCTGTCCAGTCAACCAATACCCCGAACATAATCGGCAGCAGAAAACCGCCCAGACCACCGGCCAGACCCACTACACCAGATACTGTGCCCATATCCTCTGGAAACTCATCGGAAATAAACTTGAATACCGAAGCCTTACCAATCGCCAGCGCCACCCCTACTACAAACAGCAACACCGTAAATACTGTCGCACTTAAACCAATATGCATATTCAGATGGCCATTTACCGTGCGAATAGTCATCTGCGTCTGCGGATAGGACAGCAGAAAAAATGCCACCCAACATACCCACATCACCGCCCAAGTCACCTTATAGGCTCCATACTTATCCGACAGCCAGCCACCAAAGGCGCGCAGCACACCACCGGGCAACGAAAAACACGCGGCCAGCAACGCCGCCTGTGTCATACCAAACTGATATTCATTAACGTAATAGCTCACCATCCACAGCGAAATACCCACATAGCCGCCAAACACCACCGAATATAGCTGGCTATATTTCAACACCTGCGGATTTTTCATCAGCAACAACTGTGCTTTCAGACTTGGCTGTTTAACATTAGCTGCCTTAGGCTCCGGATAGCTGAAAAACCAGAACATCACCGCAATCACCAGCAGAATCACCGCATACACCCGCGGTACAGCCTGCCAGCCATAAGCTGCCATCAGCGCCGGTGCCAGAAACTTGTTCAGTGCCGCACCTGCATTACCGGCACCAAAAATCCCCATTGCCATCCCCTGCCGCTCCTTGCGAAACCATTTGGCCACATACGGCGTACCCACTGAAAACGAACCGCCTACCAAGCCCAGCCACAATGCAATCCACAAAAACTGACTATAAGTATGCGCATATTCCAGTAACCATACCGCAGGCACACACACCAGCATCAATAGGAAAAACACAATACGGCTACCAAAGCGGTCAGCCCAAATACCTAGTGGCACCCGAATCAGCGAACCCGACAGCACCGGCATTGCCGTCAGCAAACCAAACTCCGTTTCATTCAGATGCAGTTGCTGCTTGATAGGTAAACCCAGTACCGCAAACACCATCCAGATCATGAAACAAGTCACAAACGCAATCGTGCTGGATGTAAGCACAGTTACAGACTTCCTGACTCCAGAATCCATCCCGCCACTCCCAAAAATAACTTTGCCTAGTGTACGGAATCATCCCTGCATATCCCATTAGTCATCAGATGCAGAAGCAGTAACCCAAAAGAACAAGCTAACATAAGCAAAATGGCCTATTGACAAAATCAACAGGCCATATACAAACTCAAAAATACTACAACTACCACACAGCAACTACCCCATAGCTACTTATCCATACCGTGCTCAACCGCATACACCGCAGCCTGCACCCTGCTTACCACATTCAGCTTGCGCAGAATATTCTGCACATGCACCTTCACCGTACTTTCCGTAACCTCTAGATTACGGGCAATCAGCTTATTACTGCTGCCGCGCGCCAGCCAGCGCAGAATCTCTCGCTCCCGCGGCGTTAACGGTTCTTTCACCTCATCAGCTACTTGCTCCTGCTGGCGCAACTGCGTAACCAGTTTACTGGTCATCTCCGGCGACAACACACTGTCCCCATTAATCGCTTTCTCAATACTGTCCAGCAGAAATTCAGTATCAATATTTTTCAGCAGATAGCCCCGCGCGCCTAGTCGCATGCATTCCACTAAATCACTACCATCCTCCGATACCGTCAGCATCAGTACTACCTGCTGCGGATTGTGATTTATCATCTGCGGTAGTGCTTCCAGCCCGCGCATCACCGGCATATCCAAATCCAGCAGCACCGCGTCTGGCTGCAACTGCTGCTGCATCTTCACACCCTCCAGCCCGTCTGTAGCCTCACCCACCACCTCAAACCGCGCACAACTGTTAATCAGCGCACGCAAACCACGCCGAAACAACGTATGGTCATCCACAATCAGAATCCGGTACTTTTTCCCGTCAAGCATCAACATCCCCCAAAAAAATTACTCCTGCGTATGAATATACTGACGTGGCACCATCAGCTCCACACACGCCCCATTGCCTGCCCGTGCAAAAATCCTTAATTGCCCGTTAATCTTGCCGGCACGCTCTTTCATAATATGAATACCCACATGCCCCTGCTGCTCCTTCTGCACCAGCGTATCCTCAGCAAAGCCCACACCATTATCCTCAATCCACAGATTCAAACGATCAGCCATATACGCCAGCCGCACCCGTACAGCATTGGCATGCGCATGTTTACGCACATTCGACAAAGCCTCCTGCACAATAAACACCACCTGCAACTGCACATCCGATTCCACCTCATACACATCCCCCTCTACCGACCAATCCACCGCAATATCGGTTTGCCGCTCAAAGCGCTTCATCACCCCCTGCAATGAACTGATCAGCCCCTCCGACACCAGTCGCACCCGAAAATTCGACAACAACTCACGCACATCATCATAACACTGCTGAATGCCCTCATGGATAAAATCCAGCGTCTGTGCCGCCTGCTGCTCCTTCTGCTCCGAAAGTGCCTTTTCCAGCACCTGCACCTGCATATTCAAAAACGACAACGACTGCGCAATACTGTCATGCAAACCCTGCGCCATCAGATTGCGCTCCTCCAGAATCGCCATCTGCTTGTCCAGCTCATTCAAGCGCATACTCTCAATCGCAATCCCAAACTGGCTGCACACCGTTGAAATCAAACGCTGATTTTCCTCACTCAGCGTAAACGGCATCTGCGCAAACAAATGTAACATACCGATTTCATCTTCCACCGATTTCACCGCAAACGTCAAACAAAAAGGCAAAGTCTGCCTCATCTGGCAGCAACCATCATTTGCAGCATGAATCCGTAGCTGCTCATTCGTAATCATCTGCCCCGATTGCAGCAACTGCGTGCAGTGCCCGCCATCACAGCGATAATCGCGAAACCTGTCCACCTGCTCTTCCGTCAGCCCGTCCGAACCGGCTACCTCCAGCATCTGCGAATGACGATTTTTCAACTGCACCACACACGCATCCGCACCACTAAAGGCTTTCATCTTGTGCATAAACACCTGCACCAGCACAGCCAGATCATGCTGCTCCTGAAACAGCGACGTCATCGCATACAGCACGGCCAGCTCACGATTGCGTTTCACCACTGCCTGAGTCTGCTCTGCCACCCGGTTTTCCAGCGTGTCATATACCTCATACAACTTTGCTGCCATCAGATTAAAACCATCAGCAACCTGCCCGAACTCATTAGCCGTGCCAAGCTGCAAACGCGTATCAAAATAGCCTTTCCCAATCTGACTAATCCCCTGATTCAGACGCAGCAACGGCACAATCACCAAATGATGTAGCAGCACCAGCGACACAATCGCCGAAACCACCGCCATCACAAGCAACAGCGCCTGCAACCAGCGCAGCAGCTGAATATTATGCGTATTATCCTGCTCAATCAGCAGCACCAGCTGATCAATTACCGCTGTAAACTTCTGCGCCTGCGCCAGAAATGCCGCATCGCCCAACCTGCCCTGCAAATATGCCTCACGGTCGCTGAAAAAAACCTGCAACTGAGCCTCAACCTTAACCACCTGTGCCCGTAACTGCCGATGACGCCAGCCATTAACAAATCCGGCCTCATGCAACTGACGCAAATGACCAAGAATCGCCTCAAACTGGCGCTGCTCATGTACAAACTGCTGTTCTGCACCCGGCGTTTTCGTCACCAGCACCATATAAAACACCCGTTTGCGCAGACTACCGGCTTCATTAATCGCCATCCCCAGCTCCTCCAGCCGCCACGATGTATTCAACGACAGCCCTACCAGACTGGTAGCCAGAAACAGCCAAATCGTAATCATGACCACCAATACTTTTGAAAGCTTTTGCCCACGTAAAAATGACCGGTCAAATTTTTGCCACAAATTTTTCATAACACCTAATCTCATTTATTAACGGCAATATAACTGAAAAGTTAGAATGCAGTATTGATAATTATTTAAATTATTCGCTAATTTTTGTTGTAAACGCATTAAGAAAACTGATATATTTATATTAGGTCTTAAGTAACAAAAATATATTTAATTCAGTATCAATAATCATTAAGTAGTCCAGCTTTAAAAGCTCAAAAGTAAGATTTCAAACCTTAAGTAAGGTAGTAATATTATGATTTAGACATACAATAAAAAAACAGGTATATTGAAACATAATGTGCAATTCGTAGCAAAAGAATATGTAAGTAGAGGTATTGGTTTAAACAACTTCAAAATGGAAAATGTACCAAGCATTTAGACCAACTCCTAAAGGCAAATATAAAATGCCAGAATTAACTCGGCATCATCCTCATACAGGGTTACATTCAATTAGATTACTACCTACGCCTAATAATAAAATGTATGGTAGAGCTGTTTTTTTAATTTAGGATAATAGTAGAAAAATCCCGGTACAGCTTCTTAATGGATGCATTATTCTAAAATTTGTATATAGAAAACAGATATGGGAAAGTAATGATAGACAACTAGAGGTGATAAAATGAAAAAAAACTTATTAGCAATATTATTAGGCATTTTTCCTGTAGTATGTTTAGCAAAAGCGCCTGATTGTCATAATTGGCCCATGAATATGACTAAAGGTTGGTTAAAAAATGCTAATATTACTGATATCTATAATTTAGATGAATCTAAAACAAAAATAACTTTATTGGCCTCTGAAAAAAAGAAAAAAGATTTATATATACAGATTTACCATTTTGTCTTTTTTGATAAACAAGGAAACACTTACGAGGTAATTACTCAAAATGAAGCTTCACACGAAGAATGTTCAATGAGTAGTGTTAATAGCTATTTAATATCCAATAGACGTATTCTGTACTAAAAATATAAATACCGATATTGATAGAGTTGAATAAGTTTTTAAAAATTATTTTAGGAAGCTTCATAGCAAGAATGTTCCAATAAGTAATCTTGATAACTATTTAATATCTAAAAGCTATATTCATAAATAAATTCGATATTGATCTTTCCAACTGAAAAATTTAAACTGTTATATATTTTATGGATAAGACAAAGTTGAATTTTAGTTTCTGGATAAACGACAGTATTCTGGCATAAGTCTACCCCAACTATGATGAAATAAAAAATTTTGGCCGTGAACCCACCATCTGCAATGATTAGCTAATAAATATATTTTTCAACTAGAAACGCCATAAGCAAAAATAATTTATTATAAATTTGACTCAATTCAATGGCGATTCTGGAAACCCTATCCGCTTACACACTCATCCCATTAGGTTGAATTAGCTAAAATATTCAAACTATTATATTTTCACTATCAATATGCAATTGGTAAATAAACATTATTCTGGAAAAACACACAAGCGTTTTCTATCAGTTTCTGACAAGCTATTTTAACCAGTCAATTAGTTATGTTAGTTTGGTATTATAGCTGAAACAATGTTCTAATGCTCAGACTACACACAATTTTTTTACGCTTCTCTGCCCAGCAGAACCTTTTCACTAAGTGAAATATGGCTGCTGAAGCAAGACTGGTTATAAACAGATAATGCAACACAGCAATTGGAGGCTTAGCTATTCTTTGCTATCTGTGAACCAGTCACAAATACAGATTAGAAAAATCCTTGCTGAAAGCGATTCGGTCTGCTTGGTAGCAGCGTCAGGATAATAAGCCATATTTGCCCGATTAACGGTATTAGAAAAATCAGAATCCACCATGCGGAGCGATTTGTGTCATGCAGGCGTCTGAACAGCAATGACAAGGTAGCAATCAAAACCAAACCAAGAATATTATTTATTACAATAGGCCACCAGCAATCGGCCCGATTGGATGTGCCAGAAAAATTCAGAATGTTACGCCAGAACCGTCTGTAAGATTCAATCATAAATTCGTCTCCAGAAAATTAATATATTGATATTTACTGAGTTAAAGATTCAAATTTACATTTCAAATATAGCCAATTCATCTTAAGACCAATTTAGAATCAAAACAAACTATTTAATATTCAAAACAATTACTTACAAAGTTTATTTTTCTTATAAAACTTAATGGAAATTTTATTTTTCTTTATCTATGGTATAAAAATTTATACACGTATTAATAAATTATCAGCAATATTTTGCATATATTTTTATACAGGTTTTTAATTTCTAGCCTGGGCTGATACTAAATCAAGCTAAACAGCACTAATTTATTTAGTAAAATCTGACCAAATGTTGATATTTTTCAAAAAAACATGCTATTAAAGCAACAAAATCACCACAGATTTATTTTATCTATACAAATAAATACATTGTTTTAACTATAATCACTACTTGTGATATCAGCGGTTATAATATTTCAGCATTGCTAATAACTGCAATAATAACCATCTATTAGGGTCACTACTCCGCAACATGGTATTAGGAATAAAACAAAAACGCATACAATGTGTATGCGTTTTAAAAGATTCTGATAAATGAACAGATACAGGCACAAGCTTCTGTTATGCGCAGCTAATTATCCAGATGGCTATTTTGTGGTGCCAGTACAGTACGATTACCGTTACCTTCAGCTGCTGAAACAATGCCTTCTGTTTCCATCTGTTCTACCAGACGAGCTGCACGGTTATAGCCTATGCGCAACTGACGCTGCACAGAAGAAATACTTGCTTTACGGGTTTTTACTACCAGCGCAACCGCTTCATCGTACAAAGGATCCAGTTCATTCTCATTGCTGCGTGTGGATGCATTACTGAACATATCATCGTCACTAACACCAGCAGTTAAAATATCATCAATATACTTTGGTTCGCCAAACTGTTTGAGATAATGTACCACACGATGTACTTCCTCATCGGCCACAAATGCACCATGTACGCGCTCAGGATAAGCTATGCCCGGCGGTAAAAACAACATATCCCCTTGCCCAAGCAGATTTTCAGCACCCATTTGGTCAAGGATGGTACGGCTGTCAACTTTGCTGGATACTTGAAAGGCAATGCGTGTCGGGATATTGGCTTTAATCAGGCCGGTAATAACATCCACACTGGGGCGCTGGGTTGCTAATATCAGATGGATACCGGCAGCACGGGCTTTTTGCGCCAGCCGTGCAATCAATTCTTCTATTTTCTTGCCAGCCGTCATCATCAGGTCAGCAAATTCATCTACAACCACTACTATATAAGGCAGTTTTTCCAAAGGTTCTGGATCGCTTGGATTGAGGGAGAATGGATTAAACAGTTTTTTGTTATGCGCAGCCAGTTCGGCAATTTTCTGGTTGAAGCCGGCAAGATTACGCACGCCAGCATGGCTCATCAGTCTGTAGCGTTTTTCCATTTCGTTTACGCACCAAGTTAGTGCATTGGCTGCCAATTTCATATCGGTTACCACCGGCGCGAGCAAATGCGGGATGCCCTCATAAATGCTTAATTCAAGCATTTTCGGGTCAATCATAATCAGGCGCACATCTTCAGGTGTGGCTTTAAACAGCATCGACAGTATCATGGCATTGACGCCCACTGATTTACCTGAACCAGTTGTACCGGCAACCAGTAAATGTGGCGCTTTAGCCAGATCGGTGACAACGGGCTGGCCGGTAATCCCCTGACCAAGAGCCAATGTCAGTTTGGAGCGGGACTGCTGAAATACCGGTGCTGAGAAAATTTCACTCAAACGGATAATCTGCCGTTTAGGGTTGGGTAATTCCAGACCCATACAGGTTTTGCCCGGAATGGTTTCCACCACGCGAATAGATGCAAAGCCCAGACTGCGCGCCAAATCTTTTTCCAGATTAACTACCTGATTACCACGCACTCCTTGTGCTGGTTCAATTTCATAACGAGTGATAACTGGTCCGGCAAAAGCATCGATTACCCGAACTTTAACTTTGAATTCTGCCAGTTTTTCTTCGATGGTGATGCCATTTTCAAGTAAGGTTTCTTCACTTTGCTGTGCTGCCGGATCGTAATGTGGTGGCAATAATAAGTCCATGCCCGGTAATAATAGTTTTAACTGCGGCTTGGGCGCAGGTTTCGCCACCCCAGTCTGATGCAATGCTTTTTGTAATGCCATACCGATGGCTGTTTGCTGTGACTGTGTATCAGAATTTTTTTTCTGCTCAGTAGGTAACTGTGGTTGGTTTAAACGGTTAACCGCACTCACGCTTTTAACCGTTGGTACCGAGTCAATCTGGCTAACAGAGAGTTTTTCAGCCACCAATTCATCAGCTTCGATTTCAGTGCTGTTAGCGAGCGGCTTTTCCACTTGTGGCCAGTATTTGGATATATCTATATCTGTTTCGTCTCCCTCGGACGCCTCTTGCGCTGGAAAATAAGCGGGCGTGCCGGCCTCTTCATCACTATCGGCAAAATAAGGGTCTTCAGTTGCTAATACTGGTGCTTCTACTATGGCAACATCGCCATCGCTTTCATCCGGCATATACGAAGCTATGCCATCATTTCCAGGTACAGAATGAACAGCAGCATGATAATAAGGACTAGAACTTACTGTGCTGGTATCTGCTGATATAGCCTGTGGTACTACTGACTGTATGTCTGGCTTGTAATGAAACTGGTGCCTTCTCGAACGCACATTATCGGTCATGGCGTTATCCACCTCTATTGCTTCGAGACTGGCTGGTGTACCATAGGTTGTATCTTCACTGGTGTCGTCATCTGCTGGTGACACTGCCACATCTGATGCCGCAGTAATACCCGCTGGTATCGACTGAAATGGAGTAAAGCGTGTTGACAGTGGTGCGCGTTCACTAGCAGCAATACCTGTGTAACCCGTTTCTACGGACATATCTGCCACTGGTGCCGTCATTTTAACAGCATGGCGTTTACTGATGCGCGCTGCTGCCGGAATAACACTTTCGCGTACTACTGGCCGTTGGAATTTCTGTTTATTAACCGGCGAATCGGTTTTAGCCAGATTAGCATAGATTTCATCCTCTGCTATTACCGGTACGCTATAGCCTGAATTAATGTGATGAGCAGTCTGCTGATGACGCTGGCGAGCCAGTCGCTGGCGCAGCAGGTTTAAACGGATATCTTCTTCATCAATAACTTGCACGCTATTATGTTCATGTCTGAGGCTATACTCAAGGGAGGGATGGCTTGGGCTTGACAATGGTAACACTGGATGAGCCAGATGTGATGGTGCACCTACTGAACTGCCCAGTGTGCGCTGTGTCGCCTGCTGCAAATCATCCAGATCAAAATTTTTCAATGCTCGTGCTTTTAATAAGGCAGCCTGTTCGGCTTTGGTGCGTGAACGAATCTTATTTAATATCGGATCATCTGCTGTTATTTCTTTTGCGTTACGGTGACGCTGCTGATTCTGGCTACTCACTGGTTTGTGCTGCCAGTTGAGCTGGATAACTTCAAGTACAGGAGCTGATTCGGTTACTGCATCAGCCAGCGGGTGCGTAGCCACTTTGCGGGTAGCTTCAGCCAGAGTAATTACTTCCAGATTTTTATCCGGAGTAAATACCACTGCTGACTCAACAGCTTCTTCACTGGTAAGCAGTATTTTTTCCTCTGTCAAAGCTTCGTCTTCATCATCAGCTACATTATCTGGATTTGGGTAGTCTTCTGCTTCCGGTTCAATCTTGATATGGACATCACTGCTGGCCACAGTAGTTTGTGTTTTCATCAGCGTCAATAATTCTGCCTGAGGCTGCTGGCTGCTTTCCAGTACCTGCAATTGATAGTCGGTATCTGCTTTATACCCAGAAACTTCTGGCGCTGTACTGGTAGCACTGGCTTTTACGGGTTTGGGGCTGGATTCAGTAACGGTAATCTGCTTCGGAACCGGCGGTTCTGCCGGTGTCAGTGACTGGCTGATTTCTATTGGTTGTGAATCCTGCTCTGACCGCTCACAAACATGTGTGGGTACTACTGGTGCATGGATGGGTTCAGGTATAAGCTCAGGTTCAGTCGGTACCGGTTCTGTAGCAGATAGCTGCTGTTCTGGTGATGATGATTGTGCTGCCTGATTATGCTGCGCACGCTGTGGCATTACATTGGACATAATGTAATCTAACAGTGACGCTTTAACCGCCTTTGGTGCGGTAATCTGGCCAGGCTGTAACCGATCTTCATATCGAGATAAGTAGGTCATCTCAAGCTGCCATTTGCGTTCCTGAATATTACGCCACCAGAGTAATGCGCCTATAGCAATAATTAACAGTATTAATACAATCCACCACATACGTATTCACGCTGCCTTTTGGTTAATATCTAGTTAACAAACCATGTTTAATTATTAATTTGATAAATGCACTTCTATATTATCAATCAAACGGGTGGTTCCCAGTATTGCGGCTGCTACAATCACCAGATTAGTATCAGAATTCTGTGCTTTTGTCAGCATTTGAGCTTGCCGAACCTCGATATAATCCACCTGCCAGCCATGCTGTTGTAAATATGTTGCTGCACTGTTTTCCAGAACTGCAAAATCTCTGTTTCCCTGTGCAATTGCCTTGGCCATGACTTGCAACTGCTCAGATAACTGCGCTGCCTGTGCACGCTCAGTGTCCGTAAGATAACTATTGCGGCTGGACAAAGCCAAACCAGTTTTTGCACGCTCAATTCCTACGGGAATGATTTCTACATTCATGTTCAAATCCTGTACCATGCCTTTTATTACGACAAGCTGCTGGTAATCTTTTTTGCCGAAGCAGGCCACATCAGGTTGCACGATATTGAACAATTTGGTTACCACTGTAGCCACACCGCGAAAATGGCCGGGACGGCTACGGCCACACAGTTCATTCTGGATAACTGGCGGTTCTACAAAATAATTCTGTATACCATTAGGATACAACTCACTTTCAACTGGCGCAAACACCACATCGACACCTGCGGCAGCCAGCTTTTTCACGTCCTGCTCCAGAGTACGCGGGTACTGATCAAAATCTTCACCGGCACCAAACTGAATCCGATTTACAAATATGCTCACCACTACTGCATCGGCATGGGCTCTGGCCGTACGCACCAATGATAAATGGCCTTCATGCAGATTACCCATTGTGGGCACTAAAGCCACACGTTTGGCCTGCTGCCGCCACGAACGCAGTTCTGTAATGGTATGTATTATATGCATTGTCTATCCTGTAAAGCTGAATCATACATGACCTGTTTACTGTTAAATACTGTCATGTATTGGTGAAAACAGGATTATAACATTGCTAACCAGTTAAATATGTTACTATCAAGTCAGACATGGCAGTAAGGATGCATATTTTGCGGTACAAACTATTGTATAGTTTACAACCTTCAGCCAATTAATCTATCGGAATTCAAGGAGTCATCATGAAAATCAAACACTGGCTGGCCGCCGCGGCCATGGGCTCTACCCTGATTTTAACTGCCTGTGGTGGCAGCAATAACGATTCAGCTTCGGCGCCTGCCCAATCTGCCGCTGAAAAAACTTATATTGTCGGCACAAATGCCGAATTTGCACCATTTGAATCACGTACTGCGGACGGTTCATTAACAGGTTTTGATGTTGACCTGATGAATGCAATGGCTAAAGCCGGAAATTTCAAGGTGCAGTTTAAAGATCAACCATGGGACGGCTTGTTTGCCAGTTTGAATAATGGCGATCTGGATATCGTGGCCTCAGGTGTGACCATCACTGATGAGCGTAAACAGAGTATGACTTTCACTGATCCGTACTTTGATATTTCCATGATGGTATTGACACCGAAAGCAAAGACTTTCCATTCGCTTGCTGAATTAAACAACATGCACCGCGTAGCTGTGGCAACAGGTCAGACTGGTGATCTGGCTGTTCAGAAAGTACTCGGCGCACAAAGCACCAAAATTGCCCGGTTTGATAGCGTGCCTTTAGCCATCAAGGAACTGGAAAACGGCGGGGTTGAAGCGATGGTATCAGATGGCGCGGTAATCAGCAATTATATTAAGGCCAATGGTGCCGATAAATTTACTATTAATAAAGTACCTGAATTCGGAGTAGACCAATATGGCTTTGTTGTACGCAAGGGCGATACAGCCACGGCGGAAAAGCTGAACGAAGCCTTGAAAAAAATTCGTGCCAGTGGCGAATATGACAAAATTCACGCCAAGTATTTCTCGGATTAAGCTATTTAGTTAGTGTCAATTCAAGCCCGTTATCCTGCATAACGGGCTTTTGTGTTGCGATACAGTTTTCAATATCCTTTTTCTTACTCACTCTGGCCTACAAGGCAGTTAGCGCCCGATTTGGCTTTTGTTTTACTGCGCTCTAAAATAGCCACTTTGTTCAAATAATCTAAAACAGAGATGAGTTATCAGATAACTGTTTTACCAGCTGGTGAAACCTATTGTGCAGAAAAGGGAGAATCGCTGCTTAATGCGGCAATTGAAAACGGCATCATGCTACCGCATGCTTGTAAAAGCGGCTGCTGCGGAGCCTGTAAGGCACGCTTAGTCAACGGCCAAACTACCGAGGTTAATGCTCAGGCTGCCCTGAATAGTAAAGATAATAATCAGCAGGATATTTTATTATGCTGTCAGAGTGCAGAAAGTGATATTACTTTTTATCTGCCGGGCTATCAGGGTAAGAATAACCAGCCGGCGCAAACTCTGGCAGCACGAATAGATGATATCCGCTATTGTGCTAATGTTGCCATTGTCAGCCTGAAACTGGCACCCAAAAAGCATTTCAATTTTACTGCCGGACAATATATTGACATTGTGCTGCCTAATAATCTTCGCCGCAGTTACTCCATTGCCCGTTTTAATGCTGATACCCGGCAACTGGTTATTCATGTTCGCCGTCATTCGGGGGGTGTATTTTCGGAACAGTTGTTTGATGGCCGTCTCCAGCCAAAAGATATCATTCACATTCATGGCCCGCTGGGCTGCTTCCAGTTAAACTGGCGGCATCAACCACTAATTATGCTCGCTTCCGGCACTGGTATTGCTCCGATTGAAGCGATGCTGACTGCACTGACGCAGCAGCAATACCAGCAGGCTGTATATGTTTACTGGGGCGTGGCCGCTGAAGAAAATTTATATGATAGTGCTTTACTAGATGAACTCTGTGGCAGCCTAGCACAGGCGCAGTGGACGGCGGTATTATCGCGGGCATCAACAACATGGCAAGGTGCTCAGGGATATATACAGGATATCGCCTTAGCCAAACATCCTGACATGAGCAACTATGCAGTCTATGCATGCGGAAATCCACAGATGATAGCCCACGCACAAAATTTATTTACCAGCCAAGCCAGCCTGGCAGAAGATGCATTCTTTGCCGATAATTTTACTCCTGCTGCCTGAGTTATTTATGAAACTGACACCCCGTAAACATTACCAGCTAACTGTAGTGCTCTTACTCATTTACAGCATTGTAATGATTTATGCGCTAGCCTATCCACCTAATCCAAACCGGATTATTGAAACATGGCTGCTTAATCTGCTGTTACAGCGTTTCTGCCCGCGACTATGGCACGGCCTCATGTGGTTAAGTGCCATTATTATTCTGCTATATCACCCCACCGCTGCTTTATATGGACGGCCAAGTTTTGGTATTGTTGCCTCACTATTAAGTACCACCGCCAGTGAAGCAAGTGAATATATCAGTGCTATTTCATGGCAGACTTATCTTGCTACCTTTCTGCTGGCATCCATACCATTATTTGTTGTACGCTTAAGTCGCAGTCTAGTTGTCCCACGCTGGCGCGGCTACTGGGGCTTTTTGCTTGTCCTTATCCTTGTGCTGATGACAGCCCAGACAGCCCGCAAAGGCTATACTACCGGCGGTTTTGCCTTGCGCGCGCAGCCAATAGAATTTCTGGCCGATGCCTATCTGCAACCACGTGCCTACTTCGCCGAGCTGGCCAAAATGAAAGCAGACCTAGCCAAACCGGACAACTGGCAAATCAGCAGCAGCCAGCAGATTTACCGTAACTATGTATTGATTATTGGCGAGAGTGCACGTGCAGACTATATGCACCTGTACGGATTTAAATACACAAACACACCATTTCTGGATAAACATGCCAATATTGTTATGGATAATATGCTGTCTGCCGGGCCTAATACCCCTATCTCTTTGTTACATGGCCTGACACTGAGCCACGGTAAACCATTCAGTATTCAGAATAATGTGATTACGCTGGCCAAAAAGGCTGGCATGGATACTGTCTGGCTATCGAATCAGGGTGCACTGGGGCAATATGATACTTCAATTTCTACCATTGCCCATCAGGCAAATCAAGTTACCTTTCTGAAAACCACCGGCTACGATTTTGGTGAGCGCAGCTTCGACTATCAGCTTGTTGCGCCCTTACAAAAAATCCTTGCCCAGCCACTGGCTGTCTCGCAATCGCGCCTGATTGTGCTACACATTATGGGTTCACATCCCAATCCTTGTGATCGTCTACCCCAACCGCCACATCTTTATGTGGAAAATAACAACAGTAACTGTTATATCGACAGTATCCGGCAAACAGATAGTCTGTTAGGCCAGATCTATGCAACATTACAATCCAGTGGCCAGCCGTTCAGTATGCTGTACTTCAGCGACCACGGCTTAAGTCATGATAAAAATAGTTATGAGAAAAATAGTATTGTGCGCTCTGCCAGCATTCTGCGCCACAACGACCATTTCTATCAAAACTATCATGTGCCGTTAGTGGTCATAAATAGCGACCAGTCTGGACAATTACGCAATAAAGCACAACGCAGTGGTCTTGAACTTTTGGATGGAATCGCGCAGTGGCTGGGTATCCGTTCACCGCAATTACCTTATGGCGAGCAGTTTTTTAGTACGGTTGACAGCACACAGCTTCAGGTTCTGGATTTCAATCAGCGCTTACAGTCTGTAAACCAGCTGCAAAGCGATCCATTACCCGCTAACTTGCGTTAAATTATTTTATTATCCTGTCCATTTTCATTAATAAGGCAAATGCCATTATTACATTTATAAACAGGAATATTTGCTTTTCGCCGGGTAATATCTGATTAAACATTCTCATTTGATTTGTATCAAAACATTTATAATCAAAAGCATTATAATGAATTTACTTTGATTGGTTTCCTCTTGATGTGTGTGTTTAAGTGTGGCATTCAGCCACACTTTTTTTTATCTGTAATTTAGGTTTTTTAACATAATTATTCAATAGTTACCGATTCAAGATTTTTCCAGTCGGATAACTGCGAAGTTGAAAAATCTAATATCACTTCATCTGACTGTGGCAGATAATCAATAATCACATCACCACCTTCACTTAAGCGTCCGAACAGTAATTCATCCGCCAGCAATTTACGAATCCGCTCCTGAATCAAACGATGCATCGGGCGTGCGCCCAGCGCAGCATCAAAACCATATTTGGCCAGATAAATACGTAGAGCCGGCGTAAATTCGGCCACCACCTGTTTTGCCAGTAATTGCTGTTCCAACGCCAACAGAAATTTATCCACTACTTTGGCAATTATCTCTTTATTCAGTGCTTTAAACGGTACAATGGCATCAAGCCGATTACGAAATTCCGGAGTAAAGGTTTTTTCTATTGCGACCAGACTATCCGTCTGCTCGCGTATCCCGGTAAAGCCTAGATTGGGTTTGGCCAATTCGGCGGCGCCTGCATTGGTAGTCATAATTACAATTACATTGCGAAAATCTGCACTACGCCCATTATTATCGGTTAGCTTGGCATAATCCATCACTTGCAATAACACATTGAACACATCTGGATGTGCTTTTTCAATTTCATCCAGCAACAGCACACAATAAGGCTGTTTATTGACCGCATCTGTCAAAAGGCCACCCTGCTCATAACCAACATAGCCCGGTGGCGAACCTATCAGGCGCGAAACAGCATGTCGCTCCATATATTCCGACATATCAAAACGCAGTAATGGCAAATCCAGCAACTGAGCCAACTGCGTGGCTACCTCGGTTTTACCTACACCGGTCGGACCTGCAAACAGAAAACTACCAATTGGTTTATCTGCCTGTTTCAGGCCGGAACGTGCCATTTTTATCGAAGCAGCCAGCGCCTCAATAGCCTGATCTTGCCCGAATACCTTGGCTTTCAGATTATCAGCCAGAAAACGCAATACCTGTTTATCGTCATGTGAAACTGTGGTTTCCGGAATACGTGCCACTTTAGCAACAATTGCCTCAATCTCTGCCCGCCCGATAACCTTGCGCTGTCTAGATTTAGGCTGAATTTTCTGTGCCGCTGCTGCTTCATCAATAATATCGATGGCCTTGTCAGGCAAAAACCGCTCATTAATATAACGTGCAGACAATTCAGCTGCAGCCTGCAACGCAGCACGGGTATATCGCACCTGATGAAAATGCTCAAACGCCGGCCGTAATCCCTGCAATATTTTTACAGTTTCCGATACAGAAGGTTCCACTACATCTATTTTCTGAAAACGTCGGCTCAAAGCATGATCTTTATCAAAAATGGTACGATATTCCTGATAGGTCGTTGCGCCAATGCAACGCATACTTCCCTTGGCCAGCGCTGGTTTGAGCAGATTAGAGGCATCCATCGTACCGCCAGACACACTACCGGCACCAATAATGGTATGAATCTCGTCAATGAATAAGACAGCCTTGTCCAGTTCACTTAATTCCTTGATAACTGACTTTAGTCGAGCCTCAAAATCCCCGCGGTATTTGGTGCCAGCCAGTAAAGCCCCCATATCCAGCGAAAAAACCACCGAACCCTTGATGGATTCAGGCACCTTTTCATGTACCAGCAAATAAGCCAGTCCTTCCGCCAAAGCTGTTTTACCTACACCAGCTTCCCCCACCAGCAAAGGATTATTCTTGCGTCGCCGGCATAAAGTCTGAATCAGGCGTTGCATTTCCTCATTGCGGCCAATCAGTGGATCAATCCGGCCAGCCAGCACCTCCATATTCAGATTTACCGTATAGTGCTCTAAAGCTTTTATTTCCGGCTTGGCTGCTTCATTTTCACTGCTCTGTTCAGTATCTTGATCCTGAGTAACATTAGGATTGCCCAGAGTCAGATAGCGCAATACATCCAAACGGTTTACCGACTGCGATTCAAGAAAATACACCGCATTACTATCCTTTTCCGACATAATGGCCACCAGAACATCTATCGGCGTCACTTCCCCTTTAGTCTGAGCTGCACGAACATGCACAATAGCCTGTTGCAAAACACGCTGAAAACCAAGTGTTGGTTGCAATTCTGACTTTTCCAACTCACTTTGCGACAACACTGGTGTATTTTCATGAATGCTTTGCTGTAACTGTTTGACCAGCAGGTTGTTGTCCACGCCAACAGCCTGCAATACTTCACTTACGTCTTTACTTTGCTGTAACAGGCCGAGCAGTAATTGTTCAATACCAATAAATTCAAAAGCATGGCCACGAGCCTCGGCATAAACATACTGCAGAATTTTTTCAAGCTGTGCCGAAATCATACTCGACCTCCTGACAAAGTAACGTTATCAATTACGACTGTGATCAAATTTATTTATTTGCTTAAACATGAAGCATACACACTAAAATTCAAGTGACACCTATAGAGTATTTCATTTCACACATACACCAATCAGTAATTTCAGGCTTCTTCAACTAGACATTGCAGCGGAAAGCCGGCCGCCTCAGCCCGCGCCAAAACCTGATTGCATCTGGTTTCGGCGATGTCTTTCTGAAACACACCACACACGCCACGCCCGGATTCATGCACCATCAGCATGATGGCAATGGCCTGCGTATGTGGTAAATGGAATACATCTATCAACACCGCCACCACAAAATCCATTGGTGTGTAGTCATCATTCAACAATACCACCTTATAGCGCTTTGGCGGCTTTAACATGGTTTCCTGATTCTGGCTAACAGTTTGTGTCTTCGTATTTGACATTGTGCATAAATCTACATGTATCTGTGGGTTTTTAGTAACGGTTTTAATAATTTTATCATTTTTCAGTAAGCTTGCTTGACGTTGCTTCTTAACCTATGTAAAAAGACTACTTAACAAGTCAGACATAGACTGCCAGACAAACTATTGTACAGTCGTTCACTACTTTGTTTGCCTTACTGTGTCGCAAACTTGTTCTTTATTTTGTTTTTTATGTATAGGAAGTTTCATGGCAACTGGTATTGTTAAGTGGTTTAACGACGCTAAAGGTTTTGGTTTTATTACACCAGATGAAGGTGGCGAAGATTTGTTTGCACATTTCTCTGCAATCAACATGAATGGGTTCAAAACCTTGAAAGAAGGTCAACGCGTATCCTTTGATGTGACCACCGGTCCAAAAGGTAAACAAGCGGCCAACATTCAGGCAGCTTAATCTTAGCCGGTTGTCCGGTTAGTATAAAGATAGCGGCAAATGCCGCTATTTTCTGTTTGGTACTGAAAATACATTTATACTACCACCAGTAGCTTGTTATTTATCAATATCTTCTGTGCCTAATAGGTGCAATTGGCCAGCCATGAATTTTCTGGCAAATCTGATTCAATCGGAATTCGAAACATCATCTAATTGTATCAATTGTCTCTTGCTGGCCTTTTTCCACTCTTCATCTTGCACACAATTCAAATTCATAGCTCTGCTTGCCTCTGCTCCAGATAAACCGATTATTTGGTAATAAAAATACACAGGCTGATACTTTTAAGTATCAAAGCGATCTTATTATTTCGCAATTCCCCCAAAGCAAAATATATCTGTCAATCTCAAGATACAAAAAAAATCGCAGCGCTCTGGCAGCTGCGATTTTGCAATGAATCCAAGAAGTGACCAATCAGCCCTGAGAAGAAGACGATTTAGCTGGCAACAGTAAATTCAGCACTATCGCCAGCAAGGCACATAAACCTACACCGGCAAATGCCATGGTGCCAATTTTCACCACCATGCCACCGACACCCACAATCAGTACCGAACTCACAATAACCAGATTACGTGGTTCCATCAAATCCACTTTGGCATCAATCAGCGTTTTCAAACCCAGTGAAGCAATCGTACCAAACAGCAGCAACATAATACCACCCATTACCGGCAACGGAATGGAGCTGAGAAACGCATTAAACTTGCCAAAGAAAGCCATAAAAATCGCAAATACAGCCGCCCACGTCATAATTACCGGATTGCTGTTTTTTGTAATCATCACCGCACCAGTTACTTCACCATAGGTAGTCACAGGGGGGCCACCAATCAAACCAGCAATACATACACCCAAACCATCACCTGCCAAAGTACGATGCAAACCAGGGTCTTTTACATAATCATGGCCAGTTACCTTACCAATGGCCATAATCCCGCCAATATGCTCAATAGCTGGTGCAATGGCCACGGGCAGCATAAACAGCGCTGCCTGCCAGTTAACTTCGGGTGTAGCAAAATGCGGTATTGCAAACCATGGCGCCGCCGCCATCGCACTGGTATCCACCATTCCAGTTAACCACGCCATAATATAGCCTGCAGCCACACCAATCAGGATGGGAATCAAGCGCATCATCTTGCTGCCGAATACCGTTACAATTACCGTTACAGCAAAAGTAAAACCCGATAAAAACAGCGAATGTGCATAATCAACTACCTGTTCGTCACCCGATCTGCCCATGGCCATATTACTGGCTACTACCGCTACTGATAGTCCAATCACCATAATGACCGGCCCAATTACTACCGGTGGCAGCAAACGGTGTACCGAAGCCAGCCCACGCCATTTAATCAGTGCGGCAAAAACAAAATACATAAAGCCGGCAGCAAACAGACCAAACATGGTAGAAGCCAGTCCCCATTCCTGCATGGCGTAAATAATCGGAGCAATAAATGCAAACGAAGAACCCAGATAAATTGGCACCTTGCGTTTAGTACAGATTTGAAACAATAAAGTACCAATACCCGCTCCCATCAACGCCAGCGCGGGGTTCAGCCCTGTCAGCAGCGGTACCAAAACCATGGCACCAAATGCAACAAATAGGATTTGTGCGCCTGCAAGCGCAAGTTTGAAATGGTGTCTCACCCAGACACTCCCCATTAAAAATAAATAAAACTCTTTATTATAATATAGAGCGATATAAAAAATAGTTATAGTTTGTCGCCCACAAGCCAAAGCTTGAATATTTTAATTAACCAAAAAAACAGCAGCTTATTTAAAAAATAAAAAATAAATCTCAAAAGGTCTTGCACAATTTAATTTTATTGCGCATAATGCGCATCTCTTTCGCCGGCATAGCTCAGTTGGTAGAGCAGCTGACTTGTAATCAGAAGGTCCCGAGTTCGACTCTTGGTGCCGGCACCAATTAATAAATATAGCGTAACCAGTGGTTACGCTATATTTTTTTAGCTAAAGATACTGTACTCAATCAAGAGGTATCTTTTTTGTTATGGCGCATAAATTTTAGTTGATTACTTAGCTGGTCAGCCTAGATGAAGTAGAAAAATTCAATTCACAGCCTATTTTAAAAATATCCTCACCATTTTATCTTATTAATAATAAATAAAAAAGCAGGCAGAAACCCTAAAAATTAGCTTGCTTTATTACTAAATAAAATTTACATTGTACAAACTCAAATTTCAATCAGATGTAATTAAGAATCATTATGTTAAAAAATTACCTTAATCACGCTGGCTGTTTTAAGTTTCCAATACTAAATACAAATGCAGCCAACAAAATTCTAATCAGAATAATAATATAAACAGCTATTTAAAAAAGAAAAAAGATAATGAACCACATTGATTTATATCTGGCATCTAACTCTAATATTGGACATCTCAATATGTATTGTGTCCCGAAAAGAAAATTCTGAATATAGCATTTCATCAAAGTGGGACTACATACAATATTGTCGAGGACAAAGTATTTTTGACTTATCTGGCGGTGCAATTAATCATCATTGGTAAACTAAATGGATGAAACAGAAATTCAACTGGAACATTTAGCTGAAATCAATACGCGCGCAAATGAGCTGTTTGCTAATATTGATCAATTTGCTCAGGATCTTCAGCAAAAATACAACTTTTATCCAGATCTGACTGTATATGCATGTGCTTGCACATTAGGGCATATATCAGACATTAACATGTTAATTTAATCATTGAATCCCCAACTGGCACCGGCATATTTACAAGGAACTGACTACAACGCCGTTGTTGAACGAATCAGAAAGGAAAAAAAGAATTTGATGAATCCATTGCCCGAGATGTAGAAGAAAATTAATTTTTAAAAAGCTCTGTCAGGAGCTTTTCTCTTTGCCAAATTTTCTATACCACTCAGATACAATATGTTATTTATTCATATAATTTAAATAAGATACTAACACATACTCTTGGTTACACATGAATAAATCAGATAAATCGTTGTAATACATAAAATTATCAAAATTTTCTTAACGCAATTATCAATAACCTGAAACAGACTGGATTATAAAACCATTATAAAAACAGTAATTTAATCTACACTTTGCTAATATCAGGTTATTATTACATTAGCTAAATCATTGTTCGCAGAAATCAATATTTTGTTTTAAAATGATTCAGGCAATACCTAAACTGTCCATCCATCTGGATTTATTCAGGATTAATGGATGGCATTTTTAATTGTAGCTGCTAAAACAAATCATATATGGCAGTAAAAATTCCATGTCTCATACTACTTATCAGTTAAAACCGCATGAACGCCCCATGATGGCAGGTTCGCCCTCGTTCCCAGACCATCCGTGGCAACGGCGTGTTTGCTATGGCATCATCGGTGTACTTGTCGGTTTAACTGCCGGATTTACCAATGGCATGATGCTGGCCAATATTCCGCAGATGCAAGGTTATCTAGGGCTGACGCCTGAACAGGGCGGCTGGATACAAGTATCCTATTACATGTTCAGTGCCATTATTAGCGTATTATTATTCAAAATCCGCCAGAATTTCGGCCTGCCGCGTTATGTAAGTTACATTATTCTGGGGCTGATACTGACCAATAGCCTACAATTTTTTTTCCATAGCTATCATATGGAATTATTCGCCCGCGGTATGAGCGGGCTTGTAGGCGGCAGTTTAAACAGCATGGCCATGTATTATATGATGCAGGCCATGCCAACCATTCATCGCGCTAAAGGCATCATACTTGGTCTGGGGCTAACCCAGCTTAGTCAGCCGCTGACAAGATTCATCTCTCCCCTACTGTTACAGCACGAACAGTTTCAGCTTGTATTCAGCTTTCAGTTAGGAATGGCACTGCTGGTATGCGCAGCAGTATGGCTATTGCCCATTCCCTCCGGCTATCTGGAAAAATCATTTGAAAAAACTGACCTCATCAGCTTTCCCTTAATGGCAGCCGGTATTGCGTTTATTTCTGCCGGAGCCGTACAGGGAAGAATTGTGTGGTGGGACAAAGACTGGATTGGCTGGCTATTTGTAGCCGGTGTCGTGTGCTGTATGCTTTCCGTTATCATTGAATACAATCGTAAACGGCCGATGCTTGATATCAAATGGATGATGCACACCAACGGAATGCTTCAAATCCTGATTTTTGGCTCACTGATTCGAGTTGCCCTATCTGAGCAAAATATGGGTGCTGCCGGTTTAATGACTGTATTAGGTTTGAGTAACGACCAAATGATGCATTTTTATGCTGTTACTTCCTGTGGTGCGGCACTGGGGCTGATTACCAGCGTATTCACATTCAAACCTACCGATATTAAATTACCTCTGGTTATTTCATTTGCCATTATTGCCATGGCCAGTTTTATGGAAGTCGGGCAAAATCAGTGGTCACGACCGGTCAATTTCTATATTCCGGAATTTATGATTGCCTTCGCCTCCCTGTTTTTCTTCGGTCCAGTAATGATGGAGGGGCTGATTCGGGCTATTTCAAAAGACTCGGTATACATTATGAGTTTCTCCGCAGTATTCGGTTTTTCCCAGACAGTTGGCGGACTGATTGGTTCAGCCTTGCTTAATGCATTTATCACTATCCGGACACGGGTACATTTAATCAATAGTGCCGATGGTTCGTATCTTACAGACCCGCAGGTTAACCACCTAATCCAGCAAAATGCACTTGCCAGCGAGCGTTTCAGCTTCGACAGCACATGGAATCATGCGTATGGTGTCAGCAAACTGATTCAGCAGGATAGCATGCTGGCACAGGTAGCGGCCTACAATGATTTATTTGTGACAGTCGGTATCGGTTCGTTAATCTGTTTTCTGGTTGTCGGCGCGCATCGCTGGTGGCATCAGGTGCATGGCACCAATCCAATTGGACTTGAGCTGAAAAATTTTGCAGCAGCCCGCCAGCGTGCGATGCAGGAACCGCCAAAACAATAATATAGAGGATTATAATGACTAACACACCGCCAAACAAACCTGACCAAATCCCAGAAACTGACCAAAACCAGACTGAAAAACCGTTATCATCCGCCAGCAGTACTGGTAGCGGGCAAACATCCGCACAGGTAGCCGGTAGTCAGGCTGGGTCGAATCAGTCAGCAGGTAGTTCTACAGCAGCAGACAAAAGTAATCCACAGCCTGCCCAGCCAGTAGCCAGCCAGTGGCAACCACCACAACGTAAATGGTTTGTTACTGCCATGCTGGTACTGATACTGATGCTGGGTGTCCTGATGATTCTACGCGCCTGGCAATTACCACCATTTCGCAATTCCATGGTCTCTACCGATAATGCCTACGTACGCGGCCAAACCACAATCATCAGCCCGCAGGTTACTGGATACGTGACTAAAGTATATGTACAGGATTTTGACGACGTTAAAGCCGGCCAGCCATTAATCCAGATTGATGACCGTATCTACAAACAAAAAGTTGCAGCTGCTGAAGCCGGAATTGGCCTGCAAGACAGTAGTCTGGCCAATTATGAGCAAAATCGCCGCAGTAAAGAAGCCACACTGGCGGCACGTGCAGCGGATATTGCCAACGCACAGGCACAGCTGGAAAAAGCACAGGCAGACATGGCTCGTGTAAACATACTGGTAGCCGATGGCTCGTTGTCTTTACGCGAGCGTGACCAGACACGTGCTGCATTGAAACAGGCTCAAACCGGCGTAGCCCAAGCCAAAGCACAATATCGTGTGGCTCAGGAAGACTTGAAAAGTACTCATGTCAATAAAAGTGGCCTGAAAGCGAACGTAGATAATGCACACGCTCAACTGGGGCTGGCACAGATCGACCTGTCCAATACAGTCGTGCGCGCACCGGAAAATGGCCGCTTGAGTGAAATTAGCGTTAAAAACGGTCAGCTAGTCAATGCAGGCACACAATTAATGTTTCTGGTACCGGAACGCAAATGGGTAGTAGCCAACTTCAAGGAAGCACAGACAGCCCATATTCGCGTTGGCCAGCCAGCATGGTTTACCGTAGATGCACTTAATGGTGCCAAAATCAGTGGTACCGTAGAAAAAATTTCTCCTGCTGCCGGTAGTGAATTTTCTGTCATCAAACCGGACACCACCACAGGTAACTTTGTTAAAGTACCGCAGCGTATTGCCGTACGTATCCGCATTGATAACCATAATGAATTTTTCGAACGCTTGCGCCCGGGCATGTCAGTGGTGGTGAGTATTGACACAACCAGAGTGAAAGCATGAAAGCATCTTTAGTCCAACTTTTTGCACTAACAGCACTCTCCATCTGTGTAAGTGGCTGTATTCCCCGGATTCCGAGTATTCCGGCAACAGCACGAGTAGAAGCACCGGCACAATGGCACGAACAATATACTCAAACAACACAAAATGCGGATGCACAGTGGTGGACACAACTGAATGATCCGGTTTTAGATCAACTCATCAACGAGGCTCTTGCCAACAACGTCGATATTGCTCTGGCACAAACGCGGATACAGGAAGCACTGGCTCAGGAACATGCCTCGCGCGCTTCATTATTACCCAGTCTCGATGCCAGTGGTGGTACTACCCGGCAAAAAAGCCTGAATGCCTTTGGCGTGGCTACCATTACCAGAGTTGAACAGCCGGTTTTTCAGGCAGCCTATGAACTAGATATATTTGGTAAAAACCGTAATGCGTTTAAAGCTGGCCGCCTAAGCCGGCAGGCTACCGAAATTGCTGCAGCAGCTATCCGCCTCAGTGTCATTGCTACCACAGTTAAATCCTATATTACCCTGCGTGCACTGGACGAAAAGCTGAATCTTCTGCAAAAAACATTGGATGCACGTCAGCGTGAACTCAAAATTGCCCAGTCCAAGGCCAATGTCGGCTATACCTCACAACTGGAACTTAATCAGGCACAAGCAGAGTATGCGGCCACGCTGCAACAGATTCCAGTGATTCAATCCAGCATCAGCCAGCAGGAACATGCACTGAGTATGCTGGCAGGCAGTAACAGCCGCACTATCGAACGTGGCTTATCACTATCTGAGCTGCATGCACCAACCATTCCTGCCATACTGCCATCCGATCTGATGAAAAACCGCCCGGATATCGTGCAGTCATCATTATTACTGGCCGCCAGTGACGCCAATCTGGCTTCGGCACAGGCAGAATTTTTACCATCAGTAAAAATCAGTGCCACACTTGGCCGTGTGTTTTCTACTGCCCCCATTAAAGAACCAGTTAATATATGGAGCATAGGCGGCAGTATACTGGCACCTATCTTCGAAGGAGGCAAAATTCAGGCCAATTTTGACCTGAAAGTGGCCAAACGGAACGAAGCGGCTTGGAATTATCGCAAAACCGTGCTGACTGCACTAAAAGAAGTCGAAGACCAGCTATCTGCCAGCTATCGCTTGCAGCAACAGGAGCAGGCTCTGGGGATGGAGCATGATGCACTGGCCAATGCCTTGCACCACGCAACCAATCGCTACCGCGCCGGTTATTCTCCCTATCTGGATGTGCTGGATAGCCAGCGTAATCTGCTTAGTGTACAAAGCCAGCTTATTCAGAGTAAGGCCGATTATCTGAACGCACAGGTTTCACTGTATCAGGCTTTGGGTGGAGGCTGGACAATAAACACAAGGCCTAACTATTAATCAGCATAAATTCAAATATCATCACGGTATGTACAGGCAACGGGTACATCTGTCTTCAGAAAAAAGGCCTGAATATGTCTGCAAATTTGCTGCTTGGCCTGTATGTTAGAATAGCTGTTTTCCAGTATTCAGCTTCGCAGTTTTATCATGTCTATTGCTTCAGAACACATTGACCGGCTCCTACCCCAAACACAATGCAGGCAATGTGGTTATCAGGGATGTTCTCCATATGCACAAGCGTTAAGCCGAGGTGAGGCTGCCATTAACTTGTGCACCCCGGGTGGTGTTACGGTCATCAGGGATTTGGCGCAATTACTGAATGTGCCAGTACAGCCTCCTGCCGACCTGCTCAAAGCGGAGCAGCCCAAAGCAATAGCTGTGATTGATGAAGCAGAATGCATTGGTTGTACTGCCTGCATCAAAGCTTGTCCGGTTGATGCCATTCTGGGCGCTACCAAACAAATGCACACCGTTATCAGCAATGAATGCAGCGGATGTGAATTATGCATTGAGCCCTGTCCGGTAGACTGTATCAGCATGCAGCCAGTACCAGAACATTGGCTGCCCCGAGCTCGGCAATTGGCCGAAAACCTGCAGGACGAGCGTTTTGCCGCTGCCACACAAGCCAATGCACGTTTTCAGCACCGCACAGCCCGCCTGCAACGCTTACAACGCGAGAAAGAACAGCAATTGCATGCACGCCAGCAAAAAACAGCAATTACAGCCACACCGGCAACCAAATCAGCCAGTAGCATCGATCCGGCCGCACTGATTGCCAAAGCCATGGCCAAAGCACAAACCCAGCAATTACAACGGCGTGTTCCCGATAATCAGGACTCATTCCAGCAACAGCAAATCGCCAAGGCTCAGGAGCAAGCCAGTTATCGCCGTGCGATGCGTGATTTACAATACGGCAGTGAACAGCAGAAAGCTGATGCACTTGCTTGGTTACGTTTATATAAGCAGCAGCGCGAATCCCAGCAATAATGCACCTAGTCGGATAAAATTAAAAAAATGATAAACTTACAAGTTATAATCAATATTAATTAACAACCTAACGAAATTCTAAAATGAAGAAGCTAAAATCGATTCTGGCCTGTGTAGCCACTCTGCTTGTGCTTAATGCCTGTGCTTTTACATACAAGCCCAATACCAGATATTTATCCGGTAACTGGCAAATTCGTACCCTGAATGGCGAACCTACGCCTGATGCGTCTGCACGCATCCGTTTTGACCCTCATACCCATCAATACTTCGCTTATTTTGGCTGTAACCAGATAAATGGTACTTATCACGATTTTCACCATACCCTGCACTTAAGCCGGCCGTCTGGTATCAACAAGTTGTGTTCTAATATTGAAG
Organism: Snodgrassella gandavensis; assembly: GCF_914768025.1. Lineage (GTDB taxonomy): Bacteria > Pseudomonadota > Gammaproteobacteria > Burkholderiales > Neisseriaceae > Snodgrassella > Snodgrassella gandavensis. The sequence goes on along the minus strand of NZ_CAJZCE010000009.1, from coordinate 68,664 downwards.
ATGAGCGCACCGGCACGGGCACGCTGGGTTTCGTTGACTCATGGCGCATTATTAATGACCCTAATGGCGTACGCTTACAATTACTGGATAAAAACCGCTATGTTCGGGTAGAGGCACGTTTACTACCAGAAACTGACAATAAAAAGAAATAAAGTCTGGTGATAGCAGTAACTCATTACACAAAACAAAGCAGTCCAATTCCATATTACCGAAAAGCGTCGCAACAAAAAAGCCACATTGAATATTCATCACAATGTGGCTTTTAAGCTAGCTTACAACATTAATGCGGAGCAATCATATCTTCAGGAACTACCCATTTATCAAATTCTTCCGCAGTCAGAAAGCCAAGCTCAATCGCAGCCTGTTTCAGGCTGGTATTTTGTGCATAAGCGGTTTTGGCAATCTTGGCGGCCTTTTCATAGCCAATATGGCGATTCAGTGCAGTAACCAGCATCAGTGAATGATGCAAATTGGCATCAATTTTTTCACGTACCGGTTCTATTCCTTCTGCACAGCGCAGATTAAAGCTATTGCATGCATCTGCCAGTAAACGCACTGATTGCAGAATGTTAAACACCAGCACCGGCATGAACACATTCAGTTCAAAATTACCGGAAGCACCTGCTACAGTAATTGTCGCATCGTTACCCATCACCTGTGCAGCCACCATAGTCATCGCTTCGCACTGTGTTGGATTTACTTTACCCGGCATAATACTTGAGCCTGGCTCATTGGCCGGAATGGTGATTTCACCAATACCACAGCGCGGGCCACTGGCCAGCCAGCGGATATCATTGGCAATCTTATTCAGACTTACAGCCAGCGTTTTCAGGCTGCCTGAAGCAAATACCACAGCATCCCGCCCAGCGAGGGCTTCAAATTTATTGGGTGCAGTAACAAATGGTAAACCTGTCAGTTCTGCCAGTTTTGCCGCAGCCTTTTCAGCATATTGAGGATGGCTATTCAAGCCAGTACCCACTGCTGTACCGCCCAATGGCAATTCATACAACCAATGCAATGCCTGCTGCAAACGTGCCAAGCCATGATCTAGCTGGCTGACATAACCACTGAATTCCTGCCCTAGTGTTAACGGTGTTGCATCCTGCAAATGAGTACGGCCAATTTTAACAATATCGTTAAAAGCTTCAGCTTTAGCAGCTAGCGTATCCCGTAAAGCCTGCACAGCAGGAATCAGATGCTGGTTAATCTGAATGGCTGTAGCAACATGAATAGCAGTCGGAAATGAATCATTGGTAGACTGGGCATGATTCACATGATCATTCGGATGCACCGGTTTATAGCTGCCGCGTGGCTGGCCGGCGATTTCATTGGCCACATTGGCCAGAACTTCATTCATATTCATATTGCTCTGAGTACCAGAACCGGTTTGCCATACTACTAATGGAAACTGGTCAGCCAGTTCGCCTGCGAGAATACGTTCAGCAGCCTGCACAATCAGACCGGCACATTCATCGCTGATGCGTCCAAGCTGCTGATTGGTTAATGCGGCTGCCTTTTTAACCAGAGCCATTGCCTGAATCATTGCTGGTGGCAAAGTTTCACCGCCAATGTCAAAATTCTGTAGGCTACGCTGAGTTTGCGCACCCCAATAAACATTTTCAGATACAGCGATTTCACCCATGCTGTCATGTTCAATACGTGTATTCATATCATCTCCATGATTGCGCGCTTATTATTATATGAATCAAAACAATAATTTGCGCACCAGTCAGGTATTAATTACATTCCCACACCCTCTAGAATATACTTAATCCCCATTTCCATTATAAACAGGCTTAATTGTGCAGCGATTCAACCAACTTAGCCACCAATTTATTGCATTTATAAACATATATTAATATAAAAACAGGATTTTATTATTAATTTTTATGATAATTTACTAATATATATCAAAGTAGATTTTACTGGGCAGCCTGAATACTTACTCAGCAGGAAAATGATCAAATCGTCAATATCCATAAAACCAAAATAACAATACTTTAACCAGTTTGTGGCAGAATAGAAATCTGGGAAACAACAAAAGCATAAGCAATGGATATAGCCTTTCAGTTTTCAGCATTACTGGCACTGGGCATGGGCGCACAATGGCTGGCTTGGTATCTGAAACAACCATCCGTACTATTTCTGCTGTTTACCGGCATCATCATTGGCCCTGTACTGGGCTGGTTTCAACCTGATATCGTGATGGGCAACCTACTTTTTCCCTGCATTTCACTTGGTGTAGCCATTATTCTGTTTGAAGGTGCCCTCACCCTGCAATTTCATGAAATCAGCCAGCATGGACGCGTTGTTCAGAATCTAGTGACGCTGGGCGCACTGCTAACCATCGCCGTGTTATCACTGGCTGCATACTGGCTATTTAAACTGGATTTGCGCGTGGCCATACTGTTTGGTGCTCTTGTCTGCGTTACAGGCCCAACAGTTATTGCACCAATGCTGCGCAGTGTGCGTCCACGTAATCAAATTGCCAATATTCTGCGCTGGGAAGGAATTATTATTGATCCGATTGGCGCCATTGCGGTAGTGCTCGTATACGAATACATCGTTTCCAATGGACACGAAAACTCACTGCTACTTTTCAGCAAAATTGTGCTTGTAGCCATCATCTGCGGTGGTTTGGGTGCCGTGTTTCTGGCCAATGCCATCAAGCGCTACTGGCTGCCTGAATACATGCGCAATGTAGTGACCTTTGCATTTGTGCTCACTGTATTTTCCCTATCCAATTATCTGGAAAGCCAGTCTGGTCTGTTAACCGTTACCATCTTGGGGCTGGCACTGGCCAACTGGCCACAATTCCCCCGACAAAGCATACTGGCCTTTAACGAATCCCTCACCCTATTATTTATTCCTACCTTATTTATTATTCTGGCTGCACGTATGGATGTGGCTGCACTGCTGGGACTGGGGTGGCATGGTGTGGCCTTGTTATTCATCGCCATGTTTGTTGCCCGCCCCCTAGCCGTATGGTTTTCATCTATTCATTCCGGCTTAAGCGTACAGGAAAAGCTGATGATAAGCTGGATTGGACCACGCGGTATTGTAGCCGCATCCATTGCTTCACTGTTTGCGCTACGCCTGCAAAATCAGCATTTAGCCGGAACCGAACTGCTGGCACCGATGGTTTTTCTGATTATTATCGGTACAGTACTGATTCAGGGCTTGGGTGCAAAAACCATTGCCAGCCTACTCAAGGTACGCGAGCCGAGCAATAATGGCGTACTGATTGTTGGCAGCAATGAAGTAGCCCTCATGCTGGCTAACACTCTCAAACAACTGAATATTGATGTTTTAGTGGCCGATTATCACTATGTCCAGATTGCCCGCGCACGCATGCAGGGGCTGCGAACCTATTTTGGCAATCCCGTTTCAGAAAACGCACAAACCCAACTTGACCTGATGGGCATTGGCCATCTGTTTGCCGTGAGCCGTGATAAAGAACTGAATACCTTATGTGAGCTACAGTTTCGGCATGAATTTGGTGAACAGAATATTTACCGCATCCGTTTTGCCGAAGAGCAGGATTTAACTTCCCGCGCACAAAAACAGCATCAATACGTATTCCGCCAACTGTTTGAAAAGGATGTTACTTTCAGCAGACTGGAAAACATGCTCAACAAACAGGCACGGATTAAAATTACCAATATCACGGCTGCCTATGATTATCAACAGTACTGCCACGATCATCCGCAGGCAATACCGCTATTTCTTCAGGATAAAAACAATACCCTATCTATCATCAGTACTGAATTTCAGCCTGCTACGGCGATTGGCAAAAGACTGATTGCGCTGGATTACTAGATGCATCAACAGCCTGTGCTCTAAAACACGGTTGTAATTCATCATCAGCAAACTTAAATCCAAAGTGATAATGAATAAACAACGTTTAAATTGAATCGTACAAAATAACCATATCTGGCCAGAATATTGCTTATTTATTTCATTAAATCGGCCAATTTTGAGGCTATTAGCAACATCAGATAGCTAAAACAGATTTGGCCAAACAGCTTACTGCAAACCACAACAAGTATGGATGGATTCATAATTGTTGATTCTCGCGACCGATATTTTTATTTATTCAGGTTAGCCAGTTTACGCAAAAATCATTTTCGCCATACAAATATAAGTATAATTAGGTACTATTAATTCTTCTCATGTAATATCGATTCGAAAGCTTTCAGGCGTTTATGAATGGATAAAAGCTCAATAATGGTTTTCCATGAATTAATCAGATACTGAAATGATTCACGCACATTATTAAACACATTAATAATCTGGTTAATCAATCCGAGTGTCATCGTACCCGCAGCGATAGACGGTGATAACATAACCAGACCAAACAGCCCGTCTAGCTGTAAATACCAAGTACTCACCATATTGAAATAAGCATAGTGGAAATACAAACGATAGTAATTAATCCGCACCCGCTCAAAAAGCTGTTTCAGGGTAGCAGGCTGGGCACGTTCACCATGATCTTCTCCATACACTAACTCCTTGCGGTAGGCTGCTTCCACTTTCTGATTATTGTATTGAAGACCGGGCAACTTAATGCCCACTACCATCAGCAATACCGTACCGAACAATGACCAGCCCAATGCCGCCCAAACCAGCGAGTATTTAACTTCACCAATCAGAGGTAATACTGGTACATGGCTGGATAGCTGAAACAGAATCGGTAAAAACGCAATCAGTACCATAACAGCCCGTACCAGACTCACACTCAGCTCTTCCACAATCGTGGCAAAGCGCATGGTATCTTCCTGAACGCGTTGAGAGGCACCCTCAACAGTACGTAGTTTTGGCCAGTGATCAATGTAATACTGATTCATGGCTGTACGCCAGCGAAATACATAATGGCTGACAAAAAAAGCATTCAGCATAATTACGGTTACCGCTACCATCGCAATCAGCAGAAAAGTGAGCATATTCTGATAAATATGATTGATTGGCCCGCCACCACTACCGAGCATCTTTTGGATCATGTCCCAGAACGGGCCATACCAGGCATTGATGGTTACATTTACCTGCACATTAAACCAGATATTGAACAGGATTAAGGCCGAACCCCATATTGACCAACGCTGCCACGGATGCCGTGCCACCACTGACCAGAAAACAGCAAAAATGGTTGTAGCCAGTACAAACCAGATATAAAACCACAAAAATCCAGGCGACCAGAAACGCGACAGACCAATAGCCAGAGGTTTATCCGCATAGCCCTGCGGCCAGCCAAACCATTCACCTGCTGCTTTACCACCCGCATACCAAAGAGCAATATTCAGACCAATCCACAAGATAGCAGACAGGAAAAACCAACGGGGCTTCGGGAAAAATGACTGAAACACAATTTCATCCTGATAAAATAACTGCCGGTTGAGAGACAAAATATTTATGGTTTTAAACTATGTTAGCTAGCGCTTTCTTCTGCCACAATGCTTACACAACCAAACTGATTGTAAAGCAGCTATTAAATAGTGACTTTTATACAAAGTCAATTAATATAATCTAGTTTTGGTAAGGTCTGATTTCGTCAAGGGGCAAATCCCGATAGTCAAAAATATTCAAATCTGTATCCATCACCTGAATTTTTTTACGTGGGATGAAATCTGTTGATAAAACAGAATGTGTATTTAACTCATCAATTTTCTCAATACCCATCCAGTCATAAATTAAATAATAATTATCCTCAGTAGGATATATCTCCCTATATTCACCGATCCGTCTACTATTGGCTGGCACATTTGGGCTATACCAGATAAATTGCGGTACATCTATCCCCTCTTTAGTCGGATGCACAACAGCATGTGTGTAGTCTATCTGCCCCCGTTTAATCTTAATAGTTTGCCCATGATCTGAAAAATACAATAATGAAGCTTTTTTGCTGCGCAAATGACTAAAAATTTCTCCTAATATTTTATCTGTAAAATGAATGGAATTATCATAACAGTCCTCTACTGGAGAACGCCCATTCTTAAATACCTGTTCACTTTCTGGGTATTTATTACATGCATTTTTATGGCTACCATTAATGTGCAGAATAATCAGTTTTTTTTCAGCACTATTATCATTCAATATTTTTATAAATCTGGGCAATAAAGTATTGTCATAACCACCGCTCAACCACTCCTTAGTTTCTGCTGCATTTGCAATGGTTGTAATTAATGTATCATATTTATTAATTTTACCCTGCTTACTTAACCAGTAAGTTTTAAAGCCAGCCTGACCAGCCATATTTACTATGTTATCGCCCAGTTTATCAATACCTCTGTCATTTATCGTTCGTCTACTTAAAACATTTGGTACTACCATCAATGTAACCGGAGCCGGAGCTACTGCCTGATTAAAAATGAATAGATTTGCCCGCTCTCTGTCGACATTAGGTGTCGTTAATCTGGAATAGCCATAAAGACTTAAATTAGCGCGTCTGGCTGATTCACCTATCACGACTACATAAGTATCTATATCAGTTTCTTTACGCTGTAATTTATATACAGTTTGCTGCCTAGCTACGGTTTTAAGAATATTCATATCCTTATAAGCACGCGAAAGTATGGCAAAATTATTCAATCCAGTATAAGGCCATACTTTTTCACCTAAATCAAAATTTTCCTGACTGAGTCGACCTTTAGCAATCTGCTCTAATGCCTTAAGCGGTATAGCCACCATAAATAGCATTACAATAACTTTAAGAACCCGCAAAGACAAAACTTGTGCTGTAGTTTTAATCAGTACAATTAAAATAGCAAATATGACCATTAAGCAAAAGATTATATGCCAGTAAGCGTGCAAAAACTCTATCGCTTCACTGGCATTAGAAGCCAACATAGTAATAGCTAGCTCCGCATTAAACTGACAATGATATATCTGCAATATTATCAGCGATATACTAGTATTAAAACACCAGACAAATAACAACAAAATTGAAAAAATACGCGTAAGCCTGCTTTTCCATAACAGAATTAACAGACAAAAATAACCTATTGTCGCAAAATATAGACCAATTTGATAAATTACAGAGTAATTCGATGCGCCGAGAATAGGTAAGCCACAAAAAACAAGCAATAATAAAATTGCATACTTATTAATAACTAACTTCAATGCTACATCCCCTACAATACAAAAATAAAGAAGTAAATTTTTATATAAATAGCATATAAATTTAGTAATTGACTACCGGCTACCATAATAGCCTAAATTATGTTTAAATCTATATTAAGCAGTAGCCATCACTCAAATTTATAAAAACTTTTGGGTTTTGTACACGCTCTATATAAAAAAACCTAATTGATTTTCATACCAGACAATAATTAAATCCTTATAAATCGAATTTCACCCGATAATCATGCTAAAACTCTACGGCTTGTATATAGATATCAGATTGAGTACCATCTTTGCTGAATGAATAGCAGCCCGTTGCAAAAACTGATCAAAGCTAATTGAAGCATTGGCGTCGCCATTGTCAGAAATAGCACGAATAATCACAAAAGGAACATTAAGCTGATGGCAGGTTTGGGCAATTGCAGCAGCTTCCATTTCCACGGCTACCACATCAGCAAAATTTTCTTTGATCAAACGGTTTTGTTCAGCGGTGCCGATAAACTGATCACCACTCACGATTAAACCAGTATGGATTTCAGCACCAGTAAACACTTGTGCAGCTTGTTTGGCCGCATCAATAAGATGCTGGTTAGCAAAGAATCTTGGTGGCAATTGTGGTACCTGACCGGGCACATAGCCAAAAACAGTGGCATCAACATCGTGATGAGCCACCTCATTACCAACCACCACATCCCCAATCTGAATACCAGCTTTCAGACCACCAGCACTGCCCGTATTAATAACATAATCAGGTGCAAACCGTTCAATGATCACTGAGGTAGTAAGCGCTGCGTTAACTTTACCTATGCCGCTCAAGGCAAGTATCACCCGTACACCTTTAATTTCACCCTGATGAAAATGTACTGCGCCTGCTACACTATCCTGCCGGTTATCCAACTGTTCAAGTAAATAATCCAGTTCGGGCTGCATTGCAGCAATAATTGCAATTAAAGGTTTATGCATGATTCAGTCTTTGTGATATTTTCTGATAAAGCAGAATAGCATAAAATTATTCCACCAACCAGAATATTATATATACATAAAATTAAGTTTCACAGCATGGATTGCCAAAGTAAGCAGGCAAAATTAAAGCCAGTAAATAGGCAGAATTAAAATAAAGACAACTGTGATTGTTTTTTAGCCAGTTGAGCCAAGGCTGCACTTAATCCGCTACGCCGCTGCTGGTTATTTTTTATGCCTTGTGCCAACTGTTTGGCCGTACCACAAAAAGTAAACTGCTGTCTGGCGCGGGTAAGTGCGGTATACAAAAGTGAGCGATTAAACAGAGGATCGTCTGCCGCAGCCTGCGCCTGTGGAGCTAGTAACCACACACTATCGTATTCCGAACCCTGACTTTTGTGCACTGTAATCGCAAATGCAGCCTCATGCTGAGGCAAACGGCTAAGGGAAATGGCACGATAATTCTCACCGTCGGCAAAATAGGCAAGCAGGTGTCCTGAATTATCCCGATCTGGGAGAATGACACCGATATCACCATTAAACAAACCAACTCCATAATCATTCTGGGTAATCAGAATCGGCAGCCCTGCAAACCAGCTATCAGTATTCAGATGTAACTGCTGGCGTAAATAACGCCGGTACTGCTGGTTAAATGCTTCTGCATCAGCGCGCCATGCTGTCAATACCATAATATCTGTCAGATGGCTGAAAACCGCTGCGATATTATTTTCAGCCACTGCCTGCCACCACATCTGCTGCTGTGAATATAAATCGCGGCTCAATCGCTGCATATCAGCCTGCTGCAATTGCAACTGTGCCGGGAAATTGGTTACAGCATTAAGTGCCGCACTATCGTCACCATTGATACAGGCCGTTGCCAACGCACCAATACCCTGCGTAGCATCAAAGCGATAACTGTGACTCAAGGTAGCAATATGTGCAGCCATACTGACTTCATTGCTGGACGGGGGTAAAGGCTGCTCCGGCAAAAGCGCTGCGAGTTGCTGTTTCAGCACAGGTGACAATACTGTCGGCTGAGATAATTCTGCCAGCACATTACCGGCACCTACCGCCGGCAACTGGTTGGCATCTCCGAGCAATATCAAGCGCACATCAGGTTTTAACGCGCGCAACAGTGCCCGAAACAGGGATAAATCCAACATGGAAGATTCATCAACCACCAGAATATCCACCGGCAAAGGATGTTCCGCATCATATGGACCCGTTAACAGTGGCGGCTGTAGCTGTAGCAACCGGTGCACTGTCTGACCTGTTAAACGTTCTAGTAATTGCATGCTACTGTCCGGCAGAGGCAGTTTACTCAGGGCACGTTGCAAAGCATTAGCCATATGAGCAGCCGCTTTACCGGTAGGCGCCACCAACGCAATCTGTGGTGGACGCGACAACGGCCAAGCGTGTTTGAGTAATAATCCCAGAATTTTGGCAACCGTAGTTGTTTTCCCCGTGCCCGGTCCGCCATTGATCACCACAAAATGCTGGATTAAGGCCAGTGCAGCCGCAAAACGCTGCTGGGCACTATCTGCTTCAGGAAACCAGCCGGCCAGATCGGCAGCCACAGCCGCCTCATTTATCCTTGCAGGCGCAATATTAGCCAACTGCCACAGGCTCTCAGCAATATCCTGCTCCAGCTGCCACATCCGCCCTAAAAATAAATGATTGTTTTGCAGAATAAAAGGAGTATACGCTCCGGCAGCACCCACCAAAACACGACACTTTCGGATTGCCGCCAGATGTTCGCGGGGTACAACAATATGGCTGTCTCCCCGATTGAAAGCCCATAATAGGGCATCTGCCCATGGCTGCATAACAGCCCACTCAGTGTGTGCAGCCACACCAAGCACTTGAGTCATTGCATGTAGTGCCGGATGAGTAGCCTGTGTGGAAACCTCAACCAAATTGACATTATCAGCCATGCTCAATCAACCATGATGAAAAAATACGATTTCAGTATCAGTTAGCAATAAATGGCGCTAATCTGCCGTCTTTTACCGTTAAAACCTCATCAAAACGGCCGGCCAACTCATCATCATGAGTCACTACAACCAGACTGGTATCCAGCTCATGCTGTAAATCCAGCATTATATCCAGTACATTACTGGCGTTTTTTCGATCCAGATTGCCAGTTGGCTCGTCGGCCAATATACAGGCGGGATGAGTAACCATAGCCCGTGCAATTGCAGCCCGTTGCCGCTCCCCGCCAGACAGCTCACCCGGACGGTGAGCCATACGCTGTTTCAACCCCACTTTATCCAGTATTGTTTTCGCCTGTTCTTCAGCCTGAGCTTTAGACATGCGCCCTATCAGCAAAGGCATCATCACATTTTCTAATGCTGAAAACTCTGGCAACAAATGATGAAACTGATAAACAAAACCCAGATACTGATTACGCAACTGACCTATGGCCTTCTGACTCAACTGGGTTATATCCTGCCCCATCAGACGTATTGCGCCACCACTGGGGGTATCCAGCCCCCCAAGCAGATGCAGCAAAGTGGATTTTCCGCTACCGGAAGCACCAACAATACTGATACTCTGGCCGCGCCTCACATTAAAATGCAAATCATCCAGCACCGATACCTGTAAATACCCGTCATCATAGGTTTTACTGACATGCTCACATTCAATAACATACTCAGGTTTATTCATAGCGCAAAGCCTCTGCCGGTTGCGTTTTGGCGGCACGCCAGCTTGGATACAGTGTGGCGACAAAAGCCAGCAATAAAGAAATCACGGCAATCATACATACATCAGAAAATTTGACATCCGTAGGCAAATAATTCACAAAATAAATCTGGGATGTAATTAAGTGTTTGCCAGTCATTTGCTCAAAAAAAGCAACGATGCGACCGATACTCAATCCGAGCGACACCCCGAAAAGCACCCCAAAAAAGGTACCGAAAAATCCGGCTACTGCCCCCTGAATCATAAAAATGCGCATTACGCCTCCCGGAGAAAGTCCCAGTGTGCGCAATATAGCAATATCAGCCTGTTTTTCAGTCACAGCCATCACTAAAGACGATACCAGATTAAAGGATGCTACAGCAATAATTAACAACAGAATAATGAACAGTATGCGTTTTTCCATCTGCACCGCATCAAAATAGCTGCGATTCTGGAAAGTCCAGTCGCGAATCCAGATCTCATTCCGTAGTTTTACCGGTACAAATTTTTGAACCATAAAGGGTGCATTCTGCGGATCAGCCAGCTTCAGGCGTACACCGCTCACATTATTCCCTAGCCGATACAGTTTTTGCGCATCGGTGATATGGGTTAAGGCAAGCGTATTATCCACCTCATAAATCTTCGTTTTAATCACACCTACCAAAGTAAACTGTTTTAAACGCGGCACCATGCCGGCTGGTGTTACATTGCCATCTGGCGTGATTACAGTAACCTTGTCGCCAATATTGGCACCAAGCCCGTCAGCGAGGTCTTTACCCAAAAGAATACCAAACTCACCCGGTTTAAGACTGGCAAAACCATTTTTAGGCATTCCCTGACCATAATCAGCAACATTACTTTCCTGTGCCGGATCAATCCCGCGAATTTGCACGCCACGTACTTCACCTGCATTAGCCAGTAATGCCTGATCAGCCACATAAGGTGCCGATCCCACCACCTGAGGATTATCTTTTACCAGCTTCTGTAAATCCTGCCAGTGCTGATCCAGACTGTTTTCATAAAATCCCATTTCAGCATGAGGAGCCACACTGAGTAATTGATTACGGATTTCTTTTTGAAAACCACTCATCACCGCCAATACAACAATTAATGTTGCTACGCCAAGCGCGATACCAGCAATCGATACCACAGTGATGAATGACATAAACCCATTACGTTTCTTGGCGCGTAAATAACGTAAGCCAATCCATGTTTCAAGAGATGCCATGAGTGCTATATTTCAATAGAAAAAACAGATTGTACCTGAGCACGGCAAGCAACGTCATGTTTGTGTCTCATTGTGCAATTGTTAATATTTGTTAGAAAAATAAACTCACTCTCTCTGCACATGTTAAAAATCATCTCATTACAGCCAAATAAATAATATAACCATATGAAATTTATATATTTTGAATATTTATATCAATATTAGCAAACTTAAAACCAATACTGCTACCCTTAGATGTAGCAGCAATATTCTTAATTATTTTATTCTGTCAGAAAGCGCCTATACATAGCCAGATATCAGAAAATGCATATTTCCAATGCAATATTACGCAGGATACGTCTGCTGTCCTAACCAGAAATCTAATCCTAGCAATCAATCAGCAGAAAGACATATATGACAATACCCAAAAATATATTCATTTATAAACTATCTACTTTACCAGATTTAACCAGCTAAATTTGACACGTATCAATACAATAAATTAAATACATGCCTTTGTTATATTTATACATTTTATTCAATAGATAAGCTCTCAGGTTTTACGCTACCATGCGCATATTTCTTTTTTATACCAAGTTTTGATTAATTAGCATTGAATATGAATAATCCATCTTCTCCCCTTTTTAATCCGCTTACCTTACCCAACGGTGTTGTACTAAAAAACCGTCTGGTGATGGCGCCCATGACTACCTGCTGTGGCTTTTATGATGGTACTGTTACTGATAACTTGATTGATTATTATCGGGAGCGTTCTGGCAGTATAGGCACAGTAATTGTTGAATGCGGCTATGTAGATGCACTAGGGCCAGCCTTTCCCGGTGCAATAGGTATTCACAACGATGACTGCATTGAAGGCCTGAGTCAGTTGGCCGCCGCCATAAAAGAACGCGGATCCAAAGCGGTTATACAAATCTATCATGGCGGGCGTATGGTAGAGCCCCAGCTAATCGGCGGCAAGACACCTATAGGTCCCAGTGCCATCGCTATTCCACGACCGAATGCAACTGCACCGGTAGCCATGACAGCCGGTGAAGTTGAAGACATGATTGGTAAATTTGGCGAAGCGGCACGGCGCGCAATTGCCGCAGGTTTTGATGGTATTGAAATTCACGGTGCCAACACCTATCTGATTCAGCAGTTTTTCTCACCTCATGCCAATCAGCGGCAGGACAAATGGGGCGGCAGCCGCGAAAACCGTACCCGCTTCCCGCTGGCAGTGCTGGAAATCAGCCGGCAGATGGCACAGAAACATGCCACTAGCGAATTTATTATCGGTTACCGGTTCTCACCGGAAGAACTGGAAGTGCCGGGTATTACCTTTGAAGATTCCCTATTCCTGCTAGATAAACTGGCTCAAGCCGGTTTAGACTATGTCCATTTTTCCATGGCGGCCACATTACGCCCATCCATTATTGACAGCAGCGATGAAACCCCATTAATTGATAAATACATGCAGCTACGTTCTGCCACACTGGCCAAAATACCGGTTATCGGCGTGGGTAATGTCGTGAATAAGACCGATGCAGAAACCGCAATGGCACATGGCTATGATCTGGTTGCGGCCGGAAGAGCCTGTGTAGCTTATCCTGACTGGGCTGAGCGTATTCAGAGCCAAAATGATTTACAGCTATCCATGAATAGCGACCAGCGGGCTAACCTGTGCATACCAGAACCATTATGGCGTTTTCCCCTTATTCACAGCATGGTACGTGAAATCAATACGAAAAAATTCCATGCCGGCACTTATCAGCAAACCGTTAGTGACGATTTTGACAATAAATTCGTTATCAATGTTGAGCTGGGACAGGACTTTATTAAAGACCTGTCACTGGTCAATACCGAACAACTGGATCACGTTTCCATTCGTAATTTTAATGAAATCAAAGAGCGTATTCTGGCCGCTAACAGCCCATATGTAGATGCAATCAGTGGTGCTACTTCACAATGTGATGCATTTAAAAAAGCAGTTACCAAAGCCATATCTACTTCTTACAAAGTGGCCACCATCGTCGAAGGTGGCGATGCTGATGACAAATCCTGTGATGTAGTTGTAGTGGGTAGTGGTGGAGCCGGTCTGGCCGCAGCCATTGAAGCACATGATAAAGGTACTTCAGTTATCATCATTGAAAAAATGCCGGTCACTGGTGGTAATACCAACAAAGCCTCAGCCGGCATGAATGCAGCGGAAACCCGTTTCCAGCAACAGGCGGGGATTATCGACCATAAAGAATGGTTCTATAATGAAACGCTTAAAGGCGGTAAAAACAAAAACAATCCGCAATTATTGCACTATTTTGTCGAACATGCTCCGGCAGCGATAGATTGGCTGGATGAAAAAGGAATTCAATTAAATAATTTAACCACTACCGGCGGTATGAGTGTAGACCGTACCCATCGCCCAGACAGTGGCGCAGCCGTTGGTGGTTATCTGATTAGTGGCCTGCTGAAAAACATCAATGATCGCGGCATTGAAGTAATGCTCGATACCTCTGTTACTGATATTGAAATGAAAGATGGCCGTATTAACGCAGTAATGGTGTGCGACGAAGAAGGCAATGAACAACGCATCAGCACCAAAGCAGTCATTGTCGCAACCGGCGGCTTTGGTGCCAATGCACAGATGGTTACACATTACCGGCCTGATTTAGCTAATTTTGTTACCACCAACCATAAAGGTGCCACTGGTTCAGGCATTGCACTGTTACAGAAAATCGGTGCCGGTACTGTCGACATGAATGAAATACAGATTCACCCCACAGTAGAACAAAATACAGCCTATCTGATTTCAGAATCCATTCGCGGTGGTGGTGCCATTCTGGTATCGCAGTACGGTAAACGCTTTGTCAATGAACTGGATACGCGTGACAAAGTTTCCAACAGCATTATTGCCCTGCCTGAACATTATGCTTACATACTGTTTGATGAACAAATTCGAACTGAAAACAAGGCAGCAGAAACTTATATCAGCAAAGGACTGGCAGTACAAGCTACCTCACTAGCAGAACTGGCCGATAAACTGAACATCAATGCCGAGAATCTTGCCAACACTGTAGAATGCTATAACCATTTTGTAGAACAGCAACATGATGAAGATTTCGGGCGTACTACCGGCATGCGCCACCCATTAAACCGGCCATCCTTTTACGCTATTCAGATTGCTCCGGGCATCCACCATACCATGGGCGGTGTAACCATCAATACCAACACCGAAGTACTGGATACCCGTGCACAGGTTATTGAAGGCGCCTATGCTGCAGGTGAAGTAGCTGGAGGCGTGCATGGTGGCAACCGCATAGGTGGCAATGCCATTGCCGATATCATCATCTTTGGTATTCAGGCTGGTGATCAGGCTGCCGCTTATGCTAAAAACCATTAATTATTAACACATAACTCATCACCATGTCTGGTTCATGTTACACCTATAGCCAACAGCTCATGGGAACAACTGTTTCCCTGCAACTGTTCGTTGAAAACCAGCTAGCAGTAGCAGCAGTTTTCAACACCATTCAGGTTCTGGAAACACGTTTAACCGTTAACCGTGACCATTCAGAAGTGATGAGCATTAACCATGCTGCCGGCAAACAGCCGGTAGCAGTAAGTCAACTGGTATTTGATTTAATCCGACAAGCAAAAGCAGCCAGCCTGCTGCCGCACAGCCGCTTTAACTTTGCCATTGGCCCAATAGTCAAGCTATGGAAAATCGGCTTTAATGGACACAGTATTCCTCCGGCAAAAGAAATAGCACACCGATTAACCCTGACCAATCCACATCTAATCGAGCTGGATCAGGCAAATCATACAGTGTATCTGGCCAAAGCTGGTATGGAAATTGATTTGGGCGCCATCGCCAAAGGCTATATTGCCGATATTACCAGACTAGTACTGGCTCAATATGGCATTCATCAGGCTATCATCAATTGTGGCGGCAATGTATTAACCATTGGCTGCTCACCGCTTACCTCCAATCAGCACTGGCATATCGGTTTGAAACGTCCCTTTGCCACTGCAGACAGCTTACTCGGCATACTGCATGTGCAGAACAAATCTGTGGTTACTTCTGGGATTTATGAGCGTTATTTTATTTTCAATAACCAGCTTTATCACCACATTATCGACCCGTTTACCGGCTATCCACTGGATAATGAACTGCAAAGTGTAACCATCATTTCAGATAATTCATTAACAGGGGATATCTATTCAACCATTCTGTATGGCTTTGGCGTCAGACTAGGGCTGAATGAACTGGAAAAACACAAAGATATGGGCGCCATATTCGTCACAAAAGATAAAAAAATATTTATCAAATCTAATCAGCATTTCCAGTTTGAATTACTGGCAGATGATTATGAACTCTGCCAATCATTCATACCAGCACAGACACAATAAACAGCTTTTGCCCACCCATATCAACTATCGTTATCCAGACAGTAAGACTGCTAAAAATCAGCTTATTGCGCCAGCATTTCCTCCAGCACCGCAATTAGCCGTTGTTGTTGTTCCTGCGTTCCAACACTGATGCGCAGAAAATTACTGATTCGTTCCTGCTGAAAATGACGTACAACGACACCATGCTGCCGCAAGAAGGCGGCAATCTGTGCTGCTTCTTTGCTACCATGGCGTGCAAATACAAAATTGGCTTCAGAAGGCAAAACCTCAAACTCCATTCGCTGCAACTGTTCAGTTAGCCAGATACGATTTTTAATCACCTTGGCACAAGTAAAATGGAAATAGTCATCATCAGTGAATGCTGCAATAGCAGCAGCCTGTGCTACCCGGTCAAGCGGATAGGAATTAAAACTGTTCTTAACCCGCTCCAGCCCCTCAATCAAATCAGCATGTCCCATTGCCAGACCAATCCGCATTCCTGCCAGCGAACGGGATTTAGACAGCGTCTGCACTACCAGCAGATTAGGATAATCATCAATCAGCCTGACTGCAGACTCACCACCGAAATCAATATAAGCCTCATCTACCAGTACCACACAATCAGGATTGGCCTGCAATATCAGCTCAATTTGTGCCAACGGCAAAATACAGCCAGTCGGCGCATTCGGATTGGGGAAAATCACCCCCGCCCGAGCACCATAATAATCGGCAGGATTCAGGGAAAAATGCTCATTCAGAGGCACATAACAAGCTTCAACATCATACAATTGGCAATATACCGGATAAAAACTATAGCTAATATCTGGCAACAATAACTGCTGTTTGCCCTGAAAAAAAGCAGCAAATGCCTGTGCCAGCACCTCATCTGAACCATTACCCACAAAAACCTGCTGTTTGTGCAAACCATAATAGTCAGCAATGGTCTGCTTTAAGTTATCCGCACTCGGATCCGGGTATAAACGCAAATCATCATTAATTGCTTTCCGCATCGCAGTCAGAACCATAGGCGATGGCGGAAATGGATTTTCATTGGTATTCAGCTTAACCAGATTGGTTAATTTAGGCTGCTCTCCAGGTACGTAAGGCTGTAAACAACTCGTTTTGTCACTCCAGAATTTACTCATTTCTCCCTCCCTGCCGACTACAATAAATATTCAATATAAATTAATCATACCTGACTACCGGCATCAGCAACAATAAACAGAATATCTTATAGCACCAAAGACTCACTCATATACTTTTGATATATCAATAAAGACTCAGCATCAAGTGTACTAAACTGCTCAGGCAACAAATAATCTAGTTTCTTGGCTATCAACGCCAAACATGCCTGCTCACTCAGACCACAAACAAACAACATTTTATTCTGCTGATGCAATTCACGAGCCAGAGCCTGTAAATAAACAAACACAGTAACATCAGCACGACAACCTGCACTCACATCCAGATACACTTTTTGTACATTTAATGTATTAACCAGATCGTGGCTACGCCGTAATAGCGTACAGGCATTAGCAAACAGCAAAACCTGAGGTAAAATAATGATAGCTTCCTGCGCCATAATCTGAACTTCGGGCAATAATACAGGCCAGGCATGCATACGCAGCGAATGCCAGCACATTACTATCAGTCCCAGCGAAATAACCAGCCATAAACCAGCATATATACCAAACAGAATAATCAGAATGGCTGAAGTACACAGCCACAGCAAATCAACCCATTGCCGATAATATAAACGCAATTCACCCCAATTTATCTGTACACAGATTATATACAGCGCAATAACCGCGAGCACAGGTAAAGGCACACAAGTCCACCACGACCAGCAATAAATCAGTGCCAGCAGCAATAGCGTTGCCATCAGAGTATTAATCCTGATTTTCACTGACTGATCAGCCACATATCCCACACTGACCACCATACCGCCAGCCACTGCTGCTAGTATATTGGTCAATCCCATAATACCAACACCACGCCGAAACTGATCGGGTAAATACTGGCAAATCTCCACATAAATTAACAGCGCTACCGTGGCACTTAAAAAAACCAGCAATGGCCAGTCAGCGTGCATCAGATGAAATAAAGGCCAGAGTTGCCAGCTTTGCTGAACAGGCGTAGCAATCCCGATAAATGAAAACGGCCATATATGACTGAGAATCCATACCAGCAGTAACACCCATAAAACCTTGGGCTGAGATTTGGCTCTCCACAGTATCAACAAAGCAAAGGTTAATCCAGCCAGAACCACACTTGGCCAGTTCCAGCTTTGCCAGTTAACCAAAAGTTCCCACTGTTCCAGCCATGAACTACTATTGGCAGAAACACCAAGAATAATTGGCACCAGCATCACCACCAAAGTCAGAGCAGTACCCGCACCAACACCATGCCACACCGGACGGGCAATCCAGCTCAGACAATGCCGGGGTAATACCATAGCCAGCAATAATAACCAGACACCAGTAAATAAAGTCAGCATACTGGCCACAGCAACCCGTTCCGTTACTGCTCCAGCATAATAGGCTATTGATGCCATAAGCATTAATGCTGAAAACGGCGATGGAGTCAGCAATATCTTCTCTCGGCCACAGAAAAGCACACTGCACAACAATGCACATATAACACCGGTCAGCACCATTGATATAGGTAGCCCGGCAATACCGGCACATGCCAGAGCCATCGGTAATACATACCCTAGCAATATCCAGCCATTTGAAAACCTTAGTAGCGGAGACAATTTTGTGCCCATCAATTTTAAAGTAATATTTTTTTGCCCATATCAACAAGATACATTTAGTGCAGTTGAGCAAAAATTTTGAGCATCATTGTATAGGTGAAGATGAAGAGACCGTGCCGTTTGCCATGCCTGTTCAGAATCTTCAGCCAGAACAGTAAAATGCCCCATCTTGCGACCCAGCCGTACCTGTTTTTTGCCATACAGATGTAAACAGGCAGTATTGTGATTCAGCACAGTGCACCAGTCCGGTTCCCCGTGTGCTGGCCAGACATCTCCGAGAATATTGGCCATACAGCAAGGCTGTAATAAATCAGTAGCTGCCGGTGGCAGACCACACATCAGCCGTACCTGCTGTTGAAACTGGTCAGAAATACAGGCATCTAAAGTGTAATGGCCTGAGTTGTGCGGTCGGGGTGCAATTTCATTGACAAGTAATTGCATTTCATTGCCCACAATAAACATCTCAACTGCCAGAACCCCTTTATAATCCATGGCATGAGCCAATTTTACTGCCATGTGTTCAGCCTGCTGCAATACAGGCTGGGGCAATCTGGCTGGTACTAATGAATAGGCCAGAATACCATTTTCGTGCTGATTTTCTGCCGGTGGAAAACAAACGGTTTGCTGTTCATTCAAACGCGCAACAACAACAGATATTTCCGCACGCAAATCCACCTTTTTTTCCAACACACAACGCACATTCTGCAATCGTGTAAAAGCCGCGCGCAACTCTTCAAGAGTGCCTACTTCTATCTGCCCTTTTCCATCATAGCCCAGAGTGGCCGTTTTCAGAATTCCGGGCAGTAACTCTTCCAGATGGCTATCAATATCAGACTCGGCACAAATAACCGAAAACGGCACAGTAGCCAGCCCAGCTTTAGCAATCCAGTCTTTCTCCTGCTGCCTGTCCTGTGCAATAGCCACACAATCACCAGATGGTGACACCTCAGTATATTGTGCCAGCCAGCGCATTGAATCAGCACTTACATTTTCAAATTCAGTCGTCACTGCCGCACATCTGGCCATATTCTGCAAGGCAACAGCATCATCAAAAGCCGCACATAAATGCACATCAGCATACTGAGCTGCTGGGGCATTCGGGTCAGGATCCAAAACTGTTACCTGATAACCCATTGTTTTGGCAGCAACAGTGAACATCGCACCCAGTTGCCCCCCCCCCAGAATACCCAACATTGCTGGCGGCAGAATACAGGAAGAAGAAAAAGACATAACGATATACAGTTACCTTACCTAGAATTATAGACAATATTAGCTTAAATCAAACATCCCTGCTGATATAGTTACTTGGCGTAAATCAAACGCAAAAAAACATACCAACAATTTTTTACCTTATAAATCAGACCAATAATCAAGCAACACTCCCTCAAAGTCACTACTTACTCAACTTGAACAGGCCTGATCAGCAGTCTGCACAGCAGCCAGTACAAACTTGTCTAGCCATCAATAAATTTAACTGTTGCATTTATGAATCTCAACATTAAAATCGCGCAAATTCACAAATGATATTAGCAAATATAATATTAACATAAATAAATAGATTATTACAAAAATAGCCAATACGTTTAAAGTTGTATTTAGTCGAAATAATTTTAATTATCCCAATAAAACAAATGACTATTAAAATCAGAAAAAATAAATAAAATATAACTATGCAACTTATAAAAAATATTCATCAAGAACTGTTAACAGCATTAATGAAATTGTTGGCTGATCACATTCCGGCAAGGCTGTAGCTGCAAACGTCCTTGTGCGCCATCCACACATAGATTACTGTTGCGATCACGTAACTGCCGCCCTGTCAATAACCAGTTATTTTCCCTATTGGGTGCACAAGTAACCGTTCCCACTGCATTATTTCTTACTGCCAGACAGCGATTATTCAGCCATACCTGTCCCTGATGGAAATACATAGCCTCACTGATTTCACCACCTGAACAGGAATCAAGCACAACTGACTGCCAGACAGATGAAATACCATCATTGTGCAAACAAACACGCCCCACCGGCCGTAAACTAATACTGGGAGACACAGGATAAACTGGAGGATATGGTAAAACAGTCGGATAAGACGGCACAGCCGGATAAACCGGCGTATCCGTGTAAATAACCGTTGCTCCTGCCGGTGCATCAATGCGCACAGTTTTATTAATGGTAGTGGTTGATGAAACAGGTAAATCAACAATAATATCGCGTTCACCATGCCCTGAATGATAAATTACAGCTGCATCAGCAACTGGCGCGAGTAAGCACAGCATACCAAATACACGTGCAACACGTTCTACTTGAGCCTTTCCAACCATCAACGTCTCCTGCAAATAAACCTAATTAACTAACTTTTCCGTATCTCCCAGCATTGGTGAATACGCGCATTACGAAAGTCTTCCGGTACCGTTTTTTTGGAAATATTACTTACCTGATAACGCTGCTCCAGAGCAGGATTCAGCGTAAAAGTGCGCAGATTATTCGAAAAAAACAAAATGCCCTGCGGTGATAACAAGCGCATAGCACCATCTATCAGCTTTTCCTGATCACGCTGAATATCAAGAATATCCAGCATCTTCTTACTATTAGAAAAACTTGGCGGATCCATTACAATCAAATCAAACTGCTTTCTTTCATCAGCAGCCATCTGCAAATATTGAAATACATCAGCCCGCACAATCTGATGAGCTTCCATATCTAGCCCGTTCAGTTCAAAATTACGCCGAGCCCATTGCAGATAAGTATTAGACAAATCAACTGTTTCACTAGACAAAGCACCACCAGTGCCTGCATATACCGAAAAACTGCCAGTATATGCAAAAAGATTCAGAAACCGTTTGCCCGCAGCCATACAACCTATTTTTTGGCGCGTGTTGCGATGGTCAAGGAACAAACCTGTATCCAGATACTTATCCAGATTTACCCAAAAAGCCCGTCCATATTCATGAATCACAAAATCCGTACCGTCAGCACCGGTTTTTTCATACTGCTCCTTACCTTTCTGACGCTGCCGCCTTTTCAAATGAATATGTTCTCTGGGCAAACCAGTTACAAATACAATTGCATCCATAACCCCCGTCAACCAGTCTTCATATTCCGATTTATGCATCAGCCAACCAGTATCGTACTCCTGTAAATGAACCTGATCCGCATAAATGTCCACCGCAAAGGGATATTGCGGCACATCTCGGTCGTACATACGCCACGCTTCTAGCCCCTGACGCTGTGCCCATTTACGCAAATGTTTAATATTTTTGCCAAGACGGTTGGCAAATGCACCTAAATCATCACTCATAAATAAAACTTTACATATCTGCCATAATCACGCTAACAGCCACATTGTAACGGAAAAACCATCTAATACCCCAGAGTATTCGTTACAGCTATCCTGCGTATCTAGTTGCTTAAAAAAACGATATATCTTATAATCAAACGAATAATTTGAAGCCATCGTTAGCAACCTAATTAAACACGGCGTACTCAATATCACCATATTACGTAACGCCGTATACCAACATCCGCAGAAATGCGTCCGTTGCTTGGTTGTCGCCGATGTATAAAATACCCAAACACACACGCTTACGACAACCAATTGCTATCTTTGATTATTTTCCTACTTGGCTTAAGCTAGCAACTGTTCTTCATAATCTAATTTATTTTTACAAACTAGATTATCACATTTGGTTGTTCGTTTAACCAAAGGAAAATCATGACATTGTCTTTTTCAGATTTAAACTTAGACAAACAACTCACTACCGCACTTATCGCTGCCGGTTATGAAAATCCTACTCCGGTACAACTGGAATCCATCCCCGCCGTTCTGGATAATCAAGATTTAATGGTTTCTGCCCAGACTGGTTCTGGTAAAACCGCCGCTTTTTTATTACCCACCTTACAAAAGCTGCTCAAACGCAGTGAAAAATCAGGCAAAGGCCCTCGGGCACTGGTTTTAACACCTACACGTGAACTGGCACAGCAGGTAGAAAAAAACGCCCAGATTTATGGTAAAAACATGCCATGGCTGCGCACAGTCACACTGGTGGGAGGAACAGCTTTTGGCCAGCAAATCCGAGCATTGTCGCGCCCGATTGACCTAATTGTTGCCACACCGGGACGACTGATGGATCACATGCGTCAGGGACGAATTGACTTTAGCCGTCTGGAAGTATTGATTCTGGATGAAGCAGACCGCATGCTTGATATGGGCTTCATAGATGACATAGAAACCATTGTTGCCGCCACCCCTGCTGAACGTCAAACCCTGTTATTCTCAGCCACATGGGATGGTATGGTTGGCAAACTGGCACAGAAACTTACCCATCAGCCACAGAAAATTGATATTGCCCGCGAAGAAAAACAGGGCAAAATTGATGAACAGCTGCTTTATTGTGATGACACACGGCATAAAAACCGACTGCTTGATCATATTTTACGCGACACCAGCATTGATCAAGTTGTGATCTTCACCGCCACCAAAGCCATGTCTGAACAACTGGCTGATGAACTGTATGAAAAAGGTTTTTCAGCCAACTGCCTACATGGCGACATGCCTCAGGGCTGGCGTAATCGTACACTGATGGATTTACGTAAAGGCCGAATTAAAATTCTGGTGGCAACTGATGTTGCTGCCCGTGGCATTGACGTACCAACCATTACCCACGTAATTAACTATGACTTGCCCAAACAGGCTGAAGACTATGTACACCGTATCGGCCGTACTGGTCGCGCTGGACGTACCGGTCTGGCCATTTCCTTTGCCGAAGTGAACGAGTACATCAAAGTACATAAAATTGAACGATATCTGAATCGTAAACTACCAGAACAGACCATCACTGGTATGGAACCTACCCGCAAACGTTCTAGTAAAGCAGCAGGCAAAGGCCGCCGCCCTTTTGGCAACTATAGCAAAAATGGCAACGCGGGCACAAACCGGCGTCAGAATGGTGAGCAGCAACCAAACCGCCCCCGTCAACGCAACAGTAACCAGCAGAAAAGACGTACTGGCAACAACAGCCAGCCCAAATCCTAATTTTCTACTCTTAATCAGTACAGTCATCAGGCAGCTACTGCTGCCTGATCTTTCCACAAATCAGCCGTATTCTCGGCAATCAATTACATTTCACCCCTAAAGGCAGCCAAAAAATACTGCCTTGCAAAAGTCTGCTATATCTTATATATTGTTAGTGAACAAATAAATAATCATGTTAAAACAATAACTGTACAGATAACTGATTTACTATTAACCATCAGTACAGGCTGTACAAACAAGCTATAAATGACAACAGTTGGTGCACAACACCGACAAGCGAGAAAGGATCTAATTATGCAACATCGTCGTAGACTACAAATTTTTCAGGCTGCTAAACGCGCTGCCTTTTATCAGCATGCCCAACCAGAAAATGGCAAAGAGCAAATTCCTGAAAACGAAAAAACTATTCATACTTTCGAACCTATTCATTCATAAAACTGATTAGATTAAACAAAATAAAGCCATATCTAAACAGATACGGCTTTATTTTTTAGATAAATCCAGTATAGCCAGCAAATCAACAATTAAAACAAACTTAACCATCCTGACTATCTAGTACATATATCAATCTTAATATTAACTGATAGATCGATTCCCTTTTAATCTACCTCAAAAAAATAACTGTATAAATATTTCATAATTATATAAAGTATAACTTAGCTGATATCCCTCCAATTTAATCCTTACTGGTCTCACACCTCGATTTGTGCGAAAATTCGATTTATTTATCGGGCGAACTACCATGTTAGACAGAGAAGGTTATCGCCCCAATGTCGGGATAATCATCACCAACGACCGTAACGAGGTTTTTTGGGGCAAACGGGTACACGAACATTCCTGGCAGTTTCCGCAGGGAGGCATCAAGCCAGGCGAAAGCCCGGAAGCGGCCATGTATCGCGAGCTGATGGAAGAAGTAGGTTTGTTACCACATCACGTCAGAATAATCGGGCGTACACGTGACTGGCTACGTTATGATGTACCTACGCATTGGATTAAACGCGAATGGCGAGGTTCCTATAAAGGACAGAAACAGATATGGTATCTGCTGCGTCTGACTGGACGGGAAAGCGACGTTCATCTGCGCGCCACCCATCATCCAGAATTCGATGCGTGGCGCTGGCATCAGTACTGGGCACCAGTAGACGAAGTTATTGAATTCAAACGTAGCGTCTATCTGAATGCATTGCTTGAATTGTCGCGCTTTTTGCAGGAGCTGCCAAGCTGGGCCGATTTTGTTCAAACCCGCCAGAATCATGATGATAAATATTCATTGGCTGAATAAATATCAGTAATCAACTCTTTACCGTATTTCCTTTCTACAGTATAAATCAGAAACAAATTACCGAAAAAATAATCTTTTTACGGTAATTTGTTTTATATTGCCATCGATACATCTCTAAAAATAAAACTATGAGCAAATCCATAACATACGATGAATCCAGCGTCACCGTTCTCAAAGGTCTAGCACCAGTTAAAGAACGTCCCGGAATGTATACCAGAACAGAAAGTCCTATCCATATTATTCAGGAAGTGATTGACAATGCAGCCGATGAAGCATTAGGTGGCTACGCACAAAACATTGACGTTACCCTGAATCAGGATGGTTCTGTTACCGTCAAAGACAATGGCCGTGGCATTCCTACCGGATTACATCCAATCGAACATGTACCCGTAATCGAACTAGTATTTACCCAACTACATGCCGGCGGTAAATTCAACAAAAAAAGTGGTGATGGTGCCTATGCCTTTTCAGGTGGTTTGCATGGTGTCGGTGTTTCTGTTACCAATGCTTTGTCTTCACGTCTGGAAGTCACCGTTAAAAGAAGCGGAAAAATTTACCATATCACCTTTGCAGGAGGCGATGTTATCCAGCCACTATCCGTAATTGGCAAATGTTCCAGTAAAGACAGTGGCACAGAAGTTCGTATCTGGCCAGACGGACAGTACTTTGATAACCCACAATACAATCTGGCCGAACTTGAACGTTCCTTACGTGCCAAAGCAGTTTTATTGCCCGGAGTCAGCGTCACCCTTACCCGCCATCTCAGCAACACTGATGAAGCACACATACAAAACTGGCACTACCCAAATGGCCTGAAAAGCTACTTACTTGACTTACTAGCCGATACCCAAACTGCAACCCCTATTTTTGCTAGCGAAAACTATTTAAGTGCCAATCACGAAACCGATTTTAATCAGGGCGAAGGTGCAGCCTACGCACTAACATGGGTAGAAGAAGGCCATGCGCCAAGTGAAAGTTACGTTAACCTGATTCCCACAGCCGCTGGCGGCACTCACGAAGCAGGCCTGAAACAGGCTGTTTTTCATGCCGTAAATAATTTTATTAACCATCACAACCTGCTTCCGCGCGGCGTAAAATTGCAGTCAGATGATGTTTTCTCGCGAGTTGCCTTTGTCCTTTCAGCCCGACTGCTAGACCCACAGTTTCAGGGACAGACAAAAGACAAACTAACCAGCCGTGATGCGCTCAAACTGGTTGCCACCATGTGCAGTGATCCATTGGAATTATGGTTAAACCAAAATATCGATACTGGTAAAAAAATAGCCGAACTGGCCATTCGTCAGGCTCAGGCTCGTATGCGCTCAACCAAAAAAATAGAAAAGAAAAAAGGTTCAGGCGTAGCCGTCTTACCAGGCAAACTCACCGATTGCGAAAGTGAAGATATTCGCGAAAATGAACTCTTCCTAGTCGAGGGTGATTCTGCCGGTGGTTCAGCCAAACTCGCACGCGACAAAAATACTCAGGCAATCCTCCCTTTACGCGGTAAAGTTTTAAACAGCTTTGAAATCCATCGCGATCAGTTGTTTGGCAACGCTGAAATTCACGACATCTCGGTAGCCATTGGTGTAGATCCACATGGAAAAAACGACAATCCTGATCTATCCGGCCTGCGTTACGGCAAGATTGCCATATTATCTGATGCAGATGTAGATGGCGCCCATATACAGGTACTGTTACTCACCCTTTTTTACACCCATTTTCCGCGCCTGATTGAAGCCGGTCACATCTACGTAGCCCAACCTCCGCTTTTTCGGGTAGATGTGAATGCTCAAGGAAAAAACAAACCGGCAAGAAAACTTTATGCTCAGGATCAGACAGAGCTTAATAGCATTCTGGAACGGCTGCAATTGGAAAAAGTTAAAGAAAGTGCCTACAGCATCAGCCGGTTTAAAGGTCTGGGTGAAATGAACCCGGATCAGCTTAAAGATACTACCATGAGTCCGGATACCCGCTGCCTGCTGCAAGTGCATATTCCAGATGAAGACAACAGCGAAACCCAGAATATATTTATCAAATTAATGGGTAAAGGTGAAGCAGCTTCCCGACGCGTCTGGATGGAAGCAGAAGGAGACAAAGTAGAAACAGACATTTGATTCAAACACACAACTCACAAATGTAACCTTTAAACAGCTCAAAATTTTTTAAACACCGTATTAATTAACTTTTATTCACCACTATTCACCACAGGTTGTTATCTGATAACAACCTGTTTAATTATGCTGCATCGACCCCTCTTTCTTTAGTCCCCAGCCTTATTTGGTCAGATAAGCCTATTTTCCACCCTCAACACTTTTTCCAATCACATCATGAATAGTCAGCTTAACTCAGCAGAATAATTAAACCCAGGCCAATACAATTCAACATTTATCGTCAATTCATAATCGTCAAAATATCTGGATATAAGACACCTAGTATATAAGCCACACCGATAGCAGTTAAGATTAATTAACCTCAACACCTACATTTATCTACCCTAGTCTGAATTTTATAACTTGATTCAAATTAAAAATCTCAAATAGAGCAATTTCCCCCAATAATTCGTTCTTCATAATGCTATAATTCATCGTTTCCCTAAAATATATGACCAACAAAAATAATACATAACTTAATTTTTGAACAACAAAAGTTTCAGATCGATGAAAATGAAATAACATAAATAAATATAGAAAATATAAATAAAGATAATTAATAAAATTTAATAACATTTTTTTGCAAAAAAACTCACTATTCTCTATAATTGATGGAGTTACAGCCAATTTTTAGAGGAATTTTCATGAAATATGATTTTATCGAAGGTGTGTTGAAAACACTAAACAGTACTCCCGACATTACTTCTTCAGCCGTTATTTCAACAGATGGTCTGCCAATTGCTTCAGCTTTACAAAGCGGCATGGATGAAGACCGCATTGGTGCTATGGCAGCCGCATTACTGTCTTTGGGTAACCGTTCCGCAAAAGAAGTTTTGAAAGGTACTCTGGATAACACCATTATTCATACCGACAAAGGCTACATGTTGCTGTTTCAAGCATCTGAAGCTATTCTGTTAACCATTACCACTACTCATGAAGCCAAATTAGGTTTGATTCTGTTCGAAGCTAAACGAGCATTGAAAGAACTGGCTGATCATTTTGATTAACAATTAGTTTGCTTAATCAAAAATAAACTCTGCCATTTAAATTCCCACTTATGCACAATTGTAATTACTTGTTTTAAATATACAATACTGTATCAATCAGACCAGATAGTCCAGTATTGCCGTTACTCCAGATTTCATGTAAAAATCTGGTAGAATTTAAGTCAGCCAAACCTGAAACAAACGAAAGCTGACTCAGTTGCATGAAAGGGCGTTTAAGTGTTTATAAATGTTTTTAATTGAAACATCGCGCACCTATAGATTGGGTAAATATCATTTTATTCCAATTGCATGGAAATTCAGAAGTTTACAGTAGCGATTAATGTATAAAACCACAAATAATTTAGGCTGCTGTAATTTTACAAAAATCTCTGAAATGCATCTCATTAAGCACACTCATCCTTTATATGATTCAGATTAAACCAAAATTGAAGGACAAATTAATATGGATATGAGTCGTTGGATTCAGCCAAAGCCAGAAAGCGAATCTTCTGAACACAAAATCAAACACTATCATCAAGATGGAGAATCAACTGTTTATGTAACCAATCAAGAATTCCCCTATCCGGATGGTGCTCTGATTGTATCCCGTACTGATCTTAATGGCATCATTACTCATGCAAATGACGTATTTGTTGATATCAGCGGTTGGACCCGTGATGAAATCATTGGTGCACCTCATTGCTTGCTACGCCATCCCGAAATGCCAAAAGCTCCATTTGCCGACATGTGGGCTACTCTGCAAAGAGGCGAACGCTGGTATGGTTATGTAAAAAATCTACGTAAAGACGGTGGCCACTATTGGGTATACGCCACTGTAATTCCTAATTTACGTCAAGGCAAAGTCATTGGCTACAGCTCAATCCGCCGCAAACCAAGCCGCGAACGGGTTAACGAAATGACCGCCAAGTATGCAGAAATGCTGAAAAACGAACAGGAAGGAAAATAATATGCTGAGTTTAATGGTTGTACCCGATTATCTACCTGATCAGTTCAGTACTTGGTATTTACTCAATAACTATCTGCAAAAGAAAAGTGACCAGAACATTTCCCTGCTTATGCCTCCTTCATTTGACGAAGTAACATCCCAGCAGGAAAAAGAAAAAGTATCCATGCTTTTCGTTAACCCGTTTTCAGCCGGTACTTACGTCCGTGAACAAGGATATTTACCACTGGTAAAACCAAAAAACAAATCAGATGAAATCGTGATTGTTACTGCTGCCGACTCAGATATCAATGCCATTGAAGATCTGAAAGGCAGTGTAGAACTAGCACTTTCAAACAATGAAGATGCAAACTTTATTGGTTTACGCCTGTTAGAACCAGCCAATCTTTCTGATGATGAATTGACAGTTAAACGCAAAGACAACTTCCTTATGGTAGCTTCCAGCGTTATTCGCCATCAGGCTCAAGTTGGTATAGTTCAGGCAGATGTATATGAAAGCTTTAACTCAGTTACCAAAAATCAGTTGAAAGTGCTGCTGAAGAGCCGGATTAATGAAGTGTCTCACGTGATGTTATATCATCCAGATGTTGCTGCAAAAGCTGAGCCTCTACAAGAAATATTGTGCAAAATGGCAGATGATCCTGATGGCGCAAACATCGTTAAAGCCTTAGGCTTTCCAGAAGGCTTCGCTGAATTATCAAAAGAAGATATGGAATTTATGATTGACGTTGTAGATACAATGCGCATGTAATTTCTCTAAATTTATACCTACCCGTGTGCCTCTAATTAAGGGCAGCACGGGTTGTTTTATATATAAACCTTTATCTGGAAACGAGATAAACCAAATCAGAGAGTTTTAATTTTTATAATATCATTTAAATTAAAACGCGTTTTACTTGCTACAAAACTATTTCAAACAAAAGCTCTTTAATAAAATTGCAAAATAATTATGAAGAAAGAGCGCTTGTTTGCCATGATATTTTTTATATAGCAATAAGGAAATCCGATAGTGAAAAAATTGTACAGAAAGGAAAAAACCTAAATATAAATTGCCAAACCAGCACTTGTGATGTTCACAGATATGGATTCAAAAATGATATATATAACATATATAAGAGATTCCTTAAATCATCAGCAATCAAAAAGATAATCCTATTATTTTGCATGAAGATGGTGCTTTTTCCTCTGAGATAAACAAATTTGCTACACTTTTAAATATCTACGAGGCTATGCAAATCAATCTACCAATTACAGGAAATTGATGACACAGTTAGCAAAATATGATTACCTTTATTAAAAAAGTTGTGATCCTCCAAGCTCTCAAGAACCAGCAGACAGCTTATTGCATCCAAGATAGATTATAGAGATTCAAAAATATTCGAACAATTAGAAAAAACATTAAGTAATACTCAATATATTTCAGATTTGTTTATCTCAGAGGAAAAAGCACCATTAATGCGCTTAATTTCATCTAAGCTGATTCTCCCAAGAGTAAAAAGCACTTTCAATCCAGAAATTATTTTATTAATTTATTATTTATTTGCAAATTAATAAAACATTACGTTGTAATTCATGCATTTATATTGATAAATAAAAGCTAAACATGATTCTGTTATAATAAATCAAACCATCATTAATAAATAACAATTATGGCTACCATTAATAACAGTAAACCATCACGCTTTTTGCCCTTATTACTGGCAATAGCCATCTTTATGCAGCAACTGGATGCAACTATCCTCAACACAGCCCTGCCCTCAATGGCTGCTGATCTGGGGCAATCGCCACTGAATATGCAATCGGCTATTATTGCTTATGCACTGACACTGGCCATCATGATGCCTTTGTCTGGTTTCCTGTCCGACAAATTAGGTACGCGTAAACTCTTTATGGGTTCCATGGTTATATTTGTTATTGGATCCGTCTTATGTGCAGCCAGTAACAATCTGGCTTTACTAGTGCTGGCCAGAATTATTCAAGGATTGGGTGGAGCCATGCTTACACCAGTAGCCCGTTTAACCATGATGCAGGCTTACGACCGTTCCAAACTGATAACAGTCATGAACTATGCCATTATGCCAGCACTTATCGGACCAGTACTCGGACCAATTATTGGTGGTTATCTCGTAGAGTATACAAGCTGGCACTGGATTTTTTTGCTGAACGTACCCGTCGGTCTGCTGGGATTGCTGGTTACTTGGTACATCATGCCCAGTTTTAATCGCCCGGCCAATTATTTTGATGGTTTAGGTTTCTTTCTATTTTCAGCATCGGCTTTTTGCATGACCCTGACCTTTGAAACCATGTCACATGCTAATAATATGCTTTTTGGTTGCATGATGGCTATTGCAGGCATTGGAGCGCTAATCGCCTATTGGGCTCATGCACGCCAAAACAATCGTGCATTGTATCCACCACATCTAATTCTGGTACGCACTTTTCGTCTGGGGCTGGCTGGTAATCTGGTTAGCCGTCTGGGTATGAGTGCTTTACCATTATTATTGCCGTTATTATTTCAAGTTGCTTTTCACTATAACGCAGTCAACTCAGGCTGGCTATTAATGCCATTGGCTTTGGCAGCCATATTTGCCAAACCATTTCTGAAACCATTAATGAATCACTTTGGTTATCGTAATACGCTGGCCTGGAACACTCGTATTATTGGTATATTGATAATGTCACTGGCTCTTTTTAGCGCCAGTACACCGCAATGGCTGATTCTATTGCACTTGTGCATTCTGGGCGCATGTAACTCATTACAGTTTACCGGTATGAATACCATTACACTGGCGGATTTGCGCCCCAATCAAGTCAGCAGTGGTACCAGCCTAATGGCTGTTAACCAACAGCTAGCACTGAGCTTCGGCATAGCAATTGGTGCCTTACTGTTACAAAATTTCAGTCGCGCCAGCTTTATAAATGACAATATCACCACAGCTTTTCGCCTCACATTTATTATTCTGGGTCTTTTTACCCTGCTCTCAAGCTGGATATTCGCACGTTTACACCCTATTGATGGTGAAAACTTGCTCACAAAGAAAAAATAAACATCCTTGTATAAATTTTTTATTATTCGGCAAAAAAGATAACAGCGAAGAAATCGTTTTGACTACCTGTTCTGAGAACAACACAGGAGTATTCATACCTTGGTTTATTTTCAAATACAGCCTCAAACGGCTTAATAAGATTTCTTCCAGATATAGAAATAGCCCTGTACATAATCGCGTAACAAATTGATCAAACGCATTTAATACAGAGCTAATATATAAGGCTGCCGGAATATTCAGGCAGCCTTTTTTTACCGTATATTAATTAATGCGGAATATCATCACTTAAATATACCGCAGGTTCACTTCTATCATGTGGTAACAACAGATTCAAGATAATTGCCACAATCCCGCCCATACAAATCGGATTTTGAAACAGAATAGGTAACTGGGCAAAAACTTCCGGTTCAAATGCTACACCCAGCCCGAGACCCAGTGAAGTAGCACAGATAACCGCTTCACGGCGGCGAATGCCGGCAGTAATAATAATCCGTATCCCAGCAGTCACAATCAGACCAAACATCACAACCATCGCTCCACCGAGAACCGGACTGGGAATAGTAGTGAAAACGGCACCAACCCAAGGAAATAACCCAAGTATAATCAAAATTACTGCAATATATTTTCCCACATGTCGTGAAGCAACACCTGTCATTTGAATCACACCATTATTCTGAGCAAATGTAGTTAATGGCAAAGAACCCAAAGCAGTAGCAATCACTGAAACCAGACCATCAGCCATAACCCCACCACGCAGACGGCTTGTGTACGATGGCCCGTCTACCGGCTGATTGGAAATCATGGCTGTGGCAGTTAAATCTCCAACTGCTTCAAACACACTTAATAAATAAATAGTGCTGGCTACCATAAATGCATGCCAGTCAAAAGCAAAACCATATTTGAATGGAATCGGAATAGTAATCAGTGGCAAGTCATGCAGATTGGAAAAATCAACAATACCCATAAAAATGGCAATTACATAACCGGATATCAACCCCACTGCAATACCAGCCATGCGCCACCATGCATTCTTGAAGCAGTTAAATAACAGCACAGTGAACAGCACAAATGTTGATAATGCCAGATTCGACCATGACCCGAAAGTATGATTAGCCTTGGCTGTGAGGCCACCGCCAAAATCGGTAATGCCAACATGAATCAGGCTCAGGCCTATCATCAAAACCACCACTCCGCTTACTGTGGGGGTAATGATTTTTTTCAGAAAAGGCAATAACCATGATGCACCAATTACTAAAAAGGCGCCTACAAAAGAGACGCCCAGCAAAGTAGAAATCATGGTATTTTCATTCATCCCGTTCTCTTTCATGCCCAATCCAAGCGCAATCATCACGGTAACAAAAGAAAAATTAACCGATTGAATCGATAGCAGCCCCGAACCAATGACGCCGAAACGGTGTACCTGAATATACGTACCTACACCTGAGGCAACCATGGACATAGACACCAGATAGGCTGTCATGTCGGCAGGCAGTTTCAGAGCTCCGCCAACCACCAGAGCAGGTGCCACCATGGGCACAAAAAGAGCAAGTAAATGGGTTAATGCACTGAGCAAACCATTAAAAACAGGAGGTTTTTCCTCCAGACCATAGACCAGATCAGAGTGTTCACTATGTGTACGAACAGAGGAGTTATCGGCCATGTCATCCTTCCTTATTTGCTTTATGCATGTGTTAAATGAATATAAAGCGGCGTATTTTAAGCGAAGCAGGGATATTTAATCCAGAGCAAGCTATTGAGCAATAAAATCTTTAACACAACCAAACTACTCTTATCAAAAATAATTCAATAACAGGCTATTTTCCACGAAAGGAAAAAATACGCTACAATCATCACATTTTCAGCTCACCTGCAAAGGGTAGAATTATGTTGACAGGCAGCCTTGTTGCCATCGTAACACCTATGCATACAGATGGCAGTATTGATTATGAACAATACAAACAGCTTATTGACTGGCACATCGAATCCGGCACCGACGCTATTGTCGCTGTGGGAACCACTGGTGAATCAGCTACACTTAGTGTTGATGAACACCTGACGGTAATTAAAACTGCTGTAGAACATGTAGCCGGACGCGTTAAAGTGATTGCAGGCACTGGTGCCAACAATACGCATGAAGCGATCTATTTGGCTCAGGAAGCACAGCAGGCCGGTGCTGATATGACATTATCAGTAGTACCTTACTATAATAAGCCCAATCAGGAAGGTATATACCGCCATTTCAAAACCATTGCTGAAGCCACCAGTATTCCCATGATTTTGTACAATGTCCCTGGCCGTACTGTTGCCGATATGCAACCAGATACCGCTTTACGGCTAGCAGAAATCGATAATATTGTGGGCATTAAAGAAGCCACTGGTAATATTAGCCGCGCATGCTATCTGTTTAAACATGTACCTGAAAATTTTGCGGTATATTCCGGTGATGATCCTACAGCTATGGCATTCCTGTTATGCGGTGGCCATGGTGTTATCAGCGTTACTGCCAATGTTGCACCCAAAATGTTTGCTGATATGTGTCATGCAGCCTTACGTGGGGACATTGCCAGCGCACGTACATTAAATGATAAATTGCAGCGCCTGCACGGTGATCTTTTCTGTGAACCGAGCCCGGCACCAACCAAATGGGCTTTGTCCAAACTAGGTAAAATCAACCCGGTTTGCCGCCTGCCAATTATCGAACTGTCTCCTACCGGACAAGCTACTATACTGGCTGCCATGCAGGAAGCTGGATTAATCTAAACACAAGCCAACATTGCCATAATAATGCACACAGAAAGTGGCCGATATGAATATAAGTAAAACCGTAGTTCTGACCTTGCTGGCAGCCAGCCTTACCGCTTGTGCCAGCAAAAAAGACAACCTGCCCAAACTGGATTATCAGTCAAACAATAAAAAAATCGTCCAACTGGATGTACCACCAGACCTGACTGACCCGAATCAGGGTAATCGTTTCAGTGCTCCGGGTAGTTCACTGATTAATGGTGCAGTACGTGCCAGCGATTTGAACAAGCCTGCCAGCAAATACCAAACCAGTACCAATACTCAGGTACTGACTCAAGTACCGGATATTCACTTTCAACGTGATGGCAGCATCCGCTGGCTGACCATTGACAATAAACAGGCTGCTGAATTATGGCCACTGCTGAAGGCTTTCTGGCAGGAACAGGGTTTTACTATTGAGCGTGAAGAACCGTCAATTGGCTTAATGCAAACCAACTGGGCAGAAAACCGTGCCAAAGTGCCTTCAGATGCCATTCGCGGCATTTTTGAAAAAGTGGGTCTGGGTGGCATTTATTCCAGCGGTGAACGTGATATGTTTACAATCCGTTTGGAACGCAACAGCAAGGGTGGTACCGATGTATTTTTCAGCCAGAAAGGCATGAAAGAAGTTTATACCAGCAAGGATGGGGACAGCACTGCATGGCAACCTCGTCCAAACGAACCTGAGCTGGAAGCAGCATTCTTGGCACGCTTCATGCAATATCTGGGGGCAGATGCCAAACAAGTACAGCAACAGATAGCCGACCAGAAGCAAAATCCGAATGAAAATGCACTGGCAAAGCTGGATGGGGACAGTGTTTATCTGCTTGGTTCGCAAGAGCGCAACTGGCGCCGTGTTGCACTGGCATTGGATCGTGTTGGCCTGAATGTCATCGGTGAAGACCGAAACCAGTACGTTTATCTGGTTGAAGTAGCAGCTGCTGAAGCCTCTTCTGTTTCGAATAAAAAACCGGGACTGTTTAGCCGCATGTTTGGACGCAGTAAGAAAGCTGAGCAACAACAGCTCAAACAGCAACCGCGTTTAATTGTATTGGCACAGCCACTGACAGAGGGTGGTACCCGTGTCAGTCTGGCCAATGAAGATGGTACGCCCTACACTGGCAAAGATGCCAGAAAATGGATTCAGCAATTGGATCAGCAATTGCGTTAAAATAAAAGCCTGCTCATGCAGGCTTTTATTTTTCCGGATTTAACTACTATGTACCCATCCAATATGATATAAAATTATCATGATATTAATTGTTTATAGAAAACAGCAAAAATCATGTTTACTTCATGCAGCTATACAATTAATGTTGAAAACAGTCTCAGTCATTCAGAACATTACACACTCTACCGGCAACATATTAATAACCAGAATCTGGTTATTATCTCCGCTACCTAAAATGGTGATTCAATACACTGAAATAAAAATAACAGATATAGTTGTACAAGTTCAGTGAAATCTTATTTATCCGGATTTGCTCTGGTAAATTGAAATTCAGCTAATATTTAATACTATAAAGCATGGTTGTAGGATCAATCGGCTTTGATTATTTGCGGCATCACAATTAAATGTTTTCTGGCCATTATGGGTATTTTTCGGGTTAAAATATTATTTTTAGCATTTATAACCCAATACTTGATATATATGTTCGGGATGCAAATAAACGGTTGATACAAACTTTAAATACTGATATTAAAATGCCAAATATGAAAAAACTGATTATAAATTATTGTTTTCTAGCAATGACTGTGATTACCACTCTCGTTATGGCTACCATCTTCTTTGCCGATATACGTTATCCTTTGTGGTACAGTATTTGCTGTTTTATCATTGCTGCCATTGGATTGATAATAATAATACCTTTTACGATTAAGCTAATTAAAATCAGCCGGAATTCAAATTAATCACCAGCGACTGCAAACAGAAATTCATTTATAGCTCAAAAATAGATATTGATTAAAATTTTATTGTAAAATAGTGAAAATCTTACAAAACTGATCTTCATTAATAGCTTTCTTCCTTAAAGGGAACAACACTAATGAAAAAACTGATTATTATCTACATTGTTACATTTTTACTATTTATAGTATCCATCAATACCGGTTTTTTACTATATCGAAATGAACACCAGCTTTCTGCTTATAGTACAACATGTTTTATTATTGGTTTGATTATTGCAATTGCTGAAATACCATTAATCATCAAAATAACCAAAATGAAACAGAATAAAGAACAGACACCAGATAGCACTACAGATTTTACCTCGCTTGGAAAAAAATAAATTTTTACATCTGAAAATACGAATAAGTATATTGAATTGAAGAAACTGAATCTCATTTAAATCCGGATGATAACTAATGATTAATTCATTTTATATTCTGTTGCATTCTGAAAACCATAATCTGCTATAAACTATAGTGATTTACCTAATTACTGTAGCCGGCTTCAAGCCATACCATTTATTTTTGAGCATGCCAATATGACTAAACTCAAACTGTTATTACTCATTCTGGCTTCATGTACCTTTATGTTTATTGGCTGGGTGGTATTAGGCTGTTATTATTGGGTGCATCAACAGCACACTATTGCGATAATTTGCTGTTTACTTGCTTTTGTCAGTGCACTGGGACAATTTGCAGCGCTGGCGTTTACACTACGCGAACGCGCCTCCCAGCAAATGTATCAGGCCTTATCCTCCAACGATATTAATCATGAATAAAATTGTTCTTGCCAGTAACAATCAAGGCAAACTGGCTGAATTCAGCCGTCTGTTTAGATCATTGAACATAGAAATTGTGCCGCAGTCGGTTTTCAACATCACTGAATGCCCAGAACCCTATGTGACTTTTGTAGAAAATGCACTGGCTAAAGCTCGACATGCCAGCCGCCATAGCGGGTTACCAGCACTGGCCGATGATTCCGGTATTTGTGCCAATGCCCTGCATGGCGCTCCCGGCGTACATTCTGCCCGCTATGCGGGTACAGAACCAAAATCTGATGCCGCCAACAATGCCAAACTGGATGCCCAACTGCGCCAAAATAGTGACAAAAGCGTATTTTACGTATGTGTACTGGTACTGGTGCGCCATCCAGACGACCCGCAGCCACTGATTGCCGAAGCAAACTGGCCGGGGTTGTGGCAGTCATCTGCAGCCGGAAATAATGGTTTTGGCTATGATCCACATTTCTACTTACCTGAGCAGCAATTAACCGCAGCACAAATGAGCCAAGAAGAAAAAAACCGCATCAGCCACCGAGCGCAGGCACTGCATATTCTCATGGCAAAACTCCAGCAACAATACGGCCTGAATTCTAATGCCTGAGTATCCTGTTTCATTACAAACACCACAGAGTCATTCTCCACATCTGTCCAGCTTACCGCCATTATCGCTGTATATTCATATTCCATGGTGTGTACGTAAATGCCCGTATTGCGATTTCAATTCGCATCAGTTGAAACAGGAGTTGGATGAACAAGCCTATATTGCTGCCTTATTAACCGATCTGGAAACGGAACTGCCCTATTTCTGGGGCAGGCCGGTGCATACGATTTTTATCGGTGGCGGTACCCCCAGCCTGCTTTCGGCAACTGCTTTTGAGCAGCTGCTAAGTGGTATTCGTGCGCGGGTTAATCTGTTGCCAGCAGCGGAAATCACACTGGAAGCCAATCCGGGCACATTCGAACGCAATCGTTTTGCAGCTTTTGCGGCAGCGGGCATCAACCGCCTTTCAATCGGCGTGCAAAGTTTTGCCGACGATAAACTAGCAACTCTGGGGCGTATTCACAACCGTGATGAAGCGCTGAGTGCAATTGAATCCGGTTTAACTTTATTTCCCAAAGTGAATGTAGATTTAATGTATGCCCTGCCCGGACAAACAGTCACACAGGCAAAGGAGGATATTCATACAGCCATTGCAACTGGCGTACAGCATATCAGTGCCTATCAGCTGACACTGGAACCAAATACACCGTTTGCCCATACTCCTCCGCCACAATTGCCAGACGATGACCACATCGCTGATATCGAAGAAACCGTGCATACAGCATTACATCAGGCCGGATTCACTCACTACGAAACTTCAGCTTTTGCCCAGCCTCAGCAGGCATGTCAACATAATCTGAACTACTGGCAATTTGGTGACTATATCGGCATTGGTGCCGGTGCCCATGGTAAAATATCCACTGCTCAGGCAATTGAGCGCACAACCCGCAGCCGGCATCCAAAAGACTATTTGCAGGCTATGCAACAGCAACCGCAGCGCGCAATTACCCGTCAACAGGTATCGGCACAGGATTTACCGTTTGAATTTATGCTCAATGTCCTGCGACTGACTGCCGGCGTGCCCAGTACATGGTTTAGTGAACGTACCGGCCTGCCACTGGCTTTGATACAGCATGCCATCACTCAGGCAGTTGAACGCGGTTTACTGGATGCAAATCCGCTGTATTTACGCCCCACGCCACTGGGACGCAGTTTTCTGAATGATTTACTGGCTTTATTTTTAAAAACCTGATTATCTGATAACCTTTTTTTCTTTAATGCAAAGGAGTAGCAACATGAGTAAAAATATTATTCATACTGATAAAGCACCAGCCGCCATCGGCGCTTATTCTCAGGCAGTACGCGCTGGAAACACCGTATACCTATCCGGCCAAATTCCACTGGTAGCCGAAACCATGCAGGTAGTAGAGGGCGGCTTTGCTGAACAGGCACACCAGGTATTTAAAAACCTTCAGGCAGTTGCAGAAGCTGCCGGCGGCAGCCTGAATGATCTGGTGAAAGTAAACGCCTATCTAACCGATTTAAGCAACTTTGCTACCTTTAATGAAATTATGGCGCAATACTTTACTGCTCCATATCCTGCACGTGCTGCTGTTGAAGTTTCTGCCTTACCCAAAGGTGTACTGGTTGAAGCAGAAGGTGTTCTGGTTCTGGACAATTAAGCAGACAAATTCAGGGCTGGCAGTCAAAATGACTGTTTGTTCCTGAATTGCTGGGAGGTTGAATATGGCGCAATACGTGATTGGTGATATACAGGGATGTCTGGCAGAATTTCAGCACCTGCTGGCCAAAGTGGACTTTAATCCCGGTACCGATACTTTATGGCTTACGGGTGATCTGGTCAATCGTGGCCCACAATCACTGGCTACTTTGCGTCTGGTTAAACAGCATGATGGCTGTATGCAAACTATTCTGGGCAATCATGATTTGCATTTACTAGCACTGCATTACGGCTATGGCAAACTCAAACGTGCGGACACAATCAGTGACATTCTCAACGCGCCCGACAGAAAAGAATTAATTGATTGGTTATGCCAGCAACCTTTATACCGCCAACAGGCAAACTATGTACTGGTGCATGCAGGTATCTGGCCAGAGTGGACGTGTACACAAGCACAACTGCTGGCACAGGAAGTGGAAACGGTTTTACAGAATACCCCAGAACAGTTCTTTGCCCTCATGTACGGCAATAAACCTGATCAATGGAACAACGGCCTCAGTGGCGATGAAAGACTGCGTTTCATCACCAACAGCTTCACACGGATGCGTGCGCTCACCGATAAAGGTGCCATGGATTTTGACTATAAAGGCACACTTAGTGATATGCCGGTACATTATTTACCATGGTTTAAAGCTCCGAACCGACAAAATACAGATAAAACTATTTTATTTGGTCACTGGTCGGCATTGGGTCTGTATGAGGCAAATAATGTTGTCTGCGTGGACACTGGAGCATTATGGGGCGGCAGCCTGACTGCATTTAATCTGGACGACAAAAGCGTGGTACAGACACCAAGTCAAACAAAGTTAAATT
This sequence comes from Snodgrassella gandavensis, assembly GCF_914768025.1. Classification (GTDB taxonomy): domain Bacteria; phylum Pseudomonadota; class Gammaproteobacteria; order Burkholderiales; family Neisseriaceae; genus Snodgrassella; species Snodgrassella gandavensis. Next base: position 27,492 of record NZ_CAJZCE010000009.1, on the reverse strand, counting down.
TTGAAAATTTAATGCACAAAAAATAATGACCATTACGTGCAAATGTTTAATCGATAAAGCAAATATTCTATTTAAACATCACATTGTGCGGAAATTTCCATTCCTGCACTCTTAAAACAATAACAATAACGTTTATTTGGTATTTTTAATACTAACCAACATTAGATAAAAAAGAATAAGATACATCCATTGCATCTTTACCTAAGCCAAGTATGATGGTTTATGTTATCTAAAGATTCATTCATAAATGCTTGAAGGAGTTGTCATGAAAAAAGTTCTTGTCCCTGCTGTAATGTTAATGCTTGCTCTGACTGGCTGTGCATCTAAACATCATCACAAGGCACCTGTTACCCAGTCAACCACAACTACGACAACAGCTACTACTGCTGATGTACAGATTGACGGACGTAAAGAAGTATCTTACCTGTGTGGTACCGGCAACGCTAGAAACAGCTTACGTGTAATGTATGGCTTGCAAGGCCAAAACGTAGTGGCAGCTCAGGTAAATTATATGGGCAAACTGTCTCCAGTAATGATGCGTGATGCCCGCGACGTAAACTATAATACTTTTGTTTCTCCTGAAGGCATCGCTTGGAAAACAGCTCTTGCTACCAGCGACACTGTAGATACAGTCGATGCTCTGGGTCTGTTGCAGCCTAGCAAACAGGTTGTTAATGGTCAGGAAAGAATTGTTCCGCAAATCGTTACCCAAAATTGCGTAGTGGATAATGGCACAATTGGTACAGTAGCAAGTGCTCCTGTAAAAACCAAAACCGTCAAAACCACCAAAACCGTTACCACTAAAAAAGTATACAAACACAAAAAAACAAAAAAATAAGTAACCCTGTTTGAAAAACGGCAACCTTTCCGGTTGCCGTTTTTTCTATATGAATTAAAAAAGCAGCCATTCGAAAAATATTATACAAATTAGTTATTTATATTTAACAATATACAACATCCCTGCTGAGCAAGCGGCATATAAACTTGAAAGCGAGCCAGACTGCCCTTATTTAAAAGCAGTTATTTTTTTCCGACAGTTATTGTGGCTGTTGGTCAACAAAGGATCACGAGACATGCAACAATTCGACGGCACCACCATTATTTCCGTTCGGCGCGGCGAAAACGTCGCCATCGGTGGCGATGGTCAAGTGACATTGGGGAATACCATTATTAAAGGCACCGCACGCAAAGTGCGTAAACTGTATAACAATCAGGTGCTGGCCGGCTTTGCCGGTGGTACAGCCGATGCATTCACCCTGATTGAACTATTTGAAAGCAAATTGCAAAAACATCAGGGGAAACTAATGCTGGCAGCGATTGAGCTGGCTAAGGAATGGCGTACTGACCGAGCTTTGCGTCGTCTGGAGGCAATGTTAATTGTAGCCGACAAAAAAAATACACTGGTGATCACCGGTAACGGCGATGTACTTGAACCAGAGCAAAGTATTGCTGCCATTGGTTCCGGTGGTGCTTTTGCCCAGTCTGCCGCCCGCGCACTGATGGAAAACACCGAACTGGAACCAGCCGTAGTAGTTAAAAAATCACTGGAAATCGCCGGTGATATCTGCATTTATACCAATCAGAGCCACACTATCGAAACCTTGTAATTACCTTGGTTGGTTAATTTAAATTATCAATAACGGTCAAACCTCAAGATTGGAACAAGATGAGTACAGCAGTAATGACCCCGAGCGAAATCGTTCATGAACTGGATAAACATATTATCGGCCAGACTCAGGCCAAACGTGCGGTAGCAGTAGCACTCAGAAACCGTTACCGGCGCAGTCGTGTTACCGAACCATTACAAAGTGAAATTGTCCCGAAAAACATTCTGATGATTGGCCCTACCGGCGTGGGTAAAACTGAGATTGCGCGCCGTCTTGCTCGTCTGGCCAATGCACCGTTTATCAAGATAGAAGCTACTAAATTTACTGAAGTAGGCTACGTTGGCCGCGATGTGGACAGCATTATTCGCGACCTGATTGAAATTGCGCTGAAAAACATTCGTAGCCAGACAATCGCTAAAAATCGCGACCGTGCACAAGATGCTGCCGAAAACCGCATTCTGGATGCCCTACTGCCACCACCACGCAGCGTAGGTTTTGCTGGCGAACCACAGGAAGCACAACCAGAAAATCACACCCGGCAAAAATTCCGCCAGATGTTACGTAAAGGCGAACTGGATGATAAAGAAATTGAAATCGAAGTCGCCGCGTCTCCTTCTCCAACCATGTCAGTAATGGGCCCCCCGGGAATGGAAGACTTTACCAATCAGTTGCAGGACATGTTCAGCAGTATGGGACAGGGTAAAACCAAGGCGCAGAAAATGAAAGTAAGTGCTGCCATGAAACTGTTGCTGGATGAAGAAGCAGCCAAACTGGTAAGTGAAGAAGAATTACGCGAGCAGGCCATTAAAGCAGTTGAGCAAAACGGTATTGTATTTCTGGATGAAATCGACAAAATCGCTACAGATAACAACCGTCATGGCGGAGATGTGTCGCGTCAGGGTGTGCAACGTGATCTGTTACCGCTGGTTGAAGGCACAACAGTACAAACCAAGTATGGCATGATTAAAACTGACCATATCCTGTTTATTGCTTCTGGCGCATTCCATCTCAATCGCCCGAGTGACCTGATCCCAGAATTACAGGGACGCTTCCCGATCAGAGTTGAGCTGGATAACCTGAGTGTGGATGACTTCAAGGCCATCCTCACCACCACACATGCCAATCTAACTGAGCAATATACTGCCCTACTGGCTACTGATGACGTCAATCTGCAATTTACTGATGACGGTATCGCCCGTATTGCCGAAATTGCATTTCAGGTCAATGAAAAAACAGAAAATATTGGCGCACGTCGCTTGCATACTGTTATGGAAAAACTGCTCGAAGAAGTTTCCTTCGAAGCTCCTGCCGGTGACATAGCCATAAATGCGGCTTATGTAGATGCACGATTGCAGGATATTGCTGAACGTGAAGACTTGGCTCGCTACGTACTGTAACCTAATATTCAAGCGGCTTCGGCCGCTTTTTTATTTGTCTGCCGTGTGTCTTTTCACCTAATTTTATTCTGTTTAAGGCTTTCCATGAATTCCACATTATTGCGTCCCTATCAGCCTTATCTGCTGCAATACTGTTCTTTAGTCCAATGGCAACGCAAATTACTGGCAACCACAGCCGCACCACTGATAATGGCCTTATCAGCCAATATCAGCATTCCCCTGCAACCTGTGCCTTTATCTCTGCAATCTCTGGCTGTTTTACTGATTGGCGCCGGTCTGGGGCGCAGACTTGCCGTATTGGCCATGCTTGAGTATTTAATATTGGGTGCTTGCGGCCTGCCTTTTTTTGCCGGAGGCCATGGCGGGATAAATGTCCTGACATCGGCTTCTGCCGGCTATCTGTATGGATTTGTTGTCAGTGCCTATATAGCAGGCATGGCGGCGGAAAGAGGTTACGACCGGCATTTTCTTAGCGGACTGTGTGCCTTTGCCCTTGCTCACCAGATTATATTTGTCTTTGGGGTTGCCTATCTGGCCCTCTATCTGCACACTGATATCTATCAAGCCCTGCAACTGGGCTATCTGCCATTTGCCGGCTTTGATTTACTCAAATTTTTTATTGCCACTGTGATGATGCTGGGACTGTGGCATCGCTCAGCGCCCAAACGGCATTAATATTTCATAGGCACAGAAAAACCGTCTGAATACAATTGATTGATACATTAAAGTATTCTATTCTAGTTGCATTCAGACGGTATAGTGTTAATCTGGCTTGCGTTTAAATTGCCGACTCATTCTGCTCACCAGTACGAATGCGCACCGCCTCTTCCACCGGTAATACAAAAATTTTACCATCGCCGATTTTGCCAGAGTGAGCAGCAGCCACAATGACTTCAATTGCCTGCTCTACTCTCTCATCAGGCAATACCAGTTCGATTTTCACCTTGGGTAAAAAATCTACCGCATATTCGGCACCACGATAAATTTCCGTATGCCCTTTTTGGCGTCCAAAACCTTTGACCTCAGATACAGTCATTCCACTAAAACCTACATCAGACAAGGCCTCACGTACATCATCTAGCTTAAACGGTTTAACGATTGCTTCAATCTTTTTCATATCAGCACTTCCCTTTTTACTGTATCCATACAATTAAAAACTACCATATCCTTATCTGAAACTCAAACCACTCCTACCCGACAACATAAAATCAAGCATAACACCTGTTTTTCGCGTAAAATTGCGCCTCTGCCCAAACCCACTATCGAAGTGAGCTACCCCCATCATGTCAGTTGTACTGTCACTATGCGGCGAGGCCGCACTTTCCCCCTTTCGCATTGAAAAACTATTACAGCAGGCTGCAAAACTGCAACTAGACTGCAATATTCAGATAAACAGCGAATTTCGCTATTTCGTGGCTTCAGCAACCGCACTCAATTCAGACAATCAGCAAAAATTACTTGAACTGTTGCGTGCCACGCACCTGAACAGCAATACTGTGCCCGATACCCAGCTACTGGTTATCCCACGTTTAGGAACCATTTCACCTTGGGCATCCAAAGCCACCAATATTGCTCACAATTGTGGCCTTACCATGATTGAACGCATCGAACGCGGCATTCTGTATACCTTTTCGCGCCAGCTTAGTCAGCAAGAACAAGATAGCTGGCAGGCAATATTGCATGACCGCATGACTGAAAGCGTACTTGCTGCTGTTGCAGATGCAGCACAACTGTTTCACGCTACAGCAGCGCAGAGTTTTGCCTGTATCGATGTACTGGCAGAAGGTAAATGCGCGCTGGAAACGGCAAACCAGCAAATGGGGCTGGCATTATCCGCAGATGAGATAGACTATCTGGTGGAAAATTATCAGCAGCTTCAACGCAATCCTACAGATGTAGAACTGATGATGTTTGCTCAGGCAAACTCCGAACATTGCCGCCACAAGATTTTTAATGCCAAATTTATCATTGATGATGAAGCCAAACCCAATTCCCTGTTTGGCATGATTCGTGCCACTCATCAGGCTCATCCCGAAGGCACACTAGTAGCTTATAAAGACAATTCTTCCATTATTGCCGGTGCCAATATTGAACGCTTCTATCCTCAGGCGAATCAACAACAGCAATATCGGTTTAAGGCAGAAGAAACCCATATTCTGATGAAAGTGGAAACCCATAATCACCCTACTGCGATTGCACCTTTTGCCGGTGCGGCTACTGGTTCCGGAGGCGAAATCCGTGATGAAGGCGCAACAGGCAAAGGAGCACGCCCCAAAGCGGGTTTAAGTGGTTTCAGCGTTTCCAATCTTTCCATACCCGAATTTATCCAGCCATGGGAACAATATACTGCTACCCGTAATCAGTATGGCAAACCGGCACACATCAGCAGTGCACTGGATATCATGCTGGACGGCCCGATTGGCAGTGCGGCCTTTAATAATGAATTTGGCCGTCCCAATCTTCTCGGTTATTTCCGCACCTTCGAAGAATTATTCAGCGGTACCATGCGTGGCTTTCATAAACCCATCATGATAGCCGGCGGACTGGGTAATATTCAGGCACAGCAAGTTTTCAAAGACAATATTCCTACCGGAGCATTACTCATTCAGCTCGGTGGCCCCGGCTTGCTAATCGGTCTGGGTGGAGGAGCTGCATCCAGTATGAGTACCGGAGCCAATCATGCCGATCTGGATTTTGACTCAGTACAACGCGGCAATCCAGAGATTGAGCGTCGCGCCCAGGAAGTTATCGATCGCTGCTGGCAACTGGGTACAGACAATCCGATTATTTCCATTCATGATGTCGGTGCTGGTGGTTTATCCAATGCCTTTCCGGAACTGGTAAACGATGCCGGCCGTGGGGCTGTGTTTCAGTTACGTCAGATACCACTGGAAGAACATGGCCTCAATCCACTGCAAATCTGGTGTAATGAAGCGCAGGAACGCTATGTATTAGCCATACTGCCAGAAAATCTGGAAATTTTTCAGGCTATCTGCCAACGTGAACGCTGTCCGTTCGCCGTTGTTGGCACCGCTACAGATGACGGACAATTACAGCTGCGTGATGACTTGTTTAACAACAATCCGGTGGATATCCCACTGGACGTATTACTGGGCAAGCCCCCCAAAGTTACCCGTAGCGACTATACCATTAACGAAGAAATCGCCCCCTTTGATGGCAGCAAACTGGACATTCGTGAAAGTCTTTACCGGGTATTACGTCTGCCAACAGTAGCCAGCAAGCAGTTTCTGATTACCATTGGTGACCGCAGTGTTGGCGGCCTTACCCACCGAGACCAGATGGTTGGACGTTTCCAGACACCGGTGGCAGACGTCGCGGTTACCAAAATGGGCTTTAATAGCCTGCTTGGTGAAGCCATGAGTATGGGTGAGAAATCACCTCTGGCTTTATTTTCCGGTGCAGCATCTGGACGCATGGCCGTTGGCGAGGCATTAACCAACATCGCCGCTGCCGACATCGGCACACTGGGCAAGATTAAACTTTCTGCCAACTGGATGGCTGCCTGTGGTTTTGCTGGTGAAGATGCACGTCTGTATGAAACAGTAGAAGCTGTATCTGAGCTATGCCAGAAATTGCAACTAAGTATTCCCGTTGGCAAAGATTCCTTGTCAATGCAAACAATCTGGCATGATACCGGCGAAGAAAAAAGAGTGGTATCACCGCTGTCTGCGGTTATCACTGCTTTTGCACCGGTAAACAATGTTTGCCATACCGTCACGCCCGAACTACAGAATATTGCGGACACTACCCTGCTGGCCATCGACCTTGGGCAGGGCTGTAGCCGCATGGGTGGCAGTGCCCTGCAACAGGTATGGAAAAACCTCAGTGGCCGTGCACCTGATGTAAATACACCCGCACTACTGGCTGATTTTTTCCAGCTCATACAATCGTTAATCCGCGCACAGAAAATTCTGGCGTATCATGACCGCAGCGATGGTGGTCTGGTGGTGACACTGGCAGAAATGATGTTTGCCGCCCATATAGGCGTAACCATTAACATCGCCTCACTTATCCAGCAAACCAACCTGCACAGCCACAACCAGAAGCTACAGGACGCGGCTGTGCGTAGCCTCTTTACTGAAGAGCTGGGTGCCGTGATTCAGGTACACAATGCAGATGTTGCCAGTATTCAAGCGGCCTTTGCTGCGGCCGGCATGGCTGATACACTGCATATTCTTGGGCACATCAACACCACCGACCGATTAATGGTTCATCACGGTAACACAGTTCTACTCAATGAGAATCGGGTAGACTTGCAAAAGAGCTGGAGTGAAACCAGTTATCACATGCAACGCTTACGCGATAACCCATGCTGTGCCGACAGTGAATTTGCCTTACTGGAACAGGAACGCTTAGCCGGATTATTTGCCGAATTAAGTTTTAACCCTGCCGAAGATATTGCTTTGCCCTATATTCATCGTGGTGAGCAACCTAAAGTAGCTATCCTGCGTGAACAGGGCGTAAACGGACAGCAGGAAATGGCAGCCGCATTCACACGTGCCGGCTTTGCTGCCCATGATGTGCACATGAGCGATTTGCTGGCCGGACGGGTAACACTGAAAGATTTTCATCTGCTGGCGGCCTGCGGTGGTTTCAGTTATGGCGATGTACTCGGTGCTGGTGAAGGCTGGGCCAAAAGCATTTTATTTAACCAGCAGCTTCGGCAACAGTTTGCTGAATTCTTTGCCCGTCAGGATACGCTAACTCTGGGAGTGTGCAATGGTTGCCAGATGCTCAGCAATCTGGCTGAGATTATCCCGGGTACAGATACATGGCCACGTTTCCACCGCAATAATTCCGAACAGTTTGAAGCACGCCTGAGTATGGTTACCGTCCCCGCCTCACCATCATTAATTCTGGCGGATATGGTTGGCAGCAGCTTGCCAGTTGTAGTAAGCCATGGTGAAGGACGGGCAGACTTTACCCATTTATCCGAAAACAGCGTGCCGTCAGAGCTGGCCATTGCGCTACAATATGTGGACGGCCATAATCAGGTAACGGATATGTATCCGCTCAACCCGAATGGTTCTCCCGCCGGTATTGCTGGTGTCAGCAGTCAGGATGGTCGTGTCACCATCATGATGCCGCATCCGGAACGAGTATTTCAGACAGCACAAATGAGCTGGGCTCCACGAGACTGGCCGGAAATGTCTGGCTGGTACCGGCTGTTTGCCAGTGCCCGGAAAGTTTTAGGCTAACAACTACCAAGGAATCATCATGCCATTACTGGATAGTTTTACTGTAGACCATACCCGCATGCATGCACCAGCAGTGCGTGTAGCCAAAAACATGACAACGCCCAAAGGGGACGACATCACCGTGTTTGATTTGCGTTTCTGCAAACCCAATCAGACCATTCTGCCAGAAAAAGGCATGCATACACTCGAACATTTATTTGCTGGTTTTATGCGCAACCACCTTAACAGCGACAAAGTGGAAATAATCGACATTTCCCCCATGGGCTGTCGCACCGGCTTTTACATGAGCCTGATAGGAACACCTGATGAAGCCACAGTGGCCAAGGCCTGGGCAGCGGCCATGCAGGATGTGCTTGCCGTAGCCGACCAGAATCACATACCCGAACTGAACCGTTATCAGTGTGGCAGCTACACCATGCATTCGCTTGAAGAAGCCCAAGCTATTGCTCAAAAGGTACTGGACAGCCAGATTAGCATTAATTACAACAATGACTTAAAACTAGATGAGTCACTATTGCAACACTAGAGCCCAGTATCTGTAATTACTGTCTAAAATTAAGTGACAGCCCTGCCAAGCTTATATTTTAGGCAGTATATCTTTTTCCCAGTAAATGTAGCCAGATACAGCGCAGATTTATCCCCCGATATAAAAAAACTAATAAAACTGAAAAATTAATAATTTTTTTTACTGTTTCATTCAAAATGAGACAAATCAAACCAAACTGTTTGTGAATCAACAAAAATCATTACACCGCTTAACCCACCCATTATGAAGAAGCGGATATAGTCAGTTTTGACAAGTCTTTTTTTTAGAGCAAAAAACCAGTATATTGTGTTCAGAATAACAGTTGACCACTACATTTTGTGTCGTCACTGTTTTTTTCTGCTTTACTTGTGCTAGAAAGAATCACTCATGAATGCGGTAGCCAATCTCAAAGTAACCAAACGTAACGGAAGTTTGGAAGACATCAATCTGGATAAAATTCATAAAGTTGTTACCTGGGCGGCAGAGGGGCTGGATAATGTATCCGTATCTCAGGTAGAAATGCGCTCACACATCCAGTTTTACAATGGTATTCGCACAGATGACATTCACGAAACCATTATCAAGGCCGCAGCCGACCTGATATCTACCGAAACACCAGACTATCAGTATCTGGCTGCCCGTCTGGCTATCTTCCACTTACGCAAAATTGCTTTTGGCCGGTTTGAACCGCCACATCTGTATGACCACGTAACCAGCCTGACTGAATCAGGTAAATACGATGAACACATATTACAGGATTATTCACGGGCTGAGTTTGATCAACTGAATGCCTGCATTGACCATAATCGCGACCTAACATTTTCCTACGCAGCAGTCAAACAACTTGAAGGCAAATATCTGGTACAAAACCGAGTTACCAGACAAATCTTTGAAAGCCCACAGTTTTTATATATGCTAGTAGCGATGTGTCTGTTTGCCCGCTATCCGCAGACAAGCCGACTGGAATATGTAAAAAAATTCTATCACGCCATCAGCACCTTCAAAATTTCCCTGCCCACACCAATTATGTCTGGTGTGCGCACACCAACACGCCAGTTTTCTTCCTGCGTGCTGATTGAATGCGATGACAGCCTTGACAGCATCAATGCCACCACCAGCTCGATTGTCAAATATGTATCCCAGCGAGCCGGCATTGGTATTAACGCTGGCCGTATTCGCGCCCTAGGCAGCGAAATACGCGGTGGTGAAGCCCAACACACCGGCTGCATCCCGTTTTATAAAATGTTTCAGGCGGCGGTTAAATCATGCTCACAAGGAGGTGTACGCGGCGGAGCAGCCACCCTGTTCTATCCCTTATGGCATCTGGAAGTAGAAAATCTGCTGGTACTGAAAAACAACCGTGGCGTGGAAGAAAACCGTGTCCGTCATCTGGATTACGGCGTACAGATTAACCGCCTGCTGTATACCCGCCTGATTAAAGGTGAAAACATCAGCCTGTTTTCACCCTCAGAAGTACCGGGGCTGTATGACGCATTTTTTGCTGATCAGGACGAATTTGAACGCCTTTATGTCTTATACGAAAAAGACAGCAGCATTACCCGTCGCAGCATTCCTGCTGTTGACCTGTTCTCACTGTTAATGCAGGAACGCGCCGGTACCGGACGTATATATATCCAGAATGTCGACCACTGCAATACCCACAGTCCGTTTGATCCCAAACTGGCACCGGTGCGCCAGTCCAACCTGTGTCTGGAAATTGCCCTGCCCACCCGTCCACTGAACGACATCAATGACCCGGATGGAGAAATTGCCCTGTGTACCCTGTCGGCATTCAATCTGGGCGCACTGGAAAATCTGGAAGAGCTAGAAGAGCTGGCCGAGCTCGCTACTCGTGCTCTGGATGCCTTACTGGATTATCAGAACTATCCCATCAAGGCTGCCGAACTGGCCACCATGAACCGGCGTACACTAGGTATCGGGGTTATCAACTTTGCTTACTATCTGGCCAAAAACGGCGTGAAATACAGTGATGGTTCAGCCATCGGCCTTACCCACCGTACATTTGAGGCCATCCAGTATTACCTACTCAAAGCATCGGTCAAATTGGCAAAAGAGCTGGGTGCCTGTCCTAAATTCAGCGACACCACCTATGCACAAGGCTTACTACCAATTGATACCTACAAAAAAGATTTGGACAAAATCTGTCAGGAACCACTACATCTGGACTGGGAAGCCTTGCGTGCCGATATCGTCAAACATGGCCTGCGCAACTCCACCCTAACAGCACTGATGCCTTCAGAAACATCCAGCCAGATTGCCAATGCTACCAATGGTATTGAGCCCCCGCGCGGACTGGTATCCGTAAAAGCATCCAAAGACGGCATTCTCAAACAGGTTGTGCCAGAATTTGAACGCCTACAGCACCAGTATGAGCTGCTGTGGGACATGCCAAACAATGAAGGCTACCTACATCTAGTGGGTATTATGCAGAAATTCATCGACCAATCGATATCAGCCAATACCAACTACGACCCACAACGCTTTGAAGGACAAAAAGTCCCGATGAAACAACTAATCAAGGACTTGTTGACAGCCTATAAATTCGGCCTGAAAACCTTGTATTACCAGAATACCCGTGATGGTGCCGACGACATGCAAACCAGCATTCAGGATGACGGCTGTGCCAGCGGTGCCTGCAAAATCTGATTCCCCAAGGGTGCTCAAGCACCCTTTTATTCCCCTATTCCCCATCTACGTCAATTTGAATAAAGAGTATCGCCATGGCCTGTGAGCATCTGTCAATGAACTACAGCACATTCTGTCAAAAACCGAATAATGCCCTGACAGAACCTATGTTCTTCGGTCAGCCCGTCAATGTAGCCCGTTATGATCAGCAAAAATTTGATATTTTTGAAAAACTGATTGAAAAGCAATTATCCTTCTTCTGGCGCCCAGAAGAAGTGGACGTATCGCGCGACCGCATCGACTATGCCAACTTACCCGAACATGAAAAACACATCTTTATCAGCAATCTGAAATACCAGACCCTGCTTGATTCCATACAGGGCCGTAGTCCTAATGTTGCCTTACTGCCTCTGGTATCCATTCCCGAGCTGGAAACCTGGATTGAAACCTGGTCGTTTTCCGAGACTATTCATTCACGCAGCTATACCCATATCATTCGCAATATCGTCAACGACCCGTCCATCGTATTTGATGACATCGTACAAAACAAACACATCATTGCCCGTGCCGAAGAAATTGCCTGTTACTACGATGATTTAATCGAATATACCCAATACTACAACTTACAGGGCGTAGGCAAACACCAGATTAACGGCAAAATCGTAGAAATCAGCCTGCATGAGCTGAAGAAAAAACTCTACCTGTGCCTAATGTGTGTCAACGTGCTCGAAGCAATCCGTTTTTATGTGTCATTTGCCTGCTCTTTTGCTTTTGCCGAACGCGAGCTAATGGAAGGCAATGCCAAAATCATCAAACTGATTGCCCGCGATGAGGCTTTGCACCTCACCGGCACGCAGCAAATACTCAACCTGATGCGTACAGGTGCAGATGATCCCGAAATGGCTCAGATTGCGGCAGAAACCGAAGAAGAATGCTTCCAGCTCTTCCACCGCGCTGCCATGCAGGAAAAAGACTGGGCTGAATACCTATTTAAAGACGGATCCATGATTGGCCTGAATAAAGACATTCTTGGCCAGTATGTCGAATACATCACCAACCTGCGCATGCAGGCTGTAGGTTTACCTCCTGCTTTTGAGCATGCCAAGCAAAACCCGATTCCTTGGATTAATGCCTGGCTGTCTTCAGACAATGTACAGGTCGCACCACAGGAAGTCGAAGTCAGCTCATATCTGGTTGGCCAGATTGATGCCGAGCTGAATGAAGACGACTTAAGCGATTTTGAACTTTAAATCCGTACCATCCAGTCTGGCGAAAACCACAAACACTAACCGGAATGCAGCAACGCTGAAAATGAGCCTAATCACCACCTGCGACAAAACGTTTACCCTGCAACAGGATGAAACCCTGTTAGAAGGGCTGGAACGCACCGGACACGAAGTTGAATACCAGTGTCGCAGTGGTTATTGCGGCTCCTGCCGCCTCAAACTGCTTTCCGGACAAGTGAGTTATCCAGAGCAGCCACTAGCCTTTATCGCGCCGGGTGAAATACTGCCCTGCTGCTGTCAGACAGACAGCGATGTGCATCTGGACTGCCATCTCAGAAGCGACGCCCCAGAGCATAATCCTGATCTTTTTGATAACGATTTATTTGCAGCAAAACAAAGTTAAATCAGTTTATCTTTACAGCCGGGCAAGGGTAAAGTATCGTGACATATCATTTAACCAGCATTAGGTAAAAGCTTATGCTACTTGGCGTAAACATAGACCACGTTGCAACTGTGCGTAATGCCCGCGGCAGTATTTATCCCAGCCCACTGGAGGCCGCACTCTTAGCCGAAACGCATGGTGCTGATCTGATTACCATGCATCTGCGCGAAGATCGGCGTCATATTCGTGATGCTGATGTATTCGCTGTCAAAAACGCCATTAGCACCCGCCTCAATCTCGAAATGGCGCTTACCCCAGAGATGTTGGATAACGCGCTGTCCGTTCAGCCAGCCGATGTATGCATCGTTCCAGAAAAACGACAGGAAATCACCACCGAAGGTGGGCTGGATGTGCTGTCACAGCAGGACAAAGTAGCAGAATATACCCAGAAACTAACTGCTGCCGGCATTCGCGTATCACTGTTTATCGACGCTGACAGCCGGCAAATACAGGCCTGTCATGAAGTCGGCGCATCAGTCATCGAACTGCATACCGGTGCCTACGCCGAGGCCGCAGACACACAGCAGCGTCAGCAGCAACTGGCTCGCATCGAAGATGCCGCTCATCAGGCCAGCGAAATGGGCATAATCGTCAATGCCGGACATGGACTGAATATTCATAATGTCGCCCCCATTGCCAAAATTCTGGCCATTCATGAACTCAATATCGGCCATGCATTGATTGCCCAAGCCATTTTCATCGGATTGCCCCAAGCCATTGAACAAATGAAAACCGCCATTTTTCGTGCGCGCAGCATTCCTTATTAATCTTTACCAGCAAAAGGAAAAAAATGATTTACGGCATAGGTACAGACTTAGTAAAAATTGACCGCATCGCCAAAATGTGTAAAACCTACGGAGCCAATGCCGTGGCTGAAAAAATGCTGTCACGGATCGAAGCACTGGAATGGCCTTCAGCCAATCAGCCTGTCGAGTTTCTGGCCAAACGTTTTGCAGCCAAAGAAGCTTTTGCCAAAGCCGTACATACCGGTTTGCGCAGCCCAGTTACTCTACGTAACATCGGTATTGGTCACAATGAATTGGGTCGTCCTGAATTTATTGTTGAAAAGCCTTTGGCACAATGGCTCAAGCAAAAAAATATCGGGCGTATCCACCTGAGTCTAACTGATGAAGACAATCATATCGTGGCCTTTGCTGTAGCCGAGTATGCTCAATGAGTGATAACAGCCTGATTGAAGTTGTTGCCGGCGTTCTTTATAACCAGCAAGGTGAATTTCTGCTCAGCTCGCGCCCGGCAGGCAAAGCCTATGCTGGCTACTGGGAATTTGCCGGCGGTAAAGTTGAAGCAAATGAAAGCCGTCTGGCCGCATTACAGCGCGAATTTGCCGAAGAGCTGGGCATAGAAATCACCACAGCCACCCCATGGCTAACCAAAATTCACCATTACGAACATGCCCATGTTCACCTGCATTTTTATCGCATTGCTGCCAGCCAGTGGCATGGACAATTAACCGCACGTGAACAGCAAAGCTGGCGCTGGCAAAAACCGGGCAATCTCACAGTTGCACCTATGTTGCCGGCAAACGCGCCTATTCTGGCTGCATTAGCCATTCCCACCAACATGAGAGGCCATTCAAATACAGGCTTTCATACCGCAACACCACAACAACCAGCATTACAGATACTGCCCTATCAGCCCGGTATAGCTACAACAACAGTTGTTTATGTACCAGCCGGCCAACTGCTGCAACTGACAAACCAGCATCCCACAGCCAACATCTGGGCTGTCTGTCATAACCGTGAACAGTGGCTACAGGCACAAACAGCGGCAGCTATTATCTGGCCTGTAGCCAGCAGTGAAGACATCCAGCTACTCCTTACCCTGTTACAGCAACATCCCTCTGGCGTACCAATTATGGCTTTACTACAAAAATCCAGCCAGCCTGTGGCCCAGCCCGACTGGTTTTCACTAGGCGTGCATGGCATCATTCAGGAGCAATAATAGTCAACGTCAGCCTGTGCCTTTATCCATCATATTCTGCCCGACAACTACCAAACACTGACTCCTTAACTTACACTACCGCCTGCCAACACCATGACTCAGCCTGCCAAAAATTCAACCGCCGTCATCATCGGCCTACTTATCTTTATCATAGCTGTCCCCAGCATCATTGGCATTGTTCTTTGGCAAAACAGCCGTACAAATGCACAAAGTACACTTAGCAAGTGTGACGTGCGCACTGGTTGTGTACTGCCCGGTGGCGCAGTAATCCAATTTACCCCACCGGCAGATATTACCAAACCCTTTGACATCAGCATGCGGCAGGTACCGGCATCGATACAGCGAATCAGCATCCATTTCACCATGCGCAATATGGATCTAGGCTTTAACCGTACCGATTTCAAACCTCAGGGACAAGGCATCTGGATGGCACATCATGCCGTACTGCCAGTATGTGTTGACGAACGCAACGATTTTCTCGGCGATTTAACCCTTGACGGCAAGCACTACAATATTGTGTTTTCTGCTCCCTGAACAACACATAAGCATTGCATTACCAACTGTTTCACCCGTACAATCACAGACATTGATTACCTTGCTATCAAAAGGATTCAGGTCATGCTCAGCAAAAAAATTTTTGACGACATCAGCGATAAACTCAGTGATACCATCAGCAACAGCCCCATCAAAGACATGGAGAAAAATGTCAAATCCATGCTTGGCAGTGCTTTCAACCGGATGGATCTGATTACACGCGAAGAATTTGATATTCAGCAGCAGGTGTTACTGAAAACCAGAGAGAAACTGGCCGAGCTGGAAACACGGGTAATTGCGCTGGAAGCATTGCTGGCACAAAACAGCAACAACCCTGCTTCTGCACCAGAGAACAATACCGATTCGCCTGCCTGAGGAATCAACCCATGTCATGGGCAGTTGTTTATAGTCGTGCCCTGACTGGCATGGCAGCACCACTGGTAGAAGTAGAAGCTCATCTGGCCAATGGCCTGCCTGCATTCAGTATCGTTGGCTTACCGGATACCGAAGTCAAGGAAAGCCGGGATCGGGTAAGGGCTGCCATTATTCAGTCTGGTTTCGATTTTCCGGCCAAAAAAATTACCGTTAATCTGGCACCGGCTGATCTGCCCAAAGAATCAGGTCGGTTTGACCTACCAATAGCCATCGGCATACTGGCAGCCTCCGGCCAGATAGACTGCACCACTCTGCATCAGTATGAGCTGGCCGGAGAACTCGGCCTATCCGGCCAAATCAGGCCAATCCGTGGTGCCATCGCCATGGCAGAAGCTGCTCGGCAACATCAGCGTGCCTTTATTCTGCCACAAGACAACGCTTTTCAAACCGCCTTACTACCGCAAACATGCGTATATGGAGCCTGCACATTGGCTGCTGTAGCTGCCCATCTCAACCAGCAGCAATTACTTAGTGCCGTAGAGGCACAACACCTGCAACAGCAACCGGCCGAAACAGCCTATCCCGATATGGCAGATGTGCGCGGACAGCAAACAGCCAGACTGGCACTAGAAATAGCCGCAGCCGGTGGTCACAGCTTATTGATGTCAGGACCACCGGGAACAGGCAAATCCATGCTGGCGCAGCGCCTGCCCGGTATATTACCTCCGTTAACCACAACAGAACTGGTAAGCGTCTGGTCTTTACAGTCACTTTTACCGCACGGGCAACAACAATACCAGCAAATACGGCCATTTCGCTCCCCTCATCACAGCACCTCAGCCGTTGCGCTGGTAGGCGGCGGTTCCGATCCCCGACCTGGTGAAATTTCTTTAGCGCATCACGGCATTTTGTTTCTGGATGAGCTGCCTGAATTTGACCGCAAAGTACTCGAAGTACTGCGGGAGCCACTGGAAAGTGGCGAAATTCACATTTCCCGTGCCGCACGTCAGGCTACCTATCCAGCCAAATTTCAGCTTGTAGCCGCAATGAATCCCTGCCCATGTGGTTATCTTGGGCATCCGGTCAAGCCATGCCGCTGCACACCGGAAGCCATATCCCGTTACCGAGATAAAATTTCCGGCCCCCTGCTCGACCGCATAGACCTCATTATCGACGTACCCAGCTTACCGGCCAGTGATTTAATACAACAAGCTAATGGCGAAAACAGCAGCAGTATTCGTGAGCGTGTCAACGCAGCCCGCGCGCGCCAATATCAGCGTCAGGGTAAAATCAACGCACAATTAAGCAACCGTGAACTAGACAATATCGCCCGAATCAGCACCGAGGCCAAGCAGACTCTGGCCAGTGCCATGGAAAAACTGTCCCTGTCAGCACGCAGCTTTCATCGCATTTTGCGTATTGCCCGTACACTGGCGGATATGGCGGATACTCATGACGTTGAAACCAGCCACATTTTGCGCGCCATAAGTTTCCGCCGTGCTTTATAATATCAACAGGGCAAAAAATGGGCGTCATACCCATATGGATAACAATCCGGTCCTGAACAGATTTTGCCGTATACAATGCCAACATAAAGGCTTTCAACATGCATATAAACACACCTCTTCGTCAGGCAGGTAAAGGGCTCGTCAGCTTTATCGTCGGTTTGCTGATTGCAACCATCGTTATTGCTGGCATCCTGTTCTACCTGAACAAAAGCAAGTCCGACTTCAAAACGCCTACCAACTCTGCAGCTTCTGCGCCGCCACCGCCAGAAATACTCACACCAAATGGTGCTTCACCAACCCAACCATTTATACCTGATACCTCTGCACCTACAGTCACAGCCAGTGCACCAGTTGCCTCACAGCCGGTTAACATGGGTGGCATCGAAGACGAGGTCATTGACGAAGTCATTACAAACCACTCACACACACACCAGCCAACCGAACCGCATAAAAACCCAGACAAAACACCCCAAAAAGCGCCGGCTGCACCCAAACATGCACATGTCACCCCAGAACAGATACTCAATAACGGCAGTCTGGAAAAAGCCCAGCAAGCTGCAGAAAAACAACATACTGACGGTACCGTCTATCTGCAAATCGGTTCCTTTAACAATCACACCGATGCCGATGCACAACGCGCCAAACTGGTAATGCTTGGCATCAACAGCAGCGTACACAGTGCCAAAGTCAACGGTACAACCAAATACCGTGTTCAGACCGATCGCCTGACTCAGAATCAGGCTCGCGAAATTAAAAAAACCTTGCAACAACACAATATCGACAGCCTGACCAGAGCAGCATCCTGAGTCAGCCAGCTTTCATGAGAACAGGGAATCAACATGCTTAAAAAAATCATTACCCTCATGGCCACCACACTGGCATTCGCCAGTGGTTTGGTACAGGCAGCATTAGTTAACGTAGACTACATCGTACTCGACAAACCCATTCCACAACTGCACAACAACAAAATTGAAGTGCTGGAATTTTTCTCCTATAGCTGTATCCACTGCTCACATCTCGAACCATACATGCTCAAGGAAATGAAATCCTTCGCCCCCGATACCTATCTACGCCCAGTGCACGTAGTGTGGGATGATAGTGTCTACTACAACCTGGCTCGCGTCGCCGCAGCAGTAAACAGTACCGGAATGAAATTACAGGCAGACCCGCCAATTTTTGATGCCATCTTTAACAAACACATCGAATTATGGCGGCCTGAGGTATTCAACAAATGGGCAGTACAGCAAACTACATTTGATGGTCAAAAACTTGTCAAAGCCTACAACAGTCTGGAAAACGCTGCTGCGGCTACCAGCATGCGCAAATTGAGTGAAAAATACGACATCCAGTCCACACCAATTGTTATCGTTGGCGGCAAATACCAACTTAAATTTCCGCGAGGATTTGAAGCGGGAATGAAAACATTAAATGAATTAATTGAAAAAGTACGCAATGAGAATAGCACAGGTGCTGCAACTACACGTAAACTACCCAAAAGCATAGGTGCCTCACTGGCTGCTTCTGCAAATCGATAGATTTCAATCTACAACTAAAACAATAGTGTGTTTACCCCTAAACACACTATTGTTTTGCTGTTTTGCGTAACAATCATGGCATCAATACACAAAGCACAGTAAATAAAAATGGATATTATCTTATTTCTAAAAGCCCTGATACTGGGCATCGTCGAAGGCCTAACCGAATTTTTGCCTGTTTCCAGTACTGGCCATCTGATTGTTGTCGGCAACCTGCTCAAATTCCAGACCACAGGCGAAGTATTCGACATCACCATTCAGCTAGGGGCAATCCTTGCTATTGTTTTTGAATACAAACATCGCTTTGCCCATATCATCACCCATATCGGCAAAGAGCCTGCCACCAACCGCTTTGTTCTCAATCTGGCCATCGCCTTTATTCCCGCAGCCATCATGGGATTACTGTTCAGCGAACAAATCAAACACTACCTGTTTAACCCCATCACCGTAGCTACCGCCCTCGTCATCGGCGGTCTGCTCATTCTCTGGATCGAAAAACGCCAGAGAAGCATCGCACCCAAAGTCACAAGCGTAGAAGAAATGCGTCCGCGCGATGCACTGGTAGTGGGGCTGGCACAAATTCTAGCCCTGATTCCCGGCACCTCTCGCTCCGGCAGCACCATTATGGGCGGCATGCTGTGGGGTATTGAGCGCAAAGCAGCCACAGAATTTTCCTTTTTTCTGGCCGTACCAGTAATGATTGCCGCCACCGGTTACGACATGCTCAAGCATCTGAATGAATTTACCCGGGATGATTTACTCCTGATTGCAATTGGTTTTGTAGCAGCATTTCTATCCGCACTCATAGCCGTTAAAGCATTGCTGCGTTTTGTGGCTCACAAAAACTATATTCCCTTCGCCTGGTACCGGATTATATTTGGCGGCATCATTTTGCTTACCTGGGCTACAGGCTGGGTAAAATGGTAATCCAGCCATAATTGTCACTGGTATAAAAACGTTAAATTGTGATAAAGTGATGTTGTAACAAATTTCAGGCATAGCATTCACCTGCCTTTTCATGTCCACGTCACACTGTTCCAATAAGTTCAGTGTGGCTTGTATTTTGTGAGGAATCCCAATGCAGTCTTGGCAATTGCCCGCATACATTGCCGACATTCTTCCTTCTGCGGCGCGCCAGCTAGAAAGCGCCAAAGAACAACTGTTAGCACTTTATCGCGTTCACGGCTACGAATTTGTCAGCCCTCCTCTACTTGAATACAGCCAGTCCTTACTTACCCGTATCGATGAAGGTCTGTCCCTGAAAACCATCCGCGTTGTCGACCAGCTCAGTGGCCGTCAGCTTGGGCTACGTGCAGATATCACCCCACAAGTTGCCCGCATTGATGCCCATCTGCTTTCAGCCAATAGCGGCGTGAACCGCTTGTGCTATGCCGGTTCGGTACTGCATGCACGCCCCGATGGCTTCTTAAGCACACGTGAACCTTTACAGATTGGTGCAGAACTATACGGCCATGCCGGCATTGAAGCAGACATTGAACTGATTGATTTAATGCTGAAAAGCCTGGCAATCGTCAACGTACCAGAGCCAACCCTGTCATTGGGTCACATAGGAATATTTCATGCACTGGCCAAAGCAGCCAGTCTGGAAGCACAACAGGCAACCACCCTATTGCAGCTCATGCAAGCTAAAGACGCCGCCGCTGTACAGCAATGTGTACAGCAATGGCAGCTTCCAGAACAATGGATTAATGCATTCGTCGCATTACCCACACTATATGGCACCCAAAAAGTATTGCAAACTGCCATAGCCACATTGCCCGACTTACCAGAAATACAGCAGGCATTACAGCAACTACAGCAAATCTGCACCGCTTTTGCCAACTACAATATATTTATCGATTTAAGCGAACTGCGAGTAGACAACTACCATACCGGATTGCTGTTTGCCGCCTACAGTGAAGACTGGCCAGATGCACTGGCACGTGGTGGCCGCTATGATGGTCTGGGTAAATACTTCGGCCGCAGCCGCCCCGCTTCCGGTTTCAGCTTCGACTTACGTGATTTAATCGGGCATCTGCCTCCAGTAGAAAAACTGCGCGGTATAAAAGTCAGCGTGCACGATGCCACCGCTGCAAAAAACGAAATAGAGCAACTGCGTTCAGCCGGTGAGTGCGTCATCATCGACTACACGCCTGAATGCAACAATGTCAAAGGATGTGACCGCCAGCTAGTATGGCAAAACCAGCAATGGCAGCTAATTCCTTTGTAGCAATAATTAACCCTTAGTATGAGCAGGTAAAACCATATGGCAAAAAACGTCGTCGTTGTCGGCACCCAGTGGGGTGATGAAGGCAAAGGTAAAATTGTAGACTGGCTAACAGAGCGAGCCTCCGGCGTAGTACGCTATCAGGGCGGGCATAATGCAGGCCATACCTTGGTAGTGAATGGCAAAAAAACCGTCTTACGACTGATTCCCAGCGGCATTCTGCATACTGGCAAACGTTGTTTTATTGGTTCCGGCGTTGTTGTATCACCTGAAGCCTTACTCAGCGAAATGGCAGAATTACAGCAGGCTGGTATTGATGTAACCAAACAGCTTACCATTGCCCCAACCTGTCCACTGATTCTGCCCTACCACATAGCACTGGATCATGCCCGCGAAGCAGCCAAAGGCGATAAAAAAATTGGGACAACCGGCCGCGGTATTGGCCCGGCCTATGAAGACAAAATTGCTCGGCGTGCAGTACGCGTCATGGATCTATTCCAGCCAGATGTATTACAGCAAAAAATCAAAGATGCTGTAACCATCTATAACTGCCAGCTCACCGGCCTGTATGGTCAGCAAGCACTGGATGCTGAACAAATCTATCAACAAACTCTGGAACTGGCCGAACAGATACGCCCCATGGTTGGGGACGTTTCCCGCGAGCTGAACGACATGAATGCCCGTGGCGAATCTCTACTGTTTGAAGGTGCACAGGGTACATTCCTTGATATCGATTACGGCACCTACCCTTATGTTACCTCTTCTAACTGCATTGCCGGTGCCGCAGCCGTTGGTTCAGGTGTAGGCCCCACCAAACTCGATTACGTACTGGGCATTGTTAAAGCCTATACTACCCGTGTCGGCTCCGGCCCATTCCCAACCGAGCTTTTTGACAGCGTAGGCGAAGGTCTGGCACAACGTGGTAACGAATTTGGTGCAGTAACCGGGCGCCCGCGTCGCTGCGGCTGGTTTGATGCAGCACTAATGAAACGCTCCATTCAAGTCAATGGCATCTCCGGCTTATGTCTCACCAAACTGGACGTCATGGATGGCATGGACAGCATCAACATCTGTGTAGGCTATGATTACAACGGCGAAAAAACAGATATTCTGCCCTGTGGTTCAGATGCCGTGTCTGCCTGCACCCCCATCTACGAAACCATGCCAGGCTGGCAGGAAAGCACCTACGGTTTGAAATCATATAATGCCTTACCGGATAATGCCAAAGCCTATCTGAAACGCATTGAAGAAATCTGCGGCGCTCCGATTGCCATGATTTCTACCGGTCCAGACCGTGAAGAAACCATTTTACTGCAACACCCGTACGAATAATTAATGCAAAAAAAAGAAACCCATCTACAGATGGGTTTCTTTTTAAATAAAATTCATCCAAAACCGTAATATATACCATTTAACCGTTTACCAACCCAATCCATATCACTGACAAGCTGAATCAGTCACAGTAACCCAAATCAGCAAGCACCTCAGGCCGGCCGGAAATATCAACCTACTTACTTGTCTGCATCACAGAGTAACATCAGCTAAAAAGACTGCGCCACCACAAAGACACAGCATCCAGCCAGCGGCTAAACCAGCCGGCCTCACCTACATCATCCAGTGCTACCACATCCTGCTGCGCAACTACCTGCTTACCAAGCAGCAATTTCAACGTACCCATACCCTGCCCTTTACGCACCGGCGCTACCACCGGCTGCACCGCTTCCAATTCAATTGACAACTGCTGTGTCCCATTAGATGGCAAAGTAACATAAGCATCACGCAAAAAACCCACAGCTACCTTACCATACGCCCCCTTATAAACAGCGATATCTGCCACCTTGTGGCTGGCAGGATACACTCTGGCTGTATTAAAAGAAGTCAACGCCCAGCTCAATAACTTACTGCCTTCAGCCGCTCTAGCCTCACTGCTATCCGCACCTACCAGTACCGCAATAACCCTACGCTCATTGCGCTTACTACTCACCGCCAGATTGTAACCGCCATTAATAGTATAACCCACCGCCAACCCATCCACCTGATCATCCCGGAACAACAGCAAATTACGGTTTAACTGAGTAATCCCATTATAAGAAAATGACTTTTTAGCAAACCAACCCTGATATTGAGGAAAATCGCGCACCAATGCCTGTGCCAGCAGCAACAAATCACCCACACTGCTATATTGCCCTTCTGCCGGCAAGCCTGTGCAATTAACAAAATGGGTATTTTCCAGCCCCATTTTCTGTGCTTCCGCATTCATACGCCGTACAAACGCCTTCTCTCCCCCGCTAACCGCTTCAGCCAACGTAATCGCTGCATCATTGGCAGAAACAACCAGCATACCTTGCACCACCGTTTCAACATTTACCGCTACACCCTGCTGTAAAAACATGCGGCTACCATCCGTGTGCCAGCCAGCAGTTGAAATCTTCAGCGGTTGCTGCGCTTTCAACTTACCACTATGCAAAGCATCAAAAACCAAATAAGCAGTCATCAGCTTTGTCAAAGCTGCCGGCTCAATCCGCGCATCCTTATCCCGGCTGGCCAAAATCATGCCACTTTGCTCATCAGCCACCACATACGCAGCAGCATTGATTTCAGGCAAACTCACCGCCTGCGCTAATGGCAGAACACCCATCAGCAAAGCCGTATAGAACCAACGAAAAAAATTTCTCATCATATCTACTATCTAATTTAAATCCGGATTAACCCATATTAACCACATACTGTACCCATCATTATAAACAGTTGCCTACCCATAATAAGTCATATTGGCAAATTTACTTGCATAAAAAAAACAGCCGCGTTATCGTTAATTTTAGATTAATTCAGTTAAGCAGATAATCTGCATAATAAAATCAGGCTTTCTCTCACTACATACCATGAACAATCACGCAAACTACCTTACTCGTATTCTTACCGCCACTGTTTACGATGTGGCCATCGAAACTCCTCTCGATTATGCTGCCAACCTGTCCGACCGCCTGAACAACCACATCTGGCTGAAAAGAGAAGACCTACAACCCGTATTCTCCTTTAAAATCCGTGGTGCCTATAACAAAATGGCCAAACTGCAAAGCAGTGCCCTGAAAAAAGGCGTGATTACCGCATCTGCTGGCAATCACGCCCAAGGAGTAGCACTTTCAGCACAGAAACTAGGTTGCGAAGCTACCATCGTCATGCCCCAAACCACCCCACAAATAAAAATAGATGCCGTCAAAAAACGCGGTGGCAAAGTAGTACTGGCGGGAGAATCCTACAACGATGCCTACAACCATGCCATGCAGCTAGTTGCTCAAAGCGGCCTAACCTACATTCCGCCTTTTGATGACCCAGACGTAATTGCTGGCCAAGGTACCATCGGCATGGAAATACTGCGGCAGCATCCCAAACCAATAGACGCCGTTTTTGTCGCTATCGGCGGTGGCGGCCTCGCCGCCGGCATAGCAGCCTACATAAAAAACGTACGCCCTGAAATCAAAGTTATCGGCGTAGAAACCGAAGACGCCTGCGCCATGAAACAATCCATTGCCGCAGGCAAACGCATAGAATTGAAAGAAGTCGGCCTATTTGCCGATGGCACCGCCGTTAAACTAGTGGGTGAAGAAACGTTCGCCCTATGCCGAGACCTGCTTGACGACATCATCATAGTAGACACCGATAGCATCTGTGCCGCCATAAAAGATATATTCGATAATACCCGCAGCATAACCGAAACTTCCGGCGCACTGGCACTGGCCGGCCTGAAAGCCTATATTGGCCGTAATCAGTGCCAACATCAAAACCTGATAGCAGTAACCAGTGGCGCAAACATAAATTTTCACCAGCTACGCCACGTATCTGAGCGCTGTGAACTATCAGAAGGCCATGAAGGCATCTTTGCCGTTACCATTCCAGAAAAGCCGGGCAGTTTCCGCCACTTTATCGACTTAATTGGCAACAGAAGCATTACCGAATTTAACTATCGCTATGGCGACGACCACAAAGCCCATATCTTTGTCGGCATTCAAAGTAATGACATCGCTGACTTACAGCACATTGCACAAGAACTAAACAGCAATGGTCTGCCCACGCTCGATTTAACCCATAATGAAATGGCCAAACTGCACATCCGCTATATGGTAGGCGGACGCACCAGCAAAGTAGCCAACGAGCATCTGATAAGCTTTGAATTCCCCGAACGGCCAGGCGCATTAAGACGCTTTTTGCTTCATATGCAATCAGACTGGAACATCACCCTGTTTCACTATCGCAACCATGGCGCCGATTTCGGCCGCGTACTCGTGGGTTTGGACATTCCCCCAGCAGATACAGAAAAATTCCAGATTTTTCTGGATAATGTAGGCTACACCTATCAGGAACAAACCCACAATGCTGCTTATCACCTATTTCTGGGCGCGCCAGCAGATAAAAATTAATATCTTTATCTGAATTGTTCATGAGTAATACCATAACTGATTACCCCAATAACCGGTTTATTAACTAATAGTTGAAAAACCGGTTAGCACCATCAGTAGCTGGCTGGCCTCACAAACAAAAATCACATTGTTATTCATAGCATTAACCACCAACTCAAACCTGATTAATGCCCAAACTCATTACCCAGCATTACCTGACTCAGCCCCTCCTAGCCATACCCAATATCATATTTATATAGCATAATATCCAATATATTTTATCTATCTATATTAGCAAATTGTTAAGAAATAATAATAGTAAAGCATTAAAAGACTAATTATAATTATAGAATCTTTACAATCCTATCTTACCAACATGAATCAATATAGATATTTATTAGCATTGATTTAGCTTAAACAACCTGCCTATAAATATAGTTAACTTACCGTAAATACCACTTATTACACCCAGCCACTACCAACTTGTAGCACCACTAGCACAGAATTTTGCCGGTTAAACCAAAGTGTAATAATCCCACGTGAACTATAGGCAGTGTTAACAAAAAACCACACTCATCAGTCAGCATTTTAAATTATCAAAATAGGTATAAAAATGAACAAAAACCGCTACAAAGTCATCTACAACAAACACCGCGGACAAATGGTGGCCGTTGCCGAAAACACCACCAGCGCCGGCAAAACCAGTGCCGACCGCACCAGCAGCGGCAGCAACATCATCAATAGCCTAATGGCCAAACTCCCCCTATTAACCGGTTCCATCCTGCTTGGACTGGGTTTATGCGTATTGGTACAAAACAACGTCATAGCAGCCGAAATTCATGCCGACCCATCCGCCCCCAAAAACCAGCAGCCAACCATCCTGCCAAGTGCCAACGGCACCCCGCAGATCAACATCCGCACCCCGAGCAAACGCGGCGTCTCCATCAACCAATACCGGCAGATGGACATCGACCAAAAAGGCGCCATCCTCAACAACAGCCGCAAAAGCACCCAAACCCGTCAGGCTGGCTGGATACAGGGCAACCCGTGGTTAGCGTCTGGCGAAGCCCGCATCATCGTCAACCAGATTAACAGCAGCAATCCCAGCCAGCTTAACGGCTACATCGAAGTAGCCGGACGGCGTGCCGAAGTCATCATGGCCAATCCGGCCGGTATCAACATCAACGGTGGCGGCTTTATCAATGCTGCCGGCGTCACCTTAACTACCGGCAAACCCCAAATCAGCGATGGCCAAATCAACGGCATCCAAATCAACCAAGGCAACATCAGCATCAACGGCCAAGGCCTTGACAGCAGAGACAGCGATTACACCCACATCCTCAGCAAAGCCGCGCAAATCAACGCCGGCATCTGGGCTAATAACCTCAACATCATCAGCGGCAGCAACCACATTGATGCCGAAACTCAGCACATCACCCCCACCCAAAGCAACAGCGACACCAAGCCCAGCATCGCCATTGATACCGGCAAACTGGGTGGCATGTATGCCGGTAAAATCGTCCTGATCAGCAACGACAAAGGCGTTGGTATCAACAACGCCGGCCAAATCTTTGCCGGTGCTGGCGGCGTTACCATCAGCGCCGATGGTCATCTGGATAATAGCGGCAGCATCATCGCAGCCGACAACAGCACCAATGCAGCCGACAAAGCCGCCACCACCGTTAAAACCAACAGCATCAACAACAGCGGCACCCTTTCCAGTCAGGGCAAACTGCAACTACAGAGCCAGCAGCTGAGCAACAGCGGCCTGCTGACCAGTGCCGACGAAGTGCATATCCGCAACCAAAACAGCCTGAGCAACAGCGGCGAAATCAACGGTGGCCGCCTTGACATCATCAGCGGCAGCATCCACAACCACAATGGCAAAATC
>NZ_CAJZCE010000008.1 GCF_914768025.1 Snodgrassella gandavensis | reverse complement strand
CCATATTAACGACAGCCTGCTCAATATGAGGCTCTACGCGATTTTTCTCTATAGGTTTTTTACGACTTATTTCCTGAAGAGCTAATTCTCCGCCCTGTTCATAGAGTTTTTTGAAGCGATAATTGTAACTACCCCCTAAAATAGTACAGCTCCGAAGTAGAAAATTCTCTTCATTAACCCACAGAGGATTTAAACATGAAAAAGATGACTGAACATCAGATCGTATCTATTTTAAAAGAAGCTGAAGCCGGTATTCCTGTTAAAGAACTTTGCCGTAAATATGGCATCGGCAATTCGACTTTTTATAAATGGCGGGAAAAATACGGTGGTATGGAAACCTCCGATATCAAACGTTTAAAGGAGCTGGAGGCTGAAAACCGCAAGCTTAAGCAGATGTTTGCCGAGCTCAGTTTAAAATCTCAGCTTCAGGAGGAAATCATAAAAAAGCTCTAGTGCCTACTAAGGCACGTAAAGCCTGGGCTTTGGAGTTACTAGAAAGTCATCCTGTTACTATTACCATGAGCTGCGCTATTGTTGGCTTAAGTCGCTGTGCTTACTATTATCAACCCAAGTTACCGGATGATTCGGTGATTATGTCTGTACTAAGTGCTATTACCGATAAGCATTTACGCTGGGGCTTTCCCAAGTGTTTTAATCGCATCAGAAAGCTTGGCTATAAATGGAATCATAAACGTGTGTATCGGGTGTATTGTGAATTAAAGCTTAATATCAGGGTAAAGCGTAAACAACGCATTCCTCCACGAAGCCCAGAAAGGCTATCAGTGCCGAATAAACAAGGTGAATGCTGGTCAATGGATTTCATGAGTGACAGCAGTCGCAATCAACGGCGCTTTAGAACTTTCAATGTGATAGATGACTTTAATCGTGAGGCGCTAGGCATTGATATTGCAGTCAGTTTGCCAGCTGGCAGGATTACCCGTTATCTGGATAAACTGGCTGAATATCATGGTTATCCACTCAAAATACGAGTAGATAATGGACCGGAATTCACCGGAAACACCTTTACTAACTGGGCAAAATCACATGGTATAACTATAGATTACATCAAACCCGGCAGCCCATATCAAAATGGCTTTATTGAACGATTTAACCGTTCGTACCGTACAGAGGTACTGGATTTATATCTTTTTAATAATCTGCAACAGGCAAGGAAGGTAACCGAAGAATGGCTAACCATTTATAACACTGAAAGACCTCATGAAGCACTAAATAATATGACGTGTACTAGCTCAAATTTAATCTGACAGACACTACCTACTCATCGGCATTCGTTCTAACACAATGACTGTCTGATGAGTAAAATAAATTCTCTAGCTGCTTTTCTTTAGCCAGTCCTTTTGTCTCTACCCAAGTTTGCCAAGGTGTCTTACCATAACAGTATTTCCCTGAATGTGCTCTTTCCCGATTGTAAAACTCTAGCCAAAGCTCAATATCTTGTTGTATCTCTTTCAGTTCTGTATATATTTTACGTCTAAACATAATATCATAACACTCGGTCTTCATCGTCTTATGGAACCGCTCACATATACCATTCGTTTGCGGACTGTAGGCTTTTGTTTTCGTATGCTCTATATCCTCCAAATTCAAATACAGTTCGTATGTATGACGCTCTTTATGACCGTTATACTCACTTCCTCTATCCGTCAGAATTCGTAAAAGCGCTACCTGCTCATTATCAAAAAATGGTATCACTTTATCGTTGAGCATATCCGCAGCAACTAAACTGTTTTTCTCCGTATATACTTTAGCAAACGCCAGTCTTGAATAGGTATCAATAAACGTTTGTTGGTATATTTTCCCAATCCCTTTAATATGACCAACATAATATGTATCTTGTGCGCCTAAGTAACCAGGATGCTGGGTCTCAATTTCACCTTGTGCCTCTCGCGCTGCTTTCGCTTTCTCTAAAGCCTGTAGCTGGCTTTCTGTTAACACAAGCCCTTCCTGAGCTACTTTTGTTTCCAGAGCGATCAGCCTTTTTTTGAAGCTTTCTAAATCGTGGCGTAGCCAGATTGAACGTACGCCGCTGCCAGAGACCATTATTCCTTGCAGACGTAGCTGATTAGCTACCCGATGCTGCCCATAAGCAGGAAATTCATAAGCCATATTAACGACAGCCTGCTCAATATGAGGCTCTACGCGATTTTTCTCTATAGGTTTTTTGCGACTTATTTCCTGAAGAGCTAATTCTCCGCCCTGATCATAGAGTTTTTTGAAGCGATAATAGCTGTCGCGACTATAACCCAAGACTTTACAGGCTTGCTGGACGTTACCTAACTGTTTAGCGAGTTCTAAAAGTCCTAATTTTGGTTTAATTATTTTTGCAGATTGATTCATTACTGACACTCCATTATTGGTTTAAAATACACTTAATGTCAGATTAAATAAAGACTAGTACAAATAAAAGGATTAAAAATTTTAATCCTTTTATTAATTTAATGACTATCTATAGTTGAATCAGCTAACAAGACCCCTGCCACAATAATCATCATCCAGAATTAAATCTTCCAAAACTTTATTTTTTTCAGTCTGCTGCGCTAAACTAAAATCTTTATATAAAGAATCAGCAACCAACAAAGATGGACTAAAATCAAAATAAAGATTTTTGCGAATATTAACTGCATCATGTACAAAATCTATAGCTCCCTGCTGCAATTGATTTCGTATTGATTGAGTTGCCAGTTCTTTATCTGATAAATTCTTAAATTTTCTATTTAATTTATTATTTTCATCAATAACATATTTAATAATCTGAGGATCATTCGCACTTAATAATTTCTCTAACTCAAAGCTATGGGAATAAATTTGTGAGTCACAAAATAAATTATTGCCATTATTGACATAGCAGCCTTTCATTTTTACATCGCGAGCCAAGCCTTCTATACTTGAAACTACTGTTGCAAAATAATATCCATGAATAGGCTTTATTAATAACTTATTCAATGCTTTTTGGATAGTTCCTGAATATCCTACATCAACTACAGCACAGCTATTATTCGAAAGTAGATCGACTTCTTCCAAATATATCATTAACGCTTGTTTTTCTGTCTTCGCTTCACTAATGATATCTGCTTGAAGGAATTCTAATAAAGATTTTATATGTTCAATATTTTTATGTTTTATAGCTAATTTTTCCCCTTTATTCCATAACTTCTTACTAAAGATTTCATCCCATTTTGCAGAACCTAAATTTAAACCAAACCGCTCAGTAAAATAATTTTTAATATTATTTTCAAAGTAATTTTTTTCTGCAATAGCAATAATATCTTCAATAGAAGTAATATCGGGTACAGTTACACATCTACGAGACAATTGCAAATAACAGCTTTCCGGAGTATTTTTTTGCGGTACACTCCATAAATCATATACTTGCTTGATAAATTTACCTTCTCTGGCTAAAAAATAGAATTTATCAATTTTATCAATTTTAGCTTGCTCAATTAACCATTGGCAAAAAGCGCATACTACTGGTCCTACCAGATTATAGCCTAACTGATAGGGATCTGAATTAAACAATTTGGGTTCTTCAAATATATTATTAAAAAAAGAAATATTATTTAAATTTTTCTTTATTAATAATCCAATAGTTAACTCACTATTAATATCATTCCGAATTAAATTTTTACTCGCTAATTTAGAATATGTGGGTAATGCTTGTGCCAGATCAGCAGCACGTAAAATATGAAGACACTTAATTCCAAAGTACTCCGTAGGTAATTGTAAATCTGAGCGTTCATTATCTCCAATCATAACTACATGATTACTGTCTACCTGCTCATGATCCAACATATATTTATATAGTTCACCACTATCTTTGCGTTTTCCAATTTCTGAAGATAAATATAACTCATCCCATTGATCAATACCATTTCGAAACAGCATTGTTTCAATTACAATTCTTGGTAAAAACATATCACTAATTAAAATAATTTTTTTTCCTATGTCTTTAGCAAAATTCATCACCTCAACTACTTCCTGTCGGAGACTTACAGAAGAAAGTTCAACATTCTCTTCAATTTTTTGAATATGATGCACTTTACTCTCTGAAAGTTGTGATAGAATTTTAAATTGTTCATAAATATCATTTATGGATACATCTTTGCCTTTTTTAATTCTTGCCTGAGATTCTGCAGTAACACGATATTTTTCAAATGCAGTTTTGCTTTCATTATCTAGAGATAAGGCCACTATCAATTTTATATGATCAGGGTTTAATAATGGCCTTACTAGCAACGTATCAAATATATCAAAAGCAACAATTTTTACTTTTTCTTTATTAATTATAGATTTATAAAAGTCTAAATCTCGATTAAGATATTGCGAATCGAGACGATAAGTTGACCATGATGGATGATTCAACTCTTTAATAACCACCGAGTTATACCCTATTAATGTAGGTACAAGGCCTAATAATCTTTCAAGTACATGCGCTAGTGTACCATCAGTTTGTCCCTGTTCTTCTGGAAAATCTTCCCATGTAAGATTTAAATTAAATAAAGGTGTTAATGCATTCGTTCTAGCCCAAAACATTGAGCCAACAGGAAAATTGAAATAACCTTCTACCATGGGTAATTTCATTTGAGTCAATAGCTGTTGACCTTGGGATCGATTAGCTAACCATGTACATGCGAAATAAGGTAAACGATGATAAATTTGTGGATAGATAATACCTAATTCATCATTCTCTACAAATAATGAAAAAATTTTTTGTATATTTGACACTGAACCAAACAATGAATTAAATAAATAATCGCGCCATCCATCGGTTGCACCATTGTTATATTTTGATTTTTTACTTTGTATATGTGCTATATAATCATATTGCTTCAGTTTTTGTCCAAATTCTACAAACATCGGAGCAATATCCCTGCCACGATTTGGTACTATTTTTATCTCAAGCTGATTGATATTTTTTATTTTTTCAAATTCTTGTTGACAGATATCTCTGGAATTTTTATCGGATACAGAAACGAAAATATCAAATGTAAAAGGTACTTTTGACAAATGTTCAACAAATTCGTTTATTAAATCACTATAAAAAACATGACAGTGTACCGCTATACTACCTGGTTGAGATTTTAATTTTGAACTTTGTGAATCAATATCCAATAGCAGACATTTATTATAATAAATGTTTTTTTTCGGTGGTAAGACTTTTGGATGATTTTTAAACCAACTGGGATGAACTTTAATTGCCCAATTCAACAAAGCAGGTTGCCATCGTTTCGGAAATTTATAGTATAGCTTTCTTAACATGCTACGTATAGCTTTCTTAAATGGTTTTATTGCTTCTTTTTTTTGTCCTTTTAATACTAAAGAAAAAAAACGAAACGGCTGAATATTAGATATAGTATGACGCTCAAGCAATTTTTTCATAAGTTGTTGCTGTATAACCAAATTTGATTCAATACTTTCATTCTTTTTGGTACTATAAGTTAGATAATCTGTTACAGTCTTAATAGTTTGATCATTTTTTTGTATTATTTTATTTTGATTGTTTTCAATGTAATTTTTGATATCTTTAATGCCAAGGTTCAATTTTTCATTTAGTTTATTTTGTAAAGAGTTATCATTAATATTTAATTCGACTTTTAAACATATTAACTCACCAAGACGAGCAAACAATCTTGCTACTATAGCATCAGAATCTGCATTATCTGTTTTTAATTTTTCAGTCAAAATTGACTGACTTGCATGACCAACAAATAATACACCTAATCCATGAGAGTGCTTAAATTCATAATTTGGATATTGCGTGCGTAGTTCTTCCCATAATTTCCATACACCAAAATTTCGTTCGCGAACATTAATGTCATGAAATAGTACAATACCATTATCTGATATTTTAGGTAGCCAGCCTTTAAAATCATGCTTAACAACATCGTATGTATGAAAGCCATCAATATGTAACAAATCTATACTTTTATCACTGAAATATGAATTAGCTTCATCAAATGTCATACGCATTAAATTAGAAAATTCAGTATAGTGTTCTTTATGATATTCAGCTAATTGATTGTATACATCTTCATCATAATTTCCCGCATGCTCATCACCTTTCCAGGTATCAACTGCATAGCATTTGGCATCAATACCATTTTCTGCAACAGCCTGACATATAGCTAAATATGAATTTCCAGAGTGAGTTCCTAATTCTACGATTATATTTGGTTTCTGTTCTTCAATAAGCCAACTAACAAATGGTATATGCCCACACCACCCATAAGGCCATGTTAATTTTCGTGGTTCGGTCAACATAGAATTATTAACTTGAAACATTTTAAATTTACCTATTAACAATAAGTGCTAATAATCATTCTAATCTTAGATTAGGCCAAAAAAGTTGATTATAATAACAAATATTTATTTGTTATTGTATAAAATAGTATCTTTTTTGATTAATATTAGTTTTAATAAATCTACTTTATTATTTAAAATTTTTATTTTAGTAATAATCTAGATTGCCAATAATCTCAAAAAAACTGTTTTACATTTGAATTGAGCTATGAAATTATTTTGCTTATTTACAATAAAAAGCTTTTATTTTTAGTCGATTGCTTTGCAAAATACATGGTATTATTGCAACCAGTTACTTGTTTAAAATTTAATAAATCATGACGGTTATTTTCTGGTTAATCTGGATAATTTTAGTTATCACCATCGTTTGTATTTTCCATTTAATTTCACGCCAAAAATTATTGCAGGAACGTCAGGCTGGGCACGTTCGTCTATCAGAAGCAACAAATGAACTGGTTCGTATTCAAACAGAAGCAAATAATTTACAACAAATTAATCAGAATAATGAAACTGAGCTGAGTCACTGCCGTCAGGAATTACAGCTTGTTCACAAGCGTTTGAGTGCTGCCGAAGCTGTTAATACTCAATTAATCAATGTTCAAGAAACATTACAACATGAGCGGCAGCAATATCGTTTAGCCTCGGAACAATATCAAGCTATTTCGACTAAACTGGCGGCAGCTGAACAACAGTTACAGGACTGGCTATTGCGAAGTGAGGAATGGCGCTTGCGTGAAGAAGAGTATACGCAGGTTCAGGCAGAATTAAATCATACGCGAGTGGAAAATAGCCGTCTTGCTACGCAGCTCCAGCATGAACGTGAGGCATATGAAGAAAAACTGGCGCTTTTAAATGAGGCTCGTGCTAGTCTCAGTGATCAGTTTAAATCGCTGGCTAATGATATTCTGGAAGAAAAAAGTAAACGCTTCAGTGAGCAGAATCAGGCCAGTCTTAGCCAGTTGCTAAATCCTTTGCACGAACGTATGCAAGGATTTAGTCAGTTGGTGCAAAATACCTACGAAAAGGAAGCTAAAGAGCGGACTACTTTAGAAACTGAGCTGAAACACTTACAGCAACTGAATGCACAATTACATAGTGATGCTAAAGCGCTTACTGATGCTCTGTCTGGTACCCAGAATAAGAATCAGGGTAACTGGGGCGAAATGATTCTGGAAAAGGTGTTGGAAAATTCTGGCTTACATAAGGGGCGTGAATATGTTTTACAGGCTTCCTCCACTGTTATTGATGAGTTTGGCCGCCAGCGCCGCTTGCAACCGGATGTGCTGGTAAATTTACCAGAAAATAAACAGATAGTTATTGATGCCAAAACATCACTTACGGCCTATGTTCGCTATACTCAGGCCACTGATGCCAGTAGTGCGGATAAGGCACTGGTGGCGCATATTCAGTCGGTACGCCAGCACATTAAAGAGCTTTCGGCCAAATGCTATGATGAAATAGATGGACTAAATACGCTGGATTTTGTGTTTATGTTTATTCCGGTTGAACCTGCCTATTTACTTGCCCTGCAACAGGATAATCAGCTATTTGATGACTGTTTTCAAAAGCGGATTATGCTGGTTGGTCCCAGTACTTTGCTGGCTACGCTACGTACAATTGCTCATATCTGGCGTAGTGAACAACAAAATCAGAATGCTTTGACAATCGCCAAAGAAGGTGGCAAGTTATATGACAAGTTTGTTGGATTTGTGCATACTCTGGAAGGTGTGGGTAAAAATCTGGATCAGGCACAGGGACAATTTCAGAAGGCCATGGGACAATTGGTAACTGGTCGCGGGAATCTGGTGAGCAAGGCCAATAAATTGCGTCAATTGGGTGTGCAAAGCAGTAAAAATTTGCCTGAAAACTATCAATGTCCGGAAGAGGATGAAGAAGAATTTCCTGTAGCCACTACAGATTCTCTTTGAAAAGGTTTTACGGATTTATGACTTAATTATCCGTTTTGTATTAATGATTTGAGTAGTACCTGCTATAAGCTATAGGTACACAGAGCTTTATGCTATTTCAAACTGGCGTACAATAGTTATTTATGACTAGTCTGTTTTCTTTTTTAACAATTTGTGCCAATTGCATAAAAAATTGAGATTTATGCAGATTTTTCGGGCATGTGTGATTTGCTGTTGGATTATATCTGTATGAATCAGAACAATACTCAATTAACTGTATCTTTATGGCATAAAATTTTTAGCCGTCATATGCTGATTTGTGTGTTTACCGGTTTTAGTTCTGGTTTACCGTTATATTTTCTAATGAATCTAATTCCGGCATGGCTGCGTGATGAAGGTGTAGATTTAGCTACTATTGGTCTGTTTTCAATCGTTGGTTTACCTTTTACCTGGAAATTTTTATGGTCGCCACTGATGGATGCGGTTCATTTTCCATGGTTGGGAAGACGACGTGGCTGGATGTTTGTCACACAGGTTGCCCTATTGCTGACACTACTAGGCTATACGGAGCTTAATCCGCAGCAGAACAAAACTGCAATTATAATTCTGTCTCTGTTTGTGGCTTTTTTTGCCGCCAGTCAGGATATTGTGCTGGATGCTTTCCGGCGCGAAATATTACAGAACAATGAGTTAGGGTTGGGCAATGCGATTCATGTTAATGCCTATCGTATCGCTGCACTGGTACCTGGCTCTTTGGCGCTCATTCTGGCTGATATATATCCATGGTCAACGGTATTTGCTATTACAGCATTATTTATGCTACCGGGTATGTTGATGACGCTCTTGCTGGCAAACGAACCAAAGTTGCCAGCAACGACACCCAAATCTCTTGAGCAAACAGTTATTGAGCCTTTTAAAGAATTTTTTGTACGCAAGGGAGTTGAAAATGCCTTGCTGGTACTGTTTTTTATTTTCCTGTATAAACTTGGTGACAGTATGGCTACTGCGCTGGCTACGCCTTTTTATCTGGATATGGGCTTTAGTAAGAAAGATATTGGCCTGATTGCCAAAAATGCTGGTTTGTGGCCAATGATTATTGCTGGCATTCTGGGCGGTATCTGGATGATTAAACTAGGCATTAATCGTGCTTTATGGCTATTCGGATTGGTACAGGTTTTTTCTATTCTGGGTTTTGCCTGGCTGGCTAGTCTTGGGCCTTTTACGGTTATCGGCACAAAACAGCTGTTGATATTGGCTGCGGTTATTGGATTTGAAGCTATTGGTGTAGGCTTGGGTACGGCTGCTTTTGTGGCTTATATGGCGCGGGAAACTAATCCCACCTTTACGGCGACACAACTGGCACTGTTTACCAGTCTCGCTGCGGCACCAAGGACCTTGATTAACGCGACCACAGGCTATTTGATTAAATGTATGGGCTATGTGAGCTTTTTCTGGTTATGTTTTTTTCTGGCCTTACCGGGTATGCTGCTATTAGTGAAAGTTGCGCCATGGAATAAAGAGTAACCAATGTTTGAATATTTATTACCCGTGATTTAATGCGCAAGAAGCATTACCAGACATTTGCCTGCAATTGATATGCATTAACTCAATTGTTGATTTATATATAAATTACATTTATCAAGACACTATTGTAGACCTTATTTATACATCTGGTTATTTCCCGATATTTAAATTTGAGTATGATAAAAATAAGTAGTGGCCTGATTACCGCAAAAATGGATTGTGTTCTTTTTCATGACCAATAGTAGTCATAAATCCATGTCCCGGCAAAACCCGAGTATCATCGGGCAGAGTAAACAATTTACTCTGAATCCCACGGATTAAATCAGAATGACTCCCACCCGGAAAATCAGTACGGCCAATAGATTCGCGAAATAAAACATCACCTGCAATTAGCAGGCTATTGGCCTGACTATAAAATACGACATGACCGGGTGTATGCCCGGGTATGTGATAGACAACAAATGTATGTTCACCAACGGTCAACTTATCACCATCCTGTAACCAACGGGTAGGTGTTAGTGGCTGACTAACAGGAAAGCCGTAATTAGCGGTAACTTCTGGCAATGCCTGCAACCAATAATCGTCTGCCTGATGTGGCCCCAATACTGGAACAGTGTGCTGGACAATTAAATCTGCTACGCCACCAGCATGGTCAAGGTGGCCATGTGTTAACCAGATTGCCTGTAGTTTAAGCTGATGCTTGTCTACTGCGTTTAGTAAACGTTCAGCCTCGCCACCAACATCTGTCAATACTGCGTCGCGGCTAACATCATCCCATAGTAACGCCGCATTCTGTTGAAACGGTGTCACGGGTATAACCTGCATTTGTAAAGCCATTTTTCCTTTACCT
Organism: Snodgrassella gandavensis; assembly: GCF_914768025.1. Taxonomy (GTDB): domain Bacteria; phylum Pseudomonadota; class Gammaproteobacteria; order Burkholderiales; family Neisseriaceae; genus Snodgrassella; species Snodgrassella gandavensis. The sequence goes on along the minus strand of NZ_CAJZCE010000008.1, from coordinate 104,601 downwards.
CGCTACCCATCTATAATAACAGAGCCTTGCTTAAAAAATACATGCTCATAAACAATAATAAACAGGCAAAACATTTTTTCAATATAGCTGGTGAAAGCCGATGTGCTACTTTTGCTCCCTGTCTAGCCGTGATAAAGCTCATTATACTGATGCCAATAAAAGCATAAATATGGACGTAGCCAATGGTATGGGCTATATGAATTTGCTCATGCACACCAAAAAACATAAAGCCTAAAGCACCTGCAACTGCAATTGGCAAGCCACAGGCAGCAGAGGTACCGACAGCCTGTTGCATGGATAGCCCGCTGCGATTCAGATAGGGCACGGTTAAGCTGCCGCCACCAATGCCAAATAAGGCGGAGGCTATGCCGATAACAGCACCAGCAAACCAATGCCAGTTTGGATTAATTGATTGTCTATGCTGCACACTGATTTTTATCTGAGCACTGCGAAACATGTTGATACCAACAACCAGGGTAAAAATACCAATAACCAGTTGTAGCTTCTGACCAGATAAAGCATCAGCAATGGCTGCACCTCCGAATGAACCCAGTGTGAGCCCGGGAGTTAACCGCCCTAGTACCAGCCACAATACTGCATGGTTTTTATTGTGGGCCAGCATGGAACTGATGGAAGTAACCATGATGGTAGCCAATGATGTTCCCAGAGCCAAATGCATACTTACAGCCTCGCCATAGCCAGCATGCATAAAAACGATATACAAAACAGGTACGACAATCAATCCACCGCCAACCCCAAATAAGCCGGCGGCAAAGCCTGCTACAGCACCTATTAATAAATAAGTAAGCAGTTCCATAGACAAGTTGATTAAACAGTAGTGCTGTTATCTGCTAATGATTAAGCTGAAATTGCATTATTTCTGCAAGATAATGGCCTGATATTAATGGCGGAAGTGACGTACTCCGGTTACTACCATGGCAATACCATGCTCATTAGCTGCTGCAATTACTTCTTCATCCCGTACTGAACCACCAGGCTGGATAATGGCCTTAATACCTTGCTCAGCAATCACATCCACCCCATCTCTAAACGGGAAAAATGCATCTGAAGCAGCGCAGGCACCAGCAAGTTCAAAGCCCGCATCCTGTGCTTTACGCGCAGCAATCCGCGTTGAATCTACCCTACTCATTTGTCCGGCACCTATACCGTAGGTTTGCCCACCCTTACCAAACACAATTGCATTGGATTTCACGTATTTGGCTACTTTCCATACGAATAGTAAATCCTGTATTTCCTGTTCAGTGGGTGTACGCATTGTTACAACCTGTAATTGGTTCGCTTCTATTTGATGATTGTCTGGAGTCTGTACCAGCAAACCGCCGCCAACACGTTTTAGTTCAAACTGATTTGCTCCGGCAGATAAGGGAATTTCCAGTACACGCACATTCTTTTTAGCAGCTATGATGGCTTTTGCTTCGGTAGTGAATCCGGGAGCCATTAATACTTCAAGAAACTGGCCGGTAACAGCTTCTACTGTTGCTGCATCTACTTCACGGTTAAAGGCAATAATGCCGCCAAAAGCACTGGTTGTATCTGTGGCAAATGCCAGTCGGTATGCAGTTAAGGTATCGGCAGCCACCGCGACTCCACATGGATTAGCATGTTTAACGATAACACAGGCAGGCTGGATAAAAGATTTAACTGCTTCCCATGCGGCATCAGCGTCAGCAATATTGTTATATGACAGCTCTTTTCCCTGTAATTGCAGATAATTGGCCAAACTACCAGCAGCCGGCTGCGAATCACGATAAAAAGCAGCCTGCTGATGCGGATTTTCGCCATAGCGTAAATCCTGTACTTTTAGCCAGCTTTGATTATATTGTTTTGGGAAAGTATATAAGTCCGGCTTTCCAGCCAGATTTTTATCATCAATACGAGTCAGATAATTGGCAATCATGCCATCGTATTGAGCGGTGTGTGCAAAAGCTTTTCGTGCCAGGCTAAAACGGGTCTGCGCTGACAGGCAACCCTGCTGCTGTAATTCTGTAATAATTGCTGCATAATCATTACAATCTGTAACAATGGCCACATCTTGCCAGTTTTTAGCAGCTGAACGCACCATTGTTGGGCCACCAATATCAATATTTTCGATGGCATCTTCCAGTGTACAGCCCGGTTTCGTCACTGTGGCAGCAAACGGATACAGATTTACACATACAAGGTCTATGGTGCTGATATCATGTGCTGCCATTTGTGCTATGTGCTCAGGGCAATCGCGCCGCCCCAGAATACCACCATGGATTTTGGGATGTAATGTCTTTACCCGTCCATCTAGCATTTCTGGAAATCCGGTATAATCTGCAACTTCAGTCACTGTAATACCCGCATCGGCCAATAAACTGGCGGTCCCCCCTGTTGAGAGTAATTCGACGCCCAGTTGCGTTAGCTGGTGTGCAAAATCAATCACACCGGTTTTGTCTGACACACTTAGCAGTGCCCGTTTGATTACAGCCATGACGTCTCCCTTAAGATACAAAAATTTCTGACTCAGTCCAGCAAATTATATTGCGTTAATTTTTTACGTAGTGTATTGCGGTTCAACCCAAGAATCTGCGCAGCACGAGTCTGATTATGCTCACAAACCTCCATTACACAACGCAATAGCGGTAATTCCATCTGCTGCAACACCATATCATAGACTGCACAAGGTGTTTCACCATCCAAATCAGCAAAATATTGCCGTACATTTGCCTCTATACATTGAGCGATACTAACTTTAGGTGCTTCACTCATTTACATTTTCCTTATATAACAGGACAAACTGCTTACTATTCCCTATAGGCACACGGCCACGCAGCTAATTGTGCTACCTGCCTGTCTAAAAATTCATTAACCAACTGCAACTGCATTTGCGCATCATCTACTGTATTAACCTGCCTGCGAAAATGCTCCCCTTCTGGTAATGTAGTTACATACCAGCCAATATGCTTACGGGCAATACGTACACCCATAATCTTGCCATAAAAATCATGCATGGCAGCTACATGACGTACGATTACCTGTGCATGCTCTGCTACATTTAGCGGAGGTGGCAAACAACCATACTTATGGTAATGGACGAGGTCGCGAAACAGCCATGGTTGCCCCTGAGCTGCGCGTCCAATCATCACACCATCCGCACCAGTTTCCTGCCATACCCTTAATGCTTTTTGCGGACTGGTAATATCACCATTAACCCACAATGGTAGGTTTATCTGCTGTCGTACCTGTGTGATTAGCTCATAACAGGCCTCTCCACGATACATTTGTGTCCGTGTACGGCCATGTATAGCAAGAGCAGTAATTCCTGCCTGTTCTGCCATATGCGCAATAGTCAAAATATTGCGATGCTCATCATCCCAGCCTAGGCGAGTTTTCAGAGTTACCGGTACATCAACAGCATCCACAACTGCCTGCAAAATTGTCTCAACCAGCGATTCATTTTGTAATAAGGCACTACCTGCCAGCACATTACAAACTTTTTTTGCCGGACAGCCCATATTGATATCAATAACTTCTGCACCACGGGCTACATTGTAGCGTGCCGCATCTGCTAGCTGCTGCGGGTCACTACCGGCAATCTGCACCACCCTGATACCGTTTTCACCCTCATAATTAGCGCGCTGCAGAGTCTTGCGTGTTTGTTGTAGACCCGGATCACTGGTAATCATTTCACTCACTGCCCAGCCTGCACCAAATTCACGACATAGCTGGCGAAATGGCTTATCAGTTATGCCTGCCATTGGTGCCAGCGCAAAAGGAGCAGTAAGCTGATAATAACCAATTTGCATAATTAATAGATCAAATATGGAAAAATAATATTCGGATATGAATTATTGTACAATTTTTAGGCAGTCCCTCCAAACACAAATCCCACCATTTGACTAAAATATTGATTAGATTAATAAACAATTTCAGCACAATGGGATGATATCAGCCATGCTATTGCACAGCATGGGGACAATATTGCGGAGCATAATGAATCCGTATCAAACCAGAACGACAAGGCTGAAAAACACCTTGAATAATTGGCAAACTACTAATAACTTACTGTGATCCATACCTAGTTATGGAATTACCAAACATGTAGGTACACCATTAAATATATTGATATAAATTATTTATAATCAAAATTTTATTGCAAATATTACAAGCAAAAATATTGAGTGCACGATAGCAAATTTATCTAGTTCCCTACATTCACAAGTAATTTAACAAATACAATAGTTTCATAAAGAACACATCAGTTATTCAACAAATTTAATTCAAATCAAATATTTAATGCTATTTGCAATTTCATTAAAGGTAAATGATACCGTTTCATAAACACATAAAACAATATCATGCCTCCTATATTACTTTGGATGAGTACTACGCCATCCATTGAAGAATTTGTTGCTGAATTTTGTCAGCACTTAATCCTATTTGATTGAGTAGTCGTGCTGTATCGCCATGTTCAGTAAATATATCAGGTATCCCCAGCGTCAATACCGGTTTATTCTGATTATGCTGTGCCAGTAACTCAAGAACAGCGCTTCCTGCACCGCCAATCTTACTGTTTTCTTCCAGCGTAACCAAATAATCATGTTTTGCAGCCAGCTGTAGTACCAGCTTCGTATCCAGTGGTTTAACGAAACGCATGTCTGCTACCGTAGCATCAATGGCATTAGCCACAGTAAGGGCGGGTTGCACCATACTGCCAAATGCGATTAAAGCAATTTTGCGTCCCTGACGGCGCAGTACTCCCTTGCCAATCTCTACTGTAGCCAAATCAGCTCCCGCCTCAATACCCGTACCTGTACCACGAGGATAACGTACTGCCGCAGGCTGATTAAGCTGATAGCAGCTTGATAGCAACAAACGGCATTCACGCTCATCACTGGGCACGGCAATGACCAGATTAGGCACACAGCGCAGATAGCTCAAATCATACACACCAGCATGTGTTGGGCCATCTGCCCCAACAATTCCGCCGCGATCAATTGCAAACAAAACTGGTAAATTCTGTAATGCCACATCATGAATCAGCTGATCATAAGCCCGTTGCAGGAAAGTTGAGTAAATCGCCACCACCGGTTTCATCTGTTCACAAGCCAATCCAGCAGCAAAAGTCACGGCATGCTGCTCAGCAATACCGACATCAAAATAACGTTCCGGATATCGCTGGGCAAATTCTACCAGACCACTACCCTCACGCATGGCCGGCGTAATCGCCAGCAAATTTTGATCTACTGCTGCCTGATCTATTATCCATTGGCCGAAAATTTGCGTATACGTAGGTTTAGTCGCCGTCCCAGACACATGCAAGCCCTGCTGCGGATCAAACGCACTGACAGCATGAAAACTAACTGGGTCATTTTCCGCCAGTTTATAACCATGCCCTTTTTTAGTAATGATGTGCAACAATTGCGGCCCTTTGCGATTACGCATCTCCTGCAGCACATCTACCAATTGAATGACATCATGCCCATCAATCGGCCCTGAATAAGTAAAACCGAAATTATCGAATAATGACAGCGTTTCAGAACTGCTACTCTCTTCAATCAAACCTTTGATTTTATTTTCAACCCGCTGCGCTACATCCAGCGCACCCGGTACTAAACCTAATACTTTTTCTGATTTATGCTTGATTGATTTCACCAATCCTTTAACATCATGCAAAGGATTTTTTGCCAGATACTTGGGCAAAGCGCCAACATTTGGTGAAATAGACATCTCATTGTCATTAAGAATGACCAGCAAATCAATATCCATATCACCAGCATTATTTAATGCTTCAAATGCCTGCCCTGCTGTCATTGCACCATCACCAATAATAGCAACATTGCGGTTGGTTTTATGCTGTAATTTATCGGCTACCGCCATACCCAGCGCCGCACCAATTGATGTGGACGAATGACCAACACCAAACACATCGTATTCCGACTCGCTGCGCTTGGGAAAACCGGCCAAACCACCACTTTGCCGCATAGTAGACATGCGCCTTTTACGTCCAGTCAGGATTTTGTGCGGATAACTCTGATGCCCCACATCCCAGATCAGATGGTCTTGCGGAGTCTGATATACATAGTGCAAGGCAACTGTTAGCTCAACCGCACCCAGATTACTGGCAAAGTGTCCACCCGTTTTGCTTACTGATTCCAGCAAATAAGCGCGTAACTCATTTGCCAGCTGGGGTAACTGGTTCTTTTGCAAACGGCGCACATCCTGTGGTAAATCAATGGTATCAAGCAGAGAGGTAGGATTCATAATCAGACTTTACTTGTTATTAATGCAAGATAACAGGCTATATATACCTGCCAAACTAGGTGCACAGTAATTATATACTACAATACCCCCTGCACGGGGGTATTCATTCTATGTCAAGAAATTATTTCTATCCTGATTAATTAAAATAAGCTGTATACATCAAGGCTGTTGAGAAATGCGTTCAATTTATCTTATCTGGTCTGCATCAGGATTACTCACGATGATACGGATGATTATGTAAAATCGACTGGGCACGATAAAGCTGTTCAGTTAACAGCACGCGCACCATTCCATGTGGTAAAGTCAGGCTGGAAAGGCGCACTAACAGATTTGCCCGTTGTTTCAAACTCGCAGTCATTCCGTCAGCTCCACCAATAACAAAACACAGATTATCCCCCTGCTGCTGCCATTTTTTTAACCAGTCCGCCAGCTCCATCGACGTTGGTGCTTTCCCTCGTTCATCCAGTACAATCAGATAACTATGTGGTGGAATTGCCGCAACGATACGCTCCTCTTCGGCTGCCATTGCCTGCGCCGCGTTAACACCGGCACCGCGCTTTTCCGGTTTGATTTCCCTGAGCTGAAACTGAATCTCACGGCCAAACCTCTTACTATAGTCGGCCACCGCATAATCGACCCATTGCGGCATTTTCGTTCCTACCGCCAGTACTGTAATATTCATTTAACCCCAATAAATATAGCATCCAGCAAACATCAATCTACTGCTTGCCATGGTTTAGCCGCACCTGCATGAAAAGACGGCTTTTCTCCACCCCATAAAGCTTCAATATCATAATAATCACGCACCGCAGGCTGCATCACATGTACAACCAGATCACCAGCATCAACCAGTGCCCATTCGCCACTATCAAGGCCTTCCGTGCTAATAATTTCGTAACCAGCCTCTTTTAAATCTACAGCAACATTATTTGCCAGCGCCTTTACCTGACGCGTACTGTCACCACTGGCAATAATCATCCGAGAAAACAGCGAAGTTTGTGCCGATGTATCCAGTACAGTAATGTCTTTACCTTTAACATCTTCAAGTGCATTAACGCTAATGGCTACCATATTGTCCCATTGAGCGATAAGATTTTCATCCATACAGTAAATATCCTATTGTGTTGAAAGCATTTCCTGCTCAGAAACACCCTATAAATATACAAATTATGCCTGATAAAGGTGTTCGCGGTCGATATATTCCGCCACACCAGCCGGAACGTCATCATGATTACCCATCGACCATTGCTCACGAATATCAGTCGAACTCACCGGTAAAAAAGACGCCTGCAAAAACACCGCACGTCCGCCATCAATACCGTCCGGTGTAGTCAGATTTTTGGCTAATGCATCAGGTAACCATTGCTGTAATGCCACCGGCAAGGCAGCTAAGCCCAGCCCGCCACGTTGAGCAATAGCCAGATTAATACTTTGCAATAATGCCTGATAACGATGCCAGCCCGGTAGTTGTAACAATGAATCCATTCCCAGTAACCACCATAACTGTGCCTGCGCAAATACCTGACGAAACAGAGATACAGTATCAATCGTATAAGTGGGTCCATTGCGTACCACATCACAATCAGACACACTAAATCGTTCATCTACGGCAATGGTTCGCTCCACCATAGCCAGACGTTGTGCGGCTGTAGTACGGGTAGCAACCTGTTTATGGTATGGATCACCTGCCGGAATAAAAATAACACTATCCAACTTTAATTCATCAGCAAAAGCCTGCGCGATATGAATATGGCCATTGTGTGGCGGATCAAAAGTACCACCAAATAAACCAATACGTTTCATATTTTATTTCCATTAACCACAATATTCAGCTTACCGGTAATCGGGTGAATAACCAAACCATGTACTTTAATTTCACTAGGCATCAATGGATGCTTTCGTATCATATTAACCGAATGCATAATCGCATCTTCCACACTATCAAAATCGGTGAGCCACTTATGAAAATCTACGCCAGCATTCTCCAGAATTTCAAGGCGCTCATCACTGACACCCCGGGCACGCATTCGATCAAGCATATCGGGAACATGTAACTCCTGCATACCACAATCATAATGTCCGATCACCATAATTTCATGTACATGCATCTCATATACAGCCACCAGCAATGAGCGCATTACCGAACCCCACGGATGTGTAACCAAAGCACCCGCATTACGAATCACTTTAGCATCTCCATTTTTCAGCCCCAGAGCACGCGGTAACAAATCCAGAATCCGTGCATCCATACATGAAACAATGGCCAGATTCTTTTCTGGATACTTGTCCGTAAAAAATTGCTCATACTCTTCAGCATCAACAAATTTCTGATTAAAGTCCATAATCTCATCAATTAAAGACATAATTTCCCCTTTTCATTTATATAATAGTTGCATTCAGCTCAATATATTGGCACATTAGCCAACAGAATATATAGCTCTAAAGTATTCAGGCAGCCGCAACGGCTGCCTGTTACAAACCGGATTATCTTATGCACCTAGCCAGAGCAACTTAAATGCCCACAATATAGCAATAATCCACACCATGTAAGATACTTCTTTAACCTTACCACAGAACAATTTAATCAATGCGTAACTGATAAAGCCCATCGCAATACCATCTGCAATAGAATAGGCAAAAGGCATAAAAATCAGAGTACAGAATGCTGGTGCTGCTTCAGTAACATCTTTCCAGTCAATTTCAGTCATACTGCGCATCATCAGCACCCCCACATATAGCAATGCAGGAGCAGTAGCATACTGCGGAACACTAGCCGCTAGTTTAGAAAACCATAAACTTGCCAGCATCAAAATACCAACAACTACCGCAGTCAAGCCAGTACGGCCACCAACAGCAGCCCCTGCTGCTGATTCCACATAGGCAGTTGTAGAAGAAGTACCCAGACCGGCTCCGACCACAATCGCCGTCGAATCAGCCAGCAAGGCTTTTTTTACCCGTGGCAGCTTACCATCCACCAGCAAGCCTGCACGACCCGAAACGCCAATTAGAACACCGGTACTGTCAAATAAATCCACAAAGAAAAATACAAAAATAACACTAACCAGACTCATGGTAAATAAATCATGAAAGTCCAGCTGCAAAAAAGTCGGAGCTAATGAAGGAACTGGAGCGAATACACCTTGAAACTGATTGATCCCCAGTACCGAAGCGACAGCAGTGACTACTAAAATCCCAATAATAATCCCGCCACGCACTCGAAAATGTTCCAGTGCAACAATCAGACAGAAACCCACAATGGCCAAAAGCACCTTAGGAGAATGGATATCACCCAGACTAACTAGTGTGGCTGGATTGGATACCACGACATCAGCACTTTTCAGTGCCACCAGCGCCAGAAACAAACCAATGCCGCCACCAATAGAATATTTGAGAGAATTCGGTAGCGAATTAACAATCGCCTCGCGCACTTTAAACAGGCTTAGAATAATAAAAATGATACCGGAAACGAAAACCGCACCCAGTGCTACCTGCCACGGAATACCCATTCCCTTTACCACAGCATAGCTGAAATAGGCATTCAGCCCCATACCAGGTGCTAAAGCTATCGGATAGTTTGCTATCAGCCCCATCATCATACAAGCAAAGGCAGAAGAAATACAGGTAGCTACAAAAACCGCCTTGAAATTCATCCCGGCTTCTTCGAGAATGGTAGGATTAACCACCAAAATATAACTCATTGCCAAAAAAGTGGTCAGGCCGGCTAACACCTCAGTGCGCACACTGCTGCCACTTTCTTTAATTTTAAAAAAACGATCCAAAAAAGAAGTACCCGCTGGGCTCATGCCAATTCCTTAAGAAGGCCAGATAAAACCGGTTACCGCAAAAAATTTTTACTGATAACCGGACAATAAAAAACTCAAATAAATATTACATCAGAATCCAACAACAAGCACAGCCTTTATACCTGTATTAATACGTACATGTACCTGTATCCAAACAAGTGGATTAATGCGGCGTTTTCCCTCTATTTTGCAGCTAAGTAGCTTACTCGGCTAAAACCATTTTTCCGCGCAAAGAAAACGTGTGCGCTTCGGTGATTTCCAGCTCCACCATTTGATTAATTAAACGAGGATGTCCCGTAAAATTAACTACCCGATTATTTGCCGTACGTGCCTGTAGCTGATCTGGGTCTTTTTTCGATACGCCCTCTACCAGACAACGTTGTACACTACCAAGCATAGACTGATTAATTCGTGCTGTTTCAGCCTCAATCACGGTATTCAATGCTTCTAAGCGGCGTACTTTTTCAGTATGTGGCGTATCATCCGGCAAATTTGCTGCCGGCGTACCTGGACGCGGACTATAAATAAATACAAAGCTCAAATCAAAAGCCAAGTCCTGTACCAGTTTCAGAGTTTGCTCAAATTCACGTTCCGTTTCCCCAGGAAACCCAACAATAAAGTCTGAGCTTAAACATAAATCCGGCCGAATATCACGTAATTTACGAATAATATGCTTATACTCCAATGCGGTATAGCCACGCTTCATCGCCGTTAGAACACGATCCGAACCAGACTGCACCGGCAAATGTAAATGCGACACCAGTTTCGGCAAATCGCGATAGCATTCAATAATAGCATCAGAAAATTCACGTGGATGGCTAGTAGTAAAGCGCATGCGCTCAATACCAGGTATTTCATGTACTATGCGTAACAAAGTAGCAAAATCACAGATTTCGCCATCGCCCATATCTCCACGATAGGCATTCACATTTTGCCCAAGCAGATTAATTTCCTTAACACCTTGTTGAGCCAGACCAGCGATTTCAGTTAACACATCTTCCAGCGGGCGTGAAAACTCCTCACCACGAGTATAAGGTACAACGCAAAAACTGCAATACTTGGAACAGCCCTCCATAATAGATACAAATGCTGCACCACCTTCAACCCGTGCGGGTGGCAGATGATCAAACTTTTCAATTTCCGGAAAAGAGATATCTACTTGTGACAGGCCACTGGTTTCCTTATCCAGAATCATCTGTGGCAAACGATGTAAAGTTTGCGGACCAAACACCACATCCACATAAGGCGCACGCTGAATAATTGCCTCACCTTCCTGTGAAGCAACACAGCCGCCAACACCGATAATCAAATCCGGATTTTTAGCTTTTAATGGCCGGATGCGCCCTAAATCTGAAAATACTTTTTCCTGAGCTTTTTCCCGCACAGAGCAAGTATTAAAAAGAATAATATCTGCATCTTCAGCATTATCAGTACGTTCTAGTGGTTGTCCTTCCGCAAGTACAGACAGCATTTTTTCACTATCATACTCATTCATCTGACAACCAAAGGTTCGTATAAATACTTTTTTCATAACACCTAACAATATTAATCAACCTGAGGATTATTCGGACGAACCAATGCTTTCTGCTCTTCATCCGTCAATACCCAAATATCCTGAATTTGATTTGCCCTGTCAAACCGTACGGCTATCAGTGCATTCTTAAATCTATACAAATTATTATAAGTTACAAAACGATTATTAGTATCACGCACCCGTACTGACTTGCTTAACTGAAATGTTTTATTACCATTCACCAAACCCAGACTCAAAGTACGTAATAAGGCCTTTTTCGCCGTTCCCAATACCACCTGCTGCCCTTTGGTATTCTTCAATACAACAATATGAGCATCATTAGGTAAAACACGGCCAGCCCACGCAAATGAAGAAGTCAAGAAAATCAAACTGTATAGAGCCAAACGCAAGTACTTCATGGTTTCTCCTTTAATAACAATGGTCAACTTACAAACAATAATTATACGCAGAAGACTAATTACAAGCAGCTCTCAAAACGAAAAATAGTCTTTTTTAAAGCTAAATAATTGGATAATAAGCATAATTGTATTAATACAAACAAAGGTATCTTACTAAAATTCAAGAAATGCTATTAAACTAGAAATATAGTTAAACCTAAGTAAAAATGCAGCAAGCTGCCAATAGCTCAAATTGATTCCTATCTAAAATCAATGCGTTGAATACTTACAATAAAAGAGCATCAATAATAAATCACCACCAGCCTAACTATATAAAACTGAAGCTTTCGCCATACAGTAAGTATTTGATGCTTACCTAACATTTAATAAAATTCACATACATTACTTATCGGCAAATACTCTAAATAAATCTGAAGTATTAAATTAAAATCCAAAATAGACTGACTAGGAAAAGGCGTTTGCCAAAGCAGCTAAGTACTCTGGAAAGCAAAACATCAAAATGAAACAAGCCAGCCTAAAGGCTGGCTTGTCTGTGAAGCCTGATTACTCAGCTACAGCTTCTGTTTCGGGAGCTTTCTCAACTAACTCAACCAAAGCTAGTGGAGCATTATCACCTTTACGAAAGCCATACTTCAAGATGCGCAGATAGCCACCATTACGATTAGCAAAGCGCGGGCCTAACTCATTAAATAATTTTACAACAACATCACGATCACGCGTACGATTAAAAGCTAAACGGTGATTAGCCAATGAAGGCTTTTTACCTAAAGTAATTAATGGTTCAGCTACGCGGCGTAACTCTTTTGCTTTAGGCAAAGTAGTTACAATTGCTTCGTGAGTCAACAAAGAATTGGCCATATTACGCAACATAGCAGCACGGTGACTACTTGTGCGGTTTAATTTGCGGTTACCATTACGATGACGCATGTCATTATCCTTTAATCATCAAACTTGTGGCTTTTCCAGACTGGCCGGCGGCCAGGCTTCCAGTTTTGAACCCAACGTCAAACCTTTGGAAGCCAGAACTTCCTTGATTTCGTTCAGAGATTTTCTACCCAAATTTGGGGTCTTCAATAATTCAGTCTCTGTGCGTTGAATCAAATCGCCAATATAGTAAATATCTTCAGCTTTCAAGCAGTTTGCTGAACGAACGGTCAACTCCAGATCATCAACTGGACGAAGCAGAATCGGATCAATCGGTGGTTCTTTTTCTTCCACCACTGCAACCGGTGTACCTTGTAAGTCTGCAAAAATTGACATCTGGTCAATTAAAATACAGGCCGCACTGCGAACCGCTTCTTCTGGATCGATAGCACCGTTGGTTTCAATATCCAGAACCAAGCGATCTAAATCAGTGCGTTGTTCCACACGGGCAGGTTCCACTTCAAAACTGACACGACTGATAGGCGAAAAGCTTGCATCTAGTTGAATAGCGCCGATACGTTTGTGGTCGTCTTTATTCCGACGGCCAGACACAGATTCATAACCCCGACCCTGTTCAACCTTAATTTCCATATTGATACTACCACCTTCAGAAAGGTGGCAGATAACATAGTCAGGGTTAACAATTTCGACATCATGCGGCAACTCAATATCAGCAGCAGTGACAACACCAGCACCTGATTTTTTCAAACTTAAAGTTACCTCTGTGCGACCATGCACCTTAAATACCACACCCTTCAGATTCAGCAAGATATCAACGACATCCTCCTGTACACTGTCAAGCGTAGAGTATTCATGCAATACGCCTTCAATCGTTACTTCTGTCGACGCATAACCATTCATTGATGACAGTAAGATACGACGCAAAGCATTACCCAACGTATGGCCGAAACCACGTTCAAAAGGCTCCATAGACACTTTGGCACGGGTTGCAGACAAGGTGTCAACGTCAATTTGACGCGGCTTCAAGAATTCGGATGTGTTTTGCATTTAACTGTCCTCACTTAACCAGCTTTATTTAGAGTAAAACTCTACCACCAGCTGTTCATTAATATCGCCACTCAATTCAGTGCGATCTGGCATGTTTTTGAAAACACCTTCCAGCTTGCCTTCTTCTACAGAAACCCAGCTTGGCAAACCAATCTGGCTGGCAAGACTGAATGCTTCCTGAATACGCACCTGTTTTTTGGCTTTTTCGCGAACAGCAACAACATCACCAGCTTTCACCTGAAAAGAAGGAATGTTCACAACCTGGCCGTTCACGGTAATGGCTTTATGAGATACCAACTGACGAGCTTCGGCGCGGGTAGAGCCAAAACCCATACGGTATACCACATTATCTAAACGAGATTCCAACAACTGAAGCAGCAGTTCACCAGTCGAACCTTTACGACGGGCTGCTTCAGCAAAATAACGGCGAAACTGACGCTCTAAAACACCGTAAATACGGCGGATTTTCTGTTTTTCACGCAATTGCAGACCATAGCCAGATAAACGGGGCTTTTTCGCACCATGCTGACCAGGAGCAGAGTCCAGTTTACATTTAGAATCCAGAGAGCGACGTGCACTCTTCAGAAACAAGTCAGTGCCCTCACGACGGGCTAATTTACATTTCGGGCCGGTATAACGTGCCATACTCAAATACTCCTGTTAGATACGACGTTTTTTAGGTGGCCGACAACCATTGTGTGGCAATGGAGTAACGTCTGTAATACTGGTAATCTTAAAACCAAGAGCGTTGAGCGCACGTACAGAAGATTCGCGACCAGGACCCGGCCCCTTAATGCGAACTTCCAGATTTTTTACGCCATACTCTTGGGCAACTTTACCAGCTGCTTCTGCCGCAACCTGAGCGGCAAATGGTGTGCTCTTACGTGAACCTTTAAAACCAGCACCGCCAGAGGTAGCCCAAGATAATGCATTGCCCTGACGGTCAGTGATAGTAATGATGGTATTATTAAAAGATGCATGTACATGCACAATACCTTCACTTACGGATTTACGTACTTTCTTGCGCACACGAGCTGTGTTTGCTTTAGCCATTATTGTTCCTTATCAATTATTTCTTGCCTGCAATCGCCTTACGCGGACCTTTACGCGTACGTGCATTGGTACGGGTACGCTGACCACGACACGGTAAACCACGACGATGACGCAGACCACGATAACAGCCCATGTCCATCAAGCGTTTGATGTTCATGGTCACTTCACGACGCAAATCACCTTCTACATGGTATTTGGCAATCTGTTCACGTAAAGCATCAAGTTGAGCCTCGTCCAAATCTTTTACTTTTGTGCTCGGCACAACGCCGGCAGCTTCGCAAACTAGTTTAGCGCGAGACGAACCAATACCATAAATAGCCTGAAGGCCAATTACGATATGGGCATTGTTAGGGATATTTACCCCTGCAATACGAGCCATATTTTTTCCTTAGGGCAAAAAGTCTGTCACTATAACACAAAGACTTAAGGTTATCCAATTAGCCTTGGCGTTGTTTATGACGAGGATCAGTACAAATCACACGTACAACGCGGTTGCGACGAATGATTTTACAATTGCGGCAAATTTTTTTTACCGACGGCTGAACGCGCATATTATTTCCTTTCTACTCTTAGCGGGCGCGGAAAACGATGCGAGCACGAGACAAATCGTACGGAGTCAATTCCACAGTCACTTTATCTCCAGGAGAAATGCGAATGTAATGCATACGCATTTTTCCGGAAATATGACCTAAAACGACGTGATCGTTTTCAAGTTTAACTTTAAAAGTTGCGTTGGGCAGGGTTTCAAGGATTTCACCCTGCATCTGTATGGTATCTTCTTTAGCCATAATACTAACGACGTGATGATAATGATTTCATCGCAGATCGCTTCATTAAATGTTCGTACTGACTACTCATGACATATGAAGCAATTTGCGTTTTAAAATCCATGGTCACCACCACCAGAATAAGTAGTGAGGTGCCACCTAGGTAGAAAGGTACATTCATCGCAGAAGTCAGTACTTCTGGAATCAAGCACACGATAGCTATATAAATTGCGCCCCAAAAAGTCAAACGCAATACAACTTTCTCCAGATAACGGCTGGTTTGTTCACCAGGGCGGATACCCGGCACGAAAGCACCACTTTTCTTCAGATTTTCTGCCATTTCTCTTGGACTAAATACAAGAGCCGTATAGAAATAACAAAAGAAGATAATAGTAGCTGCAAATAGCAAAATATAAACAGGCTGACCATGCTGTAACAAACTGGCCAGTTTCTGTAGCCATCCATCCTGATTTGCCGAACCAAACCAGCTTAACAGGGTAGACGGAAACAGAATAATGCTGGATGCAAAAATCGGCGGAATAACGCCAGCCATATTCAATTTAAATGGTAAATGGGAATTTTGCGCCTGCATAATGCGATTACCAACCTGTCGCTTGGCATATTGCACAGGTACTTTGCGCTGCGCACTTTCGATATATACAACTGCATATATCAATGCCAAAGCACCAATTATCAGGGCAACAGCCATCAGATAACTAATGGAACCTTGACTGGTTAATGTCAATAGGCGACCAATACCGGCAGGCAGACTCGCTGCAATACCAGTTGTAATAATCAGCGAAATACCATTACCAATACCACGTTCAGTAATCTGTTCACCCAACCACATCAAAAACATGGTTCCGGTAACCAGACATACCATGGTTGAAAGATAAAACTCGAATTGGCCGGAAACTACTACATTTTGTTGGTAAACAAATGCAGCAGCTCCAAAACTTTGCAAGGTAGCCAGCAAAACAGTGCCATAACGCGTATATTTGGTCAAAGTGCGACGTCCGGCCTCCCCTTCCTTTTTAAGGGCTTTCAGGGAAGGAATAATTTCAGAAGCCAGTTGTACAATAATTGACGCTGAAATATAAGGCATCACACCTATTGCAAAGATACTGAATCGTTGCAGTGAACCGCCGGAAAACATATTAAGCATACTTAATATGCCTCCGCCGGCACTTTCATACAATTTGGTCAAAGCAGCACCGTCCACACCGGGCACTGGGATATGCGAACCGATGCGGAATACAACCAACGCACCAAGTAAAAATAACAGACGATTTTTTAAATCACCGAACTTTGAAAGTCCTGTTGCGGATTGCGGATTAGCCACTTGATTCCTTGCCTTATTCTGCTACTTTACCACCGGCAGCTTCAATGGCTTGTTGCGCACCTTTGGTGGCTTTAATACCATTTAAAGTTACCGCCTTATCAATACTGCCTGATGCAATGATTTTAACATTTAAGGCAGTAGCAGGCACTAATCCGGCCTGTTTCAGTACCAAAACATCAATTTCGTCAACTGCAACTTTAGCCAGATCATCTAAACGCACTTGGGCATTCAAACCGGCGGTTAAAGATTTAAAGCCACGTTTCGGCAGACGACGCTGTAAAGGCATCTGACCACCTTCGAAACCAACTTTATGATAACCACCTTTACGGCTTTTCTGACCCTTGTGACCACGGCCACAGGTTTTGCCTAAACCGCTGCCAATGCCACGACCCACGCGACGAGCCGCGTGTTTAGCACCTTCAGCAGGTTGAATGGTATTCAAAAGCATGTTACTTCTCCACTTTCAAAAGGTAGCTGATTTTGTTGATCATGCCACGATTTTCGGGGGTATCAAGCACCTCAACAGTATGCTCACGGTGACGTAAGCCCAGGCCGCGTGCACAGGCACGGTGAGCGGCAATAGTACCAATCAGGCTTTTAACCAGTGTAATGCGTACGGTTTTTTGCTCACTCATGATCTGCTCCTAAAATTTCTTCTACGGTCAGGCCACGTTTGGCAGCAATTTCAGCCGGCGTATACAGTTTAGACAAGCCATCCAGAGTTGCGCGAACAATATTGTATGGATTGGTTGAACCATGTACTTTAGCAGAGATATTATGAATACCCATTGCATCAAATACCAAACGCATTGGGCCACCAGCTTTCACGCCATTACCTTCTTTAGCAGGCTGCATGAATACTCGGGTAGCGCCATGACGACCAATTACTTCATGGTGAATAGTACTGCCGTTTAAAGGCACTTTAATCATATTACGACGGGCTTGATCCATAGCTTTCTGTACAGCTACAGGTACTTCTTTGGATTTACCTTTACCCATGCCGATACGACCATCGCCGTCACCAACTACGGTTAAAGCCGAGAAAGCCATAATGCGGCCACCTTTAACCACTTTGGTCACACGGTTTACGGCAACCATTTTTTCGATCAGGCCGTCACCGCGTTCTTCAGTTTCGTGTTTTGCCATATTTCTGGTCTCCAGTTTATTAGAAGCTCAAGCCGTTTTCACGAGCTGCCTCAGCCAAGGCTTTAACGCGACCATGGTATTGAAAACCTGACCGGTCAAATGCCACTGCTTCAATGCCAGCTGCTTTGGCTTTTTCAGCAATGCGTTTACCAACTACTACAGCAGCGTCAACATTGCTGCCATATTTGATGCTGGAACGCACATCAGCCTCCAGAGTAGAAGCCTGAGCCAATACTCGATCACCTTCAGCGCTAATAACCTGGGCATAAATGTGATTATTGGTGCGGAAAACGCACAATCTCACTTTGTTCAGAGCTGCAATTTTGGCACGGGTTTTACGTGCACGACGCAGTCTTGCTACATTTTTATCCATCAGTGAGCCTCAATTATTTTTTCTTGGTTTCTTTAATAACGACACGCTCATCAGCATAACGTACACCTTTACCTTTATAAGGCTCTGGCGGACGGAATCCACGAATTTCAGCGGCCACCTGCCCTACTACTTGCTTATCAGCACCGGCAATGATTACTTCGGTAGCTGAAGGAGTTGTGGCAGTGATGCCTTCTGGTAATTCATAGTTAATCGGATGAGAATAACCCAAAGAAAGATTTAATACTTTACCTTGAGCCTGAGCGCGATAACCTACACCAATCAGTTGTAGTTTTTTCTCAAAACCACTGCTTACGCCTACAACCATGTTGTGTAATAACGCACGTACAGTACCAGACAAAGCATTTGCTTTTGTACTGTTGTCGTTAGCGGTAATAACCAGCTGTCCATCATTCAGTGCCACATTTACTTCAGCATGTTGATGCAGGGATAATTCGCCGTTTTTACCTTTAACAATAATAGCCTCTGGAGAAAACTTAACGTCAACGCCAGCCGGAACCACTACCGGATGTTTTGCAATTCGAGACATGTTTTCCCCTTAGGCAACTACGCACAATAACTCACCGCCAATACCATTGGCACGGGCTTTACGGTCAGTCATTACGCCTTTAGAAGTGCTCACAATCACAACGCCCAAGCCATTCATTACAGAAGGGATGTCGTTGGAACCTTTGTATACACGCAAACCAGGACGTGATACGCGTTGAATGCGTTCAATCACAGGCTGACCAGCGTAGTATTTCAATTGTATTTCCAATGTTGCCTTGGTTTCAGCAGATACAACGAAGTCTTCTACATAACCTTCTTCTTTCAGAACTTTGGCAATAGCCACTTTTAATTTGGAAGAAGGCATGTTTACAGTAGCTTTATTCGCACGCTGAGCGTTACGAATGCGGGTCAACATATCGGAAATAGGATCATGCATACTCATATTTAATACTCCTATTACCAGCTGGCTTTGATTACGCCCGGAATTTCACCACGCATGGCGATTTCACGGATTTTGGTACGGGCCAAGCCGAATTTACGGAAATTACCACGCGGACGACCAGTCAAAGCGCAGCGACGACGTTGACGAACCGGAGCAGCATTACGCGGAATAGCCTGTAATTTCAGGCGTGCCTGAAACTGCTCTTCATCAGTCGCATTGGCATCATTGATGATAGCGAAAATGGCTTCGCGTTTGGCAGCATATTTTTTTGCCAAGGCTTCACGCTTCAGCTCACGATTAATAAGTGCTTTCTTAGCCATAATTAACCCTTAAACGGAAATTTGAACAGAGACAGCAGTGCTTTGGCTTCTGCATCAGTTTTGGCAGTTGTGGTAATGGTAATATTCAAACCACGCAAAGCATCGATTTTATCGTATTCAATTTCCGGGAAAATAATTTGTTCACGCACGCCCATGTTATAGTTACCACGGCCATCGAATGATTTACCATTCACGCCACGGAAGTCACGTACACGTGGCAGAGCAATGGCAATCAGGCGATCCAGAAACTCATACATACGGTCACGGCGCAAGGTTACCTTACAACCGATTGGATAGTTATCACGGATTTTGAAACCTGCGATTGACTTGCGTGCTACGGTTACTACCGGTTTCTGACCAGCAATTTTTTCCAGATCACCAACTGCATGTTCCATTACTTTTTTATCGGCAACCGCTTCACCTACACCCATATTCAGGGTGATTTTTTCAATACGCGGTACTTCCATGATAGATTTGTAACCGAACTGTTTGGTCAACTCAGGAACAACAGTGGTGTTATAAAAGTCTTTTAAACGAGCCATTGATTACTCCTTAAGCTCCCACGGCGGCACCGGTAGATTTGTATACACGGGTACGTACTACTTTTCCGTCTACTGTTTCTACCTTGATACCTACGCGGTCAGCTTTTTGGGTTTCCGGATTGAAAATCGCCACATTGGAAATAGCCAATGGCGCATCTTTGGTGATTACACCACCTTCAATCCCACGCATGGGGTTAGGTTTCTGGTGACGCTTAACGCGATTAACGCCGTCAACAATCACTTTATCACCCAGAACACGCACTACTTTACCCTGTTTGCCCTTATCTTTACCGGCAATAATGATCACCTGATCACCAGTTTTAATCTTTTTCATTGCAACCTCACTTACAGTACTTCAGGAGCCAATGAAACGATTTTCATGAATCGCTCAGTACGTAGCTCACGGGTTACCGGGCCAAAAATACGGGTACCAATTGGTTCCAGCTTGGTATTCAACAGCACGGCTGCATTGTTATCAAATTTGATCAGTGCTCCGTCGTTACGACGCACACCTTTAGCTGTACGTACCACTACAGCGTTATATACATCGCCTTTTTTAACGCGACCACGAGGAGCTGCGTCTTTTACGGCTACTTTGATAATGTCGCCTACAGATGCGTAGCGACGCTTAGATCCACCTAATACTTTGATGCACATTACACGGCGCGCACCAGAGTTGTCAGCCACATCTAAGATGGTCTGCATTTGAATCATGTTATTACCTTTTAAAATCCAACTTAATTTACCGCTTTCAATCAGCCTGTTACTACTTTATGGCTGTTTGAAACCATTAACGGTTCTAGTAAACCAGTCTTGGGTCCCGAAGGGAGAGTTCCGGCGAGCGCCGGATACTTTCAAGAAACTGAAAGTTAAGGAACGAAGTTTACAGACAATATCCGATTGTCGCAAGACTTCGTTCCCTAATTGCAGCACATTGTTGTGTTAATTACACATTGCGTGCTTTTTCAATCAGCTCTGTTACAACCCAGCTTTTGGTTTTTGACAATGGGCGACCTTCGGAAATGACAACAACGTCACCAATACCGTATTGGTTCTGCTCATCGTGTGCATGGATTTTGGTAGAACGGCGAATCACCTTGCCATACAGCGGGTGTTTTACCTTACGTTCCACCAGTACAGTTACGGTTTTATCCATTTTGTCGCTCACGACTTTGCCCTGCAAAGTACGTACGTTTTTAGCTTCAGTCATCATTCACCATCCTTCTGGTGCAAAATGGTTTTTACACGAGCAATATTACGACGCACTTTTTTCAGCTCACTGTTTTTACCCAGCTGGCCGGTGGCATGCTGCATACGCAGTCCAAACTGCGCTTTCAACAGGCCAACCAGTTCTTCGTTTAACTGCTCAACAGATTTGTCTTTCAATTCACTGGTTTTCATTATTGACCTACCTGGCGTTTAACAAATACGGTCTGAATCGGCAATTTGGCTGCAGCCAGCTCGAAAGCCTGACGTGCCAAAGTTTCATCTACACCATCCATTTCGTAGAGCATTTTGCCCGGCTGGATTTCAGCAATGTAATATTCTACATTACCTTTACCGCCACCCATACGTACCTGAATTGGTTTTTCTGTAATGGGTTTATCTGGGAATACACGAATCCAGATACGGCCACCACGTTTAATGTGACGGGTCATTGCACGACGTGCTGCCTCAATCTGGCGTGCAGTCAAACGGCCGCGACCCACAGCTTTCAGACCAAAATCACCAAAGCTAACTTTATTGCCACGAGTAGCAATACCGGTGTTGCGGCCTTTTTGCTGTTTGCGGTATTTCATTCTAGTTGGCTGCAGCATTTCGACCACCTGCCTTTCTGCTGTGTTTCTTATCCTGTTCCGGTTTGGCCTGAATTTCACCCGGTGTCAGTTCACCTTTATAAACCCAGACTTTGATACCGATAATGCCATATGTGGTTTTGGCTTCGCTAGTTGCGTAGTCAACATTGGCACGCAGGGTATGCAAAGGTACACGACCTTCACGATACCACTCGGTGCGAGCAATTTCGATACCGTTTAAACGGCCGGAAGACATGATTTTGATACCTTTGGCACCAACGCGCATGGCATTTTGCATAGCACGTTTCATGGCACGGCGAAACATTACACGTTTTTCCAACTGTGCAGCGATATTGTCTGCAATGATTTGCGCATCGATTTCCGGTTTGCGGATTTCTTCGATATTAACATGTACTGGCACACCCATGATTTTTTGCAAATCACGTTTTAATACTTCAATGTCTTCGCCTTTTTTACCAATTACAATACCTGGACGGGCACTATAAATGGTAATGCGTGCAGATTTAGCCGGACGTTCGATTACAACACGACCAACAGAAGCATTAGCCAGACGTTTACGCAAGAAATTACGTACGTCGATATCTTCTTTCAGCACTTTGGAAAAGTCGCCACTTTTGGCAAACCACTTGGAAGACCAATCTTTATTCACTGCCAGGCGAAAGCCTGTAGGGTTAATTTTTTGTCCCATCGCTTTTCCTTAGTTGCCCACAATCACGTTGATGTGACAAGTTTGTTTCTCGATGCGATTACCACGACCTTTGGCACGCGCCTGAAAACGTTTCAGACTTGGGCCTTTGTCGACATAGATGGTAACCACTTTCAGTTCGTCGATATCGGCACCTTCGTTATGCTCGGCATTAGCCACAGCAGATTCCAGTACCTTTTTGATCAACTCAGCACCTTTTTTCGGGCTGAATGTCAAAATATTCAACGCTTGGGCAATATCTTTGCCACGCACCAGATCAGCAACCAGACGGGCTTTTTGCGCAGAAATGCGGGCATTTTTATGTTGTGCACTAACTCTCATGTTTTATCCCTTATTTTTTAGCCTTCTTGTCAGCCAGATGGCCTTTGAAGGTACGGGTCAATGAGAACTCACCTAATTTATGACCAACCATATTGTCGCTGATGAATACAGGCACGTGGGTACGGCCGTTGTGCACAGCAATGGTCAGACCGATAAAATCAGGCAGAATAGTGGAACGACGTGACCAGGTTTTAATCGGGCGCTTGTCGTTAGTAGCACGAGCCGCATCGACTTTTTTCAGTAAATGCAGGTCGACATATGGGCCTTTTTTTAATGAACGAGCCATATCAGTTAACCTTTATTTGAGTAACGGCGGCGAACAATCATGTTGTTCGTGCGTTTATTACGACGAGTACGATAGCCTTTGGTCGGTGTACCCCATGGGCTAACCGGTTCACGAGCTTCACCAGTACGACCTTCACCACCACCATGCGGGTGATCTACTGGGTTCATTACCACACCGCGTACGGTAGGACGGATACCGCGCCAGCGTTTGGCACCGGCTTTACCCAGTTTTTGCAGGCTTTGTTCTTCGTTGCCTACTTCACCAATGGTGGCACGGCAGTCAACGTGGATTTTACGTACTTCGCCAGAACGCAAACGCAACTGGGCATATACACCTTCTTTAGCCAACAGTACAGCAGATGCGCCAGCTGAGCGGGCAATCTGAGCACCTTTACCCGGTTTCATTTCGATACAGTGGAGCGTTGTACCAACCGGAATATTGCGAATTGGCAGATTATTACCAGCCTTGATTGCAGCTTCGGATCCGGAAACAAGTACGGCGCCCACCTGTACATTGCGCGGAGCAATGATGTAACGGCGTTCACCATCGGCGAAACATAACAGTGCAATGTGTGCAGTACGGTTTGGATCGTATTCAATGCGTTCTACTTTAGCAGCAATACCGTCTTTATCGTTACGTTTGAAGTCTACAACACGGTAGTGGTGTTTATGGCCACCACCTTTATGACGGGTGGTAATCCGTCCACCGTGGTTACGACCAGCAGTTGAAGACTGTTTTTCCAATAATGGTGCATATGGTGCACCTTTGTGCAAGCCTTCTGTTACCACGCGTACCATGCCGCGACGGCCAGCAGAAGTCGGCTTCATTTTAACAATAGCCATAGTGCTTATTCCTTATCTGCAGAAGCGGCAGCAGATTCGATGTTCAGCTCTTGACCAGCCGCAAGGCTGACATAAGCTTTTTTCACATCACTGCGCTTACCGATGGTACGGCCAAAACGTTTACTTTTGCCTTTAATGAGAGTGGTGGCTACAGAATCCACTTTTACATTAAACAACAGTTCCACAGCAGCCTTGATTTCTGGCTTGGTGGCGTTTGGCAATACTTTAAACGTCATCTGGTTGCGTTTTTCAGCCAGCATGTTGCTTTTTTCAGAAACAACAGGAGCCAAGAGCACTTGCATTAAACGTTGTTGATTCATACCCATTGCTCCTCAAGTTGTGCAACTGCTGCTTTGGTAAGCACTACTTTCTTAAAGCGTAACAGATTGTACGGATCAGTTTGCTGTGCTTCCAGAACCAGTACATTCGGCAGGTTGCGGCTAGACAAGTAAACGTTTTCATCCAGCTGTTTGGTGATGAATAATACCTGCTCCATACCCAGATTTTTTACCTGTTCGGCAAATGCTTTGGTTTTAGGTGTAGCAGCAGACAATTCATCGATAACAAACAGGCGCTCGTCACGTACCAGCTGAGACAGGATGGCAGCCATACCCGCGCGATACATCTTGCGATTTACTTTCTGGGTAAAGTTTTCATCTGGTTTATTCGGGAACGCACGACCACCACTGCGCCACAGCGGAGAAGATGTCATACCGGAACGGGCACGGCCAGTTCCTTTTTGACGCCATGGTTTTTTAGTAGAGTGTTTTACTTCGGCACGAGTCAACTGTGAACGGTTACCGGAGCGGGCGTTAGCCAGAAAGGCGGTAACCAGCTGGTGCACCAGATCTTCATTGTATTCACGTGCAAACAATGCGTCAGAAGCAGCAACTGCGCCTGCAACCTGACCTTGAGCATCAATTAATTTCAGTTCCATTACGCACCTACCTTCACGCTCGGACGCACGACAACGTCGCTGTTAACCGCACCGGGCACTGCACCTTTCACCAGCAACAGCTGACGTTCGGTATCTACGCGTACGATTTCCAGATTCTGGATGGTGGATTTAACGTTACCGTACTGACCAGCCATACGTTTACCTGGGAATACGCGACCCGGATCCTGTGCCATACCGGTTGAACCTGGCACACGATGGGAACGGGAGTTACCGTGGGAAGCACGCTGAGAACCAAAATTGTGACGTTTGATGGTGCCAGAAAAGCCTTTACCTTTGCTGGTACCAGTGACATCAATCAACTGACCTGCTGCAAAAATACCGACATTAATTTCAGCACCCGCAGACAATTCAGCCAATTTTTCTTCAGAAACAGCAAATTCCACCAAGCCACGACCGGCTTCAACACCAGCCTTGGCAAAGTGACCTGCCTGTGCCTTGCTTACGCGATTGGCTTTTTTCTGACCGAAAGTCACCTGTACGGCAGTGTAGCCGTCGGTGGCTTCGGATTTGAGTTGAGTGACGCGGTTAGCAGACATGTCCAGTACAGTTACTGGAACTGAAGCGCCGTTCTCGTCGAACACGCGCGTCATGCCTACTTTGCGCCCAACCAGACCTAAAGTCATAGTTATTTCCTTTTATAAAGGGACCAATTACGATTGATTGGCCTCGCACAAATAAAGAATCTTGCCGACGTAAAATCGGCAAGATGGCGATAGTATCATGTTTATTCTGCCTGAATCAATTTTTTATGCAAGTAAAGCACGGATTTTTAGATAAAAAAACAACGTTTATGTTTTATATATGACTGCTTATGCGGTTTTTTTGAATTTTTCTGTCATCACATCTACATTTAATACAATATGATTTTTGCTTTTGACAAATTTTATCTGGTTAACTCATCAGTGATATTTTGCAGAAACTGGAGTCGCTCCGGTTTCAGTTTTCCATCTGCCACAGCCTGCTTAAGGGCGCAGCTTGGCTCCTGACGATGGCTACAATTATGAAAACGGCACTGTCCAATATATTGGTGCATATCGGGGAAATAATGTAGCAAATCGCTCACCTGCAAATGGTGCAGACCAAATGCCTGTAAACCAGGAGAGTCGATAAGCTGGCTATAGGCGTCCAGATCATACAACTGTGCATGGGTTGTGGTATGACGGCCGGAATCCAGTGCTGCTGAAATAGTACCCACCCGTGCCTGTTCTTTATCCAGTAAGGCATTGGTTAATGTAGATTTACCCATACCAGACTGGCCTAACAGGATTGCACATTCTCCCTGTAAATGCTGGCGCAGCGCAGCTACATCACACAAGGCACTGATATTTATCACCTCATAGTTTAAACTCTGATAAAACACCAATTTTTCCAGCCATTGTGCATTCTGGGGCAAATCTGCCTTGTTTAACACAATTAGCGGCGGTATGTTTGCTGCATCTGCGGCCAGCAGTGCGCGCTGTAACAATAGTTCACTCGGAGTGGGTACAGCGGCCAATACGATTAGCATCAACGTCACATTAGCAGCAATAAGCTTGCTGCGCGTGGCATCCTGACGGTAAAGCAGGCTACGCCGTGGTAAGTAATCTTCAATTACAGCCTGCTGCTGATTGATATGCCCGATATGAACTTCATCACCGCAGGCAAAATCAATTCTTTTTTTACGGGTGGTAGCTTCATAAGTTTTACCAGTAGGCGTGCGCACTATGAAGCGTCGTCCAAAACTGGTGATAATCTGCGCTGTCAATAACTCATTTACTTGCTGCACCATACTTAATCTGCCTTTGTGGCTGCCTGCAAAGCAGCAATGCGTTCCCGCGCACCCGGATGTGAGTCGTAAAACCGCGAATACCAGATATCACTAACCAGACTGGCTGCATTGGTGCGATAAAGTTTGGTTAAGGCCTGAATCAAATCATTGGCATTAGCATATTTTGCCGCAAATCGGTCTGCCTCAAATTCATTCTTGCGCGATACTACACTTGCTAATGGTGAAAACGGGAAAGTAAAAACCGGCAGCACCAGCATAAATAATAATAAAGCCATGGCATGACTGGGTTCATGTACACCCAAACCAAGATAAAAACCTGACTGTGGCAATAACCAGCCCAAAACCGCAAATACGATTAATGCCAGTATAAATGTGACAATCATTTGTTTGAATACATGTTTGTGGGCAAAATGCCCTAACTCATGCGCCAGAACTGCCTCAACTTCGCTTGTTTGCATATCTTTCAGCAAAGTATCAAAAAATACAATGCGTTTGTTTTTCCCTAGACCTGTAAAATAAGCATTACCATGCCCGCTGCGTTTGGAACCATCCATAACGAAAATACCGTCACTATGAAAACCAGTGCGTTGCAACAGGTTTTCGATTCGTATGCGTAATATCTCATCTTTTAATGGTTCAAATTTATTGAAAAGCGGAGCAATCCATTTGGGAAATGCCCACATCAGTAATAAAGAAAAAAGCACCCATACCAGCCACACAGCCAGCCACCAAGCACCGCCAAACCAGTGTGCCGCAATCAGGGTTCGCATCAGCAACAGGATAATATACAGCAAAGGTAAACCAACAATAATAGCTAACAGGCAACCCTTGAACTGATCAGCAAAAAACGTGGCCAGTGTCATTTTATTAAAGCCAAATTTAGCTTCCAGACGAAAACTGCGATACCAAGCCATTGGCCAGCCCAGAAGCATGTTAATCAACGCAAATAAGCCAATAAGTACGATTCCTTGGGCAATATTAGAATGTACCCACACCTGACTTAAACGCGCCAGCAAATCCAGCCCGCCACCAATCGTGAACAGCAACAACAATAACGCCTGAAACAAAATTTCATAACGCGCCAGACGTTGCTTGGCCAAAGTATAATCTGCCGCTTTCTGATGCTCCGCCAGTGAGACACTTTGTACAAAAGCCGCAGGTACATGGCTACGATGCGCTAACACAGTCTTACTCTGGCGCACAGACAAATATAGCTGGCCACATGTAGTGCATATAAAAAATAGTAAAAACAGCATATAAACTGTTTGGGCAGAAAGATAAAATGCCATAAAAATATACTATGCTTGAAAATAATAATTGTAGCGGAGTTTATCCATTACTGGTTAATAAAGCAGCACAATAGTCGGTAATCAGCCAGATATCACCACGATTACCAGTATTAATAATGATGTACTCTGCCTGAATATAATCTTGAAGCTGTACCAAATACCGATTACACCATAATGATAAAACAATCTTTCCGGATAATACTCATGCAAACCATCCAGATTTATTAGTTACAGTTTATCTTCTTTTAAAACGACTACAGCAACCCAATTGAGGGTACAGTTGCAGGTAAAAAATCAGGTTAAACTATCAACCATAATAGAAAAAAGCTAAAATGATGTTTTATTATTAATCAAAATTAAGATATGCAAAACGCTAAAAATCTTGCCTGGCTGGATATGGAAATGACCGGATTGAATCCAGATACTGACCGGATTATAGAAGTGGCCATGATTATCACAGATAGTGACCTGAATATACTGGCACAATCTGAGGTACTGGTTATTCACCAACCTGACAGTATTATTGACCATATGGATAAATGGAATACGGCTACCCATACCCGTACCGGTCTGGTGGACAAAGTAAAAGCATCTACCCTGACCGAAGCCGAAGCTGAAGAAAAATTACTAGCCTTTATCAGCGAATGGATACCAGAAAGAACCTCACCAATGTGTGGGAACTCCATTCATCAGGATCGTCGCTTTATGGTGCGCTACATGCCACGACTGGAAGCTTACTTCCATTACCGAAATCTGGATGTATCGACATTGAAGGAATTGGCAAAACGTTGGAATCCTGCCATTGCTAAAGGTGTCAGTAAAAAGGGCGCACATCAGGCTCTGGATGATATTAAGGAAAGTATTGAAGAAATGGCCTATTACCGCGAACATTTCTTAACAATATCTGCTTGATTTTGTATATTGCGCCATTAATCTTTGCTGAAATGCACTCTAGTCATGATGAATCCATTCTGTCCTATTAATCAGACAACCATTTGGGCACAACTGCATCAACACCAGCGTAGCACCCGTTTTTTGCACATGCGCGATCTATTTCGGCAACAGCCAGACCGTTTTGCGCAAATGCATGAGCAATTAAACGGCCTATTATTGGATTACAGCAAAAATCGTATTACTGAAGATACTCTGACATTATTAATTGAACTGGCAAACATTGCCGATGTACGTGGCTGGGCTGATAAGATGCGCCGTGGCGATAAAATCAATATCAGTGAAAATCGTGCCGTGCTGCATACAGCCCTCAGACTGCCACCATATGCTAAAGTATATGTGGACAATCATAATATCGTACCGGATATTCATTGTGAACTCGAACGTGCCTACAGCTTTGCCGAATCAGTGCGCAATGGTGAATATGTAGGCACTCATGGTGAGCGCATTACCGATATTATCAATATTGGTATTGGTGGTTCCCATCTTGGTCCAGAAATGGTCACACTGGCATTGCGTCCGTTTCAGCAGGTGGGGCTAAATATCCATTATGTTGCCAACGTTGATGGTGCCAACTTAATGCAGGTACTGGACAGCGTTAATCCAGCCACTACCATTTTCATTATTGCCAGTAAATCCTTCACCACACCTGAAACTTTGCTCAATGCGCAAACCGCGCGCAACTGGTTTTTACAGCAGGGAATGAGCGAGGCCGATATCGGCCGTCATTTTATGGCCATTACCAGTGCTGTTGCTAAGGCACAGGCCTTTGGCATTACTCCGGAACATATATTTGCTATGTTTGACTGGGTCGGAGGCCGCTATTCTGTCTGGTCTACTATTGGTCTATCGGTAATTTGTGCTATTGGTAAAGAAAATTTCCAGAATTTTCTAGCGGGCGGGCGGGCAATGGACGAACATTTTTTTCATGCGCCTTTACGACATAATATCCCCGTATTACTTGGCCTGATTGGTTTGTGGTATCACACTTTCTATACCACTACCAGCCATGCAATTATTCCTTATGATCATGGGCTACGCCGTCTGGCCGCACATTTGCAGCAGCTGGACATGGAAAGTAATGGTAAACAGGTAAGCCGTTATGGTGAGCGCCTAGATTTTGATACTGGCCCCATTATCTGGGGCGAAGAAGGTGTTAACTGCCAGCATGCTTTTTTCCAACTGCTTCATCAGGGGCCACGACTGATTTCCTCTGATTTTATTGTTCCGATTAACAGTTTTTACCATGTCAGTACCCAGCATAAAGTTCTGGCAGCCAATGCCTTTGCTCAGACTGAAGCATTAATGCGTGGCAAAACATTGACAGAAGCATATGCAGAACTTGTACATCTGGACAATAAATACCGTGATATCATGGCACCACAGAAAGTATTTCCCGGCAATCAGCCTTCCAATACACTGCTACTGGATGAAATCAACCCATTTAATCTGGGCATGCTACTGGCCATGTATGAACATAAAGTATTTGTACAAGGAGTAATCTGGGGGATTAATTCGTTCGATCAGTGGGGTGTGGAATACGGCAAAGTTTTGGCCAAAAATATTGAGCCGGAGTTGAGCACAGACGATCCGCTAGACCATGATGCTTCTACTAACGGCCTCATTAACTATTTTAGAAAACATCACCATGACACAAACCTTGCTTGATATCACCACCAAACTGGATGCACTGGGGCATACCGTAACCTGTGCCGAATCGTGTACTGGTGGTCTGCTGGCAGCAGAGCTGACCCGCCTACCAGGCAGTTCCGGCTGGTTTAACATGGGTTACATTACTTATAGCAATCAGGCCAAACAGCAACTGCTTAATGTTAATGATACTACTTTGCGTCATTATGGCGCTGTTAGTGAGGAATGCGTGCGCGAAATGGCTTTGGGTGCATTGATTGATGCCAAGGCAGATTATGCCCTTTCTGTTTCCGGTATTGCAGGGCCAGCTGGCGGCAGCGCTGAAAAACCAGTTGGCACTGTATGGTTTGCACTAGCAACCAAACAACGCATCTGGGCCAAACATCACCAGTTTAATGGTGATCGTAATATGATTCGAACACTTGCAGTAGAATATGCATTGCGTTTTTTACATCAGTATTTATACCGCTAGGCTGGATTATATCAAGCAAAAAAACTGAACAGACAAATTAAAACCAGCCAGCTTTTCAAAACCGGCCAGTTTTTCATTTCCATTAGTTCGCAAAGTTAACTATTTTTATTCAATACGCTCACCATGGATACTCACGTCCATACCTTCGCGTTCAGCATCATGGTCAATACGTAAACCGCGACAAGCAATTGCTACAATTTTAAGAATCAGATAAGTCATCATCACACTGTACACAACGGTAATGGCTACATCCTTAATTTGTACCAGTAGCTGAGTGCCAATCGTGGCTTCTCCACCAAAAATAGTATTACTGAACAGCAGACCAGTTAAAATTGAACCCACAATACCACCAAAGCCATGAATACCAAAAGCATCAAGTGAATCATCATAACCAAATCTGCGTTTTAAAAATACCGCTGCAAAATAAGCAGCAACAGCCGTTAGCGCTCCAATCATCAGCGCAGCCTGTGGTCCAACAAAACCAGCTGCAGGTGTAATTCCCACCAGACCGGATACGGCACCGGAAGCCATACCTAAAGCAGATGGCTTATGTCCGGCCAATTTTTCACACAACATCCACGTTAGTGCAGCAGCTGCAGCAGCCACTTGAGTAACAGCCATGGCCATACCAGCAGAAGCATCCGCAGCGCCGGCAGAGCCGGCATTAAAGCCAAACCAGCCCACCCATAGCATGGCAGCACCAGTTAAAGTTAATACCATATTATGTGGTGCCATCACATCTTTACCATAACCCAAACGTTTACCAATCACCAATGCGGCTACCAAACCGGCAATACCGGCATTAATATGCACGACTGTCCCACCGGCAAAATCCAGAACTGGCGTATGCGTATCAGCCATAAAACCGCCGCCCCAAACCCAATGACATATTGGCGCATATACAAAAGTTACCCAGAGACCAGAAAACAATAATAAGGCTGAAAATTTCAAACGTTCAGCAAAAGCACCTGTCACAATAGCGGTAGATATAATCGCAAAGGTCATTTGAAAAAACATAAATACCGACTCGGGAATAGTACCGTCTCCATTAACAATAGTAGTCATTTCTCTGGTTTGATCCAATCCCATACCACCAAGCATAAAACGGTCAAAACCACCAATAAATGCATTACCCGGCGTAAAAGCAAATGAATAGCCTATTATCATCCATAGTACACTTACCAGCGCAGCAACCACAAAGCTGTGCATCATGGTGCCGAGCACATTTTTTTTGCGTACCATCCCACCATAAAACAAGGCTAAGCCAGGCACCGTCATCAACAGAACCAGTACCGCAGAAGTCATTACCCACGCCGTGTTACCCGCATTTATCTCCGATAGCGGCCGCCACCAGCCAGACAAATCAGCAGCCAATAGCGGCAATGGCAATAACAGTGCTGCCGTTATCACACAGTTTTTAATCCGATTCATTTTCTTTCCCTTATTGATTATCCGCACTATCTATACCGCTGCCGAACCTGACTCTCCGGTACGGATTCGTACTACTTCATCTACAGGCGAAACAAAAATCTTGCCATCACCCACTTTACCCGTTTTGGCACTGGTAATAATGACTTCAACAGCACGCTCTACCAGCTCATCCACCAGCACAATTTCTATTTTGATCTTGGGTAAAAAGTCCACTTCATATTCAGCGCCGCGATAGATTTCGGTATGGCCCTTTTGTCGGCCAAAACCTTTCACTTCGCTTACCGTCATTCCCTGCACGCCTATTTCTGCCAGAGCTTCGCGGACATCATCCAGTTTGAAAGGTTTAATCATCGCTGTGATTTTTTTCATATAACACCTCTTTATTAAAATCCACTATACCCCGTCAACCAAGCATTCCGAAGTAGTAAACCACCCAGTTACACTTAACTATGTTGTTCGGTTTACAGTAATCAACAGTAACTCATCACACCATACATCTTCCTTTTAAATTTGCAAAGATGTATCAAAATTACTGAGGTATTAATTTCTACTTTCCCGTAATTTACTCATTATCTACTGCTGTCGTAACTCCAGTACAGGCCACAAAATATAGTAAATACAATTAAGAAAATAAAAAATCCAGAACATCAATTATGGATATTAATTCACAACAACGAATGTTTATCTGCACCTTACTTCTTCTGCTGCTATAACTTGGTTCAGATAACATCGGCCAAAAAAAACTGTACAGATGTTATAAAACTACATATAGCCATTGAAATATATAATCATTCTAAAAGTGAGCACCCACAGCTGACATGCATCAATCAGTTACTATCAGGTATAATCACACGCTAACAGTAAAATAAACACATACACATTATTAAGACTTTTGTTTCTATCAAGAGGCCAACATGCTAATTTGCAATCCATATGAAATTGTTATTCAAGGCATGACACATAATAATAAACGTTTTCGCCCTAGCGACTGGGCCGAGCGTCTGTGCGGGGTTTTATCTTCTTTTGATCAGGGGCACCGTCTGTCCTATCATCAATGGGTTCGGCCGATCCTGGTAGACAATATCCGCTGTGTTGCCGTTGACCGCAAACTGGAACAGATCAGTGCTACTGCTTTTAATTTCCTGATGGATTTCGCCCGTGACAATGATTTACGTATTCTGGACTGCAAAGCCTTATTGGAAGAACAAGAACATAAACAGATTAACTTAACCGACGCGATGGCTCAAGAAAATGCCACTACAACACAACAGCCAATAAATCCACAGACAGAAGCAGTAGAACATCATGCTCTGGTTAATCAATTACGTGAGCTGACATCAGCAGAAACCACCTCTGCTTTTGCTGCATTACACCTGTTACACCCTAATATTCGCGATATTACCCAGTTTCAGGAACTGGTAATGATTCAACAGGCAGAAGGTTATCGCCTGTTAGGGATATTTGAGGAAGGCAAACAGAACGCCATAACCATTTGTGGTTTCCGTATTGTGACTAACTTTGCGTGTGGACGCCATTTACGCATTGATGATTTGGCCAGCCATCATTTACCAATTGCCGATGAGCAGGTTAGCCAAATTTTTGAGGCGCTGAAAATAATTGCAGTTAAAGAAAATTGCAACAGTATTCATGCTGACTCAAGTGTATCCTCAGATAATAGCAATATGCATCACGTGTACCTGAAACATGGCTTTGTCTTAAGCAGCCATAAATTTAGCTTGAAACTTGATTAAGTAAACACATCAGAGGCATATTCATAAAAAACAGAATATTCACTATTCTGTTTTTTATGAATGAACACTAGCCATTAAGCCAGATTAATATTATCAGGTCTACAGCTTCTGGCTATGCGGTATCAATAAACACAAATATTACAAACGGATTACATCACATTTTTCATTTCCCCAAAATGGTAAAACCGGATTAAAGCTATCCTTTAATCCGGCTAAATAATAGTCCGTTACCCTTACTCGGCTTCTGCCAGATAACCACGTAATTTCTGCATTGCCTTGGCTTCAATCTGACGGATACGCTCAGCGGATACACCATACTCACCGGCAAGATCATGCAGGGTTAAGCCACCATCATCTGCCAGCCAGCGACTTTCAACAATATGGCGACTGCGATCATCCAGTTTGGCGAGTGCTGTCTGCAAGCCCTCAGTCTGCAACGCATAATGTGCCTGTTGTGCCAGTACTTGTGTTGGCTCGGTAGTGCTATCAGTTAACCAGTCTATCGGCGCAAAATTATCTTCATCATCATTCTCTGCCAGCAGCGACATGTCCTTACCGGTCATGCGCTGTTCCATTTCCATAACTTCAGAGAGCTTTACACCTAAATCATCGGCAATCGACTGCGCTTCTTTATTACTCAATGCAGCCATGGATTTACGCATACTGCGTAAATTGAAAAACAGCTTGCGCTGTGGCTTAGTGGTAGCGACACGCACCAAACGCCAGTTACGTAAAATAAATTCGTGAATTTCAGCTTTAATCCAGTGTACCGCAAACGAAAACAGACGTACGCCACGGCTTGGCTGAAAGCGTTTTACCGCTTTCATCAAACCAATATTGCCTTCCTGAATCAAATCCGCCTGATTCAGGCCGTAACCATCATAACCACGTGCAATGGAAACCACGACACGCAGGTGAGATAAAATCAGTTTTTTAGCAGCCTCTAAATCCCCTTCGGTCTGGCGTACCGCCAAATCCTGCTCTTCCTCAAGGGAAAGCATAGGAATATTGTTTACGGTATGAATGTATTGCTCCAAACTACCATGCCCAGTCGGCACGGGTAATGCAAAAGCGGTATTCATGCCTGTCCTTTCTGTGTGTGCCCAGTTATTTTAATTACCCTACTTGCAACACAATAACATATTGTTTGTTACAGGAAAACCAATCAATCAATAACCAAGCTAATAATTTATCATTGTAATTAAAATATGAATGTACTTCAATTACTATTTATGATTCGTTCATTATTGGTAAAATAATGTATTTAGAAAATTTCGATTGTAGAAATTTATCATTATATACATCATATACATCAATCTAGTTTATTCAATGGCGATAACGTCCATACACGCCGATTATTAACAATAAAAGCAAACTGATAAAAGCTAAAGGCCAGCTACTTCCCAGCCACATATAAGGCGTATTACCTCGATAACCAGATATTTCTCCTTCCAGTACAGCAGCGGTATCAGGTTTCAGCTGTGCCACAATTTTGCCCTTGGGATTAATAATGGCTGTCATACCTGTATTGGTAGCACGTACTATATAGCGCCCGGTTTCCAGTGCTCGTGCCTGTGACTGCTGCAAATGCTGCTGCATGGCATGTGAATGTCCGTACCAGGCCATATTGCTTACATTTGCCAGCAGACTGGCTTGTTTGGCCGCCGCGATTAATTCATCACCAAAACCGTCTTCATAGCAGATATTAAAAGCAACACGCTGGTTAGCTAACTGTAATGGTGCCTGAACAGAACCACCGTTGGAAAAGCCTGCCAGTGGCATATCCATCCAGCGATACAACCAGCCCAGCAATAGCGGTAATGGAATATACTCTCCAAACGGAACCAGATGATTTTTAGCATAATATGGTAACCCAGTTTTAGATGGGGTAGCAGTAAAATTAACCACTGTGTTCAAATAACCGGTTCCATCTGCCGTATACTGGGGAATACCAACGGCCAATGCGGAACCATGTTTACGTGCAAGATGGGCAAATATATCCAGCTGTTCTGGTGGCATATCCTGCCGCATTACCGGAATGGCTGTCTCTGGCAGAATAACGATACTGGCACGTGTACTGGCTATCTGATCAAGATAGCGCTGTAGGGTTGGTTGTAATAAACGCTCATCCCATTTAAGCGATTGTGGAATATTACCTTGCGCCAGGGCAACTGTTGCATGGGTACCATCTGTCTGGGTAAAGTTGTATTGTAATAAACCTGCTCCTAGCAACCACATGCTTATCAGGCCTATACCACAAGCAATTTTTGCCTTGCGTTTTTTTGCCAGTAACAGTTCAGCCAACCATGCACCACTGGCAACAGTAGCTAGTGTCACCAGAAAAATACCACCTACTGGCGCAAAACCGGCTAAAGCCGAATTTGCTATTTGGCTATAGCCCCAAACACCCCAGCCAAAGCCGGTTAGTGCGCGTTCTCGTACAAATTCAGCCAATGTCCATAATAGTGGTAATACCACAGTATGACAGGTTGTACTGGAGAACCTGAATTTTCCCAACAACCAGAATACCAGAGCAGGATAAATAGCCAGATAGGCTGGTAACAGTATGGTTAGTGGCCATGCTAAAAACTGTGGCAATCCGGCAATATCATGTAAAGCGATGTCTATCCAGTACAGTAGTGCTGTATAGGCCGTCAGTGCCCAAAGATAGGCAGAACGAATACGCCATTGTGGCCGTGCAGTCTGTAAAAGCAGTAATACGGCCAGCAAAACAGGTAGCAGCCAATAATGATAATAGGGAGCAAATGCAAATGGCACCAGAGCTGCTGACAATAATAATAGCGGCCAATACACCCATGCTTTTGCTAAAACAGTATAATATTTCATACCAAAAGGATGCTGCACAGACATATCCAGTTTATTAGTCACATAAAGCTCCACAGCCTTTAGTCAGCCGAATTCAATCTGATTAATCACTATAGCAAAAACTCGCATTTATTAGTCTGAACCTATATTTTCTACCTGTACTAAAGCAGTATATTTCAGAAGCAGTGCCAAACCACTGGTATTTTCACACACAACTATATTAGATACTTAAATATTAATGAGCATTATTTTTTACAGTTACCATTAATGTCTGTAAACGCCGAGCATCAGCTCTAGCTACTGTGAAATTCAATTTACCAATGGTAATTTTTTCACCCCGTACTGGCATGTGACCTAATTCCTGAATCACCAGACCACCAATAGTGTCTACTTCATCATCAGAATAATCGGTACCAAAAAATGCATTGATATCTTCGATTTCTGTAACAGCATTCACACGAAAACGTTCAGCGGACACAGCAAAGATATTATCGGCACCATCATCTTCATCAAACTCGTCTTCAATATCGCCGATAATAGGTTCAATCACATCTTCGAATGTCACTAGTCCTGATGTACCGCCATATTCATCTACCACAATGGCCATGTGATTACGTTGCTCACGAAATTCCTTTAGCAGTGTGTTTAGAGATTTGCCCTCAGGGACAAACACCGCCGGACGCAGTACCTGTTCTAGCTGGAAATGTTCACATCTGCCCCAGTATTTAAGTAAATCCTTAGCATGCAGGATACCCAGAATCTCATCTTTATCTTCACCAATCACTGGAAAGCGTGAATGGGTTGTATCAATAATATAAGCAATAATTTTATCTAACGGATCTTCTATTTTAATCACGTCCATCTGGCTGCGCGTTATCATCGCATCACGCACTTCCAGATCAGCAAAATCCAGTACATTTTCTAGACACTGTAAGGTATCTGCATCAAAAACTTGCCGCTCATGCGCTTCCCGCAGAGTTTGCAATACGTCTTCTTCAGTATCTGGAGCCTCTCCAGATATACGATTTACCAATCGCTCAAAAAATCCGGGTTTCGACGAACTTTCGTCCATAATCAATATTCATCCTGTGCATAGGGATTCGCGTATCCTAACTGATGCAGGATACGGATTTCAAGCGCTTCCATGATTTCAGCTTCATCATCATCAATATGATCATAACCCATCAGATGCAAAATCCCGTGAACCGTCAGATGTGCATAATGCGCTATCAATGGTTTATGTTGCGCCATTGCTTCTTTTTCTATAACCTGAGGGCAAAAAATCAGATCGCCATGAAGTTCTGCGCTGTCAGGCAAATACATGTCTTCACCCTCATTGAGTGCAAAGCTTAAAACATTAGTGGCATAATCTTTGTGGCGGAAATCGTGATTGAACTGGCGTGCTTCTTCTTCATCACATAACAATATAGCAATATTGGCACGTTTATAACTATTTTTACAGGTTTGCCATATCCACTGCCGCCACTGGCGAAGAACTGGAATATGATTAGCACTACTACGGTTGTCAACATTTAAACTGAATACCTGATTCAAATGCTGTAAAACCGGCTTTTTCTTAGCAACTTTCATTTAATTTATTTGTAATCCTGATGATTATATTTTAGCAAGCACAACTGATAAATGCACTAATCTGGCCAATTTTGGCAATAACCATCATTAAGCTGTTCTAATAAAAATATAATATATAATTTAAATTATAAGCAGCTTTTATGAAAAAAACTGTTTCATATAGATTTATTTGCTTATTACAAAGTTTATTATGATTAATGATCAATATATTGATAACTGCTTAATCCGCACTCCTCATCTGTATCCGTTTGACTCAGACAATTTATGCAACAGCTAAATTTACCTTGATTTTATGATTAGACTAATTATTTATTATTATATGAATAACATAGTTGAATACATCAGTACAAAAAATATATTCAGGAATATTGTCAGCAGATACACCTAATTAGGCAGTGATTAAAAAATTTGTTTCACCAATAACACAAAATCCATAAGTAAATTCAGTTTTAGTTTTAAAACATAAATTTTTTATGGCAAAAGACATGTGGTAATTTGATTTTTACCTATAGGATTATGAATTGTGCTGCTTTAAAACAGTTATCAGTTTACTTCTGGATATTACGAACGTTAACCCTGTCCAATTGTTAGAAACAGGGTTTTCATCATAAATAATCAGTTAACGTAAGATATCTACGATACTGCGGGCTGCGCGACGGGCATCCAGTAAAATTAGTCCCAGCTTGGCGCCTTCATTGGCAGTCACAGCCAATACATTGGTATCCCCTGCCTGAATCAGCAGAATGTAACCATGCTTACCTTTAACCATAACCTGTTCCAACTCATCACACTGTAATTCACGGGAAGTACGGTTACCCAAAGCAAGCAGAGCTGCTGCCATTGCACCAACGCGGTCTGGATCAACACCATTCGGTAACAAGGTTGCTACCGGCAGACCATCGGAGGAAATTACAGCAGATGCAGTAATGTCAGCCGAAGAGCTATTTAAATCACTTAATACCGAAACCAGTAATTGTTCTTGCATCTTGATGTCTTTCTATTGATGTTTATTCATTTACTATATGAATGTCTTCACCAGCCAATACAAACAGGCCACGTACCATAGTGACGAAAGCTTCACTGTTAAGTAATGGCAATCCAGCTGTTACCAAAATATTTTTGGTAGTTCCAATATATAATGGGAAGAATGTCAATTCACTCTGGCCAGCAGGATCGCATATCCCGATAGCGTTGTTGTAGATATTGAGGTTATTTTTAATCAGCAGACTGTGTTTTTCTGTCAGTCTTGTTGCCTCACTGGCCAGATTAGCCACTTCTTCGGCAGTTTCATGATTAAAACCGACATTAGCAAAGTAAAAACCATCCTGATCAACCAGCAGTGCCTTATGACTATCTGACAATTGACCCAGAATATCTTCAAATCCATCAGAAGTTACCTTAACCAGCTGTGAACTGGGTTTAGTTTCTCCATATAAGAATTCGAGGCGTTGTAAACGATACAATAAATTTAATGCAGTATGAACATCATCTGTTTCAGCCCATTGTCTCAAACGCTCTTCTGTTAATTTAGCGTTAATATCTGCCTGCAAAATATTGGCCAGTAACATACGGCTGGCACTGTGACTTGGACTAGATACTGCATAGAATGCACCCGCCGGCATCACTTTCGGATACAAATCTTGATGTAATTGTAATGTAGAATCCATACTGACTACCCTTCCAAACCTGGATCAATAGAATACAGCATAGCAGTAACCAGTTGTTTAACATCATCTTCATTACGGGCATCAATCTCAAATACAGGTACATTGAGATTGTGTTGTGCCAGATACTGCTGATAAACATCCACACCTGGCTGTGGATTTAAATCCATTTTGGTAACCCCTACAACAACCGGAGCATCTTCCAGCAAATCGTGAAAAGAAGTAAGGAAAAATTTCAGGTCTTTCAGTGGATTCTGACGAGTGTTATCCAGTAGCAGAATCAACCCCATACTGCCCCTGCTCAGAATACTCCACATGAAATCGAAACGTTCCTGACCTGGTGTGCCATATAAATGGACTTTAGTATGCTCATCCAGTCGAATAACACCATAGTCCATAGCGACAGTAGTATGACCTTTTCTGTCCTGTGTCATATCTGATGCACTGGCATCAGTCTGTACCGGAGGATCATCCGATAATGCGGCGATAGCAGTGGTTTTTCCCACCCCAACTGGGCCGGTAAAGATAATTTTATTTTCAACCATAATTACTCCCTGCTTAGGTATTAATTGCCACGCAAGCGACCCATCAAACGTGCCAGTAAACCTTTCGGCTTGCTTTCATCGCTTTCATTATGCTCTGCCGTTTGTTCACCAGCTGCTGATTTGGCAACAGCCTGTGGTGTTTTCCGGGTCAGAATCATTTCTTTTTCCTGTTGCGTAGCAGAATGAGTTAATGGCTGCTCGATAATCAGGGAACCAATTGAATATGTGGCAGCTATATAGTTTAATACATCTTCAAGTGAAACGGGCAACAGCTTGTATAAGGTGTTAAGTGCGACAGGTGTACGCACCAGAAAAGCCGACAGGCGCATAGATTCAGGCAGATAAGCCATACGAGTCATATTTGGCCAGGCCCTCAGCTTGATAATTGTATCAGGTGTAATAGGATCAATCAGGCGACCACGAGCCGTCCAGATCGACAACTGCCATATACAGGATTGTAGAGTCAGTTTGGCTTTATCATGCAACTGTGCGGTTGGCGCAGATGCAGGAACAGCCTTTGTCTGCCACTCAACATCTGTTTGTGTACACAATTGTTGTAAAACGTCACTTTCAACTGCCAGCAATACTTTTTCAACACTTGGAAAAACAATTAGTACAGGTTTGTTTTCAAAAAGGATTGCAGTATCTTCAGTTTGCTGCGCCAACTTCTGCACCATGCCCAGCAGTGTTCCATTTGTGTGGAAACGTACTACAGTTACTGCCTGCTGCGAATGATCCACAGCCTTGGGTTCCTGTTGTGCAGTACTACTGGCCACCGCCTGCTCACTGACACTTTCTTTCTGTGCAGCAGCTGCTTTATTGTCAGCCAGCCAGACACCATTACCCTGCTGCAAATTGCGCAGATGCTGAAACAGGGTATCGAATCTGATTGGTTTCATCAGATATGGTGCGGTGAATGAGGGCGAATTACGACCAAAAAACACGACTACAGCATCAGGATATTTCTTTTTTACCTTTTGCCATACCGCCTCACCATCGGCTGCGTCACCATCTACCAGAATCAGTTCAGGCTGCACATTATCCTCAGGCTGAATTAGCTGGTAGTTAACGCTATTGTACATTTTGAATGCCATGCGCAACATGGCTGTCTGGCGATCATCCACATTGACGAGCAAAACATAGGCAGTTTTTACTTTAGGTATTGAATTGTTCATCATTGATTTTGCACACCACCGTGGTTAATACGTTTCAATAATTGACTCATAGCAAGTACAACTTCTTCAGGTGGCGTCTGAATTTCGGCACGGATTACCTGTAACATTTTTTCCAAACGTATCCACTCTTCTGCACGTTCATACAAGTCAAATAAAGTAATGTAGAGCTGTGACTCCTGTGGATAAAGCAGAACTGATTTTTCCAGTAAATCCGTTGCTTCATCAAACTGACCAAAGGTAAGCAATGATTCGACGTCACGCAATACGCGCTCTGCAGGGGTCTCGGCAACGTCATTATCTGAAGCAGCCTTGTCGACCAAAGACAGGCGTTTGGCCTTGAGTGCACTGCTATTCACGGGCAAGTAGCCCTGCGTTATCCCAATATCGCGTAGCACGGTTTCATTAGGCTTGGCTTCAAGCTGGTCAAACATTGGATGCTGTCCAAGACTATAGCCCCAACCCAGCATGCGTTCTTTTATAACATTACCGTACTGACCTAAAGTATAGTATAAACGCCACAGATGCTGAGCAAATACATTGATATTATTACGTCGGTAATCCAGCGCCAAGGCATCAATAATTAGTCCGGCAGGTTTTCTGGATGTTTTAATAGCCTTATTCAGGCAGCGGATGGCTGCATCATAAGGCAATTGCTCTTTCAGCAATACATAGCTGTTTTCTGGCTTAGAGAAACTTAGTAGAACATCACGCTCGTCGCCACGAATTTTAAAATTCCCCATATTACCTTCAACCAGTAATTCATATGGCTGTTCAGTGATATGTCGAGCATTACTGGCAGACTCGATTTCCGATCTGGTATCTTCTGGTTTTTTATCCTGATTGATACCAACTTCTTTTTCCGTTTCCTTAACGTCCCACTGCAGCAGATCTTCTGCTAGCACGCGCAAACCCAGATGATTCTCATCTAGGGCAAGACCTTGGCGAATCAGATTTTCCAGTTCAGGTCGTTGCAGATAATTGCGATACTGATCAATTACCTCAGCAAGCTTATCTGTATTTTTGGCTTCTATACATAATCCAGCCAATTCATTGACCAGTGTATTGGCCATTGCCGGACTCTGCTGAGCGACATTCTGCTCCAGATATGAAGCAAGTGAGTCAGCAGCTTTCTGGAAGTAACCAAACTGTTTATAAACCTTATATTCGGTAAGGTGATCCACAGTAGCAACAGAAACCGTAGCCTTGTCTGGCTGCATTGGTTGCCAGTCCCAGTCTTCATCTGCCAGCAGTTCTGCCGCTTCCTCGTCAGATGGCGCAGCCTTGCTTCCTGTACCTTTACTGCGTTTGGATGCAGATTGTTTTTTGCGGGTAGCATTTTTGCCTTTGGCACGACCTCCCGCTTTCTGCCGCTTTTTCAGCACAAGCAATACAACCAGCAATATGACTAAAAGGGCAATAGGCAAATATAACTCCATAATTTACATCCCTTTTATTGTAGTTAACTGCCAGATGCATGAGCGCATGGTTAAATGCATGTTTTTCATTTACGGAACGCTTCACATACAATTGTCAATACTTTAAGTATTTTACCTTACCTTGCATTTGTTCGCCAGATTTTTATTTAATCTGAGGCAACATTCCGTTAGGTAATAGTTCCCATATGTAACCAGGATACTTCATTTTACCGGCCAGATTGCCGGCGTCGTCGCCATAACCCCAGAAATAATCTACTCTTATTGCACCATTGATGGCACTACCGGTATCCTGTGCCATCAGTAGCCGATTTAACCCATAACCACTGGCCGGATGTGTTGTTGCCACAAATAGTGGAGCACCAAGGTTAATAAAATGACTGTCCACAGCAGCAGAATATCCTTTGGTAAGTGGTACGCCTAATGCACCTGTGGGCCCACTGGCGGGTTCTACTGATGCGCGAAAGAAGACATAGCTGGGATTTTGCCCTAATACTTCGGCCAACTGCTGCGGATGTTGTTGTAACCACGCTTTAATACCCTGCATTGAAGTCTGTGCCAGAGGCAAGTAACCCCTGTTTGCCATGTATTTACCAATTGATACATAGGGGTAATCATTTTTATCGGCAAAACTGAGACGCAACATCCGTCCATCCGGTGTTTTCAACTGTCCTGACCCCTGCACATGCAGAAAAAATAACTCTACTGCATCATTGGCATAACCCAGAATAGGCGCTTTGCCATTGAGTGCCCCTGCATTGATCTGGGCACGAGTGTAATACGGGACAAGCTGACTACCGCTTATCCTGCCTTTCAGTGCCCGTGTTTTCTCATTCAAAGGAAAAGAGGCCAGATTGGCTGTGTAATTTCCACTGGGTGTAATGACACCATTGTTTGCGCCGGTAAGACGAATACGAACAATACCCTGACGCTGCCCTGGACTAAGCGGGACGACGACAAAGTCATTAGGAATGCCATAAATGGGAAAGCGCGCCTGTGCTGTCTGTCTGGTAT
The DNA here is from genome assembly GCF_914768025.1 of Snodgrassella gandavensis. Lineage (GTDB taxonomy): Bacteria > Pseudomonadota > Gammaproteobacteria > Burkholderiales > Neisseriaceae > Snodgrassella > Snodgrassella gandavensis. The sequence goes on along the minus strand of NZ_CAJZCE010000008.1, from coordinate 59,704 downwards.
CACCTAGCAGCATGGGTTCGTAATAGCCGGTTACGGTACCGGCCAGTTGTCCGTTCTGACTGACTTGCCATGGCGTGAAATAAGTTTCAAAAAATGCTTTGGCTTGATGATTGTGTCTGGGTGTCCGTGCTGCCTGCTGACACACGGTCTGCCAGGCTGGTTGCATTTGCAGCTTGTTGCAGCTGGTTTTAAATGCTTCCAGACTATCGATAAATGACTGGGCAGTCCATTGTGGCAACTCATGATAGGAGACTACCCTATAGCTGACGCCGGCTTTACCCGGCGTATAAGCATAGCTTAATGGCAAGGGTGTGCCCGGTGTCAATGCGCCGCCTCCACCAGACAGGATTTTATCTACTGGTTTATGACTGAGGGTACAGGCCGCCAGAAATAACACACTAAACCACAGTACCCAACGGCGAATTGAGCTGAATTTCATTGATGGCATAATTTTTGACATATTCTTTAATAGAAGACGATACGGATACAAGCCGCATTTTTACACCATTATGACAGTCATTCACGCTATTAAACAAGGGTAGCAGGTGGCCGGATTCTTATGGGGATATCCGCTTGTGCATAAACGGAAGCTGAACACTCTGTTACAATAGCTTTTTTAGCCAAATCAAATATCTTGTTACGCCATGAGTAAACCCACCCTGACACCGATGATGACGCAATATCTGGCCATTAAGGCTGACCATCAGGACAAGCTGCTATTTTACCGGATGGGCGACTTTTATGAGCTGTTTCTGGATGATGCTGTTGAAGCTGCACGTTTGTTGGATATTACGCTGACTACTCGTGGGCAGATTAACGGGGAGCCCATCAAAATGGCTGGTGTGCCCTATCATGCGGTGGAACAGTATCTGGCCAAGCTGGTAAAGCTGGGCAAAAGTGTGGCCATTTGTGAGCAGACTGGTGAAGTGGGCGCTAGTAAGGGGCCAGTGGAACGGCAGGTTGTACGGATTGTTACACCAGGCACGCTGACTGATACAGCATTACTGGAAGATAAGGAAACCAACCGGATTGTGGCGGTTTCTCTGTTGAAAAAACAACTAGGTGTAGCTTGGCTATCGCTGCAAAACGGGGAATTTTGCTGCAAAATCATTTCGCCAGAAGCTCTGCCGCATGAACTGGCTCGCTTGCAGGCTGCGGAAATTCTGCTTTCAGACCAAACACAGGACAAGCTGGATCTCGCCGGCCAAGACCGGCAACTGACCCGTTTACATACATGGCAATTTGCGGCAGATACGGGTGCCCGTATGATTCAGCGCTATTTTGGCAGTCAGGATTTACGTGCTTTCGGCTTACACTTAGGGGAGCATGATGCTGCCATCGGGGCAGCAGGTGCTTTGCTGAATTATGTGCAGCAGACACAAATGCAGTTACCTAAACATCTGGATAGTCTGACTCTAGAGCATGAATCCGCTTATATCGGCATGGATGCAGCCACTCGGCGCAATCTGGAATTAACCCAAACGTTAAGTGGCCAGAAAGCGCCGACACTGTTTTCGGTTTTGGATCAGTGTGCAACGCATATGGGTAGCCGTCTGCTGGCACAGTGGCTGCACCAGCCGTTACGCCAGCGTGAACAAATCGAGGCGCGCCAGCAGGCGGCCGCTGCGCTGGCACCACTGAGTGCACAAGTCACGGCAATGTTAAAACAGGTGGCGGATATTGAGCGTATTGCCGCGCGTATTGCTATTGGCAGTGCACGGCCGCGTGATTTATCGGCTTTGCGTGACAGTCTGGCAGTTTTGGCCGCTTTTCGTTTGGAAGAATCTGACCAAAGTAGCCTAGTACAGACTCTGCTGGAACAGTTCCCATCGGCAATGCCTGTAGCTCAACAATTAACTATGGCCATTATGCCTGAACCAGCAATATGGTTGCGCGATGGTGGGGTGATTAATGACGGTTTTGATGCCGAGCTGGATGAGCTGCGTCGTCTACAGAATCATGGCGATGAATTTTTGCAGCAACTGGAAAATCGGGAACGGGAGCGCACGGGTTTATCCAGCCTGAAAGTTGAATTTAATCGAGTGCATGGGTTTTATATTGAGTTGAGCAAGGTGCAGTCTGAACAGGCACCGGCAGACTATCAGCGACGCCAAACACTGAAAAATGCTGAACGTTATGTCACACCTGAATTAAAGGCATTTGAAGAAAAGGTACTAAGTGCTCAGCAAAATGCACTGGCTCGGGAAAAGCAGTTATATGATGCTCTGCTGTTGCAGTTACAGGCTGAGCTGCCGGTATTGCAACGATGTGCCCGCGCTGCCGCCACTCTGGATGTATTAACTACGCTGGCCAGCTATGCCAATGCTGAACATTATTGCTTCCCAAAACTGGTGAATTATCCGTGTTTACAGATTAGTAATGGCCGCCATCCTGTAGTAGCGGCACAGGTTAGTCAGTTTACTGCTAATGATACCCAGCTTGATGATAAACGCCGCCTGATGTTACTGACTGGCCCGAATATGGGTGGTAAATCGACGTATATGCGGCAGGTAGCTTTAATTGTGTTGCTAGCGCATATTGGTGCACCGGTGCCAGCAGACAGCTGTACGCTGGGAGAGTTTGACCAGATATTTACCCGCATTGGCGCTTCAGATGATCTGGCTGGCAATCGTTCTACCTTTATGGTGGAAATGTCGGAAACCGCCTATATTCTGCATCATGCTACTGACCGCTCGCTGGTATTAATGGATGAGGTTGGCCGAGGTACATCTACTTTTGACGGTTTGGCACTGGCACAGGCCATTGCTGAACATTTGCTGCAAAAAAACCGCAGTTATACTCTTTTTGCCACTCACTATTTTGAATTAACCAGATTACCGGAACAATATGCGCATGCATTCAATATGCATCTGGCTGCACTGGAGCAAGGGCAAGACATTGTTTTTCTGCATCATATTGAACCCGGCCCAGCCAGTAAAAGCTATGGGATAGCGGTGGCGAAACTGGCCGGCTTGCCTGCACGGGCACTGAATGCTGCTTACCGGTATTTGCAGGCACTGGAACAGCATGCAGCTAATGAGCAACCACAACTGGATATGTTTCAGGCACAATCAGAAGATGTGGTAGAAGCAGAGGTGGCCAATGCCGATGCAGATACTTTTTCTGTAACCATGATGCCGGCGGATTTATGTGCTCAGCTAAATGCCCTTAATCCTGATGAATTGACGCCTAAAGCGGCTTTGGCTGCGGTATATGATTTGGTACGTTGCTGGAAAAATCATCAGCCAAATCAACAGTCATAATAAAACATGTATGGTTAATCCGCTTTTTAGTTGACATTGCGCTGGTTATCCGTATAATGACTTCCTTACCAGACGCGGGGTGGAGCAGCATGGTAGCTCGTCGGGCTCATAACCCGAAGGTCGTAGGTTCGAATCCTGCCCCCGCAACCAGATTTTTAAATGCCCTGTTTTGAAACAGGGCATTTATTTTGGCTAATAGCTTAGTCCATGACATTAATTTGTATCACCGTCTGATTTCAATCCAATTATGTTATTGTTGTTACATGCATTTTATGTGATTTCAATAATTGAAAATTTTAAAAAGTTTGCACTTAAAAAGGTCAATTAAGACTTGTGTGATATCGTCAAACTTTATTCTAAACAGACTGTGCTGTTTTCTACCGATAACCATCAATATCCTTATTCTGGTTTCTCTCAATATTTACGGTTACTTTTTTACATTGTAGTTTCCTGTCTGAAAACAAGATAACCATTAATTCGTATGCTTTTATCCGGGCAATTTTCAGCACCGCAGCGTATTAAAATAAATTTATTTGTTGCTTCTAGATTTATAGCACATCATTTTTATGTTTATTTCCCCATTGGCACAACATATCTAAAACAGGAACCAGAGATTTGCCCCGTTCAAGCAATCCATACTCTACTTTTGGGGGTATTTGTGGATATTCTTTTCTGAATATCAGTTTGTCCCGTTCCATTTCTTTTAATGTATTGCTTAAGGTTTTAAATGAAATTTTATCAATACAGCGTTTTAGCTCATTGAAACGCATGGTTGGCTGATTTTCATTCAACCAGTAAAGAATGATTACTTTGTATTTTCCTTTAATTATAGAAAGGGTATAGCCAAAACCACTGTTCGCCAGTTTATCAGCACTGCAATGTTCATTTTTCATTTTATACTTTCCTTTTATACAGTATATAACTTTAATTACCGTACTTTACATTATAAACCACCTAAATTATATTGAACCACTTAATTTATATGTTTTTATAACAAAGTCTTGAAGGTTTTTATTATGAAAGAAACATTGATTGTTGTGGCTCATCCTGACTTAGCGGCTTCTACAGTGAATCAGTACTGGCTTAAAAAATTAACTCAGTACGATAATCAGTTAACCATACATGATTTATATGCATGTTACCCATCAAATAAAATAGATGTGCGTTTCGAACAGAATCTGATTGAAAACCACCATAATCTGATTTTGCAGTTTCCGGTTTACTGGTTTAATTGTCCGCCACTGTTAAAACAGTGGCTGGACGAGGTATTTACTTATGGATGGGCTTATGGCCGCTGTGGAGATAAATTAACAAACAAAAAAGTTGGTTTGGCGGTTTCTGCGGGGATTAAAAAAGGTGATTACACTAAAGATGGACGTTATCAGACCTCGCTTGAGGATATTTTAAAGCCGTTTGAATTAACCATGAATTATGTACATGCAGATTATCAGTCTGTATTTGCGGTTTATGGTGCAAATACTGAACCGGAAGCAGATTATAAGATAACATTGGATGAAGTTAATGAGAGTGCCAAGAACTATATCTGCTGGATGAAAAAATTACAGATGTTAAAGTAATTCGGTTTCAGAATTAATTTTTCTGTTTGATTAGAAGTTTTAGAATAGCTGATTGAATACTCTGGTCATAGCGATGAGAATATCAATGCAAATTAGGGGTTTAGCCAAATAGGCAGGAATAATTAAGTATCTCTTCTGTATGCTATAAATTAATCAGGTGTCTGGTTGAATTTTTATTCATTCTGTATTAATTTCATTAGCTACTGTCTGCATCTAGACGTATGAAATGATACTGCCGGCTAACTTTGAAGCAGGAATGCGGTGGTAATCTCAGCTAGCTTTTTTGACATCTGGATAAACCCAGAGCTTCTGTTCATGCACTTCGGCCAGAAAGACTTCATCCAGTTTTTGTCCCAAACGGTTTAGCTCTTTGTCCAGCCATTCTTCATCATGCCCTAACGCTTCCAGACTTGGATAATTAATTACGCCATTTTCAATCACCACCACGGCCATGGCGGGATCGCCTTTTTTGACCACTGTCATCTGGCCGTTGTATTCAAACCAGACATCACTGAGCACTTCCAGGCTGGGATAGCCGCGCTGATGCAATAACATGATGAAATCGCGGATAGACAGTTTGGCTTTGCGAAAATTCTGTGATAGTACGATGCCATTTTCCATTAAGCGTATTGAGGTGCCATCGACAAAGTCTTTGGCGATATTGCGCTTGAATGTAGCATAACGCACAAGTAATAACAGCCCAGCCCAGAAAATGGATGCACTCATCAGTAATGTTATGCTGATGGAAGGATTATATAAGGGACCACCGATAATCGCCCCCAAAACCACGTTACCTACTTGATCGATGGCAGAAATCGGTGCCAGAGACCCTTTACCGGATAAATTGATATACACCAGCAATATGCAAAACGCTACCAACATTTTAAAGATGATATTGATATAGATGGGATTCATTATGGCTTCCTTTGTCTGCGCAACAGGTGTTTTATCTGGGCATGATTTGCATGCATTGTCTTTTACAATCGTAGCGTTTTGCCAGATATTGTACTGATACTGTATCTGTTATGTCTGAAACAGACTATGGTAGCCACCTGTTTTTTATGATTTATTTACATTATTTTCCTGATGTGCTTTGTTTTTTTCATAAAGATGCTTATTGTAATTGCTTGTTTAAGAGCAACTGTTATGGCTATTTGCAGGCTGTGTCTGGCAGGCAACCATAAATATATCTGGTTGCCTGTAGACAATTACAGAGGTATGAAATCAAGCTGGGTAAATATACGCACTGGATTACCGCGCGCTATCTGATGGTGGTGCTTGTGTTGTGCGGCTTTATGTTTTGCCTGTAACTGCTGCGCCTGTTGTGCCAGTTTATGCTGAAGCAATAACACTGCGAGTTTTTTGTTGGCATGCTGGCTACGCTCAGTTTGCACTTTAACGCTGATACCGCTGGCCACATGGGTGGCTCTGACTGCTGATTCGGTTTTGTTAATGTGCTGACCACCTGCTCCAGACGCACGCATGGTTTCGAAGACAATTTCATCAGGCTGCTGCTGGACAATTGGGTTAAAACAGCTTGCTCCGATAAACCAGTTTTTGCGTTTGTGCTGCGGGCGATAAGGGCTGGGGCAAATCCATTGAATGGTGCCCTGCCACCTATCAGCCAATGCCTTGGCCTGTGCACCATCCAAGGTAACCAGTACTGAATGCAGCCCGTGTTTAGCTGGTTCCTGTTCCACAATTTCTACTTTAACCTGTATTTGTTTGGCTTCATATTGTAAGCGTGCCAACGCTTTTACCACCGCCAGACAGCATTCTGCCGGTCCGTAAGCGGCAGATAATTGCAAGAGTTGCATTATTTTTTCTCCGTTTGAACTTTATAGGTGATTACCGGTTTGAAGCGTGCTATTGGCCGGATTAAATCGGCCTGAACCATGGCGGCAATGACACTGTCAATTGATTTATATGCCTGTGGTGCTTCTTCATATAGGAGTTCACGGTCGCAGCAGATTACGCGGCTGCCATGTCCGGTACGGGTGAGCTGTTCGGCACTGTAGTGCCCTGCCAGTCTGCCTTTGCAGGCTGAGCGCTGCCATTTGCGTCCGGCACCGTGTGCCAGTGAATACAGCGCGGATGCGGTGTCCAGTGGCTGCACCAGATAGCTGAAATCACCGCGTGAACCCGGAATAATCACCAGTCCTTTCGTGGCTGCTGCGGCACCTTTACGATGCAGCCAGCCACATTCACCGTTAATGGTGACTGGCTCGATAAAGTTGTGGCTGATATCTACCAGCTTTTGTCCCTGCGCGCGCAGGTTGGCCAGTATGCGCCGGCCAATCAGCTCCCGGTTTTGTTGTGCATAATCCAGAGCCTGATTGTGCTGCATCAGGTAAGTGCTGCCAGCAACGCTATCGGCAACTAAACCCTGATGGCCATACTGGCGGATGTGTTTATCCAGAATCACACCGCCCAGACCACGTGAACCGCTATGCACCATCAGTTGCAGATGTTGCCGGTTTAGCCCGATTTGCCGGGCAGTTTCCGGCGCATAAATGGTTTCCAGCATTTGCAGTTCGGCAAAGTGATTGCCGCCGCCAATGGTACCGGAAGCATACGTGTGTTCCGCAAGTGACTGAATATCTGGCCACAGGCTGATGCATTCTGCTTCAGACAGGGGCTGGTCGATATTGCCCAGACGTTTAATCAGTTTGGCCTGATTCATGGCATGGATTTTTACTGTGGTTTGCCATAATGACATGCCGCAGCCGATATCTCCGCCAATGAGCGCCGGATAAAGATATTGTGTAGTAAAAAAAGCTGCACCTACCGGATAACCACGGCCGGGGTGTAAATCCGGCATACCGGCTACAAATTTAATATTGGGAAGTGTTGCTGTTGTTTGTAGCTGCTGGATGGCTTCGCCCTCTAACCAGAGTTCTGGTGTTGCTATCAGGGTGATGTTGTCCGCCAGCGGCTGAATAGAATTGCCCATTCTGATCCATTCCAATTATTTTTATTTGGTAATAAGCAAGCAATAGTTAGCCATGTTCATCGGGGCTGAACAGGATTAGCGTGCTGAAGAATAAATTGGCAGGCCGAAGCCAAGGATCAGGAGGTGATTAGCCCTGGAATGACCTGCAAGGGATAGGTAGTACAAGCATAATTATTCCTTTCCATTGCAATGTTGATGATTTGATAGAGTGGCGTACTGTAAATTATGTTCTACAGATAGTCAAAAATAATCAGCCGTTTTTATTCTGATAGGCTGATTATGATTAATGTTGTGTGGCTATTTCACTACTGTTTGGCTATTTGGGACACTTTTGTTATGGGTTTATTTTAAGTTTAAAGAATAATAAACAAATTGTTCATCAATTTGATATCCCGCCTGTTCATATAGAGCTCTTGCTTTGTGATTGTCATTGGCGGTGCATGATGAAATGCCACTGTAGCCTCCATCACGGGCAAATTTTTTTTACGTATTGCATGAGCTGGGTGGCGATGCCCTTTTGCCGGTGGCTTACAGGGATATACAAGTCGTTGAGGATTATAGTGGGTGATATTGATAATGAAGAAAAGGAAAAATATAACTGTACAAATCCGCAGGCTTGTTGCTGATGGTAGGCAATGAAGATGGCTGAATCCTGCTTCTCCAGTCTTTCCTGAATAAATTTTCTGCTTTCCGTTTAATTATCAGTCAGGCCGTAAAACTGGCGATAGCTGGCAAACAGTAAAGCAGCAGCATCAAGCTGCTCTGATGTTGCCCGAACGATAGAAACTTGATCAACTATTTAATAATTCCTCGTACAGTTATTGATTAAGTGGGCATATATTTAACAATAATAACCCGTGCATTGGTTTCAATCGGTAACAATGTTTCCTGAATAAGCTCAAGTGCCTGCTCCGGACTAAAGCCGCCTGAGCCGGCACCAATCAGTGGAAAAGCAACAGATGCATAGTTCTGGGTATTAACAATGTCCATAGCGGAAATAACTGATGTGCGGATTGAATAAGCGCTGGCGCGCCAGAACATATTGATGCCTGCCACATGAATGATGGCCTGATAGGGTAATTTACCGGCATTGGTAACAACTGCGGAACCTAATTTAAGCGCCCCAGCTCTGCCTAACTGGCGAAAGGGTGCATAGCCGGCTTTTCGCTTGATGGCACCGGATACACCCTGTGGCAACAGTAACCACCATGGAATGATGTTCCGGTTCCATGCGTTGACGATAACATCAACAGGTTGCTCTAATAAATTTCCATAGACGATTTCAGGCTGCATGGTGAATTTTTCCGCAAAATTTTTGTTTATACTGATGCCCGTCTGAATATTTGCTGCGTCTGTTTATTGCCTGTAATACTTCTTAATAGCTAGTCGGGCATATTATTGTCTGTCAGTGTGACATGCTTATGTTTACAATAACTGATTGCAATTATGAATACAAGATGAGGAAATCATTTATGGCACAGTTTTTTGCTATTCATCCTACTGATCCGCAGGAACGCCTGATTGCTCAGGCAGCGGATATTGTTCGTCATGGCGGTGTGATTGTTTATCCAACTGACTCCTGTTATGCACTGGGTTGCCAGCTGGGCAATAAAGAGGCAATGGAACGGATTCTGCGTTTGCGTGGTATTGACCAGAAACACCATCTTACGCTGATGTGCCATGATCTGAGCCAACTGGGTGTTTATGCTAAAGTAGATAATAGTCAGTTTCGCTTGCTCAAAGCCACCACACCCGGCAGTTATACTTTTATTTTACAGGCAACTAAAGAGGTACCTGCCCGTACGTTGCATCCAAAACGTAAAACCATTGGTTTACGTGTACCGGATAATCGGATTGCGCTGGCGTTATTACAGAATCTGGGTGAACCGATGTTATCGTGTACGCTGATGCTGCCACATGAAAGTGAACCTTTAACTGATCCGTATGAGATACGTGATCAACTGGAACATACGGTTGATTTGGTGATAGATGGTGGCTGGTGTGGTACGGAGCCGACAACGGTAATTGATATGACTGAGGGTATTTCACTGATACGTGCAGGCAAAGGTGATACGACCGTATTTGGTTTGTAAAGGACAAACTGGTACTATGTCATGCCTAATGTGGTAGTTTTTATTTATGTTTTAAGGATTTTACCTTGCAGAAATTTGATCTGGCTTTTTTATTGCTGGCTATTTTGCCGATTTTACTGGCCATTACTCTTTCGGAAGCGGCCTGTGGCTATATGGCACGTTATTGTGGCGACCGTACGGCTGAGACGATGGGCAGGCTAAGCCTGAACCCGGCCAAATACATTGATATTATGGGAACAATTATTGTCCCAGCCTTTACCCTGATTGTTTTGCAGGGTTATTTTATGGTTGGCTGGGCCAAGCCGGTACCGATTGATCCGCGTAATTTCACTAATCTGCGCAAGGGTGAGCGTCTGGTGGCCATTGCCAGCCCGCTGGCCAATCTGCTGATGTGTCTGTGCTGGACGATTGTGGTGATTATCAGTCGCTGGGTACCGGAATACTTTCAGGAACCAATGATGTTGATGGGGATAATGGGTATGCGGTTTAATGCCGTGTTCTGCTTTTTTAGTCTGCTGCCGATTCCGCCGCAGCCGGGCGCCCGCTTCGTTGACAGCTTTCTGTCGCCCCGTGCTTCGATGCAATACCGCAAGTTGGAACCCTATGGCACATGGATTATTATATTTATGATTATCAGCGGTGCACTGTCTTTTATACTAGGGCCATTTATCAATTTGATTATGTCGATGATGGCGGTCTTAATTGATCTGTTCTGAGTATTCTTAATGCCGTAAATAAGTAATGACAACTTGTATCAGGCCGCAGACTTTGTTTCTGCGGCCTGATGTTCTTATTTTGGATGAAAAAGTTAAGCTACGGGGCAAATCAGGAATGGATATTGCTTTGTCCCAGAGTCACTCTGTCCAGACCGGCCAAATCAGGTAAGGTTTGAATCTGGCTGAAACTGTGTTGCGCCAGCATATCACGCACCGCTTTTCCCTGATCGAACCCATGTTCCAGTAACAGCCAGCCAGCCGGACGCAGAAAGGCTGCGGCACCGGCAATAATCGTTGCCAATGCACTCAAACCATTGTGATTATCTGTTAGTGCATGCTGCGGCTCAAAGCGTAAATCTCCTTGCTGCAAATGCTGGTCGTGTGCAGGGATATACGGTGGATTGGATACAATCACATCTACGCTGTGCAGCGCTGGCTGTGGCTGCGCCTGATACCATGAACCCTGCCCGAAATGTACATTTGCCTGCAAGGCTGTGGCATTGCTGCTTGCGACTGCCAGTGCCTCTGTACTGATGTCTGCTGCCCATACCTGCGCATCAGGACGTTCACAGGCAACGGTAACAGCGATAACGCCACTGCCTGTACCCAAATCCCACAGAGTGCCCTGTTCAGGCAAATGTGCCAGTGCAGCTTCCACCAGATGTTCGGTTTCCGGGCGGGGAATCAATACCGCTGAAGAAACCTGAAAACGCCGGCTGTAAAATTCGCGCCAGCCAAGCAGATAGGCTAATGGTTCACCTGCCAGCCGTCGCTGTGCCAACTGATTCAGGCTGGCCTGTTCACCAGTACTCAGTAGCTGCTGGCCATAGGCAATGATGTAGGTATGGTTGATATCCAGCACTTGCTGGAGCAACATACGCGCTTCCAGTCGTGGTAAGCCGCAGTTGTGTAACCAGCCGTCAATGGTAATGGGCAAATCAGTATTCATTATTTACTTAGCAAAGCCGGTTTATAACAGAAACAGGGTAGCCAGACCGAGAAAGATAAAAAAGCCACCAGAATCAGTGACAGCGGTAATCAGCACACTGCTGCCCAGTGCCGGATCGCGGCCGGCTTTCTGCATGCACACGGGAATGAGCACGCCAACGGTAGCTGCGAGTAATAAATTCAGTGTCATGGCGGCCACCATCACCAGACCAATGCCAACGCTGTGATAGAGGAAATAGGAAACTATGGCCATCACTGAGCCCCAGATAAGGCCATTGACGAGAGCAACGCCCTCTTCTTTACGCAGTAAACGCCATGCCTGACTATTGCTAATCTGACCATAAGTCATGGCACGTACAATCATGGTAATGGTCTGATTACCGGAGTTACCCCCAATACCGGCCACAATCGGCATCAGGGTAGCCAGTGCAACAATTTTTTCAATTGAGTTTTCAAACATGCCAATCACGCGGCTGGCCACAAAAGCGGTACACAGATTGACAGCTAGCCAGATCCAGCGGTTTTTTACCGAATCGACTACCGGTGCAAACAAGTCTTCCTCTTCGCGCAAACCAGCCATGTTCAGCATATCGGTTTCGGATTCTTCACGAATCACATCTACCATTTCATCTACGGTGATGCGTCCGATTAATTTGCGGTTACTGTCTACTACCGGCGCCGTTACCAAGTCATAGCGTTCAAATGCTGCGGCCGCTTCTTCGGCATCGTCTTCCGGACGGAAAGTAACCACATCATCGGCCATGACGGTAGAAACCAGCAAATCCGGGTCAGCTACCAGCAGGCTGCGGATGGGCAACACGCCTTGCAGCACATCATAATTGTCGACAACAAAGATTTTATCAGTATGGTCAGGCAGGCGCTCAAACCGGCGCAGATAACGCAATACCACTTCGCAGCTTACGTCAGCACGGATACTGACCAGCTCAAAATCCATCAGCGCGCCAACCTGATTATCTTCAAACGACATGGCGGCGGTAATTTGCGCCCGTTCTTCTTCATCGCGGCTACTTATTGCTTCATAGACAACTTCTTTGGGCAAATCTGGTGCCAGCTCAGCCAGCTCATCGGCATCCAGATTATCCACAGCAGCCAGCAGCTCCTGCTGTGCCATATTCTCAATCAGGGTTTCACGTACCGGATCAGAAACTTCCAGTAACACCTCACCATCTTCTGCGGGTGTGACCAGCTTCCACACCAGCATACGTTCCTGCAATGGCAATGATTCCAACAGGGTAGCCATATCGGCGGGATGCAGTTCGTGCAGGGCGGCAATCAATTCAGCCAGTGCCTGCTGCTGCTCTGGTGTCTGTAAATAAGACTGGGTGTGCGAATGGATATGTTCGGCCACCGGTAAAAGGGTAGCAACCAGCTCACAGATGTGGTCGGTGTCCAGATGCAGACGTTCCATCTCGCTGGGATTGCTATGGCTATCCATTGTATCGTTGTCCTAATTGTTGCACTGTGTAACTCAGGATGTTACTGCCATGCGTACAGGCCATATATCCTGACGCAGCAGTACCTGCCTGATAGATAAATTAAAGCCTGCTGCGGCAGGCTATGGGTATATTATTGTACACGGATTTTAGCCAGATACTGTTACTTTATGCTGTATAACCACCAGCAATGGAAAGTATTAATATACCTATAGTGAAGTGGTGTCAGGATTTGAAGCTAAATATTAATGACAAACATGTAATACAGATTTAAACAGGTATTGCATTACCTGTTTGGATATACATTAGCGGCAGTAATAACTCAGCCACCTGCCTGCGCTACAACAGTATTAATGCTATACAGGCACACAGTAAACGGGATGATTGCTGTGCTCCAAAAAATTTCAATTTGAAATCTGCTGTTTATTTTCATTGCTGCTAATACCGGATTGGGTTGGCCATCACCGCCTGCTGATGATAAGGCTTTAAGACTTGCCCCACTACGCAACCATTCTGATAAGGAGTATAAACTTCATCAGTATTAAACAGGGTTATGCTCTAACCCACCGCAGCGACACGAATCACTTCGATGGCCTGCGTGGCATCCTGAGCAGAACCATGTCCATAAACTTAATCCTATGCAGCCTAAACCCAAAGCAGATACTCCCTGCCTTTGCCCAGATAACACTATTGCATGTTGCTCTCTCCTTCTGTCTGTTACGCCACAGGTGTAATCAAACACAGCATATTCCATGTATCCATATGGATTAAATAGCCATATTTTCAATTATCTATAATAGAAACTCACCAATCTGCTGCATGACAGCAAGCGTTGCCTCTGGATAAAATAACACCACCAGACATTGCTGAACGCTGGTGGTTTCGGTAGCAAAAGTTGTTAGATTAAGCCCAGTATTTCTTTTTCGAGGTTTTACCAATACCGGGATTAAAGCTATTGGTTGGGTCAAGCTGGCGATAGAATTTTTTCAGGGCTGGCTTGGCATGATATAAATGGCCAACATTATGTTCTGCCGGATACTGTGCGCCACGCTGATCCAGCAATACCAGCATTTCATCTTCAACCTTATTGCAGTCGGTACCTTTTTTGGCAATATAATCCTGATGGAAAACATGGCAGAAAAAGTGGCCATAATACATTTTATGAATAAAGTGCTGATTAATGCTTTGTGGCAATGTTTCGAACCAGTCGCTGTCATTGCGCCGCAAGGCCACATCCAGCGCAACAATGTTTTCTACCGTATCGCTATGCACATTGCGGTAGGTAGTAGCCGCGCCGGCTGCGGCAAAGCGATGCAGCATGGCGGCTTCGGCTTCTTTTTCATTACAGCGGAAATAACTGCCGGTTTTTTGCTCGAAAAAGGTTTGCAGAAATTCTTCTGCTTCGGCAATACCATCGTCAGCCATTTTCAAGATAAGGTGATGCTCGTAACGGTCGCGGTAGTCACGGATTGACTGAGGTAAGTGCTGAGGCAGGAATTTGCACATGAATACCGCAAAACGGTCTGAAAAATTCTTCGGGAAAAACGGAATTTTTGCCAACGTACGGTCGACAAAGTTCTTGAAAGCAAACAGGCGCGGCATGGCATCGGTACCGAACTTCTGAATGGCAACAAAAATATCCTTGCCATATACCGCAGCAATATCAAAAGCCTCGCGGTGCATATATTCGCCCGATACCGGCAGATTTTTGAATGTACTGAGAATATGACGGCGAATATCATCCAGCTCATGCGTATCATTGCTGCCGATATAGAAAACCGCAGAATTTTTTTCTAATGGGAAAGTATCCAGACGCACGGCAAATACCATCAGACGTCCGGCACTGCCGGAAGCTTCATAGTGGCGTGCCGGATCGGCATTAAAGCGCGCCGGCGTATCTGCATCAATCTCGCGCACATGGTCGCGGTATTCGTGGTCATGTCCCATGCCGGCATCGCGCTTGATGTCTTTATCACTGTAATGACCATTTTGCAGATTCTGCAAAATGGTTTCCGGGTCATCTCCCAGCTCAATGCCAAGATGATTAACCAGATGCAGCTGGCTGTTTTCATCAAGCTGAGCAAAAACAGCCATCTGGGTATAGGCAGGGCCGCGCTGGATAAGCGCACCGCCTGAATTGTTGCACACACCGCCCATAACCGATGCGCCGATACAGGATGAACCAATCACGGAATGCGGGCCACGCTGGTATTTTTTCAGCTCTTTTTCCAGACGATACAGGGTACTGCCCGGCAAACAGATTACCTGTTCGCCATTTTCAATCACCTGAATGCCATCCAGCCGGCGCGTGCTGACAATCACAATCGGCCGGTCATAATCGTTACCATCCGGAGTAGAACCACCGGTGAGGCCGGTATTGGCAGACTGGGTGATGACAATCACGTCGGCTTCCACACAGGCTTTTAATACACGCCACTGCTCAACCAGTGTACCCGGGAGCACCACAGCCATAGCATCGCCCACACCGAAACGGATGCCCTGCCGGTAAGGCAGGGTATGTGCCGGATCAGTAAGAGTATGTTCCTGTCCGACAATTGCCTGTAATGTATGAACGAGGCCTGTATGTATATTGACATCCATATTACTTCTCCTTTTTTATACAATTACTTATTTCTAATCAGCACAGGCTATTTTAGAACAGTTATATGTTAACGGGAAGAACTTTAACATGTGCAGTAACCATCAAGCCTCAGGCAGAAAACCACCACTTTGCCGTTGCCACAGCATGGCATAAACGCCATTTTTGGCCAGCAGCTCGCTATGTGTCCCCTGCTCGACAATCTGCCCCTTATCCATCACAATCAGCCGATCCATAGCTGCAATCGTAGACAAACGATGCGCAATGGCCACCACGGTTTTACCCTGCATCAGCCGGGTAAGATTTTCCTGAATGGCCGCTTCCACTTCTGAATCCAGCGCACTGGTGGCCTCATCCAAAAGCAGAATGGGAGCATCTTTCAGAATCACCCGCGCAATGGCAATGCGCTGACGCTGCCCGCCAGACAGCTTTACCCCGCGTTCGCCGACATGGGCATCATAGCCATGCCGTGCCTTGGCATCGCTCAATGCCGGAATAAAGCCATCAGCAGCAGCCTGTTGTGCTGCCTGTACCATCGCTTCTTCTGAGGCATCCGGGCGCCCATAGACAATATTGTCGCGCACAGAACGGTGCAGCAGAGATGTATCCTGCGTTACCAGCCCCAATGCCGCGCGCAGACTATCCTGCGTAACATCACGGATATCCTGACCATCAATCAGAATGCGCCCACCTTTTACATCATAAAAACGCAGCAGCAGATTGGTCAGCGTGGTTTTACCGGCACCACTGCGCCCTACCAGACCCACTTTTTCACCGGCACGGATATGCAGATTAAAGTCGCGCAACAGCGGTTTATCGTCGCTATAGGCAAAATTCACATGCTCAAAATCAATTGCGCCCTGATTAACCTTTAACGGCAGAGCTTTTGGCTTATCCACAATTGTATGGGGGCGGGACAGGATTTTCATGCCATCTTCCACCGTGCCGATATTCTCAAACAGGCGTGCACTTTCCCACATTACCCAGTGTGACAAGCCATTAATCCGCGACGCCATTGCCGTAGCGGTGGCAATCGCACCCACACCAACCTGCCCATTTATCCATAACCAGATACCCAGACCGGCGGAGCTGACCACCAGCAAAATATTAATCGCAGTACTCAGACTGTCGAGCAAAGTCGCCAGCCGCATCTGCGCGTTGACCGTCACCAGAAATTCCTGCATAGATGCCTTGGCGTAGGCAGCTTCACGTGCACTATGAGAAAACAGCTTTACCGTAGCAATATTGGTATAGGCATCAGTAATGCGGCCGGTCATCAGGCTGCGTGCATCCGCCTGCTGCTGAGCGGTTTTAGACAGTTTCGGAATCAAAAAGCGCAGTACCAGCACAAACAGCACAATCCACAGAACAAATGGCAATAATAACCAGCTATCCATACCAGCCAGAATAATGCCGCTGGTAACAAAATATACCAGTACATACACCAGCATATTGGCCACCGACATCACTGTATCGCGTACCGCCAGCGCCGTTTGCATTACTTTGGCAGAAACCCGTCCGGCAAATTCGTCCTGATAAAAACCCATACTCTGCCCGAGCATCAGGCGGTGAAAATTCCAGCGCAAGCGCATCGGAAAAGCACCTTGCAGAGTTTGAAACTGCACATTGGAAGACAGAAACGACCAGAAAATACTGAATATCATTACTGCCGCCATCAGAATCAGCTCATGCCCTTTTTCCGGCCACAATCTGTCTGGTGCATAGCCACCAAGCCAGTCGACCACCGTACCGAGAAACCGGAATACCAAAGCCTCCAGAATCCCCGTACCAATAGTCATAATTACCATCACCAGCAGCCAGAGGCGTGCGCCCTCCAGACAGCTCCAGATAAACGGCAGCACCCCCTTTCGCGACGGCTGCGGCAATGTTTCAGGATAAGCATCAATGCGGTTTTCAAACCAGCTTAAGAATCGGTTCAATAACATACTGCGTGGACTTTCTGCATAATTGAGCCATAACGGCCGCACAAACGATTATTGTAGCCAGAAAAATGATAAACGAAATCATTATACATAATCTGAAATATAAATCAGCTCTCTTTGGTTTGTGTTAAAATCCTGCCGGCACATCAGCATACCAGACAGTCGCTGTGCACAATATACGTGCATGGAGGAAAGTCCGGGCTCCACAGAGCAGAATGCCGGCTAACAGCCGGGCGTCGTGAGGCGACGGAAAGTGGAACAGAAAGCATAACCGCCGATGGCTGTGGTTTACCCATAGCACAGGTAAGGGTGAAATGGTGCGGTAAGAGCGCACCGTGCCGTTGGTAACAACGTGTAGCAGGCCAAACCCCATTCGGAGCAAGACCAAACAGAATGCGCTGACGCTGCTCGCCGAGCATTCGGGTAGGTTGCTTGAGCGGCACAGTAATGTGTCGCCCAGATGAATGACTGTCCCAGACAGAACCCGGCTTATCGGTTGTCTGATGTGCCCCCTAGCATTGCTGTTTATCCGTCTGGCGGTTTAAACTTGTGCCAGACTGGCACAGCCAGTTTGCTGTACAATCAGGCACAATAGATTACTTGGTAAGCGCTACCCGGTATCAGCCTTAAAATTCCTGTATACTAATTGTATAGCATACCAATCTGTTCACAACGATACCATGGACTGCTGCAAAAAATATGTTGGGGTTTACTAGCAGCATTAACCGGACAGTGTCATTAAGCTACACAAAATAAACTGTTTTTTACTTATAAATTGGCATCTTACAGTCTCTCTTCCTGTACATTGATAGCTGTTTGATGTCAGGCTTCGCTATTCTTATTCTTCGGTATCCGCATGCATACGCGCCAGTTTTTGTCTTTATATGGTTCCATTTTTTTCCTGTTTTCCGGTTATGGGCTGATTCTGAATTCCGCTGGGGTAAAGCCGTCCCAAATGGGGGTAAGCAATATCACCATTGGTATTCTGAATGCAGCCTTTTTTGTTGGTGGCACCATTTCTGCCATCGTGTCACACCGCATTATTTCGCGCGTAGGGCATATCCGCAGCTTCAGTGTGTTTGGTGCCCTGTTTGCCATAGCCGCCCTTGCCCATCTGATGGTGGAACAATTATGGATGTGGGGCATATTGCGTGCGGTACTGGGCTTTTCTCATTACAGCTTATTAATGGTGGTGGAAAGCTGGTTTACCGCACGCAGTGTCCCACAGACCCGCGCCAAAATTCTGGCGCTGTATGAAGTGGTGTATTACGTATCATCAGCGACCAGTGTATTGTTGCTGAGCCTGAATATGTCCAGTAACAATATCTTCACGCTGGCTGCCATTCTGGTAATCGCCGCCACATTGCCAGTAGGGCTGACACGCATGCAGCAACCGGAAATTCCCAAGCGCGAACGCATCAGCCTGCCGCATGTCCTTTCCATTGTCCCACTGGCATGGTTAGCCTGTTTTATGGCCGGGATTTTTATTAATGGCTTTTTCACCATGGGTTCCGTATTCATACTGAAACTGGGTTACAGCCTGCCTAAAGTATCCCTGTTTCTCGGCTCAGCGATGATTGGTGGTTTCACCATTCAATTGTTTATCGCCTGGCTGTCGAATAAATTCGGCCGTCCGCGCATTATTTTCGGCTGTGCCTGTGTAGCTGCGGTAGCCGCATTCTGTGGTATGCTGCTGCTATTAGTTATGCCGGGCAATATCTGGGCACAATGCGTGATTGCACTGGCTATCGGCTGTAGCGGTTTCCCATTGTATGCACTGGGGCTGGCGCGTGCCAACGATGTTTTACCCGCCAATATGAATACAGTAGAAGTGAATCGCTGTCTGCTGTTTGTGTATGGCTTGGGTTCACTGGTAGCACCGTTGCTTCTCGGTGCAGTGATGCAGCTGTTTAATCACTATGGCTTTTACAGCGTGTATGCCATTATTGCGACTGTTCTGGCGGTATATACCTTTATGCAGCCGGCCGTACCGATTTCGGAGCGCAGTGTTTATGTACCCGTATCCGGCAATGTTGGCCCGATAACTCCTGAACTTGACCCACGTAACAATGATGCTACTGATACCCCGTATGATGCCGACAGTGCTGAACAGCATGTTCAAGCCACCTTGCAGAATACCGAAAAGCAACAGCAAGCAGACAATTAGTTATTCCTGAAATAACACCCTGATACTGTATAAAAAAACTGCCCGGGATAGTGTAACTATTCCGGGCAGATAACGTTGAAGTACTTGAAACTATTCTTTAAGCCACGCAGAATGTGTTCATATGTACAATAATTGTATATGCAGCATGATTCACTTATTTCTATCAGACCTTTTCATAAATTGAAATATTAATATTGTTAAGGAACCATTTTATTAATGACAAAAACTGAGCTTAACGAATTCAATATTCTTGCTGATCAATACATTCTCTCTGGTGATCACGTTTCGTTAGATGCATTAGTTAAGCGTTTTACAGAACGGGATTTTAACTTTTCTCATCTCATTCATGAGGCCTATTATCTTTATATCCTTGGAAATTGTTATTCTGAGCTTTATAAAACTCGTAAAACTGAATGGTACTCAGAAGATTTGTGAAATCCGTGATTTTCTACAGAAAGGCTTTACATGCGCTTTCTAAAGCAGATTGGAGGGAACTCAAAGATAATATTTATGCATATAATAATCTTAGGTCTATGATAGAGACGAATTTAGCTAACCGCCTTTCATCACAAGGCAGAGCACTATGCTGCATTCCACACTATGATAAGGCTATTTCAATAGATGGCAACCCTGTAGCCATTATGGCCAAAGCTGATAACGAATTATTCTTGGCTAATTCATTATATGATAACGGACATTCAGAATATCATTATTTTATTGCCTATGAACTTACAAACAAAGGAATTGAAAATATTGAGCAACTATGTCCTGAACAAAGAATACCACTTCAAGAAAGAGGACGGTTATTTGAGTTTAAAAAATGGTTTGAAAAATTTTTTAAAACATCAGATTTTGATTATTTCAAAGAATATACCATCAAGCATACATCCAAAAAACAAAAGTTGTATTTTGAATGGTGTGCTAAAAACAGGCTCTTTCTTAATGATTTAAATGATGTATGTGATTATCCGATTGTATATGAGGATATTTTCGCATTTTCACCATTTATCCATTCAATTAATACTTCTCTTACCTTACATGAAGAATTAGTTTATCACGGTAATTATGATGAGCTAAAAAATGATTACTGTTATGCGCGGTATTTAATATATTCCTCAAAAGATATACCGAACAATGCTTCTCATATATACAATTCAACATATCAAAAAGTTGAAGATATGTCTCACTCAATTGATAATTTAAAAATTGCTCAGTATAAATCGGCATTCAGAACAATATATTCACTTTTCGATAAAATAGCATATCTAATTAGTCGGTTTTTCGATTTGAATGATTTAAAGCACGACAAAAAAATCAGTATTGATAATCTATTTCGTGATTTCACCAGTAAACATAATGAATGGAGACCACATAAAAAACTAAAAGATAGTGATAATCATTTTATTCATGCTTTATTTTACATATTGAAAGATATCCGTAAAGTTGGTAACTCCGACTCTGTAACAAAATGGTTAGACCCAAATGCAGTAGCATTTGCAGAAATTAGAAATGCTATGGAACATCGTTCATTAAAGATAGTTGATGATTTTGGCTATGAACTTGTAACATCGGGGAATACATACAGGAATACAGAATTTATTAAAACAAAAGAAAAAAAGAATATATTATCAAATGAAATTAGAGAACTTGAATTAAAGCTTAAACAAGCTATAAATAAGAACAATCCTTTAGTGACTAAACAACTTCAAAAGCAAATTGATAACCTAAATTCAACATTAACGTACCTGAAATCAATTATCTATGAAAAAGAAAAACTATCTTCTCATTCACTGTTAATACCAATCAGTCAATTTGAATCTAGGCTCATGCAACTAATTAAATTAGCTAGAAATTCAATAATTTATTTATCACTAGCTATATATCTTGAAGAGCGTAGACGACCAAAGGAAGAGCTATGCATAACAAGAGAAGTTCCACTAAAATGAATATATATTTGTTTGCAGATTATTATGTTTAAATTTCTCTGTTTTTGACAGTTAAAACATTCTAAAAACAATACCTTTTTACCCACATGAAGCTACTACAGAAATAATTTTCTTCTATTCAAATATGCCGTTTACTTCTACCCAACTGCATAAAAGGTTGCTCAATAAACCGATAGGTTAAGGTGCATATCAGCATTAAACCAATCAATACCACAGTAGCAAGCAGGGTATATTCGGCCTTATTCAGATTGATTGCAGTTAGCTGAATCACTTGATTCAAACAGAACCACCCAATGCCGTGTAACAAATAAATGCTGTAACTGGCATCCCCAAGCCGGACAAAGGCTTTCAGCCGGAGCAGTCCAAATATATCGCCGCCCAGCGCTATCAGGATAAACAGCAAGGCAAATAGGGGCAGGAAGTTGATGTGGTAGCGGCCAGTGGTGATGCTGAAAATCAGCACCAATAACAGCACAATTGCGCTATCACACAGCTTTTTCGGTATTTGTACCGATGCTGGCACTATTCTGGCCAGTGCGCCCACGGCAAAGCAGGCGATGAAATAGGCTTTTTGCTGATTAAACGGGGCGACACAATAGACGGCGATAAATAACACGCTGATTGCCAGCGGTAGCTGGCCGGTTTTCTGGCGTACAAAGCACAACAGCGGCAGGGAAAAGTAAAAAGCCCATTCCCAGTATAATGTCCACGCTACACCAGCATTAATCAGCCGTGCATCCCGCATGCCAAACAATGGCGGTTTGACACCGGTAATGCCGGCATCAAACCAGTAATACAGGTTTAGCAGCATATCGCGGCTTACCAGTGTATGCTGTTGCAGATACAGTGCCAGCAGCACACAACAGCATGAAGACAAATAAAATATCGGGGCAATGCGCAAGAAGCGTTTCAGATAAAAATGTAGCCACGATGCCGGGCTGGATTGGGCAAACAGATAGCCTGAGAGCATGAAAAACAGGGTAACGCCGAATACGCCCATGCGCAGGTTGAGCGGGTTATGCGCAAATACAGCCGGTGTCCATGACTGGCCATGCAGATAATAATAGCTGTAAACATAATGATGCATGGCTACGCTGAATGCCAGCAGAAAGCGCAGGCCATCCAGCCGCTCTATCCGCCGGCTGCCGGGATTATCCATAAATACAAACAGCCGCGAACTGAATACCGCCCAGCACAGCAGTAATAATCCCAGTATCCAGCCAAACATCTGATATGATTCAAGCATAATCCCTGCAAACGGGCAAAGGTTGGACACAAGCCGATATTAATCGGTCTGGTCAGGGTTTGTGAATCTCGTTTCCATCATAATGCATGGCGGTTAATACACATCCCGCTGATAACGCTGCTGCTGCCGCAGCTCACTCAGGTAGTCATCGGCATCTTCAAGGCTAAGCTGGCCGTGAGTGGCCACGATATCCAGCAATGCCTGCTCAACATCATGTGCCATTTTGCTGGCATCGCCGCAAACATAAATATGTGCTCCGCGCTGTAGCCATGCCCAGATATCCGCGGCCTGTTCACGCAATTTATGCTGCACATAAACTTTTTCGTTGCCCTGCCGGCTCCAGGCAAAGTCGTAACGAGTCAATAACCCGCTTCTGCGGTATTGCAACCATTCAGCCTGATAGAGAAAATCATCGGTAAATTTCTGATTACCGAAAACCAGCCAGTTTTCGCCTGCGTCGCCATTGGCATCACGCTGCTGCATAAATGCGCGAAACGGGGCAATGCCGGTGCCAGCACCAATCATAATGATAGGCGTATTACCATCTTCGGGTAAGCGGAATCGGTGATTTTCTTCCACAAATACCCGTACCGCCTCACTTTCCTGCAAATATTCACCAAGAAAACCGGAAGCACCGCCGGTATATTGCCGGCCACGCTGGCTAAAGCGCACAACGCCCACCGTTAAATGAACTTCTTCCCCAACCTCGTCCTGACTGGAGGCAATGGAATACAGGCGTGGTGTCAGCGGGCGGAAGAGGTCATGCAGTGTCTGCGCACTGAGTAGCTGCGGATAGGTGGCCAATACGCTTACCGGCGGTGTAGTGGCGATAAACTGTTGCAAGGCAGCAGCATCGGCAATGATGCCATCCAGTTCGGCAATATGTGCCTGCTGCGCATAAGTCTTTATCAAAGCTGGTGTGGTCTGCGTAATATCCAGCTCGTTTTGTAATGCCTGTTCAATAGTCACCTCGCGGCCATCGGCCAGATGCACCGGTGCATCCTTATCCACCTGCGTATGTTGCAGAATTTCGCTGACCAGCGCTGGGGCATTCTGATAAAACACACCCAATGCATCACCGGGCTGATAGCGGATACCGGAACCGGCCAAATCAATTTCAATGTGTTCAACGTCTTTGCCGGCATTGAGCGTTGTAATTCTCTGCCGTACACTCAGGCTGGCCGTGAAAGGGGCTTCTTTAGTAAATACCGCCGTCTGGGCGGCAACCACACTTTGCTGTACCTCATTACTCACACCGGCATGACTGCTATTTAATGCGCTAATCAGGGCAACAATTTTATCCTGCCACGCTGCTGCGCTGCTTTGATAGTCAACATCGCAATCTACCCGCTCGGCAAGACGCTGTGCGCCCAGTTGTGCCAGTTGGTGGTCAAAATCTTTACCACACTGACAAAATTGCGGATAGCTGCTATCGCCCAGCCCCAGTACGGCAAAATGAAGCTGATTAAGTGCGGGGGCTTTTTTACCGAACAGATATTTATACAGCGGTAAGACTTCTTCCGGCGGTTCACCCTCCCCCTGAGTGGAAGTAACCAGCAGCAGAATATCTTCACTGGCAAGCTGCTTGCTTTTGTAGTCGCCACCGGCACAGAGGGTAGCATTAATGCCCGCAGCTTCAAGTTTCAGTTGCAGGCTTTCTGCCACACGGCGGGCATTGCCGGTTTGTGAGGCGGATAAAACCAGTACTTTACGTGCCACAACTGCTGCGGCAGCACTGGCTACAGGGACGGCTACCGGAGCAGCAGCATTTCCCTGCTGGCTGGTTGCCCATGCATAGCCAGATAGCCATGCTAGCTGCGTGGGCGATAGCTGCGCGAGTGATTGCAGCAATTCGGGGGATAGAGGTATGGTCATGGCTTGTGCTCGATAAAATTATGATTAATTTCATTTACAGGCTGCTAAAAACAATTCAGCCATACTAGCAAGCACAAAGATTTTTGAGAAAGAAATGGCGCTTATTTAGTTAGAAGCGACAAGCATATGTAAAAAGGCAGCCGGCGTGCTGCCCAGAAACGCATAGTCTGACTTCTCCAGACTGTCGTGCTTAACGTTGTATACCGATTTCGGCAAAGGTATTGCGCATCACTTCATCCAGTTGGCTGGCTGAGGCACGCATTAAGCCCTGCTCTTTTTCATTCAGCGGTATTTCAATTACCTGCCGCACACCATGCCGGTTGAGCACGGCCGGCGTACCAATATACATATCCTGAACACCATACTGGCCGTTCAGATAGGCGGAAACAGGCAAAATGGTGTTTTCATCGTCCAGCAGCGCACGACAGATACGCGCCAGCGCCGCGCCGACACCATAATAAGTTGCCCCCTTGAGGCGGATAATATCGTAAGCAGCATTAACTACACGGTTGGCAATATTATCCAAATCGGCTTCGGTAAAGCGCGGGTCATTTTTAATCCATTCTTCCATAGTCAAACCGCCTACACTCAGGTGTGACCAAGCCGGAAATTCGGTATCGCCATGTTCACCAAGAATATAACCACTCACAGTACGCGGGTCGACATCAAACAGATAGCCTACATATTTACATAAACGGGCAGAATCCAGCGAGGTGCCGGAACCGATTACCCGTTCTGCCGGAAAACCGGATAGTTTCCATGTGGCATAGGTAAGAATATCCACCGGATTGGACGCCACCAGAAAAATACCATTAAAGCCGGATTCCACGATACGAGTTACGATACTTTTAATGATATGCAAGTTGCGGTTAACCAAATCCAGACGCGATTCACCCGGCTTCTGTGCTGCACCAGCGGTAATCACCACGATATCAGCATCGGCAGCATCGCTGTAATCGCCAGCGTAAATGTTTTTCGGGTAGGTAAACAGTAAGGCATCGGCGATATCTTTGGCATCACCATGTGCCTTGTCCCGGGCAACGTCGACAATCACCAGCTCCTGACCGATACCTTGAAGAGTAGCTGCATAAGCAAAAGTAGAACCAACAGCACCGGCACCAACCAGCACAATTTTCTGATGGTTTTTAGCATTAGTGGGCTGCAACATAATTCAACCTCATTTCTATGGATAAATGCAAATCTACGCGAATTTATGCATAAATTGTAACAGGTTCACACATGCCAATTTTTTAATTTATTAATATTCATCTTTGATTACATATTTTGGTAAATAATGTATATAAATATCCTTTTGTATGGAATTTTTTTATTTTATTTATTTTTATGTTTAATTTTGAATGATTTTTTACCATACCAAAAACAGAGCCACCAACAGGCTGATTATTCTGCGAGGCATGTGCTTAAATGGCAAACAATATTCACATCAGCCAAGCTGACAACTGCACTATATTGATACGGGCTAGCGAGGGTTTTAAATAAAATCCCCTGACCTGCCGTTCCACTGTGCAAGGTGCGTAAGGGTGGTATTTGACTGGTTTGTGATGGCTTTGTCAGAGAAAAAATTTTTATATATCTGGTATTTCAATTAAATTAAAGCAACATATATAATTTAAAAATGACTAAAATAAGTTAAGTTAAGAATAATTATAGTTAACCCATCAAACAATTATGGAGGTGATACCAATATGACCAATAGACAATTTTCTGCTGATGCTCCGCTTAAGTCAAAAGAAGAAGATAAATTTTCTCGATGGAAATTTGCAGAAAGAGTTGCACAGGTGATAGCGAAAAGAGAGGATCAAAGTGGTCTTGTGATTGGGCTATATGGGGTATGGGGGGATGGAAAAACTTCTGTTCTTAACTTTATAGAGGAATCTCTTAAATTTGAAAAGAAAGTTATTTGCATCAAGTTTAATCCATGGCGTTACGGTACTGAAGATGATTTATTAAAAGGTTTCTTTTTTACCATTGCGGAGGCATTAGATACTAAATTAATTACAGGTAAAGACAAGCTCAAGGATATTGTAAAAAGAGCAGCACCGCCTGCTGCGTCAATTGTAAACATGGGGGGAGCAGGTAATATTATCAGTTCTTTTATAACAACTATTGATACAGATGAATTGAAAAAGAGAATTGAAGCTGCATTAGAAAAAGCCCAAAAGCGAGTTCTTATTTTAATTGATGATGTGGATAGATTGGATAAGGCAGAAATCCAATTATTATTTAAAATTGTTAAATTAATCGCTGATTTTAAATATACAGCCTATATTTTAGCCTTTGATAAAGATATTGTGGCTTCAGCATTACAAGAGAAATATACGGGTGCTAATCATCATGCAGGTGAAGCATTTCTAGAGAAAATCATCCAAATACCATTACATCTACCTGTAATAGATAAGGAAGTTTTGCAACAATTTTGTTTTAATGATATCAATCGTGCTTTATTTGTGGCTAATATTAAGTTTACTGATCAACAATTTCAAGAGTTTCAGCGATGTTTTATTGGCTTTAATGAACAATTATGTACGCCTCGCAGAGCTAAACTCTATGGTAATGCGTTGTTATTTTCTCTTCCTCTATTAAAAGGAGAAGTTAATCCTGTTGATTTAATGCTTATTGAGGGAATTAGAATTTTTTATCCATCTTTATATGAAGCCATTAGAAACCATAAGGAATTTTTTACTGGAATACTTCAGCAAGGAAATACTGAATCAGTAAGAAAGAAAATAAAAGATATTGTTAACACTGCACTTGATTTACAACAGAATATTAATAAAGAAAATATTATCGAATTATTACTAAAATTATTTCCTAAATTAAATCAAGCATATAGCTATGCGGTTTATGATTCAGATTATCCAAAAATCTGGGATAAGGCTCAACGTATTTGTTCAGAAAAGTATTTTTCAAGATATTTTTTGTATTCAATTCCAAATGATGAAGTTGCTAATTTGTCAATATCTTCTTTATTATCAAATTTAGCGTCTTGGCAATACCCTTTTAATGAAGATAAAAACCCATTAAATGATTTAATAAATACTGATAATGCAGGCAATATTATTCAAAAATTGAGGAATAAAGCCAAAAGTATTTCAAGTAACTTTGCTTATCCATTAACAATTGCAATAGCCCAAAAAAGTGAATTAATGCCTAATCCTGAAAGAATAGACTTTTGGCTAACAACGTTAGAACAATCCGCTATGTTATCAAGTGATTTAATTCAAAATGTTGAACAAAATAAAAGAGCAGAATTAGTTTTTAAATGTTTTGATATTGCTTCTTCTCTTGCGTTCAAAGTAACACTTTTCTACCGGTTGAGAAGAGAGGATAAAGAAAGACCAGAAAATGAATATTTTTCAGAAGAATGTATCAATCAATTTGGCAGATATTTAGGTAGAAATATTTTAGAAAAACATATAGCTCAAGGTGAAGATATCACTATAAATTATTCTAGGGTTTTATTTGATATCTTTAATATATTACATAAATATGTAAACAATCAATGTGTTAATGATTATGTTAAGCAATTAATTGCTCAAGACCCTACAGCCATTATACGTTTGCTTACCGCATATACGCCAACAGCATGGGGCACGACAGGTAAATATAAGGCTGATTTTACAAGGGAACATTATGATAGTTTAGCTGAAAAAATAGATGTGTTTGCTTTTATTAAAAGCATTGAAGATAATTTTTCTCATTTGCTTGATATACCAGATGATTATCCAAGTAGATACGAGCAAGAAAATCTAAATGAGGGGGAGCTGTTTATACAACAGTTTTTGTGGCTACATAATCATCCTGAAAAGGGTTAATCACTGGAATAAATAATAAAGCCGCAAGCTGGCTTGCGGTTTACCATTTTATTTGTGGTTACATCATTCCGTTTTATTAATCAATCTCTCCATCGCTTTAGGCGTGATTTCTAAAATCTTGGCAATATCTTCAGTTGGTACGCCTTTATCTAATAAAGCAGTTACCGTTGCCCGCATAAGTTTTTCTCGTTTTTCTCTTTCAGCTTTAGTCTTGCTCTTTTCAACCGCCAGTTGTTCTTTGGCGATTTTCTTCTCTTCTTTGCGTATCCGTTCAACCACTTGGTAAGGCGGTACATATTTCAGGCTTTGTTCGAGCTCTTCCATCAGTCTGATGGTGCGAAAGCTGATGTAGCTTCTGGGGGTGATAATCAGGTGGTCGGTAAGCTCGATATTTAAAATGCGGGCAACCTGAATTAAGCGGTCGGTGGTGTCTTTATCGTCCTCAGAAGGGGTTAGCGAGCCGGATGGATGGTTATGTACGATAATCACGCGTGAAGCGTTTTTCATCACGGCTACGCGAAACACGTTCATGGGCTCGATGTTGACTGCTTTATAGGTGCCGAGCGCAATCAGTTCGATATACAGGATATAACCGCACTGATTCATGCCGATGATCCAAAAATGTTCTTTTTCTTGGTCAATTTTGTTTTCACGCAATAATACGCGCTGCATGATGCTGTATACGTCGTCTGTGCTTTGGATATAGCGTTTGTCATTCTTGGCCAGTTTAATATCCATCTTTTCCCTTTGTGAAATCAATTAAATCTGATGTAGTTAATCCATACCGGTAATTGGCGTTGATAATGAATGTTTGTTTTGAAGTGGTAACATTTTTTAAACCATAAATTTAAGGGGTGGCTGGTTGCTTAATCCAACGGAAGGCAGATAGCCTGACGATGCATGCAATTGTTTATGATTATACCAATAAATACAAGCTGCGCAGGTGTGTTGTGATGCACGTGGGGTGATGAATTTTCTTGTTTATCTACGTTGTTTTAATGGTTTTAAATGTTGCTTCTGCCTCTGTAGTGTCATACGGATATCCTTTGCCGTATATATGGCATGGGTAATTCTATTGTTTATAAATGGCGGGAAAATACGGCGCGCTGGATATATCCGCTATCAGATGTTTACTGGAGCTGTGGGGAGGATTGCTGACTTTGAGTTTCTGCTATTTTATGGGGTAATTTCCATCAGGAAACTGGTTTAGGTTATACGCGGTTTCGGTATGATGAGTCTGGCTGTAGCCAGTTTAGCCAGCCATACCCGATAGAATTAGCTGAGTGCATTAATTTCTATCAGAGTCTGGCTGGCTGCAATGGCATGTGGTACTAAAGCTGTTTTACAGTCCTACGGCATAATAGAATACGCGGCCAACTATAGCTATATGTTTAACCGATACGTATTCATCCTGATACTCTGCTTTGTTATAGGCATGCAGGCGTACTTCATCGTAAGGCATGGAATACAGCTTTCTGATGCGATACTGGTGATTCTGTTTAATCAGATACAGATTGCCGTCAATTATATTGGTACGGTTTAAATCTACGGCAAAAATTGTTCCGTGCGGAATGATGGGATCCATGCTGTTATCTCTCACTGGAAAACACACCACCATCTCGGGTCTGATTTTTTTGCGCTCCAGAAGCTCGGTACTCAGGCTGATTTTTTTGCAATGCTGCCCGTGTGGCTGTTTTGAGTGTACGTAGCCGGCCATTTCAATCGATGAATACAGGCATACTTGTGTCTCATCCTGATTGTACGGTGCGGTGTTTATTACAGCAGGTACGTTGGTAATCTGTATCGGAAATGGATTGCCACGACCTTCACGTAACCACGTTAAATTGACACTCAATATGTTGGCAAGTATATCCAGACTTTTGGGTTCGTAATGGCCACATTCCCATTTGAATACGGCAGTTTTGGAAACGCCCATTTTATCGGCAACCTGTTGTTGTGACAGGCCAATACGCTGCCGAGCCTGTTTAATGCGATCACTTAACATCTGTTATTTCCCGATTAAAAGACAATAGAATATTAACTTAATTTCTGTTATGTTTTGTTTATAAATATAGTTACTGTCAATATATAATTTGACAATTTTTCTGCTTATTCTTTGTAATATTTACATTATTTACGTTATAAACAATAATCTTAGCTTGATAAGCTATGATGGAATTTATACAACACATAGAGGTTATAGCAATATAACCTCTATTAAATTAATGTTCACACATTATTCTTATTTGTTGTTTACATACAATTTATACCTATGCATTTATGCTCACTTCTAAGGCTTGTTCTGTGAATAATCTTTAAACAAATGTTTACGTTATATGTATGCTTCGGTATATGTTTTAATCAGTAGTTAGCTGAAAGCATCTGTACATGCTGCTGGGGATAATAATGAATAACTGTACACTGCCAGTGTGAAATCAGGCTGGCAGTGTATATGAGAGGGATAATTATCTGCGCCGGAGTTGTCAGGCTACAGAGATGGTACTTGAATGCGGTTTTAGGCCAGTGAGGCAATCATGCCGGCGGCAACGGTGTGATTGGTGGCTTCGTCAATCAGGATAAAGGCACCGGTGGCCGGATTGGCTTGGTAGGTAGTGGCTACTATTGGTTTCTGCACGCTGAGCTGTATGCGGCCGATATCATTCAGTTGCAGGCTGTCGCTGTCTTGGCGGTGATTCAGGCTTTGTACATCCAGTAGGTAATCAATCTGCCTGATTTTGGTATAAACGGTCTGTGTGCTATGTTTGAGCCAGTAGCGTCGGGCAGAATTCAATGGCTTGCTGTCAAACCAGCATATTGAGGCGCTGAGATTTTTGACTGGTTGCAATGTGCTGTCTGCGGCAACGATGCTGTCGCCACGTGATACATCTATATCATCAGCCAGTACTATGGTCAGCACGGTACCTGCCTGTGCCTGCTCCACCTGACCGGCCGGGGTATAAATGGCGGCAATGGTGCTGGTCTGGCCGGCCGGTTCGATGCGCACACTGTCGCCCACGCGCAGGCAGCCTTGTTCCAGCCGCCCCTGATACCCACGAAAATCATCGGCACTGCTGCCATCCAGCCGCGCGACGCGCTGTACTGGAAATAGTGCCGGTGCAGCTAAGAGCTGGCTGTTGCGGCTGGCCACGGGCAGGCTTTCCAGCAGTCGCAACAATGGCTGCCCCTGATACCACGGCATATGTGCGCTGGCGGTTACGATGTTGTCGCCATTGAGGGCGGAGATGGGTACGTAGTTAATATGGTGCAAATCCAGTGCGGTAGCCAGTTTGTTATAGGCACGTTTGATGGCGTTGAATTTTTCTTCGCTGTAGTCGAGTAAATCCAGTTTGTTCACGGCCACGATGATGTGTGCTGTTCCGAGCAGTTTGAGGATGGCACTGTGGCGCCGGGTTTGCGGTAATAAGGCCGGTGTGTGTGCGCTGTAATCCAGCCGGGTGGCGTCTATCAGGATAATGGCGGCATCGGCGGTTGAGGCGCCGGTCACCATATTGCGGGTGTATTGTTCATGCCCGGGGGTGTCGGCAATGATGAATTTGCGTGCCGGGGTGGCAAAATAACGGTAGGCTACGTCGATGGTTATGCCCTGCTCGCGCTCGGCCGCCAGCCCGTCGGTGAGCTGGGCAAAATCGGGAACGCCATCGGCGGTACGTTTGTGTTTGCCGTGATACAGCGCGGCCACTTGATCGGCCAGTAATGACTGGCTGTCAAACAGCAGGCGTCCTATCAGGGTAGATTTGCCATCATCCACGCTGCCGGCAGTTATAAAACGCAATACGGAATCGGTGCTCATCGGTGTCTCACTTTTGTGGGGTTGCTGCCTGCGCCAGCATCTGTTGCAGGCTCTGCCAGACGGGTGCTAATTCGCTGAATCCGTCTTCGGCCATTAGGTGGCCGCCAGACGGTACATAATCGATGCTGCTATGCAATGCATGGGCGATGGTGCTGCTGGCGGCTTCGGGAACATAGGGGTCATTGGTGGAAATAATGCTGTGTACCGGCATGCTGATGTGCTGCAAAACGGTGAAATCGGGCTGGCTGGCATGGATATAGTCATCCAGTATTGTTAATTTGGGCAGATGGGTGGCAAAGCCGGCCGCCAGTATGAGCCCGCCCAGCCGTGCCGGCCGGTGCCGGCTGAGAAAGTGCAGCAAGGTGATGACACCAAGGCTGTGGCCAATCAGAAAGGTGTTTGCTTGGGGCTGGCCGATAATTTTATCCAGTGTCTGCTGCCACTCTGCGGCCTGTGGATAGTCTGGTGCGGGCATGGCCGGCTGGGTTACGGTGACACCGGCAGCGCGTGCCTGTGTGGCCAGCCAGTCAAACCAGTTATCATGCGGGCTACTTTGAAAGCCGTGCACGATAAATATATGTGGTGTTGCTGTGGTTGGTGTTTTGGCCATCAGAAATAACCTGCTTTCTTGCGCTCTTCCATTGCTGCTTCTGATACTTGATCATCCATGCGGGTGGCGTTGCGCTCGGAAATGGTGGTTTGTGCGGTTTCGGCTATGATTTCTGCTGCGGTGGCCGCTACGCTGGCTACGGGGCAGGTGCAGGAAATATCGCCTACGGTACGGAAGCGTACGCTGCGGATTACGCTCACTTCGTTTTCTTTTTTCGGTGTCAGCTCGGTTACTGGTACCAGCATATTGCCGCGTTCTACGACTTCTCGCTGGTGCGCATAGTAAATCGGTGGCAAGGCAAGCTGTTCGCGCGCGATGTATTGCCAGATATCGAGTTCTGTCCAGTTGGAAATCGGGAATACGCGCATGTTCTCACCCGGGTGCAGGCGGGTATTGTATAAATCCCATAATTCCGGCCGCTGGTTTTTGGGATCCCACTGCCCAAATTCATCGCGAAAGGAGAAAATCCGCTCTTTGGCACGGGCTTTTTCCTCATCCCGCCGCGCGCCGCCCATTAATGCATCAAAGCCATTGGCTTCGATGGTTTCCAGCAGGGTGATGGCCTGTGCGGCATTGCGTGAATCGGTAGCACGGCGCAGGGTTACACTGCCACGGCGGATAGAATCTTCTACGCTGCCAACAATCAGCCGTGCGCCCAACTGTTGTACGGTGGTATCGCGAAAAGCGATGACTTCGGGATAGTTGTGTCCGGTATCTATATGTACCAGTGTCAGCGGTAATTGTAGGCTGTGTCCGGGAATCTGAAACGCTTTGACGGCCAGTGCCAGCAGTACTACTGAATCTTTGCCGCCGGAAAACAGTAACGCCGGATTGCGCGCTTCGGCCACTACTTCGCGGATGATGTAAATTGATTCGGCTTCCAGCCAGTCCAGATGTTTGTCTTGAATACTCATGATGTTTCCGTTATGGCTGCCAAGCATGTCGGCCATGCCTGCAACACTGGGTTGATTTCTGCCTATTTGTGCAAACCACATTCTTTACTATCCTGACTTTCCCACCACCAGCGTCCGGCACGAATGTCTTCTCCGGCTTTTACGGGACGGGTGCAGGGCTCACAGCCAATACTTGGATAGCCTTGCTGGTACAGCTCGTTTACTGGTAACTGCTGCATCTGGGCATACGCCCATACTTCGGTTTCCAGCCAGTCGGCCAGTGGATTGTATTTGGCGATGCCATGCGCTTTATCCTGCTCTGCCAGTGCTAACGCTGTGCGTGTAGTTGATTGCTCCCGCCGCTGTCCGGTTATCCAGGCATCGGCCTTGCTCAGGGCGCGGCCAAGCGGTTCGATTTTGCGGATATGGCAGCATTCACGCCGCAGGGCAACGCTGTCATAAAAAGCCTGTTTGCCATGGGCGGCTACATAGGCATCAACGGCTTCTTCATCCGGCCGGTATTCGGCAATGCGGATACCCCAATGTTCATAGGCGGCACGCAGCAGGTTCTGTGTTTCGTTATTGAGTGCGCCGGTATTGAGGGTAAATACTTCGATTGGTAGCTGCTCGCGCACAATGACATCGGTAATGACCATGTCCTCAACCGCCAGACTGGAGGCAAATTTAATATGCTGATGCTGCTGTACAATCTGCTGTAAACGTGTCTGCAACTGGGCGGTTAAGGCCGGCAGGCGTTTGGTGGCGGCCGCATCATGCGGTGGTGTCCACAGGCGGGGGCGCAACATGGTTATGACTATCCTGAATGTACAATTTGTTAATGACTGCAACTGTTTAAGCAGATTACTGTCTGAATCACATGGATAGTAGCAAGCGCAGGCAACGGCAAGGAAAGAATAAAAATTTCTTTCTTTATAACTAAATCCCCAGTCTGTGCATGGCCATGGCAGATATAACTGCCAACGCTTTGGTTAGAAAAATTGCTTCTTTTTCAGGCGGGCACTGGTGCTTATAAGATGGCATACTAAATACAAAGATAAGCCAGTATGAATCACTACCCGATATTTACTCATTTACACCAGCGCAAGGTATTACTGGTAGGCGGCGGTCT
Source organism: Snodgrassella gandavensis (assembly GCF_914768025.1). Classification (GTDB taxonomy): domain Bacteria; phylum Pseudomonadota; class Gammaproteobacteria; order Burkholderiales; family Neisseriaceae; genus Snodgrassella; species Snodgrassella gandavensis. The sequence continues at coordinate 24,645 of NZ_CAJZCE010000008.1, read as the reverse complement.
GGTGGCCGAACGCAAGGCCAGTGCGCTGTTACAGGCCGGCGCGCAGTTACAGGTGGTTGCGCAGCAAACCACTGCTCAGTTTGCAGAGTGGTTTGCGGCACAACAGGCCGAATATATTGGCACGGATTTCAGCCCCGATTTGTTAAATGGTGTGTTTCTGGTGGTTGCAGCCACCAATGACCATGCGCTGAATCTGCGTATTTTTCAGGCAGCCGAAGCAGCGGCGACATTTTGCAACTGTGTCGACCAGCCGGCTTGCTGTTCCTTTATTGTGCCGGCACTGATTGACCGCAGCCCGATACAGGTAGCGGTGAGCAGTGGCGGCCACGCGCCGGTGCTGGCGCGGCTGATTCGCCAGCAGATTGAAGTGTTGCTGCCATTCTCTCTGGGGCAGGTGGCTGCGGTAGCCGGACGCTGGCGTAAACAGGTGAAAACTGCCTTACGCAGCCTCAGTGAGCGGCGGCGTTTCTGGGAGCAGTTGTTTCAGCATAGCCGCTTTGGCCAGTATATTGCCAGTGGCGATGAAACTGCGGCAGAAACGCTGTTGCAGCAACAGTTAACTCAGCACCAGCCACTGCCGCAGGGTGAAGTGGCGCTGGTGGGTGCCGGCCCGGGCGATGCCGGGTTGCTAACTTTACATGCTTTGCAGGCCATGCAGGCAGCGGATGTGGTGTTATACGATGCACTGGTATCGGCAGAAGTGCTGGCACTGGTGCGTCGCGATGCTTTAAAAATCAGTGTGGGCAAACGCTGCGGACGCCATCAGGTGCAACAGCAGCAAACCAATGAGCTGCTGGTAGAGTGGGCACAGCAGGGTAAGCGTGTGGTACGCCTCAAAGGCGGTGATCCGTTTGTCTTTGGCCGTGGCGGTGAAGAATGTGCAGTATTGCAGATGGCTGGCATTCCTTTTCGTATTATTCCCGGCATCAGTGCTGGTTTGGGAGCCACTGCCTATGCCGGTATTCCACTCACGCATCGCGATTATGCCCAGAGTGTTTTGTTCATCACTGGCCACCAGCAGTTGGGCAGTCAGACATACGGCTGGCAGACGCTGGCCTGTGCACGGCAAACTCTGGTGATTTATATGGGAACGCTGCAAGCAGCGGAAATCAGCCGGCAATTAATCGCCCACGGGCGGGTGCGCAGTACGCCGGTAGCGATTATTTCGCATGGCACGCAGGCCAATCAGTGTGTCTTAACCGGTGAACTACATCAACTGGCGGTACTGGCACAACAGGCGGCCACACCGGCACTGATGGTTATTGGGGAGGTGGTACGGTTGCGCCAGCAACTGGCGTGGTTTCAGCCACACGGCCATTCTGTTGCCGACGAGGCAGCAGCTTAGCCATGATGTGCTTGCTGCCATAAAAAAACAGCACGTACGCAGACGTGCTGTTGTTGTTTTCTGCATAATCTGTATTAGTCTGCCCGTGCCGCTGTTTGGGCATAATTGGCCAAGCCAATTTCTTCAATCAGGTCTAGCTGTGTACCCAACCAGTCGAGATATTCTTCATTTACTGCTTTTTGCTGTTCAAGCAAATCGCGTGATACAAAATCAAGCTGGTTTTCACACACGGCAATCGCATCGGCCAGCGCAATATGCTTGGCCTGTTCTGCCTGCTGGTCACACTGTAAAATCTCGGTGATGTTTTCACCAACCAGAATTTTGCCATATTCCTGCAAGTTGGGCAGTCCTTCCAGCAGCAGTATGCGTTCAATCAATGCATCGGCACTTTTCATGTCGCGAATCGAATGTTTGTACAAGACTTCACCCAGCTCGGCAAAACCCCAGTTGCGTAAAATCCGTGCATGTAAAAAATACTGATTGATAGATACCAGTAGTAAACCCAGATTTTTATTCAGTGCCTGTAAGGCCAAACGGTCACCCTGCATATTTTTCTCCTTACAACTGGCTTTGCAGATAGTTTGGCAAACCCATTATTTCAATCTGGCGTAATTGCTGTTCCAGCCAGTGGGCATGGTCTTCTTCGGTATCTTTCAACTGCGCTACCAGAAACTGTCGGGTAACATAGTCTTGTTCCTGTTCACACAGCTTAATTGCATCTTTCAGATTCTGGCGTACACTCAGCTCGGTAGCCAGATCATTTTGCAGCATGCTCACGACATCGGTACCAACATTGACTGCATCCGGTACCATATTTGGCTTGCCATTGAGCATCAGAATACGGTGAATAAACTGGTGGGCATGGTCGGTTTCTTCCTGCATTTCATGGTCTATGCGCTGAAAAAGCTGCATATAGCCCATATCTTCATACATGCGTGAGTGCGCAAAATATTGGTCACGTGCGGCCAGCTCTCCTGCCAGTAAGCGGTTTAAACAATCCAGTACAACTTTTTTGCCTTCCATATTTGCTTCCTTTTTGCTCAAAGCTGTTCTGTTGGCATAGCCAGACAGCTTTGATTAATCATTAAACAGCCGTCATTAATCTGGCCTGACCCTGAAACCGTCATCACCAGATTAACCATTTAAATAACATAAATTTATGCTGTTGTTTTCGTACCCGTGCTGTATACACTATACCTATCAGCAGATTAGGCATGCATTTGCATCACAGTACTATATTCAATGGGGATAAATAATCTGCCTCAGTATTTTGTGCAGTCATGGATTGCAGGCTAAAATTAACCTGCAATCCTACTCCCCTCTAAATAGTTGTATTAATTACGCAATACTTTCACTTCGATAATCAATACAACTGTTTGAACTTATCATAACATTAAATTTCAACACTATTTTTAATCTAAATAAGACTAATTTTCATAATTATTCATCTAAAAATTCAAAAATTAATTTAAATATTCAACAAAAACATAGCATTAGAATAATAATGGTTCTCATCATTTATTAAAACTTATCAGCAGGCCTGCCTCAAGCTGTCAAATTAGAAAATATTTATATAAATTAACTATATTTAACTCTTATACAGACACTTACACAACTAAATTATTTCATAATCATAATGAAGTTATGCCAGAGAAAATATAACCATTCGCATTTATTGCTTGTTCATGCCATATCCGCCAATCCACATATTTTTTGTCGTATTGATTGTTGGTATAAATGTAATAGACACCAGTGGTACAGATAGTCGCAACTGGTGCCTGAAAATAGGACAATAAAATATATTCTGCAACAATATGCTTCAGCTTATCCAGCTTAGGAGAGCAGATTTACTCGCGTATTCGTATGCTGCTGGCTGGCAAAATACGCGGGGGCGCCAGTAATACCACAAAGTCATTAATGCACTCATACTTCCGCTTCATGACTCAAGTGAATGGTGGCCGCACCACCTTGATGTAGTTGTTGTAACGCTTGCAGGGTAGTCACATAGGCACGCGGATTATCCATAATCAGATTAGCCAGTTTCAGCGGTAGCCGCATCTGCTGATAATTCAGGTGCGACCAAGCTGCATCACTGGCCAGCAGCACCCAGCCATTATCTGTGGCCACAAAAGCACCAAGCTGGCCGGCGGCATGACCGGGCAGCGGCACAATCACAATTTCCCCCTCACTCTCCGGCAAGGCATAGCCATACTGAAATGGCGCCAGTTGGGCGGGTAGTGCCTGCACCGGAAATGTTTCCACAAACTGAACTAGGCTTTCAAAACCATCTGGTATCAGCCCGGGCACAAAAGCCTGCCTTAACGCCGCCATTCCGCGCAACTGGCGCAACTGCTGCCAGCCTTCACCCGAACAAATCATGCAACAATTGCTGAAATCGCGTAAACCGGCAATATGGTCGGCATGAAAATGTGATATCAGTACCGCCGTTATATCTGCCGCCTCCAAACCCCGCTGCTGCAACTGCGCCAGTATCGCCTGCTGCGGGCTGAAATAAGTGGGCGTTACGCAGCGGTAGAGGTAATATATGCCCTGTCTGGTATAGTCATCAAAATAGCTGGCATAGCCAGTATCCCACAACCAATGACGCCCGTGTGCGCTCAACAGATAGGCGCGGGACGGGAATTTACATTTGCGTACAGGCGCGCCACGCAGAACAACGCAACCCAAATGGGTACAGTACCCGCTATCAAGACTCAGAATTTCAGCCATATTTGGCCGCCATGCCCTGCTGGCGCAGCCACTGCGCCGTTATCTCAATTGCCTGCGTTAGGTTGTACTGTGGTCGATAACCCAGCTCACTGATGGCACGGCTGTTATCCAGCGTCATATCGTAATACAGCGCACCAATTCCATAACGCGTCCATAAGGGTTCTTGGCCTGTCAGTTTCGCCACCTTTTCCAATAGCGTGGCCACACCAGAAGCAAGCGGATAGGGCACAGAACGTATCTGATAATGCCAGCCCAACTGCTCCGTCAGCAACTGGTGTAATATATCTACCAGCTGCCGTGGCTGCTGATTAGTGATATTGTAAACTCGCCCCGAAGCCAGCCCGTCCGTAGTGGTAGCCAGCATCATCGCTTGCACCACATTCAGCGCAAAGGTCAGGTCTAACAGCACTTTGCCCCCCCCGGGCAGACGTAATTGCTGCCGTCCGGCCTGCAACTGGGTCAGAAACCACGGCATAATCACCCGGTCATGCGGGCCAAACAGGGCACGCGGACGCAGAATGATATAGCTTGTCGCCGGAAAACGGGGTAACAATCCTAATATTTCCTGCTCGGCAGCATATTTAGTGGCGGCATAGAAATTCGCAAAGCGCTTGGCACGCTGTTCTTCGGTAAGCTGATAAAGCGGTCGGTAATCAAAATACACCGATGGAGTGGAAATATGCACAAAGCGCGCCACTGCTGCTGTTCCGGCAGCCTGTGCCAACTTGCGTGTGGCCAGTACGTTGGCCTGATAGAATTCTGCCCAGCTCCCCCAGGCAGAGGACTTGGCAGCACAATGCCAGACGGCGTCACAGCCGTGCATTAACTGTACGCACTGTTCGACACTGGCCTGCTCCAGATCAAGCGCAGTAAATGACGCCTGATACTGGTGCAGCCATTGCGCAGCCGCCTGATTGCGACCGGTGGCATGCACTTGATGTCCCTGCTGCAATAGATATTCCGCTGCGTTGCGCCCTAGCCCACTGGTGGCACCAGTGACCAGTATTTTCATGGCAACAGCACCATGCCCCCAAGCGTCAGGCCGGCAGCAGTACCAAACAACATCAACGGTTTGCCTTCATGCACCCTTCCTGTCGTCCATGCTTCATGCATTACCGAAGGAATAGAGGCCGCCACCTGATTACCGCGATAACGGTAAATATCCACATACTGATCCGGTTTGATACGTAGCTGTTTGCAAATGTGTTTAATCGCCAGATGGCTGGCCTGATGCATCAGCACACAATCTACTTGTGGCATAGTCAAACCGGCTTGCTGCAACAGACGCTCGGCAAAGCTCTCAATCAGCGTGGTGGCTAGCCTGAATAATTGCTTGCCTTTCATATCAAACAGAAAATCACTATCGTCCATCCCTACTCGCAGATTGCGGCGTGTGCCACCACAACGCACCTCACACAACTCCAGCCCCTCAGGATAGGTTTCCAGCAAAAACGACAGAATACCACTGCTGCCATCGCCTTTTTCTACAATTGCACAAGCTGCACCATCACCAAAAATCAGTGCAGACTCCTCATCATCCCAGTTAAGACCGCGCGAAGGCAGATCGGCAGAAACAATAGCAATGCGCCTGTATACACCCTGATTAAGCAGACAGGCCGCCGTTTCCAGCGCAGTCATAAAACTAACACAAGTATTATTGATATCGAAACTGGCAATATTCTGCGGTAAATTGCTGACTTTCAGAATATGCGCGGCTGTATACGGTAATACCTGAATACCAATTGCGGAAGCAGAAATCAGCAAATCAATAGATTCCGGCGCAATCTGCTGGCGTTGCAGCGCATCATTCAATGCCTCGGCAGCTAACTGTGCCTGACCGACATCATCAGTAATATGAAAGCGGTGCTCGATACCGGAACGTCGCTGTACATAACCATCAGGCTTGTTAAAACGCTTGTCCATCTCAGCAGACGTTACACATCGTACCGGTACAGCAGCACCTGTAGAAAGAATCTTTAATGGTGTCATTGCTCGTACTGAATTTTGTACCGCCATCCGTCTCTCCTATTCATGTAACAGTCATCTTGAAAATTAACAATAAAAATTAATATTATCTAGCGTATACATCATTTCTTGTACAAACTTTGATATAGCACAAGTATCAAATTCAAATAGGAAGCTGATTATTCGAATCAATCCATCATAGCAATTTTAATCCCATACAGATAAATAAACCCATTGGCATTTTTAATTTTAAGCTAAACTTCATACTCTCCGGCATCATTAATCAGCCCGTACTTTATGACAAGTCTGTATAAAATACATTACAAATAAATAAACTTGCTGAGAAAATTATTTTTAATCACAATAACATATGTAGTAAATTAACAACATTAAACACAAACAAGCCAATAAATCACGTAAATTAGATATACGCTTACATATTAAATTAATTCATATATAAAAATAACCACTTACACTAGTCATATTAGAAATCAATAAAAAAATCCGTACTGGAACTCATTTCTCCGGCTGGCGCACAGCCAGTACGGAAAGAAAGTTCCAGTGCGGATTGATCTGGATTACAGATGGATTATTGCCTTACAGCACGATACCGCCTGTAACTCCGTATATCTGAGCAGTCACATAGCTGGCTTCATCAGACATCAAGAAAACATAAGTAGGTGCAAGTTCAGCAGGCTGACCGGCACGGCCAAGTACAGATTCACTCTGACCAAATTTCGGAATAGCTTCAGTAGGCTGGCCACCGGTAATTTCCAGCGCTGTCCAGACTGGACCCGGGGCCACAGAATTTACTCGGATACCTTTTGCAGCCACCTGTTTGGCCAATGCCTGAGTAAAGGCCACAATCGCAGCTTTAGTTGCTGCATAATCCACCAGATTAGGACTGGGCTCAAAGGCTTGTACAGAACTGGTGGTAACAATGGTCGCCCCAGCAGGTAAATGAGGCATAGCAGCCTGAATTACCCAGAACAAGGAAAATACATTAATCTCAAATGTTTTTTTCAACTGTTCCGTACTGATATCACAGAAGCGCTCTACTGCGGTCTGTTTGCCGGCAACCAAAGTCAAACCATCCAGCCCGCCCAGCTCCATATGCGCTTTTTCCACTAGCTGTTTGCAGAAATGCTCATCACTCAAATCACCGGGAATACACACCACTTTACGGCCAGCTTCCTGCACCAGTGCTGCGACTTGTTTAGCGTCTTCCTCTTCAGCCGGCAAATAATTAATCGCCAAATCCGCGCCTTCACGGGCGTAGGCAATTGCTGCGGCGCGGCCAATACCCGAATCGGCACCGGTGACCAGAATCTTACGTCCGCACAAACGGCCATGACCTTCATAGCTTTTTTCGCCACAATCCGGTACCGGATCCATCCTGCTTTGCAGACCCGGTGCAGGCTGATACTGTTTAGAAAAATCCTGATGATAGTACTTGGTTCTTGGATCTTGTAAACCTTCTTGATGATTCATAATACATCTCCATGTTTAACAATGCTTTATCCAAATGGAACAGCAAAACCATCATACGACAGATTATGATACGCGCAAAGAAAATCCCCTGTAATTTATGTCAATATTGTAGTTAAAATTTATTAATCTCAATGGCTTAGATATTTAAAAACAAATTATGACAAAAAATAACCAGAACAGGCTGAATACTAAACATAATTATCCATATTCAGCATAAACAGCCCGTCCGGATAAAGCTTAGAAACGGTGCGTATACGAAACACCAGCAATATGTCCATGTGAACGGTAATCCGCCTCACCTCGTACATTGCTGGAAACATGCACTCCCTGATCCTGCTGGTTCATATGCGTCTGCTGAATATGCAGATATGCATATGACACAGCCACTGTATCGTTTTTATTCACATCATATTTGGCACCGGCACCAAACAGCCAGCGATTCCCATCCGGAATGGTAGACAGCCGCGTAGCCGAGCTGCGCACCGGCGATTGGTCATAATTTACCCCAAAGCGCCACTGTAGACGCGGATTCTGCTGATAAGAAGCCCCTACTCCCACCGAATAGGTATCACGCCAATTAGTGGCAATATGCGTGGTATTCGAAGTAGCTCCATGCACTGGATCAACCGCCTTATCATGCTCAAAATTAATATCTAGCTGATGCAGACGCGAAGAACGTGTCCAGCTCACATTACCAAACACATTCCACTGCGGATTCACTTTCCACATACCATGTAGCGACACCACCTCCGGCGTAGTAATCTGTACCTGCGCACTTTCCAGAGCCTTAAAGCCAAACTGCTCAAACAGCGGTGCATAGTTTTTCGCATAGCTGCCCATTGGCTTCCAGCGTGCGGTACCGTGCAGATGCTGCTTAATCTTGGAACGATAGCTAACACCTACTCGCACATCATCATTAATATCCCACAGCCAGCCAGCATTAAAGCCATAGCCCCAGTCATTGCCTTTCACCGTGGCACGCGCATCAAATGCGCCCGGTGCTTTCTGATGTAATACAGCCTGCGCAATGCCAGACTGTGCACTGCCCACCGGCGTAAAATCAGCATATTTCTGTACTTCCGCATGCAGGTACTGCGCAATCAGCCCGACACCAATCGAGTGTCGGTCATTGATTTTATAAGCGATAGCCGGATTAATATCCAGCGCTTTCACATTAGTTTTATTCACGTTATAGCGCAGCACCGAATCAGAACTGTCATTAGTTCTGGCTGCATACGGAATATATACCCCTAGCCCCATACCCCATTTATCATTCAGGCGATGGGAAAAATACAGTTGCGGTACCAATTGTGCCGTATTAGCAATATTGTCCTGCTCAGGCCCCTGCACAGCAGAGCCATCCGCAAACGTCCCGCGGGCATGACGATATTTAATATCGGGCTTAATTACAAATAAATTAGTATCGATCTGTGTACCATCCAGATTCACCAGTCCGGCCGGGTTATTCACAATAGTTGCTGCATCCGCAGCCTCAGCAGCCGCAGCATTACCGGTTGCTACCGCGGTTACAGACTGTAAACCCAAATGATATCCAGAAGCATATACAGGAGAAATAATCATTGCAGCACTGATAAATACAGTGCTTATTTTCATCACAGCTGGCAAACGTCTTGTCATTGTGTTTTTTCTCAAAAGCAGAAAACAAAAAAGACCTTAATTAAAGGTCTGAAAACAAATAAAAATATTCAAAAAAACTAAAAATCAGCTAAATTTGAGTGTTTATTCTAACCCAAAAATACAAAAATTGCCGTTTAGCATCCTTACAATTTTTCAACTAAATTAAATTCGCCGTATCTAAATACAATTATTTTTCACCCCCAAAGCATACACATTCAACTTAACAAGCGCTTCAGCATAAATAAAAAAAACACCAATTTTCAACAATATAAAATATACACCAGCATCAATTTATATCCAAAGATTAAAAATCATCAGACCGCCCCACACCCCAAAAGCATATAAAATCAAATAACAACAAACTGGTTTTCCAGCCCGAACATAAAACAAATATATTCAACACAAATAGCAGTCCAAATATTCTGCCAGCAGCAACCGCCAAATAACTGACAAACCATCAATACCCAAAACATAAATACAGCCAGAAAATAATGGCACAAAAGCTCAGTACAGCCAGCCATCAAAACCTCATCAGCGCACCAACCCTGTATTTGCCCGACTTTGCAATCATTAATTATTTTTTATACAGCAACTTTGGCAGTTTATAATAACAAATACAATAAATTATTCCAGCATGCATACATGCATATGTCCCAGTTGCAGACCGCAAGCACAACAGCGCAGCCACAATATCGGCCGTTTTTTACCATAATCATCCACCTGACAGCCATTTACAGCAGCCAGCACCAATGGTTACACTGTCGTATTATTATCGGTTCACATGGTTACACAACAATGTTTCAACGATTGAAACGTACCTGGCCGCTATTACTATTATGGCTGGATCTGATTTACAGTTTCATCCTGAATATTGTTGCCAGCATCTCACTAGAACAAACGCCAGCGTCGCAAAACGGTTTACCAGTATCACCAGACATTGCCTTCAGCTGGTTACAGGTAATCGCTAATGGTGGCATGGTGCTTACCCTTAGCTTTGCTTTCTCCATCCTGCTACAACTGAATCGTGCCATGCAGCAGCATCAGGCCTGGCCGATGACACCAGTGAGAATCTCCGCCCTGCTGATTGTGCTGGCTTTCAGCCTGCCCGCCTGGTGGCAATGGTTATGGGCATTATGGGCACTGGCTCATGGCCAGATGGTAGTCGAATGGCACAATCTGCGTTATCTCATCGTTTCGATACTATTACTGTATCCGGCCTGCCTGTGCCTGCATTTACTCTGGATTCGGCACCGGCAGCACAAAAACATAGATGATTCTGACAATTTCATCCAGCCTGCCGGTAACCAGCCACCATACTGATTATCCGGCATTGCCTCAAGCAAACGCTGGCCACAAGCCAATATAGGCTAAAATATGTGCCAGAAATACAGCTGCGGATTAAACTTATATGAACACACAATCCATTACCACCATACTCAACAGCATCACCATTCCAGCCAGTAGCCGTACTCTGGGTAGTGAAAAAGCCGTGAGTAACGTTACCGTCGCCAGCGATGGCATTCATCTTGACCTCACCTTTCCCTATCCCGTTGCACACCTCATTAATGAACTGCAACAGCGTATCGATCAGGCCATCACTGCCGAATTTGGCGATACCCCCTTATTTGTACAGGTGCAGCTAGCCATAGGCAAACACAAAGTACAGCCCGGCGTACAAACCATTGCCGGCGTTAAAAACATCATCGCCGTAGCCTCAGGCAAAGGCGGCGTAGGCAAATCCACCACCAGCGCCAATCTGGCCGTCGCTTTAAGCCGTATGGGTGCACGCGTAGGCGTACTTGATGCCGATATTTACGGCCCCAGCCAGCCCACCATGCTTGGCGTAGCCGGACAGGAACCACGCCAGCATGAGGGCAAAATGATTCCAGTGATGGCTGCCGGTGAAATTCAAGTGATGTCGGTAGGCTTTCTGGTTGATACCGATCAGGCAGTTATCTGGCGCGGACCGATGGTAAGTCAGGCTTTACAGCAACTGCTGTTTCAAAGCCAGTGGGACGATGTGGATTACCTGATTATCGACTTACCCCCCGGTACCGGCGATATCCAGCTCACACTGGCACAGAAAATTCCGGTTACTGGTGCAGTAGTCGTCACCACACCGCAAGATGTGGCTCTGATTGATGCCCGCAAAGCCGTGAATATGTTCCAGAAAGTCAATATTCCCATTTTCGGCGTGCTCGAAAACATGTCCATGCATATTTGTTCTCAATGCGGCCATGCCGAATCCATTTTCGGGCAAAATGGCGGTAAAGAACTGGCGGCCAGACTCGACGTGCCCCTGCTAGGACAGCTACCGTTAACATTGGCCGTACGTGAAGCCATGGATAACGGTAGCGCCTGCATACTGGCACAACAGCAGCCCCAAATCGCCAGCCTGTATGAACAGGCAGCATGGAAGCTGGTGCAGGCACTGGCAGATCAGGGCAAAGACTATAGCCAGCGTTTCCCAAAAATTGTGGTTGAGTAAGCCCGAACAAACAGAGACAATTCCCCAACCATGCGATAACATTCACAACGGTTGTGATCGCACAACCGTTGACACAGCCTACCCGTATCCGGTCATATAGCAGAAGCAGTAATACTGAACTAACCCATTGTTATCGATAATAACTATGGTGATGCCATTTTATGAACACACCGTTTTGGCCTTTACTGGCTCTACTTGCCGATGGTCTGGCACATAATGTCCAGACACTGGCAAATACCCTAAATAGAAAAATTCCCCAGCTCAATGCAGCCTGGCAGGATATGCCTGCCCACATCCAGCATCTATTGCGCCAGCACAATGACGTCTGGCAGCTCACCAAAACCTTAGCACTGATACCAGAACACATCTTCAACAACTGTGCCCGCCAGTATGGCTTTACCCCCCGCCTCCTAGTACAAACCACCTCCACCAACACCATCCTGCTGGAACAAGTGCGCCACGCACCTACTGACACCCCGCCACAAATCTGTCTGGCCTATGAACAGACTGCCGGCCGTGGCCGTCAAGGCAAATCGTGGCAAAATCGCATTGGCGAATGCCTGATGTTTAGCCTAAGCTGGTCATTCCAGCGCTCACAGGCTCAACTGGGTGGTTTGGCACTGGTCGTGGCACTGGCCGTAGCCCAAACCCTGCGCGAACTCGGCCTAACAGCACAAATCAAATGGCCGAATGACCTGATGCTGGATAACAGCAAACTCGGCGGCATTCTGATTGAAACCGTACCACAACAGAAACAAACCACCGCCATCATCGGTATCGGCTTAAATTTCAGCATTCCCGATCAAGTGGGCACAGCCACCGCTATCCTGTCACTGCTGCCACAGGCACAGGTAACACAGATTTTTCAGGGCATTCTGTCCCGGCTGACACAATACCTGCCCCGTTTCAATCAGGATGGACTCAGCCCCTTTCTGGCCGATTACAACCAGCTGCACCGTGATCAGGGACAACTGGTACACCTGTTAGCCAATGGCAGCAGCATTGCCGAAGGCACAGTCAGCGGTATTGCCGCATCCGGTGCCCTGCTGCTGCAAACCGCCAGCGGTGAGCGCAGCTTTGTCACCGGCGAAATCAGCCTGCGCCCCGGTGCGGCACAAGGCCAGTCTGAAGAAGCCAGCAGAAAACGTTACCTGCTGCTGGACGCCGGCAACAGCAAACTCAAATGGGCCTGGGTAGAAAACGGCTGTATTCTCAGCTATGGCAAAGCAGCTTATTACGACCTACAACCATTAGTTCAGGACTGGGCAAAACATGGTACCGGCGTACAGCGCATTATCGGCTGCGCAGTTTGTGGCCAAACACGCCAGCAGCAAATCACCAGCATTCTGCCTAGCCCGGTAATGTGGCTGCCTTCCATGCCAGAAGCGCTTGGCATCTACAATCATTACCGCAAGCCTGCCGAACATGGTGCCGACCGCTGGTTTAACGTCATTGGCAGCCGACGCTACAGCCGTCAGGCTTGCGTCGTAGTTAGCTGTGGTACAGCCGTCACAGTAGATGCACTTACCGATAACAATCATTATCTGGGTGGCAGCATCCTGCCAGGATTCCATTTAATGAAAGAAGCACTATCCAAACGCACAGCCAACCTCAACCGCCCGCTGGGCAAACCCTATGCCTTTGCCACCACCACCCCGAATGCCATGGCCAGCGGCATCATGGATGCAGTCTGTGGTGCCATCATCCTGATGCATGCACGCTTACAACAAAAAATCGGCGCCGGCAAGCCTGTCGACATCATTATTACCGGCGGTGGTGCCAATAAAGTAGCTCAGGCACTACCCAATACATTTGTCTTAGACAACCGCATTGAAATTGTGGATAATTTAGTGATTTACGGTTTACTCAATTGGGTTGAATACGCATGAAATGGCTGTTTGCAATCTTGGTAGCATTAAATATTATTGTTTTCGGCAGCATGATAGCTGGTAAACTAGTGCATGGCGTGTCTGCCTCACCCGCTGCGGCCAGCGCCGCCAGCCCTGCTGCTGAAGTGGTTGAAGTTGCCGCACCCGCCACCCCGGACATTAGCGTGCGCCATACTGCTGAAGTAGCTGAAACAGCCACTAGTAGCAGCGTGCCCGCCGCCAAACCCACCAGCAAAACCGATATCGCCGCTGTCAACAAACCAAAAACTGACAATCCTGCCAACGCCGACAAATCGGCTACACCAACACCTCCATCCACAACCAATACCTGTACCGCCACAGTTACCCTGCCAGAAGATGATTTTCACCGCATCAAAGGTTTGCTTAACCACTGGCCATTTACCACCAGTCGCTTCATTGAACAGGCCAGCAACCCAGCCAAACCACATCGTGCGTCCACACCCACCCGTTACATGGTAGCACTCTCCTCAAGTGGCGATAGCGACACCCGTGCCCGTCTGCAAGAGCAAGGCTTTGACTACGGCATCAATCAAGGTAAAGTCAGCCTCGGTGTATTCAACCGGCGTGAAGATGCAGAAAGCCTAATGGCACGCGCTAAAATGCAGGGATTCAGCGATGCCTTCATCACTACTTTAGGTGGCAGCAGTAACGATAGTGAAAGTGACAGCCAGCCTGACCACACCGCCATCAGCATTGCCAAAATGCGCGTTGTATTTAGCGGTGTAGATAACTCTGCCATGCATGATATCAACGCCATTACCGGCCGTTATGGCCGCATGCAGCGCAGCGGTAACTGTCATTAAGCCTGCCAGTCAGCAAACCCTCTTGAGGCTTCATGAGCACCCGTGCAGTTATCCTGAAAAACATATCCGCCAATCTGTTGCTGCAACTGATAACTGCACTGGGCGGGTTTATCCTACCGCCACTGATCGTCGTAACCTATGGTTCGGCTACCAACGGCATGCTCGCCTCCATCAAACAGTTCATTGCCTACCTCACCCTGCTTGAAGCCGGTATTGGCGCCGCTGCCATCGTTGCACTCTATCAAGCACTAACTGCCCACGACAACCAGCTACGCAACCGCATTCTCGCAGCCACTCATCATTTTTATCGCATTTCCGGCAGCCTGTTTGCCATCGCACTACTGGTACTGGCCATCCTGTTTGCCTGGCTTACCCACAACGAAATCAGCGCCAGCCTCACCTTCTACATCGTACTGGTAATGGGGGCGGTCAACATCCTCGACTTCTTTTTTTTCGGCAGCTACCGCGCCCTGCTCACTGCCGACCAGAAAACCTACATCATATCCACCATACAGGCCGGCAGCATCCTCGCCAACATTACCGCCTGCTATTGGCTGATCAGTGCCGGCTACAACATCCTCACCGTACAGATAGCCTCCACCCTGATACAGGCGAGCAAATTCCTGCTGTACCGCCACTATATCAAACACCACTACCGTAACCTGAATCAGCACTACAACAAACACAACGCCTACCAACTACAACAAACCTGGGATGCACTCACCCACCAGCTCACCGGCCTGCTGATATTCAGCTCCCCACTGGTACTGATTACCCTTTTCCTATCACTGAAAGACGCCAGCATTTACGCCGTCTATGCCCTGATTTTTGGCGCCATCAAAATGGCCTTACAGTCCCTGTCGCAGGGTATGCAGGCCATATTCGGCCACAGCCTCACCACCAACCCAGAGCGTACCCGGCACAACTTCTGCCGCTATAACCGCCTCTTCATGTGCTTTCTCGGCTGGGTTTACACCTGCACCGGCCTACTGCTGGCACCCTTTATGCAGCTCTACACCCATAACATGACCGATGCCAACTACCACCAGCCAGTACTGGCCATCCTGTTTTTACTGGTAGGCATCATCGAAAACAGCCGCATCCCCAGCATGACCATCATCATGGCTGCCGGCCGCTACAAGGCCACCAAACCACAGGCACTGCTTGAAGCAGGCCTCAACATCGCCTGCTCCCTGTGCTTTATCCAGCTATGGGGCAGCGCCGGCATCCTGCTGGCCGCACTAGTATCCTTCCTTTACCGCAGCAGCGAAATGGTACATTACACCTGCAAGCACATCCTGTCCCTGTCCAGCACACGCCCCTATCAGTTATGGCTGGTGGTATTTGCCACCATCGCCATCAGCATCAGCATCGGCTGGCAGCCCGTCAGCAGCATCAGCGTACACAACTATCTGGACTGGATTAAACTGAGCTGCATTACCGGCCTGAGCGCCGCCATACCTTTCGGCTTCCTGCTATTTCTCATCTATCGCCGGCCTGCCCAATGATACCCAAACTGATTCACTACTGCTGGTTTGGCCCCCAGCCACTGCCTGCCACCACCCAGCGCTATCTGAATAGCTGGCGCCAGTTTCTGCCCGACTACCAAATCCAACTGTGGAATGAACACAACTTCGACTATCTGTCCAACCGCTACGCCCGCGCCGCCTACACCGCCGGCAAATATGCCTTTGTTGCCGACGTCTGCCGCATTCAGGCACTGTATCAGCACGGTGGCATCTATCTGGACACCGACGTGCAGATGGTGGCCTCATTCGACCCTTTCCTGCACCACCACTGCTTTACCGGTTTCGAACAGGGCATGAATCCCTACACTCGCCAGCTCACCTGTAACCCACAGGCCGGCGTCATGGGCTGCGAAGCCGGCAGCACCCTGATGCATGATATCTGGCAGCAATACCAGAATCTCGAATTCAACCCACAGCAACTCATCACCATCAACCAGCTATTTAAGCAGCTCTACCAGCAACACGGCATTATCCTCAACAACCAGCAGCAGGAAATCCCCGGCTACGTCTGCGTCTATCCCAGCGACTACTTCATGGCCAAAAATGCCTATACCCACGAACTGAACCGCACCGCCAACACCATCTGCATTCATCACTACGATGGCACCTGGCTCAACGACAGCAAACACATCGACCAGCTCAAACGCCGGCTGCTAAACCTCCTGCGTACCACCCTCGGTGCCCGCAACAGCCAGAAACTCATCGCCCTGCTCAAACGGAAACATTAATGAACACCAACACCGACAACATCCCGATTGACTTCGTCCTGCCATGGGTAGACGGCAGCGACCCAGCATGGCAGGCCGAAAAAAACCACTACCTGCCCCAGCATCATGGGCGCAGCGATGCCACCAGCAGCAACCGCTATCAAGATTTCGGCACCCTGCGCTACGTACTGCGCTCCATCGAACAAAACTGCCCGTGGTATCACAAAATCTACCTGATTACCGCCAACCAACGCCCGCACTGGCTACAAACCAACCATCCAAAAATCAAAATCATCAACCACACACAACTGTTTATCCAGCCGCAGAACCTGCCCGTATTCAACTCATCCGCCATCGAAATGAATCTGGTCAACCTCCAAGGCCTGAGCGAACACTTCGTTTACCTCAACGACGACACCGTTATCCTGCGCCCCACCCCGCGCGAACGCCTGTTCCAGCATGGCCTGCCCGTCGACTTCCTCTGTCACGGCTGGCTAAAGCGCAACGCCCTGTTTCGCCGCCTGCGCGGCCAGAATAGCTGGGTAGACGCCCTCAACAACAACATCGCCCTGATTAACCGCGTATATAAGCCCGCTACCCTGAGCACACAACACCTTTTCGCCCCCAGCTACAGCCTGCGCGAAAAACTCAGCAACGCCCTGCTTAAATACCTCCACCGCCACTACTTCTGGTTTGCCCACTGGCACCAGCCCCAGCCCTATACCCGCAGCACCCTGCAACAGGTCTACCAGCATTTCCAGCCCGAAATGCTCGCCTGCACCACCAACCGCTTCCGTGCCCGCAACGACCTCACCATCTACCTCAACCGCTACTGGCATCTGGCCAGCGGCGCCTTCATCCCGCACAAACACAACGACGGCTTCGTACGCAACATCAGCAGCCTAACCGAACTCAACCGCGCCATCGACCACCTGCATCAACACCCCGAAATCCGCTTCGTCTGCCTCAACGATACCTGCAACAACAGCAACGAACTGGCACAGCTCAACGCCGCACAAAGCGCATTCTACGAACACTACCTGCCCACCCCAGCCTCATTCGAACAAAACAGCAGCCAGCCACCACAACAACGCGCATAAATGTAAAAAAATCAGCAACTAGCCTTAATTTAACCACACAAACCCACCGCGCCAGCCAGCCAAGCGGCACCAGCCAACATTGTTGCGATATAATAAACAAATCTTCACAAACCCCGGGCATACACATCTACTGCTGCCAACACCATGAAAACCCGTCCTTTTTCCATTTTGCTTTCCCTGTATGCACAAGAACAGCCTAGCTGGCTCAGCGCCTGTCTGGACAGCCTGTGTGCTCAGAGCATACAGCCCGAAGAAATCATCATGGTACTGGATGGCACCATCGGCACCGAACTACAGCACGTACTCAGCCACTACCAAACTCGCCTGCCGCTGAAAATCATCCCCCTGCCACAGCACGTCGGCCTTGGCAATGCCCTTAATGCCGGCTTGCAGCATTGCCGGCATGAATGGATCATGCGCATGGATACCGACGACATCTGCGCACCAGAGCGCTTTGCGCGCCAATGGGCATACATCCAGCAACATCCCCATATTGCCCTGTTCAGTGGCCAGATAGCCGAATTCAGCACCACCCCGGAACACACCAGCGCCGTCAGACAAGTACCCCTTACCGACAGCGCCATCCGCCACTATGCCCAGTGGCGCAATCCCATCAACCACATGGCTGTGGCTTACCGCAAAAGCGCCGTACAGGCAGTAGGCGGCTATCAGCACCATCAGTGGATGGAAGACTACAACCTGTGGCTGCGTCTGCTGGCTGCCGGCTATCCCGCTGCCAACCTACCCGAAACCCTCGTCTACGCCCGTGCCGGCCACAACATGCATGCACGCCGGCGCGGACTGCGCTACCTCAGCAGCGAATGGCAGCTACTGCGGCTCAAACGTCGCCTCCGCAGCCAGCCCCTGCTAGCTGCCCTAAGCTGCTTTGCCTTGCGCGGCAGCAGCCGCCTATTGCCCACCAGCCTGCTGGGGCACCTCTACCAACATTTGCGCCTGAACAAATAAACCACACATCATGCGAAAATTACTGTCCTACAAAAGCCGCCTCCTCTTCGGAACCCTGCTGGTTATGCTATTGCCACTGGCCATCATGGAGCCCATCAAAGGCTTCTCGCAGGGGCGTGCCGCCTTCATCACCAGCACCATCCTTGCCGGCATTGCCCACCTGCTCAACACCAAATCCCTGTCCGTCTTCAGCAACTTTCCCGGTAGAAAATCCGCCGTCATCGCCCTGCCACATACCTTCTTCTGGTTTTTCGGCATGTGGATGGCCGCCAAATTCTTCAACCTGCCCTATACCGTATGGTTCCTGTTTATGGCCGGCTGCCTGTCCCTCTTTTTGTGTGTAGCCTATATCTACTACCGCAACAGATTCATCACCACCTATGCCTACCTGCCCTATGGCCGCGCCCTAAATGCCGACCAATTGCCCAACGTCAACTGGATAAAACTCACCAGCCCCAGCCTACCCGCAGCCACCACCATCAACGGCATCGTAGCCGATCTGCACGAACCCGAGCTCGACCACCACTGGCAGAAATTCCTTGCCCGCCAAACCCTCGACGGCATGCCCGTCTACAACATCCGTCAGGTAGAAGAGTTCCTGACCGGCCGCGTAAAAATCCATCACCTGTACGAAAACGACCTCGGCTCCCTCCTGCCATCGCCCACCTACGTCCTCATCAAACGCCTTATCGACATCCTGCTTATCCTGCTGTCTGCCCCCATTACCCTACCGGTAATGCTCATCACCGCCATCGCCATCAAACTCGAAAGCCCCGGCGACATCCTGTTCCGCCAAAACCGCGTCGGCCGTGGCGGCCGCGAATTCTGTATCTACAAATTCCGCAGCATGTGCAGCGACTCCGAAAAAAACGGCGCCCAGATGGCACAACTGGGCGACGCCCGCGTTACCCGCATCGGCCACATCATCCGCAAAACTCGCATCGACGAACTGCCCCAGTTCTGGAACATCCTTACAGGCGACATGAGCCTTATCGGCCCCCGCCCTGAACAAAAAATCTTTGTCGACCAGTTTATTCAGGAAATCCCCTTCTACGACTATCGCCACATCGTCAAACCCGGCATCTCCGGCTGGGCGCAGGTTACCCAAGGCTACGCCGCCGACACCGAACAAACCCAAATAAAAATCGAACACGATTTTTACTACATCAAACACTTCTCCTTCTCACTCGACATACTCATATTCTTCAAAACCCTCAAAACCATGCTCACCGGCTTCGGCGCACGCTAAGCCAGCCATCCCCCCTAAAAAACGCTACCAGTAAAACCTTACCGGTAGCGTAACAACATACATCATAAAAACAAAATGACACGATTGCCGCCAAACAAAACTCATAAACCCGGTAAAAAGCAATAAAAGCAAACCACGAATATCAAAACAGCCAAGCAGTAATACCCATAACATCACTTAATCTTCTGCTTACCAGCATTTCCTATAATCTATTCAATTCCTTTAATTACATACCAACCAAAACCAGCCTACATTTCACACCCATATAAACGTATTTAAAACCAAGCTACTCATCTTAACTACCAAACACTGCAAACTCATAGCAATAAATGCACAACATGCCTAAACCAAATTTATGCCTAATAAATTATCAAAATACCATCAAACCTAAACTAAATCCCAAATTATCCATCCAAAAATATTTATCCCCCATATATAACATATCCTAACAACATAACTAACTCACAAACCTTATTTATCTATTAATACTTATTTAATAGTAGAAAAGTTAACCATAAAATAACATTTAGCCATTTCACAAATGTAAAATTTATGTTAATTTTTACTCTATAACATAGAGCAACAGGGCTGCTTATGAAGTCTGAATATAAAAAAATTGTGCTTATCGTGGTGCTGCTATGGCAGGTGTTGCTGCTTGCCGGCTGTGACTATTATTTGAGCGAACAGCCGGAAAAACAACCAGCGCAGCAGGTACCGGAACCATTCCGCAATCAGGATAGTCGTGAGCGTTATGACACCATTGGCAAACTAGGTACTCAATCCATCAGCATCCCTGCTGGCGTAATTGATGGCTGGGCGCGTTATATGGGCGATCCGGGCGATTTTGCCGATCCGAAAATCAAAGCCAAATACCAGCGTCCGCCAGAATCTTACGATTTGCCGATTGAATCATTTGGCTTTCTGTATCGCATTACCGATGGCGATGTCTATACCTCTTTCCGGCAGACAGAAGAGGATTATCGCCACGATAATGAAACCTTAATCCCATATGGCAAACCTTTTCCGTGGGCGAGCATAAGTGTCTATGGTCAATATGATGCTACTGCGCCATTGAATTTTAATTTCACGGTTCAGGATGACTTCAGAGTATCAAAAGAAGTTACAAATATTGATTATATCCAGCAGCCACAACCGCTGTATGGCCTAACCGTATATCGGGCCAATAATGGTATTGATCCGGAAACCGGCGAACCATGGAAATCAGATACCCTTGCCAGAGATAAAATGATTAACAAAGATCAGGCGGGCAATATTAAAACCTATATCCAGTGTGAATTTACCCAGTATAAAAATTTTTGTAGTCATATGTTTTATAACGATGACTGGCATATCCAAGTATGGATTAGTTATAACCGTAGTTATCTGCCGCAGTGGCAGGAGATGGAGGGCAATATTATCAATATACTGAATAGCTGGCGCGTAAGCCCAGAAGGCAAGCTGCTGGGCAAACAGATTGGTAAGGCCTAGTTTTAGCAGTGGTACAACCTATTGATTATCTCAAGGAAAACACTATGTTAGAAGCAGAAAAAGTAAGCAAAAGCGAAATTCAGGCCTGGCGTAAACAGATTGAAAATGGGGATTTATCCGATGTTGGCGCGGTGTATCAGCAACTGGCCAAACGTGGCTATCATTATGCCAAATGGGCTTATGGGGTAGCATCCGCGGATACCATTACTGGTCATGGCGCGCTGGAATTTATGCAGGCGGTGGCGAATGAACATAATCATATTTTAACCGCCGATGAAACCAATAAAATTCGCCACAACATGGCCTTGGCAGCAATATAAATATTTCCTTAGCTGACATCAGTCGCATCAATACTACAATATTGACCAGTATTTAATATATATATAACAAGAAAAATATAAAAATCAGTACCTTTTTATTTTATTTTTGTAAAAATTATGTTAATTTTTACTCTATAACATAGAGCAACAGGGCTGCTTATGAAGTCTGGATATAAAAAGATTGTGCTTATCGTGGTGCTGCTATGGCAGGTATTGCTGCTTGCCAGCTGTGACTATTATTTGAGCGAACAGCCAGCCCAGCAAGCACCCGTACCATTCTATAATCGCGATAGCCGTGGCCGCGCCGATACCATTGGTAAGCTGGGTACTCAATCCATCAGCATCCCTGCTGGCGTAATTGATGGCTGGGCACGTTATATAGGCGATCCGGGCGATTTTGCCGATCCCAAAATCAAAGCCAAATACCAGCGTCCGCCAGAATCTTACGATTTGCCAATTGAATCATTTGGTTTTCAGTATCGGATTACTGATGGCGATGTCTATACTTCATTCCGGCAAACACAACAGGATTATCGCCACGATAATGAAACCTTAATCCCATATGGCAAACCTTTTCCGTGGGCTGGGGTGATTATTTATGGTGAATATGATGCTGCTGCGCCGTTGAATTTTAATTTCACGGTTCAGGATGACTTCAGAGTATCAAAAGAAGTAACCAATATTGAGTATATCCAGCAAGAACAACCGCTGTATGGCCTAACCGTATATCGGGCAAATAATGGTATTGATCCGGAAACCGGCGAACCGTGGAAATCAGATACTCTTGCTAGAGATAAAATGATTAAAAAAGATCAGGCGGGCAATATTAAAACCTATATCAAGTGTGAATTTACCCACCATATAGATTCCTGTAGCCATATGTTTTATAACGATAGATGGCACATAAGAGTACGACTGGGCTATAGCCGTACTTATCTGCCACAGTGGCAGGAGATGGAAGGCAATATTATCAAAATACTGGATAGCTGGCGCGTAAGCCCAGAAGGCAAGCTGCTGGGGAAACAGATTGGTAAAGCTTAGTTTTTGGTAGCAGTAGAACTGTTGATTATTTCCAAGGAGAGCACTATGTTAGAAGCACAAAAAGTAAGCAAAAGCGAAATTCAGGCATGGCGTAAACAGATTGAAAATGGGGATTTGTACGATGTTGGCGCGGTGTATCAGCAACTGGCCAAACGTGGCTATCATTATGCCAAATGGGCCTATGGGGTAGCATCCGCAGATACCATTACTGGTAATGGTGCGCTGGAATTTATGCAGGCGGTGGCGAATGAACATAACCATATTTTAACCGCCGATGAAACCAATAAGATTCGCCACAACATGGCCTTGGGTTATCTGGATATGTTAGAGGAGAAAGCCGGTTCGGGTAGTGTTAGTCAGGATATTAGCTATAAGGAAATGCGGGAATTTCATATTAAGGTATTTAAAGATAATAATGTTGATATTAATTACTGGACGCTGTATGAGCCGATGCGCCTTATCGAACAGTATGCGTCGGGGAAACTCATTGGTGGGCGCGAAATCAAAGGCGAACAGGTTGTCGAATTATTGTGGGAGCAGATGTGGGAAACCGAAGGTATTTGTGTAAAAAGCTGGTTTGAAAGCCTTGGATTATCTGAAATCATGAGAGATGCTCATAATGGGTATATTTATATTGATAAACTAACTGGTACACCTAAATCCTCTGCTGCGATAGAGCTAATGGCAGCGAGTTTGGGTCTGGTTGGGGGAATGCTGCTTCGGAGTTGCTATAAAAAAGTGCCAATTTCCAGCGCTGATCAGGCACTGGCGAAAAAGTGGATGGATAATACTAGCAGATTTGCCCCGCTAAAGGATTATTGGCAAGAATTTGGTAAAGAAGGTATGGAAAACTTATGGTACAAGGACTATGCTTCTCCATTTGACCAGGCGACTGGGCAATATTTTATTAATCACAAAGATACCGATGCTGCACGAGAGCAATTCAGATTTAACTGGGAATTAGCTGGCGGCAAGGGGGTAACACGGTGGATTATGGCTGCAGTATTAAATACCAACAGCATTAATCCATCCAATCCGCGGATTAATAGCATTAATCACGATAATTTTACCGATAAAGGATGGGGATTTGTCTTTGATCCGGTAAATGGTCATCGTCAGGAGCTTGCCGGCCAGCCGGGCAAGTTTGAATTTAAACACCAGCTGGCGTTTATCGATGAGCTGCCGGAAAAATTATTATTGCAGTTGCAGACATGGGAAAAAAAAGGCAATCAACAACTGGTATCGCTGTATCTGAATGCACTGATGCAGCTTAATCCGGTGGTGATACTCAATCCGGACAAAACGCCGGCGGTACGCAAAATTGATGATGTAGGTGAAGAATGGATTAAGGTGCGCACCTGGATGATTCAGGAAATGCGCCTTGCTCAGGCAAAAGAATATAATCAGGTGTTAAAAGATCAAGTTGAACAAATTGATGGCCATACCAGCATTGATTTTTCCATGCGCCATATCTATCGGCAACAAGAATCATTAGTTGAATCGATTCGTAAACAGTACGGCTTCGGCGTCAAAGATGCGATTGTATTTCGCGATGAGCAAACCGGGCAAAGCTGGAGTACGGTTGCCAAGGCTGGCGATAACGCCCATCAGGTGGTGATGCTGGGCAATGGCAATACCAAGATAGAGGGCGGCAAGCTGGCGGATGTGATTGTTGGCGGCAAGGGCAGTGATGATATCTCTGGCGGAGAGGGTGATGATTATCTGTTTGGCGGTGCCGGCAATGATACGCTCAGGGGCGGTAAGGGCAATGATATTCTGGTGGGCGGTGATGGCGCAGACAAGTATTATTTCAATAGCGGCGATGGCAAGGATAAGATTTATGACTCCGACGGCAAGGGTAGTATTTTTATTGAT
>NZ_CAJZCE010000007.1 GCF_914768025.1 Snodgrassella gandavensis | reverse complement strand
GTGCCATTCCATTGCAGTGCGTCTTTCTGCAAATTAGAAACATTATTATTTAAGCTACTAATACTGCTGTTAGCAGTATTAAGGCTGCTGCTTAAAGAGTTAATGCTGTTAACCGCAGTAGTGAGATCACCGGCCAGATTAGCTGTAGACTGGGACACAGTATCGATACGCGAATTGGCAGTGCTCAGACCAGTAGAGAGGTTGCCACTGAAAGCAGTAGATAGATTATCTAAACCGGTCACGGTAGAGCTGGACAGAGAATATAATTGTCCGCCATTAACTGCATCGGTAGAGTTTGCGGTGACATCACCAGCGGCCACTTTAACAATTTTCTGCGCATTAGCCGTACCATGGCTGGCATCGTAAGCAGTGCCATTCCATTGCAGTGCGTCTTTCTGCAAATTAGAAACATTATTATTTAAGCTACTAATACTGCTGTTAGCAGTATTAAGGCTGCTGCTTAAAGAGTTAATGCTGTTATTAACATTACTCAGGTCACCGGCATTGTGTAAAGTAGTAGACAGCGAATCCAAGCTGGTTGAAGTAGAGCTGGAAAGACTGAAAAGCTGTCCGGCATTAACCGCATCGGTGGAGTTCTCGCTGACATCACCAGCGGCCACTTTAACAATTTTCTGCGCATTGGCCGTACCATGACTGGCATCGTAAGCGGTGCCATTCCACTGCAAGGCATCTTTTTGCAGAGTGCTAATGCTGTTAACCGCAGTAGTGAGATCACCGGCCAGATTAGCTGTAGACTGGGACACAGTATCGATACGCGAATTGGCAGTGCTCAGACCAGTAGAGAGGTTGCCACTGAAAGCAGTAGATAGATTATCTAAACCGGTCACGGTAGAGCTGGACAGAGAATATAATTGTCCGCCATTAACAGCATCGGTAGAGTTTGCGGTGACATCACCAGCGGCCACTTTAACAATTTTCTGCGCATTAGCCGTACCATGGCTGGCATCGTAAGCAGTGCCATTCCATTGCAGTGCGTCTTTCTGCAAATTAGAAACATTATTATTTAAGCTACTAATACTGCTGTTAGCAGTATTAAGGCTGCTGCTTAAAGAGTTAATGCTGTTATTAACATTACTCAGGTCACCGGCATTGTGTAAAGTAGTAGACAGCGAATCCAAGCTGGTTGAAGTAGAGCTGGAAAGACTGAAAAGCTGTCCGGCATTAACCGCATCGGTAGAGTTCTCGCTGACATCACCAGCGGCCACTTTAACAATTTTCTGCGCATTGGCCGTGCCATGACTGGCATCGTAAGCGGTGCCATTCCACTGCAAGGCATCTTTTTGCAGAGTGCTGATGCTGTTAACCGCCGTAGAGAAATCACCGGCCAGATTGGCTGTAGACTGGGACACAGTATCGATACGCGAATTGGCAGTGCTCAGACCAGTAGAGAGGTTGCCACTGAAAGCAGTAGATAGATTATCTAAACCGGTCACGGTAGAGCTGGACAGAGAATATAATTGTCCGCCATTAACTGCATCGGTAGAGTTTGCGGTGACATCACCAGCGGCCACTTTAACAATTTTCTGCGCATTGGCCGTACCATGACTGGCATCATAAGCGGTGCCATTCCACTGCAAGGCGTCTTTTTGCAGGGTGTTGATGTTGTTATTAACATTACTCAGATCACCGGCATTGCGTAAAGTGGTAGACAGCGATTCGACACTAGTCGAAGTAGAGCTGGAAAGACTGAAAAGCTGTCCGGCATTAACCGCATCGGTGGAGTTCTCGCTGACATCACCAGCGGCCACTTTAACAATTTTCTGCGCATTGGCCGTACCATGGCTGGCATCGTAAGCGGTGCCATTCCATTGCAAGGCGTCTTTCTGCAAGTTGGAAACAGTGTTATTCAAGGAGCTGATGCTGTTATTAACATTACTCAGGTCACCGGCATTGTGTAAAGTAGTAGACAGCGAATCCAAGCTGGTTGAAGTAGAGCTGGAAAGACTGAAAAGCTGTCCGGCATTAACCGCATCGGTGGAGTTCTCGCTGACATCACCAGCAGCGACTTTAACAATTTTCTGCGCATTGGCCGTGCCATGACTGGCATCATAAGCGGTGCCATTCCACTGCAAGGCGTCTTTTTGCAGGGTGTTGATGTTGTTATTAACATTACTCAGATCACCGGCATTGTGTAAAGTAGTAGACAGCGAATCCAAGCTGGTTGAAGTAGAGCTGGAAAGACTGAAAAGCTGCCCAGCATTAACAGCATCGGTAGAATTTTCGCTGACATCACCAGCAGCTACTTTAACAATTTTCTGCGCATTAGCCGTACCATGACTGGCATCGTAAGCGGTGCCATTCCACTGCAAGGCATCTTTTTGCAGAGTGCTAATGCTGTTAACCGCAGTAGTGAGATCACCGGCCAGATTGGCTGTAGACTGGGACACAGTATCGATACGCGAATTGGCAGTGCTCAGACCAGTAGAGAGGTTGCCACTGAAAGCAGTAGATAGATTATCTAAACCGGTCACGGTAGAACTAGACAGAGAATATAATTGTCCGCCATTAACTGCATCGGTAGAGTTTGCGGTGACATCACCAGCGGCCACTTTAACAATTTTCTGCGCATTAGCCGTACCGTGGCTGGCATCGTAAGCGGTGCCATTCCATTGCAAGGCGTCTTTCTGCAAGTTGGAAACAGTGTTATTCAAGGAGCTGATGCTGTTATTAACATTACTCAGGTCACCGGCATTACGTAAAGTAGTAGACAGCGAATCCAAACTGGTTGAAGTAGAGCTGGAAAGACTAAAAAGCTGTCCGGCATTAACCGCATCGGTAGAATTTTCGCTGACATCACCAGCGGCCACTTTAACAATTTTCTGCGCATTGGCCGTACCATGACTGGCATCATAAGCGGTGCCATTCCATTGCAGGGCGTCTTTCTGCAAATTAGAAACATTATTATTTAAGCTACTAATACTGCTGTTAGCAGTATTAAGGCTGCTGCTTAAAGAGTTAATGCTGTTATTAACATTACTCAGGTCACCGGCATTGTGTAAAGTAGTAGACAGCGAATCCAAGCTGGTTGAAGTAGAGCTGGAAAGACTGAAAAGCTGTCCGGCATTAACCGCATCGGTGGAGTTCTCGCTGACATCACCAGCGGCCACTTTAATAATTTTCTGCGCATTAGCCGTACCATGACTGGCATCATAAGCGGTACCATTCCATTGCAGAGCGTCTTTCTGCAAGTTAGAAACATTATTATTTAAGCTACTAATACTGCTGTTAGCAGTATTAAGGCTGCTGCTTAAAGAGTTAATGCTGTTATTAACATTACTCAGGTCACCGGCATTACGTAAAGTGGTAGACAGCGATTCGACACTAGTCGAAGTAGAGCTGGAAAGGCTGAAAAGCTGTCCGGCATTAACCGCATCGGTAGAGTTTGCGGTGACATCACCAGCGGCCACTTTAACAATTTTCTGCGCATTAGCCGTACCATGACTGGCATCATAAGCGGTGCCATTCCATTGCAGGGCGTCTTTCTGCAAGTTGGAAACAGTGTTATTTAAGGAGCTGATGCTGTTATTAACATTACTCAGGTCACCGGCATTGCGTAAAGTGGTAGACAGCGATTCGACACTAGTCGAAGTAGAGCTGGAAAGACTGAAAAGCTGTCCGGCATTAACGGCATCAGTAGAATTTTCGCTGACATCACCAGCAGCTACTTTGATAATTTTCTGCGCATTGGCAGTGCCGTGGCTGGCATCGTAAGCGGTACCATTCCATTGCAAGGCGTCTTTTTGTAGGGTGTTAATGCTGTTGTTTATTGAGGTTAAATCAGTTGCTCTGATAATCGCTGTAGACAAACTGGATAAACCTGTTGAGGTAGAGCTGGCCAGATTTTTTAATTGGGCTACGTTAACCGCATCAGTATCGGCAGTACCGGCCGCTAGGCCAGTTATCTGTCGGGTGATCTGCATATTTGTATTCCCGATGGCAACTGCGCCAGCGGTACTTTTCCATGTTGCAGACTGATTTACAGCATCGGTATTAGTGCCGGCCGGATCATAACCCTGAATACCGGAGCTAGTATTAGCCAGAGAATCGCTACCTAGAGCCACTGCTTTTTCTACTGTTGCCATGGCGTTGGCACCCAACGCAGTAGCATTATCTTTCTGGGCAGCACTATTGAAACCAACCGCCACACTTCCTGCACCATCGGAAGTGGCCACGGAACCAAGCGCTAAACTTGCAGTGTTAGTAGCCTGAGCACCAACACCGATTGCAACAGCAGTTGCGCCAGAAGCCAATGCCGCTACACCAAAAGCCTGAGCACCACCAGCAGTGGCAGTGGCATTATTACCGAATGCTGTTGAATAATTACCTGTGGCATAAGAGCCGCAACCGGATGCAAAGGAATAAACGCCATAAGCTACAGGAAGTCTATTGATGTCTCCACCAGTTGGGGTACCCATGTAGCCGGATGATCCGGTGTTAATCCCACCGGTAGTACCGTCTCCGGTCCATACTTGCTGACCGTTGCTGACGCCATAAGGATTTCTGCCATTAAATGAACGATTCTCGGCAAAACGCAAGTATTCTTCCATGGCACTGATTCCACCTGTGATATTTCTGCGCCCGCTTACTTTGTCTGTACCACAAAAATCATCATCACCTGCCAAAACGATACTGCCGTGGCTGCCGTTGCCATAGGCTACGGCTGGGCTATTCGTACTTAAATTAGAACCACCGGTGATAGCCAGATTGGCAGCATACACCGGAGAAATTGCCTGCAATTGCAGTACTAGTGTTGTAAGTGTGAGGCTGACAATTTTTTTCAGCCCGAACATATTTAATATGCGTTTGACAAGTGGTAGTTCACAAACAGTATTCGACTTGGTTTTACTGTTTGCCAATTCTGATGCAGCTACCCACGTTTGCGTATGTTCATTCCAGACATTGCGATAAACCTTGTTCATAGGTTTCTCCTGATTAAAGTTAAATGACTAACAAACCTAACCTCTTCTACACATAACCATATCTGTTCATTACATCCGCCAGTTGCTCAAGCAGGCCGACAGACACATAAACAGTCAATCAATAAGGATTAAAACTGCCTGTATAAAATTTCTAATCATTTACACATGATCAAATGCAGCTAATCTGAAAGATTACGCTTGAAAAATAAAATCTTATAAATTATTAATTATTAATTATTAATATTTTCAGAATAGGAAAATAATTAACTTATTGTTGTGGCTTTTTAATATATGGGTATAAATTGAAATGAGTTTTCAATATTTTTATTAAAAAAATTAACCAAAGAAAATATATTTATTTCTGTAAAAGATTAAGTAAACTTACTAATATTTAATGAAAAGATTAATAAGAGAAACAATGGTCTGGCTGAATAAAAAATATCAGACAAAAACAGAAAACAGTTGGAAAGAAGGTCATCACAGCTACACTATTATCCAT
This sequence comes from Snodgrassella gandavensis, assembly GCF_914768025.1. GTDB lineage: Bacteria > Pseudomonadota > Gammaproteobacteria > Burkholderiales > Neisseriaceae > Snodgrassella > Snodgrassella gandavensis. The sequence goes on along the minus strand of NZ_CAJZCE010000007.1, from coordinate 111,468 downwards.
TTTAATTAAAAAAGTAATATATTTTTTAATTAAATTATGATAAAAAATTAAATAAAATAATTAATTTTTAGATAAATAAATGAATCTGTGTAAATTTAAGCTGAAATTGAAATAATACTAATCCCGAATTAAACAGAATAAAATTACACTTGTATTGCCAGCCTATTTTCATGGTGATGGCCGTAAAATACAGAACTAATAAATTTATCATGCCGTAAATTAGGGCAATATCCGTAATCAGTGTAGAAATTCTTCAGCCATTTTAAATAACTGTGCCTGAGCAGTATAGCCAGCCAGATATTTATGGAATCAGGAAACAGCTCCATCTCAGTCCGAATTGATAAATGCATAAAAAATACAAGTGCTGAGGGAGATGCTTTGATTATTGATGCAAATGAATATATGACGCATGGCGATGGGAGGTCTGTATCGAAGGCTGATTTTAAATTCTAAATAGTTTTTATAAGTAATAGTTCTTTCAGTGTATTAAAGAAATAAAATTTGTTACTATTTAAGCAGATGAAATTCATATGTGCATGGAGAATATAAAGGTATGTTTGATAATTTTATTATTAGAATTTTGTTGATATTTGCTGGAATTATCCTAATCACTTTTTTCTTACCTCTATGTAGCGTTTGGATTCTGGCTAAAGTAACAGATTTAGCAAAAGCGCACCCAAAACCGGCGAAATATACATTAATAACCATGTTCATTATATTAATGGTAGCAGGTGGTTTAAAAATACGAGATATATATTATGAAAAATCGCCGTATTACTTCTGGAATGAATTAATAAAGAAAAACCCCAAACCAAACGATATTACACAAGAAGAATTTGAGGCTAAAAACAGAGCTGGGTATTGCTGGCGGGACAGGAAATATTATAGCAAGGAAGAGCTTTGGTATAAGGCAATGAAAAGCTTAACTGGTCGAATGATATATGAAAATAAATTTTATTGGGATAATAAGGTGGTTAATATTAATGGTGATTTTTTACCAACTGAAGAGGAGTGTGCTAGGTGGAACGGTTGTAGAGTCTTTAAAATTCCGATGAATCCAGACAAAGAAAAATTCCTTAAAGATAATATTGAAAATAAATATGATTTTTGGAAAGGCATTGATATATTAATTAAACATAATGAAGCGGAAAGCTTTATATTTGCGTCGGATAAAAATTATATTAATGACGATTTTAAGTTAAAAAACTATATTTTGATACATAAAAAAGATAATCCAGCTTATCTCTCTGTCTATGATAGTAATAGCTGTTGCACTGTTTTAAATAAATCAGAATGGTCATTGATAAGAAAAAACTATATTTTAAAATATGCTGGATTTGATGTAGCAGCATTTATGCAAGAATCTAGAATTCCCATAGATATAAATATTAGTTCTTGGGGCGTAGGTAATTTTTATTTTGATGTTACATATTCTGATTCAATAAGTGTGCCAGAATTTGTAGCTAAAGATAAAAGTGAAACTTTTAAGGATACCAGAAAAGTTTATTTGTTAAATAATTGTGGCGATGTTTTATATAGACCAAATTATTGGTGGCGCAGGTAATTTACAATAAATTATAGATTACAACTTTAATTATTTATTGTGTTGATATAAGTTTTTTTGGGTTTAATCTGTGGCTTTAAATATTAAATAAAAGGAGCGTTTATATGCCTTATGACGTGAATGCAGGAAAAGAATTAGTAAGTGTGGATGAAATTCTGGGTAGATATTTATGGAATCAGTAAACAGCACCATCACCATCGGAATTAGTTGATGATAAATGGATACGAGATGCGAGTGCTAAGGGAGATGCTTTGATTATTTTTAACTACCCCCTAAAATAGTACAGCGCAAAAGTAGAAAATTCTCTCTATTAACCCACGGAGGATTTAAACATGAAAAAATGACTGAACATCAAATCGTATCCATTTTAAAAGAAGCTGAAGCCGATATTTACATCACCTTTAACGAGTAAATATACAAAATATAGAATGGGGTCGTTTTAATCTATCTTATTTTTATTATAATAAGTTTCCATAACTGTATTATAGTGAGGGTTGGTGAAAAATTTACCATTAACTTCTACTACAGGCAAGAGATAATAGCTTGTATCAATACCTGCTTCACGCATTTTTTTATTCATTGGAATTGATATTTTTTTATCATCCACGTTATAGTAGTCGTATGATATATGATCTTTTTTTAAATACCTTCTCATTCTTTGGGTATTTCCACAACCATCTCTACCGTAAACTTTAATATAAGATCCATTTGAAGAATATACAGTTTTATGTTTATCTTTTATTACTATAACGTAAAATGCTACTATTAACATAAAAAATATAATCAATTTTTTCATCACTATTATTCCTAAAGTTTAATACTATTAATATCTTTAATTTAATTTTAATTCTGGAGAAATTAAAATTTTAATGGCTAAATATACTAATATTAGATTAATAATATTCATTGTAGATGATGAATATTAAATTACAAATTTAATTGTTTAATATTAGTTATTATTGACTGTGTTGATTGTTTTGTCAATTATTAACTTAATTTAAATATTTGTATCATTTTATTATGTGTTTGTTGGATAGTAAGATGGTTATTTGATTAAGATTAAATCATTTATGTTGTAATAAGTTAGGTTTAATTCATGTACTAAAGGCATAGAAAATTTTAAGTTGGGAAGGGTGATAGTAGTTGGTGATTTGGGTTAATTTATATATTTATTTAATAATTTATAATTAGGTTATTAAGAAGTAATGAATGAAATAGAGCTGAATAAAAAGTTACTTATGTATTGATTTAGTAGTTAAGTAAATCATTAATGACTGTATTTGGCGGTTGTTGATTGTGATTTAAGGCAAGTTCAAATTTCCTGCATTTGCATTGTAGATGGTTACGATTTAGCTTTTGCTTTGAATGAAAGTTGCAGGAAGAAATTGGCTGGGTTTGGCGCTGCGGTGCAGCTTCTAAATTTCTGATTTCACACCCAGTGTGGCACCGTCATCGACGCCGGTTTTCTGCATGGTGATTTATATGGCTTGTTCAGAGAGGAGTAAAGATACGGTATTGGCTATGTCTGCGGGCTGTGCCAGTTTTCTGAGGGGCTGCCGAGGCGGTACTGGCTTGGGTCGCCATTGATGATGCTGGCTGGTGGTTTACTGTCTGGCCACAATTGTTGCTGCATGGCGGTGAGGGTGGAACCGGGGGAGATGATGTTGACGCGTACATGTGGGGCGACTTCCAGTGCTAGATTGCGGCAGAAGTGGCTGAGGGCAGCTTTGGTGATGGCATACAGGCGCTGTTGTTCGCCGCCAGACAGGACTGAGCCTTGCCGGCCAACGCTTTGGTGAATGCCTTTGTCTGCACGATCAATGATTTGTTCCAGCGTGCAAAGAATGTATATTATGGTTTTTGGGTAATTATTCTATTGTTAATATTGATATATAGGCCGGTCTGCTAATGTTTAATCTACTGCGAACCGAAGTTGCCAGATATATTTTTGTATAATAAATCGAAGATGCCGTTAATTAACAAAATCCCCAGAATAATCAGTAATGCACCGGAAAAAAATTCAGTAGTTGGGATTTCGTGTAAAAACAGCCAGCCCAGCATCATTGCAAAAATAGGTTCAGCTAATTCGGTAACTTGTACGCGAGCGGCTGATAGGCAACTGAGTGCTTTGGTGGTGCAGTAAAAGCCAAGAATGGTTGGTAAAACGGCCAGAGCAGATAGGCCGGTAATAGTTGGCCAATTCATATTTAGCGGATTACTGTGCACCGTGAGTGTATAAGGTAAAGCCAGATAAAATACGCCAAACAACAGTAATAATCTGGTGAGATAAATTCCTCCGGATAATCGGAATTTTTTCACCAGCACACTGAAAAGCCCATAGCCTAGTCCCGCAGTAGCGGCAAAAGTTAATAATAGTAGTGTACCTTTTTCTGACCAGGATATGATACTGATGCCTGCAATAGCCAATCCTGTGCCCACTAGTGCCGGGATGGTGATTTTTTCCCCTAAGAGTAACCAGCCAAAAAAAAGTGCCGTAATTGCTGCCGAGGTCATTACCACTACGACAACGTTGGCTGCGAAGCCATAACCATAAGCCAGTGTTTCAAAGAAAAACAGTGTAAAAATCCCAAACAATGAACATAAAGCTATATGTAACCAGACTATTTTGCTAGTGTCGGTTTTGGGCGCAATCATTTGCATCTGCTGATTAAACGGAACCCGAATAACCAGTAGTGAGACAAAAACGGTGGCAATCAATGTTTTATAAAATGCTATTTCATATGCGTTCAGGCCGCTGGACATCAGTAGTTTGCTGATCATGCCAATAGAGCCATTTAGCGCGGCTGCTGATAATGCAAAAAAGATTCCGGTTATGGATTTAGACATTTTTTGATTCTTTCCTCTGAATTTCCTTATACAGATATTCCACAATCTGACTAAATCAGGATTCACATATTTATAAGGAGCAATATTGGTATATTGTCTGTATTGATTGATTAAGGAGCATAAGTTGTATTTATATCATCTGATTATGTTTGTTCATAGGGTAAAGTAATTTCTTTATCTATGGTTTGCTCAATGTAAATGATACCCACTGCTACTACGCTATTTGTATGACATTATGAGTGTGGGTAAGCATTAAAATCATTCGTATTATGTATCAGTATATCAAGCAGTTTGTAATGCAAAAATAGCTTGTCTCTTCCAAATTGCATTTCTTTCAGCACGCCAATAGTACATAATTCTTTAAGATATTTGGAGGCTGTCTGCCTACCAGCAATACCGCGTTGTTGCAGATTAATAATACGGGTATATGGTAGTTCAAATAACAAATTAATTAATTCATAACTGTATATTTGTGGTTTTATGTTTTTAACATATTCAATTGTGTGTTGTTGTAGTCGACGAATAGCATCAATTTTGGCTATAGTCCATAATGCTGTTGATTCAATACCTTTTAGCATATATAAAATCCATTCTTCCCACGCCTGATTTTTAGTGACATTTAATAATCCTTGATAATAAGCGTTTTTGTTTTGAATGATATATTGGTTCGGATATAAGCTTCGGTGAAGTCAGTAGTCCTTTATCACTCAGTATCAGGCTAGTTAAGACGTGTCCAATACGGCCATCGCTATCCTCAAATGGGTGAATTGCTTCAAATTGATAATGAGCAATGGCTAAAATAATTAAGGGATTTAAATGATCGCTTTGGTGAATAAAGTGCGCTCAATTTGCTAGCTTGTTACGAATAATTTCATCGCCGTCAGGTGGTGTGTAAGTAATCCGGTGTATCTGGCTGTTTCTCAATGCTGTGCCATCTGGTTTTCGGATATCCTTGGCACTGCCTTTAATTTCGTTACCTACTTAAACGGCTGTGTGAGTGCATAATGGTCTTTTTGTTATAGATTGCACTCTTTCAATCAGTGCAGAACGATATCGTAATGCTTTTTTTGTCATTGGATCAGGCTGTGATGCCATTTTTATATACTGAAGAAGTTTATCTGTGGTTGTGACAATATTTTCAATTTCAGAACTGGCCTGTGCTTCGATAATAGGCAGAATATTAATAAGCATAGTTTGATTAGGTATCCATTCTGCTATTTGTTTGAGTTTAGCCAGAGCGGTACGTGCGAGAATACGCTGCTTCAGTTTAATTTCGGTTCGTGGTGGTAATGATGGCTGTGCATTATAGGGTTTATCAAATTCTCAGGCAGACATGTTTATTAATCTCTAAAATTTAAACATGTTTTAAGTACATGTTTAAAGCGTGTACATATCCAGAAAATATGTTTAAATTTTGAGATTTTTTAAATATATTGTTTGGGCTTAAAGATATTATTATAAAATCAATAAGATAAATGCCAGGTTGCAACTAGAATGTTGCATTGGAATTATTATCCATCTGTATCAGGTAATTAATTATTAAGTTGGTAAGTAAATTTAATACTTTTTTGATGTTTAGGGGATTTCTGTAGAAGTTACTGCGCTTTGCGGTTATGAATCGTGGCTTGAGGCAAGTTCAAATTGTCTGCGCTGTAGATGGTGACGGTTTAGTTTTTCCTTTGAATGAGGGTTGCAGGAAGAAATTGGCTGGGTTTGCTGCTGCGGTGCAGCTTCTAAATTTCTGACTATACTCCCAGTGTGGCGCCGCCATCGACAACGATTTCCTGCATGGTGATTTGTGCGGCCTGTTCGGAGAGCAGGAAGGATACGGTGTTGGCTATGTCTGCGGGCTGTGCCAGTTTTCTGAGGGGGATGCCGAGGCGGTACTGGCTTGGGTCGCCATTGATGATGCTGGCCGGTGGTTTGCTGTCTGGCCACAATTGTTGCTGCATGGCGGTGAGGGTGGAGCCGGGGGAGACGATGTTGACGCGTACATGTGGGGCGACTTCCAGTGCCAGATTGCGGCAGAAGTGGCTGAGGGCAGCTTTGGTGGTGGCATACAGGCCTAGCTGGGTGCGGGGCATGCGCGCGCTGTTGGAGCTGACGGTAACAATGCTGCCGTGTTGCTGCTGACAGAAATGGCGGGCTAAATGTTGGCTGATGAAGATGGGTGCCAGTAAGTTGATATTCAGGCTGGTTTGCCATTGTGCTTCGGTGGCGCTGAGCAGTGGGGTGAGTATGAGTATGCCGGCAACGTTAACCAATCCGGTGATGTGATACTGGGCGATAAGGGTATTAAGCAAGATGCGGGTTTCTTCAATGGCGGTGATGTCCTGACTGACACCAAGCCAGTGAGGCTGATACTGGGCTGCTATTGTTTGTTGTACCGGCCAGTTTGCTGGTGCAGGCTGTTTGTCGATGCCGATAACATGATAGTTCTGCTGGAGCAGTTTGATGACTACGGCGGCGCCGATGCCTTGTGCTGCGCCGGTGACGATGATGGCTGGCTGCATTCGGGTATTCTCCTGAGTATGGTTATTGTTGCTGAAATACGTTGAGCATGGTTTGCATTTTGGCTTCGGTTTCGAGCCATTCTGTGGCTGCATCTGAGCCGGCAACGATGCCGGCACCGGCATACAGGCGGATTGTGTTGTGATTCAGGAGGCCATTGCGGATGGTGACTACCCATTCGCCATTACCATTGGCGTCCATCCAGCCATTGAGGCCGCTGTAGTAGTGGCGGTTATAGCCTTCATGGTTGAGGATGAATTGTCTGGCTGTTGTGGTTGGGGTACCGCATACGGCGGGTGTGGGATGCAGGTGTAAGGCCAGATTGAGGGCGTCGGGGGCGTTGTCTTTTAGCTGTCCCTGAAATACGGAAGACAGGTGCAGCATGGTGGAGGTGGTGAGGATTTCGGGTGTTTCTGAGGCGCTGAATTGGCTGCAATAGCTACTGAGCTTGTGCCGAATGTTGTCTATAACAAATTGGTGCTCATGCCGGTCTTTGACAGACTGATACAGCTCGGTTTCGCTGTGGCTGTTTTGTGTGGCGCTACAGGAACGTGGCCGTGAACCGGCCAGTGGATTGCTGCGTACCTGTTGTTGCTGGCGTGACAATAGTAATTCGGGGCTGGCGCCGAAAATATACTGGTTTTCTTCTATTGGAATGAGAAAGTTATAGGCATCGGGATTTTGTTTCACCAGTGTGTTGAATATGTGCTCTGGATTATGCTGCTGGTTGAATTCGTATTCTGTTGCCTGTGACAGGACAATTTTTTGTATTTTGTTGCTGGCCATGGCGTTTAAGGCTAGCTGAACGCTGTGTTCGAATGCCTGACGTTCTACCAGTGCTTTTTTGTGCACGAGGGTGGTGGGTATATGAGACGGGTAGTTATGGGAGATAGCGGGTGTGGTTTTGTCAAAATCGCTGTAAAAATTTAATGTGCCGTTCTGGGTGGTGTCAAATGGGATGGCTGCGATCAGGATGGGGTTGGAATGGCCTTGCGCTTTGATGTTGTTAAAACAGCGGGCAATTTGCTGATTATAGGCGGTGTGGGGGTTGATGGGCATGTGGATTTTGTGGATAAGATGCCGGGCGCTGATGTGGTGATTTTTGCCGGCAAAACAGGCAATCTGATCCTGATGGTGTGAGCGGAGGCGTTGGTGTGCGCTGGATGCTTTGATGGTCATTTTGGTTACCTGTGGGTATGGGCGGGTTATCTGTCAGTAAAAGTGTAGATAAGTCAGGGTATGTGAGTTTGTTTATATTAATGCAAATAATTATCATTATCAATTATTGTGTTGTGAATAAATGTGTTTTGTTTGTGCCGGGAAAAATCTGCTACAGGCCGGATTTAAATATATGCTATGGTGATTATTTCTTGTTGTGTACAGGTAAAGCAAACTTTTGCTGTTTGCGGTTTTTTATGCTGTTTGGATGTTTTAATCTGAAAATACAGATTCTGGCTGCTGCGGGGCTGGTAAATAATGGCACTAAAATCGATAAGTGATTGGTATTTATGAAACCAGGCTTTGATGATGCTTTCTTTGGCGGAAAAAAGCAGTAAAGCCTGTTGTGGCAGGCTGATGTTATGTGCCGTTATGTATTGTAGTTCCTGTGGCTGGAGAAATAGTGCCAGTATGGTTTTGTTGTTGTGGATGATGTGCTGATGCTGTTGCTGTTCGATATCAATACCCAGATAGCTGTGTGCTGGTTGCTTGTTGTGTACGCTGGCGATGGCCAGACATTGCCATTGGTTGCTGCTGTGGCTGATGCTGCCTTGTAGTTGTTGTGGAAAAAGCGGCTGCCCGTGTGCACCTGATTCAAGGGTAAAGTTGCTGTAGCCATGGGGCTGCAAGGCGTATTTTGCGGCCAGTCTGCCAGCCACAAATTCTAGCTGGCGTTTGTGCCTGCTACGTTGAATGGTTTCTGGCAGATGTATGCTGAAATTCTGGCAAAGCTTATGCAGTGCTGAGCTGCTGATAGGCTGCATGCGTATCTGGTGTATGGTGCTGTGGCCGATGTTAAGGGTGTGATGGCTGAATAATGCGGGCTGATGATTGTCTGCTACGGCCGTTTTCGCTCTTCTGGCCGGATAGCCATGCGGATGCAATGACACGTGTTGCTTTGATGTTAATGTCATAAATAACCTTGTTGTCCGCACAGCCGCTAGCTGGATAAGTCTAGAGTTTGGGTAGGTTGCCACGGGGTGGCACTGCGATGGGAGACAAAAATCAGGGTCTGGGATTGTGCAAGGATGGTTTTAATCAGTTGTTGCTCGGTGCTTTCATCCAGTGCTGAGGTGGCTTCATCCAGAATGAGTATGGGCGCGTGTTTAATCAGGGCACGGGCAATGGCTACACGTTGTTGTTCGCCGCCAGACAGGGCAGAGCCCTGCTGGCCAACGCTTTGATGAATGCCTTCGTCTGCGCGGTCGATAATTTGTCCCAGCGCGCATTGGCGGGCGATGGCTTCGATTTCGGCATCGCTGGCATCGAAACGGCCGATACGGATATTGTCTGCCAGTGTGCCGGTGAAAATAATCGGGTTCTGGGCTACGTAAGCCATGTTTGCTGTCAGTGCCTGAGAGGATAGCTGCGGCAGGGAGATGCCGTCCAGACGGATTTCGCCCTGTGCCGGATCATCAAAGCGCATGCACAGTTGCAGCAAGGTGCTTTTGCCACTGCCGCTTGCGCCGGCCACGTGTACGCGGCTACCCACGGGAATATCCAGATTTACTGCTGCTGATTCGGGGTTGTACACCAGACTATGCAGGGACAGATGCGGCTGCTGTGGTGTGCGTGTTGTGGCAGCTTGCGACAATACGGGCGGGTGGGTGAGTTGCTGGAAGTGGCGCAGTGAGCTGATTAAGTCGTTGATGCTTAAACCTGCTGTAGCCAGTGCGCTTAATGGTGCGCCGGCACGCCCCATCAGGAGTAGTGCGGCCAGTATCAGGCGCTCGTTGCTCTGGCCAGACAGGATGCAGTACAGCGCCATGCCGGCCATGGGTAATACATTGGCTATGGTGGCAATCAGGGTGGCCCATGCGGCGCTGCGATTGATTCTGCTTAACAGGTTTTCCTGACGCGTCCAGTTTTGCTGGATGGAATCGAGGGCATGTGCTGGTCCGGCCGCTGTACGCAGCAGGGAAAGGTGCTCTACCAGTTCGAGGGTGGCGGTGGCGCTGTCCAGCTCGGCCTGATGGCGCTGGGCATCGGTTTTGTTTAGCGCATATTGCGCCCATAGCTGTATGGCTAATGACAGGATAATCAGTGTCAGTGCCACCAGCATCATGCCGGTATCAGCCACAAACGCCAGCCCGAGGCAGATAAACAGGGGCAGGCAGGGGGCATGTAAAAAGGTTTGTAGCTGATGCGCCGGAATGCTCATAAAGTTGGGAATTTCCTGTCCGGCGGTTTTGCTGATAACAGCACGGCGCTGGTCGTTAAACCAGGAAAGCTTGGCACTGGACAGGGAATGCCCTAAAGCGGCAAATAAATCACCGGCCAGCCGTACGCCGGTAAGGAAACCGCTGCGGGTAACCATTACGGTGATGATAATGGCGCTGATGGCACTGGTGAGTACCCACAGTGAAGACTGCTGGTGCACTATGGCCAGAGCCAGTATGGTATAGGCACAGGCTTCTACGGCAGCAACCAGTATCCAGCCGATGCTGATGCCAAGCAGGCGTGGTCTGGTGGCGGCAGGTATGGCTTCAAAGAGGGGGCGGTTTGGGGTGCTGGCTGTATTCATGCCGCGCTCCTTAAATTGGGTAATTCCAGTTGCGCATCGGCCTGATTGGCCAGTGCCTGCTGATGGGTGACTACGATGATGGTTTTATGCGCGGTTTTGGCCAGCTCACACAGTGCCTGAAAAATGGCCTGTGCATGCTGGTTGTCAAGGGCGCTGGTTGGTTCATCCAGTAAGATGACTTCGGCTGTGCTGAGAAAGGCACGGGCAATATTGACCCGCTGTTTTTCGCCACCGGAAAGGGCACTGGCTGGTGTGGATAAGTCTATGTTTAGCTGTGCTTTGGCCAGTGCCTGCTGCATGGCCTCGTCGCTGGCTTCAGGTGCTGTAAGCGCCAGATTGCTGCGCACGCTGTTGTTGAGAACATCGTAGCCTTGTGGAATAAGTAGAATCAGTTGCTGACGTGTGTCTTCATGCAGAGCAGCCACTTCGGTTTGGCCTAGCTCAATATCACCAGATGTTAGGGACACCAGTCCGGCAAGGGCATTTAATAAGGTGGTTTTACCGGCGCCACTGGAGCCGGTGATGGCGGTAAGGGCGCCGGTGGGAAAGGTAAAGCTGAGTTGATGCCAAACTGGCCGTTCTTCCTGTAGCAGGCTGGCGTTGTGAATGGTGAGGGTGGGGGGATGTTGAATTTGTCGGATGTGACCGGCAGGCAGTAGAGGCTCTTGTAGAAATTCGGCCAAACGTTTGGCCGCAGCGCGTCCGGCTCTGATGTAGTCGATGCCATGTCCCAGACGTAAAGTTGGTGTGACAATGGCCAGACTGAATAACAGGGTGGCAGCCAGTGTGGTGGTGCCATAGGCATGGCTTACCCAATAGGCAATGGCGAAGGTGGCCACTGCCTGTAACAACGCCACGGCGATAGATGCCGGGGTGGCCACTTTGGCTACCCAGTGCACCATATCGCGGGTAAACCGATCGGTGGCCTGTGTATAAGCAGTGAGCGCACTGGAATGCTGGCCATATATGCGATATACCGGAATGCCACGCACATACTCATCGGCTTTGTTGATGATGTCCAGCATCACCTGCATGCGTGCCGTACCATCACGCCGGGTCATGTACGGCATGATAACGAGATAATACAGGGAGGCAATGAAGCCGGGCAGTAACACCCATAGTGTTGCCAGACCAATAAAATAAATCAGTATGCTGATGGATAACAGGGGGATTACGGTGAAAACGGCTATTTCTGCGGGTAAGTGTGCCAGCATATGATGCAGGCTGCTGATGTCGTCGGTTAGCAGTTGTTTCAGTGTCTGTTCATTCTGTCTGGCCAGTGTATTCATGGGTAGGCGGATTAAATGCTGCGCCACGCTGCGGCGCAATGTGGCTGCAAAGCGGCTTTCTGCCTGATGCGCCAGCCACGCCGACCATGCGGTAAACACAGCGGCCAAAAGCCAGCACAGCAGTGCGTACTCCAGCCAATGCCAGATGCTGTGGCCGATAAATTTAACTATAAACCACAGTGCGGCCAGCATGGCGATGCCAGCAATCACCGCAGCCAGTGTGCCACCTGCCAGTCCGGGTAAGGCCTCACGCCACTGACGCGCAAGATTCGGCTGGGTATTGTGGCCGGAGATGTTTAAATCACTCATGTTTTGTTTCTCTAGAGCTGTTAACCAAGGTTAGGCATCCATTGCTGCTTATCAGGCTACGCTGGCCGTCTGCTGTGCCTCAATCAGGCGCCACCAGTTATTGAGGGACGGTTGCTGCCCTAATGCCTCGAAGCCGATAGTGATGTCACGCTGTTGCAGTTCTGCCGCAAACTGCATGATGCGCAGGGAATCCAGTCCGTACAGAATCAGGTTTTCTTCGGGGTCTATGGGTTCTGCCGGCATTTCCAGTAGGGTCTGGATTTTCTGTGTCAGCCATGAGCGGGTCAGGGCATTTGTTGCTGGCATTAATGCGGCTGTGGTGGTGACTTGTCCGCAGCAGCCGGCAACATAATCTAAAGCGTTCTGGTGCTGCTGTGCAGAAAAATCAGCCAGTGCATCAGCAACGAAAAAAGCCTGTATATCCTGCATAAATGCTTCTGCGGCGGTGACCATACAGCCGATATGCGCATAGACGCCGCCAATAATCAGTTGATCGCGCTGCCAGTTGTGCATGCGTGTGCGTAAATCTGTACGCTGGAAAGCACTATAGCGCCATTTGGTCAGCACGGTGTCTTCTGGCCGGGGTGTCAGTGCCGCAACAATTTTCTGTTCTTCAACCGGCGCGGTCGTGATACCTGAACCCCACATATCATTCAGTAGGGCGCGCTGCTGGGAATTTTGCTGATGCGGCTGCGCGGTATATACCACCGGAATCTGATGCTGTGTCGCCCAGTTGCGCAGTGCCTGCAAATTCTGAATCAGGGTTTGGATTAATGGGCTGTTGGGCTGATAGAAATTCAGAAAATAATTTTGCATGTCATGGATTAACAATACGGCACGTGCGGTATCAGCTTCCCATGCGGTTTTATTTGGTGGTAGCTGTGCTGGTGTGGGCATGGGGTAATCGGTAATTTGTTTGATAGTCATGCTGTTTCTCTTTTTCTCACGGTGATGATGAATATTTCAGGCCGGGCTTTGCTGTAAGGTTTCACGCAGACGTTTTTTATCGGTTTTGCCTACGGCGGTGAGGGGCAAGCTGTCAACGATGCAAACCTGATCAGGCAGTTTGTAATGGGCTATCCCCAGATTGAGCAGATGGCGTTTCAGGCTGAGCGCGGTCAAATGCTGGTTCTGTGACACGATAAAGGCACAGCTTTTTTCGCCAAAGCGTTCATCACTGATGGCTACCAGTGCTGCTTCGGTGACATCGGGATGGGTAATAATCAGTTTTTCAATTTCTTCGGCGGCAATTTTTTCTCCGCCACGGTTAATCTGGTCTTTGATGCGCCCGACTACTTTCAGGTAGCCGCTGCTGTTGCGCTGCACTAAATCACCTGAGTGATAAAAACCTTCTGTATCAAAAGCCTGTGCATTGTATTCCGGGCTTTGATAATAGCCACGGAAAGTATAGGGCCCGCGCGTTTTCAGCATGCCTGTTTCTCCGTCAGGCACATCGTGGCCGTTTTCGTCTACTACCCGTACTTCATCATCCGGGCTGATGGGGCGTCCCTGAGTGGTGATAATCACTTCTTCGCTGTCGTCCAGCCGCGTATAGTTCACCAGTCCTTCTGCCATGCCAAATACCTGCTGCAACTGGCAGCCGAAAACATTTAACACCTGTCGTGCCATGGATTCCGGAAAACTGGCACCGCCTACCTGTATTAGCTGTAATGAGCGGACTTTGGCCAGTTGTTCCGCTGGCTGTTGCATCCACATCGCTACCGCGCTGGGTACGAGTGAGGCCATAGTAAGCTGATGTTGTTCAATCAGGGCAAAGCAGCTTGATGGTTCGGGGTTGGCGGCCATGACCACACAGCCGCCGGCGTGAAATACGCCTAGTGCACCGGGCGAGCTCAGCATATAGTTATGCGGTGCCGGCATGGCGCACAATAAACGCGTGTGTTGATTTAAACCACAGATTTCGGCACTGGCACGTACGCTGTAATCATAATCATTATGGGTGCGTGGAATCAGTTTCGGTGTGCCGGTGCTGCCACCGGAAAGCTGGAAAAAGGCCACTTCATCCGCGCGCGTGGCAGCATAATTGCTGCCCGTGGCAGGGGGGCTGGTGTACCAGTCGCTTAAATTTCTGTCACCGCTGCCAGCATTCAGCATCAGGGTGAGGGAGGGAGCCAGTTGCTGGCTGGTGAGCTGATTGAGAAAATCATTGTGTATGAATACTTCATGGCTGCGTGATGCAATCAGCAGCCGCGGTTTAATCTGGCTGAAAAAGCTGGTTAGTTCATGCTGGCGATGGTTGTACAAGGCATTCAGCGGCACGATACCTGCTTTCAGCAGGGCAAAAAATACAATATAGAATTCGTCGCTATTCGGTAGCTGTACCAGTGCCGTATCACCTATGCCAAGGCCTTGTGCTGCCAGTTTGGCGGCCAGATTGTCGGAAAACTGATTCAGCGCCTGATAACTGATGTGCCGCTCTCCGCAGATGATGGCGGTTGACTGCGGTAACCGTTTGGCTGTGTCTGTGAGGATTCGGGTTAACGGCAGATCCAGCCAGTAACCTTTTTGACGGTATTGGCGGGCTAAATCTTCTGGCCAGCGTGTATAGGTAATCATCTCTTCAGCCTTTGTCGGCTAAACCGGCTGAATCAGACAAGTAATGTTGACTTATAGACAAAACTGAAGCTGCAACATCATTTTTGTGTCTGTCTGTTCAGTGGCGCTCATTAACGGGTTATCTGTTTTTTCTAAATAATGAAACTGGTAATCATTTTCATTTACATGTATCATCGTCAAAAACCGTAAATTTGTCAACAGAGTAATGAAATAATGGGTGAACTTACTTCAATGCAGTCGGCATGCTGGTTTGGGCGTGCGCATAGTGCAATGCTCGGTGGTGTGGCTGCGCATCTGTATACAGAATTCAATGGCAGGCATATTGATGTAGCCAAGCTCAGGCAGGCAATCGTGTGTCTGTACCGGCGTCATGAACTGTTACGCCTGCAACTGAGTGCGGAGGGTGAAGTAAGTATCAGTAATACCTTGCCGCTGGATGTGCTGGAAATAGATGATTTTCTCCATTTGTCTGAAGCGCAGCAGCAACAGAAACTCGCACAGAAACGCCAGCAATGGACGCATCAGCAGTTGAAACTGGAAGAGGGGCAAACTGTGCGTTTTTCCATCAGTCTTCTGGCTAATCAGGTTTTTCGCTTGCATATTGACGCCGATATGATTGCGGTTGACCCTTCCAGCTTTCGTATCCTGATGGAAGATTTGGCACAGTTTTATGCAGACAGTAACGTGTTTTTGCCACCACCGCCGTCTTTCTATGTCTGGCGCAGCACCATGCAGCAGGATAAGTATGAACAGCAACAGCAGCAACGTGCGCGCCAGTGGTGGCAGGCACGCATAGCAGCGATTGCCCCTGCTCCTGCTCTGCCTTTAAATCATTCCGCCACGGCTGCGGCGCAAAGCACGCGTCTGAATGCCACGCTTAACGCCGGGCAGATGCAGCAGTTGCGCCAGCTTGCCTGTCAGCACCGGCTTACTTTTTCTGCCCTGATGCTGGGGCTGTTTGCCTACAGTCTGGGCAAAGTAACCCATGATGCAGCTTACCGGCTCAACGTGCCGTTTTTCCGGCGTGAACCGCTTCTGCCCGATATTGATAAAACCATCGGTGATTTTGCCGATATGGTGCTGTTAAATATTGATATGGCGGAGGCGCCCAGTCTGCATGCGTTTTGCCAGCGTGTGGCAGCAGAATGGCGGCACTGTCTGGATTATCGGCAGTTCAGTGGTGTGAATGTGATGCGGCATTTGTCACGCCATCATGCTACGCCGCAAATGGCACCGGTTGTTTTTACCGCTGCGCTGGATTTGCCGGAAAAAAATTTATTTTCATCACGGGTGCATAAGTATTTTGGCAGCATGGACTGGTGTATTTCTCAAGGTCCGCAGGTGGCCTTGGATGCACAGTTTGTGCAGTTGAACAATCATTTACTGATCAACTGGGATATCCGTTTGGATGCATTGCCGCAAACATGGGTAAACGGGCTGTTTGAACGCTGTCTTGCCCTGATAAATGCACTTATTGCTCAGCCGGAGCGTTTTACCCAGCCGTTACAGGCATTGAGCCAGCACTTGAATCTCACCGTTCCTGACGATGGAGCCACTCCGCTGAATGCGCTGCAAAAGGCCTATTTATCAGGCCGCAGCACCGCATTTGCTCTGGGTGGTGTGGCCATGCAGGAGTTCCGCGAGTATGCCGGAACACTGGATTTGCCAGTATTCCGGCAGCGACTGGCCGATATGGTGCAGCATCATGCCAGTTTGAGAACCTATATTGATGCCAGACGCTGTGTGCAGTGGGTAAACCCGCAGGCAATCATTAATTTAACTGAAATCAATCTGTGTGGCGAAGAACCCGCACTAGCCGCAGAAAAAATTGCTACTTTGCGGCAGCATTATCAGCAGGCACTGTTTGATTTGCAGGAATCGCCTTGGGACATCACCCTGTTTCAATTAACGCCGCAACAGTTTGTGCTGTTTGCCCGTTTTGATGCGCTGATTCTGGATGGGCGCGCAATTGCGGCGCTGATGTGTGAATTATTCACTACTACACCACTGATAGCAGCATCATCTCAGCCTGAAAGCAGGCAGCAACAGGATGGCCGGTACTATGACTTGGCTGCTGCCTACTGGCAGCAGCGGCTGCAAGCGATTACCTCCATACCGCAACTGCCGTGGAAACAGCCACTGGCCACCCTGATGACTTCCAGCTATAGCCGCCAAAGTGCGGTGCTGCCCAGACATACATTTCAGACATTATGTCGTCTGGGTTCACAGCAGGGACTGTTTAAAAATTCCTTACTGATGGCGCTGATTCTGGCAGTGTTAAATCGCTGGCAGCAGACACCGGTGCTATTGTCTGTGGCTGTGCCGGTGTTACCGCTGTATGAGGGTGAATTATCCAATCAGTCTACTTTTATCGTTGCCACATGGCCATCGACAGCCGCATTTATCGAGCAGGCCAGAAAATTACAGGCCGATACGCTAGAGGGATTACAGCATTTGGCCTTTTCCGGTGTTGAGCTGGCGCGAATGCTGTTTGAACAGCATGGTCAGGCACCGGTTTTACCGGTGGTTATTACCAATGGGCTATCTTGGCCAACCCTGCCGTCAGACAAGCCGGTTCACTATGTGAGCGGCCTTACCCAGACACCGCAGGTAGCAATCGATATCCGTTTTATGCTCGGGAGTGATGGTGCTTTGCTGTTTAACGTTGACTATGCTCAGGCGGCCATCAGTGATGCCATTATCCGCGATTTTTTGGCAGCACTGGTCAATGTATGCCAGCAGGTGGCTGATAGCGGACTGGAAAATATCGATTCAGTGCTGCCACAGGCGCCATCCGCTGCGGCTTTAAATCCTGATACGCACTCTGCTACTGCGGCAGCGTGGCAGCAACAGCAATTAATGCTTATTTACCGCAAGGTGCTGCATATCGAAGCGGCAATGGCTATCACAGCCTCGCAGCCGTTTAGCCAGTTGGGTTTGCGTTCTGCGCACGTAAAAGAAATCACCGGCCAGATTAACCAGATTTTCAGGCTGGCGCTAACCCCGCGCCAGCTGATTGGCTGTCGCAATATAGAGGAAGTGGCGCATCTGCTTCAATCTGTCATGGCTTCGGCATAAAAAATATTACCCGCTGTAAACACTTCAATATTTAACTATTTGAACCTAGGGATGAAATAAACATGGATATGAAACAAACTGATTTGGCCGGTGTTGGGATTGGCCCCTTTAATCTGGGGCTGGCCGCATTATTGTCGAGCCATCCGGAAGTCAATGCAGTGTTTCTGGATAAAGCGCCCACCTTTCACTGGCACGCGGGTTTGTTATTAGCCGGCACCACCCTGCAAGTGCCGTTTCTGGCCGATCTGGTTACCATGGCCAATCCATGCCATCCCCTCAGCTATCTTAATTACCTGCACCAGCATCAACGCCTGTACCAGTTTTGCTACTACGACCGTTTCCTGATACCGCGTCAGGAATATGATGATTATTGTCGCTGGGCTGTCAGCCGGTTGCCATCCTGCCACTTCGATGCCTGCGTCACGGCGGTAAGCTACCACCGCCAGCAGGAAAAATTTATTATTGAAAGTGAATCTGCCGGCGGTGAAAAACAGGTATATTGCAGTCGGGATATTGCGATTGGTGTTGGCACCCAACCCTATCAGCCTGAATGGCTGAAAAATACCAGTTATCCGCTGATTCAGCATTCTGCCCAATTCACCCATATGCAGGAGCAGTTGCAGCAGTGCAGGCAGGTTACCGTAGTCGGCGCAGGGCAGAGTGCTGCTGAATGTGTGCTGACGCTTTACCGTGCCTTGCAGCCGGAGCAAATCAGAGCCGGTGCGTCCATTCGCTGGATTACCCGTTCGGCCGGCTTTCATCCGATGGAATTTTCCAAACTGGGACAGGAGTGTTTTACGCCGGTGTATATGCAATATTTCCAGACGCTGCCGGCGCAGAAACGGCGGGAAATCAGTGCCAGTCAGGGGCAACTGTATAAAGGCATCAGCTTTGCTACCATCGGCGATATTTATGACTTGCTGTACGAACGCACCATCGCCGGCGCCCCTGCCGGCCTGACGCTGTTTTCCAATTGTGATGTGCAGGCGGTAGAGGTACTGCCATCCGGCGTTATTAACATGACCTGTCTGCATACCCAGCTTAATCAGCAACAAACCATTCAAACCGATGCGATTGTTGCTGCTACCGGCTATCACCATCAGTGGCCGGACTGGTTTGAAGCGCTCAAAGGCACGGTGCTGCAAACCGACGACCAGCATGATTATCTGATTAACGAAGACTTTACGGCAGTGCGCTGTGATGGCGGCAGAGGGCGGATTTTTATCCAGAATGCCGAAATCGCCAAGCAGGGCGTCGGTTCACCGGATTTAGGCATGGGCGCCACCAGAAACGGGGTGATTATCAATCAGTTGCTGGGTAA
The DNA here is from genome assembly GCF_914768025.1 of Snodgrassella gandavensis. Taxonomy (GTDB): domain Bacteria; phylum Pseudomonadota; class Gammaproteobacteria; order Burkholderiales; family Neisseriaceae; genus Snodgrassella; species Snodgrassella gandavensis. The sequence goes on along the minus strand of NZ_CAJZCE010000007.1, from coordinate 92,230 downwards.
ACAGCATTATCAGGTACCGGAATACTCTGCATTTCAGCGGTATGGTTTACCGCAGTAATCCCGCAGCCATTAAAAAAATCGCCAGCAGGCGATTTTTTTAATGGCTGATTACCATCAGAAATCATAGGAACCAGACAGCAGGAAAGTCCGTGGTGCGCCTAAAGACAGATTGGACAGGCGTGGCATGCCCCAATAGCTTTTGTTAGTGACATTCTTAACCTCTGCCCGCAGCGTGAACGGATGGCCGGACACTTTGGCATTATAACGGGCACCAATATCAAATACAGTATGGCCGGGTACAGATAAACTGTTTTCCTGATTCAGGTATTGCTTGGATACGGCCGTGGCATGGGCAGACAGAGTAACCATACCGGCAGGAGCAGCAATATCCCATTCAGCACCCAGCTTGCCCTGAACTTTAGCCACACCGGTAGCGATATTACCCTCATTGCCATGCTTGGCCAGTTTGGTCAGCTCCGGCTTAATGTAGCTGGCACCACCCATCAGGCGTACTGTTTCAAGCGGTGAGGCAATAAAACTCCATTCAATGCCACGATTGCGCTGCTCACCGCCGGAAGTAAACATATTGGTGGCTACATCGGTATAACTGCTGGGTTTTTTAATGCTAAACACACTTAATGATTGCGACAGCGTGCCATAATCCCATTTGATGCCCAGCTCGGTTTGCTTGGTTTTATACGGCGCAAACACGGTGGGGTAATTGGCCGCAGTAATGGGAGCCGAATCGCCTTTGGTTAAGCCCTGAATATAATTGCCATAAAGTGACATATGTTCCGTGGCTTTAAACAAAATCGCCGCACCCGGCGTTAAGGCATGTTTTTTATAAGCAGTTAAAACCGGCTTGCCCATCAGGCTCAGATTATCACTTTTCACTTCCTGATAGCGCAGACCTAAAGTCAGTTGCAGCCTGTCCTGCATCAATGACAGCATATCCGCTATCCCATAGCTTTTAAGTTGCAGCGAGCTTCTAGAAATCGGCGGAACATCAAACGGTACTGATTTACCCCACACCGGATGATACATATTGGTTATCCACGTGGCCGAGGGAATGCTTCTTACCCCATAATCATGCTGATTATGCTTGTAGTAGGTGGTATTGATTACCCATTGATGATTAACCGGGCCCGTATCAAACTGCCCCCGCAAGCCCACATCAGCCGATTTCTTATCCACATCAAACGCCAGTTGCGCCATCACCGTCTGTATGGTGCCTTGGTTGTCCAGCAAATTGGCCGAGGTAGCACCATTGTATTTGTAATTGGTTTTACTGCGTCCGAACGCAGCATAGGCAGTGATGTTGTCGCTAATATCATATTCACCTCGCATCATCGCGCCACGGTCTTTATTACTGACATAAGACCAGTCCGGATTGATTAAAGTTTTCGGGTTGGGCGGGGAGGGCACTTTCATATTTTTACCCAGATTGATACCGCGCACTACACCATCTACCTTATCATTAGCCATGTAAAAATCGGCGGAAACACGTGCCCGGTAGCCGCGCCAGTCCATCCCCACCGAGCCGAGCTGAGTTTTCAGATTTTGCTTTCTTACCGGGCCGGTACCATCCTGATACACCCCGTTAACCCGAATCCCGAATTGCTTGTCCTGCCCGAAGCGGCGGCTGGCATCAATCGCACCGCCCCATTGTGAATCCGACATATAGGTAGGCGTTACCCGCAGCAGTGGTTCATTACCGGCACGCTTGGGCACCAGATTAACCGTACCGGCCACAGAGCCGGCAGGAGGCATCCCATTCAGCAGCGCTGAGGGGCCTTTCAGCACCTCAATGCGCGAAAACATCGCTGGCGCAGTCCTGTAGTAGGGAGCGATACCAAATAAACCATTCATCGACATATCATTGGTACTGGACTGAAAGCCACGGATATAGTAATTCTCACTCCAGCCGCCAATAGCACCATTAGTAAACACCGCAGGGTCAGTAGCGGCAATCACATCAGTTACATTTCTGGCCTGAGTATCCTCGACAAACTTGTCGGTATAACTAATCGTACTAAACGGCGTTTCCATAGCATTTTTATTGCCGAGAAAACCGATGCGGCTGTTTCTGTCCACAAAGCCCCCAGTGTAAGTAGTACCCTGATTGGCTTCTACCACCACCTCAGCCAGCTTGGCCTCACCAGCAGATTGCGCACTTGAGTCTGCTGCTTTCTTAACCGCCGGTCTGGCTTTATCATCCACCGGTCTGGCATACCCTGCCGGTGTATAAACCAGCATAGCGCTGGCCAGACTCAGTAGCAGCACCTTAGGAGCAGAGGCGACAGGATTCAGAGCACTGCCGCCCCGGTTTCTAACCGCGTGCAGGCCATCCAGCTTCTGGTGATGCTTGTGTTTACCCATAGATGTCTCCTTGTTAACCTAATTCATGCAACACATTTAAAAATTTATTGGCAGGATTGAATTCACTGATACTACTTATTGTTATTCTGTTGTGATTAACATGTGATTACTGATAGCCTTTCATCACATCCTGCATCAGCAGGTACATCGAAGTAGGGCTGGCACCAGTGGTGTACCAGGCATCAGCATCCACAAAGACCACCCGGTTATTTTTCCATGCCTTCGTGGCACGCAATAATGGATTGGTCACCTGAGCAGCAGTGATGACTGGCTGATGTTGCATAACCGATGTACGGTCGATAATATAAAGAATGTCCGGGTCGGCACGTTTGATGAATTCACTGGAAATTGGCTGCCCGTGCAAGCTCGTACTGGCATCATTGCTGGCCGGCTTTACCCCCAGATCACTGAAAATAAAACCATAACGCGAATCCACCCCGTAATTACTGAAAGCACCATTGTTATACAGCACCACCAGCGCCTTTTCCGGCCGCTCTTTAGTGATGGCGCGCACCTTGTTCACTTCCGCATCCAGCTCGGCTACCTTGCTGCGTGCCAAATCTTCACGGTTAAAAATTTTCCCCAGCGTCAGCAGGTGATTTTTAATCGTGGCCAGATGCCCGTGCTCACTGTTATTAAAATTGATTTCATAATAAAGCGTGGGCGCTATCTGCGTTAGCTCCTGATAATGGTCTTTCTGAATTGGCGTCATCAGAATCAGGTCGGGCTTCAGCGTATGGATACGCTCCATATTCGGCTGCACAATACCACCCAGATCGGCAATGTCAGCATGATTTTGCTGATATTTATCCAGAAAATGCGGAATAAAATCTTTAGGCATACCAGCAAACGGCACATTCAACTGATCCAGAAAATCCGCTTCATTCATGTCCATTACCGCCACACGCTGCGGCACATCAGTAATTGTAGTAGTACCCAGTTGATGCTGGATAAGCAGCGGTTCTGCGCGCTTTTGCACCACAGGGCTGGCAGTTGCTGCTGCCGATTTTTTATCACAACCAGACACAGTGACCATCGTCACCACCGCCATCAGCCCCAGCAGGCAGGCAGCGCATTGCTTGAATTTCCCGTTCATGTTTCACCTTTCAACGAATGAAAATACTGACAGACATAACCATGCTTATTGTGGCTGATTTCAAAATTCAGCCCATACAGCTCACTCAGGCGCTCTTCAGTAATCACCTCGCGCGTAGCGCCACTGAAACTTACCTGTCCCTGTTTTAAGGCCACAATATAATCTGCATAATTGGCCGTAAAATTAATATCATGTACCACCATAATCACCGTTTTTTGCTGCTCCTCACACAAACGGCGGACAGCCGCCATGATTTGTACTGCATGCTTCATATCCAGATTATTTAAAGGCTCATCCAACAGCAGAATCCGTGTTTCCTGCGCAATAGTCATGGCCAGAAAAGCCATTTGTCGCTGCCCGCCGCTTAACTCATCAAGATACACATCACACAGCGCATTTAAGCCCAGAAAATCCAGCGCCTCATCTATCAGCTGATGGTCTTTAGCGGACAACAAGCCATGCCCGTACGGAAAACGGCCGAAAGACACCAGCTCCCTTACCGTCAGACGCAAGCCGAAACAGGGCGATTGCCGTAGCGTAGCCACCAGACGGGCATAATCAGCAATGCGGATACGGCCAATATCCTGCTTATCCAACAGAATACTGCCCGAAGTAGGCGCCAGTAACCGTGCCAGTATCATCAGCAAAGTGGATTTACCCGCGCCATTGGGGCCAATCAGTGCCGTCACCTGATGCAGTGGCAGTGCCAGATTAATATTATTTAGCACCTGCTTATGGCCATAAATTTTGCAAACATTCTGAATATCAATCATGCCATTCCTCGATGACGGACAATAAGCAGCAGAAAATACATCCCGCAAATCAGATTGATTAAAATACTCACCGTAGTCTTATAATTAAACACATGTTCCACCAGAATCTGCGCCATCAGAAACACCGCAACCGCCACCGCACCGGCAAATAACAGAATCCGTTTATGCTGAAAATGGCCGGCAAAGACATAAGCCATATTGGCAATAAATACCCCCATAAACGCCGTAGGCCCCACCAGACTAGTGGAAACCGCCACCAGCACCGCAATCAAACCAAACCCCCAGCGGACATAGCGCGCATAATCCACCCCCAGCGAAATAGCCTGCTCCTCTCCCAGAGCCATCACATCCAGCGTGGTCAGATACGGATAGCCCACCCAGCCCACCGCCAGCATGGCTATAGCGGCATAGATCAGCGTCTGCGTTTCCGAATGATTAAAAGAAGCATAATTAATGCCCTGAAACACCGAAAATTCCCCCGGGCTGATTTTGAGCTGAATAAACTGAGTAAAAGTCGTGATTACCATCGTCAATACCAGCCCGAATAGCAACAACAGCCACAGATTGTTGCGTGCGCGCGGCAGCAAAAAATGGTGAATCATCCATGAATACAGTAGCATTAAGCCCACCGAAGCAAAGAAATTGCCATTAAGCCCCAGCAAGCCCAGACCACTTTGTCCCAGAAAGAACAACAGCAGCACTTGCCAGAACAGATAAACTGCCTCATAGCCCATCATTGCCGGCGTTAAAATGCGGTTGGTAACCAATGTCTGAAACACCACAGATGACACAGCAATACACATACCGGCCAGCAAAATAGTGGCCAGCCGTAACAGACGTCTGGGCAGCACATATTCCATATCAAAGCCGGAATCAAACAGCATAAAAAACACAGCCAGAGCAAGAATAGCGCTACAAAGCAGCCAGAATCTGCGATTCATTAGCGAAGCCCCCGTAAAATCAGCAGCAGAAAAACAATGCCGCCAACAGCACCGGCAGTCAGGCCAACAGGCACTTCAAAAGGATAAATAATTAAACGGCCGCTAACATCACACAGCAGCAGCAGACACGCCCCGCCCAAAGCCACCAAAGGTAAAGTTTTGGCTAAATGTTCACCATATCTAAGCGCCACCAGATTCGGAATCACCAGCCCGATAAAAGGAATCGAACCCACCGTAATCACCGTTGCTGCCACCGTAACCGATACCAGCATCAACCCCAGCGCCACCGTACTTTTGTAGCTCACCCCCAGACTGGTAGCCACTTCCTGCCCCATGCCCACCACCGTAAAACGCTGCGCAAACACATAACTGAGCACAATCACCGGCACAAGCACATACAGCAATTCATAATGCCCCTGTACCACGCGCGAAAAATCCCCCAGCAGCCAGCCCTGAACATTTTGCAAAAGATTATTTTTATAGGCATAAAATTCAGCACCGGCACTTAACACACAGCCATACATCAAGCCAATCACCGGAATCAGCACGATTTGCTGATAGCGGATTCTGGCAATAATCAGAAGATAAATCAGCCCGGCCACAAAGCAGAACACCAGCGCGGCCAGCATCTTACTTAACACCCCCGCCGATGGCAGCAACACCAGCGACACCAGCACCCCCAGCTTGGCTGCATCCAGCCCGCCGGCAGTTTCCGGCTCCACAAATTTATTGCGCACAATATGTTGCAGAATCACCCCGCCAATAGAAAGCCCCATGCCGGTAAGAATAATCGCCAGCAGGCGCGGCAAGCGGCTGGCTTTTAAAGTAAGCCAGTCAGCATCCGAACCGGCCAGCAAACCCGTCCATGAAATCGGATCAGTGCCCACCAGCAAAGATAATATGCATAAAATAAGAAATGCACATATCATATTGCGATACATCAGCGATACACCTTAGCATTGGCGCAGCAGATTAATGCCAGCAACAGCGAATCCTCAGCCAGAAACAACCGGAGCCAGCAACATAACTTTCGCCCCTGCATTTGCTGATACCTACCTCGCATTGCTTCTCCTTATTAAGAATGTTCTGTATATCCATGCCATATACCCATACCGAATTCATCAGCATGAGCAAAAATATTAAATAAAATTAAGAACAATTATTATTGATGAAAATGATAATCAATTGTATTATACTTTTAAATAAAGTGTAAAGTAACATTAATACAATAAAAATGCTCAGGCGCAGTAGCCGGAAAACAGCCCAAACCCCTCCGATTGTTAATAAAAATTCATCGTTCCTCGTGTCTCATCAACACTCGGGCATTCATTAACAGCTACTTATTCGTCTTCAACAGGACAAGATAGGATTAAAAAACATGTCAAACACAGATGCAGCAACAGCACCATCTTTAGCCAATGAGCATGAAGAATACATCTGGATGCAACAATTGCAGGAACCAGAACAAGTCAAATATCAGCTCGCAGCATGGCAGATAAATCCACAGCCTGATTCAGCCATACTACATAAAAGCATCCACAGCCTGCTGCAAATGCATATGGATTTGAATACCCGCTATGAATTTACCGCAGATGGCGATTTATACAAATATCCTGATGCAGACTGGACAGCCTGTGTGCAGAATGAGCAAGCACCGCAAGGGCAGGTTACTGAATTATTATCCATACTGGCTCAGCAACACTGGCAGCCGGAAACCACCCCGCCTTTTCTGGCCAGCATAATCAGCACAGAAAACAGCATCATACTGGCCTTGCGCCTGCATCCCGTGCTGGCGCAACAATACACACTGGCAGAATTAATCGAAGCAATTCAGAGCAGCTACACCAAATTCAGCGGCTCACAGCAGCGGTTCGAACTAACCCCCATAGATTTAAGCAGCTTAAACCCGCCAACAGCACAGCAGACACAGGATAACAACACAGCAGCGCTGGCCGGCATCATACTGGCCGAGTTCAGAAACACACTGGCCGAACCAAACATGACCCTTGACGATGACTTTTTTGATTTTGGCGGCCATTCGCTGCTGGCCACCCGCGTGATTGGCAACTTACAAAACAAGCATGGCATTAAACTCAACTTCAATGATTTCTTTAAATCACCCACCGCCCGTGCACTGGCCACTATTGCTCAGCAGACGCAGCCGGTAGCTGCCGCAGTTCAAGCGCCGCCTGAGCAGCAGGCACCCCTAACACTGGCGCAGGATTTTTTATGGCAGGCTTACAGTGCCTTTGATTTCAGCCCCATCTACAATTTACCCTTTGCCATTGAATTTCAGCAGCCGGTTAATGAAGCAGCATTACAACAGGCATTTAAAGATTTAATCATCCGCCATGTCGGCCTGCGCACCCTGTTTAAAACCGCACAGCAGCAAACCCTGCAATACACCGTTCCCGTTACCGAACTGAAACACTATCAATGGTTCTGGCCGAGTAGCGACAGCAACGACGCTACTTTAGCCACTGAGGCCGCCTACAAATTTGATCTTACCCGTGAACTGCCGCTCAGAATTCGCCTGTTCAAAGCCGCCAACGGCCACACCGTTTTATCGTTTCTGGTGCATCACATGGTAATAGATGAATGGTCTTTAAACACCATCATGGCCGATTTAAACCTTGCCTATGCAGCACGGCTGCAAGGAAAAGCCCCCGCGTGGCCGAACAGCGTGCCCAGCATTCACGAATTTGCCCGCAGGCAACAGCAAAACGGCATTAACCAGCAACATCTGGACTACTGGCGCAGCCGGCTGCAAGGCGCAGTAACCGGCTTAACCCTAAATCCAGCCGCCCCAGCAGCAGAAAATACCACCCCACAGGTAGCATGGCGGCAAATCGACTTTGATTCAGCCTTTCACCACAACATTTCCGCCTTTGCCAAAGCCCATCACGCCTCCATATTCAGCGTGTTTTACACCGCCATTGCCACCGTATTGCAAAAAGAGGGCAACTTACAAGAAATCGTGATTGGCACCTCCGCTTCAGGCCGTACCGATCCCAATTATTTCGATACCGTCGGCTACTTCACCACCATGGTGGCGCACCGCATCCAATTCAGCCCGCAGCAATCTTTCGCTTCATTACTGGCCGATACCAGCGAACAAATCAACGAATCCATGACCTATGCCGATATCCCGATTAACTACATCCAGCAGGCAATCGGCATTCCCGCCAACCAAGGCCTAATGTTTGATGTTTACATCCATATCCATACCAACAACGCCCTCAACGGCCAGCTCAGCACCCCGCAAGGCGCTATCCCTTACCGGCAGATACTACCCGAGCGCAACGAATCCATGTTTGGGCTGCACTTTGAAATCATGGAAAACCAGATTAATAACCAGCATAACCTGAGCATGATTATTACCTATCAGGCACACCGCTATCCAACCGCGGTGGTTGAGCGCATCGCCCATGAAGTGAAGCAGCTATTAAGTGAACTGGCTGTACAGATATCAGCACCAAGTGCCAGCCAGTAAAAATCCCCGCATCAAACAAATCAAGTGCTTAAAATCACAATTAAGTACTTGATTTGCGCCAGCACTATCAAAACCTAATTCAGCATCTTCTGCTGCACCTGCTGCACCACATCCTGCACCGTTTTACAACGCACCAGTGCCGGCGCATCCAACTGCACATCAAACTGTTCAGCAATCCGCTTGGCTACCAGCATCAACTGTTTCAGGCGCATACCGATGGCCAGAATCTCAGTGTGCACAAAAATATCACCTGCATCGTCTGCCTGTTGCGGGCGGCAGTCACGAAAAATAGCCACAACACCATCTGCCACCGCCTGATTTTGCCCCGCTGCGGCCACCGCCTGATACAGACGCGCCTGCGCCATCTGCTGCACCAGCTTCCTGTCTACTTTCACATTACGCGTGAGCGGAATCTCCTCAATAGCCAGCCATCTGGTGGGAATATGCGACTTGGGCAGACTGGCCATTAAGCTTTCCTTTAACACACCAATATCCACCTGTTGCCCGCCCGGTGGCAGCGTATACACCGCCACCAGCTCATGCATAGAAGTAACCGGATGGGTACAGCACACCACCACACAATCCTGTAAACAGCCGGATTTAGCCAGCACCGCTTCCACCTCCGCCGCTGAAATCCGCACCCCCTTGATTTTCAGATAACCCTCAGTACGCCCCGCAAAAATAATATTCCCATCCGCACGTACATAGCCCAAATCACTCATGCGCAAAGCAGTTTTTCCCGCATCGCATTGTAGCGACACAAAATCGCCGGTCAGCAACTGCCCATCAAGCAAATAACCATTGGATAAATTCACCCCCGTCATATACATCTGGCCGACTTCGCCCAGCGCACACGGCTGTAACTGCTCATCCAGAATATAATATTGATTGTGTGGCAAAGCCCGGCCATAAGGAATCACATCCACATCCGCAGCAGTGATTTCATGCCAGATACTCCAGATAGTAGTTTCCGTAGGGCCACCCAGCGAAAACAAACGCGCCTGTGGCAGATGTGCTCGTAAATACTGAATCAGCCCCGGCTTAATATAATCGCCGCCCTGTGCTACCAGACGCAGCGATTGCAACTGTTCCACCCGAGCCACACTGCATAACATATCCACAATTGCCGGCACACTTACCCAAAGCGTAATCCCATAAGCAGCCACCAATTGCGCCCATGCACCCGCATCCTTTACTTGTGCTGGCGTCGGAATCACCAGCGAAGCGCCGAGTGCCATAGCCGCAAAAACATCAAATACCGACATATCATGGTGAAAGGGCGTAACCGCCATCAGTACATCGTCCTGCTGCACATGCCATCTGCCAATCGTCTGCCCGAGCACATTGGCCGTAGCCAGATTATTGAGCACCACACACTTCGGTGTCCCCGTACTGCCAGAAGTATACAAATAATAAGCCGCGCTCCTGTCCAGCCGATAGCAGCATTCAGGTTGCTGCGGCAGCGGCGTCGCCAGCGCCTCATCAATCAAAACACATTGCCGGCCGTCTACCTGTGTCTGAGCAATCAGCACATCAACCTTACTGTTAGACAGCAAATAGTCGCGTCTGGCCTCAGGTGCATCCATATCAACCGGTAGCCAGATAATGCCCAGCAGGGCACAGGCTAAAACAGCATAAACATGCTGCGCACTTTTGGGCAGACAAACCGCCACCACCGCGCCCGCCTGTAAATTTTTTTGCCGCAAAGCGTGCATGATTCTGGCCACATTCTGCCCCACCTGTGGATAACTAATGGCCTCACCAGCATAAAACAGCGCCGTTTTATCCAGAGCAGCACCAAACAGATTGTGCTCGATATATTTCAGAAAACAAAACTCATCTGCCGCTATCGCCGCATTTTGCAGATTCTGTGCCGATACATTATTCACACCAGATTGAAAAACCTGCTGTTGCTGTAATCCAGAAGTATCAGATTGCATGTAAGCTTTCTCCCAAAAATATAGACTGAAACCGATTGCCATCCACCAGAGACAACATTCTATACAGGCTTAACTATTTTTAAAAGATAATAATAATTATTTTCATTTATATGCAACAGCATGATTAGAAAAATTTTTATCAGAAACATCCATTGCAGCAGCCAGCCAGCAGATGCTTACACAAGCTGCTATCTCCCCAATCCGGTAGTTTAAGAGTTGATTTTCGATATAGCCGGATGCAGTCAATCAGCAATCCCTGTCTGGATTGAAGTTCCGGCATTATCGAAACTGCTTTGCAGTCAAAACCAGTTATGGAGCTGTTTGTGAAATACAGTGGCAATAGAGAAAGCATCAAACATAGTGTAACGCTTCCTCTATTGCGGTATTCTGATTATTCGGCGTAATTAATCGCGCCGTGCCTGTTGGGATTGGCTAACAGCGTATACACAGCAATACTGTGTAGCACACCGGCAGAATCATATTCATGCCGCCGCGTCGTCTCAATTACATAGCCCTGATTGCGTAATTCATTAATACGTGATGCCGGACTACAGATACCCAATGCGCGCAGTTCCAAAGTACTATGCGGCTGTTCACGCAAACATTGCAGGATAAAACTGCGCTGAGTGGCGTAACTGGTGTCTGCCAGTGGCTGAGCGGCTGCATCATTGTATTTTTGGGCTGAAATAGCAGCAGTAGAGGTATTATTCATTATCTGCCCTCCGCATTTATTGACAGCTTGTGCGGTGATATCAGACAGGGATGCAGCCGGTAATATTGATTTGCCAGCCATGCTTTGCTGGATACTGGTAACAGGCTAAGTTTGAGAAAATATGTTTTATCAAACTTATGATTTGAGATGGTTTTGACCCATGCGCTACCCATACCTAAAGCCTTGATTGTGAAAAGTACAGTTGCTTTTACTGGTTTATTTGTCATACTGCTTGCCTTTATTATGGCTGTTAAACACAGGCAGAAGATTAATTAACGCGAAGAATCAGTTAAATGAACCAGCATGCTGATTTCCTGAAATAGCGTGTTGATTTCCAGAATCAGCTTGATGATTTCCCCATTTCCTGCTCAAAATCTTTTATCCAGTTTCTAATTGTTTTGTCGGTTAAATTGGCATCTTTGGGCATAGGTAAAATATTTGTCAGCGCTTTTTCGTGCATATCGTCTATAAATTTTTGCTTTGCTCCTCGCTGTATAAAACCATCTTTTGCCTGTAACCAATACTTTTTCATGGCTTCTTTGGTACCAACTTTTTCGTATGGGCTTTTTTTGGCTTTACCAGCGTTAGAGGCAGCTTGTCTTTTATATGCGGAAATGATCCCGTCGGTTGACTGAGCTAATTTCTTATAATGTTGGATATTCTTATAACTTTCTGCAATACAAATAGATTCTATTGCAGCAGTTGCATAAAATACGTCAGCATTGGGAAATGGAGAAAAAAAACTAGTATTCTTTAAATATCCAATCATCATTATAGCCATGATTGCAAATATTTTTTCTTCCGTACATTGCTTAAAAATTGTTTCAAAGCCGTCTTTAAAGTGACCATTTTCAATGGCCATGTTTAATAAAAGTAATGGCTCTTCTATCAGCATATATGGATGATGTTTAGAAAGAAAGACAGGTTTTTTTCCTGGTAGATGTAATTTAAAAGATTTACAAAATTGTATTAAAGATTTTCCTAAGTTGAAAACTGCATGCTTTATTAAGGTGAAATTTTCATCAGAATAATCGCTAATTTCTAAAATGTCTGTAATACGTACAAAGGTACCTTTAACATCGAAGTGGCCATAATCTGTTATATCCCGAAAAGACCGGATTTGATACATTGAAAAATCGATACCTTCTTGGGTGCATCTATTTTTGATATCTTTAATTTCTTTAGTTAATGAATTTTTAATCCATTTATTAGCATCTACACTATCATATTGTTGGTCAATATTATCAATCTTATCCATAACATTCCCACAGTTAGAAACAAAGAAATAATATTTAAGTATTTTAGACTAGCAAGGTATATCCTAGTTAAAATAAAAGTTATAGATTCGTGGTTACCTTTCAGCTAGTTTACTTATACTTTCTATTCTTATTATTATGTTGTTTTGACTAAATTTATAGATATATAGAAAAATCTACATATCCGTAAATTATTCTAATCATTTGAAAAATATTATAATGTAGATTGGTTATGCTAATTTTTCTCTGCACAAACGGGTTTAATGTTTTCCGATTATATTAAAAAAAGCAACTTTTTTAATATGAATTAAAGGCGAAATTATATTGTACTCAACATTAATAGTACTAACTTAAAAATTAAGCTATTAATAAATTAACTACTAATATAATATAAAAATTCTATTTATTAAACAAAAAATATCTACTCAAGATGCCTATTTTTTCTGATATATTTTATATCTAATTCTTGTTTTGAATATTCATTCTAAACTTAACTTAATAAAGAATTATCTGATTTATTTTTATACTTTAAACAGACAAAAAAATAACCGCATTTAGCGGTTACTAATGGTGGCCAGAGGCAGGATCGAACTGCCGACACACGGATTTTCAGTCCGTTGCTCTACCGACTGAGCTATCTGGCCATCGGGGAAGAGTGCGCATTAAACCAGATATAAACTCTCTTGGCAAGTATTTTATGTGTAAGATTGTATATGTAGCTGTTTATTTAATGGAAAAAGTCTGATTTTGCCTGTTTGTTGCACTATGTACGATTTTGATTTTGCCTGTTTAGGGCTAATCGCAGCTTATTTCCCGGGTTGTGGCCTGTCTCTTCGCTAAATGTGGACGATTAAACCAAGCTGTATTAAGGTAAGCACTTTTATCACAAAGGCAAAGAGGATGCAGGGCGAACAAAAGCCGCTATGGACAGACGGCTGGTTACAGCAGTGTACACATGTGCCGTCACCGAATTTCAGCCAGCGCCCGCAGCAAGCTGAGGTATCGCTGGTGGTATTGCATAATATTTCCCTGCCGCCGTTTGAATATGGGCAACAGGCCGTGCAGCGTCTGTTTACCAATCAGATTAAGCCGGATGAGCCGGATGATTTTATGCGTTCGCTTATCAACTTACGGGTATCAAGCCATTTTCTGCTGGAGCGCAGCGGGGCATTAACCCAGTTTGTTTCCTGTGACGATGCTGCTTTTCAGGCCGGAGTATCGCGTTTTGACGAGCGAGAGGGCTGTAATGCGTTTTCAATCGGGATTGAGCTGGAAGGCTGTGATTTTGAGCCGTTTACAGAATCGCAGTATACGCAGTTAAATAAATTATTGCTGGCACTGTGTGAGCGTTATCCGATTCGGGCGATTACCGGGCATCAGCATATAGCGCCGGGGCGTAAATCTGATCCGGGGCATTTTTTTCAGTGGGACAGGTTGCGTGCCTGGGGCTTGCCAGTGATAACGAAATATCAGTGGCCACTATAGTTTAAGGCTGCCGGCAGGGGTATTTTTGGTTATAATTCTGTCTAGCTGTTAATTAAACTGCGGCTTCCGCAAATTGCCTAGTAGGAATGTAATGAGTGATTCTGTATTGATTATATTGGTGGTGGGTGCGGCGTTCATTCTGGCAGTGCTGGTCTATAATGTTTATCAGGAAAGCCAATACCGCAAACAATTGCGTGAACAGTTTGGACACGCCAATAAGGATGCTTTACTGGATAGTCAGGTGAATTCTGTACGTGATGGCGCTCAGGCGCAATCTGTGCTCAATGAGAAAGCTGTGCCGCCAGAAAGTGAGGCGGGTATGGCTGTCGATTCATCTACCGAACCGACTGAATCTGTGGCTACTGGTGAGGAAACTGAGCCTGAAGCCAGTGATGGCCATATACAGGAAGAAAAGGTAGCCACTGCACAACCGCCGGAGCTGCCTGCTGCTGACGAGGGTGCAGCCCCGGAAAGCCCGCCCGTATGCAGTGATATGGAATCGTTATCACGAACTATTCCGGTAAAAGGGCGCAAAACCTTGCTGGATTTGCGTGATATGGCCAAACAGCCGCTGCCATGGTTTGATGTGCGCTTTGATTATCTGGCTTATATCGCTTTATATGAGCCCAAAGAGTTGCACGCCATGCCGCGTTTGAGCAGCCGTTCACGTTTTCGGCTGGTGGGCTGTACCATGGATGACCGTTATCAGGTGGCTGAACCGATTCCCAGTGTTTATTATCAGGGGTTTGTGGTTGGCTTGCAGGCCATCAGCCGCAGTGGCTTGATCACGCATGAAGAGCTGGTACATTTTGGTGAACAGGCCAACCGTTTTGCCGAGCAAATGGATGGCCAATTGCTGTTAACGGATATTAATACTTTCCTGAATGTTGCACGGCCACTGGATGACTTGTGTGCCCGGGTTGATCAGACAATTGCTATTCATCTGGTATCACGCACTAATGTAAGTGGTATGGAGTTGCGCTCGGCGGTTGAGCGGCAGGGGTTTGAACTGGGGCATGATGGTGCATTCTACTATGCCGATAGTAATGGTGAACCTTTGTTCAGTATTGTAACGCTGGATAACTCACCATTTACTGCTACATTGTTAGCAAATCAAAATTATCGTGGATTCAGTATGTTATTTGATATAGTACACATACCGAACGGCGAAAAATGCTTTGATCAGTTTATGGATATGGCCGTTAAGCTGTCCAGTCAGCTAAGCTTGGATTTGGTCAACGATAAGGTGGAAGAGTTGTCCACAGAATGGTTGCGTGAAGTACGCCGCTATGTGGTTGACCGGCAGAAGGAAATGAAGCAGGTTGAGCTGAAGCCCGGAAGTGAGCTGACGAAAAGGCTGTTTTCCTGATATTGCCTGTATTTTTAATTTTATGATGAGATGGCAAGCCGCAGAATGGGGGTTGCCATTTTCTTTTTAGCTGCTTGAAGGAATAACTGGAATGGATACAGTGAGCGAACAGCAAATTATCGATTTAACCGCACTGCTTAATCGCTATGCACATGAGTATTATGATCTGGATGCGCCTACTGTACCGGATGCAGAATATGACCGGTTGTTCCGCGAGTTACAGGCACTGGAAGAGCAGTATCCGCAATGGCGCCAGCCGGATAGTCCCAGTATGCGCGTGGGCGGACGCGCACAGCAAAAATTCACTGCTGTGGTGCACCAGATTCCGATGTTGTCGCTGAATAACGCGTTTTCGCCGCTGGACGATAGTAATCAGTTTGACCATAGTGAAATGCATGCTTTTGATAAGCGCGTGCGTGATGGTCTGGGTGCTGAGCCTGAATATATTGTGGAACCGAAATTTGATGGTCTGGCCATCAGCTTACTTTATCGTGATGGTTTGCTGGTGCAGGCTTCAACCCGTGGTGATGGCTATACCGGCGAGGATGTAACTGAGAACGCGCGCACGATTGTGAATATTCCTTTGCGTCTGCATGGGGATAATGTGCCCGACGTGCTGGAAGTGCGCGGTGAAGTGCTGATGCTGAAAGCGGATTTTGAGCGGCTTAATGCACATCAGCAGGCAGAAAATCAAAAAACATTTGCCAATCCGCGCAATGCAGCAGCCGGCAGTTTGCGCCAGCTAGATCCGAAAATTACTGCACGCCGGCGTTTGCATTTCTATGCTTACGGTATTGCTAGACTGGACGAGCATTTTGTGCCGGATAGTCACAGTGAAGAGCTGGCGCTGCTGGCGCGTTTGGGTTTGACCATACCGTCACAGGATACCTTGTGTTATCAGGCTGATATCAAAAAGGTACTGGCATTTTATGAGCAGATTTATCAGATACGCGCTGATTTGCCGTTTGGCATCGATGGCGTGGTAATCAAGGTGGATAATCTGGCACAGCAGGAACAGCTTGGTTATGTGGCGCGGGCACCACGCTTTGCCATTGCACAGAAATTTCCGGCTGAGGAAATGCTCACTACAGTTGAAGCAATTGATGTACAGGTTGGGCGCACAGGCGCGATCACACCGGTAGCGCGTTTAACACCAGTATTTGTTGGTGGCGTAACCGTTACCAATGCAACTTTGCATAATGAAGGTGAAGCACAGCGTAAGGATGTGCGAGAGGGTGATACGGTCATTGTACGGCGTGCCGGTGATGTGATTCCGGAAGTTGTGTCTGTGGTACTGGCGCAGCGGCCAATGGTGGAAGAACAGATAGATTTACTCACGCCGGCAGAGGCTGTGCCAAAGTTTCCGCCTTTCCGTATGCCACAACAGTGTCCGGTTTGTGGGCATGAGATTGTGCGCGAAGAAGGGGAGGCAGTGGCGCGCTGTAGTGGCGGTATGCTGTGTCAGGCACAGCGGGTACAGGCACTGATTCACTTTGCATCACGCCGGGCGATGGATATTGAAAATCTGGGCGAGCGGCAGATTGAGCTGCTGGTCGCACAGGGGCGTGTGCATCATTTTGCCGATGTATACCGTTTACAACTGGCCGATTTGCTGGCCATGAAACAGCAGGCCAAGCAGGAAGCAGCGGATAGTGCAGAAGCAGCGGCGGATGAGCTGGCCTTATCCACTACCGGTAAGGCAGCCAAACAGCAACCTTCCCGCTGGGCAGAAAATATTCTGGCCGGTATCGATGCCAGCCGCCGGCGTCCACTGGCCAATCTTATCTACGCTTTGGGTATTTTTCATGTGGGCGAACGCACAGCCAAGCAGTTGGCACAGGCGTTTGGCGATTTGGCCACGCTAACTCAGGCTACGGAGCCATTACTGGCCTGCTTGCCGGATATCGGTACTGTTGTGGCGCACTCAGTAGCGTATTTTTTCAGTCAGGAAGACCAGACTGGTCAATTGCAGGAATTGCTTGATGCAGGCGTAGCACCACAGGCAGAAACCCGCCGTATACCATTGCATGAGTATTTTGCTCCTGAGCGAGTACTGGCACGCCTGCCCGGCGCGGGTTTAACCGCAACGCGGGCGCAGAAACTGTGGCAACTGGTGGGCATGGACTGGGCGCAGCTATTAACCGACAAGGCCTTACCGGAAAGCTGGCAGCACTGGTGCGCTCAGCCGGAAAACCGCTTATTATTGCAAAAAACCATTGCTTTACGTGAGCAATTACTTGCCGGCCAGCCAGAAGAAATAGCACCGGCAGCCAATGAAGCTGTTGCCGGCAAAACTTTTGTGTTAACCGGCACATTGCCAGACTGGTCGCGGGATGTGGCGCAGCAGCACATTGAAGAAGCCGGTGGCAAGGTTAGTGGCAGTGTGTCGAAAAAAACCGATTTTGTCGTGGCCGGTGCTGAAGCAGGCAGCAAGCTGACCAAAGCCGAGGCACTTGGTGTTACCATACTGGATCAGGCTGCGTTGATGGCTATGTTGGGAATTAAAGAGTAGAACTGATGAAAGCAGAACCAATCCGTAAATGTGTGTTTCCGGTAGCTGGTATGGGAACACGGTTTTTACCGGCTACCAAAGCCAGCCCGAAAGAAATGCTGCCGATTGTGGATAAGCCACTGATTCAGTATGCAGTGGAAGAAGCTGTGGCTGCCGGCTGTACCGAGCTGGTATTTATTACCGGCCGCAATAAGCGCTGCATCGAAGATCATTTTGATAAGGCGTATGAGCTGGAAACCGAGCTGGCCTACCGTAATCAGAATAAATTACTTGATTTTGTGCAGGATATACTGCCACCTAATGTCACTTGTCTGTATATTCGCCAGCCGGCAGCGCTGGGACTGGGACATGCGGTGCTGTGCAGCCGTGCCGCTGTGGGCAAAGAAAACTTTGCGGTGGTGCTGGCCGATGACCTGATTGATGCCCAGCCCGGCGCATTAAGCCAGATGATGGATGTCTATCATCGTACTGGTTGTAATGTGCTTGGTGTAGAAAATGTTGACCCCCAACAGACCGGTGCTTACGGTATTGTGGAAACTGCCCGCGAAGATGGCTTTGATTATGTCAAAAGTATTGTGGAAAAACCGCATCCGGATGAAGCACCTTCGCATCTGGGCGTAGTGGGGCGCTATATTTTATCTGCCCGTGTGTTTGATTTTCTCACTAATTTACCGCGCGGGGCAGGCGGAGAAATCCAGTTAACCGATGCGATTGCCCGCTTGCTCACCGAACAAAAAATGATTGCTTATGCTTTTGCCGGCAGACGCTATGATTGTGGTGATAAGCTTGGCTATCTGGAAGCAACAGTGGCGTATGGCATGAAGCATCCGCTGGTGGGTGAAGAGTTTAAGAAACTGCTACAGCGCATGGTGTGTTAATAGCATGACTGCCTGCTTACAGCTTTGCCGGCAGTCTGATTTATTGTGGTTATGATTTCAGGGTAAATTATCAAAGATAGTGATTGCCGATAAATCACCTGATATTCAAGTTTAAACAGTTATGCCGCTTCTAAATGACGTGATGACTACTATCTTTTATCTGCTCCCAGCTTAAATCAAATTTGGCCAGATATTTTTTCAGCCTGTCGGCATCATTGGCACGCTGTTTCTGTGCCCGTGATACAGCAAACAGATAGCGGCCGGCCTCGGATAAGGTTCGGCTTTTGCGGCATACTTCAATCACCTTTTCTAGCTGATAGCGGTCGAATTCATCAATTTCAGCCGGAATCAGCGCATCGGCTGGTGTTGTTTGCTGCCAGTGTTGCTGTAAGCGCTGAATTTCGTCTTCAACCTGTGCCAAAGTGATATTACCTTGCGTGGCCAGTGTAGCCATACGGGTAATGGAGGCAGTGAGCTCACGGAAATTGCCCGTCCATCGTGCGGTAGCTGAAGTGGCAAAGTTTACATAGCGGGTTCTGGATTGCTGATTAAAGCGTGGCATAGTGCCATATTCCTGTGCATAGCGCGCCAGCTCAAAATCAATATTCGGCTCAATATCTTCTTTGCGTTCTGCCAGACCGGGTAATTGGTAGCTCCACAAATTAATCCGTGCATATAAGTCTTCCCTGAATGCGCCACAGGCAATTGCCTGTTTTAAATCTTTATTGGTGCCGGCAATCAATTGAAACTGGCTGGAAACCAGTTTATCCGAGCCCAATGGATAAAAATGCTTTTCTTCAATGGCTTTGAGCAGGATAGCCTGTTCATCCAGCCCCAGCTCACCGATTTCATCCAGAAACAAAAGGCCGTTATCAGCCTGTTTGAGCAAGCCACTTCTGGCCATGCTGGCACCCGTATAAGCACCTCTGCTATGGCCAAACAGCGTGGACATGGCATTATCCCCAGTCAGGGTAGCGCAGTTAATTTCCACAAATTGGCCGCTTATCTGATGCTTATTCAGCTTAAGCTGGTAAATTTGCCGGGCAAGAAATGACTTACCGGCGCCGGTAGGGCCACACAGCAGGATAGGCGCATGGGAGCGGCTGGCTACCTGTTCTATTTCAGTAATTAACTGATTGTAATGCGGGTTTCTGGTGGCAATGCCGGATTTGAGTAATTCAGTAGCTTGGCCGGCGTATTGCTGAAAGCGGGTCAGAATCTGGTCGTAGCGGTTCAGATTCAGGTCAATAATGTTGATTTGTCCGCGGCTGCATAGCTGTTGATGCTCTGCCGGCTCAGTTAACGCCGTTTCATGCCGTGCTGCCCCTTTGGTCGGCGATAATTGCAGCAGTCTGGCCGGATAAAAGCGTGATTCTGCCAGCAGAAACCAGCAAATCTGCATAACGTGCGTGCCAGTAGTAATATTTAAATAATAATTTTCCTGTTCATAATCAAATTGATAGCTTTTGGCTAAATCCAGTAAACAGGTATACACCTCCTCAAAATCCCACGGGTCATGTATATGCACTGCAACCGGATTAACCTGTGTATCTGGGGCAATGGTTTTAATATCCTGAATAATTTCAGCCAGTAACTCATTATCATTGACTTGATAAAGCAGCTCAAAGCGGGATACCGGCAGTTCCGGATGATTACAGACATCAACCGTTGGCCGCCAGCGCTCCCAGCGTTTTCTGCCTTTACCGCGCTGGTCAAGCACATTGCCTAAAAAGCCGAATACCACGTTTTGCCTGTTCATAGGATTATTTTACCGGTTTATAAATATAAATAAAATTATATATAAATTTATAAAATCATGTTCGATTTAAGCAATGAATGACTGGCAAGTAATTTTAAAATTTAATTATTTAATTAATAAAAATAATTATCTATAAAAATTACCTAAAAAAATTTACCTGTTGGTACAGTAATTGCAATAAAGCCTGTGTCTGCAATACATGCTGTCTGATATGGCAGTCAGGTGCATAGCGAATGCAGCCGGATTCGCCGCAAGGCCAATTCATTTGCATTATCAACATGTATTCCTGAGTATAAAAGACACCTCCCTTTCACGGAGTATTTTTGAAAAGCTCACTGGATAGAGCAATTGGCACCAAACCAATCTGTGACAGGTTCGATTCCTGTTTCAAAAATCACATAGTAATACTTGTAGTATTAAGCAATACCAGTCAGTAAATGGGAATAAGCAGAGTAGTAAAAGCTTAGGCACAGGAAAAACCGGTTAACCGGGCAAACTCAGCTATAGTTGTTTTTGTCTGGGTAAAAAAACCGGATAGCAGGCAAAATATTTATTAACCATGATCAGGCAGTGATTAGATTATGGTGAGGAATCTTTCCCCTGTTATTTCGTTACTTAATCCGTTTGAGTGTGTTCATCCTGTTTACTGGCTGCAATAGACAGGAGAATTAATATGTTGACCATAATCGATGTAAAAAAAGGTGAGCTGGCTGTTGTTAATAAACGGGATGAGATAAATACCATCGTTAGCGCCGGCCGCCATACTTTCTGGGATCCTTTTTCTGCAATAACGTATTCTCTGGTGGATTTGGCCGATACTGAAATCGAGCCGAATATCGCCGAAAAACTGCTTAATTTTTATCCGCAACTAGTAGAAAAATATTGTCATTATGTCAATGTGGCTGATAATGAAATTGCCCTGCGCTATGAAGAAGACATGCTGGTAGAAATTATAATGCCCGCTACCAAAGCACTGTACTGGCAGAGTTATAAAGCACAATCAATTAAAAAAGTCACTTTGCAGCAGGGCTACCGTTTGCCGGATGAAGTAGCGCTGGAACTGATACAGGCCAAAAATACCGCCAGACTCATTACCGGTATCGACAATATCAAACTGCATTATTTTGTAGATGAACAGATTGGTACCCTGTTTGTGGATAACCAGTTTGTGCAGATTATTCCGCCCACATCTGTAATTGGCTTATGCGAATTCAAGCATAAGCTTGTACTGGGAAAATTCAAATTACAGGACAACCGTATCGATGACCTGCTGGCCGCCACGATTGAGCAGAATGCACCGGAGCAGATGCAGCAATACTGTGTACAGATGCAGGTAGGCGCTAATCAGGCCGGATTACGCTTCGAGGATGACCTACTGGTAGAAATCCTGCCGCCGGGCACAAAAAGATTATATTGGCAGAATAATTGCAAGCAGCACATGCAGACTATCGAGCTGGCTGCCGGCTACCAGCTTTCAGAACAAATGGTACAGCAATTATTACAGCCTAAATTGCGTCAAAAAGAAGTGATTGGTGACAGCAGCGTGCTGATTGCGCAGGTACCGGCCTATCATGTTGGTGTATTAAAAGTAAATGGCAAAGTAGAGCAGCTACTGGATGCCGGCATTACCGCCTACTGGCGCTTTAACCGCGAAATCAGCGTTGAAATCGTAGATACACGCTTGCAGACCGTCGAAATCTCCGGGCAGGAAATTCTAACCCGCGACAAAGTAAATCTGCGCATCAATCTGGTGGCTAACTGGTGCTATACCGATGTATTAACTGCTTTTGCCAAAGCTGCCCAGCCTGTGGAACTATTGTACCGGCAATTGCAATTTGCCTTACGCGAAGCAATTGGTACCCGCACGCTGGATGAATTGCTGGAAAACAAGGACGTGATTGATGAAGTCATCAATGCGCATATGCAGGCGAATATGACAGGCTATGGAATTGAAACCATTAGCGTAGGCGTGAAAGACATAATTCTGCCGGGCGACATGAAAACCATTCTGGCGCAGGTAGTGGAGGCTGAAAAAGCGGCACAGGCCAATGTAATCCGTCGCCGCGAAGAAACTTCCGCCACCCGTTCCTTGCTGAATACCGCCAGAGTAATGGAAAACAATCCGGTGGCTTTACGCCTGAAAGAAATGGAAACACTGGAACGCATTGCTGAACGCATCGACAAAATTTCAGTTGTGGGCGGTCTGGATCAGTTATTACATGGTTTGATTAACATTCAGGCGAAATAGCAGCCTAACCTATGCTGATTGATTAAACAGAAAAATAATGAAAGATAAAAATGCAAAAATATGAAGTATTAAAAGAAGATAAAACCCGTCCGGTAAAAATGTGGACTAAAGGCGTACCAGTAGAAGATATCGCCAAAACACAACTGCTTGAAACCGCACAACTGCCCTTTATTTTTAAGCATATTGCCGTAATGCCGGATGTGCATCTGGGACGAGGTTCTACCATTGGCAGCGTGATTCCCACCACCGGCGCGGTTATTCCGGCTGCGGTTGGCGTAGATATCGGCTGTGGCATGATGGCGGTACAGTTGTCGCTTACCGCACAGGATTTGCCGGAAGACTTAATGCCATTGCGGCTGGCGATTGAAAAAGCCGTACCGCATGGCTCCACCCCGGGTAATAAAAAATATGATAAAGGTAGCTGGCATAATCCGCCACCGATTGTACAAGAGTACTGGCAGCAGTTATTGCCCGGCTTTGAAAAACTCACCAGCAAATATCCGCGCTTTTTAAAAGCCAATAGCTTGCATCATCTGGGCACACTGGGCAGCGGTAATCACTTTATCGAAGTTTGTCTGGATGAAACTGATCAGGTATGGATTATGCTGCATAGCGGTTCACGTGGTATTGGCCATGCCATTGGTCAATATTTCAGTGAGCTGGCGCAAAAAGAGATGAAAAAGTATTTTATTGATACCTATCTGCCCAATAACGATCTGGCGTATTTTGCTGAAGGAACGGAATATTGTCGTGATTATCTGGAAGCTGTGCATTGGGCGCAGGACTTTGCCCGTGTAAACCGTGAAGTGATGATGCACAATACCATTGCTGCATTACGCAAAGTGATTGATGTGCCATTTACCACGCATCTGCAAACAATAAACTGTCATCATAACTATGTGCAGAAAGAACAGCACTTTGGCCAGAATGTTTTTGTTACCCGTAAAGGTGCAGTTTCTGCACGCGAGGGCGAACAGGGGATTATTCCGGGCTCAATGGGGGCAAAAAGTTATATTGTGCGTGGTTTGGGTAATACAGAAAGTTTTCATTCCTGTTCGCATGGGGCAGGGCGGGTAATGAGCCGCGCCGAAGCCAAAAAGAGATTTACCGTTGCCGACCAGATGCAGGCCACCGCCCATGTAGAATGTCGTAAAGATGCGGAGGTAATCGACGAAATTCCACTGGCGTACAAAGATATCGATGCCGTAATGCAGGCACAGCAGGAGCTGGTGGAAATCAGGCATCAATTGCGTCAGGTTATCTGTGTCAAAGGCTGATGATTCAGCTGCTTTTGCTGTATCAGGTATTTAGCCAGCTCAGACTGGCTACTGAATATAATCATTGCAATAAAAAAGGATGGCTGTGCCATCCTTTTTGGTGCAATCAGGAAATGTAAATATCTACCTGCGCATTTAAGGCATTGTATGCAATCAATGCCCGCCGTGGTTCAACTGCATCACCTATCAAGGGTAATAACGCCATTATCCGCAGCCAGCGCATCTTCGATTTTCTCTCTCTCAGTCGGTTAAATACCAAATTAAATGCAAATTATTACTGCTAAAATCACGCTATAGGAAAAAATAAATACTTGTAATGAAAAAACTTTCTCGGCTGATGCTGCCATAAAATAATTGACTGGCTGAGCAATACAGCCAACACCAGAAAAATGAATTATGTCGATTCATCACTGCAAAACTGCAATGCGCCGACTTGTTATAAAGTTTGCTGCCAGAATCAATCGCTACCTGTAAAAGCAAGATACACAGAATGCAGGCTAGAACCTTGATATCGAAGAACCTATAACGCAGTTATTGCCTGGTGGCGTATATTATTTTGTACCCTGATGCACCAGTAAGCAGCCGTGCTGATAAAATACACAATTACCGCTTAGATATCTTAATAAGCCTAATATTTAACACACAGATTTTTATTGGAATTTAATCATGGCCATCAGTATCCAGCAACGAGACCAATTACAACGCCAAATATGGAAAATTGCCGACGAAGTAAGAGGCGCTGTCGATGGCTGGGATTTCAAACAATATGTACTTGGCACCTTATTTTATCGCTTTATTAGTGAAAATTTTGCTGATTATATGCAGGCTGGCGATGAGAGTATTGATTATAAATCAATTTCCGATGATAAGATTACCGACGAAATTAAACAGGATGCCATTAAATCCAAAGGCTATTTTATCTATCCTAGCCAATTATTCTGCCATACCGTTGCCGAGGCCAATACCAATAAAGACTTAAATACCCACTTGGCCAATATTTTTAATGCGATTGAAAGTTCGGCTATTGGTTATCCTTCCGAAAGCGATATTAAAGGGTTATTTGCTGATTTTGACACCACCAGTAACCGCTTAGGTAATACCGTAGCCGACAAAAACAAACGGCTAGCTGCCGTACTCAATGGCATTGCCGAGCTGGATTTTGGGCAATTTGAAGATAACCATATTGACGTGTTTGGTGATGCTTATGAATATTTAATCTCCAATTATGCTTCTAAAGCCGGTAAATCAGGAGGAGAATTTTTCACCCCGCCGAATGTATCCAAATTAATCGCACAATTAGCCTTACATAATCAAACAAAGATCAATAAAATCTATGACCCGGCGGCAGGCTCAGGCTCTTTATTGTTACAGGCAAAAAAACAGTTTGATAAGCATATCATTGAGGATGGATTCTATGGTCAGGAAATTAACCATACCACCTATAATCTTGCTCGTATGAATATGTTTTTACACAATATCAACTACGATAAATTTGAAATTGTCTTAGGGGATACACTACTTAATCCTAAGTTTGGCGACGAAAAGCCATTTGATGCCATTGTTTCCAATCCGCCTTATTCGATTAAATGGATTGGCAGTGATGACCCAACCTTAATCAATGATGACCGATATGCCCCTGCTGGCATACTCGCGCCAAAATCAAAAGCCGATTTTGCCTTTATTCTGCATGCATTAAGTTACTTGTCTGAGCGAGGGCGAGCGGCGATTGTTACCTTTCCGGGTATTTTTTATCGAGGTGGTGCTGAGCAGAAAATCCGTAAATATTTAATCGATAATAATTTTGTCGAAACCGTGATATCACTGGCACCAAACTTATTTTATGGTACCTCGATTGCGGTCAATATTCTGGTACTGGCGAAAAACAAAACCGTTAGAACCACACAATTTATGGATGCCAGCAAGCTGTTTAAAAAAGAAACCAATAATAATGTCCTAACCGATAAGCATATTGAAGAAATTATACAAATATTTGATAGTAAACAAGATGTCGAATATTTTGCCAAATCGGTTGCTAATCAAACCATTGCCGACAATGACTATAATTTATCGGTAAGCTCATATGTGGAAGCCAAAGATACCCGTGAAGTAATTGATATCCATAAGCTTAATGCGGAATTAAAAGACACTGTGGCTAAAATTGATCGCTTACGCGCCCAAATTGATGCCATTGTGGCGGAGATTGAAGCATGAGCAATAATCACATTGAAATTTACCATATTAATAATCAACAAGTTTGTATTGATGCTTATTTTAAAAAAGCAACTGTTCAGAAAATCCGAACAGTTCAACAACATTCACGAAATGTTTATAGTGGGGTAGAAATATCTTATCTGAAAACCATCAACGTATTAGCAAATAAAGCGAAACAGGAAAGTCGCAAGAAATGAGTAACAATTCAAATATGCAAAACAGTATCGCTAAGCTACTTGATGGGGAAGCGGTTGAGTGGAAACCATTAGGGGAAGTAATAAAATCTTTGAAAACGGGGCTAAATCCACGAAATAACTTTAAGTTGAATACATCCGATGCTATGAATTTCTATATAACTGTTCGAGAAATTCAGAATGGAAAGATAGTCTTCCTTGATAAGACTGATAAAATTAATAACCAAGCTTTAGAGCTTATAAACAACCGCTCGAATTTAGAGGCTGGCGACATCTTATTTTCGGGGACAGGGACGGTAGGAAAAACAGCTGTTATTGATGAAAAACCTAAAAATTGGAATATCAAAGAAGGAGTCTATGTAATAAAACCTGTTCAAGAAATAGTTGTTTCAAAATACTTATCTCATTTATTTAATTCAAAATATATAGTAAATGAATATAGTAAAAAAATTGTTGGTTCGCCAGTTATTAGTTTACCAATGAGTGAATTAAAAAAAATTCAAATTCCTATTCCTTCGCTACACATACAGACTGAAATCGTCCGTATCTTAGACACTTTTACAGAGCTTACAGCAGAGCTTACAGCAGAGCTTACAGCACGGAAAAAACAATACGATTATTATCGAGATAAATTATTGACATTTAAAGAGGATGAGGTTGAGTGGAAGACCTTAGGAGAAATAGCAGAAAATCTTGATTATATGAGGAAACCTGTAACAAGTGGCCTAAGAAAGTCAGGTAGCATACCGTATTATGGAGCATCTGGTATTGTTGATTATGTAGAAGACTATCTTTTCGAAGAAGATTTATTGCTTATATCAGAAGATGGCGCAAATTTATTAGCAAGAAATACTCCTATAGCATTTAGTATTACAGGCAAGACTTGGGTAAATAATCACGCTCACGTATTGAAATTTAAGACTTATGGTGAACGTAAGTTCATTGAGTATTTTTTAAATAATATAGATTTAACACCTTATATTTCAGGTGCTGCACAACCTAAATTAAATCAAAAGAATTTAAATAGCATCAAAATCCCTATTCTTCCGTTGACAAAGTTAACTCAAATTGTCGAAATCTTAGATAAATTTGATGCGTTAACAAATTCCATGACCGAAGGTTTACCGTGTGAGATTGAGTTACGCCAAAAACAGTACGAATATTATCGGGATTTATTATTGGACTTTCCTAAGGTGGAAGATAAATAAGACAAGACAATCAGAATATGAATAATACACTGATAAATATTGCTGAGCAGATTGATAGAAACGCCCAAAACGCTCAAAAAAAACAGAAAGCCCTAAAAACTCAATTGATTTATGCTTTTAATGGCACTGGTAAAACACGTTTATCGCAAGCGTTTAAAGAGTTTATTGTATCGCAGCAGGATAAAACGGATAAAGGAGACAGTAGCGCCTTAACACGGCATAAGATTCTTTACTATAACGCATTTACTGAGGATTTATTTGTCTGGAATAACAATCAATATCAGCAAGGCGAGCATCAGCTAAGCATACAACCCAATTCATTTACGGATTGGATTTTGAAAGAGCAAGGGCAGGAGCAAAATGTGGCCAGATACTTCCAAGCTTATACCCAGCACAACCTGACGCCGCATTTCAATGAGGATTTTTCCGCTATTACTTTCTCGCTCGCAGCGGGTAATGATCAGCGTATCGATAATATTAAAATCTCCAAAGGGGAAGAAAATAATTTAATTTGGAGTATTTTTTTCACCTTGATTAGTTTGGTGATTGCCGAGCGCAATATTGCGGAAAAAAGCGAGCGTTCTACTAATGAGTTTGACCAATTACGCTATATTTTTATTGATGATCCGGTAAGCTCATTAGATGAGAATCATCTGATTCAGTTGGCGGCGGATATTGCACAATTAATCAAATCCAATGAATCTGATATTAAATTTATTATCACTACCCATAATTCACTGTTTTATAATGTACTTTATAATGAATTGAAGTTGCCAAACGGTTATATTCTAAGACGATTAGCAGATGGCTATTTTGAACTAGAAAACAAACAAGGCGATTCAAATCACAGCTTTTCCTATCATCTGTATTTAAAACAGTTGCTGCAAGAAGCGATTAAAGAAAATAAAATTGAAAAATATCATTTTACCCTATTACGTAACCTGTATGAAAAAACCGCCTGTTTTTTAGGCTATCGGCATTGGTCAGACTTGCTGCCTGATGATAGAGACGTATACTTAACCCGCATAATCAATTTTACCAGTCATTCAACCTTATCCAATGAAATGGTGCCCGAGCCTTCTGAGCCTGAAAAACAAATTGTTGCCTTTTTACTGAATCATTTACTCGAAAATTACAATTTTAACTAGCAGGAGTGGACGATGGTCAATTACACAACCCCGATTGCCGAAACCGATCACTATATTATTTTAGATAACTACACCAAGCTTGAAGAGCCGGCGGCTGGATATCAAACGGAAAATGAATTAGAAAACGAATTGATTCGGGATTTATGCCGTCAAGGTTATGAATATCTGCCTGAGCTGAATAATCAGCAGAAATTGTTGGCCAATATTCGGGTGCAGTTGCAAACGCTCAATAATATGCAGTTTAGCGATGAGGAATGGCAGCGATTTGTATTAGAGTATCTGGATAAACCGAATGAATCGATGGTCGATAAAAGTCGTAAAATTCACCATAATCATATCTACGATTTTGTGTTTGATGATGGGCATATTCAGAATATTTATCTGCTCGATAAAAAAAACCTCAGCAACAATAAATTACAGGTGATTCGCCAGTTTCAGCAAACTGGTAGTTATGCTAATCGCTACGATGTTACCATCTTAGTTAATGGTCTGCCTTTGGTGCAGGTGGAGCTTAAAAAACGTGGCCTTGCCATTCGTAAGGCGTTTGGCCAGGTTCATCGCTACAGTAAAGAGAGTTTTAATCATGACAATTCCCTGTTTAAATATCTACAGTTATTTGTGATTTCAAACGGTACCGATACCCGGTATTTTGCCAATACCACCAAGCGGGATAAAACCAGTTTTGATTTCACCATAAACTGGGCGAATGTTGAAAACGAACCGATTAACGACTTAAAAGATTTTACCGCCACCTTTTTTGCCAGTCGTGTGCTGTTAAGTGTTTTAATCACTTACTCCGTTCTGGATATCAATGATACTTTATTGATTATGCGCCCTTACCAGATTGCCGCAACCGAGCGGATTTTATGGCAGATTATCAGTGCTTATCAGGCCAAAAACTGGAGTAGCCCACATAGTGGGGGCTTTATCTGGCACACCACCGGATCAGGAAAAACCCTCACCAGCTTTAAAGCAGCGCGTCTGGCCACCGATCTGGAATTTATTGATAAAGTGTTTTTTGTGGTGGATCGTAAGGATCTGGATTATCAAACCATGAAAGAATATCAGAAATTCTCAAAAGACAGTGTCAATGGTTCCGATAGTACTGCCGGACTGGAGCGCAATATTGAAAAACAGGATAATAAAATTATTGTCACCACCATTCAAAAACTCAATAATCTGATAAAAGCTAAGGATGATTTAGCAATCTATAATAAACAGGTCGTGTTTATTTTTGATGAAGCACATCGCTCACAATTTGGTGAAGCACAAAAAAATATTAAGAAAAAGTTTAAAAAATACTATCAATTCGGTTTCACCGGCACGCCAATTCTGGACGCTAATGCGTTTGGCGAACAAACCACCGCTACGGTGTTCGGGCGTGAGTTGCATAGCTATTTGATTACCGACGCTATTCGCGATAAAAAAGTACTTAAATTTAAAGTCGACTACAATGATGTACGCCCGCATTTTAAAGCGATTGAATGTGAGCAAAATCTGGACAAACTTAGTGCCGCCGAAAATAAGCAAGCATTACTGCATCCCAAACGGATTGAACAAATCAGCCAATATATCCTAAAATGTTTTAAACAAAAAACGCATCGTTCAAATGGCAACGGCAAAGGCTTTAATGCTATGTTTGCCGTGAGCAGTGTGGACGCGGCAAAGCTGTATTATGAGTCGTTAAAAAAGCTGCAAGAAACATCCAGTAAACCATTGAAAATTGCTACTATCTTTTCCTTTGCGGCTAATGAGCAACAAGACCCCGCTGGTGCTATTGCTGATGAAAGCTTTGAAACCAATGCGTTGAATCAAAGTGCCAAAGAGTTTTTAGCCTCTGCGATTGATGATTACAATCAAATGTTTAAATCTAACTATGATGTCAGCAGCGGGCAATTTCAGAATTATTACCGTGATTTATCTTTGCGCGTTAAAAAGCAGGAAATTGATTTATTAATCGTCGTGGGTATGTTTCTAACCGGCTTTGATGCGCCAACCCTCAATACGCTATTTGTCGATAAAAACTTACGTTTTCATGGCTTAATCCAAGCTTTTTCACGCACCAATCGCATCTATGATGACACCAAAGTCTGCGGTAATATTGTGGCATTTCGTGATTTAGAACCAGCCACCATTGACGCCATCAAACTATTTGGTCAAAAAAACACTCAGAATGTGGTATTAGAAAAAAGTTATGAGGAACATATGCAGGGTTACACCGATGAGGTTTCCGGTGAAATCCATAGCGGATATTTAGCTCTTGTGGCTGAGCTACAGCAACGTTTTCCCCATCTGGATCAGATTACTACTGAAAAAGATAAAAAAGCGTTTGTTAAATTATTTGGCCAGTATTTACGTGCCGATAATGCATTACAGAATTATGATGAACATATCGCTTTAAAGGCATTGCAACAGCTGGATACAACAGATAAACAGGCGGTTGAACAGTTTAAAGCGCAGTATTATGTTTCAGATGAAGCTTTTGAACGGATGCAAAAGATTAAGATGCCAACAGAAAGAGCGATCCAGAATTACCGTTCAACTTACCATGATATTCGTGACTGGCTGTATAGACAACAAGCCGCTGAAAAACAGGAGCAGCTAACCATTGATTGGGATGATGTGGTTTTTGAAGTGGATTTATTAAAATCGCAAGAAATCAATTTGGATTATATTCTGGAATTAATTTTTGAGCAGAACAAGCAAGATAAGAATAAACAAGTCATTGTTGAAGATGCACAGCGCTTAATCCGCGCCAGTTTAGGCTATCGTGCCAAGGAGGAATTGGTTATTGAATTTATTCAACATACCGATTTAAATGCTATTGCTGATAAAGCCGGTATGATTGATGCCTTTTATCAGTATGCCCAACAGCAGCAACAAGCCGAGGTTAAGGCATTAATTGGTGATGAAAATTTAAATGAAGCTGCTGCTAAACGTTATATTGCATCCTCATTAAAGCGTGAATATGCTACTGACAACGGCACGGAGCTGAACGAAGTCTTGCCCAAAATGAGCCCGCTTAATCCGCAATATTTACCCAAAAAACAAAAGGTGTTCAAAAAGATTGCTGACTTGGTTGAGAAGTTTAAGGGCATAGGTGGTGAAATTTAATTGTTAACTATCAGGAAGAGGAAATGGGAATTAAGGTTTCCTCTTCCTGAGAAAAACTGATTAATTCAGGCTTGTTTAGTCTGCTTGCATGCAATCGTAATGAAATGGTCAATATTCCGTCCTCAGTATAAAACGCACGTAGAAAATTACGTTGTCTGTGTCAATGTTTGATATTCGATCGGCTTGATATTGTTTGCTGCTTGATGGGTGGACGGTGTTATCAATCGTCAGCCATGCTTGGCTTATTTTTCTTGCCGGTACCTGATTATGAAAAAGATATCAATTCAGTAGTTTTGTTGGATACAGACAATTATGCAATATACCCGTTTGGATATGCTGTGCGATTGAATATAGTCTGTGCTTATACCATGTGATTTTGTTTAGTTAGTAAATGTTCTTCCAGTCAATTCTGCTTCATTATTCACCTGTCTGTTTACTGGTAGCTACAGCATAGTCAGCCAGCTTGTCCTGATAACAAAGTTATTCTACCTACGGGGCATCTGCTTGTAATGCCAATGCCTAATATTTTACGATGATACTTATTTATTATATTTAATGATTTCAAGCGCCATAGATTTTGATAATTGTTATGCATAAAATGGATTGTTGGATAGCACTTTACTTAATAAGTGCCGATAACTTTTTTATAATTGCTTTATCAAAATAGGTATGAGTATTTTGTTATAAGAATTGGCGTTATTTTTTTTGAGTAGTAATAGCTGTGCAGTCGATTATTCTGTGCCGGTGGAGCAAGCTGTTTGTTGAAAAAGTCGTTAAGCAGAACTATCTATATTTATCTTAAAGTAAGATTCAGTATGGAAAATTTACATGGAATAAAATTAATTATTAACTAAATTTAAGCGCCCATACAATGATTGCAATCAATGCCAATATAATTACAGTGCTTTTTTCAAGATGGCTTCTGGCGAATTTGAAACGAACTATCTGCATAATAATTAATATTAAAGTTAAAATAGTCATTCCAATCGCCGTATTTGCAGAGCTATCTTCTGGCAATTGAACTATCGTACTATCCATTTCCTGCATCCATTCATATTGATTATTAGAAGTACACAATAATATTAAAAGTCCTATCATATAAATTATAGGGTATATAACCATATTAATTTTTTTTCATGTTAGTATCCGCACAAATCTTGGCCAGAATTTAACAATAAAATCACCATAAGATGTAATTTTATTTATTGTCTCAATGGATAAATCTATACATTGATTATAGCGAGCTCCCATAATGAACAAAAAAGGATGGCTATGCCATCCTTTTGGGTGTGATCAGGATATTTAGATATCTACCTGCGCATTTAAGGCATTGTTTTCGATAAATGCGCGCCGTGGTTCGACTTCATCACCCATCAGGGTAACAAAGACATCATCCGCGGCCATGGCGTCTTCGATTCTGACTTTCAGCAGCCGGCGTACGGCGGGATCCATGGTGGTTTCCCATAGCTGTTCCGGATTCATCTCGCCCAGCCCTTTATAGCGCTGAATACTTAGTCCTTTCTGGGCGTTAGTCATCAATAAGTCCAGCGCCTGAGCAAAGCCGGTAACTTTGTTGCTATTGTCACCTTTAACCACTTCAATTGGTGCATCAATGATGCCGCTTAAGGTGGCGGCCGTCTGGCGAATATTCTGGTAGGCGCGGCTTTCAGCAAATTTTTGTTCCAGATAGCTGACCATTCGATTCCCATGCAATTGACGGGTGATTTTAATCATTTGCACTTCATCATCAGCACCGATGCGTTCCAGTTTGAGATTGTCATCATTAACAAGCTTTGTTAATGTTTGCACTGCTTTTTCGGCACTGGCTACGGTACTTAAATCCAGATTTTCATTCCAGGAGAGCAGGGCGTTCAGTACCGCACTGTCAATGATGCGACTTTCACGCATAATTATGCTTTGTGTCAGAATATATTGTTTGGCAATTTCAGCCAAAGCATTACCTTCAAGGGTGCTGTCGCCAATAATTAGCTGTATTTTGTCCAGTGCCAGTGTGAGCAGGAACTGATCTTTTTCAAACTCGTCTTTCAGGTAGCGCTCCTGCTTGCCGCGTTCGGCCTTGTAAAGCGGCGGCTGGGCTATATAAACATAACCACGTTCTACTAGCTCAGGCATTTGCCGGTAAAAGAAAGTCAGCAGCAGGGTACGAATGTGTGCACCGTCTACGTCGGCATCGGTCATGATGATGATGCGATGGTAACGCAGTTTTTCAGGGTTGAATTCTTCTTTGCCAATGCCCGCACCCAGCGCGGTGATTAAGGTAGCCACTTCCTGACTGGCCAGCATTTTTTCAAAGCGGGCTTTTTCTACATTCAGGATTTTACCTTTCAGCGGTAAAATGGCCTGAAATTTACGGTCACGCCCTTGTTTGGCGGAGCCACCGGCCGAATCACCTTCGACCAGATATAATTCTGATAAAGCTGGGTCTTTTTCCTGACAGTCTGCCAGTTTGCCCGGCAGTCCCAAGCCATCCATTACCCCTTTGCGCCGGGTAATTTCACGTGCTTTACGTGCCGCTTCACGTGCTCGTGCTGCATCTACGATTTTACCGGTGATGATTTTAGCATCTATTGGATTTTCTTCTAAAAATTCGGACAGGGCTTTGCCTAGTACTTCGTTAACCACCGGGCCGATTTCGCCGGAAACCAGTTTGTCTTTGGTTTGGGATGAAAATTTTGGATCGGGTAGTTTAACGGATAATACGCAGGTTAGTCCTTCGCGCATATCATCGCCATTGGTATCTACTTTGGCTTTTTTAGCTACTTCGTTAGCTTCAATGTAGTTGTTGATGGTACGGGTCATAACCTGACGCAAAGCGGTCAGATGGGAGCCACCATCACGTTGGGGAATATTGTTGGTGAAACACTGTACATTTTCCTGATAGCTGTCGTTCCATTGCATGGCACATTCGACGCTCATGCCATCTTTTTCACCAGAGGCGTAGAAAACTTTTTCATGCAAGGCTGTTTTGTTGCGGCTCATGTATTGTACGAAGCCGGCAATGCCGCCGCTAAAGGCAAAATTCTCATGCTTGCCATCGCGTTTGTCGAAAAGTTCGATGCTGACGCCATTGTTTAGAAATGACAATTCGCGGATGCGTTTGGCCAGAATATCAAAGTGGTAATCGATATTGCCGAAAGTTTCGGTGCTGGCTAAAAACTGTACTCGTGTACCCTGTTTGTCGGTGTCGCCTACTACAACGAGTGGTGCTACGACATCGCCACGGCAGAATTCAACATAGTGTTCTTTATTATTGCGATAGATAGTCAGGCGCAGCCAGTCGGACAGGGCATTGACTACAGAAACGCCTACACCATGTAAACCACCGGAAATTTTGTAACTGTTGTTATCAAATTTACCGCCAGCGTGCAGTATGGTCATAATCACTTCGGCGGCAGAGCGGTGTTCTTCCGGATGCATATCGGTAGGAATACCGCGGCCATTGTCTTCGATGGTGATGGAGTTATCGGCATTCACGGCTACGGTGATGTGATCACAATAACCACCCAGTGCTTCATCAATGGCATTATCCAGAACTTCAAATACCATGTGATGCAGGCCGGTACCATCTTGAGTGTCGCCAATATACATGCCGGGACGTTTGCGCACGGCATCTAAACCTTTTAGTACTTTGATGCTGTCGGCACCGTAATCTTCAGAACTGTGATCGGTCATAAGAATTCTTTACTAAATCTGGGGCAGCGGTCATGCCGTTAAAAAGTGTGCCTGTAGCCGTGATATGATGATAAACATACTTCCGGTTTGCCAGTATTCACAGGCCTGTTTCAGGGCAATTGACCAAAAGAATATTATAACAGAAAACCAGCTTTTTTTCAGCCAGTTGTTATATTTAACGTGATGTTTTGGCTGATTTTTCTTTATGGGTAATAATACTGAATGTAAATAATAAACGGCCGTACACCAGTCTGGGCTGTTATGAAAACAGCAGGCTGGTTTACGGCCGTAGCTAAGTGATTGTATGAATAACGCTTAAATACGCATTGGCATGACAATATATTTGAAATTGGGATTGTTGGGGATGGTAAACAGGGTGGAGCGGTTTGCATCGCCAAAAGCTAGCTGCAAGTCTTCCGCATGTACATTGCGCAATACATCCATCAGATAGTTGATGTTAAATCCCACTTCCAGTGTATCGCCCTGATAGGCAATTTCCAGTTCTTCGCGTGCTTCTTCCTGTTCATTGTTGTTACAGGTAACACTGAGCAGGCCGGGCTGGATTTGCAGGCGGGCTCCGCGGAATTTTTCGTTGGCCAGAATGGCTGCCCGTTCCAGTGCGCCCAGCAGCTCGGTACGATTGGCCAGAAAGATTTTATCATTATCCAGTGGAATAACACGGTTGTAGTCGGGGAATTTACCATCTACCACTTTGGAAACGATAATGGTGTCATTGCAGCGGAAACGCACCTGATTATTCAGGAGTTCAATGGTTATCGGCTGTTCGGGGAAGGTGAGCAGTTTAAACAGCTCCAGTACGGTTTTGCGGGGCAGAATCACTTCGGCTTTGGGCAAATCTGCTTCAATATTGCAGGCAGCATAGGCCAGACGGTGCCCGTCGGTAGCCACCAGACGTAGCTGATTACCTTCGGTTTGCATCAGCAGGCCATTGAGGTAATAACGGATATCCTGAATAGCCATGCTGTACTGTACCTGTGACAGCATTTCGCGGAACATTTCCTGTGGCAGGGTAAAGGTGGCATCGACATTTTCGCCAACGCTCATCAGCGGGAAGTCTTCTGCTGGCAGGGTTTGCAGATTAAAACGGCTTTTACCGGCTTTCAGCACCAGACGGTTGTTGTTCCAGTCTAGTGACACCATGGCACCAGCAGGCAGGGCGCGCAGGATGTCTTGCAGTTTTTTGGCATTGGTGGTGATGCGAAAATCTTCTGCTTCACTTTTTGGCCCTACGGTATCAATCTGAATTTCCAGATCG
This sequence comes from Snodgrassella gandavensis, assembly GCF_914768025.1. GTDB lineage: Bacteria > Pseudomonadota > Gammaproteobacteria > Burkholderiales > Neisseriaceae > Snodgrassella > Snodgrassella gandavensis. The sequence goes on along the minus strand of NZ_CAJZCE010000007.1, from coordinate 55,268 downwards.
GTGGCCAGAATTTTGATTTGCCCCTGATGGTTTTCCAGCAATACATTAGACAGTATCGGTAAGGTGTGACGACGTTCGACAATACCGGTTACGGCTTGCAGCGGTTTGAGCAAACTGTCGCGTTCTGCTTGTAAAATCAGCATATTCTGTTCCTTGGTTTAATCTCGCAAAATCATCATTAAGGTTTCATACGCTTTGGTTGTTTCGGCATCATCTTTCCGGAGTTTGGAGATGCTTTTTACCGCATGCATGACCGTTGTGTGGTCGCGGCCACCAAATCCGCTACCAATAGCGGGTAAACTAAGTGGAGTAAGTTCTTTTGCTAATGTCATAGCCATCTGGCGCGGACGAGCCAGAGTGCGGGTACGTTTTTTGCCCACCATGTCACTAATGGTGATGCCATAAAACTTGGCTACAGTGTTCTGGATGTGTTCCAGTGTCATGGGTTTGTGATTGACTGCCAGAATATCCTGTAATGCTTCTGTAGCCAAGCCCACGTCAATCGGACGGCTGGCAAAACGGCTTTGAGCGACTACGCGCTTGAATGCCCCTTCCAGCTCGCGCACATTGCTGCGGATATGCTTGGCAATAAAAAATGCGGCTTCGTCTTCTAGTTTGACTTGTGCCAACTCAGCTTTTTTCTGCAAAATAGCGACACGCATTTCCAGTTCTGGCGGTTCGAGCTCCAGACTCAGCCCCCAGGAAAAACGTGATTTCAGGCGGTCATCCATGCCATCAATATGGGTAGGCAGGGTATCACAGGTAAGGATAACCTGTTTTTTTTCGTCAATTAAATGGTTATAGACGTAAAAAAACTCTTCCATGGTACGGTCTTTGCCGGCAATAAACTGCACATCATCCATGATAAGTAAGTCTACCTGCTGATATTGCTGGCGCATGGCATCAAAGGATTTGGCATGGAATGCATTCATAATGCCGCGGATAAATTCATCAGCATGAATATAACGTATTTTTACTTTGGCATCAGTAGCAAAAAGCTGGTTGCCAATGGCCTGTACCAGATGGGTTTTACCCAGACCGGTACTGCCATAGACGAAAAACGGGTTATACATGCTGTTGCCGGGATTTTCTGCAATAGACAGGGCGGCAGCATGAGCCAGACGGTTACCTTTACCCTGTACCAGAGCGGCGAAAGTGTGCTCGGGATTCAGATTGGTTTCGGTATAGCGGGATTTTTTATTGTTTTCATGTGCTGAATCAGATGCGGTTGCTGGTGCAGCCGCTTCGGGCTTTTCTGCTTTGGCCGCTTTGATATTGCTGCTTTCGCCATTGTCAGCAGGGCTACTATCGCTTTTAGACTGGCTGTGCCGCAGTCGTTTGGCGATAATGTCCTGAGCAGATTCAGTTCGTTTTGGTGTTGTCCGTGTTTTGGGTGCTACCTCAGGAGTTGCTACGTCTGTTTCTGGTTTAGCTGCTGGCGGATTCTCTGTCACCGCTGTAGCCGGTGCCGTGACCGCAGCAGGGGTAGGGCTGGCTACGATGCTTAGCGGCACTGCTTGTGTGGCCGCCTGCAAGGATTGTCCCTGACCGATTTTCAGAATTAATGGTGTATTGCCATCGGGCAGAATGGCCTGTCTGGCGCTTTCGACAGATGGCCAGAAACGTTCGCGGATATGATTAAATGTGAAGGTATTACGCGCAAAAATTACCCAATTGCCATTTTCCTCGCCTACAGTTAACGGAGCAATCCACATCTGGTATTGCTGGGAGGGCAGGCTCTGTTTTAATTGCAATAGGCACTGTGGCCAAAATTCTGTCAGGGTCATGCGTGAAGCTTAAATTTGTCTGTCAATCGGAACTGGCTAAAGGCTGGAAGTAAAAAATGCCTATTATGCTAATTATACGCAATAAACACACTTCTGACCATGATTTGCACTTTATGTTAAAGCAGTTGCTATAAAGCTTTGCTATAGATTATATTGATTGACAAAGTGCTGTTCTTGTTGTGTAATGCCACGTTTTATTTAAAGTTAATTCGGGAATAAATTATGAAACGTACTTATCAACCATCCGTTACCCGTCGCAAACGCACTCATGGCTTTCTGGTTCGCAGCAAAACCCGTGGCGGACGTGCTGTACTGGCTGCCCGTCGTGCCAAGGGTCGTAAACGTTTGGCTGTGTAAGAACAAGAATGGATTATCATTTTGGCAAAAAATATCGCCTATTAAAAACGGATGATTTTTCATCCGTTTTTGCGTTACGTTGCCAAAAAAGCCGTGCCTGGATTCAGGTATTTCAGGCACGCAATGCTTTGGGTTTCCCGCGTCTGGGGCTGATAGTTGCCAAAAAAGTGGCCAGACGTGCCAACCGGCGCAATTACATGAAACGGGTGTTGCGGGAATGGTTTCGCCTACACCGGCATGAATTGCCGCCGGTAGATATAATCATTCGTATACGCCAGCCTTTCCAGCACAAGGACTATGCTGGCGTTGTCAGAACTTTACAGCAGTTGCTTGTGGCAACTGACGGGTGTAAAACAACGTCGCAATGAAATATTTATTGCTGGGTCTGATTCGGTTTTACCAGTATGCCATTAGCCCGCTGCTGCCACCACGTTGCCGATATAGCCCGACCTGTTCGCAATATGCAGTACTGGCGCTGCAAAAATACGGGGTATTTAGGGGTAGCTGGCTGGCGATAAAGCGCATTTGCCGCTGTCATCCATGGGGTGGTTGCGGTCATGACCCACTTCCTTAGCGAACACACACGGAATACACTATGGATTTCAAACGATTACTGATATTTTTTGTGCTGACCATGGCAATTTTGCTGGGTTGGGAAAAGTTATACCCACAACCCGAAAATCAGCCTGCAACACAACAAACATCATCCACCAGCAATGCTACTTCCACCGAAGTGACTGCTGAAGGTGCATTGAGTAAAACGGATCCGGTAACGGTTACCACCGATACCGTTAAAGCGATTATTGATGAAAAAAGCGGTGATTTACGCCAGCTCACACTCAATAAATACAAAGCTACCAGTGATGCCAGCAAGCCTTTTGTGTTGCTGGATAATGGTGCTAATGGCCATCAGTATATAGCCCAGTCGGTGTTATTGAACCGTCAGGGTGATTACCAGTTTAAAAATCTGACATTTACTGCAGCACAAAAACAGTACACGCTTAATGGTGACAAACTGGATGTGCGTTTGACTGCTGCGGAACAAAATGGCGTGCAGGTTAGTAAAATCTACACCTTCACCAAAGGCAGCTATCTGATTGGGCTGCGTTATGAAATTGTCAATCACAATGCCCAGCCACTGCAAATGGATGTGGCCTATCGGGTGTTGCGTGATGACAAGGAACCGGAAGGTAGCGGTTATTTTGACCATACCTATACTGGCCCGGTGTTGTATACCCCGAATGGCAAATTTGAAAAAGTGGCTTTTAAGGATTTGGACAGTGATTACGCTTCCGGCCGCGATCAGGCAGATTATCAGCGTAAGACTAACACTGGCTGGATCGGTATGACCCAGCATTACTTTATGACCACATGGATTCTGCAACCCAAAGAGGGTAGCAGTGTTTGTGGCAGCAGTGACTGTCGGATTGATATTCGCAAACGCAGTGATGGCCTGTACTCGGCTGGTGTGCGCGTGCCGTTAAAAGATATTGGTGCCAATGCTACCGGCAGTTTTGGTATTTCTCTATATGCTGGTCCGCAGATTTATTCAGTGATTACCAAAGTTGCTGATCATCTACAGATGATTAAAGACTACGGTAAAGTATCGTTGTTCTCTTCGCCTTTATTCTGGCTGCTGAACTGGTGGCATGGTTTGGTACAGAACTGGGGCTGGGCGATTATTTTACTGACGCTCACTGTAAAAGCGATTCTGTTTCCGCTTACCCATGCATCGTATAAATCGATGGCCAAAATGCGTGCTGTGGCGCCACGCCTACAGGCATTAAAAGACCAGTATGGTAACGATCGCATGCGTATGCAGCAGGAAATGATGTCGCTGTACAAAAAGGAAAAAATCAATCCGGTTGGCGGTTGTTTGCCAATGTTGTTGCAGATTCCGGTGTTTATTGGTTTGTATTGGGCGCTGTTTGCTTCGGTAGAATTGCGCGGTGCACCATGGATTGGCTGGATTACCGATCTGGGACGTCGAGACCCTTATTTCATCCTGCCTGTGCTGATGGCGCTAACCATGTATCTGCAAACATTCATGAATCCGCCGCCAACAGACCCGGTTCAGGCAAAAATGATGAAAATCATGCCGGTAGCGTTTTCAGTGATGTTCTTCTTCTTCCCGGCTGGTCTGGTACTGTACTGGTTGACGAATAATATTCTGACTCTGGCACAGCAATGGTTTGTCAACAAACGCATTGAACGGCAGGCGAAGCTGCATCGTTCACTGGATGTATAAATTAGCCGATAGTAAAAAGCACTTCATTTTGAAGTGCTTTTTTTGTGGATTAATCTGATTAGTGCTTTGCAGATTATTGGTTCATACCAGTATTCATATTTTGATAGCATTATGGTTTGTTACCCGTAGGTGATGACATAGAACATACCTAGTGCCATGCAAACAGCAAAGATTACGATTTAAGATTTACAATAATTGAATCGGTTAGGATTACCATTTTCGCTAAATTGTCATATTAACGTTATAAGCAGATTGACTGTAGGAATGTTCAGGTAATCAGGCTGGTTATCCAGTCGACTGTGGGCATAACCGGAGCTTTTTCTGCTGAAGAATCTCCATCGTATTGGTATGAATTTGTAGCCATGCTATTAATTTTGATTGTGGCATTGAATGACTATGAAATAATAATATAAATACAGTTGTTTATATGATAATTAATAACAACGGACGGTTTAATCTAAGATGCTTTGATAAGTAATGATGTCGGTTTCTGCGCTAACTGAAATGGGAATGGTTTAGATGATATGTGGCCATTTGATTGTACTGGGCTGATTCAGATTTTTATACTGCATCCATTAAGATGGCTGGTAAATTTTGAAATTCGGCCAGCTTATGAGGAGAAAACTCTGCCTAATCAGGCTTTATTGGTAACTTTATTAGGCTTTATCGGGATTCAAGGTAATAGCCATTTTAAAAATAATTGGGTACTGAATGTAAATGTTGCCGAGTGCTATACTAAATCAATAATTAAATTAATGGTATTGCGTGACTAATGATTCAGAAGATTTAAAATCAAAAAAGCACTGCAGTTAGAAGTGCTTTTTTATATACCTGATATTTTTGATGTCTTATAATCGATTCAATATAGCAGATAGGCTAAATCATATATAAGAAATCGGAATTCCTCATTACTGCTATCAAGAATATGAATTAATTAGTAGGTATAGAGCTGGCCAGAATACTTCCAAATACTGCCATGAGTGCAAACCCTAATATTATTCCAATTACCATTAGTATTAAATAGGCTTTGCAGAAGTTGGCGCGATTAGGATTGCTATTGCCACCAAAAGCCCATACTAGCATCATAATTAGATTAACAAAGGGGATGCAGAAAATAAGAAATGTGATTAACCAGTCGCCTACAGACATGACTGTGCTAATGTTACCAGAAGAGGTACTAATATTAGAGTTAGTTTGGTTTGACATATTTAATTAATTTAATAGTTAATAAATGTAATTTATTTTACCATGGTTGTAAATATAAATAAATATGCTATAAAAAAATTTGGTTTGTTGGTGTATAGGCCTGATTGATTAAATTGCACTGCAATCAGTCAGGCCTGATTCAGCAATTACTGCACGTAGGTTGTAGTTTGCTGTGTAGTTGTGGTCTGAGCCTGCGGTGCCGGATTTACCCGGATTTCCACGCGCCGGTTTTTCGCACGACCTTCAACTGTGGCATTGCTGGCAATCGGACTGGCCGAACCATAACCGGTCGCACTGATACGGTTATAAGCCACACCACGGGAAGTTAGGAAACTGGAAACTGCCTGAGCGCGGCGTTGTGACAGAGGAACGTTGATGCTGTCATTGCCTGTGCTGTCTGTATAACCAGCGATGGTAATAGTGGTGTCCACATATTTAGCCAATACTTCGGCTACAGATGACAGGGAAGAAGTAGCGGAGCCGCTTAATTCTGAGCTATTGGTAGCAAAAGTTATGTTTTCAGGCATAATCAGTTTAATCTGATCACCATCACGCTGAACATCAACATTGGTATTGGCCAATTTCTGGCGTAACAGTTTTTCCTGATAATCCATATAGGCACCAATACCAGCACCAACAGCACCACAACCCAGCGCTGCGTTGCGTGCACCGCGGCTGTTATGCGTAATCGCGCCTACAATGCCGCACACGGCAGCACCGCTTAAACCATATACGGCAGTTTTGCTGGCATGAGACTGGCCAGTAGTTGGATCGGTAACGCAGCCAGTTAAGGCCAGAGTGGTGGCGGCTGCCAGTGCAGACAGTGATTTCATGATAGTCATACTTACTCCTTCTCTTTAAAGCTTGTTTTGGTTTTCACGATTAATGTTTTATGTCATCTGTAGCAGAAAAGCAAGTGAGACCCCCAGCTTAGACGGTTATACACATTAACAGAATAAGCAGTGCTATCTGTATGCAAAAGGTATTTATTTTGGTTTAAAACTGCTTTAGACGACAACTTATACTGCGCTATATTACAATTCAGACTACTGTAATCGTGCTTTTAGGCTCTCTGGCTCTTGAAAACAGCCAGTTTAACCTCATACAAATAAATTACCCGGGTACAGTGCTACCATTTAGTCAATTTGGAAACAGACATGCTAAGCTTGTATAACACCTTAACCAGAACCAAACAGGAATTTACACCGATTAATCCACAACAGGTGCGCATGTATGTGTGTGGTATGACGGTTTATGATTATTGTCACCTTGGTCATGCACGGGTAATGATTGTATTTGATGTGGTAGCACGCTGGCTGCGTGAACTGGGTTATCAGCTAGATTATGTACGCAATATCACGGATATAGACGATAAAATTATTGCCCGTGCTAATGAGCGTGGTATCAGCATTACCGAACTTACAGATTTCTATATTCAGGCCATGCATGAAGATGCGGCAGCGTTGGGCGTACTTGCGCCAGAGCATGAACCACGCGCCACCCAGTATATAACGCAAATGATAGCCATGATTGAGGACATCATTGCAAATGGCAAGGCATATGTAGCTGATAACGGAGATGTTTTTTATGCAGTGCGTGAATATCCTCCCTATGGCCAGTTGAGTGGAAAAAGCCTAGATGATCTGCGTGCCGGAGAGCGGGTTGATGTTGATGGGCACAAGCGTGACCCGTTGGATTTTGTGTTGTGGAAAGCCGCCAAGCCGCATGAACCTGCGTGGGACAGCCCATGGGGACGTGGTCGTCCGGGATGGCATATCGAATGCTCTGCCATGAGTAGGACTCTCTTGGGCAAAAACTTTGATATACATGGCGGTGGTGCCGATTTGCAGTTTCCGCACCATGAAAATGAAATTGCCCAGAGTTGTGGCGCTGAAAAACAGGGTTGTTGTGATGAGCAGAATCACTTTGCCAGTCATGTTAAATATTGGTTACATAATGGTTTTATTCGTGTGGATAATGAAAAAATGTCCAAATCTCTTGGAAACTTCTTCACTATCCGCGAAGTGTTGCAAAAATACGATGCGGAGGTCGTGCGTTTTTTCATTCTGCGCGCGCATTACCGCAGCCCGTTAAATTATTCTGATGCTCACTTGGATGATGCCAAAGGTGCGTTAACCCGTCTGTATACTGCCCTGAAAAATACCCCAGCAGCAGACATAACTGTGCATGCGCAATTAAATGACTATACGCGTCGCTTCTATGCAGCCATGAACGATGATTTTGCTACAGTGGAAGCAGTAGCTGTTCTGTTTGAACTGGCTAATGAAATCAACAAAACTCATGACGCTGAACTGGCTGGTTGCCTGAAAGGGTTGGCTGGTTTGCTGGGTTTACTGCAACGTGAACCTGAGACTTTTTTGCAGGGTGAGGTAGGTGAAAAAGCGCAGGGTTTGGATAATGCAGCGATTGAAGCACTGATTGCCGCACGGCAACAGGCACGTGCACAGCGCAACTGGGCAGAATCAGACCGGATTCGCGATGAGCTTACTGCGGCCGGCATTGTGCTGGAAGATGGTGCCAGTGGTACTAGCTGGCGCCGTGCCTGAGTTTTTCTGTATAAAGACGGCCGGTCTCAAACCAGCTGCTTTAATCAGACGTATAGGTCTTGACAGCAGTGTTACACTGAAAAAGTAGGATGTAATCAGTCGGACAGCTTTTGCTGTTTTGTGTTTGTCAGCCGGCTTGATGTTGTCGTTGCTATGTGCTGATTCACTTGAAAATCTTACTCATGCGAGTATAATTATCCGATTACAAACATCCGTTTCAAGAGGTACAGGCACAACCCCTGTACCCGCCAACCGAGGACGATACTATGAATAACAGCATTCAACCAAACTACCACGACGTAACCGTGACCTGCTCTTGCGGCAATACTTTTGTAACCAAATCCGCAATGGAAAAAGATACTTTCAATATTGAAGTGTGCTCTGCATGTCATCCGTTCTATACCGGTAAACAGAAAATTGTTGACTCTACCGGTCGTGTGGACAAATTCAACCAAAAATACGGCAATATGTTCAAACGTTAAGCATGGTTTGCAACATCTTGCACCTAAAAAGACTGCCCTGAGGGTAGTCTTTTTTATTGAGTAATCTCATATTTGTAATCTGTGATAATGAGTTATATTTGTTTGTGTATCTATTAATCCGCAAAAATATTTTTCTGTGTGATTAATGCATCATCATATCGCTAGCAATTAACGTTGGTTTAGAGTCTGATTAAACGATAACCATAACCAGCTTACCAGTATAAATGGCATAGTCAGTACTGGTATGGCAAATGGTTTGAGCAGCGTGGTTAAGGCTGCCTGAGTAAATACGGTTAGTATAATTCCGAACACAATATAAAAACTGGTTTTAACATCCTGATTACTGCTGAAAGTAGCCAGTGTAATAGCTGTCAGAATAGCATTAAAAGAGTAGAGTCCCAGAGAAATGATAGTTATCTGACCGCCGTACAACAACGCAATACCAATTGCAAGTACAGAACCGGCCAGCGCGTAAATAGCTATTTTGAGTGAATTGACTGCTAGTCCTGCTAAAAAAATTATCCCTGCCAACGTACTGTTAAATAAAAATACCTCAGCAATGCCAAGAATACTATCTGGAACAAGGTGCAGCAGACTATAGCTCGAAAACTGTGCCCCAGATGTGGCGGGCGGCTGGAGTGTGAGCGCAGATAAAGATGGTGTAGCCAGTAAAAACAGCCAGGTAGTCAGTACAAATGGCGTAGTCAGACAGGGTAAACACCATTGCTGTAATATCGTATTGAATGCCTGTGTAATAAATACCGATAATATGGTGGCCAGCACGATACTGCACCATAAATATAGTGAATTTTCGCAGAAAGTAGGTAAGGCAATACCAATCAGACAGGCATTAAAACCATAAATTCCCTGCTGCCATGCTTTGTGGTTAAGCTGATACAGATACGCCACCACATTGGCAGAGATAACGGCCAGCAAACAGGCCAGCCCAATCTGCGGCTTGCCCGCACTATATCCACCAAGTATCACGCCTACCAGAAAAATCAGCCCGGAAAGAGGATTATTCTGCAACATAACCTGCCCGTAGCTGCGCAGAATTACATCAATAAACTGGCAAAGCCGGTTGGTATTGGTTAACTCATGCCAGTGCTGGCGTGCAGATTGCATTTTCATCCGCATTTCTCCTTTTTTATTTTTCACCTTAGCTAGATACGAAAGTTGCCATCAACAACATGGATACAATAATACAATATGTGTATAGAATACAAATTGTGTTTGTGCTGGCAGCAACGGAATCAAGGCACATTGCCGGTATCCATATCATAACCAGACTGTTTGTATCGGCACAACTAATGACAGTAGGGGGATTATCTATGTTATTGTTCGATTATTGGCCTGTAAAGAGCCATTCACAGGACTGTTGCATCTGGTAATTGGTCTTGTCACCGGATTTTGTATGATAAAAATATTTAGCAGGAAAAGTGCATGCAACCACAACTGAATTCAGTAGGTACCCCTTTATTTTACGGCGTATTTATCGCCATTGTGATTGTTATGATTGCGATTGATATGTTCACGCTGAAAAAAGAAGGTGTACATCGCGTCAGTACAAAAGAAGCCCTGCTGTGGACAAGTGTATGGATTACTGTTTCTCTGGGATTTGCTGCCTGGCTGTATTTCGAACTGGTACATAATCCTGCGCTTGGTTCGGACGTGGCTGCGGATTCCGTGATGGATTTTCTCACAGGCTATGTGCTGGAAAAATCGCTATCAGTCGACAATATTTTTGTATTTGTATTGATATTCAGTTATTTCAAAATACCGGCTGAATATCAGCACCGAGTTTTACTTTTTGGGGTGCTGGGAGCGATTGTTCTGCGCGCCATTATGGTGGCTTTAGGTGCGGTGCTGGTTAGCCGCTTTGAGTGGGTACTGTATCTGTTTGGCGTATTCCTGCTTTATAGCGGTATTAAGCTGATGCTGCCGGAAAAGGCTGAGGATAAAGGCTTAGCTGATAATCCACTGGTGCACTGGTTAAACCGGCATATGCGCGTAAGTGAGCAGTTGAATCGGGAGAAATTTTTTACCGTTGAAAACGGCCAGCGCATGGCTACTCCCTTGCTGCTTACTTTGGTGGTAATCGAATTAAGCGATGTAGTGTTTGCTGTTGACAGCATTCCGGCTGTATTTGCAGTAACCACAGATCCATTTATTGTTTTTACATCCAATATTCTTGCGGTACTGGGTTTGCGTGCGATGTACTTTTTGCTGGCCAATGTGGTAGAAAAATTTATCTATCTCAAATATGGGCTGGCGGTGGTATTAACCTTTATCGGCGGCAAAATGTTGGTTGCCAAGTGGTGGCATATTCCTTCTTTTGCTTCACTGGCAGTAGTGTTTAGTGCCTTACTGATTGCCATACTTGCTTCATGGTGGAAAAACAGACAGCAGCCGGATACTCATTGAAGTGGTAGACTACACTTATCCAGACTGCCCGGTATGTCATTGCTTTATCTTTCAGGGATAAAGCGATTGCATACCGGGCTGATATGCGGGATTGGTTTGAATACCTTCAGCCTAACTTGTTAATAATTTCATTTATTCGTGCCACATAAATTTTAACTGTTTCAATATCACCGCGCGGAATTTCATCTACACTGGCATCGGCTGGTGTCTGTACCAGAGCACCAACAGAACCACCTAGGGTGTTGACATCATTACGTTGTGCATTTTTGGTATTTGCCGGTAACAGCCCCAGACTTACCCAGATACCCCCATGCTGTGCCGCCAGAGTTTGCATCCAGATTAGGGTTACCTGTTTATCGCCGTTAAAACTGGCACTATTGGTAAATCCGCCAAATACTTTATCTTGCCAAGCGCGCTTTGCCCACAATGCTGAAGTGGCATCGGCAAATTTCTTGAATTGCCATGGTACATTGCCCATATAAGTAGGAGCTGCAAAAATAATCCCTTTGGCAGTATGTAGCTGTTGCCACTGATCATCATCCAGATCACCATTAGCATTAATTTCCACCAGTGCCGCATGTGTATCTGCTGCCGCTGCTTCAGCAATTTTACGGGTATGGCCGTAACCGGAAAAAAACACAATTGCCAGTTTACTCATTTGTATATCCCTTATGTATGGTTGATTAAGTGTCAAAACAGCTTAAGCCGGTAAGTGCTGCTACGGCAAGAGCGTTTCCGGAAACAAAAATATCCATTATTGCCCAGTAGGAAACCATGAATATTCCAACGCGTCACCTGCCTGAAGACAGCTTACTTGATGCATTAAAAATGCTCAGTCTGACAGTCATATTTCATTGGTTTATGGGATACTTGATAACACAGTAAATAATTGTTAAACTGAATTAAATATAAAATCATCCCTAAATATTAGTATTCAGGGATGATAAATAATATTGCCGTCTGCCTTTATCGACTTACAGATAATTAGCAGCAGCGGTAGCAGACACATCAGGCACACAACCATTTCCGGATAGTAATACACAATAGATTTTCTCAGAATCTGCCCGTAAATAGTCAGCCGACAGGGCAGTATCCGTGGTGTAACCCTTACTCATGAAAGGTAATTATATGGCATACGCTAGTACCAATCCCTATACCGAGCAACAAGTAATGGCATTTCCTGATACTACCGATGTTGAACTGGAAGCAGCATTAAATCGTGCTGATGCTGCCTTTCAACAGTGGAAAACCACCACATTTGCCCAGCGTGCATGTATCCTGCAAACTGCTGCCGACATTCTGCGTGCCAATATTGACGAATATGCCCGCCTGCTGACACTGGAAATGGGTAAACTGTTTAGTGAAGCCAAGGCAGAAACCGAGCTGTCTGCACAGATTTTCGAATATTATGCAGTTAATGCCGAGCGTCAGCTTCAGCCGGAAGTTTTGCCGGTAACTTCCAATAAAGGCAATCGTGCCCGCATCGAATTTGCCCCGCAGGGCATTATCTTGGCGGTTGAACCGTGGAACTTCCCGTATTACCAAATAGCCCGTATTGTCGCGCCACAACTGGCTGCCGGTAATGTTGTCGTGCTAAAACATGCTTCTAATGTTCCCCAGTGTGCCGCTAAAATGGCTGCCATGCTCTCACAGGCCGGATTGATGGATGGTGCCTTTCAGAACCTCTTTCCAACCCATGCCCAATTGGCCAAAATCATTGCCGACCCGCGCGTACGCGGCGTGGCCTTAACCGGTTCAGAAGGTGCTGGTGCGATTGTGGCTGCACAGGCAGGTGCGGCATTGAAAAAATGCACGCTGGAACTGGGTGGCGCCGATGCCTTTATCGTACTCAATGATGCCGATATCGAAAAAGCCGCTAAATGGGCAGTGTTCGGCCGTCACTGGAATGCCGGACAGGTATGCGTGAGCGCCAAGCGTATTATCGTGGAAGATGGCGTATACGACCGCTTCCTGAAACTGTATCGTGAGGGTATCCAGCAATTGCGCATGGGTGACCCGATGGATGCTGCCACGACATTAGCACCACTGTCTTCCCGCTCTGCCGTTACAGGCCTGCAACAGCAGCTGGACGAGGCAGTTAAACTGGGTGCGCATGCCGAAGAAATTGCGCTGGATATGCCTTCGCAAGGTTGTTTTTTCCGGCCGGTTATCCTGACTAATATTCAGCAGGATAATCCAGCACGACACTGGGAATTCTTTGGCCCAGTTTCTTCCGTGTATCGTGCCAAAGATGCTGCCCACGCCATTGAAATTGCCAACGATACCCCTTATGGCCTTGGCGGTTCCATCTTTACCGCAGACGAAGAGCGTGGTGCACAACTGGCACAGCAGATTGATACCGGCATGGTATTTATCAATCACCCCACCATGGTGAAAGCCGATTTGCCCTTTGGTGGCGTAAAACGTTCCGGCTTCGGACGTGAATTGCTGGATTTGGGCTTAAAAGAATTTGTTAATGCGAAACTGGTAAGCATTGCCGACATCGACGCTGAATTCTAAGCAGCGCACAATAATATAACAGGGTGGTCAAATAGCCATCCTGTTATTTGTATCTTATCCTCAGAAAAATTTCCCCTCTTGCTCTAATGCCATAGCAACGATAAACAGCCTGTTGCCATCAATACCGCCAAGTGTTCACTAAGCTGGCGTTACCGAATGCTGCCCGAATTTGCAGCACAGGATTATCAGTTTGTAGCAAATAAATCTAATGAACACGAGCTAATGTCCATACGCTCAGAAAAAACAGCGCAACAATACCAGAATCAGGCATAATTTCTGTATCGGCAGCGCAGATGCTGCAAAAGAGCGTAAGAAGTACATAAAAATATGGTGGTTGTTACAGAATTAGGTACAATCGCCGCTTTTACCATTGCAGAGGTTTAACCATGTCTGAATCAACCCCAATCTGCCCACAATGCGCCAGCGAACAGAATTACTTTGATGGCACCTTTACTGTCTGCCTTGAATGTGGACATGAATGGGATGCTGCCAGTACTACCAGCACACAGGAACTGGATGTTAAAGACAGTAACGGCAATCCGCTGGCCAATGGTGATGATGTTATCCTGATTAAAGACCTCAAACTCAAAGGCAGCAGCACCGTGCTTAAAAAAGGCGCTAAAGCCAAAGGTATCCGTCTGGTTGAAGGTGACCACGAAATTGATTGCAAAGTAGATGGCATGAAAATCATGCTTAAAGCATGTTTTGTGAAAAAAGCCTGAGTAACAGGTTAGAGAAATAATGGCCAGTCTGTCTGCTCAGTCACACTTGCAGATGGGCTGGCCAGTTTTTTCTGGTTGTGGATAAGTACAGTTATCCACAATCTGGCCGGTTATGGTTTATTTATCCGCAGGGAGCAAACCCGGGTCAACCACTGTATAAACACAGTTATCCAGTGCAGCAGTGCTGATTCTTTGCATAATCACATTTGCCAGCTCCGCACGGTGAATATAACCATGTATTTCCTGCTGATAAACGCATTTTCCTGTACCGGTAACTGCACCATTAACCAAACCACCGGGGCGCAGAATTTCATAATTTAGCGTACTGGTTTGCAGCCAAACTTCTGCCAGAGACTTTTCCCGTACTGAATGTCCGAAAGCTTGTTTTGCCCGTTCAGACATCGTAGCCCATGAATCACCGCAGCCCAGAGAAGTAACCAGCAGCATCTGCTTGATACCACAGTGTTCGGCCGTATCAATAATCAGCCGCTGTGCCAGATAGTGCGCACCTGCCGAGCCGCCTAATGTCGATACAATCACCGTATGGTTACCGGCCAGCTCGCAGACTTTCTTGACACTGGATTCATCAGTGGCATCGCCAACCACCGTTGCTACCCCCTGCTGGCTTAACTGTCGGGCAAAATCCGCGTCCCGTACCAGCGCAACACAGCGCCACTGCAATGGCTGCTGCAACGCCAATTGCAATACCTGATAGCCCGTACCCATTTTCGGGCTTACCCCAAACAACAATAAAGTTTTCATCAGCTTTTCCTCAGACAGCATCAAAGCGTTGTGCCAGACTACTTAACTGCTCTGCTTATAGCGGACGCTTTTTATCACGGCCAACAAAAATCTTGAACATCGTCTCACCTTGCGGGTTTAGAAAAATAAGTGTGGCCGTCGCCATAAGCATAAAACTGCGCTCAACAAAAGCAATATATACAGTTTTGCGTGCGGATATGCGCGCTGAAACCTGATTATGTTGCAAATTAAAATAACCGGCACCCTTTTTTCCTGCTGGCAACGCACAGGAAAATTCCACAATAATATTCACCGTATGCCGCAGAAAAGTAATTTCGTTCCAAGTCTGTCCTTCCTGCCACACCGCATTAAACTGGCTGCCATCAATGATAACTGCATCTGCTATTGCCTGAATGAGTTCAGACATCATAACCTGATACAGCATGGCCATCCGCTCCAGTGTATCTTACTAGTCATCTATCCTGAAACAGCAAGCCAGAACAGGCTGCATCAAAACGGCTCAGCGCCAATGATTTTATGGCGCAGATATCAATGAAAAGCTGTAAAAATTAAATAATAATTATTTTATGATAACGGTTTTATGGCCGTGCCATTCAACAATATCCAATTTATTAATGCACACCAACGAACATAAAAAACGCCAGAAATCTGCCTGTACGAAAGCAATCATTGGGCTAAATCTATTCTAAGGTTATAAGCATGTAGATGAAAGATTTGCCCGCATACACAAAAGTACCGGATTCACTGTGCATAGTGGTTTCAGTAATTCTTACGGCAGATAGGTTTAAGCTGATATCTGCCAGCTAAACAAACTTGTACTCAATCCTGCCAAAACAGCTAAACTACATTAATAAAAACAGGTATTTTTTTAACATACAGTGATAGTATATCTATCTACCGTTTCGCGCCGACATTGGGGTGAGCGTATATTGTTGATATGATCGTCTGGATTATCCATGCAAGAAACACAATCAGCACAACAGATTACCGGCCTGTTACTTGGCACCGCCGTAGGCGATGCCATAGGGCTGGCACGGGAAGGACTGGCACCCAAACGAGCCTCTCGTTTGTTTGGTAACCAGATTCAGCATAGCCTGATAGTTACACCATGGGGCAGGGCAGGCTTGTGCAGTGATGACACCGAGCACGCAGTCATGGTGGCGCAGAGCCTGCTAAGCGGTTACCAGAATGCCGATGATTTCAGCCGCCAACTGGCAAGCCGATTACGGCGCTGGTTTCTTACCTTACCAGCCGGTTTGGGTATGGCTACCCTTAAAGCCTGTAGCAAATTATGTCTGGGCATCAGTCCGGCCAAAAGCGGTATTCGCTCCGCCGGTAATGGCGCAGCCATGCGTGCCCCTGTGATCGGCTGGTTTTTTGCCGATAATCCAGCCACCATGCGCGAAATAGTCCGCGCAGCCACCATCATCACCCATACTGACCCACGGGCAGAAGAGGGCGCATGGGTTATCGCCATGGCCGCCAGACAGGCCAGAGAACAACAGCCGCAAGCCCCGATTGACAGCTTCTTTGCCGACATCATGCCCAGCTTAAACGGCCAGCAACTGACCAATCAGTTACAACTGGCACAGCAAAAGCTACAACAACAGGCAGAACTCAGCGACTACCTGCTAGCCTTGCAACTAGAGAAAAAAGGCATTACCGGCTATATCAACAACACCGTGCCTGCCGTTATCTACGCATGGCTGCGCTACTATGGCAACTATGAACAAACTATCAGCGCACTGGTACACGCCGGCGGCGATACTGACACCACCGCCGCCATCGCCGGTGCGCTTGCCGGTATTCAGTTGGGCGAGGCAGGCATTCCAGCACAGTGGCTAGCGGGAGTGAAAGAGTGGCCGATGAGTATCGACTACCTGCGCAAACTGTCCAGCGCGCTGGCCGCCAAAAAACACCACCCCGAACAAACCATTACCCTGCGCCAACCCAGCTACCTCCCCATACTGGGCAGAAATCTGCTGTTTTTCTGTATCATTATGTTGCATGGGTTCAGACGGCTGCTACCACCGTATTAGGCAGTAACAGCAAAATACTCAGGATAATAAACAACAGGTCGATAATCTTATAAACACTGTTTAGGCTTGGTATTTTCTTTAACACAATTCGGGCAGTAACCTACATTCTGCCCCAGTTTTACCACCACCACATCTTTTATCTGCAAAATACTGCCTTTCTGCGGCCAGACAGGCGCTGCATATACCGTATTTAAAGCCGATTTAATCTCATCATAGGATGCGGGAACAATATTAGCTATTTCTGCCTTATTCATAAATGCAGAAATTCTTCCGGAATTGCCATGATCCCAGTTAAAAAACGAAGCACCGAACATATCCGAATTTTTGGGTCGGTTTACCCGTTTAATATCCAGCGCGCCAAAGAAATAGACTTTTACCGGCGATTGCAAAGATACATTTAATTTTTTAGCTATATCGTTGGCAATGGCTGAAGCCAGCCGGTAATCTTTTTTGTAGGCAATATAGTCAGCATAAAAAAGATTACTCACCGTGGCCATGCCGTACAGGAATGAAAAAGCCGCCACCGCCCATAAATATTTATTTTTTCTGATAACAATAAAACCAATTAGTCCAGCAGAGGCCAAAAATATAGCAAAGCTGGTCATCGTTCTGGCTGGTAAATCCTTGCCAACCACTATATTCATGGAAAACAAAGTAATGATATTTAAAAATGCATACAAACCATATCTTGTTTTTCTTTTTAGCGGATAAAACAGTGGCAGGATCAGAAATATAACAGCCAGTACAAACGTATTCATCCCGTAAGGAGCTTTAAGAGTGAAATAATGTTCGATACAGCGGCTAATCTTTTTAAATGCCAGCTTGGACGATTTATCAAACCAGGTAACAATATCGCTTAAATAAGATTCTGAGTGCAGATGGTCATAACTCAGGATTAATTCTCCCAGCACAAAATACAGGATTAGCCCGATAATTGAAGCTATTATTAACCTGAATATCAGTTTTAAATGCCTGCTATCTTCTGTGTCTCTGACTATATCTAGCAACAAATAGGCAAGCAATAAAGAATAAGAAAAAAAGATTATCGACTGATAAATGGCTACAGCATAACCTAACAGCAAAGCCGGAATAAGGACTGTATGCAGAAAGGAATTCTTTCTAACGATTAAATATACAGCCATAGACGACAACAGTATGGCTGTGGCCACCGTATCACACTGATTGAGAAATTGGAGCTGATAAGCAAACTGCGCGGAGGAAGCATATAAAACCGTAAAGAAAAGCGCTTGTTTCAGACTCAGGGAAAAGGTATAAACAATTAGCGCACATGAAGCTGACAATAAAATAAAGGTCAGCATCTCAGTATAAAAAGGAATAAAAGGTTCAGGATAGATACTGGCTTTTAATAAAGCATGCCCCCATCGGCCAATAGCAATAGTATGGGAAATATTGTTATTAAATTCCTCATCTATCGACAAACCGAAGTGCGTAAGCTCAAAACCGTAAACACAAATATAAGTAAAAAATGCGACCAGAAAAGCCAACATCGCAATCTGATATTTGTCATTCTGGCTAGTCTCAACATACTGCATTCAGCATCGCCTTTATTTGAAATAAAACTTATGGTTTGATGATATATATTGCACAGACTTGCTTAACATAAGCATAAAAATTCTGTGCATAAACTAAAGCTTATTTTTCCAATACAAAATTATAATCTAAATTTTATGGTGTAAATTACCAAAACAGCAGTTCAGGTTAACTAAAACCAGTTTTAATTCAGAAAGGTAACGTCTGGTGAGCATTATTTTGTATTGGTAATGACGGCAAATCTGTGTATAAGAAGAAACATAATGCAGTGGCTATTGTCGCTGCCTTTTACATCAAGTGTACAGATTCAGGCCGTGGCTGGATAAGTAAGGAGTAGCAGGCTTGGCATGGTACCAAATAAGATGTCGAAGCCATCGCAAAGCGGTATCACTCTGTTAGGACGTTTCTTTGCCTGAAAAGGCAAGCAATACAATTGCTGCAAGTAGGATAACCCCAGCCTAGATAAGCTGTTGCTACAGTGCCAGCCTGTTACGGCTAGCGTACCGCTTGTAGATAACCAAGAATGCACAAATTCAGCGCCGTTTCCTTCACCCTTATAGAAAGCCTTGCCACCAGTACCAAAAGTATCTATTAGCGACGCATAGCGATTAGACAGGTCGGTTGAAAATTTGTACGGCTGCAAACCCGTCAATGACGTTTGGTCATGGCGGGTTTTTATGTATTTATTATATATAAGACTGATTGAAATTCTTAAGAAAAATTTATTTATTTATAAATAGTATATAAATGACTTATCTAAAATTAATTTATGTAGAATAATGATAAATTTAGTTTTGTGTAGCGCTTGAAATTTGTCAATATGTATTGAAGGAAGAAGATATGGGAAAGAAAGCTCGATTAAAAAGGAAACGTAGAGAAAATCAAGAAAAAAATATATTTAAAACAATGATTCAACAAAAAGAAGATATTCAATTCGTATCAAGTATTAATAAAATAAAATTATTATTCAGACAATATAAACTTTTAGATATAGCATTGGCGATTAGTGTATCAGAACTATGGCCAATGAATGTTGCGAGTCCCGCCAAACATGCATTGGCTTGGTCGATATTACTGGAACTATCCGAAGATGAAGTAGAGGCAAAATCTATTTCAGACTACAAAGAATTTAGCTTTTTCCTTACTGAGCTTTATAAAATATGGCCTGAATTTCCATCTTTAGAAGACTACTCTCTTCAAGCTGATTGGGGGCAAATTAAGGTACATCTTGGTTCGGAATTTGTGCCTATTTTCTATGGAAGTAATCTTGACCGTGTGCCGGATTTTATTGAATCATTTCGTATCAGTTTTGCAGATAACCCTGAGGCATTGGCAGATATGAATCTTGCCATTGCCATTCAAAGCTATATGATTAATTCCTTTGATGGTTTTGCTGATGTGGATGTCTCCCAACCAGAAAAAGGATATGTTGAAGTGCCGCCGAAAAATTTCTGGTATTCATGTACTAAAGCACTGGTACAAACAAGACAGGAAATAAATAAATGGGTCAATGAAAACAGTGACAAGTTAATAACATCATTTGGCACTTCCTATAAAGATTTAACTCAAAAAAAATTTGTTAATAATTTTCTTGAAGGTTTTATTGTACCTTATATATTTTTGTCAACAGATGAACTGTTAATCCCGATATCAGTACGCCAATTACCGGGTAAAATAATTGATTACTGGGCAAATAAAAACATAAATAACAGTTCTTATTTACCCCATATAAAAATTGCTGAGTTTTTAGACAAACGTTTCGCAGATGTTTATGGGTGTAGAGAACCAATTTTTATACAAATTGATAAAGAAATTATTTCAGATTTAAGAATTAGTTGTGTTATCGGGGGAGAGAAACTATTGCATTTAATCTGTTATTGTAAACATAATTTTTATCAAGCTGCTGTAAATGCAACAAACAAAATTTATATAAAGTTGCAAAAAGAAGCAGAAATATTTTTTAGATTACCAAATAACCAAATAATAAACTTAAAGGAAATCGGTAAATCAAAATATTGTGTGGATGATATTCGTATTACACTGGTTTTGGAACAAAAAAAATTAGGTAGATATTCTGTGGATATACCTCAAGAACCGGCACAATTTTTACCATTAGCTGATTTTATTTCAATCTACGATTTAATGGAAAATATAGATGAAATTGAACAGTTTAAATATTATATGCAAGAGGTGTGTAATGAATCGTATCCGCAAACTTTGCTTTTCAATCCAATGGCATCTCAAGTAGACTGGTATGCTAGCTATTGTGATTCCAAGGGGACTTTATTCAGTGGTTATTCATCTAAAAAAAAGATAGTGTTTATTTATCCACATTGGGGAAATCAATGGCGCTTTAAAAAGTTAGCTCAATTTTGGCATGAAGCGCCAGAAAGATTTCCCGATAACGACCAGTCATGGCTAATTACTAAAACAAAATCTGATTCGGTAAAACAATTAGGTTCTATAGGTAAAAAATCATATTTTTTTTCTACATGTATAGGGGCTTGTACAGTACAGGCAATATTTTATTCAGACGAGAAATTGAATTTCGAAAATTTAGATAAACTAAATTTATTTGCTCATTTGTTAATTGATAGTTTTGACCAACATAAAGATATTCTAATTGGCATATCTTTAATGCAGGAAAAGCATATAGTTTTTGAGTGTCGGATTGATAAAGAACACTTGTTTGATTCACAATCAGATAAAAAAGTAATAAATATAGATGATAAAGTAATCTCAAATGTAGATGTAAGAGAAAGTAATTATTATATTTTGACTGTAAATCCTCAAGTTGTAGCTTATAGTCTTTTGAATGCTAAAGATAATTCATTTGAAATAAAATGTTTATTGGAAGTATTAAAAATGTGTTATGCACATAAAAAGCAGATATTATCTGAGCAATCTATTAACCTTATTTTTGGTCAAGCTCCAAAAAAACCTAGATTTCAAATATCCAAAGATTATTCTATAACTGATACACCTCTATCTGAAAAATCTCTATTGGTTACTCCTAATGATCGTAAGAATATAATAAACAGTATAGCTAAAGCTTTTCATGATATTGGTTTACAACCTGGCCAATATGAACTAGATGACGCTAAACTTAGAATAAAACAAGCTTGTCTGTATTTAAGAAATTATATTGAATCTTGTTTGCATAAATTAGATAAAGAGCAAATGATTAAACGATGCATTGAAGAAATCAATGCATCTTTAGCTACTGAGAGAACCTATGTTTCAATGATTAAAAAGAGCTTAAATCAAGATGTAGACTATAATCGAGTTGAAAGAATTGAAGAAGCCAAAGAAGAATTTTTGGATAAAGGAAAGTATTTCATATATTTACTTGAAAAAGTAGTTAGCTTACCTATTAAAGGTCATGAAATAGTTAACGATGATATACTGAGAAAATTATATTGTTTTGTAGAATGCTATTTTACTTTCAATTCAGCAAGTGATGTTTTACATCATGAGATAGCTGTTGGTGGCTTAATCATTAATGAAAATTATATTCCCAAGATTTTTTATTCAGGTAATTTAGAAAATAATATTTCACAATTTCAACAACAATATGCTGAAAATCGTCTAGGTTTGGGAGTAAATGAAGATGATGACACAAGTGGTTTAGAGATAGGTTATAATTTAGTTGAAGATAAAAACTTTAATCAAATATGCGAAAAAGATTTAAATTTTGATTTTGAACAATTGTTATGTGCTTTAACTATCTTGGCACAGCCTTTTCAGTTTGGGTTATCTAAAAATCTATCTCTTTCTTACAGTGCTAGTCTGGATGATTTATTATCTGTTTTTACAAAAAACATTAAATTGACTTCATCAAAAGAGGCTCGCGCAATTTTAGAATTTTTAACTTTATCAGAGAAAGAAATTCTTCGTTTAAGTGGTAAAAATCAGGATGAAGGAGAGGTTCCATATTGGGAGCATAATAAGCGGCTTTACCGGCACTCTCTCCGGCCATTAATTTATATTAATAATAAATTTTATTGGGGTGCTGAATTAGCTTTTAAGACCGCTAATATATGGATAAATAGTTTACACAATGGCTTTTTGCCAGCAGATTTCAACTGGCCTAATATTAAACGATATGTAAATGGGATTAAAGTTGAGCTAGAAAAGAAACTGGAAAAACACACTATTGAAATATTTAAGAGATATACGCAATATGTTGTAGGTGGTTTGGATTTTTACGACAGGTTTAAAGCTGAGAGATTCGATGATGTGGGCGATTTTGATGGACTGGTGTATTGGCCAGAGATAAATGTTTTAGTATATGCTGAATGTAAATATAATAAACCAGCTTTTGTTATAAAAGATAGTCGCCGCTTACGCGATGAAATATTTGGAAGTAAAAAAGATGCACATATGAAGAAAATCGCCAAACGGCGCGCATTTGTTCAGAAAAATAGACAGCGTATGCTTGAGTTGCTTGGATGGCCTGTTTCTGAAAAACCAGAGATTAATATAGAATTATATATTAGTAAGGATTTACATTTTTGGATGGTTGCCCCACCTGATGATGTACCAACTAAATTTGTCTGTATCGAAAAATTAGATAGTTGGATTAAAACTCATATTTTAAATCAAGATTAATTTAGTATATTTTAAATCTGGATTAAATATATCTTAATTTAAACTTTAAATATTTGTTAAGTTAATTTTAAAAGTCCAGTGATGTTTTTAAAGGCATCACTGGATTTTTTATATTTCAATAAATTGCGATGAGAAAGTAATACCTACTCCACCGTCACCGATTTCGCCAGATTACGCGGTTTATCCACATCGGTGCCGCGTGCCAGTGCGGTGTGGTAGGCCAGTAGCTGTACTGGTATGGTGTGGACGATTGGGGAGAGTACGCCCATATGGCGCGGGGTGCGGATGATGTGGACGCCTGCGCCGGCAGTGAATTCGCTGTCAAGGTCGGTGAAGACGAAGAGTTCGCCGCCGCGTGCTGCTACTTCCTGCATGTTGGCTTTGACTTTTTCCAGCAGGCTGTCGTTGGGCGCAATGACGACGACGGGCATGTTCTGGTCTACCAGTGCCAGTGGGCCATGCTTGAGTTCGCCGGCGGGGTAGGCTTCGGCGTGGATGTAGGTGATTTCTTTGAGTTTCAGTGCGCCTTCAAGGGCGATGGGGTAGTGGATGCCACGGCCTAGGAAGAGAGCGTTGTTTTTGGCGGCAAACTGGTTTGCCCAACTGGCGATTTGCGGTTCGAGGTTGAGTACGTGCTGTACGCTGCCGGGCAGCAGGCGCAGTTCGCTGGTGTATTGTTCTTCTTCTGCGGAGGTAACCAGCCCGCGCATTTTGCCCAGTGTAACCGCCAAGCCAAACAGGGCTACTAGCTGGGTGGTAAAGGCTTTGGTAGAGGCTACGCCGATTTCGGCACCGGCACGGGTATACAGTACCAGCTCGCTTTCGCGCGGCAGGGCGGATTCCATGACGTTGCAGATGGATAGGCTGTGCTGTATGCCGAGTGATTTGGCATATTTGAGTGCTTCCATGGTGTCGAGGGTTTCGCCGGACTGGGAGATGGTGATGACCAGTTGCTCGGGGTCGGTGATGACTTTGCGGTAGCGGTATTCGCTGGCAATTTCGACATCGGTGGGTATCTGGGCGATGGCTTCGAGCCAGTAGCGCGCGGTAAGGGCGGCATAGTAGGAGGTGCCGCAGGCAAGGATTTTGATGCTGCGGATGCGCTCGAAGATGCTGGCGGCGCTGGCGCCAAAGTTTTCTGGCTCAAAGCCGCCGACGAGAAATACTTCGGCGGTGTCGGTGATGGCTTTGGGCTGTTCGTGGATTTCTTTCTGCATGAAGTGGCTGTATAGCCCCAGTTCGAGGGAGGCTAGTGACAGCTCGGACATTTTGATTTCGCGCTGTGCCGGCTGGTTGTGTTTGTCGCGCAGGGTGTCGATGCCTTGTGTGGATAGCTGGACGATGTCGCCATCTTCGAGGAAGACGACACGGCGGGTATAGGCGATAACGGCGGAGACGTCGGAGGCGATAAAGCTTTCGTTTTCACCCAGTGCTACCAACAGGGGGCAGCCCATGCGTGCAGCGATGAGTTGGTCGGGGTTGTCTGTGGCGATAACGCCGATGGCGTAGGCACCCTGAAAGCGTTGGCATGCGGTCTGTACGGCCTGAAACAGGTTGCCGCTGCTGGTGTGGGTGTATTCGTAATGAATGCTGTGGGCGATGATTTCGGTATCGGTTTGTGAGGTAAATTCATAGCCCAGTGCTTGGAGGCGGCTGCGTTCGGTTTCGAAGTTTTCGATGATGCCGTTGTGGACGATGGCAATCAAGTCGTTGGAGATATGCGGGTGGGCGTTGGGCTCGGTAACGCCGCCGTGGGTAGCCCAGCGGGTATGGCCGATGCCAAGGCAGCCTTTGAGGCCGGCGGCCTGTGCGGCTTCTTCCATGAGTTTGACGCGGCCGACGCGGCGCACGCGCTCGATGCCGGCTGGTGTCCATACGGCGATGCCTGAGGAGTCATAACCGCGATATTCCAGCCGTTCAAGACCGCTGGTAAGAAATTCTACTACGTTATCCTGAGCGCGAATGGCGCCGACTATACCACACATGGTTTATCCTTTTGCTACAGGCAGGTTGGGTGGTGCGGATGCGGGGTTATGGTCAGACGGGGCTATACTGTTGCTGGTGATGGATAGATGCAGCGGTGGTAGCCTGTCTGATGCGCATCGCGGTGCCTGTTGATGCTGTTTCCATTTTGTTTGAGAAGATGATTGTAATGGAAATGGCGGGTTTGCACAGTAATGTTTGTTTGTGGCGGCTGGTGCCGAGGGGTGTGTTTGGCTGTACTGATGGTTTGTGGTGGTGGGTGTTTGGGGTAAATTATTTTTATTTATCAAATATATTGTTTTTTGTACTGCTGGTGCTGGCCGGTATTTGCTCTGGCTGTATGTTGTTGGTATTGATTTATGCTGTCACTTTGCTAATGTGTTTTGACTTAAATATGGGATGTTCAGGCACTGCGATTAATCGGGTTGATGGGGATGGTTGTGCGCGGGCTGGTGGTGGCCTGATAGATTTTTTTTACGCCGTCGGGGCAGGCGAAGCAGTCGCTGCATTTGTTCTGGCTACAGGCGGGCTGGCTGGGGGTAAGCTGGCGGATGGTGCCTTTTCTGAGCCAGAAGGCGAGCATTTGCTCCATGGCGCTTTCCTGTACCTGAAAATGGCGCGCTAAATCCTGTAGGCTGGCTTGTCCGATGGTGAGGAGGTAATCGCGAATTGCGGTGATAAGCATGTTCTGGTAATCCTCTGTGGGTGTGAGTTGGTGGGTGGTTTCTGTTGGTTGGACTATTGAATGCAAACAGATAGTGATGATATGGGAAATATCACTATTTGTTTGGGTAAAAATATCCATACTATTGCAAACACATTACAGAGTGTAAGTAACTTATTGCTAATGGCTACTCTATTGATATAAACCAGGTTGCTAACATTTGGCTGACAATGGACAAGTTGGGTAGTAGTTTGCACAAAAAAGCTATTCAAAAAAGCGTGTCAAGAGCATTTACAAGAGAGGCAAGTTGAGCTTGATATTTAAAATTAAGCTTTAATATGATATTTACGTATAAATAAGGCAAGGCTAGATAAAGCTATCGCTTGGTGCCTTGTGAGGGGAGGCCTCTCAACCCTCTTAAACTTCTGGTTACATTTAAATTGTTGGTAACTTTGTGCAGCAAAAAAGAGGTTACTTCAGGCTGGCCACTGTTGAGATACCACCTAGATCACAATAAAAGCCTTTTGTAGCCGGAACGGCATTATGACAAAACAAAAAAGAGATAAGCAGCTGATTATTAAGTTAATAAGAGAATAATTTGATGATTTGCAAGCTAGAAAAATACGCTCAGAATTGGTTAGAGCGGTGGCGGGTGTCGGGAACAATCTAAACCAGATAGCCCGAAACATTAATGGAGTTGTTAAGGTTGGTGCTGTGAACCAGTTAGATGTCCTTACTATCATTACCCATCTGGCAGCCACAGAACGGGTATTAAATGCCGTTCGTGGCTATCTTGAAAGCTGATTATGATTGTTCAGTTTTTTAATCGAGGGAAAGGTGGCGGAGCTGGATCCGTTAATTATTTGCTGGGGCGTGACCGCTGCAGGGAGGGCGCTAAGCTATTGCGAGGTAATGCCGATGAGTAGGTGGTTTCTGTCAGATTAAGTTTGAGCTAGTACAGCTAAACAACGAAAAAATCCAAACTGGGCTTTTTCTTAGCTCTACTAGCTCATCATCATTCTTGTTCTACATGCTTTTTTGTACAAGGAGGAAAGCACCAAGTTAATTGTTCTTTAACCTCCTCAAGTGCATTAGAGAAATCAGTTGTTTGTAGATATGATGGTCTCAATTCAGGATTTAAGCTATAAACAAGAGCAGATATATTAGAAATATCGTGTATGGCCTCAGCACATAGTCTAACAGTTATATCTGGGAAAAAATGATGTTCATGGCGAAGAGCAAATGCAAAAGCATTTATTGCCTGCATAAGCTCATCAGCTTTTTTTTCAATCTCGATTAACTGTGTTTCTTGTTTATTCATAATCCATTACCAATGATGATTCGCGGCACCTCCTGGTAAGTCAAAAATTCCATTTTGGCCTTGGCAATACCTAAATGCTGCATAGCATTGATGATAGGCTATATTAGGTATAAGGCCACTCTGACACCTGTTATATTCATTCATACAATGTCTTAATTCTCCTGGTGTCAGCCGCATAAGTGATTCTCTATTTTGGCTTTCTTTCTTACTACTCAATATACTAGTTACACTAGAATGCTTTTGATCAGCAGCGGTAGCCGTTACTGCGGATATACTTAAAACTGCCAGTATTGATAAAGAAATTAAACGCTTTAACATCAAAATTCCTCCCATTTGCTGGTAAATAAGTAAATTTATAATAAATTAAATTAAATTATAAGTCAATACGTTAAAATTTATTTTGTTTCAATTTTGTCACATGCTCGGTTCGTCATAATCTCTATCATGGCTCTGCACAATCTCAACTTTTTAGTTCTCTCTTGGTTAGTAACCTGCCGCACGCTCAACCTGTTCTCTACCGTTATTTCAGGACAACTAAAACCAGCATGAGTATTAAAAACTCTGTTCAGCCAAACATAGATTACCATCGGTGTTATGCGGCTTATATGTATTGCTTGGGTGCTGATAGTGGTGGTATTTTTGACTTACTTGGCGGGGCGGCTAATTATCATTGGTAATAAATATGGACAAACCTAGTTTTTTTGATGATCAATTAGTTGGGATTAATCAGAGAGCTAGTGAATTAGGTAAGACTCTTGATCAATTTACCCTTGTTCTTCGGCATTAATATGATTTTTACCTTGATCTAACTGTTCACGCATGTGGTACAGCTTTAGGCAATATGATCAATATAAATATGCTTGTATATAACTTGTGTCCCGAATTAGCACCATCTTACTTGCAAGGAACTGATTATTTCGCTGTTGTTGAAAGAATTAATCAGGAAAAATAATAATTTGATGATGATATGGCACGATATGAGCGGGAACAAGCTGCAAAGTCTTTGTGAGATTAAAGCTGTAAAAAGAGCCCCAAGTGGGGCTCTTTTATATTTCTTAGTACAGGTTAAATATTTGGATATTGTCGCCTTGTATGAACTACAGAAATGATTTGTATTAATGGTTCATCAATTCAATTGATTACCATGTAATTTGGGTGGATAACCAATTCGCGAGTACTAAAAGACCAGTCCAGTACGGCCTAAGTATGGAAATAGTGATTAATTTTGAACACCGTTCAAAATCAAATCTTCAATATCAAATGCCGCTGTTGGGTTGTTCTGGAAGATTAGCGCATAATGATGTCTAAGTCAGCTAATGCCTTATCTGTCCACCTAACTTGCATTTTTCAGTTCAGTTAGTAACTCGGTTCGGCAACGCGAAGCAATGGTAATTACTTCATTATGTGTATGCCATGTTTTGCTTTTCAGTGCAGCCTCAACTTTTTAGTTAGCCACTGGCTATAGTCATCGGCCTGCTGTTGAGTGTCAATCTGTCTGATAGTTGGTAAAAATAGTTTGCTATTTAGTGGCAGCCGTTGTTTGTGCTGCGCGGGCTGGTTTTTTTGGTTAGCTGGCTGGTCTGCCACCGGCTGCCGATGAGTTTCATGGCGCAGACGATGATGCTGAAGAGGCTGGCTACGCCGCCAATCCAGTAGGGGGCGCTGCTGCTGTGGCTGAGCTGGTGATACTGATAATAGATGGTGGCGCAGCTCCAGCCGGTGAGAAATGTCCAGCCGGCGACAAACAGCATCCAGCGCGCGCCTGCTTCGCGGTAGATGGTGCCAAGGGCGGCGGCGCATGGGGTGTACAGCAGGATGAATATGAGGTAGGCCATGGCTGCGGTACTGCTGCCAAAGGAGGCTTCTAGTTTGGTAATGGTTCTGGCGCTGATGTCCATATCCTGCTGTACGCTGTCGGCGCTCTGGTTTAGTGCGCTGAAGCCAATGGGGTCGAGGAAGGAGCTGGCCAGTTCTTTGATGTTGGCGGGAATGGTTTGCAGGGCTTTGATGACGCCGGCTTGCAGGTTGAAGTGTTCTTCGCCGCCATCTTCTTCTGCTTTCATGGAGTACAGGGAGTTGAGGGTGGCAATGACGGCTTCTTTGGCAAAGATGCCGGTAAATATGCCTACGGTAGCCGGCCAGTTGTGTTCGCTGATGCCCATGGGGGCAAATGCTGGGGTGATTTTCTGGCTGGCTACAGACAGGACAGACTGGCTGCTGTCGTTATGGCCGAAAGAGCCATCACTGCCGAGGGAGTTGAGCAGGCTGAGGATGGTTACCATGAGGACGATGGCCTGTCCGGCGCGGAAGATAAAGCCTTTGAGGCGTGACCATGTGAGGTAGAGCATGCCGCGCAGGGTAGGCAGGCGGTAGGCGGGCATTTCCATGATGAATGGGGTTATGGCACCCGGCAGCAGGGTGTGTTTGAGGATGAGGCCGGTGAGGATGGCCATGCCAATGCCGAGCAGATAAAGGATAAATACGACGGTAGAGGCGTTGTGGGGGAAGAAGATGACGGCAAATAGGGTATATACCGGTAGTCTGGCACCACAGGACATGAAGGGAATCATGCTGATTGACATGAGGCGGTCGCGGGTGCTGTCGAGGGTGCGTGTGCCCATGATGGCAGGTACACCACAGCCGAAGCCTACCAGCATGGGGACGAAAGCTTTGCCCGGTAAGCCGATGGCGCGCATGCCTCTGTCGACTACCATGGCGGCACGCGCCAGATAGCCGGAATCTTCGAGAAATGACAGGCACAGAAACATGGCGGCGATAACGGGAATAAAGGTGGCGACGGTCTGTATGCCGCTACCGATGCCATTGGCGAGGATGGCAATCAGCCACTCTGGTGCACTGATTTTGGTAAGCAGGGCGGAAAAGCCATCGACAAATATGGTACCGAAAAGGATGTCAAAAAAGTCGATGAATACGGAGCCAAATTTCACTGCTACCATGAACATGAGGTACATGACAAGCAGGAAAAATGGGATGCCGCTGTAGCGACCAAGGGTGATGCGGTCGATTTTGTCTGACAGTGATAGGTTGGCTTCGCGTGGTTTTTCGATAACGCTACGGCTTAGCTGGTCGATGGCGTCGTAGCGGGCGCTGGCCAGTGCGATGTCGATTTCGTGGTTGCACCAGTCGGACAGGGCATCGCGGCACTGTTGCAAGGTGTGGTTTTCTGCTTCGCTGAGGGGAATGGGATTTTGTTTGAGTAGCAGTTCGATCAGTGCCCACTGATTGAGCTGGTGAACGGCGCTGTCTGCGGGCAGTTGTGCCAGATGGTTGCGAATGATGCTGCTGTGTTTGCTGCCAAGGGTGTCGAATTGCGGGTTGGCCGGTATGGGATGGGTAATGGCAGTGGTTATGGCCTGTTGCAGTTTGGGTAGGCCGGTTTTTTTGGCGGCAGAAATGGCGATAACCGGACAGCCGAGCTGTTGGGTAAGGGTGCTGATGTTGATGTTTTCGCCTATGTTGTGCAGGGCGTCCATCATGTTGAGTACCACTAGCATAGGCCGTTTCAGGTCGAGAAGCTGAAAGGTGAGGTAGAGGCTGCGTTGCAGGTTGGTGGCGTCGATGATGTTGATAATCAGGGTGTCGGGTTCGTTGAGGACGAATTCGCGCGCTATCATTTCGTCCTGTGAGGCGGCTAGGTCGAGGTTTTCGATGACATAGGTGCCGGGCAGGTCGACGATTTCAATTGGTTGCTGGTTTATCTGGATGCTGCCGGTTTTGCGCTCGACGGTGACGCCCGGCCAGTTACCTACTTGCTGGCGGGAGCCGGTAAGGGTGTTAAAGAGGGTGCTTTTGCCGCTGTTGGGATTACCAATTAATGCAATTTTCATTGTGTTACCTCAACTACGCTAATGGCTTTTGCTTCGCTACGCCGCAGACATAGGTAGAAACCACGGGTTTTGATTTCCAATGGGTCGCCCATGGGGGCGGTGCGGATAACGGTAACGTGGCTGCCGGGGGTGATGCCCATGGCTAACAGGCGGCGACGAAATGGTAGGGATTCAGGCAATAAGCGGGTGATGACTGCCGGTTGCCCAAACGGTAGTTGATCGAGGGTAAGTGTTGACACTGCGCTAAACCTTAGGAAATAGGTATTGTGTTGTTGTTTTTAGTGGGAATCATTTTTATTATGCATGATATTACTTTTGCTTGTTAATTTGCATGCATGGATGGCTAAGGGAAGCTGCGCTGTGAGGAATTTATGTCAAGGTTTTGGTAATGGGCGTGATTATTCTGTAGGTTATAATATGGTTATGTTTAATTTTGTGCTGATTATGTAAGTTTCGGGCAGGCTGATTGAGTGGCTGTGTGTGCCTGTTGACGGTGAATGCTGGATAAAAGTGGGTGCGGCAGACGGTTTTCAACCCGTTATGCGGCTGCGGCATAACGGGTTGATGGCGCGGGTAAGGGCTGGTTTATTCTTTGACCGGTTTTTCTGGGCGTTGCCATTCTGGTAGGGTGGTCTGGCGGCTGCGTGCCAGTGTCAGTTTGTCGGCCGGACAGTTTCTGCTCAGGGTGCTGCCGGCGCCAGTGGTGGCACGGTCACCGATGGTGATGGGCGCAACCAGCATGTTACCGGAACCGATGCGTACCTGATTGCCGATGATGGTGCGGTATTTGTTGACGCCATCGTAGTTGCAGGTGATGGTGCCGGCACCGATGTTGCTGTGTTCGCCAATGGTGGCATCGCCCAGATAGGTAAGGTGGTTGGCTTTGCTGCCATAGCCGATGTTGCTGTTTTTAATTTCGACAAAGTTGCCGATGTGCACGGCATCGCCAATCTGTGCCTTTGGGCGCAGACGAGCAAATGGGCCAATCTGGGCGTTGCTGCCAATGGTGCAGTTATCCAGATGGGAGTTGGGGTGAATGGTGGTACCGGCGCCGATGATGGCGTTTTTAAGCACGCAGTTGGCACCGATGGTAACGTTGTCGCCCAGTTCTATCTTGCCTTCGAGCACGACGTTGACATCGATAACTATGTCCTGCCCGTGGGTGAGCTGGCCACGTAAATCAAAACGTGTCGGGTCGCGCAGGGTAACGCCGGCCTGAAGCAGGGCGGTGGCCTGCTGCTGTTGCAGGATGCGTTCCAGTTGTGCCAGTTGCAGTTTGTTGTTTACACCTGCTGCCAGCCATGAAGCGCGCACCTGTAGCGGATGTACGGGGATGTTGTCCTGCTGTGCCAGTGCAATCACATCGGTGAGGTAGTATTCCTGCTGGGCGTTATGGTTTTGCAGGGCATTAAGCCATTGTGCCAGTTTGTGGTTGGGCAGTACGAAGATGCCGGTGTTGGTTTCGTGGATGGCTTTTTCGGCGGTGCTGGCATCTTTTTCTTCGACAATGGCTACGACGTTACCCTGTTCACGAATGATGCGGCCATAGCCGGTGGGGTTGTCGAGCACATCGGTCAGCAGGCCTATATCTTCACCGGCGGTGCTGAGTAAGTCTTGTAAGGTTTGCTGGTCAATCAGGGGTACGTCGCCATACAGAATCAGGGTACGCCCGCTGCTGCCCAGATGAGGCAGTGCCATTTTTACCGCATGGCCAGTGCCTAGCTGCTGGTTTTGCTCAACCCAGTGCACATCTGCCTGAATGCGTTGCCGCACCAGTTCTTTGCCATGGCCGATGACGACGCTGATGTTGTCGGGGTGGAGGCTCTGGGCAGTGTGGATAACGCGCTCCAGCATGCTGATGCCACCGATTTCATGCAGCACTTTGGGCTGGCAGGAGTACATGCGGGTGCCTTTGCCGGCAGCGAGGATAACGATATTAAGGGATGTAGTAGGCATAAATCAGTATGTATCAGATGTATAAACGGGCTGCCGGAATTCATGTCTGATTCTGGCAGCCCTGTGTATGGGTGTATGTGGATTATTCGGCACTGCTGTCTGTGTTTGACCAGTGGGTATGTGCCGGCAGTTTTTCGTTGGCATCACCTACGCTGGGTTTCATGACATGAGGTTCGGGACGCATGTTGTTGTAACGCATGTTGTGCGAGTAGGTACCATCCTGATATACCACTCGTGTACCCGGCTCGTATTTCTGGCGCAGTCTGGTTTGGCCGGTAGCGTCTTGATAGGTTTCCCATGTACAGCCACTGAGAGCCAGTAAACCGCATAATAAACAGATTCCCGCACGCATGGCGTTGTCCTTTGTGGTTGGTGATTTATAGTCTGTTATTGTAGAGAATTTGTGTGCTGGCGTATAGCATTTCACAGTAGGTCTGAGGCGATGCGCAGCAGGCTGGACATGTCTGGGGCTGTGGCATCGGTTTCAGGAGTGGGATGGCTGTGCTTTCCATACCATACGGTACGCATACCCAGTGTATGTGCGGTTTTCAGGTTGGCCAGACTGTCGTCTACCATAATACATTGCTGTGGCTGGATATGCAGTTGCCGGCACAGGTTATGGTAGGCTTGAGGGTGGGGTTTGTAGTGCAGTTCAATGTTGTCTGTGCCCAGCAAGGCATGGAAGTGTGGCTGGATTTGCATGGCGCTTATCAGTGCCTGTACGTAATGGCTGGGGCCGTTGGAAAAAACTATTTTGTGTCCGGGCAGGTGTGCCAAGGTGTTCTGTAGCTGTGGCATGGGCTGCAATAGGGGCAGAATCTGTGGCAGTGGATGACAGGCAAGCAGAAAGTCGTGCAGGTCTATTTCGGGATGGTGCAATCTGAGCCCTGCCAGTGTAGCGCCGTAGTCCTGCCAGTATTGCTGGCGCAGTTGTGAGGCCGCTGTGCTATCTATGTGCAGGTTAGTAGCCAGATAGGCAGTCATGTGCTGATTGATAATGCTGAAGATGCCTGCATCTGCCTGATGCAGTGTGTTGTCAAGGTCGAATAGCCAGTAATGG
The DNA here is from genome assembly GCF_914768025.1 of Snodgrassella gandavensis. Taxonomy (GTDB): domain Bacteria; phylum Pseudomonadota; class Gammaproteobacteria; order Burkholderiales; family Neisseriaceae; genus Snodgrassella; species Snodgrassella gandavensis. The sequence goes on along the minus strand of NZ_CAJZCE010000007.1, from coordinate 21,160 downwards.
GTTGTCATGATTTGTAAGTTGGCGTCAGGTTTGTACTATGTAGGCGTAAAACAGGTATGATTGTACACAGGATATGGATAATTTAAGTGCAGGAGGCTGGGATGAAGGCAGGTAAGTGGTTAATCGGGACATTATGCATGCTGATGGCCGTATGGGCACAGGCGCAGCCTGAAGTACGTTTGGCGGTGCATGATTCTTTTGCTTTGCCGAAAAATGTTCTGGCGCAGTTTGAGCAGGATAATCAGGTTAAGTTAACTCTGATTAAGGTTGGCAGTGGCAATGAGATGCTCAATAAGCTGATTTTAACGCGTGCCAAACCGATTGCCGATGCGGTGTATGGTCTGGATAACAGTAATATCAGCAAGGCACAGCAGTTTAAGCTGTTTGCTGCCAGCCAGCCGGCCAGCCGCGCGGTAAACGTGGACTTGCCGCAGGTGCTGGCAGTGGATTATGGCTATATTGCTATTAATTATGATAAGGCCTGGTTCCAGAAACACAAGAAACCTTTACCGCGCTCGCTGGAGGAGCTGGCCAGCCCGGCTTATAAGGATTTGCTGGTAGTGCCTAGCCCGGCCACTTCAACGGTGGGGCTGGGGTTTCTACTGGCCAATATTGGTGGCCTCGGTGAACAGGGAACGTGGCAGTGGTGGGCAAAAATGCGCCAGAACGGGGTGAAAGTGGCCAAGGGCTGGAGTGAGGCTTATTACACTGATTTCACGCTCAACGGCGGCAGCAGGCCGATGGTGGTGAGCTATGCTTCCAGTCCGGTAGCCGAGGTGTATTATGGTAAAGGCAAATACCAGACGCCACCAACTGGAGATTTGCGCTTTAAGGGTGCGGTATTCCGCCAGATTGAAGGCGCTGCGGTGCTGAATAATGCCAGCCAGCCGGCACTGGCGGCGAAGCTGGTGCAATATCTGCAAAGCAATCAGGTGCAAAGTGCTATCCCTACGTCAATGTGGGTTTATCCGGCTGTGAAAGGGGTGAAGCTGCCACCTGTATATGCTCATATGAGTATTCCTACTTCTGTTGCCCAACCAAGTATGGCTGATATGGCCGCAAAACAGCAGGGCTGGGTGAAACAGTGGGTGAAGGTGGTGCAGCACTAGGCAGATGATGGCACTGCTCTGGAATAGGGCTGTTTGCTATCGCTGAATCAGGGAATAACAACAGGGCATGGTGGTGCCCTGTTTGATTGTGCAAACGGTGAATTTAAAGGTAATGATCAGGTGCATATGAAGGTAAACGGCATTGTAGTAAATGCTGGCGGTATGGCGCAAAAAGTATTGCTGGGGCTGTTGTCACTGTTGCCGCTGCCGTTTTTACTGGCTGTGGTGCTGTTACCGTTGTGGACGATGCTGCAACAAACGAATGCGGACAGTTTCCGTATGGTTTGGCATGATGAATATTTGCGCCGTTTATTGGGCTGGACAACTTTACAGGCCGCTATCAGCAGTGGGCTGACTTTGGTGCTGGGTGTGCCGGTGGCATGGGTGGTTACCCGTTTGCAGTTTGCCGGCCGAAGCTGGGTGCTGCGTTTGCTGATGCTGCCGTTTGTGATGCCGACGCTGGTGGCTGGTGTGGGTATTCTGGCGCTGTTCGGGGCACAGGGGCTGTTGTGGCGTGGCTGGGAAGAAACGCCGTGGTTATTGTTATATGGTAATGTGTTTTTTAATCTGCCGGTAATGGTGCGTGCGGCCTATCAGGGCTTGTGTCAGGTACCGGCGACGCGTTTGTATGCAGCGCAGACTCTGGGTGCAGGGGTGTGGCAGCGTTTTGTTCGTGTTGAGTTACCGCAGATGCTGCCGTGGCTGGCCGGTGGTATGTGCATGGTGTTTTTATACTGTTTCTCTGGTTTTGGTCTGGCTTTATTGCTGGGTGGGGAGCGTTACATTACGCTGGAAGTGCAGATTTATCAGTTGATTGCCTATGAACTGGATATGGCACAGGCCGGTGTGCTGGTGCTGTGGACGCTGGCAACGACTTTTCTGGCGGGCATTATGTATGCCTGTCTGAGTAAATATACGGCACAAACGGCTATGGTGCAGATGCTGCCTGCGCAAAAACCGACTGCCCGGCAGAAACTGGCGCTATTGCTGGCATTGTTGCTGTTGCTGGGCTGCTGTGTGCTGCCACTGCTGGCAGTTGGCTGGCGTGCTGTGCTGGCAGGCAGCTCGTGGCTGGTATTGCTGGAAAGCACTACATGGCAGGCGCTGCTGAATACTTTGCGCTTTACTGTAATGGCGATGGTGTTAGCCCTGCTGCTGGGTTTTATTCATGCGGCGCTGGCGCAGCGGCTGGCGTGGGTGCGCAGTCTGACATTTTTACCGTTTATGGTGTCGCCGGTGTGTGTGTCGTTTGGACTGTTGTTGTGCTACCCGGGCTGGACGGCATCATTAAGTATGCTGGTATGTACTTATGCGTTGCTCGCCTATCCGTTTATTACCAAGGATATACTGGCTGCGTGGGACAGTCTGCCGCGCAGTTATACACAGGCAGCACGAACATTGGGAGCCAGTCGCATACAGGTGTTGCTACATGTGATTTTACCGCTGTTGCGGCCGGCCATGCAGCGCGGGCTGGCGCTGGCTGCGGCTACTTGTGTGGGGGAGTTTGCGGCTACGCTGTTTTTGTCGCGGCCTGAATGGCAGACGTTAACTACACTGATTTATCATTATCTGAGCACAGCCGGCCGTGATAATTATGACCGTGCTATGGTGCTGACTTTAGTGCTGATGTTGCTGGCAATGCTGATTTTTGCTTTGCTGGAGTGGAGTAAGGGCAGAAAGGAGCAACGCATATGCTGAGCTGGCAACAGATTAATAAAAAGTTTGCTGATAAGGTGGTGGCAGCGGATTTAAGTTTGCAAGTGGCCGATGGTGAGCTGGTGGCGGTACTGGGTGAAAGCGGCAGTGGTAAATCGACTTTGCTGAATATAGCTGCCGGTCTGGTGAAGCCGGATAGCGGCAAAATATTGCTTAATGATACAGATATTACTTTTTTACCGCCGGAGCAGCGCCGTATCGGGCTGATGTTTCAGGATTATGCTTTATTGCCGCATCTTAATGTTTGGCAGAATGTGGCTTTTGGCCTGCGTATGCATGGGGTAAGTAAGTCACGCGCTCGGCAGCAGGCACAGCAGCTTTTAACAGAAGTGGAGCTGGCAGAGGCCGCTACTCAGCCGGTAGGGGTGTTATCCGGCGGAGAACGGCAACGGGTGGCGCTGGCGCGGGCATTGATTTTGCAACCGCAGGCATTGCTGCTGGATGAACCTTTTTCCGCTCTGGATACGACTTTGCGTACTAGTTTGCAGCAATTAACCTTGCGTTTGCTACGCCAGCAGAAATGTCCGGCGGTGCTGGTTACTCATAGTCCGCAGGAAGCGTTTGCGCTGGCCGATTGCATTTGCCTGCTCAGGCATGGCCGCTGGGTGCAGCAGGGCAAGAAATCTGAGTTACTGGCACGGCCGGCAGATGCTTGGGCTGCGCGTCTGCTGGGCTGTGATAATGTCAGTGAGGCCTGCTATATTCCGCAAAATGCGTTGCAATATGACCCGCAAAACGGGGTGCAGGTACAGGTAGCTGAGGTGTGTTTAACGGCCAGATCGTATGATGTGCAGTTGCTGCATCCGCAATACGGGGTATTGCGCTGGTGGCTGCCACTGCATCAGGCCGTGAATGCAGGTGACTGGCTGCCATTAACTATACAGCGCGAACAAATCGTTTTTTTTCAGTAATTCCCGCGACTGTTTATTCAGGCACGGATTTGCTGAATAGTGCATGCACATGCCTACAAACATGATGCTTGATGGTATAATTGCGCCAAATTTTTACCCATTCTTACCAAGTACCCACGGAGAATCTCATGGCTTTAGTTTCTATGCGCCAATTGCTTGATCATGCTGCAGAAAATAGTTATGGTCTGCCGGCGTTTAATGTCAATAATCTTGAACAGATGCGTGCGATTATGGAAGCGGCCGATGAAGTTAACGCTCCGGTGATTGTGCAGGCTAGTGCTGGTGCGCGTAAATATGCTGGTGCACCGTTTCTGCGTCATCTGATTCTGGCTGCTATTGAAGAATTTCCGCATATTCCGGTGGTAATGCATCAGGATCACGGTGCTTCACCAGAAGTTTGCCAACGCTCTATCCAGCTGGGTTTTTCTTCAGTGATGATGGACGGTTCGCTGCTGAGTGATGCCAAAACACCTTCTACTTATGAATACAATGTGGATGTTACCCGTAAAACTGTATACATAGCACATGCTTGCGGGGTATCGGTTGAGGGTGAAATCGGTTGTCTGGGCAATCTGGAAACCGGTGAAGCCGGTGAAGAAGATGGTGTTGGCGCAGCCGGTAAACTCAGCCATGAGCAGATGCTCACCAGTGTGGATGAAGCGGCACGCTTTGTGCAGGACACTGGCGTGGATGCGCTGGCAATTGCCATTGGTACGAGCCATGGTGCCTATAAATTTACCCGCAAGCCTACTGGTGATGTATTGCGTATCGACCGCATCCGTGAAATTCACGAACGTCTGCCCAATACCCATCTGGTGATGCATGGTTCCAGCTCAGTACCGCAGGAGTGGTTGCAGGTTATCAATGAATATGGTGGCAATATTCCGGAAACTTACGGTGTGCCGGTGGAAGAGATTGTGGAAGGGATTAAGTACGGTGTGCGCAAAGTAAATATTGATACCGATTTACGTTTGGCCAGTACGGGAGCCATCCGCCGTTTTCTGGCTACACACCCGGCAGAATTCGATCCGCGCAAATATTTTACTGAAACTGTTAAAGCGATGAAACAGGTGTGTATCGACCGCTATGTGGCATTTGGTGCGGCTGGTCATGCAGACAAGATTAAACCGGTTTCTCTGGAAAAAATGGCTAACCGCTATGCAGCGGGTGAGCTGGTACAGATTGTAAAATAAATATTTCTGCCAGTAACAACGGACTGTACCAGTATGGACAGTCCGTTTTGTTTAATAGTGCCGACAGGTGGTAACAGCCAGTCTGCTAGGGAAATGATTCAGATATAGCCTGCTTCACATTTTGGTGCAGCAGTTTGGGCAAATTGCCGCTGAAAATACAGTAATCCTTGAGTTTCCTGCGAATTAACGTTGATATGCTCAATAGCTACATAAAATATGCTGTGACTGCCCATATCATGGCTGTTGATAATGTGGCCGTGTAAATGTGCCAGTGCGCCTATTAGCTGTGGCTGGGTAGTATGCTGGTGATTTTGCCATTCGTTCTGCAAAAAGCGCTCGCTTGCCGAAATGGATGTCAGACCTGCAAAATGTTCGGCTACGTCCTGCTGAGAAGCGGCCAGAACATTAACACACAGTTGTCTATTGGCACGCAGAATCGGCTGAATGCGGGCATTGCGGTTAATACATAATAATAGTGTGGGTGGAGTGTCCGTTACCGAGGTGACAGCAGTGAGAGTGATGCCATAACGGCCAGCATGGCCTTCTGTGGTGACGACATGTACTGCTGCCGCCACTTTGGACATGGCTTCCCGATATTGCAAAGCCATGGCTGACGATGATTGATCCATGTTATCAGGTTTCTTTTTCTTCTTTATCAACAGCGATATTGGTAAATTCTTTCAGCAGTTTACCCAGTTGTTGCAGTTTTTCCTGAGTAAAACGCTGTTCCAATACCTTGTAACGTGCATCTACTGCGACACAGAAATCTTCATACAGTTTTTCCCCTGCCGGTGTCAGTTTCAGAAATACCCGTCGCTGGTCATTGGAGGGTTTAAGGCGTACCGCATAGCCCAGTTTTTCCAGTCGCGTCAGGATACCAGTCAGGCTTGGGCGCAGAATGCATGCCTGCTTGGCCAGATCCTGAAAATCCATAATACCATTTTCTGCCAATAAACGGATAATACGCCATTGCTGGTCGGTAATACCAATGTCATTTAACATGGGTCGAAAATGGGAAAGTAATGCTTCGCGTGTCTGAATCAGGACGATGTTGAGGGATGAGTATTTAGATGTATTTACCATCTTGTTGCTCCGATCTTTCAGTATATCCAGTTCATATGTCTTTGGAATAATAAGCCAAAAAATAAGACATTATTTCTGAATTTTACATAAGATTATTATAAAATTAAATAATTATGTGTAAATTAAATACAAATTACATATATTATTATTGTTTAAAATATTGTTTTGTAATGAAAAAAATTATTTGTTATTTATTATTGGAACATTCTTGGTTGCTATGAAAAAGCCACCAGACTGAGCAGATATATACATATTGGCAGTGTATCTGGCCTGCATATATGCTTCTGGTCTGGTGGCTGCTATGAGAACATGAATAATTTAATCAGCGATATTTTTGCAACTGCAAGTTGATTTTGACCATTCTGTCTTGCAATTGTGCCAGTTCGCTACGGTCTTTTTCTACCAGATGTGCCGGAGCCTTATCCGTATAGCCCGGTTTGGCTAGTTTATTGGCAATCTTGTCGATATTTTTCTGTAGCTTTTCTGCTTCTTTTTGCAGACGGGCAGTTTCAGCAGCTTTATCTACCTCTACTTTCAGCATTAGGCGTGCGCCCTGACATACGGCTACCGGCGCATCGTCACTTTCCGGTAACTGTGCTACCTGTCTGGCTTCGCTCAGGCGTGCCATAAGCAGCAGATACGGCAATAATGTACCCAAATCCGTTGCACTTTCTACCAGTAGCGGCACTTTCACACTCATAGCCAGCCCCATTTCACCACGCAGATTACGTACGGAATTAACCAACTCCTGCAAATAATGCATCTGGTTTACCGCTTCAGTATCAGTCAGGCTGTTGTCTGCCTGTGGCCATGCTGACAGCATGATGCTTTCGGTATGTTTTGCATTGGCCAAAGGCGCGATGGTTTGCCACAGCTCTTCGGTAATAAACGGCATAATCGGGTGCAGCAGACGCAATACTACTTCCAGTACCCGTACCAGTGTACGCCGAGTTGCGCGCTGCTGTGCTTCGTCACCACGCTGGAGCTGGGTTTTGGCCAGCTCTACGTACCAGTCGCAATATTCATTCCAGATAAATTCATACAGCGTTTGTGCGGCCATATCGAAGCGGTAGGTATCCAGTGCTTCACTCACTGCTGTGATTGTCTGTTGCAGACGGGTCAGCAGCCATTTATCAACAAAACTGTAGCTCAATGGCAGGCTTTCGTCTTGTCCGCAATCGTGGTTTTCGATATTCATCAGCACAAAGCGGCTGGCATTCCACAGTTTGTTGCAGAAGTTGCGATAGCCCTCGGCACGCTTGAAGTCAAAATTAATGCTGCGGCCAAGACTGGCATAACTGGCCATGGTAAAGCGTAGTGCATCAGCACCAAATACTGGAATGCCGTCAGAAAATAGTTTTTGTGTGGCTTTAATTACCTGCGGTGCTTTTTCCGGCCGGCGCAGACCAGTCGTGCGTTTTACCAGCAGTTTTTCCAGATCAATGCCATCAATCAAATCTACCGGGTCAATCACATTGCCCTCGGATTTAGACATTTTTTTGCCTTCATGGTCACGCACCATACCATGAATATAAACATCATGAAATGGTACTTTACCAGTGAAGTGGGTAGTCATCATAATCATGCGTGCTACCCAGAAGAAAATGATTTCATAGCCGGTTACCAGTACCTGAGATGGCAGGAACGCCTGCAATTCGGGTGTGTCTTGCGGCCAGCCAAGAGTAGAGAAGGGCACCAGTGCGGAAGAAAACCATGTATCCAGCACATCTTCATCGCGGGTTAATACCGCATCTGCACCGGCCTGTGCACGCGCTTCGGTTTCATTGCGTGCAACATATACGCGGCCTGACTGGTCATACCAGGCCGGAATCTGGTGTCCCCACCACAACTGACGTGAGATACACCAGTCCTGAATATTGTTCATCCACTGGTTATAGGTATTTACCCAGTTTTCCGGAATAAAGCGTACCTGTCCGCTTTCCACGGCATGGATACATTTTTCGGTTAAGGTTTTACCTTTGAATTCTGATTCTGGTTCCGGATGGGCGACATCATTGTTGGCACTGCGGGTCATGGCTACAAACCATTGATTGGTCAGCATCGGTTCAATCACACTACCGGTACGGTCGCCTTTTGGCGTCATCAGTTTGTGTTCTTCTACCTTAACCAGCAAACCTTCCGCTTCAAGGTCGGCTATCATCTGTTTACGTGCGGCAAAACGATCTAGACCAGCATATTTTGCCGGCAGGTCGATAGCTGTCTGTGCCTGCCCCTGAAAATCGAACACTTCTGCCTGCGGCAGGATTTTGGCATCCAGACTCAGTACGTTAATCAGTACAGTTTGGTGGCGTTTGCCAACTTCGTAGTCGTTGAAATCATGTGCCGGTGTGATTTTTACACAGCCAGTACCAAAGTCTTTATCCACATATTCATCGGCAATCACTGGAATAGTGCGGCCGGATAATGGCAGAACTACCTGTTTGCCGATAAAGCCGGCATAGCGTTCATCATCAGGATGTACGGCCACAGCTACGTCGCCAAGCAGGGTTTCTGGGCGGGTAGTGGCCACAATCAGGGCATTGTTCGGGTCGTCGGCCAGTGGATAACGGATGTGCCACATATGGCCGTTTTCCTCGATGTTTTCCACTTCAAGATCAGATACGGCCGTACCCAATACCGGATCCCAGTTTACCAGCCGTTTACCGCGATAAATCAGTCCCTGCTCAAACAGGCGTACAAATACTTCGGTTACTACTTCAGCGCGAACATCGTCCATGGTGAAGTATTCACGGCTCCAGTCTACTGAGCAGCCGACACGGCGCATTTGCTCGGTAATGGTGCTGCCGGAGAATTTTTTCCAATCCCAGATTTTGGCAATAAACGCTTCCCGACCCAAATCATGGCGGGAAATATTTTCTACTGCTAGCTGGCGTTCTACCACAATCTGGGTTGCTATACCGGCATGGTCAGAGCCGGGAATCCAGCAGACGTTTTCGCCTTTCATACGGTGATAACGGGTCAGTCCATCCATGATGGTCTGGTTAAACGCATGCCCCATATGCAGTGTACCGGTAACATTGGGTGGTGGAAGCTGAATAGCGAAAGAAGGCTTGGTTAAATCCAGTGATGGTGTGAAATAGCTGCGCTGTTCCCATTGCTGATACCAACGGGTTTCAATTTCACTCGGAGAATATTGGGTATTTAACATGGTTATGGATTGGGAGAAAATCAAAAAAATAAGACTTCAATTATAACTCATGCATTAATGCATGGTTTAAGATGATGCGCTTTTGTTAGATTCTGAATAATATGGCAGCAAACTACGCGTTGTGAGCGTGTGAAAGTAAATCAGATGAGTAATTATGTGTTGATAATATCGCTGAAAAAGTGAAATGCAGTGTATATCAGTATGGTGACTGGCTGCTATTGGTGTCAGCATATTCCGATTGTTGTGTCTGTTGATTATTTGCCCATCAATCAGTTATGCAAAAGCAATTAATAATCTTCCGGTATGCTACCAGTGTTATCAGCATACCGGAAGATAGCAATTAAAGGCTGATTAAATCAGTAACAGTACAAGTGGCAGGAATCAGCGGAAATAGTCATGTCTGTTGCTGCCATCGAAAGCAGCCTGTTTTTAGGCAACATTTTTTGAAAGCTGCGGCCAGAACCGCATGGACAGCGATCATTGCGACCCAGCTTTTCATGCAGGACTTTATCGCCATGAACAATCCGTATCAATCCACGTTTAACGCTGGTTTCGGACGGGAAACCTTTACGACGTTTACTGGTTGGCTCAAAAAAAGCCTTTATCATTAAATTTACGCATAATATTACTCCTTTTTTAGGCAGAGTGATTAAACAGAAAGAATCAACTGTCCTGAATAATTTACAATAAAAATATCAGTTTGTACAGGCTGAATTAAAACCGTCTACTCAGGTGGCAACGATAGCAGAAATAAAAAACTGCCTGAACAAGAATTCAGGCAGTGCGTTGATGATTTAGATTATTGCGGTATGATACCTTTTATGCCTTTAGCCAGACGCATCAATTTACCCATTCCGCCTTTAGTAAATGATTTCATCATTTTCTGTGATTGCTCAAATTGTTTGAGCATTTTGTTTACTTCCTGCACGGTAACGCCAGAACCATTGGCAATGCGACGTTTGCGGCTGGCTTTAATCAGCTGTGGGTTGGCACGTTCTTTGGCTGTCATTGAATTGATGATGGCTTCTACCCGGCTCATGGCTTTTTCTGCTGTGCCTTCCGGTACCTGCTTGGCCATTTGTCCCATGTCGCCCGGCAGTTTGGACATAATTGATTCAATCCCGCCCATTTTGCGCATTTGCTGAATCTGTGCCTTAAAGTCATTTAGGTCAAAACCTTTGCCTTTATGCAGCTTTTTCGCCATTTGCTGCGCGGTTTTTTCATCAATGCCTTTTTGTACATCTTCAATCAGCGAGAGTACATCGCCCATGCCAAGAATGCGTGAGGCCAGTCGGTCAGGATAAAATGGTTCCAAGCCATTGATTTTTTCCCCGACACCGATGAATTTAATCGGCTTGCCGGTTACATGGCGTACTGATAGGGCGGCACCGCCACGGGCATCACCGTCCATTTTGGTTAATACCACACCAGTTAGGGGCAGGGTGTCATTAAAGGCCTGTGCCGTGTTCACTGCATCCTGCCCCTGCATGGCATCCACCACAAACAGTGTTTCCACCGGATTAATCGCCGCATGAATCTGCTGGATTTCGTCCATCATTTTCTGGTCAATAGCCAGTCGGCCAGCCGTATCGACCATCAATACATCGTAAAAATGTTTTTTGGCGTGATCCAGTGCATTCAGGGCAATGCTAATCGGTTGCTCACCTTCATGAGATGGGAAAAAATCTACCTCAACCTGTTGCGCTAGCAATTTTAACTGTTCAATCGCTGCCGGACGGTACACGTCGGCGGAAACCACCAGTACTTTTTTCTTTTGTTCGTTTTTCAGCAGTCGTGCCAGTTTGCCTACAGTAGTGGTTTTACCCGCCCCTTGCAAACCCGCCATCAGAATGACAGCCGGCGGTACCGCAGCCAGATTCAGGCTGCTGTTTTCAGTACCCATCAGCTCGGTAAGGGCGTCATTCACTACTCCGATAAATGCCTGCCCCGGCGTAAGGCTGCCAACGACTTCCTGCCCAACTGCACGTTCTTTTACAGAAGTCATGAAAGTTTTTACAACTGGCAGGGCAACGTCTGCTTCCAGTAGTGCCATACGTACTTCACGCAGGGCATCCTTAATATTGTCTTCACTCAAACGCGCCTGTCCGCGCAGGGTTTTCGCAATTTTACTAAAGCGATCTGATAAATTGTCTAGCATCGAAACCATCTCCAGCTATGTGTAAGCAGCCTGTGTATATTGGGTGAAAATTGTCTATTGTCAGTAATTGACGCAATAAATGGGTAGGATAAGAAGCGATTTGGTTATAAAATGGCATCTTGTTGCTATGCCTGCCCGAGTTTGGAGCAGGCATAATAATAAATAATTGCCTATTTTACACTATGCGCGCCAAAATTTGGCGCGCTATTGCTGCGGAAAAATCATGAGCTTATTGTTGCTGGTGCTTATTCTTGCCTATGCCGTACTTTCTGTACTGGCATGGCGGTTTTGGCAACGCCATACTGATGTGCCCTATCCGTTGCGAGGTGAGCAGTTACTGTTGCTGTTGGTATTGCTGCTGCATACCTTTGTGGTATGGCAGCCAATGTTACAGCAACGGGTGCTACTGGTAGGGTTTGGTCATGCACTCAATCTGATTACCTGGCTAATGGTAGTGCTGTATTGGGTGGGTAGTTTTCGCTATCAGCTTCAGGGATTGCAGTTGGTGCTGTTTCCCTGCTCAGCCGTGGTATTGCTGATTGCCTGGCTGTTGCCGGGGCAGCCTACTGCGTACCTGATGCACAATAGTGCATTCATGATACATGTTTTGTCGGCATTGCTGGCTTATGCCCTGTTTGGCATCACCACACTGCTGGCCATGCTGATGCTGGTGCGCAACCATTATTTGCACCGGCGCAAAACTGTACCGCAGCAATCATTCCTGCCGCCATTGCTGGCGATTGAAAAATTAATGTTTCAGGGCCTACAGGCGGGATTTGTGCTTCTGACCCTCGCGGCTGTCAGTGGTACAGTATTTTCCGAGGCTGTGTTTGGTGAACCGGCACGCTTTAACCATAAAACGGTGTTTGGCGTGCTGTCGTGGCTGATCTATCTGGTTATCTTGTTCAGACACCATACTCAGGCCTGGCGCGGGAAAAAAGTGGCTTGGTGGGTCATTGTGTCATTTGTCAGCCTGATGCTGGCTTATATAGGCAGCAAGTTTGTGCTGGAAATTTTGTTTTAACCTTTTGTTTCTAAGTAGTATTACCCTGATTTGTAACCATAGGATATTTGAATGAGTGACTTACAATCGTCAGTTGACAGCCATAAGCAGAGCGCAGCTGAACAACGTTTAGCCACCCCCGAAGGACGACTGGAATTTATTAAGGCAACACTTTCCTGCTGGCTTGGAACCACCATGGAATATGTGGATTTTGCCCTGTATGGCCTGGCCACAGGTCTAGTGTTCAGCAAGGTATTTTTTCCAAATGTAAGCCCTAAAATTGCTTTGTTATCTAGTTTTGCCACTTATTCAGTTGGCTTTCTTGCCCGCCCGATTGGTGCCATTTTCTTTGGTCGGCTGGGTGACCGTAAAGGACGGAAATTCGTACTGGTAACCACTATTGCCATGATGGGAATTTCCACCACCCTGATTGGCTTTATTCCCAGCTATGCCACCATTGGCATATGGGCTCCCTTGATTCTAGTCATGTTACGTTTTGTACAGGGTTTTGGTGCCGGTGCCGAGCTTTCAGGCGCTACGGTTATGCTAGGAGAGTATGCGCCGCCAAAACGGCGTGGTCTAATTGCTTCCATAATCGGCATTGGTTCCAACAGTGGTACGCTGATTGCTTCTGCGGTATGGCTGCTGGTATTAATGCTTGATGATGAAGATGTGATTAGTTGGGGCTGGCGTATCCCATTTATTCTCAGTGCTGTGATTGCCATTGCTGCAACCCTTATCCGCCGGCATGTACGTGAGACACCTGTTTTCGAACAGGAACAAAATGAATTAAAACAACTACAAACTGAAACTGTTACTCAATCACCTGCCGACACTTCGACCAGCATAGCTTCTTTGTGGGCGCGAAATAAAGCCTTTTTTGTGATGCTGGGCTTGCGCATCGGCGAAAACGGCCCATCTTATCTTGCGCAGGGCTTTGTCATCGGCTATGTAGTCAACTCTCTGGACGTTAGTAAGACTGTTGCCACTACAGCGGTATTTATTGCCTCTCTACTGGGTTTTTTGGTGATACCTTTTGCTGGCTGGTTGTCTGATCGTTACGGTCGCCGTATTGTTTACCGCTGGTTTTGTTTCTTGCTGATGCTGTATGCTGTTCCGGCCTATATGTTTCTGGAAACCCGTGATCCCTTTATCGTAGGCAGTATTATTGTTATTGGTATGTGTCTGGCTTCACTGGGTATTTTCGGTGTGCAGGCAGCCTATGGTGTGGAACTGTTTGGCGTACGTAACCGCTATTCCAAAATGGCACTGGCCAAAGAACTCGGTGGAATCATATCGGGTGGCACAGCATCATTAGTAGCCTCAGAATTACTTAATCATTATCATACATGGTGGCCGATTGCCATATACTTTGCAGCCATGGCCAGTATTGGTTTCTTCACCACATTCTTTGCTCCGGAAACCCGCGGACGCGATTTGAATGCGGTAGAAGACGCCATTTAATCGCTTTGACAAACTGATTGAAACATATGTAACGGAGTCAGCCACTGACTCCGTTACCATTGACACATAGGTAATACTTATGAAGCGCATCGTGATTGACTGTGATCCCGGTAATGGCATCGCAGGTGCAAATGTTGATGATGGTCTGGCACTGGCGCTGGCATTGGCCGCAGATTCAATCAAACTTGAACTTATTACCATTGTGGCCGGTAATACACCACGTGATACCGGCTATCGGGTAGCCCGCCAGCTATTGCAAGAGCTGAATAAAGATATACCGGTAGTTAAAGGTGCGGCACAGGCACTGATTGAACCGGCCGCCCCATGGCGCGAACAGCTGGACAATAATGTGCGCAAACAGGGGCTGCTCTCCTTATGGGATAGTCTGCCGCCATTGCCCGCACTCAACGACCACAGCGCACCTCATGCTGCTCAGGCGATTGGCGAACTGGTGTGTGGCAATCCCGGAGAAATCACCGTAGTAGCCATCGGCCCGTTAACCAATATTGCCCATACTATTCAACTATATCCGGATTTTGCCCGTTCGGTAGCCGAAATCGTTATCATGGGCGGTGTCTTTCAGTTGGACGGCTATCTGAAAGATACCAACTTTGCAGTCGACCCTGAAGCGGCCAAAATTGTGATTGAAAGCGGTGCCAACATTACACTGGCTCCTTTGGATGTCACTACCCAGACTATGCTTACCCATCAGGATTTGGATAAACTGCAAAGCTTTGCCAATCCGCTAACCGACTTTATCGTGCGCACTTCACGCCCATGGATGGATTATTCTATCCAGACCCGCCATCTTGCCGGTTGCTGGATTCATGATGTTTTATGTGTGGCCAAACTGATAGACAGCAATATCGTTACCAGCTCGCCCTATATTGTTGATGTATCCACAGCGCGAGACTATACCCGTGCCAGCAGCCGCCGCTGGAAAGAAGGTGCCTTAAGACTTACCGTAGGTATGCCTGAAGTAACACACCAGCCTGTCAATGTCATGGAGAGTGTGGATAACCAGCGTCTGCTTGATATCATATTCAACGCATTAGGCCAGTATCGCTGCTAGGCGGGTAGAAAACTGGTTTAGAAAATGACGTATACAAAAACAAACCTAAGTCTAGAACAACAATAACTATTTATGGCTTTATAGCCATGTCGGTACCGCTAATTCGCACCAAAGATATTGCATTCGTTTATACTCGTGATTAGGATAAACGGGCAATATAAGAGAAGTCAGCAGGTTTATTATGCATGCAGTTAACAGACATATTTCTCTTCCTGTTTTGTTGCGCCAACAAAACAGGAGAGCAGAATGTTAGCCAAAATCAGCCAGAAATTACCCGAACTATCCTCGGCAGAACGCCGCGTGGCCGAGTGTGTACTCGCTCAGAGCAAATGGTTTGTGCATGCTGCCGTCGCCAATATTGCCAAAGAAGCTCGTGTCAGCCAGCCTACTGTTATTCGTTTTTGTCGCAGTATGGGCTATAGCGGACTTTCAGAATTCAAACTCAATCTGTCTGCCAGCATTGGCCATGACGGCATGCCTTATGTGCATGAAGAACTGAATAGCACTGATTCCATGCAGGACGTGCTGAATAAAGTTATCGCCAACACCGCTGCCACCGTGCTGGGCAGTCGTAAGTCACTTAATGCTGCTAATCTGGATATCGCAGTAAAACTTATGGCCAAAGCTCGCCGCATCGAATTTTATGGTGCCGGTAATTCCGGCATTGTAGCGATGGATGCACAGCACAAACTGTTTCGTTTTGGCCTGTCTACCGTTGCCTATACCGATAGCCATGTGCAGTTAATGGCCGCTGCTGTTCTGTCACCTCAGGATGTTCTAGTAGTCATTTCTCATTCCGGTTCCTCACGCGATTTACTTGATGCCATCAAAATAGCCAAAGGCAACGGCGCCAAAATTATCGGCCTTACCCGCGCCGGCTCACCGGTGGCACAAGCCTGCGATTGCGTAATTAGCGTTATTACCCCTGAAGACAGTGAAAAATATACACCGATGATTTCACGCCTGTTACAGCTAATGGTAGTCGACATGCTTACCATTGGCCTTGCCTTGTATCTGGGGGAGAACGTCAGCGAAATGCTGGCGAAAACCAAAGCTGGCGTTAAGCTGAAATTCCTGCAAAACTAATTGCCACAGCGAAATCCAGCCACAAGATGTTTATCAAAACCATTACATCAATTAACCGAATATAAGCAGCTTCAGGTATCATTCAGCATCATACTGTCTGGTTATCCATATTTTAGTTTTCCCAACTGCTGGCCAATACAACTAGATGCTTGGTAATCAGATATTTCCCTAAATTTGTCGCAACGAAATGAGCGCAAATGAGTAACAAAACTCGTCAAATCAAACGTCAAGCCGAACAACAGCAAAACAGAAAAGCTTCTGCACCGCTAGCAGAGCAGAAGAGAGGTTCTGCCGTAATGGTGGGCATTGTTGCCGCCTGTCTGCTGGCTGGCGGCTTATATATTGGTGGCTGGTTTAATCTGGTGACGCCGGCACAGATTCAGCAGTGTGAAGCTGCGGTTAGACAAGCCTATCCACAGCCGGCCGACCAGACAGCCTTACTGCCCAAGTGCAACAACCGTCATATGATAGCAGGCATGAGCAGCCCTAACGGCCAAAAACTGAATGCCAAACAGGTCTTGGATAGTCTGGATGTGGGCAAAACCGTTGATCTGGTTTCCATGTTTATCGGTGGTGCACTGATTGGCGCCGCCATTGCTGCATTTGCTGCCAGTTACCGCATCTTTCAGCGCAAGCGAGGTAAAAACGTAGACTGATGCATAAGAGGGAACATATTGCCTATGCAGGATTAACACTGGCTAATAATGATATATTCTGTATAATTAACCATTATTTACCAAAAGCATAAGATTCAGATATGAACCAGAAATACATCCAGTCATTGCTGGCATTTGTTTTCAGCCTGTTACTTAGCCTGAATGTCTATGCCCAGAAACCCTTTCACGTGCAAAATGGCGATCTTATCTTTCTGGAAGACTGCGATGGCGGTATGAGCAGTGCCATCAAGGCAGCTACCAGTGGTCTGGAGGGATATAATTTTACCCATGTGGGCATTGTCTGGCAGAAAACTCCTAGCCAGCACTATGTAATCGAAGCAACACACCCCAAAGTAAAAATTACTCCCCTGCGCGCATATCTGCATCCGAAAAAACAGTGCCAGCCCCGTGCCGTGGTAGGCAGATTAAAAGCAGCTTACCAGCCATTGATTTCTTCTGCTTTGGTTCATGCGCGCCAGAAAGTGGGTAAAAAATACGATGATGCCTTTGATATCAACAACGACCAGTATTATTGCTCCGAATTAATCTACCAGATATTCAAAGAAGCCAATCACGGACAAGAAGTTTTCCCCTTGCGTGCCATGACTTTCAAATCCAAAGATACCGGTAAATTCCCAGAATACTGGGTAGAACACTTCAAAAAAATGGGCATTCCTATTCCCGAAGGCCAGCCCGGCAACAACCCCGGCGATATGTCCCGCTCGGATTTACTCAATATCGTCCATTACTATCAATAACCAGCCTACAGACCAGCAGTAATTATGCTGGTCTGTTTTAATTAATCAGCAATAAAAAAGTACCACTGGTATTGTTGGGCAGTATAAAGGGATGTCATTCACAATTTATTTACTACATTCAAAACAATCGATAATTCGTTTCCAACTAGAAAATGGTGAAATATAATTATGTGCTTGCCAGAATTTAAATATCATCCAAACGCCTATAAAATCAACATTTTTGCACATGAACAAGGAATTTGTTCTGTTTGTAATAAGTTACGCGAACTAAAATATGATTGTTCTTTTTATAGTATTGAAAAACCTGATTATATCTGTCCGTGGTGTATTGCTGATGGTTCTGCTGCACAAAAATACAATGGCCAATTTAATGATTATCTTGGAATTCAAGACCTTCCAGATGATAAACTGGAGGAAATATTATTAAGAACACCAGGTTATGTAGGGTGGCAGCAAGAGGTGTGGCTGGCTCATTGTAATGAACCTTGTGCTTTTATTGACTATGTTGGTTCAGAAGAAATTGAACCTTATTTTGATGAAATCAAAGATGATATAGAATGTTACCCAGAAGACTTAATAAAATCTTCCCTATCTAAAAATGGTTCATTAGTAGGATATTTATTTGAATGTGTTAAATGTGGTAAGAAAAGATTGCATATTGATTCCGATTAATTTTATCAGTGAATACCCATAATAAAAGAGTATGGGTATTCACTGATAAATTAGTAATTATGAAACTTCAAACCCATTTAAAACAAGTTATTATAAAACGCAATCATAAGCCAATTTAATAAGCTATATATCCTGAAATTTTTAATATATTGCAAATAAATCATTTAAACTTTCAAAACAGACTAAATAGCCGATAAGACAATAAGTACAATACCCGCAAATAAATTTATTCTTTTAACAAGTTTACTTATTCCTCAGCTCCCCATAATTGGTGCCTATAATTCAGCAAAGAGAAGAAATTTATCCCGCAAACCATTAGTGTTGGCAATCTCTGCCAGCTAGCCTAATTTATAAATTTCAATATAATAAATTTTAAAGAATCCCTAACTAATCCTATTACTAAGACCAGTAGCAGAGAAGAAACAAAATATATCAGTATGATTTATTATGACAGGTATAAATTACATATCGCAAATTTATAAGAAACATCGTCTAGCTTATTATTCTTCAGCACACATAACCAAACATGACTCATGTTAACAAAGCATAAAGACATGGCCAGCAGCAATTACCACTATCCCAGCATCTTGCCATGCAGCACTCAGCAATTTTTATCTGCCAGAGTAGCACAAATAACCTGCTGCTGAAACATTACATTTACCTGTAGTAGCCATATCAATGGAACTGTACAGATCTCAAAATTTGCCATCTGTTGAATACACTGGCTGGCAGGCTGTATAAAAGCGTCTGTAATATTGCTGCTAATAATTACTTACCCTGCGCACAGCTTCTAACCAGTTTTGCTATATTTAATACGTGTAATAAGCAATCATATTCTATTTACGCCATGAAAATATATTATTTATAATATAGCGCTAGCCAAACCATATTCAAGAAAGCGCCCAGTAGTGTCGTCATCCGCTATACCATCACCTGCTCAGGAGATTAAAAGGGGCTTGATTACCGCTTTGCCTGTTATGCTGAGCTTTATTCCGTTTTCACTGGTTTTAGGCGCTCAGGCAATCCAGAAGGGCATGAGCACTGGTCAAATTTCACTGCTTACCGCAGTTAACTTTGCCGGTGGTTCCGAATTTGTTGCCGTCAACTTATGGACATCACCGCCACATCTATTTCTGATAGCCCTAATGACACTGTTGGTAAACAGTCGCCATATTTTAATGAGTGCCGCACTGACACCTTATTTAAAAGACTTACCCAAACGCAAAGTTTTGCCTGCGCTGTTTTTTATGTGTGATGAAAGCTGGGCTCTGGCGTTCACCGATGCCAAAAGCTCACCTGCGCAGAAATTCAGCTATTACTTTTATCTTGGTACAAGTTTTGGCCTGTATCTGGTCTGGATAGGATTTACAACAATAGGTGCGCTTATCGGCCCAATAATTGGCGATGTTAGCCACTACGGCTTTGATATGGCCTTTGTCGCGGTATTTCTGGTGTTACTTAAAGGTATGTGGAAAGGTTGTAAAATGGCCATTTCATGGTTGGTTAGCTTACTGGTCGCTATTGCCAGCTACTGTTTTCTGCCCGGTGCATGGTACGTTCTGCTAGGTATGCTAGCTGGTTTGACTGTAGCATTTATAACAGCTGCTTATGATTGATTTACCTGCTATCCTCACTATTCTGGCCATGGCACTGGTTACTTACGTAACTAGAGTCAGCGGTTATCTGCTACTGCGCAAGCGCGCACTGGGGGCGCGCCTGACCAGCGTACTTGAATCCATTCCCGGCTGTGTACTGATTGCAGTCATTGCCCCTGCATTTGCCACTACTCATCCGGCCAATCTGTTATCGGTAATCATCACCATATTACTGGCATGGCGCTTTTCCCTATTGCCAACAGTAATATTCAGCATCGCCATTACCGCCTTTTTGCGCCACTATCTGCCATACTAAAACTGACAGCCATAATCCTTGCCGGAATAACTTACCTAATTAAACAACAGTAAATTTGATAAAAAATATACTAAAAACAGCCTATTTGCTATATACATTTTGCCAGTTCAGCACGAGTCAAAAAATCAATTCCTATAAGGAAATGCTGTGTAACCATCAGCTAAAACCGCCGCCATAGCGATAAATTTCAGCTATTCTTGTTTATTACATATTGTTTACAAAGCAATAAAATTAATTAAATATCAAAAATTGGAATCTGTTGTATTGGCAGACATGGCTGGGTAAGTTGAAATTTTTCCGTTAATATAGCAATGTATGTTTGATTCAAATTAATAATTTAATTACAAAATGATAAAGGAAATAAAATGAACAACGCATTGATAGAAGCCATTGAAAAACGTCGTACCCAATATACACTGGGCAGAAATGTTTCTCAGGCACAGGAAGAAATAACCGCCTTGATAGAACAGGCCGTTAAGCTGTCACCATCCGCTTTCAATTCACAAAGCTCACGCGTAGTGATTCTGTTTGGCCAGCAAAGTCAAAAATTCTGGCAAATTGTCATGCAGGAATTACGCGCCATCGTTCCAGCCGACAAATTTGCCCCCACCGAAGCCAAAATCAACAGCTTTGCTGCCGGCATCGGTACAGTATTATTTTATGAAGACCAGCAAACCATTGCCAGCCTGCAACAGCAATTTCCCAGCTATACCGAACAGTTTCCCATCTGGTCGGAACAGGGGAGTGGCATTGCCCAGTTTGCTGTCTGGTCGGCACTAGCTAATGCTGGCATCGGCGCTAGCCTGCAACACTACAATCCACTGCCGGATGCTGCTGCTGCCAAAGAGTGGCAGATACCGGATAACTGGAAATTGCGCGCCATGATGCCTTTTGGTTCCAATGAAGCACCTTTCCCCGAAAAAACCTTTATTGATGACACAGAACGCTTTAAAGTATTTTATTAACTACTGCCAGTACAGAAACCGTACAAGCAGAAATTGCATCTGTACAGACTAAAATCTTTTCATAACACCGGCCAGATTAATACTCAATCTGGCCGGTTTTGTATCCTTTTTACAGCGTTCAGGTGTAAATGTTACTTCCTTACATATAATAAACAATAATATTGCTAATTTAAAATTATATAAATAAAAAATACCAAAACATTGTATAAATAAACAATATATTTATATATTTCT
>NZ_CAJZCE010000006.1 GCF_914768025.1 Snodgrassella gandavensis | reverse complement strand
AGAGCATTGCTTTCGACTGCGTTCTACTTTAAACTGTTTAGTTCGTTTCGTGTCGCGTCATCAGCGAAGAAGGCGAACTATACGCCTCACCTAAAACGCTGTCAACTACTTTCCCCCTTTATTTTTCTTTATTTCATCATATGACTGTTTTTTAAGATTTTATTTTTGACACGCTTTGACTCGCTTTGCTTTACCCCCTCGCGCTTTTTCTTTTGACTACTCTCTCTTCGCCTGCTTTTGGCTCTATTCTGTATTAGTTTTTGGGCTTTTTTGTATCGGCTATTCTCTAAACAATGCCTTTTATTTGGTATTGTCGTTTCTGCAATAGCTGGTTTCTATTTATGCTACTTTTGGAAGTGGGTATATTAGCTGCACTAATTTGTTTTGTTATTTATATATAGTAGTAAATAAATTTAAGCGCAAACTCGGCTTTTATATTATTTTTTCTTGACTCAATGTTTTCTTGTGACTGTAATTACGATTCTGAATATGATTGTACTGATAACTATAAATAATTAAAAAGCACGCTTTAAAGCGTGCTTTTTAGGCTGCTGAATGGTGAAAGTTATTTATAGCCACCTTTTACTAATGTTCCACTTTCGTCATGTTGCCAGGTAATGGCACCTGGACAGGCCTGTGATCCACTGGATAGGGTGGAAATAGTACCTTTGATGGTGTCGTTGTTGGCGGTAGGTGGCAAAAATTTAATTTCATAGTAAGGCCAACCTTTTTTGTCGCAAGTCAGATGGAATGATGGATTATTCATTTTGTAATTTTCAATCCATGATATTTGTTTATTAGCCAGATTGCCGGCAGATGGGCTAACTTCCCATTGTCCAATGATATCTCGACGTCCGCTAGTCTGATTAGTAACGGTGCCCATCAACAGATTGCCATCTTTTTGTACTCTAAAAGTAAAGGTGTCGCCCAGCTCTCCGGGTATATATTTGCGACAGGTTGCACCACTTCTGGCTCCATCTGCACCACCTTTGCAGTTAGGGTGTCTGGCGATGGTGTCTTTACGAAAGCTGCTGAATAAAACCATAAATTGACGTGAACCATCTCTGGCATTAGTAGTAGGCTGGATACCGGTATAGCCTATTCCGCCACCGCCGGTAAAGCTAAATTGATTGGCAAAATAAAATTCATCTATGGGTGCTGCCTGATTGATGGTAATGGCAAAGGTGATATTTTGTATCGTAGTGGAAGTTGGAATGCTCCAATTTAATGTAGGTGTTGCTGCCAATGCCTGAGCAGCGGCAAAAGCTGACATGGTTGCTATGATTTGTTTTTTCATGTGTCTCTCCTATTATTCATAATTAATTATTTACTCTGACAATGTTATTCGCATTTAATACGCAGTGACTAACTTTCGGACTTTACCAATATAATTTATGTTTTTCAAACATTTAATTTTTTAATGACTAAGAATATTTAAATATAGTCAGGCAATAGGATATTTTTTGAATAGCTTTGGCTATGTATAGATTTGGTTCAAAATCCAGCTTATGTAAGCTTCAATAAGCTTGTAAATTGTTTAGTTTGGCCTAGTTAGGGTAGTCTTAAGGTTTTAGTGTTAAGTTATATTGCAAATAATAATGGTTTCTATTATCATGCCGAAAATATGGAAAACCAACGTAAAGTCAA
The DNA here is from genome assembly GCF_914768025.1 of Snodgrassella gandavensis. Lineage (GTDB taxonomy): Bacteria > Pseudomonadota > Gammaproteobacteria > Burkholderiales > Neisseriaceae > Snodgrassella > Snodgrassella gandavensis. The sequence continues at coordinate 118,309 of NZ_CAJZCE010000006.1, read as the reverse complement.
TTTTTTGATTGTTGCTCTCGTACTGGGAATGCATGCTTTTCTATTTTGGGCAATAATGGCTGTTCATGCACAACAAAAAGTTGATATTAATCTACAAACACTTAATTTTGTTGATTTGGGTACGAGCTCAAATCAGGCCATAAATGATGCTCCCTCTAAACCACAATCACAACAACCTGTTGTGCATAAGCAATCGGTGAAAGTACCGGTTAAAAAAGTGATGCCTGAAAAATCACTGATCAAGCCTGTGGTTGCGCCCAAGACAGAAAGTCAATTTAAGGTTAATCCACCGAAAGCGGATGAACCAAGTTTAACGCCAACGGTAGAAAAAACTGCTCCAATAGCGCCTGTACCTGTAAATAAGGTCTTGAGCCCAACGTCTGCAAATACTAGTGAAAAATCCGAAGCTACATCTGCAAATGGTAAAAGTAGTGGGGATCAGGCTGGTGGCAATCTGGTAGTACCAAAAGAATATCAGGGTGGTTTTCTGGCAGCATTAAAACCAGTTTATCCTGCTGACTCAAAGAGTAATGGAGAAGAGGGCGTTGTGGGATTAACTGTTTCGGTATCAGCAGATGGTCAGGCACAGAATGTGGTGATAAGTAAAAGCAGTGGTTATAGCCGCCTTGACCGTTCAGCTAAGCAGGCGGTATTGAGGTATCGTTTCAAGCCTGCTACTCGTGGTGGGATGCCGATTCCTTATAAATATCATTTTGATGTTGTTTTTAGAATATCTAATTGATAGCAATAATGGTAATGTATTTTTGTATTTTGAAATGATTTGATTAAATCATTGTTAACTTTGAAGGTAATTATTCTTATGGACGGTAATATTGCTTCAATTTATGCCCAGAGTGGCTGGATTTTGCTGACTGTTTTGGCCATTCTTGTCTTGATGAGCATTATGACCTGGATTATTGCGTTAGTACGTTGCTGGAGTTTATGGTGTGCTAAACGTGATAACCGCGCTGCATTAAATTGTTTTGCAACGGCTGAGAATCTGGTTCAGTTGCAGCATGAGCTGGCAAATAACCAGTCGCCGGTAGCTTTATTGACGCGTGATGCCTTGCATGCCAGTAAACTTTATCATGATAAAGCTAATCATTCATTGGCCGCAGCGATGCCTTTCAATCAGTATCTCACGAGCCAGATTCGCAATAGTATGGAACAGGTTATGCGTCGCTATGAAAGTGGATTGACTGTACTGGCTTCAATCAGTTCGAGTGCGCCATTTATTGGTCTGTTTGGTACTGTGTGGGGTATTTATCATGCTTTAATTAATATTGGTTATAGTGGGCAGATGAGTATTGCTGCTGTTGCTGGCCCAATTGGTGAGGCATTGGTTTCCACAGCCATTGGTTTGTTTGCGGCTATTCCGGCATTGTTGTTTTATAACGGTCTGGTACGCAGCAAGAAAAATTTAAGTCGTGATCTTGATGGCTTTGCTCATGATTTACATGCACAGTTATTGAATAATGGGGATTAAGTGATGGCATTTGGTCATTTCAGTGATGATGAAGTCCATGAATCAGCAGATATTAATGTAACTCCGCTGGTTGATGTAATGCTGGTATTGTTGATTGTGTTTATGATTACGATGCCGGTTTTAACTCACTCTATTCCATTAACTTTGCCTACCACTGCTAATCCTGCCCAACAAGCCGAACCCAAATCGCCATTACGTTTATCTATCGGGGCTGACGGGCAGTATAAATTAGGTGATCAGACTCTTTCGCTGGCGCAATTGCAGAATGACTTGCATCTGAAAGCACAGGCTGACTCAGATGTGGTACTGGCCATTGCTGCAGATAAACACGTTGCTTATGATTATGTTGCGCAGGTTTTGGCAGCGGCTCGGGATGCAGGCCTGGTGAAAGTAGGCTTTGTTACGGAAGATAAGTGAGAAGAGTTAATTGATAATTCAGAGTGTTAAGGTGTACTTTGTTCCTATACTCTGTCGAGGTAACCATATTAATGGGCTTTCTTAAAAAAGAAAGCCTGTTTTTTCAAATCAGTTTCATAAATGATGGTATTTTGTATGTACCATTTATTGTTCAGATGGCAGTTAAATTGTATTGATATGCTGATTTTAGTCGTGCGAATGAGATGATTTCAGGTATGAATCAAATATGCAAATGTGATTTTTGGAGTTATTCTTGTCTGCTTAAATCCAAATTTAGCTATTAAAGCATTTTTTTAATGCCTAATATGTATTTATACTAATAAGTACTAATAATATTAAGAGTATTGTTTTTAATTGAACATAAAAGAAGAAAGCTAAATACTATAAAAATTACAGTATACAAGACTGTTATTGGTACTGTATAAGCTCAAAGCATATAATATGGTCATAAATATTTTGCCTATAGGTTGTTGTTAACATTATTGATTAACTCTATATTTTTTCAGAAATATATTGAAAGGATTATATCCAGCATTTCATCAAGTATAGTTGCTATAAGTTGAAGCAATATATTTTCCTCTTTGTTCTCAAAATTTTATTATTTAATTTTTGATTATTACTTTGTAGGGTTGTTAAGGTGCAACTGGATATTGGATATATTATTTATCGGGTGGATATGGCTATAGTCATAGCTGTTGGGATAAAAACACTTAGTAACTGTTTTTAGGTTTTTTAATAGTATGTGTAGATTCAATAGGTATTGCTAAATAAAATGATAGAGATATTTTACTAAGAAAATAATCTGGGTATATGATTTTGAATATAAAATATTGTTTCAGGTATGCATATATAATTAATAAGATATTTTATGCCCAGTTTTGAAACTGATTTGATACTGAAGCGTGATATTTGTCTGATTGAAGTCTGGTTGTATAGATAAAACAGATAGATTAACTTCTGGCCAATCTACCTGTTTTATTTGGCCTGTTCTAGCGGATTACGCCGCGTGTAGAATGGGTAAAAAATTCTTTGAACACATGTAATTCGGGTGCTGAATCTGCTTCTGCAATAATTCTGGCTTTGGCATCAGCATAACTTAATCCCTGCCGATAAAGAATTTTATACAAGCGTTTGATGTTGGCAATTTGTTCTGCTGTAAAGTTATGGCGGCGTAAACCTTCGGTATTAAGCCCGGCAGGTTCGGCGCGATAACCGGCGGCCATTACATAAGGCGGAACATCTTTGTGTACACCGGCAGCGAATGCGGTCATGGCATAGTCGCCAATATTACAAAATTGGTGTACCAGTGAGAAACCACCCAGTATTACATAATCACCAATGACAACATGTCCGGCAAGTGATGCATTGTTGGCAAAAACTGTGTGGTTGCCAACAACACAATCATGAGCCAGATGAACGTAAGCCATGATCCAGTTATTGTCACCTACACGGGTTTCACCAATACCGGTAATGGTACCGGTATTGAAGGTGGTAAATTCTCGGATGGTGTTGTTGTTACCAATAATCAGTCTGGTAGGTTCGCCACGGTATTTTTTGTCCTGTGGAATTGCCCCCAGCGAAGCAAACTGAAAAATCCGGTTGCCTGTTCCAATAGTGGTATGCCCATCTATAACAACATGCGATCCGATATCGGTATCGGCACCAATCTGCACATTGGCGCCAATTACGGTATAAGCACCCACAGATACGCTACTATCGAGTTCGGCTTTGGGATCAATAATGGCTGTGGGGTGAATCTGCGTCATGTATATTTCCTACAGTCGTGGTTTACGACCAGTTTAATCATATGTGATTAATGTTTCAGTTGTGCACTGAAGCTATTGTATTGTGTGGCTATGGGTAGCCTTTATTTGTCTACTTTGCGTTTGGCACACATGATTTCGGCCTCAGCTGCAATCTGATTTTCTACCCATGCAGTAGCTTTGAATTTGCCGATATCGCGTTTGTTTGCCAATAGTTTAACTTCAAATCTCAGTTGGTCACCGGGTATAACCTGACGTTTGAAACGGGCGTTATCAATACCAACGAAGAAATAAATTTCATCATCGTCACGACCACCATGACTAAGAATGGCCAGTGTGCCGCAGGCCTGCGCCATGGCTTCGATAATCAGAACGCCGGGCATAACTGGAAAATCGGGAAAATGACCCAGAAAAAAGTGTTCATTAGCGGTTACATTTTTGATTGCACTCAGGGTCATGGCTTCGCTATCGTAAGCGGTAACACGGTCAATCAGTAAAAATGGATAGCGGTGAGGCAGTAATTTTTGTAGGGTACGAACGTCTAATGGTAAAGACCAATCCATTGCTTTAATCCTGTTGGTTTGATGAATTGCCGTTCAACTCGGCTAATTTGTGTTCCAATGCTTTTATTTTCTGGTTCATTTCGTGTAAATGACGAATATGCGCAGCATTCTTTACCCAGTCACTGTGTTTTTGTAATGGGAATATAGAAGCATAATGGCCGCTTTCCTTGATACTGTGACTAACAGCAGTAGCTGCACCAATGGTTGTTTGTGGCGGTATGTTTAGATGACCGCCAATCATGGCTGCGCCACCAATAACGGAATAGGCACCCACTTCTGTGCTGCCAGCAATGCCGGTACAGGCCACAATGGCTACATGAGCACCGATTTTGCCGTTATGACCAATCATCACCTGATTATCAATTTTGGCGTCGTTTTCGATAATGGTGTTTTCAATGGCACCGCGATCAATTGTGGTATTGGCACCGATTTCAATATCATCACCCAAAACTACACAGCCAGTCTGAACAATTTTAAACCATTCGTTTTTCTGTTTGTCCCAGGCAAATCCAAACCCATCGGCACCAATAACACAACCGGAATGTAGTTCTACCCGGTTACCCAACTGACAGCCATGATAAATGGTTACGTTGGCATGAATAATGCAATCATTGCCTACTGTACAGTTTTCTTCAATGACTGTACCAGCCAGAATACGCGTATTTTCACCAATGACACAGTGCTCTCCAATAACTACATGGGCACCAATTTCACAACTGGCTGCAATTTGTGCTGTTGGAGCAATAACTGCACTGGGATGGACACTTGCTTTGGGCTGCGAGCGTGGATGAAACAGACGCGCAACGCGAGCAAAATAAAGATAGGGATCGTCGGTGATAATCAGGGAACGACCGGCCAAAATTTCAGCAGATTTTTCGGTAACAATTAATACACCAGCACGGCTGGCAATGGCTTCAGCACGCAGACGGGGATTACTCAGGAAGCTGATATCATGCGCCTGCGCCTGTTGCAATGAGGTTATATTGGTGATAGTGGCATCATCACCACGCAATTGTCCGCCCAGTTGTTCAACCAGAGCTGTGGCGGTTATTTGGTTCACTGCCATGATTCTGCCTTACTGTTTTTGTGCATTTAATGCTTTGATAACGGCATCAGTGATGTCAAATTTGCTATTGACAAATATGGCATCCTGAATGATAAGGTCATAACCCTCTTTTCTTGCCATATCGATGATGACTTTATTGGCATTTTGCTGGAGTGAGGCAAATTCTTCATTTCGGCGCAGATTGTAATCTTCTGCCAGTTCAGCCGCCGCTTCTTTATACTGCTGATCCATTTGCAGCATCTGTTTGATTTTTGCTTCCCGTTCTGGTATAGGAATGTTGCCGGACTCAATTGCTTCTTTGAGTTTCAGGCCTTCAGTTTGCATGGCTTGCAGTTTTTTCTGCCGTGGTGCAAATTCTTTATCCAAATCTTTCTGGATGGACTGCGCCTGAATTGATTGCTGATAAACCCGGCTAGTATCAATAAAGCCAAGTTTTTGTATGCTTTCTGCCCATGTCAGAGTACAGGAAAGCAGGGTAGCAGCAAATGTTAAGAGAATTTTTTTAAGCATGAGTTTGTCCTTATCTGACTACGATTAGAACGTGGTTCCTAACTGGAACTGGAAGCGTTGTAGCTGGTCTTCCGGCTTTTTGTTAATCGGATAGGCATAACTGAATTTCAGTGGTCCCATCGGCGATAACCAGGTAACAGCCAAACCTGCGGAGTAACGCGCTTCGTTACCAAAGCTGGATTTGTGTGCTTTGGAACCGCCATAAGGATCCTTTTCATCATGGTAGTTGTAGGTTTTGTTATCCCATACGCTACCTGCATCAGCAAACAGACTCAGGCGGACAGTATGCTGGTCTTTAATTCCCGGAAACGGAAATAACAGCTCCGCAGTTGCATTAGCTGTGTAATTACCACCATAACTGCTGGAATCACTACTGTAAGAACCATTACTGTAGCGATTGAAGTATTTGGGACCGAGTGTACCGGATTCATAGCCACGTACTGAACCTAAACCACCACCACTAAAGGCATACATAAATGGTAAATCTTTGGTTTTACCATAGCCGTCAGCATAACCGAGCTGGCCATATAGCATGATGGTGAAGTTTTTACTTAATGGGAAATACCAGCGTTGATCGTGATTGATTCTGTAATATAGTAAATCACCGCCAGGTAAACCGCTATCTATATTGGCATTCATTATGTAGCCGCGAGTAGGCCATAATGCACTGTCAGTGGTATTGCGTCCCCAGCCTACGGTACCTTTTAATATCCAGTTATCTTTACCATATTTCTGCACAAACTCAGCATAACGTTGCGGTGCGTAGTCACCATACAGGTTTACGGCCAGATGCTCGGCGCCAAGGCTGAAATTCACCCGATCGTATTCAGTAATTGGCACACCCATAGTCATGGCTGCACCGATGGTGGTGGTTTTGTAGTCCATGGAGTTACTATCGGATTTACTGGGGTTGTAACCACGATAGTACATGTTGTAACCCAGACTTACACCATCGGGGGTAAAATACGGATCGGTAAATGATAAGGCGGCAACCTGATTAACCTTGGAACGGGATAGTTGCAGGCTGGCAGATTTACCGGTACCAAACAGGTTATCCTGTGCAATACCTGCTGACAGCAGCAAGCCATCATCCTGTGCCCAGCCTGCACCAACATTGATGGAACCGGTTGAACGTTCTTTGACGCTCATATCCAGATCGACCAGATCGGGTGTACCTGCCACGGGCTTAACATCTACCTCAGCATTATCAAAGTAGCCCAGTTGTTGAATGCGTTCTTTGGAACGGTTAATTTTGGATACATCGTACGGAGCGCGTTCCATTTGCCGCAACTCACGCCGCAATACTTCATCGCGGGTTTTGTTGTTACCGGTGATGTTGATCTGATTAACGTATACTTTCCGATCTGGTACGACGTTCAGGACGAAATCTACAACATGGGTGTTGTCATCAGGCACTGGACGAACATTAACCTGACAGAAGGCATAGCCTGAACTGCCCATTTTTTCCTGAATTGCTCTGATGACATCAATCAACTGTGCGCGGTTATACCATTTACCCTGTTTGATTTTAACCAGCTTCTGTAACGATTCTGCCGGTACTTCGCGGGTATCACCGCCAATGGTTACTTTACCCCAGCGGTAACGGGCACCCTCATCCACCGTGATATTAATTATCCGCCCCGCTTTGTCTTCGTTATTGTTTACTTTGACATCGGCAATGCGAAAATTCAGATAACCATGATCTTGATAATAATTATTGATTTTATCCAGATCCTGCTGTAACTGGGTATCGGAATAACGGTCATCTCTGGTTAGCCAGCTTGTCCAGCTTTTCTGGCTCAGTGACATCTGATTGCGCAAGGTATGTGCTGAGAACTGTTCGTTGCCACTAAAATTGATGGATTTGATGGTTGTGGTTGAACCTTCGTCAATATTCAGTTCGAGTGCAACACGATTACGTTCCAGCCGAGTAACTTTAGGTGTGATTTTCACGGCATTTTTACCGCGCTGACGATATGCATCCTGCAAACCGAGCATGGCCTGCTCCAATGTCGCCGGATTAAACACGCGTGATTGACCCAAACCAAAGCCACTCAGGTTTTTCTTGATATCGTTATTGTTGATTGATTTGCCGCCGGTAACGTCAAAACTGCTGATAATCGGCCGTTCGACCACGGTTAACAGCACCTGATTGCCCATGGTTTCGACCCGGATATCATCAAAGAAACCTGTGGCATATAATCTTTTAATGATGTCTTCGCCTTCGGCATCGGTGAACGTATCACCAATTTTAACCGGCAGGTAACTGAAAACGGTTGTCGGTGCCGTACGCTGCAAACCTTCTACCCGAATGTCTTTTATGGTAAACGGTTCGACTGCCAACGCCAGTGAAGACAGGCCCAAAGCCATTAAACTGACAGTAATCTGCTTTAATTTCATCATTCATCCAAACAAGCGGGTAATATCATTGAAGAAAGCCACCAGCATCAACATTAACATGGCGGCGATACCAAAACGTAGTCCTATTTCCTGTATACGTAGACTCAGAGGCTTACCGCGAATCCATTCGATCGCATAATACAGTAAATGCCCCCCGTCTAACACGGGAATGGGTAATAAATTCAGCACACCAAGGCTTACGCTAACGAGTGCCAGAAATTCTGTATAACTCTGCCAGCCCATGGCCGCGGTTTTGCCAGCTACATCAGCGATAGTTAAAGGACCGGAAAGATAATGCAGCGATGCCTGTCCGGTGAGTAATTTGGCAAACATGGAAAGGGTTAGTGTAATGTAATCCCAAGTACGCTGCATAGCCAGTTGTACTGACTGAAAAAAACCGGGCTGATAATGCTGGCGAATCTGGGTATCCCAGGCTTTATCGCGCATGGCACCTACACCAACCTGTCCGATAATGGCACCATTTTCCACTACTGAAGCAGGTCGCAAACTGGTTTGTAGGGTCTGCCCGTTGCGCTGATAAGTAATATCCAGTTTAGCACCGGCACTGGCACGGATGCTATCCACCCAGTCCTGCCAGCCTGTGAGTTTGCGGCCATTAATGGTTAACAGGACATCACCGACACGCAGGCCAGCTTTTGCTGCAACGCTATCGGGTACAACCATGCCTATCTGGTTGATAACTTTAAATGGCATGATACCCAGATAACCGGTTTTGGCAACATTATCTGCGGCATCTGTACCGGCAATATTCAGCTGCCGCTGTCCGGCATGTCCTGTAGCAGTAATGACGTCAACCTGAACTTTACCACCATCCAGATTCAGCATGATTTTTGCCTGAGCATCTGTCCAGTCGGTGACGACCTGTCCATTCACTCTCACGATGCGGTCACCCGGTTGAAAGCCGGCTTCTGCTGCTACGCTTGCCGATTCAACCATGCCAATCCACGGACGAATCTGGGTAATACCGCCCACACTGAAACTGGCGGCATACAGCAATACGGCCAACACCAGATTGGTTAGTGGGCCGGCAACAACGATTGCAATGCGTTTCAGCGGGTGTTGTCGGTCAAAAGCGTAAGGCAAATCAGCCTCACTGACGTCACCTTCACGGGTATCAACCATTTTGACATAGCCACCGAGTGGGATTGGTGCCAGACACCATTCAATATTGGCTCGTTTGACGCAAAAAAATGGCTTACCAAAACCTATGCTAAAGCGCAGTACTTTGACCCCGCACCAGCGTGCTACAACCAGATGGCCTAATTCATGCAAACTTACGAGCAGTAAAATCGCTACGATAAAAGCAACTATGGTTAATAACATGGTTTATCCTGTTCTTATCTGGCAGCTCGGTTAGCTACCCATGTTTTTGCTACGCTACGCACTTGTGCATCCAGCCGTAGAAGCTCCTCTATGGATGATGCAGATTGCCCACTGAAATGTTGCAGACAACTGTCTACCACTGATGCCAGTTCGGTAAAGCAAATGAACCCATCCAGAAAGGCACCCACTGCAATTTCATTGGCCGCATTCAGTATACAGGAGCTGGCAGCGTGGCTGCTATGCAATACATCATAAGCCAGTTTGAGGCATGGAAAACGGACAAAATCTGGTGCCAGAAAGTTTAAGCCACTTAAACGGGTAAAATCCAGCTTTTTAACTCCTGAGTCAATTCTGTCTGGTAATCCAAGACAATGTGCAATCGGAATACGCATATCCGGCTCACCCATTTGTGCCAGCACTGAACCATCTATGTAGCGTACCATACTGTGTATCACACTTTGCGGATGGATAACTACTTCCAGCCGTTCGGCAGCGGCATTAAATAACCAGCGCGCCTCGATCAATTCTAGCCCCTTGTTCATCATGCTGGCTGAATCAACGGAAATTTTGCGTCCCATTTGCCAGTTGGGATGACGTATCGCGGCTTCTGGGGTAATGGCAGCAAAATCTGCCAGTGGGGTATGCAGGAAAGGGCCGCCTGATGCAGTTAAAATCAGCGAAGCCACTCCGGCCTGCTCCAAATCACCCTGATAATCAGCCGGCAAAGCCTGAAAAATGGCGTTGTGTTCACTGTCAACCGGTAACAGACGTGCACCATTTTGCTGTACAGTTTGCATAAATAATGCACCGGCAACTACCAGTGTTTCTTTGTTTGCCAGATAAATGATTTTACCTGCTTTGGCTGCGGCCAGAGTAGGCTTTAGCCCAGCAGCACCGACGATAGCAGCCATAACTGCATCAGTTTCAGTAGCCTGAGCGACATCACATAAAGCCTGTTCACCGAATAATACTTCGGTTGTCACTGCTGCTGCCTGTAATTGTACCTGTAAAATATTTGCCTGTGCTGCTGAGGCGACTACAGCATAAACCGGCTGAAAACGAATACATAATTCGGCCAGACGATCAATTTGCTGGTATGCAGTCAGCGCGAAAACAGCAAACCGTTCGGGATGGCGGGCAATAACATCCAGAGTACTCAGGCCAATACTTCCGGTAGCCCCCAGGATGGTTATGGACGTTGGATTACAACCACTCATCAGGAAATCACTTTACTAAAACAGGCCACTAAGGCTGCATAAACGCTTAGTACGGCAATCAGAGAATCTACCCGGTCAAATACTCCGCCATGGCCGGGTAAAAGCTGGCTGCTGTCTTTTACACCGCCAGCACGCTTAAGCCAGCTTTCCAGTAAATCACCACAAACACTCACAGCAGTCAGGATCACCGCCAGACATAGGTTTTGCCACCAGGGCAAGGTAATGGGTAGCCAACCTTGCTGTTGCAGAACAACTGTATAGATAGCAACACAGATAACAGCGCCAATGGCACCTTCCCAGCTTTTATTGGGGCTGATTGTCGGTGCCAGCTTTCGTTTACCCACTGCCCTGCCGACAAAATAGGCTGCAATATCGGCAATCCACACCAGTGCCATAATGGATAGCAGAGCAGTAGCTGCTGCGGTATCTGGCCGCAGGGATATTAAAGCCTGCCAGAAAGGTACCATTAACAGCCAGCCAATCAGAATACCAAACAGGTTTGCCCTGATTTTCCATTTAAATTTTAGCCAGACTGGCACGATAATCAGCCAAAACAGTAGTACTGTTATCTGTATCCACAGCGGTAATGCAGTCTGCTGATAATAGAAATAAAGACAATAGCCACCTGCAGCACTCAGTAGCAGATAGAGGGCGTTCTGGATGCTAGAGAAATGAACAATACGGGCGTATTCCCATAACGCCAATAATGCGATCAGACCGCTGAAAGCAGTCCATAAACTATTGCTGGCCCCAAACAACATACCTATCATTAGGGGCAATAAAACCAGAGCAGTGAGAATACGTTGTTTGAGCATAAAATCAGGGACGCTGTTGGGTAAGAGGCAACTGCTCCGAAGTTCTGCCAAACCGTCGCTCCCGCACCTGATAGGAGCGGATAGCAGTGTCTAGCTGGGATTCGTCAAAGTCAGGCCACAAAACCGGCGTGAAATACAATTCGGTATAAGCCAGTTGCCATAAAAGAAAGTTACTGATGCGGGTTTCACCACCAGTACGGATAAACAGATCCGGCTCCGGAGCATCACCAAGTGACAGATACGGTAGAATACTGGTCTCAGTCAGCTCGGTGGCACCAGCCGCAATAGCTTGATTGGCTGCCTGCAAAATATCCCAGCGGCCACCATAATCGGCTGCGATTGTGAGCGTAAGGCCAGTATTAGCGGCTGTTAATGCTTCGGCTTCTTCAATACCACGTACGATTTCTGCTGCAAAACGGCTACGATCGCCAATAACACGCAGACGCAGGTTATTTTTATGCAGTCTTTGTACCCGTTTTTGCAATGATTGCAAAAACAGGTTCATGAGAAAATTAACTTCATCAACTGGGCGACGCCAGTTTTCGGTAGAAAAAGCAAAGACAGTCAGATACTCTACGCCCATACGAGCGCAATTGGCTGTCATTTCTTCTAGCATTTCCAGACCTTTTTTATGCCCCATGATACGCGGCATAAAACGCTTTTTAGCCCAGCGTCCGTTACCATCCATGATAACGGCTATGTGACGCGGAATTTCAGTGTGATCAGGTACGCTTTGGGTACTGCTGGTAGTCAAAACACATCCTTTACGTCAATTAAAAAGTTTAGATTGCCATCAGATCGGCCTCTTTGGTGGCCAACATTTTATCAATTTCAGCAATGTATTTATCGGTAAGTTTTTGAATGCCCTCTTCGCCACGGTGTGCTTCATCCTCACTGATTTCCTTGTCCTTGAGCAGACGTTTGAGGTCATTATTGGCATCACGACGGACATTACGGACTACTACCCGGCCATCTTCCACTTCGCCACGGACTACTTTTATCAAATCCTTACGCCGCTCTTCAGTGAGCATTGGCATTGGCACCCGAATTAAATCACCCATGGCCGCTGGATTCAAACCCAGATTGGAGTTGCGGATTGCCTTTTCGATAACGGCAGCCATTTTGCTTTCATAGGGTTTAACCCCAATGGTGCGTGCATCCAGCAAAGTTATGCTGGCAACCTGACTAACTGAAACCATGCTTCCGTAGTATTCTACTTCTACCTGATCAAGTAATCCGGTATGCGCGCGTCCTGTGCGGACTTTAGACAGATTATCGCGCAATACTTCAAGGGATTTCTGCATTTTGGTTTCAGCGGTGTGTTGAATTTCGTTAATCATGAACATTCCTGTCTGAACTGGTTGCATTTATTTCAATTTTTTCGAAATTTTTGCTACCAGAAAATGGCAAACGCGCATACTAACGCAGTTATACGCGTCACCACAAGTTTAGTTAAGCACTCTGGTGGGTTTTATACGTGAACCAATGTACCTTCGTCCTCACCCATAATGACATTTTTCAGTGCGCCTGGTTTGAATATACCAAATACTACGATATTCAGTTTCTGCTCGCGGCATAAAGCAAATGCGGTAGCATCCATCACCTTGAGGTTCTGGCTAATCGCTTCATCAAAGGTAATCTCTTGATAACGTCTAGCCTCAGGATTGGTTTTGGGGTCGGCAGTATACACACCATCTACATTGGTAGCTTTTAACATAATATCACAATTCATTTCCACACCACGCAAGCTAGCTGCTGTATCGGTGGTAAAAAATGGATTACCAGTTCCTGCCGCGAAAATCACCACCTTGCCTTCTTCCAGATACTGAATGGCTTTGGGACGAGCATAGGTTTCTGCAACCTGCTGCATACTCAGGGCAGACTGAACTCGGGCTTTAACCTGCTGGGTTTCAAATGCCTCTTTCAAGGCCAGCGCATTCATCACCGTTGCCATCATGCCCATGTAATCGGCTGTTGCGCGTTCCATGCCTTTGGCTGACTGTGCCATGCCACGAAAGATGTTACCACCACCAATAACAATGGCTACTTCTACGCCCATCTCGACCACTTCCTTGACCTGTGCGGTGATTTGCATAATGGTATCACGATTGATACCAAATGCATCTGGCCCCATTAGAGACTCACCGGATAGTTTCAATAATACACGTTTGTATTTAGCTGGTTTAGTCATGATCATTCTTTCTGTCAGTTTGCCATTAGATAATTAACAGCTATTACTATAATTTTCAATGGATAAGGATGGGAACTTTTATTTCAGTTATCTCAACCGGAGCAAACAGATAACTCAAAAAAAAGCACCCTGATTCAGTATCCTGAATCCAGAGTGCCCGTGGCATTAACTGCCTTATACTTTAGAAGCAGCAGCGACTTCAGCAGCGTAATCTACTTCTTTTTTCTCAATCCCTTCGCCAACGTGGAAAGCAACAAAACGGCTTACTTCCGCATTCTGTTCTTTCAGGAATTTTTCCACAGTCTGATCAGGATTGATAACAAACTGCTGTCCCAGCAGGGTTACTTCAGCCAGAAACTTCTGTACGCGGCCTTCAACCATTTTTTCAATGATGTTTGCCGGTTTACCGGAAGCTGCTGCCTGTTCTTCATAGATGTGGCGTTCTTTAGCCACAATTTCCGGATCCACTTCAGCAGCAGAAACACATTGTGGCTTGGAAGCAGCAATATGCATTGCCACCTGACGGATAGCCTGAGTATCACCACCTTTATGCTCAACCAGTACACCGATTTTGGTACCGTGCATATAGGTAACCAGACTGTTGTCGGTTTCAATGCGTTCGAAGCGACGTACGGTAATGTTTTCACCCAGTTTGGCAATAACGGCTTTACGTGCTTCTTCAATAGTTACGCCGTCATCTGTTTTGGCTTCAGCCAGAGCTTCCAGAGTAGCAGGGTTATGTACGGCAACAGCTTTGGCCACAGCCTGAGCAAATGCCATAAAGCTGGCATCTTTGGCTACGAAGTCAGTTTCACAGTTAATTTCGGCAACGGCACCTACTTTGCCATCCACATAATCAGCAACTACGCCTTCTGCCGCAGTACGGCCGGCTAGTTTGCCAGCTTTGGCACCGGATTTGATGCGCAGAATTTCTTCTGCTTTTTCCATGTTACCTTCGGCTTCTACCAGTGCTTTTTTGCATTCCATCATGCCCAAACCGGTAGCAGCACGCAAATCACCTACCATTTTTGCAGTAATTGCAGCCATGTTTTACTCCTTAAACTTGTTTACGCTCAGCCGGACGGATATCAGGCTGAAAATTGTTTCAAAAAAAGGGGCACTGACGTCCCCTTCTTTTACAAAGATGCGAGATAACTGATTACTCAGCAGTAGCTGCAGCCTGTTTTTCTTCAGCAGCCTGAGCAGCCTGAACCACTTCCTGTAAAGACTGAGCCTTACCTTCCAGAATGGCATCAGCAATACCACGGCAATACAGACGGATTGCCTTGGCTGAGTCGTCATTACCCGGAATCACGTATTTAACGTCGTCAGGGCTGTTGTTGGTATCAACGATAGCGATAACCGGAATACCCAGCTTGGCTGCTTCTACCAGTGTACCTTTCTGATAGCCGGTATCGATAACAAAAATCGCATCCGGCAAGCCTTTCATGTCTTTGATACCGCCCAAAGAACGTTCCAGCTTAGCTACTTCGCGCTGCATTTCCAGCACTTCTTTTTTACCATAACCGGCTTCAGTGGCATTTTGCAGCGCTGCGGTTTTTTCTTCCAGACGTTTGATAGACTGTTTTACGGTTTTGTAGTTGGTAAGCATACCGCCCAGCCAGCGATGATCCACGTAAGGAGCACCAGCACGGGTTGCTTCTTCTTTAACGATATCACGTGCCTGGCGTTTGGTACCTACAAACAGAACCGTACCTTTGTTGGCAGCCAGACGGCGCACAACATCCTGTGCTTCTACAAACAGCGGCAGGGTTTTTTCCAGATTGATAATATGGATTTTGTTACGCGCACCGAAAATATACTCAGCCATTTTCGGGTTCCAGTAACGAGTCTGGTGACCAAAGTGTACGCCTGCTTCCAGCATCTGGCGCATGGTAATTTGTGACATAATTCGATCCTTAAAGGGTTAAAGCCTGACACCGCCACGCATAGAACTCTGCAATAGAGCACCCTTTCGCGTACGATGCGAGCGTTACTAAAATTTTTTACCGAGGTAAAACCATGGAATAATACAGGAAAAAATACATCTTCACAAGTATAGCAATCCATACTTTCTTATTCCATTGTCTAAAACCATTGTATATAAATTTGTTAGTTTAAATCCATGACTACTCACTCAGATAAACCACAATTACGGCAACTATTGCGCCAACGCAGGAAAGCATTAAGCCAAGAAACGCGTCGATTAGCGACCAAGAAAATCAACTGCCTCTTATACCCATTTATCCGTCGCCAGAAACGTATAGCCGTATATTGGGCTGTTGGGAGTGAATTATCCTTATGGCCATTAATCGTAACGGCACAAAAACGCGGCGCTCAGGTTTATTTGCCTTATATTGAACCTAAAAAACGCCAGCTATGGTTTACGCTCTGCCCTCGTTTGCCTCGCCGTCACGCTACTGTTCGTTATCTGAGCTTGCATCACCAGAATACTGGCAAGCATAAAATACCTCAGTTTAATGGATGCAAAATCAGAGCGCGCTATTTACATACTCTGCTGATACCTCTACTTGGCATAGATTATCAGGGTAATCGACTGGGACAAGGTGGCGGCTATTATGATGCAACTTTGGCAAAATTTCGCTATCGTCAGCCATTAGTGGTAGGTGCTGGTTTTAGCTGCCAGCAAGTGGATACAATTAAGTCAGAAGACCATGATATTAATATACCTATATTTGTCAGTGAAAATGGCTGCCAATACCTCAACTGCCAGCAAAATTAATGATCACTGACTCACAACTATGTAAAAAATATATTTGTATTGAAGTACGATATAAAATTTTACGCGTTTTGATTAATCTGTAGGGTGCCATTTTGAAATAATCGGCTTAGTGCTTATATTTTTATTATAAATAAGCTTAAAGTCCCTGCTTTATTGTAGAAAAATAAATATAAATTCTGAGTTAGAATATATTGAATTTCATATAATTATAACGCAATATGCCAATAAACTTAGCGGAAATAGATTCACTCATGCTATACATTATTCTACTCTAAGACAAGTGACGATAATTTGAAACATAGCTATATTTGCTACCTATGCCTCAAATGAGTATAACAATAAGGATTGGAAATTCTGTATTAGATACAGAGAATTTATCCATGTAAGAAATAAAGCACTTTTTTGGGTTATTCGTTTTATTTTTGCTATAGCGACAATATTTTTTGAGCAATCTGCTTTTGCTAAGAGGAAACGTTGGATTACAAATTCTTCTTTACTAAAAAATGCTTTTACTGTTTTCGAGCCATTATCCAACCAATTACACATAAAACAAGAAGAAATAATATAACATCCGTTATCCCATAAACCCTCGCTTCTTTGTTATATTAATCAATAAATTCTGTTTTCAAACCTTGCAAACGATACAAATTGTTAAAAAAACAATTATCGCCAGCAATAATGTCAAAATAAAAGCAATGGTGAAACTAAAAATTAATGCTTTTACTCGTACTTTATCTTCGTCAACGGTAAATTGTTGGCGTAAAGTAAAATAGCTAATCATGGTAACAATCAATACAAAATCGAATAAAAAGCAATAATTACGACATCACGTTCTAAAGATTCTGTAGCAATACCAAGAAAGAAATTTAAAATGAAGAATACATATAAAAGATTTTTTTGTAGGCCTGATAAATCGCATACCAGTGCAACGCTATTGCTGAATTAATAAAAATTACAACCAGATTTGCTATCTGATTAAAAGGATTAAGTAAGATTATACGAATAATTATTGATGCAAGAGAATTTACCGGAATATACGGCTTTAGCTTTGTCTAATTAAAAACGGTAGCGTCAACAAAAAATTCCCGTCCAATCAAAAAAGTGGTATCAAGCAGCCAATAAAACAGCATAAAAAAGAACGATAATTTGAAAAAGGTGGGGTTCATGTATTTTTTCTTATGGTAACAATTTGGTGAATTAATTATTGATATCCATAATCAACAACTTTAATTTCGTGTTGATTTCACTGTAAGCAAATTTTTTATTGAGCCAATGAGTCATCATGCCATTTGATATTATGAATCTGCTAACTGGATATTTTGTATATTAATTGCAGGCCTGACTTTGAAACCTAGTTTGTAGGGAGAATTTCCCTTTATACATTGAACTTAGCCTCAGCCATTAAACACATAGCGTATTAAACCACTTCAATCGGATACTGGCACTTTCTTCATCCAGATAATAGAAAATCAATGTTTTATTTTAAAATTCAATGATATAAATTAGATAAGATTTTCATGTTATTGCTGAAATATTAGGATTACGAGGCTAATACAAATAAATTTCGTATCAAATCTAACTGGTTATACTATCTGTTAACATCAAATATTATCATCTAAGTACGTAAATATTGTTGGCGTGGCTACTGCTAATACCGAATAGTCTTACATCAAAATAGATTCTTGCAGTTAACTGAAAGAATCTATTTTATTTATAAGCTCAGAAAATAAATTATATTTGGGTAAATATCTGTTCTATCGGCAGACGCGATTTCGGACGGCTGGCATTACTGTCATTAGCTGCACGATAACCGAGACTTACCACCAGAATGCTTTTTAAACCTTGTTGTTTTAATTCTAAAATATCATCCATTTTCTCGTCATCAAAACCTTCGATCGCCGTTGAATCAATGCCAATGGCCGCAGCAGCAAATAATAGCTGTCCCAGTACAATATATAACTGTCTGCTTTCCCATTCGAGCTGAGCTTGTGACGTAGTGCTGTTTTTATTTACGAAAAAATGGCGACCCTTATCCATCATTTCCTTGATTTCATCTTCTCCAAAACGCCCGTCTTTTTCTTCCTGAGCCAGCACAGTTTGTAAATGCTGTTCGTCCAGTGGTGTTTTGGCACAAAATATCAGGGTATGAGATGAATCTGCTATTCGTGGATGATTTATTTCCATTATTGCCGGCATGATTCTGGCACGTGCTGCATCATTATCCACGACAAAGAAATGCCAGGGTTGTGCATTTACTGAAGAAGGACTGTTTCTGATAACTTCGAATAATTGCGCCAATTGCTCAGCCGGAATTTTTCTGGTTTTATCATAATGCTTGGTGGTATAACGCTGTCTGGAAATATCGGCAATGTTCATGATTGGATTCCTGTTATTGTCTACAATATTGATATGACAATTCAAATTATTGAATTTATAGAGGAATAATATTTGTGATAGTTTCGTCAGTATGACTACTCATGGAAACAAATATCACCATTGCATATTACTTATATAAATTCAAAAGTCACATTGTCATATCTGATAATGATAGTATTGCATTTCTGTAACTTTTTTTACCAGTACCTATTGTGTAAAAAAATATTGGCTTTAATCCATACTGGCTATGGGCATCTGATATCAATCATTTTTGTTGACGATAAAAGCTAAGGTATATCAAACGAAAATACGGCAATTCACGCGTGATGGATTTATTGCTGTTGCAGTTTAATTTTTTGCTGGCATTGATAACAATAAGCTTTTCCACCGAATATATTTTTATGATTCCAGCAATAGTAAGCGGCGCTGGCGGTAATATCTTTATGACAGGCAATACAAAAGTAACGGCGAGCCGTTTTACTCTGAGTTTCAGTTTGTGATTGTGCCTCAGCAATAGGCTGAGCAAATTTATTGGTTAAATGATTCAAGCCAAAATAGCCTAACCAGTCATATTGTGCCGGTTGATGCTGCTGCACTAGCTGGCAGGCAAATTTATGCAGACTGGTACGCGGTATTGTGCGGACAAATCTGAATATACCCAAACTTTTGCTTAACTGGTGTACTTTTGTTTGCAACTGCTCATTTTTAATAACGCTATCCAGTTCTGGCATAGAAATTTTAGGACGCCGGATATAGGCATCATTGGAAACGAGTATCAGACTGTATATTGATGGTCGTAGCCGCCAGCCGAAACAGCTGGGCAACTGAATCAGATTTGTCTGCAATAGTTTGCTCAGTAAGGTGATATGGCGCTGGTTCTGTTCCAGTGGCGAAGGCATACCTTGTCCTTTGCCTTTATACATGCGTGAAAATTCACCCAGTTCGTTGATAATCAGTCCACCAGCTATTCTTTTGCTTTCACATACAAATATTTGCAGATGGCGGTTAATCAGTATATGGTCTATTTGTGCCACTTTACCCTGATATTGCAACCTCAAATCGTTAATAACTACCCAATCAGGGTGATTGTCAAAATGAAATCGCAACTGATAGGCAGATTCTGTTTCACCTTTAACACCTGCTCGAATTAATCGTATTTTTTGCTCAATACTTTGGCGTGTCTGTTGCGCCAAATCAGGCCATTGCAATAGCTGCTCTAGTGCCTCCAAATCTTTGTTTCTGCTATCAGCCTCTTTGATAATCATTTTTTTCAGTCAATTTTAATAATTTATCTGGAAAATTTTTCAGTAATGTCCGGCCTGAAATTGCATTATATTGAAAGTAAATGTATCCATGATAAACATGGGGCATTTATTATAATAAAGTCTGCAATCTGTGAAATCCACCATAAAAGCTGTGTTTTACAGACTGGATTTAACCACAAGGTTTTTTGTCTGTTTAACCATATATGACCAGCAGTCTGGCTCATTGCCTATTATCAGGGACATATAAAATCACTAGGTAACAGGCGTAAAAAAACCGCTGTTATCAGCGGTTTTTCAAAATCTGGTGCCCAGGGACGGACTCGAACCGTCACACCTTGCGGCGGGGGATTTTGAGTCCCCTGCGTCTACCAATTTCGCCACCTGGGCTAGCGAAGAAAACGGCATTATAACGGATTTTCCGATGTTGTAAAGAATTTTTTTATGGTTAAAAATTTTTTTTAATTATTTCCGGTTAAAATATTGATTTTATTTTTGGATTTTTTTATATTTTACTTATTAATTAGAGCTAAAAATCTGTATAGTATTGTTATCTGAACATTATAAATGTGCAATTTTTGTATTATTAATAAATTTATGCTTAAAATCCAATCTTTTCTGGCTGTAATGATATCTGCACTGATGCTGGGAGCATGCCAGCCACAGCCGGCAGCTTCTGCGGCACAAGCGGCAAGCACAAATGCTGTCGAGCCAAAGCAATACAGTTTTGAAGGCAGCGATGTACGTGATGCAGGCCTTGGTGGCAAAAATTTTTCTTTGCTGGGTGCGAATGGAAAAACAGTACATTTGCGTGATTTTCAGGGTAAAGTGGTAGCTTTGGTATTTGGCTATACTCACTGCCCTGATGTCTGTCCAACCAATCTGCTTGCCTATGCAGATGCAATAAATCAACTGGGGGAAAAGGGTAAACAGGTACAGGTATTATTTATTACTGTAGACCCTCAGCGTGACACGCCACAGGTTATGACGGCTTATGCATCCGCTTTTAATCCGGACTTTATTGGTTTAACTGTAGACAAACAGCAAATGGAAGCGCTTAATAATGTCATCGGTCAATATAAAATCGCTGTACACAAAGTAGCTGGCCGTAGCTCAAATGAATATTTAATTGACCACAGCACAGGTACTTTTTTGCTAGATAAACAGGGACATACCGTGGTTTATGAACCACACAGCCAGACGGCCACTCAATTGACCCATGACATAAAACAATTGTTAGATTAAAATTATTTAATTAATATTTTTATATTTTACGAAAATTTATTTTTACCCAATAATAAATTTATAGCTTAAAAAAGTTTTACTTTTCCTCTATACTGAAAAAAAATGACTGCACAATTAACCATAGCGTTATCCAAAGGTCGAATTTATGAAGAAACTCTGCCATTACTGGCAGCAGCGGGCATTCATGCAATTGAAGATCCGGAACAATCACGCAAACTGATTATTAATACGAATCATGAAAATATCCGTTTAATTATTGTTCGCGCAACAGATGTGCCAACATATGTGCAATATGGCGCGGCAGATTTTGGAATTTCCGGAAAAGATGTTTTAATTGAACATGATGGCGATGGGCTATATCAGCCTCTGGATTTAAATATTGCCCGATGCCGGATGATGGTGGCGGTACGCAAAGGCTTTAATTACGTGGCAGCTTCGCAGCCTGGTTGCCGTTTACGGGTAGCCAGTAAATACCCGAATATTGCTGCCGAGCATTTTGCCGCTAAGGGTGTGCATATCGATTTGATTAAACTGTATGGTTCGATGGAACTGGCTCCTCTGGTAGGATTAGCCGATGCAATCGTCGATCTGGTTTCTACAGGTAATACATTACAGGCAAATAATCTGCATGCAGTGGAACATATTGTGGATATTTCCAGTCAGCTGGTGGTAAACAAGGCGGCTTTAAAGCTGAAATATGCAGCCATACAACCCATTATTGATGTTTTTGCTCATGCAAAAAATCAACCAATTTAAACTTATTTATATTGAATAGGAACTCTTTAAATGACTACAGAAAATTCGGCCAAACTGGCAGTACTCATTGATGCAGATAATACTTCAGCCAGTACTGTGGAATCTTTACTGGAAGAAATTGCGAAATATGGCATTGCCAGTGTTAAACGTATTTATGGCGACTGGAGTAGTGGCTTGTCCAAATGGAAAGACGCACTATTACCACATGCGATTACCCCGGTGCAGCAGTTCGCTTACACCAAGGGGAAAAATGCCACTGACATGGCTATGGTCATTGATGCGATGGATTTATTGTACAGTAATACTTTTGATGGTTTCTGTATTGTCTCCAGCGATAGTGACTTTACCCGTCTGGCTTCACGTATTCGCGAAAATGGCCTGACCGTGTATGGCTTCGGGCAGAAAAAAACGCCAGAATCATTCCGCAAAGCCTGCGACAAATTTATTTATACTGAAAATCTGCTCAGCCATACTACGATAGAAATCGGTGAAGACAAAACCCAAACACCAATTTTCCGCAATAAACGCAAAAGCCCAGCCGAGCTGAAACAGGATACAGCACTAATAAATCTGTTCCGTAATGCGGTGAAGGAACATGCTGATGATGAGGGTTGGACATCACTGGGTGTGGTTGGCCAATATATCAACAAGGTAAATTCTGATTTTGATGCGCGCAATTATGGCTATACCAAACTTTCCTATCTGATTAATGCCATCGATATTTTTGAAACTCAGATGCATGGTAATCATTTATGGCTACGTCTGAAAAAACGCAATAATAATCTTGCTCCGAAAACAGAAAGCAAGTCTTATGCACCGGTTGGTGAACAAGCGGCTTTTCAGCAGAACAATGATGCACCGCTGGTAATTACCATTCCGGCAGTCTCTACAGCAATGCCGGCAGAAAAGGTCAGCGTAACCATTGAACCGGAAGAGAAAAAGAAAGATAAAGAACCGCTGCTGGTACAAGTTGAAACTCAGGAACCGGAATTTACCAGTTACGATAAAACGCGTGAAGACCAGACCAAGCGCGGTCGTGGACGTCCACGCAAAACCGTATTTGAAGCTACAGTAACCCCAGCCACCAGTGGCCGTGGTCGTGGTCGCCCGTCTAAATCTGCTTTCAATAGCCGTTCAGCCAAGCCCGGCCGCTCCAGTAACGAAACTTCCAGCCGACATCACTGGAATCGTCTGGTGCCAATGGTGCAGAAAGCTATTGAACGCACCTGTGATATCGAAGGCTGGGCAACAGTCAGCTCGGTTGCCCGTGAGCTGGTAACCAGCGATGGTGGCTTCAATGCCAGAGATTATGGCTTTGATAGTGCTAATAATGCCATTGCAGCCATCAGCAGTGAATGGGTAGACAGCCGCAAGGCCGGCCGTGGCTTACGGGTACGGGTAATTAAACCCTATGATGTTGAAGTAGATGGCAATACCATTCCGGCACATGAGCTGGCTGCCAAATCAATAACACCGGTTATTGATGAAGATGATGATAATTTTGGTAATAATCTTTAATTAATAATATCAGGATCGGGCAGCTTAGGCTGCCCGAAATACAAAGGTATGAAATATATTTCTACGCAGGATGCTGATTTTAAATCGCAGTTAACTGCACTACAGGCGTTTGAAACTGCACAGGATCCACAAGTGGATGCAGCCGTGGCCGCTATCTGTGCAGATGTACAGCAGCGTGGTGATGCTGCTGTAATCGAATACACCAATCGCTTTGACCATACGCAGGTTCAATCCATGGCTGAGCTGACTTTAAGTCAGGCAGATCTGGCCGCAGCCTTTGCCCGCCTGCCGGCGGATGTACAGATGGCTCTACAAACCGCAGCCAAACGGATTGAAAGCTATCATCTGCACCAGAAACAACAGTCTTGGCAGTATGAGGATGAAAACGGTACGCTACTGGGACAGCAGATTACTGCTCTGGATCGGGTAGGTATTTATGTTCCCGGTGGCAAAGCTGCCTATCCGAGCTCGGTAATGATGAATGCCATGCCAGCACATGTGGCTGGTGTGGCTGAAATTGTGATGGTTGTACCTATGCCTTATGGAGAACGTAATGATATCGTTTTGGCCGCAGCATATGTAGCCGGTGTAACACAGGTATTTACCATTGGCGGAGCACAGGCTGTAGCAGCACTGGCTTATGGTACACAGAGTATTGCTCAGGTTGATAAGATTACCGGCCCGGGCAACGCCTATGTTGCCGCAGCCAAACGGCGTGTATTTGGTGTGGTGGGTATTGATATGGTTGCCGGTCCAAGTGAAATTCTGGTTATTGCCGACGGCACTACTCCGGCTAAATGGGTGGCAATGGATTTATTCAGTCAGGCAGAACATGATGAAATTGCTCAGGCGATTCTAATTACTACCGATGCTGACTATGCGCGCGAGGTAGAAGCACAGATGCAGGCACTATTGGCACAAATGCCACGCAAAGCCATCATTGAAGCGTCACTGGCCAATCGCGGAGCCATTATTCAGGCACAGAATCTGGATGAAGCCTGTGAAATTGCCAATTATCTGGCACCTGAACATCTGGAATTATCGGTAGCCAACCCGCAAAATTGGACACCGAAAATTCGCCATGCAGGTGCAATTTTTATGGGACGGTATACCAGTGAAAGTCTGGGAGATTACTGCGCCGGCCCTAATCACGTCTTGCCAACCAGTCGCACCGCCCGCTTTGCTTCTCCTCTGGGCGTATATGATTTTCAAAAGCGTAGTAGCCTGATTCAGGTTTCTGCTCAGGGAGCCAGAGAGTTAGGCCAGATTGCCAGCATTCTGGCACATGGTGAAGGGCTGACGGCACATGCCCGTGCAGCGGAATTACGTATGGAATAAAAAATTTAATTGCTAATGCCAATGCTTTTTAAAAGCATTGGCATTTTTATATCTACCGTTTGCGTAATCGTTTTATTCCAAATGAGCTAAGTAGCGTTATTGAGCAGTTATCATATAATTTGCTATATACATTGATAATTAAAATATAAATCTTCCTGATACTGACTGACAGATACTGCTTACCATAAGTAAGCTGCTAAGATATTTATGCTATAAAAATATTTAATTGTAAATATTTTGAAAATTCAATTATTAACAGATAAACATTATGTAATGGCAATTGAATATAATTGCTATTATATATGACTATATAATGTATTTTGTCTGATATATTATCTTAGCGACAACGTATTTATGCCACATAAAAGGGATAACCATTTTAATAATCCCTGCTACCCAATTGACTGTATCATTTCTAGTACCTCTGCCATGCAGCTTTCTATTTTGGCGTATCGATACCAGCTCTTATCAAGCGCTACATTTGCACAGACTGCACAGATTTTATTTCAGATAAAATTGCATAGCGCTTTTTATTGGCTATTTTTTGAGCACAAACGTTAACACTGGTTCTAAGGATATTTAATTGTCTGTTACTAATCGTTAAGCAAAATAATTGTGTTAGTTCACTCATAGATAAATTGTAGGTTTATGAGCCAGCCATACCAATTGACTACAACTAATAGTGCTAACGAGCTTATTTCCTAAATCTGTAGCATAAAAATCCATATCTATATCAGGCAGATCAGATTTATACTGAGGCTAAAATCCAATACATTTCATGGTAAAGGAGCAGCTTATGCAGATTAAAGCACTGGATCATCTGGTATTAACCGTTAAAGATATTCAGGCGTCGTGCGCTTTTTTATGCCAATGTACTTGATATGCAGATAAGTACCTTCGCTGATAACCGCACTGCGCTGCATTTTGGTCAGATGAAAATTAATTTACACCAGCTAGGACATGAATTTGAGCCAAAAGCATAATATCCTACCCCGGGCTCAGCCGATTTGTGTTTTATGGTCGAAGAAACGCTGGATGATGTAATGGCCATCCTGCACCAGCATAATATTCCACTGGAACTAGAACCAAGCACCAGAACCGGTGCCTGTGGAAAAATCACTTCGCTTTATATTCGTGACCCGGATAATAATTTAATTGAGCTGGCAAACTATCCACATAAATGATAAGCGCCAATTAACTTCTGCCAAGTTATCCACAACTGGACAAAATCAATGCCAGTAACAGTGGTTCGGTATTTAATTGTGCTGCTGTTTTAGTCGTGGCTAGGAAGTTTCTCTAGTATTCAGATAAACAATAACGGTGGGCAGTGCCCACCGTTATGTCTGAAAAAGATTTAAATCCGTTCAGCCAGTTCCTGCGCTTTACCTACATATAATGCTGGTGTCAGTGCCAGTAACTGCGCTTTTGCTGTATCTGGAATAGCCAGTTGATTAATAAAGACCTGTAAGCTTTCGGGAGTAATGCCGTGTTTACCACGGGTAAGTTCTTTGAGCTGTTCATATGGGTTGGCTACGCCGTAGCGGCGCATGACTGTCTGAATCGGCTCAGCCAGTAATTCCCATGTGGCATCCAAGTCTGCGGCAAATGCGGCTGAATTGATTTCCAGCTTATTCAGGCCACGCAGATGGGCTGTTAGACCCAGTATGGTATAGCCAAAGCCCACACCCATGTTTCGTAGCACGGTACTGTCGGTTAAATCACGCTGCCAGCGCGAAACCGGCAGTTTTTCGGCTAGAAAACTCAGAATGGCATTGGCCATTCCCAGATTACCCTCTGAATTTTCAAAATCAATCGGATTGACTTTGTGTGGCATGGTAGACGAACCTACTTCGCCGGCTTTCACTTTCTGCTTAAAGTAACCAATAGAGATATAGCCCCAGATATCGCGGTTAAAATCAATCAGAATGGTGTTGATACGGCTGATGGTCTGGAAAAATTCTGCCATATAATCATGTG
The DNA here is from genome assembly GCF_914768025.1 of Snodgrassella gandavensis. GTDB lineage: Bacteria > Pseudomonadota > Gammaproteobacteria > Burkholderiales > Neisseriaceae > Snodgrassella > Snodgrassella gandavensis. Next base: position 91,322 of record NZ_CAJZCE010000006.1, on the reverse strand, counting down.
GTTCAATCTGAATGGTATAGGGATTGAAAGTCAGTCCTAGATTGTACTCAACAAAACGGCGGCAATGGCCTTCCCAGTCTATATCGGGATAAGCCACCAGATGGGCATTATAATTACCCACAGCACCATTGATTTTGCCCAGAAACTGCTGTTGCTGTATAGCCTGAATCTGGCGCTGTAATCGTGCCACCACATTGGCAATTTCTTTGCCAAGGGTACTGGGGGTAGCTGGCTGCCCATGAGTACGACACATCATCGGTAAAGCCGCATGGGTATGTGCCAGATTACGCAATACGGTTACCAGTTCGTTAAGCTTGGGCAACAATACTTCATCCCGCGCCTGTTTCAGCATCAAGGCATGTGACAGATTGTTGATATCTTCACTGGTACAGGAAAAATGAATGAACTCACTGACAGTCAGCACTTCTGGCACATTGGCAAAGCGCTGTTTCAACCAGTATTCTATGGCTTTAACATCATGATTGGTTGTTGCTTCAATGGCTTTAACTGCCTGAGCATCTTCGAGAGAAAAATCAGCAATGACGCGGTCAATCTCGGCAATGGTGGCCGCACTGAATGGTGGCACCTCGCTGATTCCTGCTTCGGCTGCCAGTGCTTTGAGCCAGCTCAGTTCTACCTGTACGCGCGCATGCATCAGACCATATTCGGAGAAAATCGGCCGCAGGTCGGCCACAGCCGGCGCATAGCGCCCATCCAGCGGGGACAGGGCAGATAACGGATTTATCATGTTTCTTCTACTTCCAGAGTTATAAAAAGACAAAATTCAGTTAACTATTTCACACAGTGTGAGGCGGTTAATCGGTAAAAAGCTGTAACGCTTGCTTACCCGGGTTGGGATAATCCAGTATCTGGCGCAAATTCTGCAAACGTTGCACTATGATTTGCGTAACGGCATTTGCCTGCTGCAACGCTGCATCATCACAATCAGAACGATTCTGCCCGAACAGCATGGCATCCAGCAGTTTACGTACATGCATGCTGTCGTGGCCATAAAAATCGACACCGATATCAGCCATACCGGCTTCATCAAAGAGAGTAGCCACCATACAGCTTTCTACTGTGGCCAGACCAAGGGCGCCGTCTTCGCCGCCCAGACGTCGGAACAGCGAATCAGCCGGAAAACCTCCACAGGCTAGAAAATAGGCGCGGTTAAAAACTGTATTGGTGGCCGTAATCATTTCAAAAGTACGCCAGACCAGAGCAAACTGCGCATGCTGGCGGTAATGTTCTGGAATATTGTGCCCGCTTACCGGCAAACGCAGCAAACCAGTCTGCGGACGAAAACGAAATACTGCACTGGCTGCCTGTAGCGCATGGGGCTGATAGGCATCATCGGCATCTAGAAAAGCAATATGGCTGCTGGCAGATAGCAGTGCAGCCCAGTTACGTGCCAATGCAGCCCCACGGTTAGTCGCCAGAAATTCTGCCCGAATCTGCTGTGGATAACGCTGCTGCCATTGCTGAATCAGGCTGGCAGTATTATCAGTAGAAGCATCATCAACCAGCCACAGGCAACCCAGTTCCGGCTGTACCAGCACACTTTTAATTGCCCGCGTCAGGGTGCTTTCTGCGTTGTAGCAGGGAATGATGACATCAATGCAGTTCATGCAACGTACCTTACAAAATTAAGGCTGCCCAGATACAACAGGCAGCCTTGTGACCCTTTATTTAAACACCTTGTTTCAGGCTGGCTTCGATAAAGCCATCAAGGTCGCCATCCATAACCGCCTTGATATTGCCGACTTCGTAGCCGGTACGCAAATCTTTGATGCGCGATGAATCAAATACGTAAGAACGAATCTGGTGCCCCCAGCCTACATCATCCTTACTGGCCTCGAGATTCTGTTTTTCTTCATTGCGGCGGCGCATTTCCAACTCAAACAACTTTGCCTTAAGCATATTCATCGCTTCTTCGCGGTTGCGATGCTGCGAACGGTCATTCTGGCACTGTACCACAATGCCGGTAGGTTCGTGCGTAATGCGCACGGCTGAATCGGTTTTGTTAATGTGCTGTCCGCCGGCACCAGATGCACGGTATGTATCTACGCGTAAATCTGCCGGATTGATTTCAACTTCAAAACTATCGTCCACCTCGGGATACACAAATACTGAAGCAAACGAAGTATGCCGTTTGTTATTGGAATCAAAAGGTGAATAGCGTACCAGACGATGGATACCAGTTTCAGTACGCAACAATCCATAGGCATACTCACCATCCAGCTTGATGGTAGCCCGGTTGACGCCGGCAATTTCACCCTCGTCTTCTTCGAGGATTTCTACCTTAAAGCCTTTGCGTTCGCCATAGCGCACATACATGCGCAGTAACATGCCTGCCCAGTCTTCTGCCTCTGTGCCACCGGCACCGGCAACAATATCAATAAAGCAGTTGTTGACATCGGCCGGCTGATTAAACATGCGTTTAAATTCTAGCTGTGCCACTTCTTCTTGCAAGGCAGTAATATCTGCCTGTACCGCAGCAAAGGCGTCGGCATCATTTTCTTCTACGGCCATTTGCAGCAGCATGCGATTATCTTCGATACCACTATGCAGGTGATCCAGCGTCAGTACAATGCCTTCGAGTACTTTGCGCTCTTTGCCCACTTCCTGCGCTTTTTTGGGGTCGTTCCACAACTCTGGGTCTTCTGACAAACCAATTACTTCTTCCAGACGGTCTTTTTTGCCAGCGTAGTCAAAGATACCTCCGTAAATCGTGACTGCGGGATGCCATATCATCCAGAATATTGTTTAACTGATTAATCCGCTCTGCTTCCATGATGTTCTCTTAGCCAGGTATTTGAAAATAGGCGCGTATTATAACAGAAGCTGCCATGGCAATCAGGCCACTTTTAAAGCGGCCTGAAGGATGACATATCATGGTTTGATACTGAATTTTACCCGTTTACGTTACGCGGGGATAAAGCTGTCAGCCGGTACAATAAATAGCGCAGCACAATTCCATAAGTAGGCAGAAAGAAAAGTGCGGCAACACTGATTTTAAAAGCATAATCTGTCAGGGAAATCTGTAACCAGTTGGCTGCCATAAATGCATCCGGGGAATGATAAAACGCCACGGCAAAAAACAGTAATGTATCGACAGCACTGCCCAGAACAGCAGAGGCACTGGGTGCCGGCCACCAGCGCTGACATTGCCGCAGCCGATTAAATACCAGAATATCCATCAGTTGGCCGACAACATAAGCAGCAAAACTGGCCAGTGCAATCCGTGCCACGAATAAATCAAAATGGCTTAATGCCGCCCAGCCCATCCAGTGGCCATCCTGAAACAGCACGGAAATGGCATAGGAAAACAGCAATGAAGGCAGCATTACCCAGAAAATAATCCGTCTGGCTAAGCCAGAACCAAAAATCCGTACAGTTAAATCCGTAGTAAGAAAAATAAACGGAAAGGTAAAAGCTCCCCAGGTATTGTGCAAACCGAACAAGGTAAAGGGAAACTGTACCAGATAATTACTGGCCACAATCACCAACATGTGCCAAAAACTGAGCCAGCGCAACGCTTTATGGCGCTGTGCAGCAGAAAATTCATACATATTTGTTCCTATCAATCAACCAGCCACTATCACATCAGGTAGCGCAAACCACATCAATGCGCTGAATCTGGCAAAAGGTATAGCAATGCAATGTGCGGCTATTATTTCACCTGAAACTGGAATAAACGCTGTACGGCCATATCGCTATAGCGCGTATCCGCTTCACCGTAATTGGCATACGGATGGATGGCAATACCGCCACGCGGCGTAAATTCACCATATACTTCAATATATTTTGGCTGCATCAGGGCAATCAGGTCTTTCATGATAATGTTGACACAATCTTCATGAAAATCACCATGATTGCGAAAGCTGAACAAATATAGTTTTAAAGATTTACTTTCCACCATGCGCAAACGCGGCAGATAATTGATATAAATGGTGGCAAAATCCGGCTGGCCGGTTTTCGGGCACAGGCTGGTGAATTCGGGACAGATAAATTTAACGAAATAATCGTTATCGGGATGTTGGTTGTCAAAGGCTTCCAGCAGCTCAGGCGCATAATCACTACGGTATTCCGTATGCTGATTACCCAGTAAGCTCACCGTGCCCAGATCATTTTGTGCACGCATATAGTTGATTTCCTAGTTTTTTAATGTGGGAGGTTTACGAACCACAGGATGGACGATTATACCGGAAATTTACTTGGGGTTAAAATCACGGTTGCAAGGTTTTAATTACTATGCAAAGACAACAAAATGGTTTTTATTAATATATTATTCCAATAATATGTACAAATCAGGCATAAAAAATGATTATCTGCCATATAAATTAATATTTGAGCAATAATATAGCTATGCGAAAGTTTAATCCTTGCTTTTTAAGCATATTCATTATAGCCTGATAGGTAAATCATTTAAATTTAGAATAATAGTGTTAAACAGGAATTATTATGAATCAGGTTGCATCTCGCCCAATAGATGACGTTAGAATTAAAGAAATTAAAGAACTGTTGCCACCTATTGCCCATTTATATGAATTGCCCATCACGGAACAAGCTTCTGAAGTAGTACATAATACACGCGACGAAATTGCTGCGCTGGTGCATGGCAAGGACAAGCGTTTACTGGTCATTATCGGCCCTTGCTCTATCCATGATCCAGCAGCCGCACTGGAATATGCACAACGGCTGAATGTGTTACGCAAAAAATATGCTAAAGAATTATTAATTGTGATGCGGGTTTATTTTGAAAAACCGCGTACCACCGTAGGCTGGAAAGGTTTTATCAATGATCCGCGTATCGATGGTTCCTACGATATTAACTATGGCCTGCGTCTGGCTCGCAAACTGTTGCTAGAACTGAACAACATGGGCATGCCGGCAGCTACCGAATTTCTGGACATGATTACTCCGCAGTATTTTGCCGACCTGATTTCCTGGGGCGCAATCGGTGCTCGCACCACGGAAAGTCAGGTACACCGCGAGCTGGCTTCTGGTCTAAGCTGTCCGGTAGGCTTTAAAAACGGCACAGATGGCAATCTGAAAATTGCCATTGATGCCATTGGCGCTTCCAGCCATCCACATCATTTCCTTTCCGTGACCAAAGCAGGCCATTCAGCCATTGTGCGCACCAGTGGCAATCCGGATTGTCACATCATCCTGCGTGGCGGGAAAACACCCAATTATAGCCATGAATATGTGCAGGCAGCAGTGAATGAACTGAACAAACATCAGGTAACAGCTAACTTGATGATTGATTGCAGCCATGCCAATAGCTGCAAGGATTACCGCCGGCAAATGGAAGTGGCACAGGATATTGCCGCCCAGATTCAGGCCGGTGAGCAGCACATTATGGGGGTGATGGTAGAAAGCAACCTGATGGCCGGAAGACAGGACAAGCCGGAAAATTATGGCCAGAGTATCACCGATGCCTGCATTGGCTGGGAGGAAACAGAAAGCATGCTTGCCTTACTGGCACAGGCTGCACAGGTGCGTCAGCAAAAATAATTTAGTATCGATACCGGAGAGTGTGCAAAAGCCGATTTTTTTTGCTGATATAGTCTTACTCAAAAATATCCCCGCTGCCTGCGGGGATATTTTTATCGTACGGATTTAAAGCTGAGTAAATGCTGGCGAGTGGCCAGCCATGCACCTAACATACCCAATCCACAAACCACCAGCAAAATGGCCAGCACTTCCCAGAGATTGAAAAAACGCCAGACAACATGCACCCCATATGGCTGCAAAATAGCACTGAGTAAGGGCTGAGTCTGATAGTTGAGCCAGTAACACAATCCAATACTGATGGCCGTAGCCAGGAGGCTTTGCCAGATAGCCAGATACAAGAATGGCCGACGGATAAAAGATGCCGGTGCTCCTAACAGCTTGGTGATTTCGATTTCTTCACGGTGGCTGAGAATCTGCAAGCGAATGGTGTTATAGGCCACCAGAGCAAACGCCAGCCCCAGTGTAATGGCCAGAAACCACAACAGGTGATGGACAAACTGATTAATCTGATACAGGGTTTGCATCCATTCAGTGTCCATTTTCACACTTTCTACCATTGGTAGCTGTGCGAGCTGAGTCTGTAATGCGGCCAGCTCCTCTGGTGTATCCACTTGTGGAGTAACGGTAAATGCGTCCGGCAAAGGATTGCTGTCAAGCATTGAAATCAGGTCCTGATTACCCATACTGCGCTGTAACTCTTCTAGCCCCTGCTGTTTACTTACAAACACCACTTTTTCTAGCAGCTTATTGCCACGCAAGGCTTTTTCAACAGCCTGATTGTCGCTGGCCTTGGCATCAATCTGCATATACAGGGTCATGGTAGGCACCTCATCCATCTGTCCCAGTACCTTCTGCCCACTCTGCACCCCGAGATATAAAGCCAATGGTAAAGTCATGGCAATTGCCAGCATGAGTAACACCAGCAAGGTTGCAACCGGCTGGCGCAGCAACTGGCGCAGTGCTTTACAACCTGCCTCTTTATGTAGTGAAATAAACTGATTCATGCGTATAACCTGCCTTCCTGCAAGCGGATGATACGGTGCCCATAATCAGCCATTAATGTTTCATCATGTGCGGCCACCATTACCGTGGTGCCTGCTTCATGAAATGTTTTGAACAGTTCCATGATATCCAGTGCATAGGCTCTGTCCAGATTAGCCGATGGTTCATCAGCAATCAGTAAGCTGGGCTGGTGTACAATTGCACGGGCAATACACAAGCGCTGCTGCTCACCACCAGACAGGGTAATCGGATCAGCCAGCTCACGCCCGCCCAATCCAACTTTCTCAATGGCCACCCGAGCCCGGCGCTCTGCCTGTTTGCGCTCATAACCGGTAATACGCAGCGGTAACATCACATTTTGTAACACATTGCGGTCAAACAGCAATTTATGGTCCTGAAACACAATACCGATATGCTGGCGCAAATAGCCGAGTTGGTTGTCATTCAGGCGCCCTAAATCCTGATTATTCAGCCACACTTTACCCTTGGTTGGTTTAACAATACCGCTAATCAGTTTAAGAATGGTTGATTTGCCTGCACCAGAATGGCCGGCAATAAAAATCATCTCACCTTTGTTGATAGAAAAACTGAGGTTTTTCAGTGCGGTAAAACCGCCCGGATATGTTTTCGAAACCTGCTCAAAACGAATCATCTGTATATGTCCGTTTGTTATATGAATATTGGCCAATTATACCGCAGCATACAGCCAAAGAAAGCCTGTACCTGTTCAGTATCGCCAGTTCGCGGTATGCTACTCTATTAATTAATCAGTATCCGTACGCAAACGAGGAAAGTACAATGCAACCGATTACCATGTATACCACGGGTGTATGCCCTTATTGCCAGATGGCCAAAGCATTACTCAAACAGAAAGGCGTAACCGATATTAATGAAGTCCGCATTGATACCGACCCACAAATCCGTGAACAGATGATGCAGCGCACTGGCCGTCGCACTGTACCGCAGATTTATATTGGTGAAGTACACGTTGGTGGCTTTGACGATTTGAATGCTTTGAATCAAGCAGGTAAACTAGACACTCTGCTGGCAGGCTAAGCACGTACTATCCCCTTTTCTCCTTCATCCTGCGCAGTAGGATGAATCTGCAACATTAACTTTTATCCCTTTGTTGAAAGAAAAAGCATGAGCAAAAAAGAAGAAACACCAGAACAAACTACACAACAACCGGTATTCAGCATTGAAAAAATTTACCTGAAAGATTTGTCACTGGAAGTACCACATGCACCACAAATCTTTTTAGAAAGCGGCGAACCACAAATCGAAATGCGCGTAGCTACTGCTGCTGAAAAACTGGAAGACGAATTTTATAACGTAACCGTTACCGTAACCGTTACCGCCAAAATGACCGAAGAACGTGTTCTGTTTTTGAACGAAGTGGCACAAAGCGGTATTTTCCGCATCGCCAATATTGCTGAAGATGATGTGGAAATATTGCTGGCCGTGGCCGCACCGAACATTCTGTTCCCATACGCCCGCGAAACCGTATCCAATACCATTACCCGCTCTGGTTTCCCGCCAGTAATGCTGGCTCCGATCAACTTCGAAGCCATGTATCAGGCCGAACAGGCCAATGCAGGCAATGCCTGATTTTTGTAGATAAAAAAGCTGCTTTATCCCAGTGCAGCAAGCACTGTGGATAAAGCAGCTTTTTTGCGACTGCCACTGATGGCTATTGCATCAGCGCTGATAACGGCACTGAAATGCATAGGCAGTCAGCATACCTAATACGCATAAAGGCAGAATATAATACATGGCACCAATCGGGCTAAAACTGCTTAACCATTGTACCAGCGGCAAGGTTAAAGCACCGACAATCGCATAAGCCACATTATAGGAAAATGAAATACCCGTAAAGCGAATAGCTGGCGGAAACATCCTAATCATGGCTGCTGAAATAATACCGGCCACACCAGTAGCCAGCCCCAGCAGCATATACAGGGCAAAAATCATACTCTCACCATATTGCCCCAGAGCTGGATAAAATACCACAACCATCAAACCGGTAAACGCAATCCCGCCAATCAGCATCCGCCCCGTACCCACACGGTCAGCGAGCAAACCAAAGATAACACAGCCAAGCATTTGCATCACAATAGCCATGCTCTGCATTTCAAATGCCTGAGTACTGGAAAAACCAAAGCTGCCGGTCAGTAATTGCGGCATAGCCAGCAAAATCACCACCACACAGCCGGTCAGAAACCAAGTGAGCAGCATACCAATAGCGACAGCAGTCTTATGCTGGGTAATCAGCACTTTAACCGGCATTTCCGTTACCAGCTCCTTGCGTTGCTGCATTGCCTTGAAAACCGGTGTTTCACGCAGATAACTGCGTAAATACAAAGTCAGCAGGCCAAACAGACCACCCAGAATAAAGGGAATACGCCATGCCCCCTCTAGAATCTCGGCGTTACTAAAAAGTTTTGCCATTACCAGCGCAATCAGCGAACCGAGCAAAATGCCCAGTGACAGACCCGCAGTAAGAAAGCCATTGGCCATACCGACATGTTTTTCAGGCACATGCTCAGATACAAAAGTCCAGGCTGCCGGAATTTCACCACCAATCGCCACCCCCTGAATCATACGCAACAGCAACAGCAATACTGGCGCAGCGTAGCCAATAGTAGCAAAAGTAGGCATCAGCCCCAGAAACAGCGTCGGCAGTGCCATCATCATAATAGAGAGCGCAAACAAACGTTTACGCCCGAATAAATCACCAAAATGCGCCATCACAATACCACCCAGCGGGCGGAACAGATAGCCGGCAGCAAAAATGCCATAGGTATTGAGCATCGCCCAGAACGGGTTTAATCCGGCCGGAAAAAACAGTTCAGATAACACTTTGGCATAAAAAACATAAATTACAAAATCATAAAACTCCAGCGCACCACCAAAGGATGACAGCATCAAGGTACGCACATCTTCCCGTGTTAACAGCTTTTTATCGGCTGCAAGCTCTGCATTCTGGCTATTCATGTAACCTTCTCAATCAAACAGATTAAAATCAAAAGCGGTTTATAACAGCCCCGTCCAACTTTTTCAAATCCATAGTAATCAACCATGCAAGCATGCTTGCACCCAGCCAGACCACCACCTTGTTTTTAGTTATAAAGAAACAAAAAAACAGTATTTCCGTTCTTATACCTGCATTGTTACATTAAAACATCCATTTACAAACAAAATTTCTGGCATGAACAAATTCCGCCACTATGGCCTGTTGGGGACGATATTGATAGGCATGACAGCATGCGATGGCAATAACAACAGCAAAACAACTCTACTTAATGCTTCTTACGATGCCACTCGTGAACTGTACCAGCACTATAATACTGATTTTCAGCACTACTGGTATCAGCAAACCGGCCAGAAGATTCATATCCGTCAGTCTAATGGCGGTTCCGGCAAGCAGACTATCGCCGTACAGAATGGCCTGAAAGCTGATGTCGTGACACTGGCACTGGCCGGCGACATCAACGCCCTGAACCGTGGCAAAAAAGTGTTACTAGAACCAGACTGGCAGCAGCGTTTACCTCATAACAGTACTCCCTATACATCTACCATTGTCTTTCTGGTGCGCAAAGGCAATCCCAAACACATCCACGACTGGGGCGACCTGATACAGAATAATGTCCAGATCATCACCCCTAATCCGAAAACATCCGGCGGGGCACGCTGGAATTTTCTGGCCGCGTGGGCATGGGCCAAACACCAGCCGGGTGGTAACGATGCCAGTGCTCAGGCATTTTTACGCGCCCTGCTCCAGCATGTGCCCATGATGGATACCGGCGCACGTGCCGCAACCATTACCTTCACCCACCGTCAACTGGGTGATGTATTACTGGCATGGGAAAATGAAGCCAGACTGGCACTCAAACAGGCACCAGATGAATTTGAAATCATTACCCCTTCCCTGTCTATCCTGTGCGAACCTCCGGTAGCAGTAGTGGACAGCAATGTAACTACCCCAGATAAGCGCAGGCTGGCCAGTGCTTATCTGCAACACTTATACAGCGACAGCGCACAGCGGCTGATTGCACAAAGCTATTTCCGGCCGGTTAATCCGAAAATCATGGCAGAATACCGCCATCAGTTTCCCCGTCTGCAACTGGTTAGCATTGATAAAGAATTTGGCGGCTGGACAGCAGCACAACAACGATTTTTCAGTGATGGCGGCATATTTGACCAGATTTATGCCAGCCCAAATTCATAAACCAAAAGCATAAATATTAAAATGGTCTGAACCAGCCATCAGCTATTCAGACCATTTACTTCAAACACAGTAACGCATCCGTCAGACTTATTCCTCACACAGGTACTTTGTCTGCATCCCAGAAATCCACTGCTGCATCCACTACCGGTTTGACAATACCGACACGAATGGCAAAATCGCCAAAATCTTCAGCTACATTACGTTCCTGTGCCCAGCGGGCAATCCACTGCTGTAAGATAACCAGCACCTCATCAACCGTAATATTCTCGCGGAACAAACGCGGAATACGCGTACCGGCACGATTACCACCAACATACAGATTGTAGCGGCCAATTGCCTTACCAATCAGCCCAATCTCGGCCAGCAATGCACGGCCGCAATTATTTGGGCAGCCTGTAACGCGCAGGATAATATGTTCCTGTGCCAGACCATATTGCGCCATCAGCGCATCAACCTGATCAATAAAGCCAGACAAAAAGCGTTCAGATTCTGCCATCGCCAGCGGGCAGGTTGGAAAAGCAACACAGGCCATGCTGTTTTTGCGCTGCTCCGTAATCTCATCATCAATCAGTCTGAATTGACGTGCAATCCGTTCAACCTCATCCTTATCTTCAGGCTGCACACCGGCCACAATCACATTCTGATTGGCTGTCAGCCGGAAATCACCTTTATGAATTCTGGCCAGCTCACGCATACCCGTTTTCAGCGGACGATCCGGATAGTCGAGCAAACGACCATTTTCAATAAACAAAGTCAGATGCCAGCGCCCGTCTTCACCGTGTACCCAGCCGATACGGTCGCCACGCTCAGTTAATTCATAGGGACGGCTGGCAGCGAATTTAAAGCCCTGTCGCCGCTCCACTTCCTCCTTAAATACATCCTCCCCCACACGCTGCAACGTATAACGCGTGCGCGCGTTCTTGCGATCACTGCGATTGCCCCAGTCCCGCTGTGTTGTTACCACCGCTTCCGCACAGCGCACTACCTGCTCTACCGGAATAAAACCAAAATCCTTGGCCGTATTGGGAAACGTACGCTGATTACCATGATCGATAGACAAACCACCACCTACCAGCACATTAAAACCAATCAGGCGGCCAGCTTCACCAATGGCCACAAAATTCAAATCATTGGCGTGCAAATCCACATCATTCAGTGGCGGAATAACCAGCGCCGTTTTGAATTTGCGCGGCAAATAAGTTTTGCCATTAATCGGTTCCACCGCATCACCACTGACACCCTCAGACAGAGGCGCGGCCAGTTCCGAACTGAGTACCTTCTCCCCGTCCAGCCAGATATCAGCATAAGCATGTGTGCGCGGCAATAAATGTTCGGAAATTCTGCGTGCCCATTCGTAGGCTTCCCGATGCAGACTGCTTTCAACCGGATTACTAGTACACAAAACATTACGGTTAATATCACCAGCTGTAGCAATCGAATCCAGCCCCAGTTGATGCAACCACTGGTGCATCGGCTTGATATCATGTTTCAACACCCCGTGAAACTGGAAAGTCTGGCGCGTAGTCAGGCGAATACTGCCATACAACGTATGTGCCGTAGCAAACTCATCTATTCCCAGCCACTGTTTTGGCGTAATAATTCCGCCAGGCAAACGACAGCGCATCATCACATTTTTCAATGGTTCCAGTCTGGCTGCCTGCCGCTGTGCACGCACATCGCGGTCATCCTGCTCATACATGCCATGAAAACGAATCAACTGGAAATCATCACCATTAAACCCACCGGTAATTCCATCATGTAAATCAGCAGCAATCTCGCCATACAGATAATTACTGTCACCTTTGAGCCGCTCATTGTCTGACAATGGCGCATCCGGCATTCTGGCACGTGGGTCATTATTCATGTTCTGTATTCCTTAATATGGCATCTTGTTATAATTCATTCAAAACATTGTATAATTAATCAGCAAGCAGCCAAAAGAATACCGAGTTGTAATCAAAGAGATTTTAGTTATATCACCCCGCCGTCAGAACACACCGGCACCATTCACCCAACGCAGGAAACACACATGCAACGTGGCATTTATCAGCATTACAAGGGCAAGCTGTATCAGGTTATCGGAACAGCACGCCATAGCGAAACCGAAGAAGAACTGGTTATCTACCAGTGTCTATATGGTGATTATTCAACATGGGTACGCCCCAAAAGCATGTTTAACGAAGCCATAACCATCAATGGCCAGACCCACCCAAGATTTGCCCTCTTACAACCGCTGTAACCAAATCAGTAATCCCCGCCCGCTTTATTATCACTATAGCAATTAAGCCACATCCAAAGCAGAAAAAAGCACTAACTATCCACCAAAAGCGATAGTTAGTGCTGCTGTCAAACAATCGTCTGCTGACAAAAGCTTATTTACCAATACAAAACCGGCTGAAAATCACCCCCAGCAAATCATCGGCACTGAATTCACCGGTAATTTCATTTAATGCATTTTGTGCCAGACGCAAATGTTCTGCGAATAACTCAACCTGATTATCCTGACACAAACTGGCATTCACCAGCTCCTGCTGAGCCTGTTCGAGTGCCTGAATATGGCGTGTTCGTGCCAGAAACAGCCCCTCACTTTCTCCCTGCCAGCCCACTTGCTGCAACAGCGCCTGACGCAGCAAATCCAGACCAATACCCGTTCTGGCGGACAGAGCAATCACCTGCTCTGCATCCGTAAACGCCTGTAGCTGGCCGGTTTCACGTGAAACACTCGCAGCATCTTCACCTGTTAAATCAATCTTGTTATGCACTTCAATCTTGTGCAAACCAGCCGGTAACTGCGCCAGAATCGCCGCAGTGGTGGCATTTATTCCTTCACGCTGGTCAACCAGTATCAGCGCCACATCCGCCTGCTGTACTGCCTGCTGGCTGCGTTCAATACCAATACGTTCAACCACATCCTCCGTTTCACGCAAACCAGCCGTATCAATAATATGTACCGGTACTCCATCCAGCGTAATCTGCTCTCTTACCGTATCCCGTGTGGTACCAGCAATATCAGTGACAATCGCCACATCATCACCGGCCAGTGCATTGAGGAGGCTTGATTTACCCACATTTGGCGCCCCTACCAGCACCACATTCATACCTTCACGCAGCAGCGCCCCCTGTTGTGCATGTTGCAGCACCTTATCCAACTGGCTGCGCAACTGTAGCAGCTTGCCACTGGCATCCGCTGCCTGTAGAAAATCAATATCTTCCTCCGGAAAATCCAGCGTTGCTTCCACCAGCATGCGCAAAGTAATCAGCTCATCCACCAGCCGGTGAATTTCCTGCGAAAATGCCCCTTTCAGGCTGCGCACCGCCATGCGTGCTGCTGACTGACTGGAAGCATCAATCAAATCAGCCACACTTTCAGCCTGTGCCAAATCCAGCTTGTTATTTAAAAAAGCACGCTTGGTAAATTCACCCGGTTCAGCCAGACGAGCACCCAGTTGCAGGCAGCGTTGTAATAACATCTGCAACACCACCGGCCCGCCATGCCCCTGTAACTCAACCACATCTTCACCAGTAAAGCTGGCCGGTGCGGCAAAATACAGCAGCAAACCATTATCAATAACCGCACCCTGTTCATCAACAAAATCAGTGTACATCACCCTGCGTGGTACAGGCGTTTTGCCACCACTTAATTTTTGTGCCAGAGACAGTAGATTTTTACCGGATAAACGCACTACCCCCACACCACCACGCCCGGGCGCAGTTGCAATCGCAGCAATAGTCGGATTATTCTCCATCATCAAAACCCCAGCTTATCAAAACAGTTCAGGCAGCCTGAAACAGCTGCCTGAACAAAACCTGTATACAACTGCAAATCAATCATCAACCTGCAATAATTCCACATCAAAAAACAGCGTCGCATCAGGCGGAATCACCCCGTCAACACCACGGCGACCATAGGCCATATGTGGCGGAATAGTCAGTTTACGTTTACCGCCCACTTTCATGCCGTCAAAACCTTTATCCCAGCCAGCAATCACTATACCAGCGCCCAAAGTAAATGTAAGCGGCTGCTGACGGGCAATACTGGAATCAAACACCGTACCGTCTTCCAGCATACCAGTATAATGTACCGTGATTTCCTTACCTTTAGTAGCCTCCCGGCCAGTACCCTGCTGCAAGTCTTCAATCACCAGACCCATACTCATTCATCCTTGACTAATAAATTAGCGTACACTGTAACACAGACATTTAACCCATGCATGCCACAGCAATCTTTTCATTTATCAGGAGACAACATGAATACCAGCGAAATTGTTTTTCTTGACCGTGCTACCTTACCCGAGTTCCCGTTCAACTTCGATTTTCCCCATCACATCACCAGCTACAGCCATAGTAGCCCAGATGAAGTCGCTGCCCGAATCGCTCACGCCAACATCGTCGTATCCAACAAAGTACGCATTAATGCAGAAGCCATCAGCAACAACCCGCAACTGCAATTAATTGCCGTACCTGCTACCGGACTGGATCACATTGATCAGCAGGCCGCACAACAGCACAACGTAGCCATCCGCAATGTCCGTGGCTATGGCAACGATACTGTTGCCGAGCATGCAATGATGCTGATTCTGGCATTAATGCGCCAGTTACCTGCCTACCAGCGCGATGTAGCGGCCGGATTATGGCAAAACAGCCCTTTTTTCTGCCACTTCGGGGCTCCTATACACGATCTGAACGGCAAAACACTGGGTATTTTCGGCAAAGGAGGCATTGGACAGGCACTGGCAACCCGAGCTCAGGCTTTCGGGATGCATATTCTCTGGGGGGAACACAAAAATGCCGCCAACTGCCGTCATGGCTACACACCATTCACCCAGCTTATACAGGAAGCAGACGTCATATCCCTGCATTGCCCACTGAATGAACAAACCCGTAATCTGATTGATGAGGCAGAATTAAAAATGATGAAACCACAGGCCATACTGATTAATGTCGGGCGCGGTGGTCTGGTAGCAGAACAGGCTTTGGTAGCCGCATTGAAATATGGCCAGTTAGGCGGAGCAGGCGTAGATGTATTGAGCGAAGAACCACCCGTACATGGTAATCCATTACTGCGTGCTCAGCTACCTAATCTGATTGTTACTCCGCATATGGCATGGGGCAGCGAAGAAGCCATACAGCGTATCTGCACCATGCTGGAGGACAACATCAATACTTTTATGCGTAAAAAATAATAGCAATTTAGCGTAATGGTCTGGCCACTACTTCTGCCAGCAAAGCAGAATAGCTGGCCACCAGATCAGAATTATTCGGCAGGAAGCGGGCGATCTGCTGACGCTGATCATACATATATTGAGCTGCGTTATAGGCATGATTGCTCATCGCTGCAAGCAACTGTTTGGCACCCGCCTGCACATCATTGCCAGGGTAATAATAGCCCAGATCAGAAATCAGCTCGGCATTGTGAATCAGAGGATAGCCCTGCCAGCATACTTCCAGATAGAAGTAGTTAAGCGGATTTTCCCACTGATGTGAAATTACTGCATCAGTGTTGGTAGCCAGAAATGTTGGCGTATCATAACGCCCCAGAAATACTGACTTGTGACCTTTCACAATATCCAGCCGATTCATCAGCGCAATGAACTCCATGCATTTCTGTGCCATTGGCAAAGTATTGCAAACCTGCAGAATATTAATGGCTTCAGGCGCACTGCGATATGCCATTTCAGCAATCAGAATCGGATACAGACAGAACTTCACTACATCAATATTCGGCTCCATTATCGACAAGCGCCAGCCCTTGCGCGAATCCGGCTGCTGCCATAAGCCCTCAAATGGCATGGCTGCGGTTTTCTGAAGCAGAAATACCGGACTCCAGACAAACGGTACCACACGTGCCTCATGGCGACGAAATACCTCAAAATACGCCCGACTGCAATTGGCAACCTGTGGAATCATCCAGATATCATCATAACGCTGGTTAATAAACAGATTAGCGCCACCCATATTGCGGGAAAACAAAATCGCTTCCATCATCTGAATATACTCAACACCACAGCAATAAGAAATCAGATGTACGCCTCTATCCTTGATATAGGCCGTCTGTGCAGCACTAATCTGTCCACCTAGCTCAATCAGTACATCAACCTGATCCTTGGCCTCAAAGAAACTTTTAGTCGGCCATATCTGCAAATCCCATGGAAAACTTGAGGTAATCGGTATATCAGTGGTGTTTACCAACACCACTGAGTCTACATTAGGACAATTTTTCAGTGCTTCAGCAAGAAAAACCGCATTCTGTTTAATGCCATTATTCCACAGCGTTTCTTTAGGATGACTCAGACCAATGGTAATCCCAATACGCAAACGTGCTGGCGTATGGCTGGAAATTAAATCCGGATTATTAGATAAATTCATGATTTCAACAGAAGTATATTATTGCAGACTGGTTTTATATATACCTGATACCAAGCAGTAAGCCAAATCAGTGTAACTTAGGCTTTAAACAGTGATTCAAGTGCCTCAGTGTAACAGCGGACATTACTTTCCGCTTCAGGATCCAGCGTTGCCAAAAAGACCTTTGCCCGCTCACGGTAACTGGCAAGATTTTCATCATGCATCTTATATGCATCCACCAGTTTCTGCCCACCTTCTTCACAGTCAAAATCATGATAGCGATATCCGCAATCACCAATCAAGTGTGAATTATGAATCAATGGATAGCCACCATACAAAGCTTCATAATAAATATAATTCTGCGCATTTTCCCATTGATGACAAACAATTGCTTCACAATAACGGGATACCACCTGCCAGATCGGATAACGACCTTCAAACGAAGTTAAGCCATGCCGCACAATGTTCAGACTCTGGGCAAACAAATTGAAAGTATTTTGCTTTTTCAGATTCATGGTATTACAGGCGTAAATATGCTCAATAAAATCAGGATTCAGCCGATGTGCGCTTTCACACACCAGCATGGGCATATAACTGGTTTTCACCATACACATATTGGGTTCAAACATACCCAGACGCCAGCGTCTGCGGCCAGGCTGATATGCAAACTGTTCGCTTTCAGGTAGTTTTTCACAGGCGCGATCCAGAATAATCGGGCTCCATAAATGCGGCATAAGCCGTACCGGAGCACGAAATGTACTGGCAAAATATGACATACAGGTTTTTTCGTATTCAGGTAATGTCCATACCTCATCATATGGTGCGCCCGTAATCAGCAAGGCAGATGGCTTATCAAACAGCATACGTTCAATATCAATCACATAATCATTACCCACGCGCATGCTAACTACTTTACCACCTTTGGCCTTGAAATTTATCATCCATTCCTTGGCCAGCTGGGCACTCATTTCAATCATGACATCCAGCTCATTCATGGCACTGGCCATATCAATCACCGGTACTGGTGAATCCTGCAGAAAATTCATTGCATCCTGCATATCCCCATCGCCGGAACCAGTCACCAGCACCACATGACCGACAATCGGTGATTTCTGTAGCAACATCGCCAGAAACAGACAATTCTGAAAAATGCCGTTTTCCCACAGCGACTGTGCTCCTTTGCGCACATAAATCGAAACACCTACCCGAAGTGAAGACACCGACGACATAGGTTAACCTCTTAATAATTCTGGACGATCTGCACACAGATTAGATAACAGTTGTGCATGGGCAGCAATATTGGCTTCAGCCAGAGGCGCCGTAGCCTTAAACAACGCCTGCGCGGCCTGACGCTGACTACCCAGATTTTCCTCATGATGCTGCCAAGCCTGAATCAATTGCCTGCCGGCCTCACGTGCATCAAAATCCGGATAATAATAACCAGCACCAGATTCTTTTAACCACGGCGAGTTGTGAATCAGCGGATAATCACCGTACAGCGTATCCAGATACAGATAGTTCTGGTCATTACACCATTGATGCGAAACCACAGCATTGGCATACTGCGCCATAAAACCGACTATATCATGGCGGCCATAAAAGCAGGCTTTATGCTCCTTAACCAGATTCAGTGAGTTGGCCAGATGCAACATCGTCAGATGGTCTTTCATATGCAGCGTATTGAGCACATGCATCATACCCACAGACTGCGGCTGCTGGCGATAAGCCTCATCACAGCCCAGCATCGGAATGGATGACGTTTTCACAACAGAAATATTGGGTTCAAAAATGGCTACATTCAAAGGTGTCTGAATACCATCATGCAAATTGCTGCGCCAGCCAAAATGAAAACCAAGCTCACCGATTTCCTGCTTGCGTCTGGATACAAATATCGGATCCCACAGATAGGGCGTAACATGTACCGGACGGCGATACATTGTACGCAGCATGGGAATATAAGCTTTATCTTTTGGTAATAGCCATACCTCATCAGAACGGTCTACTGGCGGGAAATTAGTCGGTTTTTCAAATATATTATATTCCACCAATCCTACATAAGGCTGGCCAACACAATAATACACCACCTTTTTACCACGAGCCCGCTGTAAAGCCAGCCATTGTGGACTCAATGCACCTGCCAGTTCAATAATGACATCGAAAGCATCACCAGCTTCCTGCTCTGACATTAAGCGCAAATCAAACAAATTTAAATCAATCTGTTCGGCCATATCCGGCTGCCCGCCCACATTAATCAGATCCACCGATTTAACAAACGGGATAGCCTTCAGACTCTGAGCCAAAAATATAATATTCTGACCCATGCCATTCTCCCAGATATTCTGGTTGGCATGAGTGATAACAGAAATACCGATGCGCATACAAATCCGTATTATGAGTAAAAATGCTATTACTGATAAACAAATAAGACTTCTGGCTTCACAGTGGAAGACCAGAAGTCTACTCAGTCAGAATTTTTTTACCACTTCAAGCCAAGTGCTGAGTTAACAGCTACTTCCTTACCAGTAGTGGAAACACCTGCGCCCCATGTAACCTTACCGTTTTTACTTGCCGCCTTATAATTTACACCAACGGCACCATAGCTACGATATGCACCCACACCGAGACCCACAGTCTGTCCACCAGAGTCCAGAGATGGCAGATAAGCACCGGATAAAGCCATGGCCATTGCTGTACCTGAATAGGCACGACGCTCAACATGGTGAATGTTATCATTTAGCTGGTTAACATATTCATTTACCTTGCCAATCTGATTATCCACAGCTTTAAGCTGAGCCACATTCACAGCATCCGTGTCTTTACTACCCGCAGCAACGCCGGTTATCTGACGGTAATTTCCCTCTTTTTCATTACCCACAGATACCGCGCCAGCCCAACTTGTCGTTCTATGGATGTCATCTTCCTGCTCCTTGGTTGCCGTTCCCGGTACAAAAGCTATCCTTCCGGCTTCCCTGTCCGCTATTGATCCAGCTCCCAGAGCCACACCTCCGGCCACCTCTACCTGTGCACCGCTACCCAGTGCTATACCATCTATCGCTTGTGCTGTTGCACCAGCACCTATCGCAATCGCCGAATTACCCTTGGCTTGCGCATTTTCGCCTAGTGCTATCGAATCAGAACCTGATGCACTTGCTGCTATTCCGTTCGATCCGTTCGGGGAGTTGACCTTCGCATACTTCGTACCATAATCCTGTATCTTTTGCAGTGCATCAGGCACATTAGTTACTTTCTCTATACTACCATCCGGCTTATGAATATCATATCCATTCAAATTAACGCCGTCAGACGGATTGTACGAAGCACCCAGACCTGATGCTATGGTGGCAATCTGGTTGCCAAGTGCAGTTGACAGACTAGTCAGAGCGTCTTGGGAGGAAATCTGGTTGCTAATTGCGAAAGCGTCTTGTGAAATACCGCCACCTGTAGGCAAGCTATCTACTCTCATAGACAGATTAGCCAGATCGTTTTTCACAGATGACAACTGACCAAAATTGACTGCATCGGTAGTTTCCTGACCGGCAGCCACATTGGTAATCCGCTGTGCTGTAGCTACACCATCAATTTTATGACGGGCATCATAAGCATGCAATGAATTATCCCACTGCAATGCATTTTCCTGTAAGCTAGAAATATTTACCTGTAGGCTAGAAATACTGCTACTAATCCCCCCTGTTTGCAACATATTGTTTATCGAAGACAAACTGCTTGAAGTAGCGGTAGACAAACTGGCCAGATCACTTTTCACAGTAAACAACTGTCCACCTGTTACTGCATCATGCGAATGCTCACTAATATCGCCATCGGCCACATTAATAATCTTGCCAGGCTCAGAAGCACGAGTGAGGCTGCCTGGTTTGCTGGCATCAAATGCGCCTTCACCTCCATTATACTCACTATTCCATCTCAGGCTGTTCTGGCTGTCCTCTTGCAGTTTAGCCACATTGTTGTGCATTTCCAGATAACCGGTAGACAGACTTTCTATGCGGGTATTGGTATCGCTCACCAGATTGTTCAGTCTATCATTTGTTGTACTCAGGCTCTCTGACAGACCCGAATATCCGCTAGACAGGGAGTTAGTGATACTACCGATTTCAGTAGGCATTGTCGTTGAAACTGCTGTCGACAAACTATCCAGATCGGATGCAATAGAGCTGGACAAAGTTGAGAGCTGGCTAAAATTAATCGCATCGGTAGCTTCCTGGCCGGCTGCCACATTGGTAATCCGCTGTGCCACCACTTCACCATTAATATTACGGCTGGCATCATAAGCTTGCAACGAATTATTCCACTGCATTGCATTCTGCTGTAATGCCGTCAGATTCTGATTAGTACTATCCAGACTAGACGACAGAATGCTCAGACTAGATGAGGTCGCCGTTGACAGGCTGTGCATCTGCATACCATTGATAGCATCAGTTGAAGTTTCACTGATTGCGCCATTGGTAATACCGGTTAGTTGCTGAGGTTTGCTTTCACGGGTTGCATCAAACACACCCTCAGTACCATTGGTACTCTTCCATTGCAATGTATTCTTCTGCAATGCAGTCACATCGTTACCGATTACGTCCAGCTTGTCAGATATAGCACTCAGACTACCAGCAATAGCGCTGGACAGACTGCCCGACTGGTTTTCGGTAAGAGCCTCCAGACTGGTCGACAGGCTGCTCAAACCTGTTGAGGAAGTGCCGGCCAGACTAAAGAGCTGGCTGCCGTTAATGGCATCAGTAGAATCTTCAGCCACAGCACCAGCATGGACATGGGTAATAAGCTGAGTACTACCGCCATGACTGGCATCATACATGCCTGTACCATCAGGATTAGACTTCCATTGCAATGCATTGTTCTGCAAACTGGCTATACCGCTGCTGATACTATTCAATTTTAATGCTGTATTTTCAGTCAGACTTGTCAGTTCAGTATTGGTTTGTTGCAATGAATTGGTTAAATCAGCTATGCTTTCATCGGATATGGTGCTCAGAGAGTTGGTTAAACTGCTCGCATCGGCGGCTACTTTGTCACCCAGATTACCGATGGCTGTATTGGTGTTATACAACTGATTACCAGTTACTGCATCTTTTGACTCTTTGCCCACCTCACCTTCAGCAACATTAGTAATTTTCTGATTTCCATCACTACTGTGTCTGGCACTGAATACTTTAGCACCCTCATCCCATTGCAAGGCATTCTGCTGTAGCGCAGGAATCTGATTATTTATTTCGTTCAGGCGCGTCTCGGTTTCGGCAGACAAATTATCCAGACCTGCAACAGAAGAATTTTGCAATATATTAGAGAGATTGCCCAGCTCAGATGTAGTTGCCTGTGCAAAGTCAGAGATTCTGTCAACGACTGAAGTAGAGAGCGAAGTTATCTGGCTATTCGTACTGTATAGCTGTGCACCAATTACGGCATCTGAGGAATTTTGCGCTGTACTTCCTTCGGCCACATTAGTAATGCGCCCTTTATTGCCATTAACATCGCTGGCATCATAGACTTTGCCATTCCATTGCAATGCATTTTGTTTTAATGCCGTTATATTCTCGTTGGCGGTTCTGAGACCTGAATCAATGTCAGTTGTCAGTCTGTTAATCTCTTCTATAGATGAACCATTTAGACCATTACTCACTTTCTGTATTTCTGAAGCAGTAGAAAGCGAGAACGAATAAATCTGGCCAACATTTATCGCATCAGTTGAACCTGACACCACATGGCCATCGGCCACATTGGTAATTCTCTGTTTTCCATCACTACCATGATTGGCACTGTATGCCTTAACTGTGTTATCCCACTGTAAAGCATCACTCTGCAAAGCACCAATACCTGTACCAACGCCATTTACAAGATTAGTTGCACTTTGCCGGATATTTTCAGAGTATTGGGTCAGTTGTGGAGCAAAATCGGACAGACCAGTACTGGTTGAAGTGGTTAATGTGTTCAGAGAGCCATTTGTAGAATATAACTGTGCGCCAGTAACAGCATCGCTTGAAGCACTGTCCAACGTAGCGTTTGCAACACCAGTAATTTTCTGATCTATTTTATCCCGCTGAGCATTGAAACTGTCACCTACAAGCCGCAACATTTGTTGCGGTAATTCGGAGATACTGTTATCTATTTTACTCTGGACAGATGATGAGAGCGTACTTACGCTGGTATCTATTGATGTGCTCAGATCATAGTACTGGCTACCGGTTACTGCATCAGTTGATGCCAAACTAGAAATATCACCAGCCTCGACATGAGTAATTTTCTGGTTTCCATCACTACCGTGTCTGGCACTGAATCCTTTAGCGCCCTCATCCCATTGCAAGGCATTCGCTTGCAAAGCGGAAACTTTTTCCTTAGTCTCATTCAGGCTAGCCGATATTTGCGTCGGATTGTGACCAGCTGCAGTAGACAGCGAACTGGACAAATCACTAAAACTGCTAGAAAAAGAACTGGACAGACTGCCAATATTGGTATTAGTAGTATATAGCTGCCCGCCATTAACCATATCAGTAGAATCAGCGGAAAGATTTTCGGAAGCCGCCACATTGATTATTTTATTCGTGGTTTGCCCGTCTGCACGGCCAGCATTATAAACACCATCTTGATACAGCAAAACATTCTGTTGTGATGGAATAATGATTCCAGATATTACACCTGCTTTGGCAGATATAGTTGTACTCAAGTCTATTAATTGAGGATTAGCCGTAGATGAGACAGTATCAATCTTTCCACTAAGCTTATTTACCTCAGTGTCTATTGAAGTGGAAACATTACCAATAGCAGTAACAGTATCATCAATGCTGATCGACACATTATTCAAACTGTTTGCAACAGACGAAGCCAATCCCTTTAACTGGGCGACATTGGCTGCATCAGTATCCGCCGTACCCGCCGCAACATCCGTTATCTGGCGTGTAATCCCCCCCTCTACGTTTCCTACGGCTACCGCACCGGCGATACTCCTCCATGCCGGCGAGCTACTAGGATCAATATCAGTTACACTGTTATCGGGATTAAAGCCAGCCTGATATGCGGCGGTATTGGCAAGCGAACCGGCCCCCAGAGCAACCGCACCAGCGGTTGTGGCCTGAGCATTAGTGCCCACAGCAATCGCATCAGTGGCACTGACAGAGGTTTGATTACCCAATGCCAAGCCATTGGTTGCACTGGCACTGGCCTCATTACCGATTATGGTTGCGTAATTGGAGGTACCAGCAGCACCTACTGTATTGCGGTTACCAATAATATGAACCTCATCAATAGCGTTGTTGATGGTATTATTGTTACCAAATATAGCGGTATTGGTTGCTGTAATAAATTCGCTGGAACCAGCATTACTGTTCCCCAGAGACAGGGTATAGTTGCCGCTGATACGGGTATTGTTGGTAGACTTATTTTCTACTGTACTGTCTGAATTGTATGTGGTGGCTGTTGCTGAATTGCCTATGGCAATTGATTGCACACCTGAAACCTCATTATCGGAACCAATACTGATGCTTTGCTTACCAGTGGCTTTATTGTTATTACCGATGGCTACAGCAGAATCCACTGAACCCTGCCCAGCCTGAGATTGCACCCCAACCGCTACAGTACCGTCAGCAGTCGCTTGTGCCTGCAAGCCAAGAGCCACGCTTCCTACGCCGTCAGAAGTGGCTACAGAACCTAAAGCCACCGCGGATACACCTGTAGCCTGTGAAACAACACCGATGGCATTGGAAGCACGGCCGCCAGCCAGCGCCGCTATACCAAAAGCCTGCGCACCGCCGGCTGTACTGGTAGCATTGGTACCAAAAGCAAGACTATGATTACCTGTTGCATATGCCCCACAGCCAAGAGCAAACGAATTAATACCATGGGCTGTTGCTAGCCTATTGGGGTCTCCGCCTGTGTGTGCGCCTTGATAGCCTGAATTACCAGTAGTGGTTCCACTCCCCCGCCAATCTTCTCGTTCCAGTGTTACATCATATGGATGATATTCTCTATTTCCTAAAACAAATTTGTGGTTTTTTGCAAAACGCCAATATTCATCTATTGGATCTAAGCCAGTGCCGGAGCCAAGTCCCGAACGGTATTTAATAAAATCTGCACCGCAATAATTATCATCTCCAGTCACAATGGTTGCATTAGTACTTGCATGAGTATTACCGCCATTTGGTGCATTACTACCAACCGAATTATGCCCAATTATACCTGCACGACCGGCTGCATAAACATTTGGAATGGCCAACGCCATATTCACAACCGAGGCAAGCAACCCCATCTTAAATGCAGTAATGCCAAATTTACCTAATAGCGATGACTTAACAGTCTGGCTGGAAACGGTATTTGCTTTAGTTTTACTCTTAGCCAATTCGGAAGCAGCCACCCAAGTATGAGTGGATTCATTCCATATCGCACGATATATTTTATTCAATTGGTTTACTCCTAAAATTTTGTAAAATCATGCGTTTATCAAAAATTATTTAATAACTTAAAAATACGTTAGTATTCTAAGTTAAACTATTAAGTAATATAACATAAATATTTGTATAAATGTGGTTAAACAAGTCCTATTGTTTGACTGACTGATTTATCACTCCATCCCATTCATAATAAATTTTCAGATTTTAAACAAAAAGTTATATAAAATTAAAACTTAAAAACATTTATTTGTACACATAATACATTATTTGTTTATCTATTATTAGATGTATTATAAAAGCGACAATATGCTGAATAATTTAGCATCTGTGTACTATCATTAACATTAGCAGTGTATTAAACAAATAAATAATCATTAATATTTTCATACTGATTTAGACAAATCTTTCTCATTTACCTACTCCAGCAATAAAAAATTAACATTTATTAAGCATACCGTTCATTGCACTGTAATAGTATAAAGTGTTTAACTCACAATAATAATGTTTTGTAGGTTAATTTATATTTCTTGACAGATTAAAAGTTAATTTTATTTACAACAAGCTAAACAACTAAAGTCTTAGTTGCAGAATTTTAAATATCTGTATCAACGTATACAGATAGATTGATAACTGAAATTTATACACAGTAGATTAAATTGCGTCAGTGCATATTTGTGGATAAATCTGTGGATATATGTTTATTCAGAATAATGCTTAATATCAGCCAAAGGCAGTTCATTATTTCTGAAGGCAGACTTTTTTCTGCAAAAACAGCCTATGCACTCTCAATCAGATAATTAGCCTGTGTATAAACACACCACAGACACTATCTTCATACCGGCCAGCCTTATACATGAATATGTCATTATTCAAACACTAGCTAATACTGATAAGCTTTATCAGGATATTTTTGCTAGCCATCGTTTTAACAATTTATTGAATCATAAACCGTTTTAAATCTGCTGGAGCGGATAACGGGAGTCGAACCCGCCCGAACTGCTTGGGAAGCAGTTATGCTGCCACTACATCATATCCGCACAGAAAATTCATCTTAGCGTTGTTAATACCATTGGCACGGCAGTAGCGGAAAGATAATAATTATCTCCCCTCATGATTAGCAAACAGCCATAAAAGATAGTGAAATGTGCGTACAAAGCACTGAATCAAATTTAGTTATCCACAATCACCATTGCCGTACCAATATAATATAGCAATCTAATATCAACAGCTTAAATCGGTATCCACTCCGTGTGCAAGATATTTTACCTGTACTACAGCAATATTTGTATATGCTGATGCCGGATAGTGAAAAATTTTTTCTAAATCTTTAGAAGTTAGCATGTCTTTACCTGAACAGAAACTGTTGCAAACAGGCAAGCAGACCACAGAAGCAGCGTAAGACATCTGAACCAAGCAAGCAAAAATTTATAAATCAGTATTTTATTTGAAAATTATAGATAACTGCATATTGTACAGATTTTTTCCCCTAATAACAGGCCATACAGACGCTATCTGTAGCAAATACGAATATATTGCCTTACTTTTATACTTATCAACAGCTAAGCTAAAAATTGCTGCTTCGTGAAATATTATCCACAGCCTATTTTATTAATAGATTAAAGCCATAACAGCAAAGATTTTAAAAGTAATAGTTGAACCGCAGCCATAACTGACAATCGACCTGTACAGATAACGCTGAAATCTGTATAGCCATATTGAATATATTTCTGACATCAGTCAGAACAAATTGCTGTTATAAAATACTGCCGGCAGATAGATGATAGACCCAGCAGTGAAAAACCAGTTTAGTTATCCACAGCATTCTGTGCTTTTGCTCCGATATCATGCCTGTATTGCATCCCGTCAAAATGTATTGGTGCCAGAGCAGCATAAGCCTGTTTCTGCGCAGCATTCACATCAGCGCCCAGAGCAACGACACACAGCACCCGACCGCCGTTGGTAACCAGTTCATGGCGGGAATTGAGTGCCGTGCCGGCATGAAATACTTTACCGGATTGATTGGCAGCAATAACACCGGAAATCACATCACCTTTACGGGGAGCCTGTGGATAACCGGCAGCAGCCAGTACCACACCAACAGCAGCCTGACTACTCCAGCTTGCGGTTACGGTATTAAGCTCTCCTGCCAGAGCTGCCTGTATCAGCTCGACCAGATCACTTTCTAATCGGCACATAATCGGCTGTGTTTCCGGATCACCAAAACGACAGTTAAACTCAATTGTATATGGCGCACCGGTTGCATCAATCATCAGGCCAGCATACAGAAAGCCGCGATAAGGATGGCCGGATGCCTGCATAGCTTTTACCACAGGCAGGATAATTTCATCCATTACCCGCTGATGCACAGCCGCGGTAACCACCGGTGCAGGAGAATAAGCCCCCATTCCGCCAGTATTAGGCCCTTTGTCGTGATCAAGTAAACGCTTGTGATCCTGACTGGTGGCCATAGGTAAAACATGTTCACCATCCACCATAACAATAAAACTGGCTTCTTCTCCGTGCAAAAATTCCTCAATAACCACTCGAGCCCCAGCAGCACCCATGCTGTTATCCAGCAGCAGATCGTCTATTGCCTGATGAGCTTCGGCCAGTGTCATGGCAACAATCACACCTTTGCCGGCAGCCAGACCATCTGCTTTAATCACAATCGGCGCGCCTTTCTGACTGACATACTGATGTGCGGCGGCGGCGTCTGTAAAAGTCTGATAGGCTGCTGTAGGTATTCCCTCTCTGGCCATAAATGCTTTGGCAAAATCCTTGGAACTTTCCAACTGGGCACAATACTGGCTCGGGCCAAAAACAGCCAGACCGGCAGCAGTAAAATCATCCACAATACCGGCAGCCAGTGGTGCTTCCGGACCAACTACAGTAAACGTAATCTGCTGCTCACGACAAAATGCAATCAGTTGCTGATGATCACTTATTGTAAGGTTGTGCAGTTTCGGCTCGGTAGCAGTACCGGCATTACCCGGAGCCACATATACTGTGCTCACTTTGGGCGACTGTGCCAGACGCCAGGCCAGTGCATGTTCTCGTCCGCCACCACCTATAACCAGTAATTTCATATATCCCCTTCTCCAGAAGATGGTTTACAGATTGTCAGTAAACCATTTCTGTATCTTTAAGCAACAATCCGTGTTATTCAGTTGTCCAGTTTAACATCAATTGCCCGCTGCTGACGTAAAACGGCCAGACCATTTTCCAGCAGTGCAAGCGGTATGCGTACATGCAGGCAGCACTGCTGCTGTAAATCCTGCTGCAATACTTGTGCCTGTTGCTGTTTACACCAGCGCAATGCTTCACTCAGGTGCGCATAGTCACAGTAAAGCCGCAGTTGCTGGCATACATCCAGACGGATTTTTTCAGCACTAGCGATCGCAGCAGCAGTTGCGGTTTTATAGGCATGAATCAGCCCCGGCACGCCAAGTAAAGTACCACCAAAATAGCGTATTACTACCACGAGAACATCTGTAATGGCCGCAGAATCAATCTGCCCGAGAATCGGCCTGCCGGCACTACCGGCTGGTTCACCATCATCATTAGCACGATAACGATTGCCGTCCACGCCCAGACGCCAGGCATAACAGCAATGACGTGCCTTATGATGCTGCTCACGCAATGTTTGCACATATCCACGGATTTCAGCTTCGCTCTGTACCGGCCAAGCGAAAGACAGAAAGCGGCTGCCTTTATCCTTGAACTCAGCCTGTGCCGGCGTTGCCAGCGTCGTATACTGATAAACCGTACTCATATTTTTGCTACAGCCAGCCTGATGGCAGCTACAAAAGCATCAACCTGCCCGGCAGTGGTATCAAAACTAGTCATCCAGCGCACTTCGCCTTTACTTTCATCCCAGTCATAAAAATGAAACTGCTGGTGTAACTGAGTGCGGGCAGCAACTGGCAAAATAGCAAATACGGCATTGGCCTGCGTTTTCTGCGTGAGAGTAACATGTTCAATTCCTGCCAGGGATGCGGCCAGACGTGCCGCCATACGATTACTATTGGCCGCTAAATTCAGCCACAGATCATCTTCCAGCCAAGCCAGAAACTGAGCAGCAACAAAACGCATTTTTGACCCAAGCTGAGCATTGATTTTACGTAAATATGGTATGGCTGCATGAGCATCAGCGCGCATACTGATAATACATTCGCCCTGTAACATGCCATTTTTAGTGCCTCCCAAATTCAGCATATCCACACCAGTATCAGTAATCATCGTTCTGACATCGGTATTTTCTGCAACCAGCGCATTTGCCAGACGCGCACCATCCACATATAGCTTCATATTATGCTGATGACAGTAATCGGCCAGCGCGCGGATTTCCGCCACACTGTAACAGGTGCCCAGTTCAGTTGTCTGGCTGATATAAACCACGGCCGGCTGGGCACGGTGTTCCATTCCAAAACCCCATGCCTGTTTTGCCACCAACTGTGGCGTTAATTTACCGTCGGTGGTGGCCACAGTTAAGAGCTTCACGCCAGCCATATGTTCAGGAGCAACACCCTCATCACATTGAATATGCGCACTATCGGCACAGATCACGGCACCCCAGCGGGGCAATAATGCCTGTAAAGCGGTTATGTTTGCACCTGTACCATTGAAAACCGGAAAAGCCTCAGCCTGTTCACCAAATAACTGTTTTATTTTCTGTTGCAAGGCAATGGTGTAAACATCTGCACCATATGCAGGCTGGTGGCCACCATTAGCCAGCGTCAACGCCTGTAGAATTTTCGGATGAACACCTGCGTAATTATCTGAAGCAAAGGCATAACTCTGATTATCATGTAAACAGTTCATTGATATAAGCCAGATAGAAAACTTTATGAACAGCATTATGAAAACTGCCTGAATAATACTCACTTTCAGGCAATTTACCAGTAATAAGGAGCAATAAAAAATATTTCTCCTCCCGAATAGGACTGCTGCTAATCAGTTTGCCGGATTCACTACATACAGCAATGTTTCACGTGAAACATTACCAAATCCGTAATCACCAATTCAATGCACGCTAGCCTTTATCTGCTGAATCAGTTCAGGAACCGCGGTATTCAGATCAGCGACCAGACCATAATCTGCCACCTTAAAAATAGGTGCTTCTGCATCTTTGTTAATTGCCACAATGACCTTACTGTCTTTCATTCCGGCCAGATGCTGAATGGCACCGGAAATACCAATGGCAATATATAAATCCGGTGCCACTATCTTACCTGTTTGCCCTACCTGATAATCATTCGGGGCATAGTCTGCATCTACAGCGGCACGCGAAGCACCAATAGCAGCATTCAGAGTATCAGCCAGAGGATTCAGCAGCGCTGCAAAATTTTCCGCACTGCCTAACCCTCGTCCACCACTAACCACAACTTTAGCAGTGGTTAATTCCGGATGCTCAGACTTAGTCAGACTACGCTCAATAAAACGGCTCAACTGCGGTGCCGCCACAGCAGCAATATTTTCAATTACCGCCTGCTCATCCGTTATTTCAGCCAGCGTAAAAGCGGTTGTCCGAATAGTAAGTAGCTGTTTTGCCTGTTCACAGCGCACAGTCTGTAAGGCATTTCCAGCATAAATCGGATGAACAAAGGTTTCAGTATCAATAATCGCAGTAACATCGGAAACCGGCGCACAATCAAGTAAGGCGGCTACGCGCGGCAGCAGATTTTTACCAAAACTGGTAGCAGCAGCAATAATATGACTATATGAATCAGCCAGTTGTACCACCAGTGGCGCCAATGTTTCAGCCAGAGTATGAGCATAGACAGATGCATCCGCCAGCAGAACTTTACGTACACCACTAATTCGCTGTGCCTGCGCAGCAATATCCACTACGTTGTGCCCTGCTACCAGAATATCTACTTCACCCAGTTGCCGGCCGGCCGATACCGCAGACAAAGTAGCCTCATCCAGACAAGACTGCTGCTGTTCAGCAATAATCAGTACAGACATCAGTATCTCCTTTAAAACACTTTAGCTTCGTTATGCAATCTGTCCACCAGTTCAGCTACATTTTGCACCACAATACCAGCCGCACGGGCTTCAGGTTCGGTCACTTTCAGCTGCACCAGCCGCGGCCTGATATCCACGCCCAGCTCAGCTACTGTTTTTTTCTCCAGCGGTTTCTTTTTTGCCTGCATGATATTAGGTAGCTTGATATAACGTGGTTCATTCAAACGTAAGTCAACACTAATCACCGCAGGCAAGGTCAGTGCCAGCCGTTCCTGCCCGCCATCAATTTCCCGCGTAAGCAGTATTTCATCGTTAGCCAATTCTATTTTGCTGGCGAAAGTCCCCTGAGCAAGCTGCATCAGAGCTGAAAGCATTTGTGCAGTCTGATTGGCATCATCATCAATTGCCTGTTTGCCCAGCAATAATAACTGCGGCTGCTCCAGATCGGCCACGGCTTTGAGCAGCTTGGCCACAGCCAATGGCTGAAGCTTTTCATCCGTTTCTACATGAATGGCACGATCAGCGCCCATGGCCAGAGCAGTGCGCAGGGTTTCTTCACATTGTTTTACCCCGAGCGATACCACAACCACTTCAGTAGCCTTGCCCGCTTCTTTTAAACGCACAGCTTCTTCCACTGCTATTTCGTCAAACGGATTCATCGACATTTTTACATTGCCAATATCCACATCAGATTCATCTGCTTTTACGCGTACTTTAACGTTGTAATCAACAACACGTTTTACCGCTACCAATACTTTCATCCGAACCACCTAATACAGAAAATCAGCTAATTAATATGATTCAATTGTTACCATAATTGTTAACTAACCGGATATAGTAACATAAGTACAATTAAACTGCCGATAATCAGCCAATAATATCATTCTGCTGACAGGATCAGCCTGTGGATAATATTTAACACACCGGTATGGATACTATTCTTACTACTCTTCATCCAATATATCCACAGTTCAGCAATAAACCAATCAATAGAGATAAACCCTATTTTCTGCCAGCTATATCTGTCTGGCTGATTAACGCTTAGCTCAGGATTGATGGTGCATCTGCATCGTGTTATTTTTTGCTGCTGAAATAAAACAGATTGTTGCTAAAGCAGACAGTATCGGCAGACAGAGAAATAATATAGTTATATATCAAAAAATTAACCCCTCCCCTACTCTATCAGACTTATCCACAAGTAGTGGATAATACTGTAATCAAACACAGCATTCCGGTTTTGTGCCTTAAGTTATTCAGTGTCACGGTCATGCAGAAGCAGTATCTGCACAATAATAGCCATTATGGCAATATCTATGTGCCAGTAATGCCAATTATCCACAATCAGTTTATTTATGGGTTTGAGTTGAGCCTGTTTTGCAGTCTCAACAGCAACGACATTGAATACAGATGTATTGTTAAGTTAGCCAGCAGAAACTACTGCCTGAAAGCACTGTGTCAGGTAACCAGTTTCTCAATTTTCGCTCAGAAATTGGCACAACATAGCCGGCAGATAAAGAAAAATTTAAAAATTATCAACATATTGAAATTAATTTATTCTGATTTAATATCAGGGATTAAGAGTAAAATTACCAATTAAGCAGTCATAAGCTGTGAAAATGGTGGCTAAAATTAAATACGAAACGAAACAATAAACTGAATACTTTATCCACAACTTATATACATATATATACACTTGTTATCCTATAATAGTTGCTACTCAGATAAATCATTATGTGTTCAGTTTTATGCCTCATTCTTCCACAACATCAAGTGAGCATTGGATAATCCAGCCAATTGGCTATATTTATTCTCCATATAAACAAAAATTTGGCGTAGCTCGACAACCCGGTCTGGTACCCGCAGCACAAGCTTATATAGATTTATCAGCTGAATTCACTGCTGATTGTGTGCGTGGATTAAGTGATTACGAATATATCTGGGTGCAATTTGTTTTTCATGCCACAGTTAAAGATGGCTGGCAACCTTTGATTAGGCCACCAAAATTAGGAGGCAAAGAAAAAAAAGGGGTTTTTGCTACCCGCAGTCCACATCGGCCAAACCATCTTGGGCTATCACTAGTGAAACTGGAACAGATTGAATGTGGCAAACAGATTCGTTTGCATGTAAGTGGGGTAGATTTTCTGGATCAGACACCAGTCATTGATATCAAACCCTATATTCCTTTTGTTGAAGCCAAACCGGATGCGGGCTGTAGTTTTGCTCACGAGCGTGAGTTACTGAATGTGCACTGGTCACAGGCCGCTTTAGCTCAGCTGACATTATTTTCTTTAGATTCAAATTATTATCAATTAGTTAATCAGAGTCTAGCTCAGGATCCACGACCAGCACATCAACAACGTGCAGACAAGATTTTTATCATGCATTTGTTTGATTGGGATGTTCTGTTTCAGATTAAAAATAATACGGTAGAGGTGACTGAACTGAGAAAGCATGTGGAGTGTTAAATTATTATTCAAATAGAAGTATAAATAATAAAAGGATGGGGACAAGGATGAAGTCATACATCCTGTGGAAAACTTAATATGTTTATATTAATCAAATTTTTATATATTAGCAAGTTCGGGTTTTTTTCTGGGAGTGGATTGTGGATTGTGTGGATAACTTTAATGGAAATTTCCCTGACTGTGAATAACTGGCAGTAATGAAGGCTAATAGCGATAATTTATCCACCTTTTGGCAAAATTCATTACCTCCACTGGCGAAATTCGCTACCATAGTGCAATCAGATTAAGCAGGAAGCAGAATATGTTGCAGCGTACATTAGCAAAAAGCATCAGTGTTACCGGAGTGGGGTTGCATTCCGGTGAACGGGTACGGCTTGGACTGTATCCGGCGGCATCGGATAGTGGTATACGCTTCCGGCGTACTGATCTGGCCGGAGAACAGAGCAGGATTGTGGAGCTGACGCCGGAACTAATTAACGATACACGTCTGTCTTCCACAATAGTCACTTCAGATGGTATTCGTGTCGGTACCATAGAACATATTATGTCGGCGTTTGCAGCCTATGGTATTGATAACATTCTTATAGAACTGAATGCGCCGGAAATTCCCATTATGGATGGTTCGAGCCTGCCTTTTATTTATCTGTTACAGGATGCCGGTGTTATCGATCAGCCTGCTGAAAAACGTTTTTTACGTATTAAACAGCCAGTGATGCTTGCTGAAGAAGATAAATGGGTAAAATTTACACCGTATGAGGGCTTCCGCGTTACTTTAACCATAGCTTTTGATCACCCGGTTTTTAATCGCAGTAACCAGACTTTTCAGATTGATTTTGCTGGCCAGTCTTATGTGGATGAAATATCGCGGGCACGGACTTTCGGTTTTATGCAGGAAGTAGAGCTGATGCGTAGCCATAATCTGGGACTGGGGGGAAATCTGAGTAATGCGCTTGTAATTGACGATGTGGATGTTCTTAATCCAGAGGGATTGCGTTATCCGGATGAATTTGTGCGCCATAAGATTCTGGACGCCATTGGTGATCTTTATACCCTTGGCCATCCGATTATCGGTGCTTTTGAAGGCTATAAATCCGGCCATGCAATAAATAATGCACTGTTACGTAAGTTACTGGCTCAGCCTGAAACATATGAATGGGTAACTTTTCCACACAACCGGCAATTGCCCCCTGCCTTTCATCATCTGCCTCAGGCTGCCTGATGGTGTAACTTAGTCTTATTTGGGTGTAAACATGCTATAATGGCAAACACCGTCAAAAATAGCATGGTCGGATAGATACCATCTGGCTTTATATTCACTATTCTGGGATAAAAAAATGAACTATCAGGCTGTTGTAGCCCAATTACTCAATGTAGAAGGTGCGCTGGCAGCTGCAGTGGTTGATTATGATAACGGTATGCTGATGGCTGGTAGTGCTATCGATAAAATTGATCTGGAAATTGCCGCAGCCAGCAGTACCGAAGTTATCCGATCAAAAATCAAAACCATGCAGATGCTGGAGCTGAATGATGAAATTGACGATATACTTATTACTCTTGATCATCAATATCATTTGATCCGGCCGCTGAAAAAATTTGGTAGCTTGTTTTTGTATTCTGTACTTGATAGCAGTAGAGCCAATCTGGCTTTATCCCGTCGTGCGCTCATTGATGTTGAAAAGCAGATGGCGCAGTAAAGGTATTTGCTATACCTGTTATTAAGTTAACCGGAAATTTATTGTTTTACAGACAGGCCTGCTCGGCATGCTATTTATTTTGGCAGTATACTCATGCGGCAATAGAGTTGCATATTGGTCAGAGCAAATTAATACCTGACTAAACAAATTAATAATTATTCTGATCCGGAGTAACTGGCAAAATTTTCTATATGCTTCAATACAAATAGCTAGGTGTCTGGCTTACGGCATGTGGCAGATATACTGAAAGTAGCTGGATTGTGTAAAAATCAGCTACTTTTTTATATTGTGGTAAATTTTATTATTACCTAGGTATAAACAGTATAGACAGCATAATGTCCATTTAAAGCTGTTTTTAAAGTATAGTTAATAGCGTATTGACTGGTTTTAAATAAACTATAAATATTCATTTGTGTTATTATTTCATTATCATGCGGAACAATAAATGATTTCCTGCCGCAATTTAAATATATATCAACCCGTAAATTATTTTTTTTATCAGCATAAACAGTCATTAAGCGGGCAATTGTGGCATTAATAAGACAATAATAACATCTAAACAATGTGGTTAATAAACATAGATATACGTAAACCTAAAAAAACAAATCTTAAAATACATATATATTTCAATTGTTTGTAATTGTATAAAAAGGTTGTTTATTAACGATGGTAATTATTATCTGGTTTTATTTAATACATGCAAACAAATATTTATGTTATATTACCAAAAGATTTAAATTAAAATAATTTAACATTTAACTAAATATCTTTATATAGTTATCTAGAATTTTGTTTGACAGCATGATTTCTAATCAGGAGTAACCAATTGAATAAAATATATCGTGCTATATGGAATGAAACAACCCAGACATGGGTAGCAGCTTCCGAATTAGCGAAAAGCAGAACCAAGTCTGATACCGTTTCCTCTTTGCCCGCTGCTGCCTCTGTAAGCAGCAAGTCCAAATTGGGTGCGCTTTTTAAACTGGGTCTTATAGCTTCATTTCTGAATATGTCGTTACTGTCATCACATGTATATGCTGCCAATGCAGCGATTATTGGTGGTAGTAATGTGGGTGATAATAGCCCACATCAAAACAACTACAAAGACCAGCAGGGAAATTTGCTGGCAAGTCATGGTTCCATTATTCTTAATGGGGCAAACGATTTTGCAGCAGATGGTAGTCCACGTTCTCCTTATACTTGTGGTGCAGATGAAGTTCAGGGCAGAGGCGTTACTGGCCGTACTATTACCGGTACTGAAATAACGGCACTAGACGAATATTTACGATTTGCTAAAAACCAAGCTTTTGATGGCAAAAATCCCTACGGTACAACGAGTGACGCGACAAATGCTAATAATGCAGCCATGCAGGGGAAAAAAACTGGCGGAGCTGAAAGTAAAATGCCTGTAGCTTATGGCGTGTATTCTTTTGCCTCTGGTTGTGGTTCTTTTACAACCGGTAACTATTCAATGGCTTTCGGCACCAATGCTACAGCTCTGGCTGGTGGCGCGATGGCTATTGGAACGGCGGCCTTGGCTTCTGGGCGTGCTTCGATTGCTTTTGGTGTTGGTGCCGAGGCTACTGGTGTTTCCAGTGTGGCTTTGGGTTCGGTAGCTTCGTCTAATGGAGTGGGCAGTGTGGCAGCTGGTCTGCTGTCGCAGGCCAAGGCAGATGGTACTGTCGCACTGGGGGTACAGGCGCAGGCTCTACAGCATTCAGCTGTGGCTATCGGTAATGCAGCACAGGCAACAGGCGAGCAGAGTATCAGTATTGGTTCGGCCAATCAGGTTAGCGGCAAGGCATCTGGTGCTATTGGCGGCTCTGCTGAAACTACTAGCTATGATAAGGATAATGGTACTCAGAAAACTGCTGCTACCGGTGTAACAATAGTAACAGGTGATGGAAGCTATTCTTTCGGTAATCAGAACGGCACCATCGCAGCTAATAATACTGGCGTATTTGGTAATTACAATACCATAGAAACTGATTCAACAGGTACAGATAAAGCCGACAATATCAGAATATTGGGTAACCACAACACCGTTTCTGCCAAAGCTAGCGGTGCCATGATAGTGGGTAATCGTGCTAATGTCAGTGCTGTCAATGGTCTGGCACTGGGTAACAATACCAAGGTTAGCGCCACTAATGGTGTGGCCTTGGGTGAAGGTGCAATGGTCAGCGTTGACGGCGGTGTCGCCCTGGGCAGCGGTTCTGTGGCTTCTACAGGGAGTGGTGCGGCCGGATTTAATCCTGACGCCAGTGCCGAAACAGCAGTAACACCCGTCTGGAAAAGCACAGCCAATGCAGTGGCTATTGGCGATGCTGCTAACGGCCACACCCGGCAGATTACCGGACTGGCAGCAGGTACGCAGGATACTGATGCTGTAAACGTGGCGCAGCTAAAGAGTTTAAGTAATGCCACATCAAATAGTATTGCTTCTCTGTCTACTTCCGCAGAATCCAGTTTAGGTACGGTCAACGAAAAATTAACTGAGCTAAGTAATTCTGCTTCTTCAAGTATTCTTTCAACTAGTAATAAGCTGAATTCTCTTTCAACTTCTGTAGATACACACATTAATGATACT
This sequence comes from Snodgrassella gandavensis, assembly GCF_914768025.1. Lineage (GTDB taxonomy): Bacteria > Pseudomonadota > Gammaproteobacteria > Burkholderiales > Neisseriaceae > Snodgrassella > Snodgrassella gandavensis. The sequence continues at coordinate 53,112 of NZ_CAJZCE010000006.1, read as the reverse complement.
CAAATCGCTTTAGATGAGTTACAAAGGTCGACCTCTACCAGCATTCAGCATCTGCAAGAAGATGCATTACAATGGAATGCAGGCGAAAATGCTTACGATGCAGCTCATCTTGCATCTGGCGCAAAAACCGCAAAGATTATTAATGTTACTGCTGGGGATATTAGCTCAGCAACATCCACAGATGCTGTGAATGGTGGCCAGCTGTATACAACTAATGTGAGCCTGTCCACTTTAGACACCAAAGTTTCTGACGGACTACAGACTCTGCGAGAGCAGATGAACAATTTAAATATAGCAGATATTGGCAGTCTGTCTACAGTGGCCAGTAATATCAGTACTGATGTTGCTAGCCTGCAAAGTAATGCCCTGCTGTGGAAAAACGGCGCATATGATGCCAGCCATAATGATGCGCCACAAAAAATTACCAATGTTGAAGCTGGTAGTATTGCTCAAGGATCAACCGATGCGATTAACGGTGGCCAGTTATACAGTCTTTCTACAGCTACTGTAACCAACCTGGCTGAAATTACTGCTAAGCTGGATGACAATGACAATAAAATAACTGAAGTAAAAAATCAGGCACTGTTATGGAATCAAAGTCTAAATAATGGTGAAGGTGCATATGATGCTCGTGATCGGAAAATTACCGGTGTTGCCAGCGGCGCGTTAGATGCAACTTCTTCTGATGTGGTTATTGGTGCGCAGCTACATGAGACCAATACTGCTGTGAGCGCATTGTCTACATCAACTTCAACCGGTTTGCATAGCTTGAGCACGGCTTTACAGGATTCTTCCACATCAATTATCAACAGCCTGTCTTCACTTGTGGATGGCAGCAACGGCGATATCGCAGCCCTGCAAAAAACGGCTTTGCAATGGAGTAGTGCTGATCAGGCATACAGCGCCAAATATGAAAATGAAAATCAGCGCATTACCAATGTACTGGAGACAGAGCTTGCATCCAACTCAACCGATGTTGCAACGGGTAATCAGTTGTATACTCTTTCCACCGCGACACAAGAAAGTCTGACTAGCTTATCTTCTTCGCTAAATGGGATTTCTGCAGACGGGGTCAAAAGTTTATCTACTGGTTTGAGTACTGCTAATAGCAATATTACAACCTTGCAGCAGGATGCTTTACAATGGAATGGCCAAGCCTATGATGCCAGTCATGGTGTGACAGACGGGCGGGGAAAAATTACCAATGTAGCTGATGCCGATTTATTATCAACCTCAAGTGATGTAGTTACTGGTGGCCAGTTGTTTACCACCAATAGCAACTTGAGCAGTTTGTCCAGCACAGTTAATACCGAGCTGAATAATCTTTCCCAATCAACATCAACTAGTATTAATAGTCTATCCACTGCTCTGAATGATTTTGCCGATAACGCAGTAGGCAGTCTGTCTACAGTTTTTGATAACAAGCTGGCTGCAACCCACTCCAGCCTTTCGTCTCTGCAACAGAATGCATTGTTATGGAATGCTGACCTAGGAGCATATGATGCTACCCACAATGGGCAGGCTCAGCGCATTACCAATGTGCAGGCTGGAGATGCAACTGCCGGATCCAGTGATGTAGTTACCGGTGGCCAGTTGTTTACCACCAATAGCCAGCTTAGCTATTTGTCTGGCAGTGTAAGTACTACTCTCAATTCGTTGTCAAGTTCACTGCAGAACATTAGCGATACTAGTCTGGCCGGTTTGACCAATGAGTTGAGCGATACTAACAGGAAGCTGGCTGATCTGAGTTTGTCAACATCAATGTCTTTCATCAGTACCAATGCCAATATTGAGTCATTGCAGCAGAATGCACTGTTGTGGAATGAAGACTTAAATAATGGTAGTGGTGCCTATGATGCCGGCCATGGCGGTAGTAGTGCTCAGCTTATTACTCATGTCCGCGCTGGTGCTGTGGCTGAAGATTCTACTGATGCCATTAACGGCAGCCAGCTCTTTAGCCTGTCCAGCTCTACTTCAACAGGTTTGAGCAGTCTGTCGACCAGTCTGCAAACCTTTACCGATGCCCAGATGGGCGATCTGGGTAAGGTAACTAACAAGCTTAACACAGTTGAGAGCAATGTGGTTGCATTGCAGGGCAATGCATTGCAATGGAACAGTAACAGTGGTACTGAGGGTGCCTTTGATGCAACCCGTGGAGGCAAATCTCAGCAACTAACCGGTATTGCCAATGGCGCAATCAGTGAAACTTCAACTGATGCCATCAACGGTATGCAGATGCACAGCTTGTCAACGGCGACCTCATCTAGTCTGAGCAGTCTGTCGTCCAATCTGAATGACAGTCTGGGTAGTACTAATCAGAACCTGACGGCATTACAGCAGAATGCAATGCAGTGGAATAATTCGCTGAAGGCTTATGATGCCAGCCATAATATTAATGGTGAAGCTGTGGCACAGCGGATTACCAATGTGGCTGCCGGCCAGGAAGCTACCGATGCGGTTAATTTTGGCCAGCTCTCAACTCTGTCCAGCTCTACCTCATCCAGCGTGAACAGTTTGTCGACAGCAGTTTCAACGGCAATGACTGCTGAAATCGGTAACATCACTAACATCACTAACTCCCTGTCTAGCGGATACTCAGGTCTGTTAGAGAGCCTGAGTACAACAAATGATAGTCTGAATAATCTGGTGAGCGATACCAATACCCGCATAGAAAGTCTGTCTACCGGTTATGTGGAAATGCACAACAATGTGGCTAAATTGCAAGAGGACAGCCAGAACAACCTGAGATGGAATAGTGAGTATAATGGAGGTGAAGGCGCATTTGATGCCAGCAAACCAGGCAGCCTCACTCGTGCTTCTGAGCCTGGCAAGATTATTAATGTGGCCGATGGCGATATTAGTGAGCATTCGCATGATGCAGTAACAGGTGGACAGTTGTTTACTGTGAAAAGTGATCTGGCCAGTTTATCTACCGCTACTTCAAGCAGTTTGTCTTCGATAAACAATGTGCTGCAAATAGGTGGGATTAGTAGCAGTATTTCTAGCCTGCAGGTAAATGCATTGCAGTGGGATAATTCATTGCATGCTTATAATGCCAGCTATAATGGTGACCCACAGCGGATTACCAATGTGAAGGCTGGTCAGGAAACTACCGATGCAGTCAATTTTGGTCAGTTGTCATCTGTGCAAAACGATCTGGCTAATCTGTCTACAAGAGTAGATAACTTGCCCACAGACAGCGGTATTTCACAAGAGGCGCTGAACAGTCTGTCGACTGCACTGAGCAACCAAATTTCCTCCATAACATCAGGTCTGGGTGCTTCGTACAATCCGTCTGAAAACAAAGTTGCTTTGCATGACTATGAAATTACTAAGCCAGATGGTAGCAAAGAGATAGTAAATGATGTGGCTAAAGTACTGGAAAATATGCAGAATAATGGTACGATGTATGCACGCTTCGGTCCGACAAACAACAAACCCGGGGCAGTTGCATCAAGTGCTAATTCGATAGCACTAGGCGGAAGTGCGCAAGCCAGGGAGAAATCGGCCATTGCGATAGGTTCTGATGCAACTGCATCAGTGGAAAATGGTGTAGCGCTGGGTAAAGGCGCAGCAGCAATGGCGACTGGAGGTATTGCTCTGGGAGCTGAATCAAAAGCGAAGAGGAAAGGCGGAGAGAAGCAAGAAGTATATGTACCGGGAACGGCAACCGACGAGCAGAGAAGAGTTATTGAAGCCACGCAGAGTGCGGATGACTGGGGTGCGGTATCTGTGGGTGATGAAGATAATAGAAGATACCGTCAGATAACCGGCGTTGCTGCGGGTAGTGAAAACACAGATGCTGTGAATGTGGCTCAGCTTAAAGGTGTTAATAATAAGATTGATAACATCAATAAGTATGTGAATAAAGTAAATGAACGTTTACAGCGTACGGAACGTCGTGCTTATTCAGGTACTGCTCTGGCCATGGCATTATCCGGTGCTTATCTGCCATCTCTGAATGCTGGTGAACAGGCTGTTGGTGTTGGTGTAGGTACTTACCGTGGCTATACTGCTGTAGGTGCCAACTATAAGGCAATCAGCAATAGCGGTAATATTGGCTGGGGTGCAGGTGTTTCCACCACCGGCAAAGAAGTTGGCTTTAATGGTGGTGTAGGCTTCAAATGGAGCAGTAACTAAACCATTTTGCTGCATAGCTAAAGTAACTTCCGGATTTCTTCTGAATCCGGAAGTTTTTTATGGCTTGGCAATACGCTAAAGTGCGAATGATTTTGGTGTGAAATATTTGCTTTAGCTAATTTGCACCTGCGTAGTCTGGCTGAATTAATGGCTTGAGCATATTGGGTTGCTGCGGCTAGTGAAGAGAAGAGTTAACCGGCTTGGCTGATTTTTACCTGCTAGACTGCTGTTTTAGCCGGTTGTGGGGGATAGCTGTCCTGTCTGCTATAAGTATTCCAGATAACAATCTTATTAACTGGATAACAGCAGAATTGTTTACAGCCTTTGCTCGGTTTTTACTTGATATGCTGGGCTGTTCTGACTGTGGCGCTGGAAATTTTCAGTTAACTGTGCCGGTTTTCTTCAATCAAAGGGCTTGTGACGATATACAAGCTATTGTCTTTATTTTTTACTACTTATGGCAGAACAGTTTTGCTTGTACCGTGGAGGCTGTATAAAAATGCAGCTAATCTGGTGCAGGCTGTCATTATTGTGGGTGTTTACTCGCCGGATAGACAGAATAATGCTGCCAGAGGAGTATGTTTAAATGGTATGCTGATTGTTTTACTGGCAGATGTGTAAACGGGCAGGCTTAGGTGCTTGCAGGCAGCAGAACGCTGAGGTGAAACTACCTGCTGGAAGCTTCATTGATTTAATCCGGCTAGTATTATATATTTAATAATATTAATTTAACATTACATAAGAGTAGAAATGGTAAATAATGCCTGATACTGAGCAGGAACCAGCCAGAACGCAGACTGCGCTGGTTGTGGAAGGCGGAGGGATGCGCGCTGCATTCAGTAGCGGGGTTACTGATGCTTTTTTGCAGGCAGAATTTAATCCATTTACTTTGCTGGTTGGGGTGTCTTCCGGAGCCAGTACCATTGCCAGCTATCTGGCCGGACAAGAGGGGCGCAATCTGGCTGTTCTGCTGGATCAGTCGTGCCGGCCGGAATTTATTCGCTGGTCACGCTTTATCCGCGGTGGTGATCTGATGGATATCGACTGGTTATGGCGGGTTGTACAGCAGGAAAATCCGCTGGATTGTGAGCGCATGTTTGCACAGCAGCGTGATTTCCGCATTGTACTGAGTAATGCAGTTAGTGGTCGGCCACAATATGCTGTTGCCCAACCCGAATCTTTTCTGGACGTGTTGCGTGCTTCCAGCTCAATTCCTTTTATTATCCGCAAGCCAGTACAAATCGGTAGTGAAAGTTATTTTGACGGCGGCGTGGCAGATGCCTTACCGGTACAGTGGGCGCTGTCGCAGCCGAATATCGGCCGTGTGGTGGTTATTCGCACCCGTACGTATGATTATATTAAGAACGGTGGCCTGAGTGATGCTTTGCTGGCACGGCGCTTACCTGCCGGTGGATTTGCACAGGCGTTACGGCAGCGGGTAAAACATTATAATGCTACGCTGGCATGGATGCGGCAGCCTGAAAACTGTCGCTATATTATTGAAATTAATCCCCCAAATGATAGCAAAATGGCCGGACGCCTGTGTCGCGATGCCGGTCGTTTACGTTATAGTTATGCAGCGGGTCTGGAATGCGGCCGTGCCTTATTGCAGCAATGGCCGCAAAATTAAATGGTTTCTTCAGTCTTAATCGGTAGGATTAAGGGTAACGGTAATTTGGTGAAGTAATGAAAACAGATTCGGCTGTATCGAAAACACAGCATCTACTAAGTCTTTTTGTGGCGATTCTGGCGCTGGCCTTGGTTTTGCGTGGGCCTCTGACTGGTGTGGGGCCTTTGTTGCAGAATATTCAACTCCAGCTCCAGATTAGCAGTACGCTGGCCGGGCTGCTGACTACAGTACCGTTGCTGACATTTGGTCTGTTTTCTATTTTTATCCCCAGAATGGCAGCGCGGCTGGGCGCGGAGCAAATGATATTTTTTGCTTTGTGGGTTTTAACTCTGGGGCTGGTGCTGCGTTGTGGTGGGGGACTGTTTCTGCTGCTCACCGGTACGGCTTTGCTTAGCTGTGCCATTGCGGTGGGGAATGTGCTGATTCCCAGCATGGTAAAACAGTATTTTCCATTAAAAATGGGGCTGGTTACGGCATTATATGCACTGGTTATGAATATTGGCGGGGCGGCAGGCTCTGCTTTAAGCGCGCCACTGGCTCACGGTAATCTGTGGGGCTGGCGCGGTGCGCTGGTAATCTGGGTGCTGCCGGCACTGGTGGCAATGGTTATCTGGTGGCTGCCATTTAAGGCCGCCAATGCCATCCCCAGAGCGGCTGTCCGTTCGCGGCCGGTAACGATACATCTGTGGCGTAATCCGCTGGCCTGGCAGGTAACTCTGTTTATGGGGTTTCAGTCATTTCTATTTTATTCAACGGTTAGCTGGCTGCCGCAGATTGTGGCCAAAGCCGGGGTGTCTGCAACAGAAGCCGGTGGCTGGCTTGGATTGATGCAGTTGGTGATGGTACCAACTAATTTGCTGATACCGATTTATGCAGCCAGATTAAAACAGCAGCACTGGATTGGTGCGATGTGCGGGGTGGCGTTGATATTGTCGGTATTATTGCTGATGTCGCCGTGGCGCAGTTGCTATTTACCAGCGGTACTGCTGCTGGGGCTGGGAATCAGTGGGGCTTTCTGTCTGAGTATGATGTTTTTCAGTCTGCGCAGCGGTAGTGTTACTGAGGGAGTACTGTTATCCGGAATGGCACAAACCTGTGGTTATCTGTTTGCGTCGGTGGGGCCGGTATTAATGGGTGCTTTGCACGATATGATGCATTCTTGGTTTCCTGCATTATGGTTAATGCTGTTTGCCGCACTGGTGATTACTGTATCCGGCTGGAAAGCCGGTCAGGATCGTAAGCTGTCTGATTTTTAGAAATAATACAGATATCCACAGCTTTATCCACAGGGTTTTGTGGATAAGGCTGTTTGTCCACATACTGGGCAGTCCGGATTGGCCGCTAGCTGCAAACGTTGCCACTGAAAGCGATGAGCGTCAAAACAGTGTAACCAGCAGCCGAGAGGATGAATACCAGCGATTACCTGCAATGCTTCGCTTGCCTGTGCTGCGCCCATTATGCCCAGTAACGGAGCAAAAACGCCGTTTTTGGCACAACTGGCGCCTTCATCATTCATTTCTTCTTCAAACAGACACTGATAACAGGGGCCATGGCCGTCACGGAAATCATATACGGCCAATTGGCCGGCAAATACTAAGGCTGAGGCTGAAACCAGTGGTTTGCGCGCATTAAAGCAGGCCTGATTAATCAGCCGGCGGCTGGCAAAGTTGTCGGTACAATCCAGAATAATGTCGGCATGTTGCACCAGTTGTTGTAACAGGCTGGCATCTGCTCTGGCCACAACTGGCTGTAATTGAGCCTGCGGGTGATGTGCCTGTAGCTGCTGGCACAATACACGGGCTTTTGCCTCACCAATATCCCGATCATTAAACCAATACTGGCGTTGTAAATTGCTGATTTCGATGCTGTCGTTATCCACAACGGTGATGTGCCCTACTCCGCTGGACACCAGATACGTGAGTGCCGGATGTGCCAGACCGCCGGCACCAATCACCAGTGCCCGTGCGGTAAGAATGGCTTCCTGTCCGGCAATATCCAGTTTATCCAGTAAAATATGACGGCTGTAACGCAATAGTTGTTCATCAGTAATCATGGTAGCCTCTGGCGATTGAATGCAGTATCTGGGGGCATGAGTAGTCTGGTTGATTCTGCACTGCTATTATAATAGTTTGGTTTATTTCTCTGAATATTTATGCGCCATCCTGTCCGGCCGGCCGGCCGGTTTTTACATCGTCTGCGCGCCCATCTGTATCGTGGCGGTCTGATTGCCTATCCGGCGGAAGGCAGTTATGGACTTGGTTGCCTGCCCGATTATGCGCTGGCGCTGCGTAAGCTGATTGCGCTGAAGAAACGGCCGCAACATAAAGGTCTGATTGTTATTGCTGCTGATTTGGCGCAACTGCAACCTTTGCTGGCACCATTGTCTGCCACCGACGTGGCGGCCATCAGTCAGCAGTGGCCGGCTCCTAAAACCTTGCTGTTACCGGTACGGCAGCGGGTGTTGCCAGTGTTGCGCGGGCGTGGCCGGCAAACGCTGGCGGTACGCATTCCTGATCTGGCCACTGCGCGCTTTTTGTGCCGCGCTGTCGGTACGGCGCTGGTGTCGACTTCATGTAATCGAGCCGGCAAAAAAGCCTGTGGTACAGAACGAGAAGTCAGACGCCAGTTTGGACGTCAGGTGATGATTGTGGGTGGGCGCACTGGCGGGCGCAAACAACCCAGCCAGATTATTGACTGGGTATCTGGTAAGCGGCTGCGTTAGTTATTCCGGCTACCGGCTGATAGCTGAATATCTGTGCCGGTAGCTGCAACAGCAGAATGGGCATTGCTACTGCTATGGTTGTTCATGTCACGCAGGGTGCGACTTTAATGATTGCGGGCAACAACAAATTGGGCGAGCGCGCGCAGATGAGTTGCACGCTGGTCAAAATCAGCCAGCGCATCAATGGCTTTTTGTACCAGATTTTCGGCATACTGGCGTGCTGTAGCCAGTCCCATCAGGCTAACGTAGGTGGGTTTGTTGGCCTGAGCGTCTTTACCGGCGGTTTTGCCCAAGATGTCACTATCCTGCTCATAATCCAGTACATCATCAATAACCTGAAAGGCCAGCCCCAGATGGGTGGCATAGCTGTCGAGTGCTGTCAGTGCCTGCTGGTCGATGTCCTGACAGCAAAGACCGCCCAGTGTGACGGCTGCCCGAATCAGGGCACTGGTTTTCAACTGGTGCATGTGCTCAAGTTCGGTTTGGTTCAGGCTGAGACCCACATGAGCCAGATCAATGGCCTGTCCGCCAGCCATGCCAGTACAGCCAGCGGCCTGTGCCAGTGTCTGTATCATGCGTAGCTGGCGTGTGGCTTCGAGACTGGTTGGCCGGCTCAGCAGGCTGAAAGCCATGCTTTGCAGGGCGTCGCCAACCAGTAAGGCTGTTGCCGGTGTGTATTGTATGTGGCAGGCCGCTTTGCCGTGACGCAGGCTGTCGTTATCCATTTCCGGCATGTCGTCGTGCACGAGCGAATAAATATGAATGCATTCGACTGCGGCTAGAGCATAATCCACTGCTTCTGTAGTGGCAGTGCCCAGCTCGGCCGCAGCCAGTACCAGCATCGGGCGCAAACGTTTGCCGCCATCCAGTGTGGCATAGCGCATGGCTTCAATCAGTGGGGCGGGAAGCTGTGTGGCTGGTGGTAATAGCCGGGTTAAGGTTTGTTCGGTGTGTGTTTGTGCCTGTTTCTGCCAGCCGGTAAAATCACTCCTCTGCTTCAAGTTTCAGCTCCTTTAATTCACCGTGATCCAGTAGCTGTAGTTTTTGTTCTACTTCAGCCAGTTTCTGCTGGCAGTATTGCACCAGTTCCTGACCATATTCATAGGCTGCCAGTGATTCTTCTAAAGGCAAGTCGTTGTTTTGCATGGATTCGGTAATTTTTTCCAGTTGCTGGATGGCTTCTTCATAGCTTTTGGGCGTTATTTTCTTCATATCGTGGCTCTTTACGCGAATTGATGGCTATTGTAACACTGGCGTCGCTGCTGTTGCTGTGGATATCTGTGAGATGAAACGGTAGCTTCCCGGTTCTGGTAAGCTGCTGGCTGGTATGTTATCAGACTGTTACTGAGAAAATGGAGCTGGTGTCTAGATGAATGAGTATAAACATTAGGAATTCTAATGATACTTTTGTTAATGGTTTTTGGGTGTATAACTAAGTTGACACAGATGTTTTCTTTAAAAGCTTTATTTGTTTAAGTTATTTATTTTACTTAATTAATATTTTGTTTTTTTGAATATTAATAGTTTTGTTATAAATACTATTGTAATATTGAATTTTATTTAAATGTAATTAATTTTCAAATGCTGATTGCGGATCTGATGCTGGTAGAACTATCATCAGGCCTGATCGATAAAAGCGGGTAAAATTTGGTTTTTACGAATTATGTTAAAAGCATAAATTTAGCCCGATGGTCTGGATTGCGGGCATATCTGCTTGTGTACGTAGTCATTTTATTGATGATGTTTGGTTGATTATTTGTTTGGCATTGTATAAATTTTTGTTTACTATTATGAATAGTATCAGATAAGAAGAGTTTTTACTGTTTATTTATCTGGTTTTAAAGCATAATATTGTTTAAAGCATAATTATATTGTGCTAACTTTGAGTGATAGTTTTATTAAAAAATTAAAACATGGAATTATTTAATGTGTATGTTTTAATACTTGATATATGGAGAACAGGAAAACCAGAGGGGAAGTAATGGTGAACTATTTGTACTGGCATGGCTGTATGGATGCACAATGGTAGTTCCAGTGTAAAATTTGAAATGCTGTAAATTTGTTTATTATCGAAATAATGGGTGGTTTTTCAATCTTTTTTACAGGTTACTTGGGTAGTTTCTTTGGTTTAAGTAGGCGTTATGGGTAAACATATTTTTTATGAGGAGTCAGGTCAGTTTAAAGTAGCGGAGGTGGTACAGGAAAATGATGCTACTTTTCTGGTTAATACGCAGCACGGTAAACGGGCAAAAATCAAGGCCAATCATGTGTTTCTGGCATTTGATAGCGATGCTGCGCAGTTTTTACAGCAGGCCGCCGATGCTGCCGCCGGTATTGATATCAGCCTACTGTGGGAAGCGGTGGGTAGTGAGGCTGAATTTACCGCAGCCAGTGCAGCTACGGAATATTTTGGCAGCAACAGCGGGAATGTTGAGCTGGCAGCCACATTAATGGCTCTGTATGCAGCACCTATGTATTTTTACAAGAAAAATAAAGGGGTATTTAAGGCTGCACCGGCAGAGACCTTACAGCAGGCTCTGGCGGCGATTGAACGGCGCAAACAGCAGGAAGCGCAAATGAATAGCTGGATACAGGAGTTGCTGGCTGGCAGTCTGCCTGCCGCCATTGCTGCTGATGCTAAGATGATTCTGCATGCGCCAGACAAACAGAGCCAGAGTTACAAGGCGGTGATAAAAGCTGCTGAACAGAAAAAAACATCACGCTTTGCCCTGCTCCAGAGTGTTGGCGCTGTGCCGCCCCTGCCTGAGTATTTTCTTGATGGTTTTTTACTGACCCAGTTTCCTAAGGGTGTGGACTGTGGCGATTATGCTGTGCCGATTATCCACAACCTGTCTGCTGCTGATACAGCAGTGCAGGCATTTTCTATTGATGATATTGACACCAATGAGGTGGATGATGCGTTTAGCGTGCGTGATTTGCCCAATGGTAACAAACTGGTTGGTATTCATATTGCCGCTCCTGCTCTGGCCATTACTGCTGAATCTCCGCTGGAAAAACTGATATTTGAACGCCAGAGTACGGTATATTATCCCGGTGGCAAAATCACGATGCTGCCGGATAATTGGATAGCTGCTTTCAGTCTAGATGAAGGAGCTGCACGGCCGGCAGTCAGTCTGTATGCTGAAGTTAATCCGCAGTTTGAGATTGTGCAGTGTGAATCGCGGATTGAATCGGTTTATATAGACTGTAATTTACGCATTGAAAATATTGAGCAGGCATTTCAGCCCCAGCACACGCGCGGTGATACCGAAGTTTTTGCTCATCAGCATGAAATGAACTGGTTGTATGATTTTGCCATAGCCAGAATGCAGGCACGGGGTAAATATGACCCGGAACGTTTACCTCAATACGATTACGGGATTAAGCTGGAAACCGAGAATAAAGTACGCATCAGTGTACGGGAACGTGGTGCCCCGATTGATACGCTGGTCAGTGAACTGATGATTTTTGCCAACAGTACTTGGGCGCGCATGCTGGATGAGGCGGGTATGGCTGGTCTGTTCCGGGTGCAGCCAACTGGCAGGGTGCGTATGAGTACCCAGTCTGAGCCACATATTGGTTTGGGGCTGAAACATTATGCCTGGTTTACTTCCCCATTACGGCGTGCTACTGATTATATTAATCAGAAGCAATTAATCAGTTTACTTGATCCGGACGCCCCATCCCGCTTTGAACCACAGGATGCCATGCTGTTTGCGGTGCTGCGCGATTTTGAATCGGCTTATGCTGCTTATAATGATTTCCAGCGTCATATGGAAGCGTACTGGAGCCTGATATATATCCAGCAGGAACAATTGCAGGAACTGACTGCCCAGTTAATACGTGATGATTTGGTTCGCATTGAGGGGCTGCCTCTGGTTAGCCGTGTCACTGGCGTGCCAATTGATGCTCTGCCCAAATGCCAGATGAAGGTAGCGATAACTGGAATTGATCTGGAGCAGGTAAATGTCGGACTCAACTATGTCAATGTTCTGGTGCCGGTTGCCGGTGTCTGATTGTGTGGGTGAATTATTAAGCAAGATTTTATGATTGGCGGCTGGCTGGTCAGAATTTGATGCGTTGTTTTGCTGGCCGGATAAATATCCTGTTGTATCCTTTGTGTTGTTTGTCTGTGTATAAGTAAGTTGGCCGATTGCCCGTGTTGCTACATTTAGAAATAAGTTTCGCTTAAAACCTTGTTTTTATACATGCAGCCCATATATGGGTTGCATTTCTATTATCCGGTTTTGCTTTTCAGGCAGCCTGCTGTACAGGAACAGGTTGCCTGCAAACATTTGGAATAAAATTATGACTGAAGTAGATTTTTATGAAGTGCTGGGTGTAACCCGTACTGCAGGGGATGAGGAAATCAAAAAAGCTTATCGTAAGCTGGCCATGAAATACCATCCCGACCGTAATCAGGGCGATAAGGGCGCTGAAGAGAAATTCAAGGAAATACAGCGTGCTTATGAAGTATTGTCTGATGCGCAAAAACGTGCTGCGTATGATCAGTTTGGCCACGCCGGCGTAGATGGCAATATGGGTGCTGGTGGCGGTGGTTTTTCCGGCGGTTTTGATTTTGGCGATATTTTCAGCCAGATGTTTGGTGGCAGTGCTGGCGGACGGCAGCAGAATCATCAGGGGGCTGATTTACAGTATCATGTGGAAATCAGTCTGGAAGAAGCGGCTCGCGGTATCAAGAAAAAAATCACTATTCCTACGCATGAAGAATGTGATGTCTGTCATGGCAGTGGTGCCAAGGCAGGTACTTCTGCTACTACCTGTAGCATGTGTGGCGGTAGCGGGGTGGTGCATGTACGGCAGGCCATTTTCCAGTTGCAGCAAACCTGTCCTACCTGTCGCGGCAGTGGCAAGCAGATTAAAGACCCGTGTGTTAAATGCCACGGCGAAGGGCTGGTAAAAACACGCAAGACAGTTGAGGTTTCCATTCCGGCCGGCATTGATGATGGCCAGCGTATCCGGCTGAGTGGTGAAGGTGAGCCGGGTAAGCATGGTGCACCGGCCGGTGATTTGTATGTGATGGTGAATGTACGTCCGCATCAGGTATTTGAGCGTGACGGCATGGATTTGCACTGTGAATTGCCCATCAGCTTTACCACAGCAGCACTTGGCGGTGAGGTTGAAGTGCCAACGCTGGATGGTAAGGTAAAACTGAATATTCCGAAAGAAACGCAGACCGGCCGCCGCATGCGCGTGCGGGGTAAAGGAATTAAATCCGTGCGTTCGGCTGCGGTAGGCGATTTATATTGTCACATTGTGGTGGAAACTCCGGTGAATCTGACCGAGCGTCAGCGCGAACTGCTGGAAGAGTTTGAGAAAATCTCTACTGGTATGGATCGGTCGCAAACGCCGCGCCAGAAATCTTTCATGGATAAGCTGCGCGACCTGTTTGAATAAGCAATTAAAACACAATAGTTCAGGTGTGTTTATTCCTGATATGTGAATTATTAATGCTGGTGATGCGGTGTAAGTCCCGCTGATTGTAGATAATCAGCGGGATTTTGTTATGCACAAAAAGACATAAGCAGTTTAATGCTCAAGCTTGATGGTGCTGGCCACAGAGGATGGTTTGTCGCTTTATTGTTGAGGAAAAGGGTAAGTCGAAGTTTGGACTGTTTAAAGTTTGCTAAATACGCAGAATGTGGCTGGTATGAAATAGCAAAGCTATTTAAGCTGCAATCTACTGATGGGCTAGCCCGATATCGCTTGGGAAATAAATTATCGCTCCTCTACCCGAGTGGTACAGGAGCGATGTGAATGGTTTGGCACAATGGATAATTTATTGTGGACAAATTTAATGTGTTTGGCTGAATAAAATTCAGCATGTATGCTTAATCCCTTATAAAACAATGGATATAGCGTAGATGGTGCTGTTTATTTTGTTGCTTATCTGTGGATAAAGCTGTGGATAAATTATCAATCAAACTGGTAGCTCAGGCCAGCTCGGTGCGTAATTGTGCCGCCAGTTGTGCCAGTTCTGCCTGATCAGCAGCCACGCTTTCGTGTTTTCCCAATTCATGAATATGGCCGGGAATTAAATGGATATGATAATGAAATACAGATTGGCCAGCCTGCTCACCAGATAGCTGTAACTGCACAACACCATCGCGGTGTAAAACTTTACGTTGTGCACCAATGATTTTCTTGGCTGCACTGAATACCGCAACAAGATAGTCTTGCGGCATATCGGTTAACTCGACTGCTTCGCATTTCGGAATCACCAGCACGTGGCCACGTGCCTGTGGCATCACGTCCATAAAGGCCAGTGTCTGTGCGTCTTCATAGACTTTATGGCAGGGAATTTCGCCGCGGATAATTCGCGCAAATATATTGTTACGGTCATATTGTTGCATTGTCTGTCTCCTCTCAGGCCTGTTTGCTTACTAGCTGTTGCCTGAGCAACGGTTTAAGAAATAATGGTTAGCTTGCTTTTGGCAAATACGGTATCCAGCTCTTTAATCCCCTGTTTGCCGAAATTAATAGTCAGACGTGCGCCTTCAGCCTTGTGGGTAGCGTCTATAATCACGCCAGTACCAAAACGTTCATGGTGAACATTCTGTCCGAGCTGGAACCCGTCAAAATCAGTACTGGCTGGTGTTTCTGCCAGTTTGCTGCGACTGTGAAACGGATTGGTGCGCTGTGTCGTCTGTTGTCTGCTTACCAGAGCGTTTTTATGTGCTGACAGATATTGCAGCACTACCTCAGGTATTTCATCCACAAAGCGTGACGGCAAGGCAAAGTGAGTTTGCCCGTGTAACAGGCGCTGTTCCGCCATAGTTAAATACAGGCGTTTGCGTGCTCTGGTAATGGCTACATACATCAGGCGGCGTTCTTCTTCCAGCCCGTCCCGCTCTGCCATGCTGTATTCACTCGGGAACAAACCTTCTTCCAGACCCGTGAGAAATACACCATCGAATTCCAGCCCTTTGGCCGCATGCACTGTCATTAACTGCAAGGCATCTTCGCCCTGCCCGGCCTGATGCTCACCTGCTTCCAGTGAGGCTGTACTTAAAAAGGACAGTACGGCGAATAACGGATCGTTTTCATCATATTCTGGCTCAATATCAAAACCGGATTCCTGTGGTTTGAATGCCACGGCAGCATTCAGTAATTCTTCCAGATTATTGATACGCTCCTGCTGCTCACCTTTCTGGGTGCGGTAATATTCCATCAGGCCACTATCATAAATGGCTGCGGCCATCAGCTCCGGCAGGGAAACTTGCGCAGCCTGTGCCTGCAAATTTTCAATCAGGTGCACAAAAGCGGCAATTTTACTGTTCTTGGCGGCCAGACTGGTGGCGGCCTGCCACAGCGAAATACTGGTTTCATTGGCTGCCGCCTGTATATTTTCAATGCTGCGTGCGCCGATACCGCGTGCGGGTACATTGATTACCCGCAATAATGCATTATCATCATTGGGATTGACCGCCAGCCGCAGATAAGCCAGTGCATGCTTGATTTCCTGACGCTCATAAAAGCGTAAACCGCCGTAAATTTTATAGGGTATGCCGGCACGAAATAGCGCCTGTTCCAGCACGCGGGATTGAGCATTACTGCGATAAAGCACCGCCATCTGCATGTAATCCAGCCCTTCACGGTGTAAAGCCTTGACTTCATCAACCACAAACTGGGCTTCTTCTATATCATTGATTGCCTGCAGCACGCGGATTTTTTCACCGCTACCCGCTTCTGTGTGCAGATTTTTGCCCAGACGGCTGGCATTATGTGCAATCACGGCATTGGCTGCGGTAAGGATATTGCCTACGGAACGGTAATTCTGTTCCAGCCGGATGGGTTCGCTTACACCGAATTCGTGTAAAAAACGCGTCATATTCGCGACTTCGGCGCCGCGAAAGCGGTAAATACTCTGGTCATCGTCACCGACGGCAAAAACTGCTGCGTGTTCTCCGGCAAGCAGTTTCAACCAGGCATACTGTAATTTGTTTGTATCCTGAAATTCATCAATCAGAACATGATTAAAACGATTTTGGTAATGGCTGCGCAGTACTTCATTGCTTTGCAGAATTTCATAACTGCGCAACATCAGCTCAGCAAAATCCACCACACCTTCATTCTGGCACAGGCTATCGTAAGCAGCATAGCATTCAATCATCAGCCGTTGATGCGGGTCGTGTGCCGTCAAACGGGAAGCACGCAGGCCATTTTCTTTTTGCGCATTAATAAATCCCTGCAAACTGCGCGGTGCAATTACTTCATCGGCAATATTCAGTTGTTTGAGCAAACGCTTTACTACAGCCAGTTGGTCGCCAATATCAAGTATCTGGAATGTTTTCGGCAAGCCGGCTTCCTGATAGTGCAGGCGCAAAAAGCGATGGCACAGGCCATGAAAAGTACCCAGCCACATTGCGCGTACTGAAAATGGCAATAGCGCACTCAGGCGCAATTGCATTTCCTTGGCCGCTTTATTGGTAAAGGTCACGGCCAGAATGCTGTGTACACTGGCCTGACCAGTCTGCAACAACCAGGCAATACGGGTGGTTAAAACTCGGGTTTTACCACTTCCAGCCCCTGCTAGCACCAGCGCAGGTTGCGCAGGCCAAGTTACGGCTGATAATTGTTCACTATTAAGGCCGGCCAGCAGGCCAGCAGAAGATAAAATTTCCATAGTGCTTATTGTAGCTGATTAAGGCCGAAAAAGCGCTGTGAAAAATATGCCTATAGCCTAGGGTGTGAATATTTAAATAACTGAATAATAACGCTTACTCTGCTGTTTGAGCGCGCTAAGCCAAATCAGGGCAATACATGCAGGGTTAAACTCTGGTTGATGGCGCCAGTAAAATGAGCACTGTATTCCCCCGCCACCAGCTTATGGGTCAGAAAAAAGGCACCGGAAGATACTACCTCGCCTGCATGTAAACTCAGGCCATGCTCAGCCAGCTTTTTCAGCAACCATTGCAAAGCATACAGTGGATTGCCCATCACCGCACTGGCCTGAGCAGTGATCACTGTCTGGTTATCCAGAGTAAGCTCAACCTGAATATCGCTCAGTTCATCTACCTGTAAATCATGGCCGTCAATATGGTCACCGTAGACAATATAACCACCTACTGCACCATCAGCTACAATCAGATATTTATTCAGCGCCGGAAACCAGTGTGCAAAGCGAGAGTCGGGAATTTCCATACAGCCGGTTACCCAGACACGCTTTAACAAATCTGCGTCGCTTATACCGTAGCTTAAATCAGTTTTGGCAATAAAACCCAGCTCGGCTTCAATCAGTGGCGCATTCATCTGTGCCAGTGACAGCGTGGCCGGTGCACGCAATATCTGGCGATGTTCTAGCTGCCCATACAATGGTTCGTCCATGCGGAGCAGCATTTGGGTAATTTTATTGGTTAGAGAAATTTTATAGCCGCCCAAAGGCGTAGTCTTGCCAGCAGTAAACATATGCTGTATCTGATAGGCATCATTTATATCACGCACACTTTCGGTATAGTTGAGCATGCTTAATGGCTGCTGTTGTTCATACGCCTGTAGCAAAGATGCAGCCAGTTTCTGATAATCCATCCTGCTCCTTGTTGTACCGATCAGAATCCCCAGTACAGATTAATCTGGTGTACTGAGCGGGCTGAGCCCCGGTAAATCAGCAAAACTGCGCTCGCGTACAATTTGGCAGAAATTATCCAGATAGCTTTTATTACCGTCAGATTCACGTATGGCTGCATATAGCTCACTTTGCAGCGGTATATCGCCAATCTGCCGCGCGACCACATAGCCCTTTTCCAGATAGGGCATTACCGTCCAGTAAGGCAAGGCAGCAATACCACGCCGGCTTGATACCAGTTGGATAATGGCAATGGTTAACTCACTGTTGCGCCGCGCGGGCTGCACACCTGCTGGTTTTAATACCTTGCGCAGTAAATCCAGCATATCGTCTGGTACCGGATAAGTGATAAGTGTTTCATCCACAAAATCCTGTGCCTGCCATACGCTTTTAGCAGCCAGTGGATGATCCTTGGCACAAATACCCACCATTTCATAGGCAAACAGCGGTTGAAAAATAATACCCGGCTGTGGTGCATATTCAGACACAATCGCCAGATCAGCCCGATGAGTCAGCAACAGCCCCACTGGGTCTGCCTGAAAGCCGGACACAATATCCAGCTCCACTTTCGGCCACAGTGGCCGGAAAGCATCCATAGCAGGCATCAGCCAGTCAAAACAGGTGTGACATTCCACCGCTACACGCAGCTCCCCTGCTTCCCCCTCAATAATCTGCGCCATATCCAGCTCGGCTACCGTTACCAGTGGCGTAATTTCACGTGCCAGTTGCAACAGACGCACCCCAACCGGTGTAAAGTGAATTGGGTTGGATTTACGCTCAAACAGCGGAGTGCCATAAAATTGTTCCAGAACACGAATCTGATGTGACAGCGCAGACTGGGTCAAAAAAACCCGCTTGGCAGCCATTGAGACACTACCGGTTTCTTCCAGAGCCAGCAAAGTGCGTAAATGACGCAGTTCAATAATCGACTCCATGTTTTCCACCCTTGATTAGCATTTTAACTACAAACACAAGTTAAAAAATTCATAAACAGCCGCATTGTTTATAAACAAAAATTGTATGGCTAACATAATTATCACCTTGCGGATAGCCACTTATCTGTTTCCAGACTAGACGCTTACATACCATATCACATTCTCGCATTGCATTGTGCTGAAATGCAGTATTAAAAATATTCATACATAACTGCAAAATTTATCGCTTGTGGTCATGTCATAACTCACGCACACTGATAAATATTGAAATTCATCATCGATAGGGAGAAATAAATATGAATACATTCCATCTGTCTGGTTATCCACGTGTTGGAGCCAAGCGCGAACTAAAATTTGCAGTTGAAGCCTTCTGGAAAGGTAGCAAAAGTGAAGCCGAGCTGCGCCAGACTGCTGCTGATATCCGCCAGAAAAACTGGGCTACCCAGATTGCTGCCGGCGCAGACTTGCTGCCTGTAGGTGATTTTTCCTATTATGACCACGTACTGGATACCCTGTGTGCACTCGGAGCTATTCCCGCACGCTTCGGTTTTGATGCAGCCAAGCTGACACTAAGCCAGTATTTCGAACTGGCACGCGGTAATGCTACTCAGGTAGCTATGGAAATGACCAAATGGTTTGATACCAACTATCACTACATCGTGCCAGAATGGCATCAGGATACCAGCTTCAAAGCCAACGCAGCCAACCTGATTGCCCAGATAGAAGAAGCCAAAGCCACCGGTCACGATATCAAACCCACTTTGGTAGGCCCGCTTACCCTATTATGGCTGGGTAAAGAAAAAGATGCCGGCCATAACCGGCTGCAATTATTGCCGCGCCTGTTGCCTGAATACCAGAAACTTTTACGTGAACTGGCCAATGCCGGTGTCGACTGGATTCAGATTGACGAACCGATTCTTGCCGTCGATATTACCCGCGAATGGCTGGATGCTTTCGCACCTACCTATCAGGAACTGGCCATCACCGGTACACGCATCATTATCGGCACTTATTTTGGCAGTGTTGCCGAACATCTTAATTTACTCAAAAGCCTGCCAGTAAACGGCGTACATATCGATTGCGTACGTGCACCGGAACAACTGGCCGAATTTGCCAATGCATGGCCGGAAAACAAAGTACTGTCTGTTGGCCTGATTGACGGACGCAACGTCTGGCGTGCCAATCTGCGTGAAGTGATTGATTTACTCGCACCAGTTGCTACCCAGCTAGGCAACAATTTGTGGATTGCCCCGAGCTGTTCACTGTTACACAGTCCGCAGGATTTAAGCGTAGAAGAGAAACTTAACCCCGAAATCAGAAACTGGCTTGCCTTTGCTGCCCAGAAATTGCAGGAACTGGGCATCATCAAACAGGCACTGGCACACGGTAAAGACACCGTACAAGAAGCGCTTGCTGCTTCCGATGCGGCGGCTGCCGGACGCAAAACCAGCAAACTGATTCATAATGACAAGGTGGCAGAGCGCGTAGCCAGCCTGCGCGCTCATGCCGACCAACGCCACAGCCCGTTTGCACAGCGGATTGAAAAACAGCAGGCATGGATGAATCTGCCTTTGCTGCCAACCACGACCATTGGTTCATTCCCACAAACTCAGGAAATCCGTCAGGCACGTGCAGCCTTTAAAAAGGGCGAACTGAGTGCGGCTGATTACGAAGCTGCCATGAAAAAAGACATTGCCTACTGTGTTAAACAGCAAGAACAACTGGATATCGATGTACTGGTGCATGGCGAAGCCGAGCGCAACGATATGGTGGAATACTTTGGTGAGCAACTGGATGGCTACTGCTTCACCCAGTATGGCTGGGTGCAAAGCTACGGTTCCCGCTGCGTTAAACCGCCGATTATTTTTGGTGATGTTGCACGCCCCAAAGCCATGACCGTTGCCTGGTCTGCCTATGCCCAGTCTCTGACCAAACGGCCGATGAAAGGTATGTTAACTGGCCCCGTAACCATGATGAAATGGAGCTTTGTGCGTAACGACGTACCATTGAGTCTGGTATGCAAACAAATTGCGCTGGCACTGAACGACGAAGTGCTGGATCTGGAAAAAGCCGGCATCCGCGTTATCCAGATTGATGAGCCAGCCATTCGTGAAGCCTTGCCGCTGAAACGTGCACAATGGGATGAATATCTGGCCTGGGCATGTGAATCATTCCGCCTTACCTCAACTGATGCCGACGACAGCACTCAGATTCACACCCATATGTGCTATTCCGAATTCAACGACATACTGCCCGCCATTGCCAGCATGGATGCCGATGTAATTACCATTGAAACCTCACGTTCCGATATGGAATTACTGGATGCCTTTGTGAAATTCAGCTATCCGAATGACATCGGCCCCGGCGTTTACGA
This sequence comes from Snodgrassella gandavensis, assembly GCF_914768025.1. Classification (GTDB taxonomy): domain Bacteria; phylum Pseudomonadota; class Gammaproteobacteria; order Burkholderiales; family Neisseriaceae; genus Snodgrassella; species Snodgrassella gandavensis. Next base: position 31,725 of record NZ_CAJZCE010000006.1, on the reverse strand, counting down.
TATCCACAGCCCGCGTGTACCTACCGAAGCAGAAGTAGAACACCTGCTGCGTAAAGCACTAAAAGTAATCGACCAACGGCGTTTATGGGTAAATCCGGATTGCGGCCTGAAAACCCGTGGCTGGCCAGAAACCACCGCAGCACTAGAAGTGATGGTGAAAGTAACCAAAAAACTGCGCGACGAATTAAGCGCCTAAACCCCGCTTAGTCCAGCATAATTCAGCCGCTCCAGCACAACCGGAGCGGTTTTCTGTATCCGCTTGCTAAATTAACGCTCAGGAAAATACCAATAAATAATTAATTTAATAATTCCATAGGAATAAAATGCACATATAAAAGCCTCTATATTATTCAGGCACATTTCCTCAATAAATATACAGTCATGCTACATGATGGCTATAAAGCCGTAACAAAAATGTAATGTAAGCCACCACTTTAATTTAATGCAAGCCACTTTCGCTATACTGGTAAACAGACCAGCATACACACCGCCAAGCTTGAGTACAGGATTATATTGTTGCAAGCTGAAAATATTGTAGCTCTTTAATAAAGCATCCTGTTATAGCCGATATCAAGCATAGGGCACAAAGTATTTAAAATGCATATATTATACCTTTTGCCCATTACGGTATATGAGTTGATATAGTGAAAAAAGCGATTTAAGCGTTGTTTTACTTCTGGCTGAATTGAGAAATTATTATCTGAATCAAAATCAATTGTGACCTTAATATTGATTCATCAATGTAACCGAATAATAGACCCTAAGACATAGAATCAAGCACAAATTCAATAAAAATATTAAGCTTTGATGGCCGTTGCCTGTCGGCAGGATAAAGTAAATGTACTTCTCTTGCTGGTGGTAAAAAATTTTGTAATATGGGTAGTAATTTATTTTGTGTAATAGCCTCTCTAAGCATAGATTCAGGTAGCATGGTGATACCTAATCCTTCGATTGCTGCGGTTGCTAACGCCAAAGTATCATTGCTTGTCAACGAACCTGATATGGGAAGGTGAACTAGCTTTCCATTAATCGTAAAAGGCCAAAGGTAATCTTTTTTACTTGGATTAACATATTGATAAATCAGGCACTGATGTTTTTTTATATCATTGGGAACAGATGGCACACCATATTGAGCCAGATAACTGGGCGAAGCCGCAAAAATGAGTTGATAAGGATTTAGTCTACGAGCTATTAAACCTGAATCAGTTAATTCACCAACACGAAACACAATATCAAAATTTTCCTGAACTAAATCAACATAGCGATCATTCAATTGAATATCCACACTCATTTTTGGATAGCGTTTCATAAAATGGCTTATTACTAGTATTACATTAAAATGTCCGTAGCTTACCGGAGCACTAATTTTTAAATTTCCCCTCGGTTCATCACTATATTGTTGTGCAAGCGTTTTAGTTGCTTTAATTTCTCCTAAAATAAACAAACATCTTTCATAATATTGTTTGCCAAACTCGGTAAGATTTTGTGACCGAGTTGTTCTATTTAATAGCTTTAAGCCCAAATAATTTTCTAAAAATGCAATATATTTAGCGATCATTTGTGGCGATGTATTTAATGAAATAGACGTCGCCGCAAAAGAACCGGTTTTCACGGTCAAGACAAATGCCTCCATACATCTAAATAAATCCATATTGCCAACTCTAAGTTGTTAGTAAATCAATTATAACAATATTTATTATGTTTTAATTTGTAATGATAATACGAATAACTGTCCAAAAAAGGAAATATTATGCTGAAAAAGATTGGTATTATTGGTGCAGGATTTGTCGGCCAAGCCTATGCGACTATATTTATGCGGGCAGGCTATCAAGTTATGTTAAGTAACTCACGAGATAAAAATACACTATTTAGTGTGAGCAGTAACATAGGTTGTCAAATTGGCAGTCGAGATGAAGCCATTGAATTTGGAAATGTTATTTTGATCGCGATTCCATTTATTAATTATTCACAACTACCCGCTAATTTAATGGATAATAAAATAGTGCTTGATGCAATGAACTATTATCCTAATCGTGACGGGCATTTTCAGCAATTAGATAACTATGAAATCACAACCAGTGAATTGGTTGCTCAGCATCTTTCTAAATCCAAAATTGTTAAAGTCTTTAATGCAATTCTGGCAAAAGATATTGTTAAAGATGCCAAACCAGATGATAAGTTGAATAGAAGAGCAATCCCTGTGGCTGGCAATGATTTAGCAGCCAAACAAACTGTTTTTAATTTACTTGAACATGTCGGCTATGATTATGTTGATGTTGGTCTTTTATCTGATAGCTGGAAATTTGAACGAGCTAAGCCTGCGTATTGCTTCCCATTAAATGTTCAACAGTTACATGATGCACTAAAGCAAGCACAAAGAGACATCGAATTACCAGAAAATTCATGGAAATAAGTGATTAAAAATTTGAATATTACTAATCAATAATCATAATTATTCTAAAAAGGTAAATAAGATATGAAAAGCAGAGATAATAAATATACTGTTATCACCGGTGCCAGCTCTGGAATAGGCTATGCAACAGCCATCGCTTTTGCCAAGCGAGATAAAAACCTTATTGTGATCGCCAGACGGAAAGAAAAACTGGAAGCATTAAAGCAAGAAATAGCAAGCATTAATGCTAATGTAGAGGTTGTGATTAAAGTATGCGATTTATCCAGCGCGACAAATACTCATTCGCTGTTTGATGATTTAGAAAACTATTTTATCGAAACGTGGATAAATAATGCCGGATTCGGACATTATGGAAGCGTTAAAGATCAAGATTTAGATAAAATAGAAACCATGCTTCATCTCAACATTGAAGCATTAACAATTCTCTCTACCCGTTATGTCAGTAAATATCAAAATGAGCCAGGCACTCAAATTATTAATATTTCATCGCGCGGAGGATATACAATCGTACCCAATGCGGTTACCTATTGTGCCACTAAATTTTATGTTAATGCCTTTACCGAGGGATTGGCACATGAATTAAAGCAGGCTAAAGCCAAATTGGTGGCAAAAGTACTTGCACCTGCTGCAACAGAAACAGAATTTGCTCACGTAGCAAATAACACATTTGAATATGATTATAAAAAACAGTTTAATCAGTTTCATACAGCCGATCAAATGGCGGGCTTTTTAATAGCACTTTATGATAGCGATAAAACGATTGGTGAAATCAGTACCAAAGACTTTTCATTTAGTCTAAAAGATGACGTCTTGCCTTATTCTGATAATCCTTTGCAGAATCAAAAATCCTAATTGCTATTTGCTTAACACTAAATGATATTTTCAACCTGAAACATCTTAACAAGCATTGTGCTTGTTAAGATATCGATTGAAAATCAAAGATTACTAAATCCGTATACATGTCCAAACAGCATTAGGCGGTGATAGCAGATAAACACCATCACTATTATTTTGAATACTTATACAAAGCACCATACTTTCTGCAATCTCAAAACACATTCTACGTGATAGCAAGTTGGTAATCACAATGATTAATTATCCAGTTAATACGTCTAGATTAGGATAATATTATGTGAGGTCGGAAATTACATTACGGGTTGATTATCCATATCTAACATCAATTGTAATCATTTATAAGCTCATGACAAAAGTTGGTGGCTTTAACTATTGCTATAAACATATTAATATTGCTGCGTTTTTTTGTCAGTTTTACTGGTTATTAGTATTTTGCTGACCGGCTTCTTCGTTATTCGAGTCTGTTTGTCCTTTAAATTTTTTGACATTTTCTGGTGCAGCTGAAGCTATTCTGCCCATGGTTTCCCTGAGGATTTTTCCATCATCTAAGCTTATTAGATGAAAAGAATAACCAAATTAAAATCAGAACAAGGGTGAAATTCATTGGCATAAATTGAAAAAATTATTTATAATCAAATTTTTATAATTGAAACGTTTGATGCCTGCCATTATTCAGCGTGCAAAAGAACACAGTACAAATTAGCTTGTTATTAATTTGACTTTAATAAATTATTTTCCATAAACTATTAATATATATTTCATTTTTTATAATCTAGCTGAACTATCCGTTGATATACAGTGAAAAAGTAGAAAAATTTCTAGCATAAAAACATAAAAGAGGATTAAATATGAAAAATGACTGAGTGCCAAAGCGTATCCATATTAGAAGCATAAGCTGTATTTCCCATAATAAAATCTACTCTAAAAATGGCATGGATAATTCACTTTTTTATCCATAATGAAAAAATATGAGGTATGAAGACACTGATATTAGATCATGAATGGTTTTTAGGAACCAAAAGCGGAAACTTAAATAGATATTTGCGAAACTCATTTTAAAACCAAAGCTTCATGAAGAAATCGTAAAAAGTTAACGGCTTCACCATAAGTATCGCATTGAGTGCTAGATTGGTTTTTTTAACCATCTGTTCAAAGCTCAATCGAAACTAAACTATTAGTTGCTATATGCCATATTAATATAACAATAAAATTTTCATGTTTATCGTGTCAGATTTAAAAATTTAACCATTATGTTTTATACCTGTTTCTTGGTTAAATACAGCGGTTAGATTTTTAAAAGTACCAACAGATATTGCTGAGTATGGGTAATAATTAATTGTACTGCTTAATAAGCATTAAATTTCAGCTACTGATTTTGTCCTATTTTTAACAAAATTAACCTGAATAAAAACGCAGACTACCACATAGGCAGTCTGCACCGACTGTTTTTAATTTATATACCTAGTTAACCTGATATTTGGCCAGTACCGCGCGAATCTGTGGTAAAGCAGCACGTGCCGCCTGTTCTCCTAGCTGGATAGCCTGAGTTTTCTGGTCAAAGCCGCCAACAGTACCCAGCTTCTGTACCTGTGGACTGATAATCACCTGTGCTTTACCCAGCTCGCTGCTTAGCGCTGATGCACTCATGATGTTAAGGCTCTGGTCGAGGTAAGAGAAAAAACCTTCGCTAGTCAGACGTGCGGGCTTGGCCGAGATATCTACAGCAATCACCACATTGGCGCCAAGCTGTCTGGCGGCACTAACGGGTACAGGGGCAACCAAACCGCCATCGACAAAACGCTTATTACCGATAACAGTAGGCTGAAAAATATTGGGAATACTGGCAGAAGCCCGTACCGCCTGCCCAGCATTGCCACTGGTGAAAACCGCCATGCGTCCAGTACCAAATTCAGTGGCTACTGCGCCAAAGCGGATAGGAAATTGCTGAATCGGTTTATTACGTACTTTGGCATTGATGTAATCTTGTAGTTTCTGCCCTTTGATAAAGCCGGAAGTAGACAGCACCGGGTCGACCAGATCGGATTTATTCAGTATTTCGGCTTCTAGTTCCAGCCGGTCGGGGCTCATACCGGAAGCGTACATGCTGCCCACAAGCGCTCCGGCGCTGGTACCGGTAACAACATGTACCGGAATGTGGTTTTCCTGTAATACTTTAATGACGCCAATATGGGCAAACCCTTTGGAAACGCCCCCACCAAGAGCCAGCCCGATAACAGCGCGAGGCTTGGCAGGTGCCGGCGGTGTGGCCGGAGCAGTGCTTTTGCAGGCAGTAATGGTAAAAAATGTGGTAATAATCAGTACGCTATTGCGCAGCAACGCTGTGAATTTCATATGATATTAAGGTTCGGATGTTTTGGTTGCAGATGATGAATAAAATTGTATAGGTACAGCATTCTCTGGCAGTACCTGTTTTTTAACGCCATGTCCATACACAAGCTCAAGCGTTACGTTATGGATGTCATTGTTTTTCCAGGCCTGAGCCAGAATGCGCACCGCATCAATTTCGTTATCAAATTGCAGGCTCTGCCACAGGCCGGCCGTGCGCATATCATCAATAAAGCGCTCTGCCCTGGTGTATTGCAGAGTAAGCATGTTCATGTCCATCACTGGATCGTAAAAGCCGTGCTGGTACAGCATGTCCCCAAGGTCGTGCATGTCAAGCAGGCGCGGAGTTTTGACAACTATACCCTCTGCGCGCCACAGTGTCAGAACTTCTTTCAGGGTATCCGGACCAAAATGGCTGAAAAACAACAAACCATCCGGCTGCAAAGCTTCTGCCCAGTTTTTTATCACCGCTATTGGATCCGTCTGATGAATCAGGCCGAGATTACTCCATACCATATCGGCAGCCTGATTGCCGGGAAGCTGGTCAGAAACAGTTTGTGCAGGCAAACTGCCATTCAGCTTCTGCCACCAGCTCAGTTTGGTCTTGCGCATAGCCTGTGCTGCCTGTAAATAGGTATCACGGCTGTCAAACTCCTGAAACCGGGCATGTGGATAACGCATTTTGAGCAGCCGATAGCTTTCATTGCCGTCTGCGGCGGCCAGCAGGATGTGCTGCGGTGGTTGTTTCAGAATACTCAGGCGTTCGTCCAGAGTAGCGGCCAGATGCGCATGGAGAAACCAGTCTGGCTGGTGCGGCAGGGTTGTCATGAATGTTGTTCCCAAAACTGACCCAGTACCCGGGCAAATTCATCAGGATGGCTTAAAAATGGTGTGTGTGCAGCCTGCGGCAGGAGACACCATTCGCTTTGCGGTAGCTGCTGATGCAGATATTCACCCATGCGTGGCGGGGTAATGGCATCGCGGCCACCATAAACCAGTAATACCGGACAGTTTATGCTACTGAGTAACGGGCGTAAATCAGCCTGTTCCAGCGCATGCAAAGCAGCGTTAAGAGCAGTTGGCGGCCCATACTGACAGATGGCGTCCACCAGACTATTGATACTTGTACGTGCACAAATATCTGCATACAGCATCTGCAAGTGTAGAAACTCATGCATGTATTTGGGATAATCTTCGCTGAACTTGCTGGCCATCATATTAAGGCTAACGCGTTGCAGACCTTGTGGATAGTCGCTGCTGGCCATTAGTTTGGCCAGACTGGCCGTCAGGCACAGCGAGGCTACTTTCTCTGGATAGCGTGCCGCCAGACTTAATGCCACCATGCCTCCCAGCGACCAGCCAAGTAAATGGGTACGGGCGGTTAGTTGCGCGGCTAGTCGGTCGGCAATGCTGTCTATATTGAAAGTGCCATCAAACGGTGCGCAGCCATGGCCGGGTAAATCTGGGATACACCAGTTTTTTTGCCCTGTGGCCGGCAGATGCGCCAGCAAGGGATCGAATATATGGTGATTGGCGCCCCAGCCGTGAATTAATAAAGTTTGGGAAGGTGTAGTCATGGGTATGATTTCATTACTCACTTCATTCTGGCACGCATGTATCGGTATGCCACATTGCTTATTATGCCACGATTATGCACATGTCTCAGGTTTGTGCCGGGCGTGCTGGCATGATATGGCCGCTTTGCAGCGTACCGATACAGATATATGTCCGCGTTGCCGTGGTGGCCGACTAGTGGCCGGACTTTGCGAGCAGTGTCAGCAGCAATGGCCGTTTACCACCTTGTATGCCAGTTACCGCTACGCAGCGCCATTGCAGCAGATGCTGAGCGCATTCAAGCATCAGCGACAGCTCGCCTTGCTGGATACACTGGCGGCACTGATGCTGGCACAGCCGCCGCAGTGGCTGGCGCAAGTAAGGATAGATGCTGTACTGGCCATGCCACTAAGCCGCAAACGTCTGTTTGAACGCGGTTTCAACCAGAGCCAACTGCTTGCCGCCATCATTGCCCGGCATTACGCGCTACCTGTGCTGCGGCCAGACTGGGTACAACGTTGTTACCGGCCGCCACAATCCACTTTGAAAAAATCAGCACGCCAGCGCAATGTACGCGGTGTATTTCGGCTTAATCATGCAGTAAAAAAACGTAACCTATTATTAATTGATGATGTTGTGACCACTGGCGCAACAATTACCGAGTTGGCTCAAACCCTTAAAAAATCGGGCGCTTCACGGATTTATGTCTGGACACTGGCACATCCGGAATGAAAAATCTTTGACAGACAAAGGGCTATTTGGCATAGTGTCGCCCTGTTAAATAACTGATTCAATTATTAACTGCGTTACAATTTTGGCATTTTGCCAATGAGTTAGTAAGCAACTTTTTGAACCCGCCAATGTGCTGTAATAATTAACAGCCGGTGTTTGTTCTTGCCAATTGAGGTTACAGCCTCTCCCGCCACATTTTAAAGTGGCCACCGCTGTTTTTTGCTGTCTTAGTATAAATTCAGTTTTTACCGGACAAAGTATTGTTGTGAACAACAATGGTTGTGCGTCTGGTTTTTGCGTCTTTTACTCAAAGAAACGGAAATACGGTTTGATCAGGATTAAAGTATTATTTGTTAGTGTGGCAATGATGTTTGGTTTCAGTATGGCTTATGCCAAACAGACCAATAATTTATCAGCGCCGGTTTATCATACTAAAAAATCAGTATCTAATCTTACAGTAGTACCAGCAGAACATCTGCACAAAACAGCTAATCTTAGCTATCAGGTAGCGGGCAAACGTTATTACCCGCTGCAAAAAGTGGCCAGTTTCAGTCAGGTAGGCCGAGCCTCCTACTATGGTCAGAATTTTCAAGGGCGTCGCACTTCATCTGGTGAGCGTTTTAACAGCCAGATGCTTACTGCTGCTCACCCAACCTTGCCTATCCCCAGTTATGCCCGGGTAACCAATCTGTCCAATGGCAAGACAGTGGTCGTACGTGTCAACGATCGTGGCCCATTTCACGCTAACCGGGTAATGGATTTATCCTATGCCGCAGCGCAACAGTTAGGTTTCGTCCGTGCCGGTACTGCTCAGGTACGGGTAGAACAGATTGTGCCCGGCGAACGTATCCAGCCGGCTGGCACAGGTGGCAATATTTATGTAGACCTACAGCGGTTTGGCAGCAAAGAAAAAGCCCAGCAATATCTGAAAGCAACCTCACAGCATTTGCTGGCGGCCGGAAGCCAACATCAGGCCAAGCTAGTAAAAGTCAAAGACAGCTATGTTGTCCGCATGGGGCCTTTTCAGCAACAGCAACGTGCTGATGAAGCGAAAAAATCAATGTTAACCGCATTGTAAACCCTGCTATCAGGTCTGAAAAAAGCCCGTGGTATCATGCACGGGCTTTTGTTTATTTGCTAGTTGGAAAAGGAATATAATGATTGGTCGTTTACGTGGAATTATACTGGAAAAAAATCCGCCTGTAGTCGTACTAGATGTTCATGGCGTGGGCTACGAGACTCAAGTATCCATGCAAACCTTTTACACCTTGCCGGCCGTGGGAGAAGAGGCGGCACTGTATACACAGCTAGTGGTACGTGAAGATGCCCATCTGCTATTTGGCTTTGGCTCCCGCGAAGAACGGGAAACATTCCGAGCTCTGGTAAAAGTAAGCGGTATTGGTGCCAAAAGTGCTTTGGGCATATTATCCACCCTTACTAGCGATGAATTGGCTACAGCGATTGCCACCGAAGACATTAAACGCCTGACAGCCGCGCCCGGTATCGGTAAGAAAACCGCCGAACGCATGGCGCTGGAATTACGTGGCAAGCTCGCCGGTGGTAGCAATGCCGCTGGCCTGTTTACCCCAGAAGCCACTGGTGGTAACGAAGATATTATCAATACACTGCTTGCCTTAGGCTATACCGACAAAGAAGCCCGTATTGCCTGCAAAAATATACCGGCGGGCACTGACATCAGTGAAGGTGTACGGCTGGCCTTAAAAAACATGCTATAACTATTTGTTTGATAATGACACAAGCCACCATAGGAAATTGTATGGCCTCTAAATTGATTTTGCTGGATCAGGATGGCGTGTTAGCCGACTTTGAACAGGGAGTACGGCAACTATGGCAGCAGACTTATGAACAACCACTGCCACTGGCTGAGCGCAGGCATTTTTACCTGTGTGATGATATGGCACCCCAGTATCACCAACAGCTAGCCCGGATTTATAGCAGCAAAGGTTTTTTCGCCTCCTTACCACCCATGCTAGATGGTATTGCCGCGGCCAGACGCTTACTGGAAGCCGGTCATGATGTGCGTATCTGTACCTCACCCATTCAGGCTTATCATTACTGTGTAGCTGAAAAATTTGACTGGGTATGCCAGCATCTGGGCGAAGACTGGCTACAGCGCATTATTTTAGCCAAAGACAAAACATGGGTACGTGGCGATATTCTGATTGATGACAAACCACAGATAAGCGGCAGCCTGATACCGCAGTGGCAGCACTGGATTTACGATCAGCCTTACAACCGAACTCAGACCAAGTTGCACCGGGTAAACTGGACGCAACCCGAAACCTGGTCTGAATTATTGCAATAAAGACCATACAGAATAAATAGAAAGGTTGGAGACTAGCAGTGAAAACAATATTTTTAACCTCCTATATTGCCGGAACAACCCAGCAGCTTGCAGATTTTATTCAGAAAAATCAAATAAACAGTAAAAATGTCCTGTTTATTCCCACTGCTGGCAATGTTGAAAGTTACACCGGGTATATAGATGAAGGCAAAGCAGCACTGCAACAACTTGGATTTCAGCTTGAATTACTGGATATAGCCAGTGCCGATACCCAGCACTGCCACCAAGCCTTTACAGCCGCAGAAATAATCTGCATAGCCGGCGGCAACACATTTTATTTATTGCAGCAACTAAAAAGAAAAAATCTTGATCAGTTACTTGTACACAGAATTGCACAGGGCTGCATTTATATCGGCGAGTCGGCAGGCGCAATTATTCTGGCCGCTGACATTGAATATAGCAGTATGATGGACGACAGCAGTCTGGCGCCTGAACTGGATAACTATGCCGGTTTAAACATCATCGATTTCTACCCCTTACCGCATTATATCGAGGAACCTTTTGTAGATTCGGTACAGCAAATCTATGCGAAGTATAGCAATCGTTTAAAGTTAATACCTTTTAATAATCAACATGCTATTATTGTAAATAATCATGATTATACGGTGGTATAAATATTCATGAATATAAATAGCCAAAAGAATTACGTGGATAAACAAAACCGTCTGAATAACATAGCAATCATGTCATGATGTATTATCAAACAAGCATCTGCTTGGGCTACAATAGCACAATTAATTCATTACCAAAGACAAGAGTTTATTGAACTTTGGTTTACCCTAGTATCAGGAATACCCCATGTTTCGATTTTTTAAAAGAAAAAAAAATACAGAACCAGCAGTGGAACAACCAGCATCCACGCCCAGCCAGCCAGAGAATGTACAACAGCTACAGGAGGTAATTGTTGAATCAGCTCCGGCTGAAACAACTGTTAAAACTGAAGCGGAAACCATCCACCCTACCACAGCAGAACCAGCACCAGCTGACGAAGCACCTGCCCAACCGGCCGCAGAGACAGCCGAAGAAATCATTGTACCGACAGTGGTGGATGAACCGGCAGCCATTGCCACAACCACAGAACCAGTACCAGCTCAGACACCGGCAAGCGAAAATGCCATGGTTATCCCGGTTGCACCAGCAGAAACCAGTAGCGAGGCAGATAAACCGGCCAAGCTGGGCTGGGCAGCACGCTTAAAACAGGGGCTGAGCAAATCGCGTAACCATATGGCCAAATCGCTGGCTTCCGTGTTTGGCGGTGGCAAAATCGACGAAGACCTGTACGAGGAGCTGGAAACCGTACTGCTCACCAGCGATATGGGTATCGAAGCCACCGAAAAACTACTGGCACAGGTACGCCAGCGGGTGACCCTGAAAGGGCTGAAAAACGGTAACGAACTGCGCAGTGCCCTGAAAGAAGCATTGTATGAATTACTGCTACCCCTACAGCAACCCCTGATTTTACCCACAGATAAAAAGCCGTTTGTTATCATGATGGCTGGTGTGAATGGCGCAGGCAAAACCACCAGCATCGGTAAACTGGCCAAATATTTCCAGAGCCAAGGTAAAAGCGTACTATTGGCCGCTGGTGACACTTTCCGAGCTGCTGCGCGTGAACAATTGCAGCAATGGGGTGAGCGCAATAACGTTACCGTGATTGCGCAGGCTTCCGGCGATTCGGCTGCCGTTTGCTTTGATGCACTGGAAGCCGCCAAAGCACGCGGTATTGATGTGGTACTGGCCGATACCGCCGGCAGATTACCTACCCAGTTACATCTGATGGAAGAAATCAAAAAAGTAAAACGCGTACTACAAAAATCCCTGCCCGAAGCACCGCATGAAGTGATGCTGGTACTGGACGCCAACGTTGGCCAGAATGCCATTAATCAGGTAGTCGCATTCGATGACGCCCTTGGTTTAACCGGCCTGATTGTTTCCAAACTCGATGGCACCGCCAAAGGCGGTATTCTCGCCGCATTGGCGGCCAAACGCCCTATTCCGGTACGTTTTATCGGTGTAGGTGAAGGCATCGATGATTTACGCCCGTTTGATGCACGCGCGTTTGTGGATGCGTTGATTGAGGATGAGTAATATTTAAGCACAGAAAGATATGATAAGAGAAAATTTAAATATTGTTTTAACTGATAAATGAATATCGTCTGATTATTTCAATAAGTAAACTAGGAATTTTTTTAATTAATTTATAGAAGTTTTAAGTATGAAAGAAGACTGAACACCAACGCGTAACTATATTCAGAGAGGCTAAAGCAAACATTCCGGTTAAGGAGCTCATGAGGCATTAAATAATATGATACTGATTGAATATAAAGTACTTAAATATGCAGCATAATCTTCTACGGAATTTGTTTGCTAAATTTTTGTGTATGTAATATAGGAGTATGCTTATGGTAAAAAAAATATGGGCATATGCTAAAAATAAACAAAACGATTTTATTCAACACCAACACTCAAGCCTGAGAAAATTTTATATATGGGAGGTTTTGAAAATGAAACAAAATTTTCCTGAAGAATATAATAAATTAACTTTTTATAGTACTCAGACAAATGAATCAAATCGCTCTAGAATGACTCCAGTTAAAAATGGTTTTTTTAGATATGCTGAAAATATGAAAGGTGGCAATAACCAAAATGGAGATAATGAATCAATTTCTCATTCTGTGGCTATTTCAGTTTTATCGGAATTAAAAAAAATAAAATTTGTAATAGGACAAGAATGTTACCATTTAAATTTTTCACATCTTCAAGAGGGGCCGCGGCTCCAGTTTGAAAATGGGAGATTTTATTTCCCTGATCTGATTGGATATTTTGATTCTGAATGTGAGCTGGCCAATAAATGGAATGGTAAAGTGGCAATTGAAGTTGTTGTAAATCATAAATGCGAACCCCAGAAAATAAAAGATTTCTTTAACCATAATATACCAATAATAGAAGTTTATATATCAGAAAAAATTCAGTTTTTAAAAGAAGTCAAAAAACAAAGATTTGATAGTACAGATGTGGAGAATTACCATCAATTTTTAACAAAAACATTTACAGAACGGGTTTATGGACGTATCGTTTCAGATCCTAGTTCAGATCTATATTACCAAAAACAATTGAATTTAAAAGAAGAAGAGCTTAAATCATATATAAAACAAATTCAGCTATGCAAGCAAGAAAAGAACGATATAAGTGATAAATACAAAAAGATAGAAGAAGATTTAAATTTTCAGAAGCAGAATTTTCTGTGTTCAGAAAATAAATTAGAAGAATCTAGCAGATTAAATCAGGAATTACTTTATAAATACACAAAGATGAATGAAATGCTTAATATTGCAAATGAAAACTGTCAGTCCTTAGAAATTAAGTTAGTAGAATCTGAAAGAATAAATAAAGAATTACAAATTAAATTACAAAAATTGGAATCTATGAGCTGGTGGGAAAAATTAAAATCATTATTTTAGTCGCTATTAAATATATTATTGTAAACTAATATTTGTTAATTATTTCGTGCTAACATATTTTAAATAAAAAACAAAAATCCGAATCGATATATTAACAGGCACATTTACTCAATAAGGTTAATAGATTGTTTCTGATAAGAGCTGTGTCTAGGCTTAAATCAATGGTATTAAAGCTTAAGTGATGACCCTGAATGAATACTTGTTCTCTAACTTCACTGTCTATAGTAGGGTACAGTAACATTCCCGAAGCATTTAGAGAAGCTGAATCAGTGATATTCTCTTGGCTTTTGAGATAAGCAAACAGTTGATAAATATGATTACTGCTAAATGTTTTTTCGCTGAACCGAGATGGTTTTAGGATATTTGTGCATTTGGTATCAATAATCAGCCGATGATTGCAGCTGCGATGCTCAATAATCAGATCTGTTTGCATATTAGGCAGAAAATTTTTTATGCCAGAGCTAGCCTGTTGCTGCTGCCAGTATAACCGTTTGCCTGTGCTTATTTTCCAATCGTTGCTATTCAGGTTTGCCCGGCAAAATCCAGCTACTGCTTTTTCAAATAAATGCCGTAACCAGTGATCGTTTTTTTCTACCTGTTCGACCTGATGTATACCTGCCAGCTCAGTAGGAATGGCCAGATTAAAAATAAGCCGGCACAGGGTGAGCAGGGTTTTATCCTGTTTGCCTGACTGATCGAAATAGTCGGTTAAATAGTTATAGTGAGTTGACTGGCCTATTTTCAGCACCGTAAAACGGCTGATGATTTTCTGGCATTGTCGAATTAATATCTTATCCTGTAACTGTGGCAGCAAGGCATGTGCAGCCGCATGGATATAACGGTTTTTAGGTGTATCAATGGTTAAATTATCAAAATAGCATTTAATTCGGCCTTTTTCCAGTAGTTGTTGTCGTGTTGTGACAAGCATATCTATTTTTCCCCTGACACGATTCAGTACCTGAGTATGTTGCTGATAGCCACAGGATAATGAGCGCATCAGCCTTTTACCTACGGCCTGACAATACAGTTTGGCCACCAGCTTGATCAGATCCTCTGGGTTATTTTCCAGTTGTACCCGTTGCTGTTTGCCAAGTGTCTGGTACAGGTCAGAAGCATAGAGTAAAAGCAGCCAAATGTTTCTAATAGGTACAGTGGCTACGGTAGTTTTTACTGTTGATTGATTAGACAGATTCATAACAGCTAGCTGGCATCAGACAGTAATAATTCTATGGCATCTTTAATTTTATCCGGTTCATCAAACCAGTATTCCGCCAATAAGGGCTGGATTTCAGTTTGAATGATATGCCTAAACCAGTTGTCAGCGTCTGCTATCGGCTTATTGCTGGTCAGGTAGCTGTGCCCGATCGTAAATGCAGCTCCCAGCATGGGATCGTCACTGATTAGCTGGTTCAGTTGGTGCATACGTTGCTGCCAATCCTGTAGTTTTTCTGGTGAAATAGTGGTTTTTTCAGTCATGTATTCTCGCCACATATCACCAAAATGTGGGTGCAGATTGAAGAATGCAAAGCGGCGCCGCAAGGCAAAATCAACCATCGCCAGTGAACGATCGGCAATATTCATGGTACCAATTACATACAGATTATCTGGAATAAAAAAGCCCTTTTCATGTTCGCGTTTATAGGTTAATTCCAGTGCTTCTTGAGCAGTACGCTTATTAGCTTCCAGCAGGGTTAGCATTTCTCCAAAAATCTGTGCCGGATTACCACGATTGACTTCCTCAATTACGACTACATAGTTTGTATTGGCATCGTTTCTCGCCCGATTGGCTATTTCGATAAAAGGGCCATCAATTAATTCAAGCTTGCCATTACTGGATGGGCGATAGCCACGGATAAAATCCTCGTATGACATATTCGGATGAAACTGGATCGCTTTAATATTATCAAAATCGCGATAGCCAACTATTACATGAGCCAAGCGTTTGGCAAGCCAGGTTTTTCCTGTACCGGGTGGCCCCTGTAAAATCAGGTTTTTCTTTTCAGTTAATCTTGCCTGAATGATTGCTAACTGATCCGGATCGATAAAGCAGCCTTCTGCTATTAAGTCGTTCAGAGTATAAGGTTCTCTGACTATAGGCTGGTCAATACTCTTCAGAATATCAGTATCTTTTTCATCTGTAGTATCAGAATTATAATCTGATAGTTTGTATTGCCCATTTCCCTTAAAAAACAAAATTTTTTTATCGCGTAATTCCTGCAAGGTTCGGCTCACGGATTGGCCTATTGTTTTATTATTTGGGTATAGTATTTGCAGCTGCTGCTGATACTGATTCAGAAATTGTTGCCGGGTAAAAATACCGCTATCATTTTGCTGACAAAGCTCCTGAATGAAACCCAGTACTGTTTGTTGCCAGCCATTATTTTCCTGCACCTGATTTATAATGTCATTTAATTGTTGTTTGGCAAGATTGATATCACCAAAACGTTCCCGCCAATAGGGTGCGTTGCAAAATCTGTTGATATCCTGTGGCTGATTATGAAAGGTGAAATTAACCAATTGCTCAGATTGCCAGCTGGAAATATTTACCTGCCAGATGGTTTTTAAGCTGGTATAAAAATACCATTTTTTTTCAGGAGTGCATTTTTGCCACTCGATTTTCAGGGATTTACCATCGCCCGGATTGTCGATAACAGTACCGATGGCTTTAATTTTCATTACCGAAACAGGGTAGCCTTGTGTATCGAAAGGCAAATCATCTGTTTGTACGTAAGTAGCCTTGATTGCAACCTGATCACCAGTGCTAATTAAACGAATCAGCTCTATATCCTTGCTATTATTGCCGTTGTATAGCCATTCGCCTTTGTTGATAAAATGTTCACTCTGGTCATCATTATCATTAAAACAAGCCCCTAAAAACCAATAGTTTTTATTTGTATTAACCATTTTCTTCATCTATGCAAATTGTCATAAGCAGTAGCCAAATCATATCATGTTAATTATTTTTTATTAATATAGCTAATTTTTAAACATAATTACGTTAAGTAGTAATAAGCCGGTTTTTTTAAGTACAGAATGTTTTTAATAATAAACTTTAGTTTATCAGCATAGATTTAATGGTAATTATTTTGAATACAAGCAGAATTTCTGTCTGGTTCAGAATAGCTAATACAATATCAGCCCCAAACTCTGGTCAAATAAAAACGCGGTGTGATACACCGCGTTGTCTGTATTGAGCCTAAATTCAGGCTGCTTCATTAAAACCACAATGACGCAACAGCGCATCAATTTGTGGCTCGCGGCCGCGGAAAGCTTTGAATGACGCCATGGCCGGGCGGGAGCCGCCTACCGCAAGGACTTCACGCCAGAAACGCTTACCTGTGGCAGCTGCATCAGCTTCTTCCTCAAACGCAGCATAGATATCAGCAGAAAGCACTTCTGCCCAGCTATAGCTGTAGTAACCGGCAGAATAACCACCGGCAAAGATATGGCTGAACGAATGGGCAAAGCGGTTAAAGTCTGGCTGTGGCATCACCGCTACCCTGCGGCGCACTTCCTGCAAGGTTTGTTGCCAGTCGCAGCCCGGATGGCTGTAGATTTCCATATCAAACTGGGCAAATTCCATCTGGCGCAGCATAAACAGGCCGGTCTGGAAGTTTTTAGCCGCCAGCATTTTGTCGTAAAGCTCTTTAGGTAAAGGCGCGCCGGTATCCTGATGGCTACTCATGCCAGCCAGCACATCGTATTCCCAGACAAAGTTTTCCATAAACTGGCTGGGCATTTCTACAGCATCCCACTCCACGCCATTAATGCCGGATACACCCAGCTCATCTACCTGAGTAAGCAGATGATGCAGGCCGTGACCAGTTTCGTGGAACAGAGTCAAGATTTCATCGTGGCTTAAGCGTGCAGTATTACCGGCTACGGGTGGGGTAAAGTTGCATACCAGATAGGCAATCGGTGTCTGGAGCTGGCCGGTATGATCTCCGCTGGTGAAACGGCGGCGGCCGCGGTAGTCATTCATCCATGCGCCACCGCGCTTACCGGCACGGGCATACAAATCCATGTATACACCGCCAATAATGGCACCGCCCTGTTCCAGCTCATAATAGCGTACATCCGGGTGCCATACCGGTACCTGCTTTTCAATAAAATGCACGCCATATAGTTTGTCAATCTGGGCAAACAGACCGGCCAGTACGCGGTCGGCGGGGAAATATTTTTTTACTTCAGTCTGGCTGAATGCATACTTGGCCTGACGCAGTTTTTCGCTGGCATAGGTAACATCCCATGGCTGTAAATCATCCAGTCCGAGCTGTTCATGGGCAAATGCTTTAACTTCGGCCAAATCTTTTTCGGCAAATGGTTTAGCGCGACTGGCCAAGTCTTGCAGGAATGCCAGTACCTGCTGCGGCGTATCGGCCATTTTGGTGGCCAGAGACAGTTCGGCATAATTCTGAAAACCCAGTAATTGTGCTTCACGTGCGGCGATTTGCAGGATACGGTTGATATTGGCGGTATTATCCCATTTGGCGTCACCCAGCTCGCTGGCACGGGTTGAGTAGGCATGATAGAGCTGCCGACGCAGTTCACGGTTGTGCGCGTATTGCATTACGGCCAGATAATGCGGCATTTGCAGGCCGATTTTATAGCCGGTTTTACCTGCGGCTTCGGCTGCGGCGGCAAACATGGCCAGAGCTTCTTCTGTCAGCCCGCTGATTTCACTGTCGTGGGCAAAATCGGCAGCGGTGCTGCTGTGGCTGGATGCATTCTCTTTGCCGGCCAGTGCTTCTCCATTGGCAAAATACAATGCAAACGCGTCGGTGGCATCAAGTACATTCTGGCTGAATGCAGCAGAAAGTTGTGCGCCTTCAGCCTGCAAGGCTGCAAATTCGGCTTGTTCCTGTGCCGGCAATTCGGCGCCGCTCAGAACGAAATCGCGTAAATCATGATTCAGTTTGGTTTGCTGTGCTGCGCTCAATTGTGCATATTCTGCACTGGCCTTGATATTCTTGAAGCGCTCATATAAAGCGATATCCTGACTGATGGCAGTGAAAAATTCGCTTACTTTTGGCATCAGGGCATTATAGGCTGCGCGTAATTCAGGCGTATCGGCCACGCTGTTTAAATGGGCAACCACCCCCCAGATACGGCCGACACGTTCGGTGATATTGGTTAATGCTTCTACCGTGTTATTCCAGTTTACGCCAGATTCTGCTTTCAGCGCGGTAATGGCGGCATTGGCCTGATTCATGGCTTCAGTCATGGCCGGTTCAATATCAGTGGCGCTGATGGCATCAAAGCGCGGTTCGCTATCCAGATTCAACAAAACATTTTCAGACATAGTATTCTCATGAGAAAAATACCTGTAAATTTGCGGCTTTTCAGGTAAATCGGGTGGATGGGACAGGAGCTGCTGTTTATCTTCTGCTCTAAATGATGTTGTATAATGTAATAGGATAAGGTCAAAACCATGAAAAACAATATTCGTTCTTATTTAGATACGCAACCACAAATTGCTGATAGTTGTTATATAGATGATATGGCAGTGGTTATCGGGGATGTGGTGTTGCACGAACAGGTATCTGTGTGGCCATTTGCGGTGATTCGTGCAGATGTGAACCGGATGCAGATTGGCGCCAGAAGCAATATTCAGGATCACTGTATGCTGCATGTAAGCCATAAAACAGCGGCAAAGCCGGATGGTTCACCCCTGCTGATTGGTGAAGATGTAACCATCGGCCATCATGTTAATCTGCATGGCTGCACCATTGGTAATCGCGTTCTAGTGGGTATCAATTCAATCGTGCTGGATGACGCTATTATTGAAGATGAGGTGATGATTGGTGCTGGCAGTTTGGTTCCGCCACGCAAACGGCTGGCCAGTGGCTATTTGTATATGGGTTCTCCCGTGCAGCAAATTCGCCCGTTAACAGAAAAAGAACGTGAGTTTTTGCCATATTCTGCGATGCATTATGTCAAACTGATGCGAAACTACCAAGTTAACTCTTAATGTAAGGATGATGGAATGAAGAAATTTTTATCTCTAGGCTTGTTGTGCAGTGTACTGGTGTTAGCAGGTTGTGCCAGCCATGGTACCGGCGTTGGCCAGACTGAAGTATATGGCAATCTTAAAGGTGGGGTGGAATCATCTCATACTGGCCATTAAATTTACTGCTTAAATAACTTGGCAAGTATAAATTATTGTCCTATATGAATTAATTAGTGTCGTAAAATGGGTATATTATGCAGTTGGAAAATGCAAAATTTGTATGGACTGATTGTTATAGTGGTAGAGTTAAACTGGATTAGCAAAGCAGTTTTTCAAACCAATCACAAAGGACACTATGATGAAAAAATTATTAGGAATCGGGGCTTTATTGGCTGCTATGGCACTGTCTGCCTGTGCAACGACACATTCCGCTACTAAAGAAGCTCCGTATAGCGATGTACAGGCCGCAGTAGAATCTAATTAATTGTTGTATTGATCAAAAGTGGTTGTGTTTGCCAGAAATGTTTATCTGGCGAATGCAACCACTTTTTTGTTTTATAGGTTTGATTGTACAGATT
Source organism: Snodgrassella gandavensis (assembly GCF_914768025.1). Lineage (GTDB taxonomy): Bacteria > Pseudomonadota > Gammaproteobacteria > Burkholderiales > Neisseriaceae > Snodgrassella > Snodgrassella gandavensis. The sequence goes on along the minus strand of NZ_CAJZCE010000006.1, from coordinate 11,471 downwards.
TGCAATCTGGCCGTTGCTATAGTCATGGTTATAACTGGCCTGTTAAGAAAGATACAGAAAAATATAAAAACAGGTACCGCTATCTGGTGTGGATTTTGCTGGTGGCCAAGGGCGAAAGTTGGGGAAATGCAGGCAGACTTGAAGTTTCTTTTGGAAGTATCAGCAAATGCTTTGTTTTCTGTATACAGAAAATCAGGAAATGGGCACCTTGTGTTCCCACTGCTATCCGAAAAATGCCTGATTGACAGGTTTTGTTAAGAGAGAGATATATAGCTGCGGGTATTTTATTTATCCAGATAGTTTCAAATTTTATGTAAACGTTTAATTTTACCAGCCAGTGGCAACATGGCCAGTTGGCTGGCTTAAATCATTATGGCTATAGCCGCCTTAAATCTGTGACTATGAATGTAGTCGCGAATAAGGCAGCACTAGTTTGTAATTTTAGTGGTCAGCAGATTCTTCTACGTTAACCAATGGTGTCGTTGAACCATCTGCATTTACCTCCAGCAGAATAACACCACACTGGGCGGATGTGGAAGCAGCAATAGCTTCGTAATCTCTACCTGGTCTGGCCACAAATGTGAGCTTGTTACTCTGGCATGATGGCTGGTAAGTAATTATTTTTCCATCATGATGGGTATCGTTAACGTTGGTTAGGCCAATAATGGCGTTGGATATGGTAATGGGTACGTTGGCCGGGATAGTGAATTCACGGTAATACAGCTTCGACAGATTGTGATTATGCTGCCTCATGGTATCCAGAGTGGTAGTGGCTGGTATGCCGATAGTGCTGTTACGGGCTACACCCAATAATGAAGCAAATGCACCGCCCATATTGCCACCGGTTGATTCTTTTACCACATGTCCCTGAAAGCTGTATTTCATATTGGTAGGCTTGCCGTTTTGCCCGAATATACGTATCCGCGCCTGTGGGGCTGCATCGTTCGGCATATCCTGCGCCATGGCAAGATTAAAGTTTAAACTTAATAAAGTGCTGACTATCAGGAACTTTATCAGGCTGGGCTTAGATTTGATTTTTCGGGTAACAAACATATGGCGGCTCACAGAATAGCTTAGGTTAAAGAAGTAGCTTAAAAAGGTGTTATGGAAACAATTAATAAATATTACTATTATGTTCCTGCAAACGAAACAAAATTTTGCTATATCAAAAATTTACTTGCAGAATATTTACCTGCATCGAAAATTGACCAGTTAAGGGGGCGGTACCAAATTGGTGTCGATAAATTTATGTACAAGCAGTACAGCCGGATAGTGCTGTTGTTGGCATTGGAACCACCTGCTCATTGTGACATAACGATAACCGATGACTACATCCAGCCGTATCGTGATTATTGCGACAGTATTGCGGATAAAATTTTTATTTGTGGTTTGTGGTGCCGAGAAAGCAAAGTATGTGTAGAAATCATTCCCAAACGCTACCGGCTGATGTTATGTGGTGAACGATGCATCAGTGCAGTTTAGCCAGTACGCTGCTGAAATCCGTATGCTATGCTGATTGATGCGGGAACAATTGCATCACAGTAATAAAAGCTTAATACAGCGTAAAGAAAAAAATCATCAGACAGCTTGTTCTGGTCATTAGGGACATGGTGGCTGGACATGTTTAATAATACTAGCGTAGATAAATATTTATCTGCACCAGACAAAGTGCGAATTTTAGTATAATAACCGCGATGAAAACCTGAATACGATTCTACTCAGGCAGTTTAAGCGCAGGCCATAATAAAGTTACACCCATGGCCAGAGTAAAAACAAAAACGGGCGCAGAAATGCTCGCCCGTTTTTGTTTACTGGTTTGGTGCTGATTAAGTTTGGCTACCGCCAACGGTAAGGCCAGCATCAATACGCAAAGTGGGCTGCCCCACACCTACCGGAACGCTCTGGCCGTCTTTACCACATACGCCCACACCACTGTCCAGACTGGTGTTATTACCAATCATACTGACATGTTTTAATACCTCAGGGCCGCTGCCGATGATGGTGGCTCCTTTAACCGGGTACTGTAGCTTGCCGTTTTCAACCCACCATGCTTCCGAAGCACTGAATACAAACTTGCCGCTGGTAATGTCTACCTGTCCGCCACCAAAATTCACTGCATATAAGCCTTTATCGACAGAAGCAATAATTTCTTCAGGATTAAGCTGGCCGTTTTCCATATAAGTATTAGTCATACGCGGCATCGGTGCTGAAGCATAGTTTTCACGCCGGCCATTACCGGTTACCGGTACCCCCATCAGGCGGGCATTGGTTTCGTCCTGCAAATAACCGCATAAAATACCGTCTTCAATCAGCACAGTGCGTCTGGTAGCATTACCCTCATCATCGATGTTCAGAGAGCCGCGGCGTTCAGCAATATTACCCTGATCCACCACTGTCACCCCCTTCGCGGCAACACGCTCACCCAGTCGGCCGGCAAATGCACTGGTACCCTTGCGGTTAAAATCACCTTCCAGACCATGGCCAACAGCTTCATGCAACAATACACCCGGCCAGCCGTTACCCAAAACCACCGTCATCGAACCTGCTGGTGCCGGACGCGCCTCCAGATTAGTCAACGCCTGTGCCACAGCTGTATCCACATACGATTTAAGCATGGCTTCATCAAAATAGCCCAGGTCAAAGCGGCCGCCACCGCCACTGCTGCCCTGTTCACGCCGCTCACCCTGTTTGGCAATTACCGTCACTGACAAGCGCACCAGCGGGCGAATATCAGTATGTATCCGTCCATCCAGCCGTGCCAGATAAATCAGCTCGTGTTCGCATACCAGTCCGGCCATTACCTGCACAATGCGCGGATCTGCTGCTTTTGCCAGTGTTTCCACCCGCTGCAATAAAGCCACTTTGGCTGCCGCATCCAGACTTAGCATCGGATTGGCCATACTATACAATGGTTTGGCCAGCGGTGGCGTAGTCAGGCCAACTGATCGCTGCTGCCCGGCCTGACCAATCGCCCGTACCGCCTGCGCAGCATTGGTTAATGCCTGTACATTCAGATTATCGGCATAGGCAAACGCCGTTTTTTCCCCACTTACCGCGCGTACCCCCACGCCCTGCTCAATCTGGAAACTGCCTGATTTCACCATGCCTTCTTCCAGATGCCAGCTTTCATAAGTACTGCGCTGGCAGTAGATATCGGCATAATCAATGTGGTGAGCACCCATCAGTGACAATGCATGAGTAAAATCAGCCACGGCCAGCTCGTTATCGGCCAGTAGCTGTTGGTGCACAAGTTGAGCAGTTTGAGTAGAGATAGGCATGAGCAATAAAAGGTTGAGTTGTGACAAAAGCACAAACAGGGAAATGGTTTAACCAGAATACAATTGTGGGCAATTATACCGAAAACAAGCTGTCTCTGTGTGACAGCCATCTGTCGCATCAAAAGCAGAAGCAGAATTGTTTTAGCGACAGGAAAAAACATTATGTAAAAATTACTACAATGATATTGATAATTATTATCATTATATTATAATATGTCTTACCAGTTAGTTAGCGATAGTTAACCGGTAACGATCTCAAGTATCTTTAAACCTATTTTTCAGGAGCGGCTTAGCGATTAGCGTTAAATTTTGCATCAAAACTCAAAAACCGAAAACATCAAAGCCACTGATATCCTCAGTGGCTTTGATGTTTAAATATAGGAATGGCAGCAATCAGGCCAAATCAGCACTGCCATAACCTTGCGGATTGAGTTCTTGCCAGCGCCAGGCATCGGCCATCATACAAGCCAGATCACGCTGTGCCTGCCAGCCCAGTTCCTGTGCAGCGCGCTCAGGATTGGCATAGCAGCTAGCTATGTCGCCGGCGCGGCGAGGAACAATCTGATAAGGAATTTTCTGGCCGCTGGCTGCTTCAAAAGCGCGCACAATTTCCAGTACCGAATAGCCCTGACCCGTACCCAGATTGTAAATATGTACACCCGGCCGATTGCCCGTAGCGCGCATAGCACTTAAATGCCCATCGGCCAGATCCATCACATGAATATAATCACGTACACCCGTACCATCGGCAGTAGGATAATCATCACCAAATACCGATAATTGTGCCAGCTTGCCTACCGCTACCTGACAGATATACGGCAGCAGATTATTCGGAATGCCATTCGGGTCTTCACCAATCAGGCCGGATTCATGCGCACCTACCGGATTGAAATAACGCAGTAAGGTGATACTCCAGCGCGCATCTGTCGCCTGTATATCCATTAACATCCGCTCTACCATATATTTGGATGTACCATATGGATTGGTTGTGCCACCGGTAGCAGCGCTTTCATCAATCGGAACTGTATCCGGCGTACCATACACCGTGGCGGAAGAGCTGAACACCAGATTAAATACCTCGGCTTTCGCCATTTCTTCCACCAGAATCAAACTACCACTGACATTATTATCATAATATTTCAGTGGCTCGCGCACACTTTCACCTACCGCTTTCAAACCGGCAAAATGTAGCACATGCTCAATGCAGTGACGGGTAAAAATATCTTGCAGCAAACCGCGATCACGAATATCTCCCTGATAAAATGTTACTTCTTTACCAGTAATCCGGCTTAAACGCGGTAATACCGCAGGTGAAGCATTGCACAGATTATCAATAATAACCACATCGTGGCCGGCATTGAGTAACTGTACAGAGGTATGGGAGCCGATAAAGCCGGCGCCGCCTGTTACCAGAATGGCCATAAATTATCCGTAATGCCTTTTTGAACAAAACAAAGTAATAACCAGAAATCAGGCAGCAGTGTGCCACCTGTATAGTCTGACTACATCAATTAAAAACTCATGTGTGAGCAGCATCCTGTAATTATAGCGAGATTGAATTAATAAAAAGTGACTAATTTATAGCGGCAAAGGATGCTAGCCAGCATCGAAACGTAACAACATAATTTACCTGAATAAGCTCTGGCAGCAGTGTATGGATGACTATTTAAGATGTTTTTAACCAACACTTCGTAAATAGTGGCCCTTTATCATCAGAAGATTATTTACACATATTATTCTTTGGTGTACATTTGCAGTACCTCACTACTGCTAGAGCTAGCAGTTAAACAACTTTCAGCAATGTATTATTTCTATATTGTAGCTGTATTAATTTTCTTTCTTTCAACAACCACAAAAGCAGCCCGATTCCGGCTAAACTGCACGTGTTTATTTCTTTCTCAAATAAATAAAAATTATTTTTTTGAAGAAAAATACACAAAATCGTGTGCTATCAAATTATAGATTATATCTATTTAACATATTTATCAAATTAGTTTTGCATAAATATCATCAACCCAACACATATTACATATGCATAAATAATTTGAATAAATACCTATATCATATTTTATTAATGTTTATAACTACACAGATTTAGACAAATGGAAAAATTTATTGAAATATTAGATCAAAAACAAATTAAATATACTATTGCAAATCACACTATTAGTGTACTTGAAAATCTAAATTTAAGACAAATCGGTCTGGAAAAATTACCTGATAATTTAACAGTTTATGGTGATTTAGATTTATATGGCAACAAAATAGAAAAACTGCCCAATAATTTGATTGTACAAGGGGGGTTATATTTGATATCTACACAAATTAAAGCACTACCGGCAGATTTAAAAATTGGCGGTAGCCTGAATTTGAGTTATACACCTATTGATGCATTACCAGAAAATTTAACCATCAATGGTTACTTGCATATATTTCATACTAGAATTGATGTATTACCAGAAAATTTGACGGTAATGGGCGATTTTGACGCTTCAGAAACCGTCATTACCAAACTACCAGAAAAATTCAATATAAAAGGTAGCATATGTCTGAAAAACTGTCCAATCGATATTTTACCTGATGATTTATATGTACATGGTGATCTGGATTTAAGCAGTACGCAAATTAAAGTACTTCCGGCAAATCTCAATGTGGCCGGTAGCTTGGATCTTCGTAGTACCAAAATAAAAGAATTTCCTGATGATTTAGTTGTCAAAGGTAGTTTAGATTTATGCAATACTGGTATTGAAGAATTGCCGCCTAATTTAACTATCAATGGAGATTTAAATCTGAATGCCACATGGATTAAAAGATTACCGGTAAATCTTACAGTAAACGGCTGGCTGTCATTGTCCGGCACAAAAATCTATCAAATGTTGAAAAATTTTAATGGCAGATTTGATAGTTTAGATATCTCCTGTAGCAAAATAAAGAAACTTCCAGATAATCTGAAAATAAAAGATAGTTTAAATCTGGAATTTTCTGAAATTAAAAAATTGCCGAAAAATTTAAGTGTAGGTGGGGAGCTATATCTTGAAAGCACAGATATTAAAAAGCTGCCTAAAAACCTTAGCGTTGGCGGTACCCTTAACTTGCAATGTACCAGAGTTAAAAAATTACCCAAAAATTTCAATGTTAAAAATGGACTGGATTTAAGTTTTTCCCCAATTGACAGGCTACCGGAAAATCTGCAAGAAATAAATGAACTGGTTTTAACTGGTACCAAAATCAGAAATTTACCTGATAATCTGCGCATAGAAACTGATTTAAGAATAAGTGACAGCAAAATAAAAAAACTGCCAGACAATCTATATGTAGGTGATACACTGGATATAAGCAAAACCAAAATTAAATCTTTACCAGCAGGTTTGAAAGTAGAAAAATGCATGTTACTGAATGACACTAGAATCAGTAAATTGCCGAATAATTTGAAGCTTAGTCATGGCATCAATCTAAAAAATACTGCCATCAGATATTTGCCTGAAAATCTGGATGTCAGATGGCTGAGTCTGAGCCTTAACAAGATAAAAAACATTGCCTACAGAAAAAACTGTACTTCCAGAAAAAAAGCGATTTTTGCTGCCTATCTGTATGAAGAATTTAAAATTTTTATGAATGAATTCCTCATTGGCAATCTGGAACAATTCGAACAGTATGTCAACAAAGAATTTATCAATCCAGAAGCCAGTGAACTTAAACAGGCAGCAAGAGATTGTGTCGCGCAGTTGCAGCAAAAACTATCTTTTAAATAATATCTGCTAAGTTGAAAGATTCTTTGATTCTGGCGAGCATCAACTGATGATTGCCAGAATTTAGTAAAAATCTCTGGATATTTATTTAAGCATGGTTGAAGTATTTTAAAGGGGATAACAATATAGGTAATGTATTTTAGCTAACTAACTTGGTTTTTAAACTGATTGGCTTGTGCACCGATGGTGGCAGATATCCAGGCTTATTGTGTAGCCTATAAAAGGAATGACTTGGATATTATAGTATTCAAAATTATTTGCAGCAATAGCTAGCGGCAAATATCAATGTTTAGAATATTGATTTTTAGTAAAAATATACACTAAAATGCAAATTTGTATATTACTGGCTGAATAATTCTAAACATGACTAATATGAATATTAAATCGTCTTTAAAAAGGAGGTGGAGTTGGATTCGGAACAAAATAAATCCAAATAAGCAGAAAAATTCTGCTGATATACAAAAAGAGAAAAAATATGAGTATCAGAAATTAACACCTTATACCGATGTAAAATTAGATGCTTATCAAGAAGCATTCGATTATGTGTTTGAACACGAAGATGTCAGAAATGTAGGAATATCAGGCGCATATGGTTCGGGTAAAAGCAGCCTGATTGAATCGTATAAAGAGGAGATTAAACGTATTCAAGTAAACAACCGCCAAGACGAAAGCCAGAGTAAAAACAAAAAGTTTTTGCATATATCACTGGCTCATTTTCGTTCAGAAAATAATCAATTATCTGCACACCCAAACGACAAAGAAAATTCAGTACATGCGACTAATGAGTTAGCTGTTCTGGAAGCTAAGATTCTTAATCAGCTGATTCATCAAATTCCAGCGGAACAAATACCGCAAAGCAATTTTGCTGTTAAAAGAATAATCAGTAAAAGAGATTTATTGGGTATCACTATAAGTAGTATTATTTTTATTCTTCTGATGCTGGATATTATTTTCTCGGCGGCATGGAAAGCGTTTGTTTTATCTTTGGATGATAGTTGCTTAAAAGATTTGTTACTAACGTCAACAACTAATAGCTTCATATTGTCTTGTGGTATATGGAATATTGCTTTGTTTGCAATTTTTCTCAACTATGTAATTAAAATCCAGAAACATAAAAATATATTCAAAAAACTAAAATTACAGGGCAATGAAATAGAAATTGTCACGGAATGCAGTGATTCTTTTTTTGACAGGTATTTAAATGAAGTAGTGTATATATTCGCCCATGCTAATGTAGATGTAATTGTATTTGAAGATATCGACCGGTTTGAGAACCGGCATATCTTTGAACGGTTACGGGAAATCAATACTCTAGCGAATAATCAGCTTAAACAGTATCAGAAAAAGCATACATTGAGATTTTTCTATTTGCTGCGTGATGATATCTTTTCCACCAAAGACAGAACAAAATTTTTTGATTTTATTATTCCGGTTATTCCTGTTGTTGACGGCTCGAATTCCTATGATCAACTAATAATATTTTTAAAGGGGTATGTAGATAATCATGAAATAGATAAAGGTTTCTTGGAAGGAATATCTTTATATATTAATGATATGAGGCTACTAAAAAATATCTGTAATGAATTTCATCTGTATTTTTCCAAATTAAATCACACACAACTTAATGCCGATAAAATGTTTGCATTGATTACCTATAAAAATCTGTTTCCAATAGATTTTGCATGTTTACAGCTTAATCAAGGGTTTGTCTTTACTGTCTTTAATAATAAACCACTTTATACTAAGGTTGAAAGAGAAGAGTTATTAAAAAAATTAGATAAACTAATGCAATTGAAAGAAATTGAAGAAAATAAACATGGAGAAAAAATAGAATCGCTTCAAGAAGAAATAAGGAATATTCATATAGAAATATTCTCTTTACAAGATAAAAAATTAAAGCGTATTCTTAATAAGGAGAATATTGATCAAATTTTTTCTGGATGCTTAGAGCATTGTGATAAAAATAAAGAAATTTTAGATATAAAAGCTAGTCCATACTTCTCTCTATTAAAATATTTGATTCGTAATGGCTATATTGATGAAACCTATGCGGATTATATGACTTATTTCTATCCTAACAGTTTGACTATAGCAGATAAAACTTTTCTTCGTAGTGTGACAGATGAAGTAGCTAAGGAGTATGAATATAAACTAAATAATCCTAAGTTAATTACTGGAAAACTTCAGCGCCAGCAGAGCATATTTGAAAAATCAGAGGTATTAAATATTAATTTACTTAATTATCTATTAAATTGTTCTCAAGACTATATTAATGAATTAGTTGCTGTTTTGAATCAATTGGCGCATGAAGATAATCTGAAATTTATCAATGCATTTTGGCCGTCATCCAATGAGAAAAATTTAGAACGATTTGTACAGTTATTAAATAAGCATTGCCCACAGGCTTTTATGCTTATGTCAAATAGCACAACAGTTTCAAAAAATATAATTAAAGATTATTCGATAAAAACCTTATATTTTTCATCACGGGATATTATTGTAAAAATAAATACAGATAGCTGTATTTTAAGCAGTTATATTGCCAATACCAGTGATTATTTAAATATTACTGATCCTGATGTAACACAGTTGATGCAACAATTCAGATTTCTGGAAATCAAATTTAAGGAAATTGAATATGAAACTGCTAATAAAGATTTATTTGATGCTGTTTATCAGAATAACTTGTATGAGCTGAATTTTACCAATATTCAATTAATGCTGGCTACGCAATATTCTTCTGCAAACAATGATGATATTCTTCATAAGAATTACACAAGTATTATAAGTGAGACTGATACCCCTTTAGCCCAGTATATTGCACAAAATATAGACGCCTACATGCATATACTATTGGCTAATTGTCAAAAACAGATAAAAGATGATGAAACAGAGGTATTACAACTGTTAAATCACCAAGATATTACTGAAGAACACAAGCTGGAATATATAGATTATCTGTGTACAACCATTACTAGATTAGATACGGTTGAAAATACAGAGTTATGGCAAAAATTATTGTATCCGGGCAAACTTGACTATAACGAAGAAAATATTCTGTGTTATTTTCAACATGCGCAAGAAGTGGATGAACCTTTAATTGAATTTATAAACAGTAATAAAAAAGTTCTAGATTTTAAACCAATCCGTAATGATGAAAACGTAGAGGTGAGACGTAAGTTTTTTGATAAAGTAATTATTAATCAAAATATCAGTGATAATAAATATAGAGAAATATTATCAACTTTAGGTTTTTGGCAACCCAATTTCAATATTGATAGTATAAGTAGAAATAAATTTAAAATCCTGATTGATGAAAAAATAATTTGTTTGGAACTAGAAAATGATAAATCAGAGAGTATAAATACCTTGAAATTTATCAGAAATAATTATGATGAAGAGGATGCTTTATACTTTATCCAGAAAAATTTTACTAACTATCTGGATTTAGTAGCTGAAAATACCGAATTGTTTGATTATGCGGAGGCATTGAGGCTAATTACAGTACCAATAGATGATAATAGTGCAATCAGGTTACTGGAATGTACTGATAAAGTGGTATCTGTTATTGAGCATTCTTTTTCACCAGCGGTAATGACCTATGTGCTGGAGAACAATTTTGATACTGATGATTTGGCGGATTTAATCAATAATTATAAGCAATATGATACCGCTATTCAGGCGCTTATAGTAAAACAGGCGAATGAACATATTGATTTAGTTTCAATCAAGCAAAATGCTCAGGCTTTGGAATTTATAAGGGCGCATTGCGGTGAAGAAGCAGTTTTCGATTATCTACAGGCTAATATTGCAGACTATATAGATTTAATCGCTGAAAATGCGGAATTGTTTGATTATGCGGAGGCATTGAGGCTGATTACAGTACCAGTTGATGATAATAGTGCAGTGAGGTTACTGGAATGTACTGATAAAGTGGTATCTGTTGTTGAGCAAGCTTTTTCACCAGCAGTAATGACCTATGTGCTGGAGAAGAATTTTGATACTGATGATTTGGCGGATTTAATCAATAATTATAAGCAATATGATACCGCTATTCAGTCGCTTATAGTAAAACAGGCGAATGAACATATTGATTTAGTTTCAATCAAGCAAAATGCTCGGGCTTTGGAATTTATAAGGGCGCATTGCGGTGAAGAAGCAGTTTTGGATTATCTACAGGAAAATATTGCAGACTATGTGGACTTAATCGCTGAAAATGCGGAATTGTTTGATTATGCGGAGGCATTGAGGCTGATTACAGTACCAATAGATGATAATAGTGCAGTCAGGTTACTGGAATGTACTGATAAAGTGGTATCTGTTGTTGGGCATTCTTTTTCACCAGCAGTAATGACCTATGTGCTGGAGAAGAATTTTGATACTGATGATTTGGCGGATTTAATCAATAATTATAAGCAATATGATACCGCTATTCAGTCGCTTA